>NZ_NCEQ01000002.1 GCF_002280785.1 Brevundimonas subvibrioides
GATCACCCGCGACGTCTCGGGCGAGGGCGTGCAGCAGGCCCTGCTGAAGATCATGGAAGGCACCGTCGCCTCCGTGCCTCCGCAAGGCGGCCGCAAACATCCGCAGCAGGAGTTCCTGCAGGTCGACACCGCCAACATCCTGTTCATCGTCGGCGGCGCCTTCGCCGGCCTGGAAAAGGTGATCTCTGCCCGCGGGGCAGGGGCCTCGATCGGCTTCGGCGCCAAGGTGTCGAACGTCGATGAACGCCGCACCGGCGACATCCTCAAGGGTGTCGAGCCGGACGATTTGATGCGTTTCGGCCTGATCCCGGAGTTCATCGGCCGTCTGCCCGTCCTGGCTACGCTGGAGGACCTCGACGAGGAAGCCCTCGTCACCATCCTGACCGAGCCGAAGAACGCCCTGGTCAAACAGTACAAGCGCCTGTTCGAGATGGAGAACGTGGCCCTGACCTTCACCGACGACGCGCTGAATGCGATCGCCAAGAAGGCCATCACCCGCAAGACCGGCGCCCGCGGCCTGCGTTCCATCCTGGAAGGCATCCTGCTGGAGACGATGTTCGAACTGCCGACCTTCGAAGGCGTCGAGGAAGTCGTCGTCAATGCCGAGGTCATCGAGGGCAAGGCCCAGCCCCTGCTGATCTACGCCGAGAAGAAAAAGGCCGCCGACGGCGCCGCATAAGGCGGGTCGCAGGCAAGAGAACAGGGGCAGGGCCTTCGCGGCTCCGCCCCTTTTTCATGTCCGATCGGTCAGTTCGTCGGCGGCTTGGGATGGAGATTCGTCTCTTCCGCCGCCGTCTGGGCCCGGGCGCGGGTCTCATCGGTCACCGGACCGACATCGGCTCCGGTCGGGCTGGGCGTCCGACCCCGCGCTGTCGGCGAACACCGCGTCGGCGCTCGCGGCCGCGTCGTCGGCGGCCGGCCCAGGCTCGATGTCGCGGTTGCAGGCGGCCAGCGGCAGCAGGGATGCGGCCGCAGCCAGAGTGATGATCCTGTGCAAGAAGGTCTTCCAATCTCGGTCAATGTTGCGTCCGCAACGGCTCCGGTTGGGTTCGGCGGCTGATCGTGAATGAGGCTGCGGCGCACAGGCCACAGGGGTCTGTGTGGTCTCATTGCCCCGGAATGCGCCTGCGGAGGTCGTCCGACCCCGGACGGCTCGGTGTCTGCACGGTTCGTGCAGCTTGACCGTCGCTTCGCGCATCTGTGCATCGTCCCGTGGCGACGCTTGAACCCCGGGGCCAAGGGGCCACATACTCACATGAACGCCGTCGGAATCGACGGGCCTCTCCAGGGTGTCGCTGCATATCGCGGGGCGTCAGGGGCGGGCGGACCGGAGATGATCGAAGGTCCAGGAGCGCATTATGTTTGAGAGTAAAATTCTGCCCGTCCTGCCTCTGCGGGACATCGTCGTCTTCCCCCATATGGTCGTGCCGCTCTTTGTAGGGCGCGAGAAATCCGTGCGGGCGCTCGACGAGATCATGAAGGGTGAAAAGCAGATCCTGCTGGCCACCCAGAAGAACAGCGTCGATGACGATCCGTCGCCGGACGCCATCTATCCGGTCGGCGTGCTCGCCACCGTGCTGCAACTGCTGAAGCTGCCGGACGGCACCGTGAAGGTCCTCGTCGAGGGCAAGGGCCGCGCCCGCCTGACCCGTTTCACCGACCGCGAGGAGTATTTCGAGGCCGAGGCCGTCGAGATCGAGGACGACCTGGGTGAACCCGCCCAGGCCGAGGCCCTGCTGCGCGCCGTGGTCGAACAGTTCGAATCCTATGTGAAGCTGAACAAGAAGGTGCCCCCCGAGGCCCTCAGTTCCATCCCCCAGATCACCGATGCGTCCAAGCTGGCCGACAGCGTGGCGGCCCATCTGTCCGTCAAGATCGCCGACAAGCAGAGCCTGCTGGAAACCATCGCCGTGCCCGCCCGTCTGGAGAAGGTCTATGGCCTGATGGAGGGCGAGATATCCGTCCTGCAGGTCGAGAAGAAGATCCGCTCGCGCGTGAAGCGCCAGATGGAGAAGACCCAGCGCGAATATTATCTGAACGAGCAGATGAAGGCGATCCAGGTGGTCCGGAACTACCTCGACTGGCTGCTCGCGATTCCGTGGGGCAAGACCAAGCAGAAGGCCATCGACCTGAACAAGGCCGAGGCCATTCTCGAGGAGGACCACTACGGCCTCGAGAAGGTCAAGGAACGGATCATCGAGTATCTGGCGGTGCAGGCGCGCACCAACAGCCTCAAGGGCCCGATCCTGTGCCTTGTCGGCCCTCCGGGCGTCGGCAAGACCTCGCTGGCCAAGTCGATCGCCAAGGCGACCGGTCGTGAATACGTCCGCATGTCCCTGGGAGGGATGCGCGACGAGGCCGAGATCCGCGGTCACCGCCGGACCTATATCGGTTCGATGCCGGGCAAGATCATCCAGTCGATGAAGAAGGTGAAGACGACCAACGCCTTCATCCTGCTGGACGAGATCGACAAGCTGGGCGCTGACTGGAGGGGTGATCCGTCCTCGGCCCTGCTGGAGGTGCTGGATCCGGCGCAGAACAATGCGTTCGGCGACCACTATCTGGAGGTCGACTACGACCTGTCGAACATCATGTTCGTCACCACGGCCAACAGCCTGAACATGCCTCAGCCCCTGATCGACCGGATGGAGATCATCCGGGTCAGCGGCTACACCGAGGATGAGAAGGTCGAGATCGCCAAGCGTCACGTCCTGCCCAAGGTCACGTCCGACAACGGCCTGACGCCGGCGGAGTTCGTGGTGCCCGACGAACAGATCCGCGACCTGATCCGCTACTACACCCGGGAGGCCGGGGTGCGGTCGCTGGAGCGCGCTCTGGGCGGCCTGGCCCGCAAGGCCGTGCGCGAGATGTCCAAGGAAGGCACGACCACGATCACGGTCGATGCCGAGAAGCTGGCCAAGTACGCGGGTGTTCAGAAGTTCCGCTATGGCGAGACGGACGAGGAGGATCAGGTCGGCATCGTCACAGGCCTGGCCTGGACCGAGTTCGGCGGCGAAATCCTGACCATCGAGGCGATCAAGATGCCGGGCCGCGGTCGCATGACCGTCACCGGCAACCTGAAAGAGGTGATGAAGGAGTCGATCTCCGCCGCCGCCTCCTACGTCCGGGCGCGCTCGCTCAGCTTCGGCGTCAAGCCGCCGGTGTTCGAGAAGACCGACATCCACGTCCACGTTCCGGACGGCGCCACGCCCAAGGACGGCCCTTCCGCCGGCGTCGCCATGACCGTGGCCATGGTCTCGGTCCTGACCGGCGTGCCGATCCGCAAGGATATCGCCATGACGGGCGAGATCACCCTGCGGGGTCGTGTCACGGCCATCGGCGGCCTGAAGGAGAAGCTGCTCGCGGCCCTGCGCTCCGGCGTCAAGACCGTGCTGATCCCGCAGGAGAACGAAAAGGACCTCGCTGACGTGCCCGACAACGTGAAGGGCGCGCTGGAGATCATCCCGATCTCGACGGCTGACGAGGCGCTGAAGTGGGCCCTGACCGGCTCCCTGACCGCCGTCGAGTGGGACGAGGTGGCCGAGCCGCTGAACCCCGGTCCGACCCCGCCCCCGGCGGTCGATGGATCGACCGTCGTCAGCCACTGACCTGAACAGCCTCCCCGCCAACCGGCGGGGAGGCTTTTCTTTGCCTGAAGCGGGTTGAACCCGAAGCGCTCGCCGGGCACTTAGACGTCGTGGAGGGCGGCTAGCTCAGCTGGTCAGAGCATCTCGTTTACACCGAGAGGGTCGGCGGTTCGAACCCGTCGCCGCCTACCACGTCCTTCGTCAGTTGACCGATCGTCGTTTTCGCTCTCTTCTCGCCGCGCGCTGTCAGGCGCGAGAAGGAAGGGGACTGACATGATCCATCTGATTGCAGCCTTGGCGCTGGTGGGCGCCGACGAACCGGCCATGCCGCTGCTCGATCCGTCCTGCATGGCTGCCGTGGCCTGGGTCGTCGACCCCGAGGCCAAACCGATCCAGATCTTCGGTTGTCGAGAGGCTTCAGAGATTCCGGCGCCCGACGCCAATGGTTGGGTCCGCCATAACATCGCGGGCGGCGGCTACGTCTGGGCGAAGATGGGAGCCGTCAATGCGGACTCCGTCTGGACTTTCCAGGTTCAGTACAACGGAGGCGGCTCGGGTACGTTCGAGTACGTCGTCCACGGCGAGCCCGACATGAAAGGCATCATCCAGTCGCCCAAGGTCGAGGCCCTGCCGGGCGACTGAGCCCGATCAGAACCGGAAGCTGGCCCGCAGCAGCAGGGTGTAGCGGACGTAGTCCTCGATCATTTCGGCATCGGCGCTGATGGAAATCTTGCCGAGGTCGTTGCCGACGCTGAGGTGGAAGCCGGCGATCGGGCCGCCGCCTTCGATCGAGTCGGGCGTCAGGGTGAAGGCCGAGCCGCCAGAGGCGAAGCGGGCGATGGTCTCGCCCGGATCGACCGAGAAGTTCTGACGCCAGCCCAGGCGAACCTCGGGGCGGATCCAGCCGTCCTCACCGAAGCCGTAGCCGATGTTCACGGCAGCGACGCCGGTGAACATGTGGCCGTTGCGGTCTTCGATATTCAGGTTGAAGCCGGGTTCGGCGCCCGCTTCGGTATGGGCGTCTTCGTTGAGCGAGAAATACTCGGCATAGGCTTCAGGCCGGATGCTGAGACGGCCGAAATTCTTCTCGTAGGAAGCGCCGCCGCCCAGCGACAGCGTGAAGCCGTTCCAGCTGGAGGTGTTGATGAGGTTGATGTTCTCCGTGACCAGCTGGCGCGTGGAATCGAAGGTGGCGTAGCCGCCCGCCGCCCGCGCCCAGGTGCTCCAGGCCTGGCCCTGGGCCCGCCAGTAGAGACCGAGCTCGACGAGGTTGGCGGACAGGATTTCCTCGGCCTCGGCCTCGGGATCCTCGATGTCCGACGAGGTGAAGGCCAACGACACGCCGATGGCGCCCAGGCCCGTACCGCGCTCGATACCGCCGGCGACGCCGAAGCCCTCGGAGCGGAAGCCGTAGGTGTCGGTCTTGTCCTTGTCGGCGTAGAAATTGATCTCCTGCAGCCAGGCGCTGGTGGCGCCGGGCTCGACCGTGGCGTTGCGGCCGCTCAGGGCGCGGGTGACCGCGTCCACGCCGGACGCCAGCGAAAGCAGCGGGCCGCCCGAATGATCCGGCAGCAGCTGCTCGTACAGGTTGATGAAGCCTTCGCGGCCGGTTTGCGAGATAAAGGCGTCGCGCAGCGCGGTGCTGGAGCTCAACGCCCCGTAGAAGGAGTCGAAGATCTGGGCCTCGACCGGGATCAGATTCGCTTCGGCGGCCGTGCGGCGACGGGCATCGATATAGACGTCGCCGGCGGCCACATCGGCGCCGGCGCTGACCACGTAAAGATAAGGCGAGTTCGCCTGCACGGCCGTCTGGTCGATCGTGCCGAGGATCAGGGTGTTGGCGTCGATGACGGTGAACCGCCGGGGCCCTGTGAGCAGCGAGTTGAACCGCACGCCCAGGCCGGCGCCGGTCGCCAGATTGGCGGTGCCGTTGACGCGGAAGCCGGCGCTGGTCGAGGTCGCGGGATCGACCGTGACGATCAGATCGCCCGCCGCGCCGACGTTCAGGCTGGTGACACTGGTGCGGGTCAACTGGCGCGCATCCAGCGTGCCGTTGGTCACATTGATGTCCAGGCGGCCGTCGGTGTCGGTGATCGCGCCGGTCAGGATGCCGCCGCCCGTGATGGTCAGCCGGTCCGCGCCGGCGCCGAACGAGACGTCGCCGGTCATGAAGCCATTTTCGAGGTTCAGGGTGTCGGCGCCCGAGCCGAAGCGAACGGCGCCGATCAACACGGGCTCGTTCGAATCCGTCACTCCGTCGCCGTCAGTGTCGGGATCGGTCGTCGAGGGCGTGCTGGTCTCGCCGTACTGGCGATAGGTGACGCCCGTGGTGTTGGCGGAGACGTCGATCGCCGTCACCGTGCCGGTGAGCGCGGCGCCGGCCGTATTGGGAGCCAGCGCCGCCGTGATGGAGCCGGCGTTCTGAATCGAGGTCAGGGTGCCCGACTGGTCGCGGATCGCGTTGACGTTGGAAATGCCGCCGCCCGCCGTGGCCAGGATCGCGCCATTGTTGAACAGGATGGGCAGGTTGGCGCCGGCCCCGATGTTGACGCCCGTCGTCGGTGAGTTGGCCAGTTCGCTGGACACGCCCGCCGTGATCGTTCCGATATTGTCGAAACGCGGGGTGGTGACGCCGGCGCCGATCGACACGGCGGTCGCGCCGCCGCCGCGGCCCAGGGCCGTGATGGAGCCTTCGTTGCGAACACCGCCGGCGATGGCGACGGTCTGCCCGCCCGCGACGCCCAGCTGCATGGCCAGGCCAGTGATGTTGTTATAGACGCCGTCGCCGGTGATCACGCCGCGATTGATCAGGCCGTAGTTGGTGGTCGCGGTCGTTCCGGCGGCGCCCAGGGTAATGCCCCGCGTGGAGGATCCGACGGTCAGGGCCGCGCCGCCGCCGTAGCTGTTGATGACCGAGCTGTTCTCCGACAGGTCGGCGACGCCGTCGCCGTCCTCGTCGGTTGTGGTCGAGTTCGTGGCGACGTCCGTGATCAGGTCCGCCGGCCGGACATCCAGCACAACGCCGCGGGCGACGTTGCCGCCGATGACGACGGCCGAGCCGCCCTGCAGCAGGTCGTCGGCGTCGAGCAGGGCGAGGGCGGTGTCGCCGGGGCGGGTGGTGTAGCGATAGCCGGTCGCGGCCATGTCGCCCTGAAGTGTCAGGCGCCCGCCGATGTCGCCCTGGATGTTGACCGCGTTGACGCCGAGGCCCTGAGCCGTGACAGGACCGCCAAGATTGACCGCCCCGGAGACGTTGCCCGTCTGGGAATAGGCGATGGCGTTGTCGCCCACGGCGCGCAGCGAGCCATAGGTGGTGACTGTGCCGGTCAGGGCGCGTTCGATCGAGATGGCGCGCGAATTGGCGCCTTCGGCCAGGATCGCGCCGCTGCTCTCGACCAGGATGTTGCCGGTCAGGGCCGTGGCGCCGACCAGACGCAGGCCGTAGCGGTTGGAACCGGCCGCGATCGGGCCGTCCAGATCGCCGTCGCTGTCCGTGTCGGTATAGGTGTCAATGTTGTCGGTGACCGTGATGGTCCCGCCGATGGTGATGTTCGCTGCGGTCGCGCCGGGCCCGACCAGGATCGCGGTCGATCCGTCGGCCGAGTTGGCCATCGTGATATTGGTGCCGCTGTCCAGATCGATGTTGTTGTTCGAATCGACCGTGATCGCCGCCCCGGTGTTCACGGCGATGGACCCGCCGGTGCCGAGGCGGATGTCGTCGCGCGCCGTACCGGTGGCCAGAGAGGTGACGATGGGCGTCGTGCGGGCGGTCGAAATCACGACCTCGGCATGCGCTCCTGCGGCCGTCATCAGAGGGGCAAGCGCCACCGCGGTCGCAAGCAGTCTACGCATTCGAGAAATCACCCCAAGTGGACACGCGCACGGGCGTCGGGCGCCTTCTAACAGGGGCGTCGCGACCTGTCTCAAGTTTCGCGAATTTGAGGCGAATGCAAGGCCGAAAGCGATGTGTCGGGTGATCGGAGGTCACTGAAAGCGTTGCGTCGCGGTCTGAAAAGTGATATCATTTATATATCAACAGGAGGGCGCAATGACCGATCAACGCACAATCTCGCAGGAGCGGCCCGCACAGACCGCCAACGGCATACTGATGCTGCTGGTCGGGCTGGGCCTGATCGTTCTGGGGCCGGTCGCCGTGGCGCAAGGGCCTGAGATCGCCCTCTACGTCGTCGGCGGCATCGTCCTGGCGGTTATCGGCCTGTTCCTGCTGTGCGGCCTTTATGCACTGCAGCCGAACGAGGGCGCGGCCATCATGCTGTTCGGATCCTATCGCGGCACGGATCGGACGACCGGTCTGCGGTGGGTTCTGCCCTGGTACACACGCAAGAAGATTTCGCTTCGCGCCCGGAACGTCACCTCGGACAAGCTGAAGGTGAACGACAAGCGCGGCAGCCCGGTCGAAATCGCGGCCAATGTCGTGTGGCGCGTCGAGGATTCGGCCCAGGCCCTGTTCGATGTCGACGACTACCAGGCCTTCGTGAACATCCAGATCGACACGGGCCTGCGCGATATCGCCTCCCACTACGCCTATGACCACGGCGAGGAGCAGGACGGCGTCGAGCAGGAGCTGACCCTGCGCGCCGACGCCGAGGACGTGGCCGGACGCCTGCGCGACGAACTGGCCAACCGGGTCAGGGTGGCGGGCGTCGCCATCGACGAGGCCCGTCTGGCCCACCTGGCCTATGCGCCGGAAATCGCCGGGGCCATGCTGCGTCGCCAGCAGGCCGAGGCCATCCTGTCCGCGCGTCGCCTGATCGTCCGCGGCGCGGTGGGCATGGTCGAAAGCGCGCTCAGGGATCTGGGCGAGCGCGAGGTCGTCCATCTGGACGAGGACCGCAAGGCCGCCATGGTCTCCAACCTGCTGGTCGTGCTGTGCGCGGACCGCGAGGCCCAGCCGGTGGTCAACACCGGCACCCTCTACGGCTAGGACGTGGCGAGGGTCCGCAAACCCTTCCTGATGCGCGCCTCCGCGGGCGTGATGACGGCGGTCGAACGGCTGGCGGCGGCGGAGTTGCGCTCCGTCAACGCCCAGGTGGAGATTCTCCTGCGCGAGGCCCTGGCCCGCAGGGGGATCTCCACCCCGTCGCCGGGCGATCCCGACGATCAGGCTTGAGCTTGACCGTCGGCGGGTCTACGGCCGCTTCATGGCCCGGCCCAAATCGTCCGCACGCATCGCAAAGTCCCGGACGCGCGTTCAGCCGCGGCAGTCCCCGGAGCACGACCCCATGAGCCTGACCGATCTCGACGTTCACGAAGGTGAGCTGCGGCTCATTCCCGGCTGGGACGAAGAGGTGGCTGAAACGCTCAGGGTTCTGAAGGCGTCCACCCAGGATCCGCGTCCGCGCATGGTCGACACCACCATGCTCTATGCGCCGCGCTCCGGCGGGGTGAAACGCTACCTGCTGTCCAAGAAGGCCTGGCTGGAGGCGAACCGTCCGGGCGTCGCCCACTCGCTGGTCGTGCCGGGCGCCCAGCACAAGGCCGGGCGCGACGGCATTATCCAGCTGCACGCGACCAAGCTGCCGTTCGGCGACGGCTATCGCTGGCCCAGTTCGGTCAAGCGCTGGGGCGCCTGGGTCGCCTCGATGAAGCCGTCTCTGATCGAGGCGGGCGATCCCTATACGCCGGGGCAGGGCGCGCTGGAGGCGGGCCAGAGGGCCGGCTGTCCGGTCGTCGGCTTCTGCCACTCCGATCCTGCAGGCCTCGCCGCGCTTCACTTCGGCGAATGGGCCAAGAAGCCGGTCGAGAAACGCTGGGCCCGGCTGTTCGGGCAGTTCGACCGCGTCATCTCGCCCAGCCGCTTCATCGCCCGCCGCCTTGAAGAGGCCGGCATCCGCGACATCGTCATCCGCCCCCTGGGCGTGGAGATCGACACCTTCCGCCCCGATCGCCGCGATCGCGACTGGCTGCTGAAGCGGCTGGGCCTGCCCGCCAGCGCCCGCCTGCTGTGCTTCGCCGGTCGTCCCGCGCGCGAGAAGAATATCGATGTCCTGATCGAGGCGGTCCAGAAGCTGGGCGCCCCCTATCACCTGGTCCTGGTCGGGGCCGGGCAGGGGATGCCCGCCGAAGACCGCGTCATCGCCCTGCCGTACGAGCGCGACCCGAAGGCCGTGGCCCGGATCATCGCCAGCTGCGACGCCTTCGTCCACGCCAACGACAAGGAGCCCTTCGGCCTGATCGTGCTGGAGGCCATGGCCTGTGGCCGCCCGGTCGTCGGCGTCAACGCCGGCGGCGTGGCCGAGACGGTCACCAATGACGTGGGCCAGCTGGCCCGGAGCGCCGACCCCGACGACTACGCCCAGGCCATCGAGGCCCTGTTCGCCCGCGACGTCGAGGCCATCGGCGCGGCGGCGCGGGTGCACACGGTCGAGACCTTCGCCTGGAACCGCGTCTTCGAAGGTCTGTGCATGACCTACGCCGAGGTCAGCGGACGGCCGGAGTTCGTGCAGCCGGGCGAGGAACTGGCGGTTCACTAGACGTCTCGCCGCACAACCGGGGCTTGACTTGGTCTCCAACTGCCCGCGTCGTGCGGGCTGAACAGTTGGGGGCGTTCATGGGTTTCGGAATCGCGGCGCTCGCCGTCGCCGCTGCATTGAGCGGCTCGACCGTCACTGATCACGCCAGCGAGCCGCTCGCCGGCAGCCAGGACGAGTCCCGGCTCGACGACATCGTCGTCCTGGGCCGCCCGCTGCGGGAGGCGACGGTGGCCTTCATCGATGAGGTGGCAGCGCCCGTCGAGGGCAGCGGAGCCGCAGCCTGGCGGCAGACCCTCTGTATCGGCGTCGGCAATCTCCAGCGCGAAGCGGCCGAACAGATCATCGAGCGCATTTCGGCGACGGCCGAAGGCCTCGGCGTCCGCCTGGGTCGGCCCGGTTGCGAACCGCGTGTCTTCATCACTTTCACGATCGATGCCAACGAAACGACCAGGGCGATGGTCGCCTCACGCCGCCGCGAGTTCAGGTTGAACATGTCTGGCGCCAACCGGGGTGGGCGGGCCCTGGCGCGGTTCCAGAACACGGACGCGGCGGTGCGCTGGTGGCATGTCAGCATTCCGGTGGATATCGACACCGGCATAGCCGCCAACCGGGGGCCCGGAGACACGCCGTTTGAGGCGTCGGGGGACCTCACGAGCCCAAACGACTTCGGCGACAACCGGCGCATCGTGACGGGCTCGCTTCTGCGTAACGATCTCCGGGACGACCTCGCCCAGGTGATCATCGTCGTCGACGTGGACAAGATCGGGGCGGTCACGACCGACCAACTGGCCGCCTATCTGACGATGGTCGCCCTGGTTCAGATCGACCCCGAAGCGCAACCTCGCGGCTATGACACGATCCTGAACCTGTTCGATCACCCGGAACGAGCGCCCGCCAGCCTCACTTCCTGGGATCTGGCCTTCCTGAGCGGCGTCTATGGTGCGGAACAGAGCCAGATCTCTGATGAGGGGAGGCTGGGCGCGGTCGCTGCCGCCATGGCCCACTCCGTGCGCGTCCAGCAGGCCACGCCCCGCGACTGATTGCGATTCCGGCCGACCTGTCGGAGGGATTGGCGGTATCGGCGGTTCGACACACGAAAATTTTGCGGTCCCACAACGACGAACGCACGCGCTCATCGACACTGCAAGGACCGCGTTTCAGTTCGAGGAAGAGCGGGGCGCGCGCCACTTTCTGCAATCACAGAAAGTGGCGCGAGTGACGGGACTCGAACCCGCGACCTCCGGCGTGACAGGCCGGCACTCTAACCAACTGAGCTACACCCGCGTTTCCCGCCGCGGCGTTTCCGTCGCGGCGAGGGGCGTCGTTTAGGCGGGGGGTCGCCCCGGTGTCAAGCGACGTTTCGGGCCTTTGCGACAGATTTCCCCGCACACGTCCGGTCGCAGAACGGGGGCTTCCCGGAGCCACTATTGTGCGAACCGTTCGCAAGAAAAATCCTTTCGCGGCTTGGGTTTGAACCGTCGCCGGGTTGGGTCTAGAAAGCGCCGAATCCGCCGCCCTCCCTCGCGGCGTGGACGTATCCAATGAACGCATTTCTTCTTCAGTATCTGCCGATCGTGATCTTTGTAGGCATCGCCACGATCATCGGCGTCGGCTTCATGGCCGCCTCCTGGGCGATGGCGCCGTCGAACCCCGATTCGGAGAAGCTCTCGGCCTACGAGTGCGGCTTCAATGCCTTCGACGATGCGCGGATGAAGTTCGACGTGCGGTTCTACCTGGTGTCGATCCTGTTCATCATCTTCGACCTGGAAGTGGCCTTCCTCTTCCCCTGGGCCGTGTCGATCTTCGACCTGAGCAAGGGCGGCATGATCTTCGCCTTCTGGTCGATGATGTCCTTCCTGGGCGTCCTGACCGTCGGCTTCATCTACGAATGGAAGAAGGGCGCGCTGGAATGGCAGTGATTTCCCCCACCGGCCTGATCGCCCCGTCCTCGCCCCTGCCGACCGCCTTCGGCCAGGGCGCGCGTTCGACGGTCCAGGGCTATGACCCCAAGCTGCACGACAAGTTCTTCGAGGCGGTCAACACCGAGGTCGCCGAGCAGGGCTTCCTGACCGCGTCGCTGGATGACGTCATCAACTGGGCCCGCACCGGGTCGCTGATGTGGATGACCTTTGGTCTGGCCTGCTGCGCCGTGGAGATGATCCAGGCGTCGATGCCGCGCTATGATCTCGAGCGTTTCGGCATGGCCCCGCGCGCCAGCCCGCGTCAGTCGGACCTGATGATCGTCGCCGGCACCCTGACCAACAAGATGGCTCCGGCCCTGCGCAAGGTCTACGACCAGATGCCGGACCCGCGCTATGTCCTGTCGATGGGCTCGTGCGCCAATGGCGGCGGCTACTACCACTACAGCTATAGCGTGGTGCGCGGTTGCGACCGCATTGTACCTGTCGATGCCTATGTTCCGGGCTGCCCGCCGACGGCGGAAGCCCTGATCTACGGCCTGCTGCAGCTGCAGAAGAAGATCCGTCGCACCGGGACGATCGAGCGATGAGCGTTCCTTCGATGAACGGCCACCTCGCGACCGTCGCGCGCAATACCGAGAGCCTGACCCCGCTGGGTCAGGAGATGGTCGCCGAGCTGAAGGTCGATGCCAGCCTGGCCTGGGGCGAGCTGACCATCGCCTGCCACCGCGACCGCATCGTCGAGGTCCTGACCTCACTGCGCGACCGGTTCGGCTTCCAGCAGCTGCTGGACGTCTGCGGCGTGGACTATCCGGACCGGGCCGAGCGGTTCGACGTCGTCTATCACCTGATCTCCCTGACGCGGAACGCCCGCATCCGGGTCAAGTGCACGACCGACGAGGTCCAGCCGGTCCCCAGCGTGATCGAGGTCTATCCGTCGGCCGGCTGGTTCGAGCGCGAGGCGTTCGACATGTACGGCATCCTGTTCTCGAACCACCCGGACCTGCGCCGGCTCCTGACCGACTACGGTTTCCAGGGGCATCCGCTGCGCAAGGACTTCCCGATGACGGGCTATGTCGAGGTCCGCTACGACGAGGAGCAGAAGCGGGTGGTCTATGAACCCGTCAAGCTGACGCAGGAATATCGCAACTTCGACTTCCTCTCCCCCTGGGAGGGCGCGGAGTATCCGGCCCCGGTCCTGCCGGGCGACGAGAAGGCGGCGCAGGCCGCGGCTGTCGCGGGCGCCGCGCCTTCGGGAGGCAAGGCCTGATGGCTGACGGACACCCCATCGCCAACGCGACGCCCGACCGCGCCACGCTCGACCAGGTCGCCGACGACCTGGGTCACATCGCTTTCGACGACGGCCGGACCGCGCATGCGCGCGAGATGGACGACCGCAAGTTCACCATCAACTTCGGCCCGCAACACCCGGCCGCTCACGGCGTGCTGCGTCTGGTGCTTGAGCTGGACGGCGAGGTCGTCGAGCGCGTCGATCCGCACATCGGCCTGCTGCACCGCGGCACCGAGAAGCTGATGGAGGCCCGCACCTACCTCCAGAACGTGCCCTATCTGGACCGGCTCGATTACGTCGCGCCGATGAATCAGGAGCACGCCTTCTGCCTGGCCATCGAACGTCTGCTCGAGATCGAGGTCCCGTACCGCGCCCAGCTGATCCGGGTCCTTTATTCGGAAATCGGCCGCATCCTGTCGCACCTGCTGAATGTGACGACCCAGGCCCTGGATGTCGGCGCCCTGACGCCCCCTCTGTGGGGCTTCGAGGAGCGCGAAAAGCTCATGGTCTTCTATGAGCGGGCCTGCGGCGCGCGGCTTCACGCCAACTACTTCCGGCCCGGCGGCGTCCACCAGGACCTGCCGATGGCCCTGATCGACGACATCGGCCGCTGGTGCGCCGAGTTCCCGACGGCGCTGAAGGACATCGAGAGCCTCGTCACCGAGAACCGCATCTACAAGCAGCGCAACGTCGACATCGGCATCGTGTCGAAGGAACAGGCCCTCCAGTGGGGCTTCACCGGCGTCATGCTGCGCGGCTCCGACATCGCCTGGGACCTGCGCAAGTCGCAGCCCTACGAATGCTATGCCGAGCTGGAGTTCGACATCGTCGTCGGCAAGAACGGCGACTGCTGGGACCGCTACCTCGTGCGTATCGAGGAGATGAAACAGTCGGTGCACATCATGGAGCAGTGCATCCACAAGCTCCGCAACTGCCCCGGCGAGCCGGTCATGGTCGAGAACAACAAGATCGTGCCCCCGTCGCGCGGCGAGATGAAGCGCTCGATGGAAGCCCTGATCCATCACTTCAAGCTCTACACCGAAGGCTTCCACACCCCGGCCGGCGAGGTCTACGCCGCTGTCGAGGCGCCCAAGGGCGAGTTCGGCATCTATCTGGTCAGTGACGGCACCAACAAGCCGTACCGCGTCAAGATCTCGGCCCCCGGCTTCCGTCACCTGCAGGCGATGGACTGGATGAACCGCGGCCACATGCTGGCGGATGTGTCCGCCATCCTGGGCTCGCTCGACATCGTCTTCGGCGAGGTCGACCGGTGAGCGTCGCTGCCGTCGTGCAGGGCCAGCTGGACGCCTACAACGCCCAGGACATCGAGGCCTTCGTCAGCCATTTCACCGACGACATCACGGTCTCGGACCTGAATGCTGCGCCGAACCTGACCGGACTGGACGCCTATCGCGAGCGCCACATCGGCCTGTTCGCCCAGCATCCCGGGAACCGCGCAGAACTGGTGTCCCGCACCGTGATCGGATCGACCGTGATCGACCACGAGCGCGTATATCGCTCGCCCGACGCCACGCCGTTCGAGGTCGCGGCCATCTATACGTTCGCCGGCGACAAGATCGCCCGCGTCGATTTCGTGAAAGCCTGACCGATGTCCGTTCGTCGTCTCGCCAAGGTCCAGCCTGCCTCGTTCGCCTTCTCGAAGGACACGATGAAGAAGGCCGAGTGGTGGATCGCCAAATACCCCGCCGACCGTCGCCAGTCGGCGGTGATCCCGATCCTGTGGCTGGTGCAGAAACAGGAAGGCTGGGTCTCGGAACCGAGCCTGCGCGCCATCGCCGACCTGCTGGGCATGGCCTATATCCGGGTGCTGGAGGTCGCGACCTTCTATACCATGTTCATGCTGGAGCCGGTCGGCTCGGCCGCCCTGATCCAGGTCTGCGGCACGACCCCCTGCATGCTGCGCGGCTCGGGCGATCTGATGAAGGTCTGCAAGGACCGGATCGGCCCGAAACAGACCCTGTCGGCCGACCGCAAATTCTACTGGGAAGAGGTCGAGTGCCTGGGCGCCTGCGTCAACGCGCCGATGGCCATGATCAACGACTATTATTTCGAGGACCTGACGGCCTCGGACATGAACCAGATCATCGACGACTTCGCGGCCGGCAAGACGCCGAAGCCGGGTCCGCGCGTCGACCGCGTCAACTCGGCGCCGGAGGGCGGGGCCCTGACCCTGACCGACCCCAAACTCTATGACGGCTCGGCCGCCCGGCCGATCAAGAAGCTGCCGAACTCCGATCCGGCGCCGGTGCCCGCATGACCGCGCCCGATCCGCAAGCCGAGGCCCAGGTCGCGGCCTATCGCGCCGAACTGCGCACCGTGGGCCGCACACCGCGCCTGGCCGGTTTCGGCCTGGTGCTGCTGGGCGCCATCCTCGTCTGGTTGGCCGGGCGTGCGGGCGACTTCGGCGCGACCCTCCAGATGGCCGGCTATGTCGCCCTCGGCGGCGGCTGGGCCCTGATGTTGGCCGCCATCTTTCTTCGCACACGCTATCATCGCCGCCGTCTGGCCGAGCTCGACGGAGGCGGACAATGAGGGCGCTGCTTCTCGCCCACGGGGAACCGTCGCGCGATTGTCTGACCGCGCGTGCACAGTGCGTGATCTCAAGACGTTCGGGGGACCGTCGTGACATCGAAACATCCGAAGCGCGGCGTTGCCGGCCTGTTCATGGCCAATCTGATGGGCGCCAGCGCTCTGCCCCTGGGCGGAGCCTCGGCACAGCCCGTTCCGCCGGCGCCCGCTGCGCCGTCCCCTCCGTCTTCTCCCGCCGGTTCCCCGAATGCGCCTGATCAGACACCCACGAATTCGGGCGGCCAGCGTCCGCCTCCGCCAACCGAGCGCCAGACCGGCGACCGGCGCAGCGAGCTCTCGCGCCCGCGCGGCAAGGGCCTCGGCGGCTCCGGTCGTGGAGGGACCCCGCTGATGGCCGGCCTGCTGCAGGACAAGGATCGCATCTTCACCAACCTGTACGGGCTCCAGGACTGGGGCCTGGAGGGTGCGAAGACCCGCGGCTGCTGGAATGCGACCAAGGACATGCTGGACATGGGCCGCGACTGGCTCATCACCAATGTGAAGAACTCGGGTCTGCGCGGACGCGGCGGCGCCGGCTTCTCGACGGGTCTGAAGTGGTCCTTCATGCCCAAGGAACTCAAGGATCGTCCGCATTATCTCGTCGTCAACGCCGACGAGTCCGAGCCCGGCACCTGCAAGGACCGGGAGATCATGCGTCATGACCCCCACCTGCTGATCGAAGGCTGCCTGATCGCCTCCTTCGCGATGCAGGCCCACGCCTGCTACATCTATCTGCGCGGCGAATATGTGCTCGAGCGCGAGCGCATGGAGGCGGCGGTCAAGCAGGCCTACGAGGCCAAACTGATCGGCAAGAACAACGTTCACGGCTGGGACTTCGACGTCTACATCCACCACGGTGCGGGTGCTTACATCTGCGGTGAAGAGACCGCCCTGCTGGAGAGCCTTGAGGGCAAGAAGGGCCAGCCGCGCCTCAAGCCGCCGTTCCCGGCCGGCGCCGGCCTCTATGGCTGCCCGACCACGGTGAACAATGTCGAGTCGATCGCCGTCGTCGGCACGATCCTGCGTCGGGGGGCCGAGTGGTTCGCCGGCTTCGGTCGCCCGAACAACACCGGCACCAAGCTGATGTCGATCAGCGGCCATGTGAACAGGCCGTGCAATGTCGAAGAAGCCATGTCGATCCCGCTGCGCCAGCTGCTGGAAGAGCATTGCGGCGGCGTGCGCGGCGGCTGGGGCAACCTGAAAGCCGTGATCCCGGGCGGGGTCTCCGTGCCGCTGATCACGCGCGAGATGTCCGAGACGGCGTTGATGGACTTCGATTCCTTGCGCGACATGAAGTCGGGCCTGGGCACTGCGGCCGTCATCGTCATGGACAACGACACCGACCTGGTGAAGGCGATCGCCCGCATCAGCTATTTCTACAAGCATGAGAGCTGCGGCCAGTGCACGCCGTGCCGCGAAGGCACCGGCTGGATGTGGCGCGTGCTGGAACGCATGGCCGTGGGCGAAGCCGATCCGTCGGAGATCGACCTGCTGCTCGACGTCGCCGGACAGGTCGAGGGTCATACGATCTGCGCGCTGGGCGACGCCGCGGCCTGGCCGGTCCAGGGCCTGATCCGTCACTTCCGCCACGAGATCGAAGACCGCATCTCGGCCTACCGCAGCCGCCGCGCGAACTTCGCCGGCCACGCCATCGCGGCGGAGTAGGGGATGCGGGCTGTGCTCATCCTGACCGTGGCCATCGCCGCTCTCGCCGCCTGCAACCAGGCGCCGGAGAAGGCCGAGCCGACGCCGACCGAGATCGTCGCCGCCGGGGCGCCGGTGTCCGACGCCGTGGCGCAGACGCCCGCCGTCCTGACGGCCGTCGACCTGCGCCGGGTGTGCAAGGCCGGCCTCGCCGCCATCCACGGCCAGGACGTCGCGGCTATCGAACTGACCGGCATCGAGGGCGATGCGGTCAACGCCCAGTGGCGCGCGCCGGTCGACGGCGGCCTGATGAAGGCCCAGTGCCGGGCCGCCGACGGTCTGGTCGTGTGGAAGCCGCTCGATCTGCCCGACCCCGCCTCCGTGCGATGGATGAATGAATCCGGCGATCCGGTCGTGCGCTACGCCATGCGCGGCGACGAGATCGAGATCACCCAGACACTGGCCGACGGCACGACGCAGACGGCCTCCGAGGTCGTTCCGGCGAACGGGGAGGTCGGCTGATGGCGGATGAGCCCGACAATCTGGTCTTGCAGATCCTGAGACGCGTCGAGGCGCGCCTGACGACGATCGAAGCCAAGCTCGATCGCGTGGGCGAGGATGTCCACGGCGTCAAGATCCGCATGACCCATGTCGAAGAAGGTTTGGCCGGCGTGAACCGGCGGCTGGATCGTATTGAAGAACGAGTGGACCGGATCGAGAAACGCCTCGATCTGGTCGATCACCATCCCTACGGCGGAGTCCGCGAATAATGCCCGTCGCTAAAGTCAACGGCGTCGATGTCGAGTTCGAGCCCGGCATGACCGTGCTTCAGGTCGCCGAGCGCGCCGGGCACGAGATCCCGCGCTTCTGCTACCACGAGCGACTGTCGATCGCCGGCAACTGCCGCATGTGCCTGGTCGAGGTGAAGCCCGGACCGCCGAAGCCGCAAGCGTCGTGCGCCCTGCCGGCCGCCGAGGGCCAGATGATCTTCACCGACACGCCGATGGTGAAGAAGGCCCGCGAAGGGGTGATGGAGTTCCTGCTCATCAACCACCCGCTGGACTGCCCGATCTGCGACCAGGGCGGCGAGTGCGACCTGCAGGACCAGGCCATGGGCTACGGCCGCGACGGTTCCCGCTATGCGGAGAACAAGCGCGCGGTCGAAGAAAAGCACATGGGTCCGACCATCAAGACCTTCATGACGCGGTGCATCCAGTGCACCCGTTGCGTGCGCTTCATCAGCGAAGTGGCGGGCGTGCCGGACATCGGCATGATCTCGCGCGGCGAGGACGCCGAGATCACGACCTATCTCGAACAGGCGGTGAACTCCGAGTTGTCGGGCAACGTCAACGACCTTTGCCCCGTCGGCGCCCTGACGCACCGGCCCTGGCAGTTCCACTATCGTCCGTGGGAACTGAAGAAGACCGAGACCATCGACGTCATGGACGCCCTGGGCTCCAACATCTCGGCCCAGTCCAAGGGCGCCGAGGTGATGCGCATCCTGCCGCGCGTGCACGAGGGCATCAACGAGGAATGGCTGTCGGACAAGAGCCGCTACGTCGTCGACGGCCTGCAGGCGCGTCGCCTGGACCGCCCCTATGTCCGTGAGAACGGCAAGCTGCGCGCCGCCTCGTGGGACGAGGCGCTGAACGCCGTGGCGTCGAAGCTGAAGGCCGCCCCGGCAGACAGGATCGGCGTCATCGCCGGCGACCTGCAGGACGCGGAATCGATGAAGGCGGCGCTGGACCTGTTCCGCGCGCTGGGATCGTCGAACACCGACTGCCGTCAGGACGGCGCGGCCATCGGCCATGGCCCGCGCGAGGGCTGGCTGTTCAACACCGGCCTGCAAGGGCTGGAAGAGGCTGACTCGATCCTTCTGGTCGGCGTCAATCCGCGCACCGAGGCGCCGCTGCTGAACCAGCGGATCCGCAAGAGCTGGCTGGCCGGCAAGACCCGCGTCGGCATCATCGGCCCGGCTGCCGACCTGACCTATGACTACGACGTCGTCGGGCGCGGCGCCCGGACCCTGGTCAAGCTGCCCAAGGCGGCGACCGACGCCCTGGCCAACGCCGAACGCCCCGCCATCGTCGTCGGGTCCGGGGCCCTTGTCGGACGCCAGGGTGCGGCCGTGCTGAACGCTCTCGGTCGGCTCGCGGCCAAGGTCGGCGTCGTCAAGGACGGCTGGAACGGCTTCAACGTTCTGCACCACGCCGCCGCCCGCGTCGGCGGTCTGGACATGGGCTTCGTGCCCGCGACGGGCGGCCTGTCGGCTCACGACATGGTTCAACCGGGCGCTCTCGATGTCCTGTTCCTGCTGGGCGCCGACGAGATCGAGACCGGCCCGTCGAAGGCCTTCAAGGTCTATCTGGGCAGCCACGGCGACCGGGGCGCGCACACCGCCGACGTCATCCTGCCGGGCGCCGCATGGACCGAGAAGTCGGGCCTTTATGTCAACACCGAGGGCCGGGTGCAGATGGCCGAACGCGCCGTCTTCCCGAAGGGCGACGCGAAAGAGGACTGGGCCATCCTGCGTGCCCTGTCCGAACGCGTGGGCCACACCCTGCCGTACGACACGCTGGACCAGTTGCGCACGACGCTGATGTCCGATCACCCGACCTTCGGCCGTATCGACTATCTGGCCCCGGCCGCATCGTTCGACGTGGCGAACCTGGGCATCAAGGGCGAACTGGGCGACGTCGCCTTCGCCTCGATCGTCGTCGACCCCTATCTGAACAACCCGATCGCGCGCGCCAGCGCGACCATGGCCGAGCTCAGCGCCCAGCGCATGGCTCCGGCCCTGCTGGCGGCGGAGTAGGGCGATGGAATCCACTTCCTTCTGGACCACGCCCGTCGGCTGGACCCTCGCCACGACCGGCGCCGTTCTGCTCGTCACCGTCGGCGTACTGATCGCGGTCGCCTTCCTGCTGCTGGCGGATCGCAAGATCTGGGCGGCCGTCATGATGCGGAAGGGCCCCAACGTCGTGGGTCCGTTCGGCCTGCTTCAGTCCTTCGCCGACATGATCAAGTTCGTCCTGAAGGAGATCGTCGTTCCGGCCGGCGCGGACAAGGTCGTCTTCCTGATGGCGCCCGTCATCACCGTGATCATGGCCTTCACCGTCTGGGCGGTCATTCCGTTCGCGCCGGGCTGGGTCATCTCCGACCTGAACGTCGGCATCCTCTACGTCTTCGCGATCAGTTCGATGGGCGTCTACGGCATCATCATGGGCGGCTGGGCCTCGAACTCGAAATACCCCTTCCTGGGCTCGCTGCGTTCCGCCGCGCAGATGGTGTCCTATGAGGTCTCCATCGGCCTGATCATCATCAACGTCATTCTGCTGGCCGGGACGATGAACCTGTCGTCCATCGTGACGTCGCAGGAAGGCTGGATCTGGAACTGGTACGCCTTCGGCGGCGGGGCCGACACCTGGCCGCTGGTGGTCGTCCTGTTCCCGATGATGATCATGTTCTTCATCTCCGCCCTCGCCGAAACCAACCGCCCGCCATTCGACCTGCCCGAGGCTGAGTCCGAACTCGTGGCCGGTTATCAGGTCGAGTATTCGTCGACGCCCTATCTGCTGTTCATGATGGGCGAGTATGTGAACATCATCTTCATGTGCGCGATGATCTCGATCCTGTTCTTCGGCGGCTGGAACCCGGGCTTCCCGATCGACTTCACCGCCGACTGGAACCCCTTCCTGGTCAACCTGCTGCTGTTCGGCGTGCTGTTCATCAAGATCCTGTTCTGGTTCTTCATGTTCGCGATGGTGAAGACCTTCGTGCCCCGCTATCGCTACGACCAACTGATGCGCCTGGGCTGGAAGATCTTCCTGCCGACCTCGCTGGTGGCCGTGGTCGTCGTCTCGGCCTGGCGCGTCTTCGCGGTGGGGGCGTGATCCGCATGGCCCTTCTCGCCCTGACCGCATTGACCCTGGCCGGCTGTCTGCCGCCCGCCTATGAGGCCGAACCCGCCTCGGTCTATCAGTGGCAGCGTCGCCAGGATGACATCCAGCGTCGCGAGACCGAACGCGTCCGCCTGTGCGCCATCATGAACAAGGATACGGATCGCTACGAGCGCGATTGCACGCGTCCGGGAGACCCCGTCCGATGATCACCCGTATCGCCCAGGCCGCGAAGGGCGCGCTGCTGATCGATCTGGTCGGCGCGTTCGGCCTGACCATGCGCGAATTCTTCCGTCCCAAGAAGACGGTGAATTTCCCGTTCGAGCGCGGTCCGCAATCGCCGCGTTTCCGGGGCGAGCACGCCCTGCGTCGTTACGCCAACGGCGAGGAACGCTGCATCGCCTGCAAGCTGTGCGAGGCCATCTGCCCGGCCCAGGCGATCACGATCGAGTCCGAGCCGCGGTCTGACGGCAGTCGCCGCACGACCCGCTACGACATCGACATGGTCAAATGCATCTACTGCGGCCTGTGCCAGGAGGCCTGCCCGGTGGACGCCATCGTCGAGGGACCGAACTCGACGTTCGCGACCGAGACGCGCGAAGAACTCTACTACGACAAGGCCCGACTGCTGGATAACGGCGACCGCTGGGAACGGCAGATCGCGAAGAATCTGGAACTCGACGCCCCCTATCGCTAAACGAAGCGCGCGATTCCCTTACGGGTCGCCGCCCAACCGACTGAAAGGGGCATTGTCCCTCCCATGCTGCAAGGCATAGCCTTCTATCTGCTGGCGGCGACCGCCGTTCTGTCCGGCCTCCTGGTCGTGACGGCGCGCAATCCCGTGCACTCGGTCCTGTGGCTGATCCTGGCCTTCTTCTCGTCTGCGGGACTGTTCGTCCTGCTGGGCGCGGAGTTCCTGGCGATGCTGCTGGTGGTCGTCTACGTCGGCGCCGTCGCGGTGCTGTTCCTGTTCGTGGTCATGATGCTGGACGTCGACTTCGTCCGCCTGCGCGAGGGATATGCGACCTATCTGCCCCTGGCCGCGATCGTGGCGGGCATCCTGCTGGCCGAGATGATCATGATCTCGATCGTGGTGGTGCAGGGCGGGGCGGCCGCCGACGCCGTGGGCCCGGCCGTGGCGACCGCAGACGCCTCGAACGTCGAAGTCATCGGGCGGGTGCTCTATACGGACTATATCTACTTCTTCCAGGCGGCCGGGATCGTGCTGCTGATCGCCATGATCGGCGCCATCGTCCTGACCCTGCGCAAGCGGACCTCGGTCCGCCGCCAGGATCCGGGCGCCCAGACCAACCGCGACCGCAAGACTTCGGTCGAGATCAAGGGCGTCGTCACCGGCGTCGGCGTCACCGGCGAGGAACTGCGCTGATGGAAGTCACCCTGCAGCACTATCTGGCGGTGGCGGCGATGCTGTTCACCATCGGGGTCTTCGGCATCTTCGTGAACCGCAAGAACGTCATCATCATCCTGATGTCGGTCGAGCTGATCCTGCTGGCCGTGAACATCAATTTCGTCGCCTTCTCGGCCTATCTGAACGACGTGTCGGGGCAGATCATGGCCATGTTCGTCCTGACCGTGGCCGCCGCCGAGGCCGCCGTCGGTCTCGCCATCCTGGTGACCTTCTTCCGCAACCGCGGCGATATCGCGGTTGACGACGCCAGCGTGATGAAGGGCTGACCGCGTGAGCCTCGAACTATTGGTCACCCTGGGCGTCTTCGCCCCCCTGCTCGGCGCGGCGATCGCCGGCTTCTTCGGCCGCCGCATCGGCGACATCCCGTCTCAAGCCGTCACGACCGGGCTGCTGTTCTTCTCGTGCGCCGTGGCCTGGACCGTGTTCAGCCAGTGGACCTGGGGCGACCTGGAGCCGTTCACGGTCGTCGTCTCGCCCTTCATCAACGTCGGCGATTTCCAGTCGAACTGGTCGATCCGCATCGACGCCCTGTCGGCGACCATGCTGGTCGTGGTCACGACGGTGTCCTCGCTCGTGCACCTGTATTCCTGGGGCTATATGGCCGAGGACGACTCGAAGCCGCGCTTCTTCGCCTATCTGTCGCTGTTCACCTTCGCCATGCTGGCCCTGGTCACCGCCGCTGACTTCATGCAGCTGTTCTTCGGCTGGGAAGGGGTGGGCCTCGCCTCCTATCTGCTGATCGGCTTCTGGTTCAAGAAATCGACCGCCTCGGCCGCCGCCATCAAGGCCTTCGTCGTCAACCGCGTCGGCGACTTCGGCTTCGCGCTCGGCATCATCACGGTCTTCTGGATGTTCGGCACGATCCAGTTCGCCGAACTGTTCCCGATGATCGCCTCGAAGGCCGGCACGGGCTGGCAGTTCCTCGGCTACACCTGGTCGGCCCTGGATCTCGCGGGCGTGCTGCTGTTCATCGGCGCCATGGGCAAGTCGGCGCAGTTCTTCCTGCACACCTGGCTGCCTGACGCCATGGAAGGCCCGACACCCGTGTCGGCCCTGATCCACGCGGCGACCATGGTCACCGCCGGCGTCTATATGGTCTGCCTGCTCAGCCCGATCTACGAGTACGCCCCGACGGCGTCGCTGATCATCGCCGTCACCGGCGCGGTCACCGCCCTGTTCGCCGCGACGGTCGGTCTGATGCAGAACGATATCAAGCGGGTCATCGCCTATTCGACCTGTTCGCAGCTGGGTTACATGTTCTTCGCGGCCGGGGTCGGCGCCTATGAGGCGTCGATGTTCCACCTGTTCACCCACGCCTTCTTCAAGGCCCTGCTGTTCCTGGGCGCCGGCTCGGTGATCCACGGCATGCATCACGAGCAGGACATGCGGAAGATGGGCGGGCTGTGGAAGCTGCTGCCCGTGACCTATGCGGTCATGATGATCGGCACGATCGCCATCACCGGCCTCGGCATCCCCGGGATCGGCGGCTTCGCCGGCTTCTATTCCAAGGACTCGATCATCGAGAGCGCCTTCGCGGCGGCGACCAGCGGCCATTCGCCGGCCGGCTATTTCGCCTTCGTCGTCGGCATCTTCGCGGCGGGCTTGACCAGTTATTACTCGTGGCGGCTGATCTTCATGACCTTCCACAACAAGCCGCAGTGGACGGAAGAGGCGATGGCGCACGCGCACGACCATGGTCACGACGACCATGCTTCGCACGCCCGGATCGAGACCCATTCCGAGCCGCTGCCCGATGATCACGCGCACGACGACCACGGCCACGACGACCACGGCCACCACGGTCCGCTGAAGCCGCACGAGAGCCCGTGGATCATGCTGGTTCCGCTGATCGCCCTGTCGATCGGCGCCATCGCGGCCGGCTTTGTCTTCGCCCCGAACTTCATCGGTCACCACGAGACCGAGTTCTGGCGCGGCGCCATCTTCAACGGCCCGACCAACCACGTCCTGCACGAGAGCCATGATGTTCCGCTGTGGGTGAAGTGGTCGCCGCTGATCGTCACCCTGACCGGCGCCTTCATCGCCTTCTGGTTCTACGTCCTGAAGGAAGGTCTGCCGAAACGCATGGCCGCCAACGAGGGGCCGTTGTGGAGCTTCCTCTACAACAAGTGGTATTTCGACGAGATCTACGATGTCATCTTCGTCAAGGGCGCCAAGGCGCTGGGCGACTTCTTCTGGAAGGTCGGCGACGTCAAGATCATCGACGGGCTGGGGCCGAACGGCGCCGCCTGGGCCTCGCTGAAGTCCGCCGCGCGACTGGCGAAGATCCAGTCCGGCTATGTCTATCACTATGCGTTCGTGATGCTGATCGGCGTGGCCGGTCTGCTCGCCTTCGCCATCTACGCCTGGGGCGCATAGGATGAGTGCGATCCCCAATATCCTGAGCGTCGTTACCTTCCTGCCGCTGGTCGGCGCGGGACTGATCCTGCTGGCCAGGCTGATGGCCAGGTCCAACGAGGACAGCATCGCCCGCTGGGTCGCCATGATCACCACACTGGTGGTCCTGGCCGTCTCGACGGTGCTGGTGCTTCAGTTCGACAGTACGAATGCGGCCTATCAGTTCGTCGAGAACTACGTCTGGTTCGCGGGCGCGGGCTATCATCTGGGCGTCGACGGGGTCTCGATCCTGTTCGTCCTGCTGACGGCCTTCCTGATGCCGATCTGCATCCTGGCCAGCTGGAAGTCGGTCGAGACGCGCGTCGGCGACTACATGATCGCCTTCCTGTTGCTGGAGACCCTGGTCATCGGCGTGTTCACCTCGCTGGACCTGTTCCTGTTCTACATCTTCTTCGAGGGCACCCTCGTTCCGATGTTCATCATCATCGGCGTGTGGGGCGGGGCCAACCGGATCTACGCCGCCTACAAGTTCTTCCTCTACACCCTGCTCGGGTCCGTCCTGATGCTGCTCGCCATGCTGTGGATGGCCAACGAGGCCGGCACGACCTCGATCCCGGCGCTGAAGGAATACGCCTTCGGGCCGCAGGCCCAGTCGATCCTGTGGCTGGCCTTCTTCGCCTCCTTCGCGGTGAAGATGCCCATGTGGCCGGTGCACACCTGGCTGCCCGACGCCCACGTCCAGGCGCCGACGGCGGGCTCGGTCATCCTGGCCGGCATCCTGCTGAAGCTCGGCGGCTACGGCTTCATCCTGTTCAACGTGCCGATGTTCCCCGATGCGTCGGTGGCGTACCGGCCGCTGGTCTTCACCCTGTCGGTGATCGCCATCGCCTACACCTCGCTGGTCGCCTTCCGTCAGACCGACATCAAGAAGCTGATCGCCTATTCGTCGATTGCCCACATGGGCTTCGTGACGATGGGCATCTTCGCCGGCAACGCCCAGGGCATGCAGGGCGCCGTCTTCCAGATGCTGAGCCACGGACTGATCTCGAGCGCGCTCTTCCTGTGCGTCGGCGTCGTCTATGACCGGATGCATACGCGTGAGATCGCCTTCTACGGCGGCCTGACGAACCGGATGCCCTGGTACGCCGCCATCTTCCTGATGTTCACCATGGCCAACGTCGGCCTGCCGGGGACCTCGGGCTTCATCGGCGAGATCCTGACCCTGACCGGCGTCTACCAGGCCTCGACCTGGGCCGCCTTCGTCGCCGCGACAGGCGTCATCCTGTCGGCGGTCTATGCCCTGACCCTGTACCGCAACGTCATGTTCGGCGAGATCACCAACCCGGCCCTGGCCACGATCAAGGACATCGACCTGCGCGAGCTGGCCATCTTCGTCCCCCTGATCGTCGGCACCATCTGGCTGGGCGTGCAGCCGGACCTCGTCCTGAACTACACCGCCGCCTCCGTCGACGCCGTCGTCAACGGCTGGCAGCTCGCGACCGGCGGGTGAGAGAATAATGCCTGACCTGTCCTACGCCCTGAACCTCGCCGCCTCGGAGCTGACGCTCGCGATCGGCGCTCTCGTCCTGCTCCTGCTCGGCGCCTTCATCGGCGAGAAGTCGGCGCGGCTGATCTCCATCCTGTCTGTGGCCCTGCTGGTCGCTGCGGCCGCCGTCGCCGCCACCGGCCCGCTGGGTCAGGCCTTCAACGGCGCCTATGTCGCCGACCCGCTGGCCATCTACGCCAAGGTCGCGATCTATATCGCCTCGGCCTTCGCCGTGGTTCTGGGCGGCGGCTGGATGCAGCGGATGAACATCGCCCGCTTCGAGTTCCCGATCCTGATCGTCCTCGCCGCCGTCGGCATGGGCATGATGGTGTCGTCCGGCGACCTCATCTCGCTCTACGTCGGGGTCGAGCTGCACTCCCTCGCCCTCTACATCCTCGCCGCCTACCACCGCGACGACCTCAAGGCGTCGGAAGCCGGCCTGAAGTATTTCGTCCTCGGCGCCCTGTCGTCGGGCCTGCTGCTGTATGGCGCCAGCCTGATCTACGGCTTCGCCGGCTCGATGCGGTTCGAGGACATCGCCGCCTATGCCGCCGCCAACCCGGGCCCGGGCCTGATCTTCGGCCTGGTCTTCCTGATCTGCGGACTGGCCTTCAAGGTCTCGGCCGCGCCGTTCCACATGTGGACGCCCGACGTCTACGAGGGCGCGCCGACACCGGTCGTGGCCCTGTTCGCCACGGCGCCCAAGATGGCCGCCATGGTGCTGTTCGCCCGCGCCCTGTCGGAAGGCTTCCTCGGCGCCCACGACCAGTGGGCCCAGGTCCTGATCCTGATCGCCCTGGCCAGCTTCGTGGTCGGCGCCTGGGGCGGTCTGGCCCAGAAGGACGTCCAGCGCCTGCTGGCCTACTCCTCGATCGTCAACATCGGCTACGCCGTCCTCGGCATCGCCGCCGGTACCGAACAGGGGCTGCAGGCCATGGTCATGTTCATGACCCTGTACATGATCGACACGATGGGCTTCTTCGCCATCCTGCTGTCGCTCAGCCGGAACGGCCGTCCGATCCGCAAGATCGCCGACCTCGCGGGCCTCAAGAACGATCGTCCGTTGACGGCCCTGGCCATTACCATTCTGTCGCTGTCGGTGCTGGGCATGCCGCCGTTCGCCGGCTTCTGGGGCAAGTATTACGTCTTCGGCGCCGCCGCCTCGGCCGGCTACTGGATGGTCGCCGCTGCGGGTCTTGTGGCCTCGGTCGTGGCCGCCTTCTACTACCTGCGCATCATCAAGCTGATGTGGTTCGACGCGGCGCCCGAGGGCACGGCGCCGACCGACAAGGCGCCGGTGGAAGCCCAGTGGATCGGCTGGGCCTGCGCGGCCTTCAGCTTCCCGCTCGTGCTCGTCGGCCTGACCTGGCTGGAGCCGCTGACCCGTATCGCAGCCACCGGTTTCGGAGCGGGGTAGGGGCGTGAACGCCCGCCCTGTGATCCTCCCCCGTTGGGGGAGGGGGACCCCGAAGGGGTGGAGGGGGCCAACCCCGGACACCACGCTCGCGGCGCCCCCCTCCGTCTCTCCGCTTCGCTTCGAGCCACCTCCCCCAACGGGGGAGGATTTATGATCCCGCCCATCCACGTCCTCGACGAGATCGATTCCACCAACGCCGAGGCCCGCCGCCGGGCCGAGGCCGGTGAAATCGCGAACCAGTGGATCGTTGCGCGCCGCCAGTCCGCCGGACGCGGCCGGCGGGGCCGCGCGTGGAACAGCGAGACGGGCAATCTGTTCGCCACCCTGCTGACCTTGACGCGAAAGCCGCCCGCCGAGGCCGCGCAGGTCACCTTCGTGGCCGCGCTCGCGGTCGCGGACCTGCTGGACGCCTTTGCCGTACCGGGCGTGGTCTCGATCAAATGGCCCAACGATGTGCTGATCGCGGGCGAGAAGGCCTCGGGGATCCTGATTGAGTCCGGGGTCCATGCGTCGGGCGCCCTGTGGCTGGCTGTCGGCATCGGGGTGAACCTGGCCCATGCGCCGGAGGGGACCGAGCGGCCCGCGACCAGCCTCGCCGCCCATCTGCGCGCCGACATCGCCTATCCGCCCCCGATCGAAGCCGCCGCCACCGTCCTCGCCGAGGCCTTCGCCGTCTGGCAGGCCCGCTGGGACAGCCTGGGCTTCCAGCCGATCCTCGACGCCTGGACTGCGCGCACCGAAGGCCTGGACGGCCCCTGCGTCGCCCGGCTGGGGCATGAGACCATCAACGGCGTCGCCGAGGGCGTGGCCGCGGACGGAGCATTGCGTCTGCGCACCGCGGACGGGGCCCTGCGCCTCATTTCGGCGGGCGACGTCTTCTTCGGTTCGGACGCGCACGGAAGGGCCGCCTGATGCTTCTCGCCATCGAACAGGGCAACACCAATACGCTGTTCGCGGTCCATGACGGCGAAAGCTGGATCGCCCAGTGGCGCACGGCGACAGAGGCCAGCCGCACGGCCGATGAATACGCTGTCTGGCTGACGCAGCTTCTGGCCATGCGGAAGATCGACCTGGCGTCGCTGAACGGCTGCATCATCTCCAGTGTCGTGCCGCAGTCGATCTTCAACCTGCGCAACCTCGCGCGCCGCTATCTGGCGGTCGAGCCCCTGGTCATCGGCGACAATGTCGAACTGGGCATCCCGGTGCGGATCAGGAAGCCGTCGGAGGCCGGCGCCGACCGGCTGGTCAACGCCATTGGCGCGCACCTGGTCTATCCGGGCGACCTGATCGTCATCGACAGCGGCACGGCGACCACCTTCGACGTCATCGCCGCCGACGGGGCGTTCGAGGGCGGGGCCATTGCGCCCGGCATCAATCTTTCCCTGCAGGCCCTGCACGAGGCGGCCGCCATGCTGCCGCGCATCGCCATCCAGAAGCCGGACACGGTCATCGGCAAGGACACCGTGTCCAACATGCAGTCCGGCGTCTTCTGGGGCTATGTCGGCCTCATCGAGGGCATGGTCTCACGCATCAAGGCGGAGTGGGGCAAACCCATGACCGTCATTGGAACCGGAGGCGTCGCCTCCCTGTTCGAGGGGGCGACCCCATCCATCGACCGGTTCGATCCGGACCTGACCATCCGCGGCATGCTCGAAATCTGGCGCCGCAATACCCATCTGACGGACACATGACAAAACAAACCAAGGCTTCGGCCAACGACGAACTCGTCTTCCTGCCGCTCGGCGGCTCTGGCGAGGTCGGTATGAACCTGAATTGCTACGGCTACGGGCCGGAAGACAATCGCCAGTGGATGATCGTCGACGTCGGCGTGACCTTCGGCGACCTGTCGACGCCCGGCGTGGACATCATCGTCCCGGATCCGTCCTTCCTCGAGGGCGAGAACATCCGCGGCATCGTCCTGACCCACGCGCACGAGGATCATATCGGGGCCCTGCCCTGGCTGTGGAGCCGGATGAAGGCGCCTTTGTACGCCACGCCCTTCACCGCCTTCCTGATCCGCGAGAAGCTGCGCGACAACGGCGTCAGGGACGTCAAGATCATCGAGATCCCGATCGGCGGCCACGTCGATCTCGGCCCGTTCCAGGTCGATTTCGTCACCATGACCCACTCGATCGCCGAGCCGAACGGTCTGAAGATCACGACGCCCCTGGGCACGGTCTTCCATACCGGCGACTGGAAGCTGGATCCCGCCCCGGTCATCGGTCAGCCCACCGACATCGCCACCATCACCAAGATGGGCGACGACGGCCTTTTGGCCATGGTCTGCGACTCGACCAACGTCTTCGTCGAGGGCGAGGCCGGGTCCGAAACCGAGGCCCAGGACGGCCTGATCGCACTGATCGGCAGCCTCAAGAAGGGCCGCATCGCTGTCGGCTGTTTCGCCTCCAACGTCGCCCGCATGGTCAGCGTCATCAAGGCGGCGGACAAGGCCGGGCGCCGCGTCGCCCTGGCCGGCCGGTCGATGCACCGCATCACCGCCGCCGCCCGCCACGTCGGTCTGTTCAATGACTCGCAGCGCATCCTGACCGAGGATGAGGCCCGTCACTGGCCGGCGGACGAGATCCTGTATCTGTGCACCGGCAGCCAGGGCGAGGATCGCGCCGCCCTGTCGCGCGTCGCCGACGGTTCGCACCCCTTCATCAAACTGGGACTGGGCGACCACTGCATCTTCTCGTCGCGGGTCATTCCCGGCAACGAGCTGCCGATCGCCAACCTGCAGGACCGGATGGCCGACCGGGGCGTGCGCCTCTACACCGAGAAGGATCACCCCGGCATCCACGTCTCCGGCCACCCGTGCCGCGACGAGATCAAACAGATGTACGCCTGGGCTCGTCCGCGCATCTCGGTGCCGACCCACGGCATGCGCCGCCACCTGATGGAACACGCCGCCTTTGCGCGTGATCTGGGCGTCGAGGAGACGGTGACGCCGCGCAACGGCGACCTCGTTCGTCTGGCCCCCGGCAAGGCCGTGATCATCGACGAGGTGCCGAACGGCCGCCTCTATGTCGACGGCGGCATGGTCGTCACCGAGAAGGGCGAAGCCCTGCGCGAACGCCGTCACGCCTCGACCAACGGGGTTCTGGTCGTCAGCTTCGCCATGGACAAGCGCGGCAGGATCGTCTCGGACATCGACGTCCGCGCCATCGGCCTGCCGGGCGACGAGGTCACGCCGCTGGGCGATGCCCTGGACGACCTGGCCGAGCGTGTCGAGCAGGTTGTAGGCTCCCTGAAGAACGAGGCTCGCGACGACGACACGGTGGTCGAACAGGCCGTGGCGCGGGTACTGAAGAAGGCCTCGCAACAGATCTGGGACCGTCGCCCGATCGTCGAGACGGTTATTTTGAGGCTGTGATGATCGGCAGATTGAATCACATCGGCGTCGCGACCCCCTCCATTGAGGCCAGCGTTGCGATGTACCGCGACATGCTCGGCGCGAGCTCGGCCGGAGAGCCCTTCGACCTGCCGGCCCAGGGCGTGCGGGTCTGTTTCATCGACCTGCCCAATGCGCAGATCGAACTGATTGAACCGCTGGGCGAGGACAGCCCGATCCATGGCTTCCTGGCCAAGAACCCCAGGGGCGGCCAGCACCACGTCTGTTTCGAGGTCGAGGACATCCTGATCGCCCGCGATGCCATGCGGGCCAGGGGTGCGACCCTGCTCGGTACTGGCGAACCCCGCATCGGCGCGCACGGCACCCCCATCCTGTTCCTGCACCCGAAGGACATGGGCGGGGTTCTGGTCGAGCTGATGGAAACTCCGAAGGAAGCCCACTGACATGCCTATCGGCCCGATCACCATGTTCGCCATCTACATCGTCGTCTGGTGGGTGGTGCTGTTCACCGTCCTGCCGCTGGGCACGACCAGCGAGACGCACGAGCCGCCGACCGACGGCAGCCAGTGGGGCGCGCCGAAGACGCCGAACCTGAAGCGGAAATTCATCACCACGACCTGGGTGTCGGTCCTGCTGTGGATGTTCGTGATGTGGCTGGTCTTCATCGGCTGGATGCCGCTTCCGGACCTGGCTCCGCCGGTTCCGTAAATCCTCCACCGACGGGGGAGCCATCGACCGCGAAGCGGTGGAGGGGGCTCGCCCCAGACGCGGAGTGCGCGGCGAGCCCCCTCCGTCTGCTCGCCAAGAGCTCGCATCCACCTCCCCCGACGGGGGAGGATTGGCCTAGCTTTCGCCCTGTCCTCGCGTTTAAAGCTGACCACCCCTGACGCCTTCCGAATTCGAGACGCCCATGCGCCTGTCGCGCTATTTCCTGCCCACGCTGAAAGAGGCGCCGTCCGACGCCCAGATCGTCTCGCACCAGCTGATGCTGCGGGCCGGGATGATCAAACAGGAGGCCGCCGGCATCTACGCCTGGCTGCCGCTGGGTCTGCGCGTCCTGAACCGCATTGAGCAGATCGTGCGCGAGGAGCAGGAGCGGGCAGGGGCCGTCGAGCTGCTGATGCCGACCCTGCAACTGGCCGACCTGTGGCGAGAGTCGGGCCGCTACGACGCCTATGGGCCGGAGATGCTGCGCATCACGGACCGGCACGAGCGCGAGCTGCTCTATGGTCCCACCAACGAGGAGATGATCACCGACATCTTCCGCAGCTTCGTGAAGTCGTACAAATCGCTGCCGTTGAATCTTTTCCACATCCAGTGGAAATTCCGCGACGAGCGCCGTCCGCGCTTCGGCGTCATGCGCGGGCGCGAATTCCTGATGAAGGACGCCTACTCCTTCGACATCGACGAGGCCTCGGCCCGTCGCGCCTACAACCGCATGTTCGTGGCCTATCTGAACACCTTCGCCCGCCTGGGCCTGAAGGCCGTGCCGATGCGCGCCGACACCGGCCCGATCGGCGGCGAGCTGTCCCACGAGTTCATCGTCCTGGCCGACACCGGCGAGAGCCAGGTCTTCTGCGACAAGGCCCTGGTCGAGATGCCGGCGCCGGGTCCCGACGTCGACTGGAACGACCTGCAGTCCATCGTCGACGGCCGCACCTCGCTCTACGCCGCGACCGAGGAAATGCACGACGCCGCCCAGTTCGAGAGTCAGACGGCGGAGGGCGATCGCCTGAGCGCGCGCGGCATCGAGGTCGGCCACATCTTCTACTTCGGCACCAAATACTCGGCCCCGATGAAGGCCAGGGTCGCGGGGCCGGACGGCGTCGATACCGATGTCCACATGGGCTCCTACGGCGTCGGGGTGTCGCGTCTGCTGGGCGCGATCATCGAGGCCAGCCATGACGATGCGGGCATCATCTGGCCGGACGCCGTGGCCCCGTTCGACGTGGTCGTGATCAACCTGCGCGCCAATGATCCGTCGGTCTGCGAGGCTTGCGAGGCGGCGGTCGATGCTCTGGAGAAGGCCGGCAAATCGGTCCTCTATGACGACACCGACGAGCGTCCGGGCGGCAAGTTCGCCACCGCCGACCTGATCGGCATCCCGTGGCAACTGGTCATCGGCCCCAAGGGCGTGGCCGAGGGCGTGGTCGAGCTCAAGCGCCGGGCGACCGGTGAGAAGTCGACAGTGCCGCTCGCCGCTGCGCTGGAGGCCATCGGTTGACGGCGACGTCTACGACCCCGACGCCCAAACCCGCCGGCGCCTTCTCCGCCTGGGAGATCGGCCTGGCGCTCCGCTATCTGCGCGCCAGGCGCAAGGAGGGCGGGGTCGCGACCATCGCCATCATCTCCTTCATCGGCATCATGCTGGCCGTGGCGGTGCTGATCAGCGTGATGAGCATCATGGCCGGGTTCCGGAATGAACTTCTGGGCCGGATGCTGAGCTTCAACGGCCATATGTATGTCCAGGGCGATGTGCTGAACGCGCCGGACCGTGACGCCATCGTCGACCGTCTGCGCGGCGTCGAGGGCGTCGTCAGCGTCACGCCCCTGACAGAGTCACAGGCCATCATCCGGGCGGGCGGCCAGACGACCGGCGCCTTCGTGCGCGGCATCGCCCCCGCCGACCTCGACACCATGCAATACGTCAACGCCAGCCTGTCGGACCAGGCGCGCGCCAGCTTCGGCCAGGGCGCCTACGGCGGCGACAATGTGTTGATCGGCCAGGCCCTGGCGGATTCGCTGGGCCTGCGGGTCGGCGATCCGATCGAGATCTATTCGCCGACCGGAGCGGACTCGGCCTTCGGCAACCTCGGCGGACTGAACAAGACCTACACCGTCGGCGGCACCTATTCGTCGGGCACCGCCGACTACGACCGCGCCTTCATCTTCATGCCGCTCGAACAGGCCCAGTTGTTCTTCGGCAAGGAGGGTCTGTGGGACGTCATCGAGATGAAGGTCGCTGATCCCGACCGCGTCGGCGAATACCTCGCGCCTGTCCGCGAGGCGGCCGGTCCGGGCGGCTTCGTCGTCGACTGGCGTGACAAGCTGGCGGCCTTCTGGGGCGCGCTGAAGGTCGAGCGGGTGGCGATGTCCATCATCCTCGGCCTCGTCGTCGCCATCGCCGCCATGAACATCATTTCCGGCATCGTCATGCTGGTGAAGAACAAGGGCCGCGACATCGCTATCCTGCGCACCATCGGGGCCAGCCCGTCGTCGATCCTGCGGGTCTTCTTCATGGCCGGGGCGACCATCGGCGTGGCCGGGACCCTGGCCGGGCTGACGCTGGGCCTGCTGTTCTGCCTCAACATCGGCGCGATCCAGCATTTCCTGGAGGCGATCACCGGGGTCCAGCTGTTCAACGCCGACGTCTATATGCTCGACGCCATCCCGGCCGAGGTCGACCCGGTCGATGTCATGTGGGTCGCCTTCTGGTCCCTGCTGATGAGCTGTATCGCCAGCCTGCCGCCCTCGTGGAACGCGTCGCGGATCGATCCGGTGGAGGCCCTGCGCTATGAGTAGCCCGGTCCTCTCCCTGCGCGGGGTGACCCGCACCTATAAGACCGGCCAGGGCGACCTGACGGTGCTCAAGGGCGTCGATCTCGATATCTTCCCCGGCGAACTGGTCGGGCTGATTGGCCCGTCAGGGTCCGGCAAGTCGTCCCTGCTGCACGCCGCCGGCCTGCTGGAGCGCCCCACCTCTGGTGAAGTCCGCATCGACGGCGAAGACGTCGGGACTCTGGACGAGCGGGCGCGGACCCGGCTGCGTCTGCGCAGCGTGGGCTTCGTCTACCAGTTCCACCACCTGCTGCCGGAGTTCGACGCGCGCGACAACGTCGCCCTGCCGATGCGGATCGCCGGCTATTCTCTGGAACAGGCCCGCGCGCGCGCCGAGGAGGCCCTGGGCGCGCTCGGCCTGTCCGAGCGCACCCTGCACCAGCCGGCCCAGATGTCGGGCGGGGAACAGCAGCGCGTCGCCCTGGCTCGCGCCCTGGCCAACAGGCCGCGCCTTTTGCTGGCCGACGAGCCGACGGGCAATCTCGATCCGGCCACCAGCCAGACGGTGTTCGAGGCGTTGCAGAAACTGGTCAAGGAGACCGGCGTGGCGGCCCTGATCGCCACCCACAACATGGAGCTGGCCGGTCACATGGACCGCGTCTTCGCCCTGAAGGACGGCCATCTGGAACAACGCCAGGCCGAGAGCCGGGAATACTGACGCAGGCGCAAGGCCACGCTTCACCTGACGGGGTTCACGTCCTAGAACGGCGCCATGAACACCGAAGACGTCCTGAACGAGTTCCGCGCCGCGGGCGCCCTGCGCGAGGGACATTTCGTCCTCTCGTCGGGGCTGCACAGCCCGGTCTTCCTGCAGAAGAACCTGGTCTTTATGGACGGCGCCCGTTGCGAGCGGCTGTGCAAGGCTCTGGCGGACAAGATCGTCGCCACGGTCGGTCCGGTCGATGTGGCCATCTCTCCGGCCGTCGGCGGCATCATCCCGGGTTATGAAACCGCGAAACACCTGAACGTTCGGTCGATGTACGTCGAGCGCGAAGGCGGAGCCTTCAAGCTGCGGCGCGGCTTCCATGTCGAGCCGGGCGAGAGGGTCGTGATGGTCGAGGACATCGTCACCACGGGCCTGTCGAGCCGCGAATGTATCGCCGCCATCCAGGCCGCCGGCGGGACGGTCGTGGCCGCCGCCTGCATCGTCGACCGCTCCGGCGGGCGGGCCGATGTCGGCGTGCCGCTGGTGGCCCTGGCGACGCTGGACGTGCCGGCCTGGCCCGCCGACGCCCTGCCGCCTGAACTGGCGGCGATCCCGGTCGAGGATCCGGGCAGCCGGCGGCTGTCCAGGTGACGCGCCCGTCCGTCCGCCTCGGCGTCAATATCGACCATGTCGCGACCGTCCGGAACGCGCGTGGCGGGGTTCATCCCGATCCCGTGCGCGCGGCCGAAGAGGCCATCGGCGCCGGCGCGGACGGCATCACCGCCCACCTGCGTGAGGATCGCCGCCACATCGGCGACGCCGACATCGAACGCCTGACCGCCCTGTGCTCGGCGGCCGGCAAGCCGCTGAATTTCGAGATGGCCGTGACCGACGAGATGCTGGCCATCGCCCTGCGTCACCGGCCTCACGCCGCCTGTCTGGTGCCCGAAAGGCGCGAGGAGGTGACCACCGAAGGCGGTCTGGCCGTGGCCGGACACGAGGCGAGTATCGCGCCCGTGGTGCAGGCCCTGAGCGACGCCGGCATCCGCGTCAGCCTGTTCATCGATCCCTCGCCCGACCAGGTCGAGGCCGCCGCCGCCGTCGGAGCCCAGGTCGTGGAGTTCCATACCGGCCGCTACTGTCACCTGCCGGCCGGACACCGGGGCGTGGAGTTTGACCGCCTCGCCGCCGCCTGCGCCCAGGCCGATGCCCTCGGGCTGGAGGTCCACGCCGGTCACGGACTGGACTACGAGACCGCCCCCGAGGTCCTGGCCATCCCCGAGATCCGCGAACTCAACATCGGCCATTTCCTGATCGGGGAGGCGGTGTTCGTGGGCCTCGCCGCCGCCATCCGGCGCATGCGCGGGGCGATGGAAGCGGCCCAGACCGCAACAGGCAGGTGATCATCGGCGTCGGCGCTGACCTGACCGACATCCGGCGCATCCAGGCGTCGATCGAGCGCTTTGGTGATCGCTTCAAGACCCGGTGCTTCACTGCGGTCGAACGCGCCCGCTCCGAACGCAAGCCGGACGTCGCCTGGAGCTACGCCAAACGGTTCGCGGCCAAGGAGGCCTGCGCCAAGGCCCTGGGCACCGGCATGCGCCGCGACGTCTACTGGAAGGACGTGGGTGTGGTGAACCTGGGCTCGGGCCAGCCGACATTGGCCCTGACCGGCCCGGCGGCGGAGCACCTGAAGCGGCTGACGCCTGCGGGCCACACCCCGCACATTCATCTGACGCTTTCCGACGAACACCCCTATGCACTCGCCTTCGTGGTGATCGAAGCCTTGCCCACGGCGTAATCGGGCTATACCCGTGCGCAGATACGAGCCGCGTTCGGCGGCCGGGGATCGAGCTTTCACACGATGAGCGACAACAAGCCCGAAGACGGCGAAAAGCCCGTGGTCGATACGACGGACGCTGAATCGTCCTCCGTGGTGAGCCAGGACGTCTCGCCTGACGATCTGGACCTGACCCCGACCGAGCCGGATGCCGTGACGCCCGAGGCGGAGTTCGCCGCCTCCGAGAGCGATCAGACGGTCACCCCGGACCCCGTCGTCACCCCGGACACGCATCGTCCGATCTGGAGCGACGCCGGCGACGCCCCCTTCGACGACAAGAAGGAGAAGATCCCCGGCCCCGCCCAGGTTCGGGTCAAGGACGACGAGAACGACGACGGCGGTTCTGTCGGCTCGGAGACGCTGGAGATCGTCAAGACGGTCGTCGTGGCCCTGGCCATCGCCTTCGTCCTGCGCGTCCTGCTGTTCCAGCCCTTCACCATCCCGTCGGCCTCGATGGAGCCCAACCTCTACGAGGGCGACTACATCGTCGTGTCCAAATGGGCCTACGGCTATTCGAAATTCTCGTCGGGCCTGCCGATCAACCTGCCGCTGGGCGACGGTCGGGTGTTCGGTCGCGCGCCGGCGCGCGGCGACATCGTCGTGTTCAAACTGCCTCGCGACGACAAGACCGACTATATCAAGCGGGTCATCGGCCTGCCGGGCGACCAGATCCAGATGATCGCCAACAGGCTGCATATCAACGGCCAGCCGGTTCAGAACGTGGTCGTCAGCCAGGGCGAGGTCGACGACATCTTCGGCCCGCGTCCGGTCACCCAGGTGCGCGAGACCCTGCCGGGCGGCAAGACCATCACCATCCAGGACTTCGGCCCTGGCGGCGATCTGGACGACACCCCGGTCTATGAAGTCCCGGCCGGCCACTATTTCATGATGGGCGACAACCGCGACAACTCGATCGACAGCCGCGTGCAGGAATCGGCCGGCGTCGGCCTGGTCCCGGACGAAAACCTCGTCGGCAAGGCCGAGATCATCATGTTCTCGTGGGAGCCGGGGGCTTCGCTGTTCAATCCGGTCAGCTGGTTCGCCAATGTCCGGCCCAGCCGCTTCTTCCGCGTCCTCGACTGATGGCCAATGTCCGCGCCGAGGCGGTGACCGCGCTGGTCGACCGCATCGGCCATGTGTTCCGCGACCCCGCCCTTCTGGAGCGGGCGCTGACCCATTCCAGCGTGGGGGAGGGGGCCGACAAGGCCGCCGGAAAGCCCGCGCGCCACAACGAACGGCTCGAGTTCCTCGGCGACCGCGTCCTCGGCCTGCTGGTCGCCCAGCGGCTGCACAACGATTATTCCGCCGCAGACGAGGGTGAACTGTCCTCGCGCCTGCACGCCCTGGTCGACAAGCACGCCTGCGGCCGCGTGGGCGATCGTCTCGGCATCGGCGAGGCCCTGCGTCTCTCGCCCGGCGAGACCAGGTCTGGCGGTCGTCGCAAGGAGGGGGTCGTCGCCGACGCCGTCGAGGCCCTGCTGGCCGCCGTCTTCCTCGATGGAGGCCTGGACGCCGCCCGCGCCATGTTTGACCGGGTCTGGGCCGAAGAACTGGCCACGCCGGCGCCGCGCGCCCTGAACAATCCCAAGTCCGCCCTGCAGGAATGGTCGCAAGGCCAGGGACGCCCCCTGCCGACCTATCGCGTCATGGGCCAGACGGGCTCCGACCACGCCCCGACCTTCACGGTCGAGGTCTCCATCGAAGGGGTTGAACCCTTGACCGCTCCCGGACGTTCGCGTCAGGACGCGGAAAAAGCGGCCGCCATGGCCATGCTCCAACGTGAAGGCGTGATTTGACCGATACCAACCCCCAGCACCGCGCGGGCTTTGCAGCCATCATCGGCGCGCCGAACGCCGGCAAGTCGACGCTGGTGAACCGGCTGACGGGATCCAAGGTTTCCATCGTCACCCAGAAGGTCCAGACGACGCGGTTTCCCGTGCGCGGCATCGCCATCGAGGGCGACGCCCAGATCGTGCTGGTCGACACCCCGGGCATCTTCACCCCGCGGCGCCGGCTGGAGCGGGCCATGGTCGCCTCGGCCTGGGGCGGAGCCCAGGACGCTGACGTCGTCGTCCACCTGATCGACGCCGCCTCGCACATCGCCTCGGAAGGCAAGGACGGCACGGGCGCGGACCGCAAGTCGGCGGAGGACACCGAGACCATCATCGCCAACCTGAAGTCCACGGGGACCAAGGTCATCCTGGTGCTCAACAAGATCGACGGCATGCGCCGCGACACCCTCCTGGCCCTGTCGCACAGCCTGTTCGAGACCGGCGTCTATTCGGAGGTCTATATGATCTCGGCCCTTTCGGGCGACGGCGTCGACGACCTGAAACAGCGTCTGGCGCGCGATATGCCGCTGGGCCACTGGCTCTATCCAGAAGACCAGTCCGCCGACGTGCCGATCCGCGTCCTGGCCGCCGAGATCACGCGCGAGAAGGTCTATCTGCGCGTCCACGAGGAGCTGCCCTATTCGGCCGCCGTGGAGACGACGGCCTTCGACGAGAAAGCTGACGGCTCGGCCCGCATCGAACAGACCATCTATGTCGAGCGCGAGAGCCAGCGCCCCATCATCCTCGGCAAGGGCGGCCAGACCCTGAAATGGATCGGCCAGAAGTCGCGCGAGGAACTGACCGAACTGCTGGACCGTCCGGTCCACCTGTTCATCACCGTCAAGGTCGATCCGAAGTGGCAGGACAGCCGCGCGCTCTATGCCCAGTTCGGCCTGGATTTCAACGCCTAGGGTTCCAACCCTCTGTCATCCTTGGGGGCGCGTCGCGAGCCCGGGACCCCGGCCGTGCGACGCGGATGCCGGCCCGGCGTAACCACAGCAAGAAGTCCGTGGCAGGTTGGCGCCGACAACCAGTGCGGCGGAGAGCGGACGGTCGAAAGGTCTGAGAGGGGGGGGGGCGGCTATCGTATGCCGCCGAAGACTTTTCGTTACTTGCCCGAGTGCGATCTTCCTATGTCGCTAATCATTGTCTCGAAATCTGACGCAAAAAGGCTCTCTGCGGCAGCGTATACCTCATGCTCAAGGTAGTATACGCGTTTATGTTCCGATTTGTATCTGTTGAACTCTTTCGTATCCAAAATCGGAGATACGTTATATCGTTGCTCTAGAGATAAGGGCGCATCGAACTTATAGGCAAACAACGGAAGGATGTCAGAAAACCTTTCAGTGATGCCTACAGCGACGAACCCTTTGTTGAAAAAAAATTTGGACGGATTTTTCTTATCAAATTGAGCAGGAAACTGCTTCAGTACGCGCGTTACTGGATCGTTTATTGCTTCATCTCGCCTGCGACAAAACCAGGTATCGAAATCAGGTTCGTCTGAAAGCTCTGGAACGTCGACTCCAATACTCTTCGCGTAATTGTAGAATATCCATTCAGAAACTAGCCTAGAAAATGGCTCCCGCATAACGGTTATGGTCTGGGTGGCGAACGGAAAAACCTGAAGAATGCTTGTACCGTTCAGCGGCGTGAAATGACCGTGCACGCAAGTTCGCCCCTCATCTGCAAGAATCGGTAGGGTAGGAGCCCAAGCTGGGTAGTGGAGGTAAAAGCGCTCACCAAACCACCCCGCCAGCGCAGCTCTTAAGCTTGTTCCAGCGGATTTGGGTATGTGGAGCGAGACTAAGAGGCGGTCAGGATCGTAGCGCTGCATGAGGTGCTCCGTCCCGAGACGGACCAATGCGTTCACAGAACGCCGATCGCTGTCAAATGTCGATAGGGAAAGGATCAAACTGTTGGATGACTTGACGCGCCGAAACCAAAATCGCCGCTGTCTCGATGGCAACCCCGTGAAATCCCGGATCAGCTAGCCCGAAACAAGCCAGCAATTGCAGGCATCTATTCGAAAACTCTTGCATCCTAACCTGCACGAAATTTCTGACAGCCAAGCTCGTCAACGTCCGCTAAGGGTCGGTTTGCGAAACCGGCACCCCGCCCCGAAGCGGACATCGCCACCATTGCAGGTCCCTGCGGCATGTCAGGTGAACGCGATAGATCCCGCACGCCATCACGCCGCCTCACCGCCACGGCGGCTGCCTCTGATCAAATCGGAGGATGACGTAAACGGGATCGGCCGATGGGGTGACGAATCCTCCGCAGGCGTTACCAAGCCCGATGTTTCACGTTCCCCGTACCGCCGGAAACCATCCCCGGCTCTTCCTCGGCCTGATCGCCGCCGTCGTCCTGATCGGCGGCGCCGGTCTCGCCGCCGTCCTGACCTCGCAGCCGCCGCCGACGGCCTCGTCACGTCTCGCGCCCCTGCCGCCGCGCCCGCCGCTCGAGGTCGTCGAGGCCCTGCCGCAACTGACCGCCCGCCTGCAACGCGAGGCCGACGCCGGCCGGTTCATGGGCGCCGTCCTGGTCGCACGCGGCGACGAGATCCTGTTCCGCCAGGCCTACGGAACCGCAGACGTCGCCACCGGGGCCCCGCTGCGGGTCGGTTCGCGCTTCCGCCTCGCCTCCATCTCCAAACAATTCACCGCCGCCGCCATCCTGAAGCTGCAGGACGACGGCAAGCTGACGATCGGCGATCCGGTCTGCCAATGGATCCAGCCGTGCCCCGCCGCCTGGGCGCCGCTGAAGATCCATCACCTGATCTCGCACACCTCCGGCATTCCCGACCTGATGGCCCGGCCCGGCTGGGGCAATCGCCGCACCACCCCCGCGACCCTCGACGAACTGACCGAGGACTCCAGACTGTTCCGGCTGTCGTTCGAGCCGGGAACCAGGGTCCGGTATAACAATGCCGGCTTCAACCTGGCCGCCGCCATCGTCGAGAAGGCCAGCGGCCAGCGCTTCGCGGACTACCTCCGCACGGCCTTCTTCGAGCCGCTCGGCATGACCGACACCGGCTTCGACGACGATACGGACCTCGGCATCGTCACCGGCCACGCGACCTTCCCCGAGGGGCTGACGGCCCAGCGCAATCCGAACGTCTCGATCGTCGCCGGCGCCGGCGCCCTCTATTCGACCCTGGACGATCAGCTGGTGTGGGAACAGGCCCTCCACGGCGGTCATGTCCTGAGCCCGTACAGCTACGCCCAGATGATCATGGACCATTCTCCGGCCGACCAGCCGAACGAGCGGGACGGGCGGCCGCATCGCGCCTGGGGCTACGGCCTGATGGCCAACCGGCTGGGCACGCGGGTCACCCCGGCCTTCCAGGACCGGGAAATCTACCATACCGGCAGTTGGTCGGGCTTCCGCAACATCGAGGTCTGGCAGCCGGACAAGCGGATCGCCGTGATCGTGCTGTCGAACAACTATCATCAGCAGCAACAGGTCCTGCTGATCTCGCAACAGGCCATGGCCGAGGCCCTCGGCCATGTGTTCCCGACCGCGTTGGCGGACTAGCCGCCAGAGCCGCCCGTTCGCACCTCAGCGCCGGAAGGGGAACAGCGACCTCAGCCGCTCGTCCCGCAGCCACAGCCCGCCCGACATGAAGAGACCATGGGCGAGGCCTTCACGCCTGGGGCGCCGGCATGGTGTTGATCATCCACGGCACGCCGAACCTGTCGGTGAAGCCGCCAAAGCCCGGCGACCAGGGGCTTTCGGCAAAGGGCATGCGGACCTCGCCGCCCTGCGACAGGTCCTCGAAGATGCGGCGCGCGTCCTCGACCCTGGCGAAATGCAGGGTGACGTCGAAGCCGTCCTTGGGCTTGTGCATGTCCGGCGCAAAGTCCGGGTGCATGTCGGAGCCCATGATCGCCTGGTCGCCGACCTGCAGCCAGCAGTGCATCAGCCAGTCGCGGATTTGCGGCGGCGTCGGCATGCCGGGGAAGCCCTCGCCATAGGGGGTGGCGGCCGTGATCTCGCCGCCCAGAACGCCGGCGTAAAAATCGAAGGCTTCGCGGCAGGTGCCGGGGAAGCTCAGACTGGTCACGATCTTCATGGTCTGCGCCTTCAGTCGGGGTTGGCGGCCAGCCAGGCTTCCAGCCGGTCGGCGGTGGAGGTCCAGCCATGTTTGTGGCCGGTCAGGCTCTGTTCGGACTTCAGGCCCTCGTGGGTGAAGTCCATCCGGGTCCGGCCGTCCGCCGTTTCGGCGAAGCGGACGGTGACCAGGGTGTCGACGGGCGGCCCGTCCTCGTGGCTCTCGTCCCATTTGAAGGTGAAGACGATCCGCTCGGGCGCGACGATCTCGCGATAGACCCCGCCCTGCCACAGGTCCTCGCCGGTCGTCGGCGAGCGCAGGCAGATGCGCCACTCGCCGCCGACCCGGAAGTCGACTGTGGCGCTGACGGCCGGCCATTCGACCGGCCCCATCCACAGCACCAGGATCTCCGGGTTGGACCAGGCGCGCCAGACGAGGTCGCGCGGCGCATCGAAAACACGCTGCAGGTTCAGGGTCGGGCGTGCCAGATCCTTGGAAGAGTGCGCCTCGGCGACGAGGGTGCTCATCGGATCAGAACGTCTTCACGATGTCGGCCAGCTGGTCGGCGACCGTGCCCCAGCCCTCGTGGAAGCCCATCTGCTCGTGCTGCTTCATCGCGTCTTCGTTCCAGTGGCTGGCGACGGCCGTGTATTTCGTCTTGCCGTCACCGGTCGGCTCCATGTCGACGCGGGCGACCATGAAGGGCTGGCCGGCCGGCTTCCACCCGGAGGTGAAGGCGTCGGTCGTGATGATGCGGCGGTTCGGCACGACCTCGAGGAAGACGCCGCTGTTCGGGAACACCTCGCCGTCCGGCCCGTGCATGGTGAAGTTGAAGCGGCCGCCGACGCGGGCCTCGATGATCGGATCGACGATCTTCCAGGGCTTGGGCGCGAACCACTGGGCCAGGATCGCGGGGTCCGTATAGGCCCTGAAGACCTTCTCCGGCGACGCATCGATGATGCGTTCCAGCGTCAGGTCGAAGGCGTGTGCCGCGCCGTCGGTGTCGCAGGGATTGGTCTCAGCTTCTTTCGCCATCGTCGTTTCCTTTCTGAATCTTGCGCAGATAATCTTCCAGACGGTCGAAGCTCTGGTCCCAGTAGCGGCGGTAGTGTTCCAGCCACTCGGCCATGCCCTTCAGGCCCATCGGCTCCAGTCGGGCAGGGCGCCACTGGGCCTCCTTGCCGCGAGAGATCAGTCCGGCCTTCTCGAGCACCTTCAGATGCTTGGAAACGGCCGGCAGGCTCATGTCGAACGGTTCCGCCAGGTCGCCGACCGAACACTCGCCCTCGGTCAGCCGGGCCAGGATGGCCCGACGGGTCGGGTCGGCCAGGGCGGCGAACTTGGCGGAGAGGGGATCGGTCTGCATGACGGGTTTCGTGTTGAACTGATCGGTTAAGTGCAGCTGTCGGATCTTGTTGTCAACCATCCGGTTAAATAAGGGCGCGGAACGGTCGAACGGTTCCTGAAAGCGGCGATCGGGGCTAGGACGGGGGCTCACCCGCAGGAGGCCCCGCCATGTTCGCAGCCATCGCCATGGCCCTCGCCGTCCAGACGACGCCGGAGGCCCAGGTCGCCGCCGTCCTCGACCAGTTGAACGTCGCCTCGGCCGCCGCCGACGCCGACGCCTATTTCGCCCTCTATACGGCCGACGCCCGCTTCGTCGGCACCGACGCCGGCGAGCACTGGACCATCGCGGAGTTGCGCGACTACGCGACGCCGCACTTCAATCGAGGCAACGGCTGGTCCTATCCGGCCACCGAACGGACCATAACCATCGCCCCGATTGAATGCCGCTGCATCGCCTGGTTCGAGGAACAGCTGACCAACGACAGCTACGGCCGTACACGCGGCTCCGGCGTGATGCGACTGACCGCCGACGGCTGGAAGATCGAACAGTACGTACTCAGCCTCGCCATCCCCAACGACCTGGCCAGCCCCATCGCCCGCATCATCAAGACCTACGAAACGGCGAAGGCGCCCGCCCCCTGATGGAATTCCACGAAGAGGCCTACGTCCTGTCGGCGCGGGCCCATGGCGACACCGGCGTGGTCGTCGACCTGCTGACCGAGACCCATGGTCGCCACTCGGCCTATGTCGCCGGCGGGGCGTCGCGGCGCATGAAGCCCTTCCTCCAGCCCGGCGCCCGGGTCATCGCCGACTATCGCGCCCGGACCAGCGACCACCTCGGCTCAGCCCGTCTGGAGCCGGTGGGGGAGGGGCCCAGCGCCCTGTTCGACGACGGTCTGGCCCTGACCGGCCTCGCCGCCGCCGCCGCCGTGGCGCAAGGCGCCCTGCCGGAACGCGAGCCCCACCCCGGCGCCTTCCTGGCCTTCGAGGCCCTGATGGCGGCGTTCCAGATCCCGTCTGTCTGGCCCGCCATCTTCGTGCGTTTCGAGGCCGGTCTGCTGGAGGATCTCGGCTTCGGCCTGGACCTGTCGCGCTGCGCTGTCACCGGATCAATGGATGATCTGCTGTGGGTAAGTCCCCGCACCGGCCGCGCCGTGTCGCGCGAGGCCGGCGCCCCCTATGCCGACAAGCTGCTGAAACTGCCGCCCTTCATGCTGGGCGCCCAGGCGGGCCTGTCGGAGGGCGACGTCCGCGCCGGCCTCGATCTGACCGGCCATTTTCTCGAACAATTCGTCTTCCACCCCCAGAACAAACCCATCCCTGCGGCCCGCGTCTGGCTGGTCGACAAGCTGGCGGAGCAGGGGCGGCTGTAGGCGGGCGCACATCATTCTCCCTCCCCCTGCGGGGGAGGGTGGTCGCAGCGCAGCGGAGACCGGGTGGGGGCGGCAAGGCGAAACACTACAGGCCTGCATCCGCATCGCCCTGTCGCCCCCACCCCGTCGCTGCGCGACGACCCTCCCCCGAGGGGGAGGGAGAAGGCCCTGCCGCTTGCCTCCCGTCGCCACCGCTCCTAATCCTCCTTCCAAGGAGACCGCCCCCATGAAACCCATCCTCGAACAGCTCGAAACCCGCCGCGAAGCCGCGCGCCAGGGGGGCGGCCCCGCCCGCATCGCCAGTCAGCACGCCAAGGGCAAGCTGACGGCCCGCGAGCGGATCGAGGTCCTGCTGGACGAGGGCTCGTTCGAAGAGACCGACATGTTCGTGGAGCACCGCTCGCATGACTTCGGCATGGAAACCCAGCGCGTCCCCGGCGACGGCGTGGTCACCGGCCGCGGCACGATCGGCGGCCGTCTGGTCTATGTCTTCTCCAAGGATTTCACAGTCTTCGGCGGATCTCTTAGCGGCGCCCATGCGGCAAAGATCGTCAAGCTCCAGACCATGGCCCTGACCAATGGCGCCCCGATCATCGGCCTGTTCGACGCCGGCGGCGCCCGCATCCAGGAGGGTGTCGAGAGCCTCGCCGGCTATGCCGACATCTTCCTCCAGAACACCCTGGCCTCGGGCGTCATCCCCCAGATCAGCGTCATCATGGGCCCCTGCGCCGGCGGGGACGTCTATTCGCCCGCCATCACCGACTTCATCTTCATGGTGAAGGACACCTCCTACATGTACGTGACCGGCCCCGACGTGGTGAAGACCGTCACCAACGAGGTGGTCACCCACGAGGACCTCGGCGGCGCCCGCGTGCATTCGCAGAAGTCCGGCGTCGCCGACGGCGCCTTCGAGAACGACCTGGAGGCCCTCAGCGAGGTCCGCCGCCTGATCGGCTTCCTGCCCCTGTCCAACCGCGAGAAGCCGCCTGTCCGCGACTCCTACGACGATCCCGACCGCGACGAGGCCAGCCTCGACACCCTGGTCCCGGCCAATCCGAACCAGCCCTATGACATCAAGGAGCTGATCCTGAAGACGGTCGACGAGGCCGAGTTCTTCGAGATCGGCGCCGACTTCGCCCGCAACATCGTCTGCGGCTTCGGCCGCCTCGACGGCCAGCCCATCGGCATCGTCGCCAACCAGCCCCAGGTCCTGGCCGGCGTCCTCGACATCGACAGTTCGCGCAAGGCCGCCCGCTTCGTCCGCTTCTGCGACGCCTTCGACATCGCCCTGGTCACCTTCGTCGACGTCCCCGGCTTCATGCCCGGCACGCGCCAGGAGTACGGCGGCCTGATCAAGCACGGCGCCAAGCTGCTGTTCGCCTATGCCGAGGCCACCGTGCCCAAACTGACCGTCATCACCCGCAAGGCCTATGGCGGCGCCTATGACGTGATGAGCTCCAAACACCTGCGCGGCGACGTCAACTACGCCTGGCCCTCGGCCGAGATCGCCGTCATGGGCGCCAAGGGCGCGGTCGAGATCATCTTCCGCAAGGAGGCGGGCGACCCCGAGGCTCTTGCGGCGCGCGAGGCCGAGTACAAGGCCCGCTTCGCCAACCCCTTCGTGGCTGCGGGTCTCGGCTATATCGACGACGTGATCATGCCGCACGGCACGCGCCGGCGGCTGATCCGGGCGCTACGGACGCTGAAGAACAAACAGCAGACGAACCCGTGGAAGAAGCACGATAACATTCCGCTCTGACCCACCGCCTCTTCCTCTGCGCCCGCAACCGCCTCTGCTCACCGACGGCCGAACAGGTGTTCGCCGCCTGGCCGGGGGTGGAGACAGCGTCAGCCGCACACTCCGGTCCTTCTCCCCTTGCGGGAGAAGGTGGCCGAGTGAAGCGAGGTCGGATGAGGGGTCACGCCGACATCGACCGTCAGCGCTGGCTCAACTCACTACAGCCGCCGGTACGACCCCTCATCCGTCAGCCTGCGGCTGCCACCTTCTCCCGCAAGGGGAGAAGGGCTAATGTAACCTATGGGCGAATGGCTCCAGGGGCGGGCGAAGGCGATGCGGCGTCAGCCGGTGCTCTATGAGCGCCGTCTGTGGAGGCTGCTGCGGGACCGTCGTCTGCAAGGACTGAAGTTCAGGCGGCAGGTCGTCATCGGCCGCTACATCGCCGATTTCGCCTGCCTGCGTCACCGTCTGATCGTCGAAGCGGACGGCCCGACGCATGACGCCAGCCTCCACGATGTCGAGCGCGACGTCTTCCTGCGCGAGCAGAATTTCCGCGTCCTGCGCTTCGCGAATGCAGACATCGAGAACCGGCGGCATGAGGTGGTCGCCGCCATCCTCGCCGCATCAGCCCCGATGACGAACCCGTGACCCCCGGGCCCAACGGGTTGAAAACACGGCCCCGCCTGCCCATTTATGCCCTATCCTGAACCCTTTTTCCGCCCGCCGACGCCCCTCAGCGCCGGTGCGTGATCGCTTTCGCGGACAGGCCCTCAGGACCCGACAACCCTGAAGGAGACGCCTTGTTCGCTCAACGCAAAGCCCCGTTCACCCCCCGCTCCAATCCCGGTTCGCGCTACGGCTATCACCCCGCGCCCATCCGCGCCCGCGTCGGTCTGGCCATGCGCCGCGCCATGAATTTCGGCGAGATGCCCGAGGCCGAGACCACGCTCCGCTCCAGCGGCCTGTCGCTGGCTCCGATGTCGATCGGTGAGGCCGATGTCAATGTCGGCGGGACCAGCGTGCTGGCCACTGCCGGCGTCGCCGACCTCGATAACGGCGCGCTGAAGGCCCTGGTCGTGCCGGGCGGATCCAGCGACGCCGCGTCCTGCGCCGCCCTTGATGACGCCATCACCCGCGCCTGGACCAAGGGCGCCCCCGTATTCGCCTTCGGAGACGGCGTGGTCCTCACCCTGGATGCGCTTGGCATGGACAGCGCCCCCTACGCCGATGCCCCCGCCGTCATCGTGACCGGCGACACGGTCGAGACCCTGGTCGACCTGAAAGCCGTCGCCGTCGCCGCCGGCCGCGTGGGCTGACGTCCGTTTTGATGCGGCCAGCCTCCCTCTCTCGCTGCGGGCGAGGGAGGCTCCGTTCTGGCGCCGTACCCATCAACGGATCGTCCGAATCCGCCTTTGAAATCAAGGTCCGGCTCTAACGAGAGGCCTTTTATCCATCACCCCCCGAAACGCCCCCATACTGATCCCTTTCGCGCGGAGGGGATCACGATGGGCGAACGCTTCGGACGGGGTTCTCGGGTTCGGGCCGGCCGGACTCAGTGGACGATCTGTACTGAATTCTCCGGAGTCCCTAAGGCCCGGACCCCGCCAGCCGGAGCCGGCGGGGAACCTGACGCCTACTCCGCCGCCGTCTTCTTGGCGGCGGGGGCCTTTTTCGGCGCGGCCTTCTTCGCGGCCGGCTTCTTGGCTGCGGGTTTCTTCGCCGCCGCAGCCTTGGGCGCCGCCTTCTTCGCCGGGGCCTTCTTGGGCTTGGGCGCGACCAGGGCGCGGGCGGCCAGCAGGGGCACGGCGACCTCCATGGTCATGTCCTCGGGCGCCGTGCCCTTGGGCAGGGTGGCGTTGATCTTGCCCGACTTCACATACGGCCCGAACCGGCCGGCCATGACGTGGACCGGCTCGCCCGTCTCCGGGTGGGCCCCGAGGTCCTTCAGCGGCGCTGTGGCGGCGCCCCGGCCCTTGAACCCGCCGGCCCGCTTCTCGGCCAGCAGGACCACGGCGCGGTTCAGGCCGATCTCGAACACCTCGTCGATGTCCGCGACATTGGCATAGGTGCCGGCGTGCAGGATGAAGGGGCCATAGCGACCCAGGCCCGCCGTGATCGGCTTGCCGTCCTCGGGGTGGTCGCCCACCTCGCGCGGGAGGCCCAGCAGGCGCAGGGCCTGCTCCAGCGTCAGCGACGCCGGGCTCCAGCCCTTGGGCAGGGAGGAGCGTTTGGGCTTCTCCTCGTCCGGCACGGCGGTTTCGACATAGGGGCCGAAGCGTCCGATCTTCAGCTGCACCGGCAGGCCGGTCACCGGATCGACGCCCAGCTCCCGGTCGCCGCCCTCGGCGCCGCCGTCGGCCGCATCCGGGGCCGCCACCGGCCGGGTGAATTTGCAGTCGGGATAGCGCGAGCAGCCGACGAAGGCGCCGAACCGGCTGGTCTTCAAACTCAGCTGGCCCTGCTTGCACAGGGGGCATTCGCGCGGGTCCGAGCCGTCTTCCTTCATCGGGAAGATGTGGGCGCCCAGGCTTTCGTTCAGGGCGTCCAGGATGGCCGTGGTGCGCAGTTCGCCCGCCGCCTGGGTCGCGACATGGAAGTCGCTCCAGAACTCGCGCAGCAGCACCTTCCAGTTCAGCTCGCCGGCCGAAACCTCGTCGAGCCGGGTCTCCAGCGCCGCGGTGAAATCGTATTCCACCCATTTGCGGAAGAACTGCTCGAGGAAGGCCGTGACCAGCCGACCCTTGTCCTCGGGATAGAAGCGGTTCTTGTCCATGCGGACGTATTCGCGGTCACGCAGGGTCGTCAGGATCGAGGCATAGGTCGAGGGCCGGCCGATGCCGAGCTCTTCCAGCTTCTTGACCAGGGTGGCTTCCGAGAAGCGCGGGGGCGGCTCGGTGAAATGCTGTTCGGTGCGGATCGCCTCGACCTTCGCCTTCGCCCCTTCCTTCAGCGCGGGCAGGCGGGCGGTATCGTCGTCTTCCTCGGATTCTGCGCCCTTCTGCTTCTCGTCGCGGCCTTCCTCGTAGACGGCCAGGAAGCCGTCGAAGGTCACGATCTGGCCGGTGGCGCGCAGGCCCGTCTGGCCGTCGGGCGTCTCGACCTCGACCGTGGTCCGGTCCAGACGCGCGGCCTCCATCTGGGAGGCGACCATCCGCTTCCAGATCAGTTCGTAGAGCCGCTGCAGGTCGCTCTCGAGCCGCAGACTGTCGGGGCGGCGGGCGATATTGGTCGGGCGGATCGCCTCGTGCGCCTCCTGGGCGTTCTTGGCCTTGGTCTTGTAGTAGCGGGCCTCGGCCGGGACGAAGGCGGGGCCGAAGGTCTCGCTGATGACTTCGCGCGCCTGGGCGATGCCCTCGGGCGTCGTCTGGACGCCGTCGGTCCGCATATAGGTGATCAGGCCGCCGGTCTCATCCACGCCCTCGTACAGTTTCTGGGCCGCGCGCATGGTGCGCTGGGCGTCGAAGCCCAGCTTGCGCGACGCCTCCTGCTGCAGGGTCGAGGTGGTGAAGGGCGGGGAGGGGAAGCGGCGGACCGGCTTCTTTTCGATCGACCGGATGGTGAACTCGCCGGCCTTGATCGCGTCGCGGGCGGCGAACGCAACAGACTCAGAGGGGATGTCCAGACGCTGGATCCGCTTGCCCTCGTGCTTGACCAGACGCGTGGTGAAGGGTGGGCTGTCGGCGGCCAGGTCGGCCTCGATCGACCAGTATTCCTGGGCCTTGAACCGCTCGATCTCCATCTCGCGGTCGACGACGATGCGCAGGGCGACGGACTGCACCCGTCCGGCCGAACGGGCGCCGGGGAGCTTGCGCCACAGGACCGGAGACAGGGTGAAGCCGACCAGATAGTCCAGCGCGCGGCGGGCCAGGTAGGCTTCCACCAGTTCCATGTCGAGCTGGCGCGGATTGGCCATGGCTTCGAGCACGGCAGACTTGGTGATGGCGTTGAAGGTGACGCGCTCGACGTGCGTGTCCTTCAGCACCTTCTTCTTGGTCAGGATTTCCAGAACATGCCAGCTGATCGCCTCACCCTCGCGGTCGGGGTCGGTGGCCAGGATGACGCGGTCGGCGCGCTTGGCCGCCTCGGCGATCTCCGAGAGACGCTTCGACGCCTTGGCGTCGATTTCCCAATCCATCGAGAAGTCGTCGTCCGGCTTCACCGATCCATCCTTGGACGGCAGGTCGCGAACGTGCCCGTAGGACGCCAGAACCTCGAAGTCCGGGCCGAGGTATTTATTGATGGTCTTGGCCTTCGCGGGGCTCTCGACGATAACGAGATTCATTACGGCTCAGTCTGGGAGGAGGGGGGCAGAACGTGGTTGGGGTTGCGAACCCTGTCAACCGGGCGAGACATTCCAGCTCATTCTCTCGTTAAGGTTGCCAAAATACTTCAGGTTGTATCCAATGGCTCCGGTGGCTATGGAAAGGGCTATTGCGATGCAGCGCGCGAGTGAAATGGCAGGAGCGACCCCGATCAGGGCTGCGCAGGACGAAGCAACAACGGGTTTCCCCGTGCGTGAATATATCAGCGCCATGGCGCTGGAACTGGCCCAGATGGCGCGGTGGGACGGCGATGAGGCGCTGGGACGGTTGCTGGAAAGCGCAGCGGCCCTGGCCGGCGAGCCGTTGAGCCGCTCCGGGGCGCAACTCGCCGAGCCGGGCCGGCGTCGCCCGGCCTAGATCGAGGCCGATCCGCCCGGCAGCAGGGTCGCCCGCCCGGCGAGGCTGAGCTCCAGCAGCGCGGCGGCCACGTCGCCGATCGGCGCGTCAAGGGCGCGGGCGATCTCGTCGCGCGGGGTCGGCGTCGGCGAAAGGAGGTCGGCGACCCGGTCGAGGAAGGCAGCGTCGATCTCGTCCGGGGCCCCCTCGAAGGGATGATCGACCGGAGGTTCCAGCAGGGTCCTCAGCGTCTCGAAGGCGCGGCGGACATCGTCGATGCCTTCGCACAGGATGGCGCCCTGCCGGAGCAGTTCGTTCGGCCCCTTCGACCGGGGATCCAGCGGTGAACCCGGTACGGCGAAGACATCCCGTCCCTGCTCATTGGCCAGGCGCGCGGTGATCAAGGACCCTGAACGAAGTTCGGCCTCGACCACGATCACGCCGCGCGACAGCCCTGAAATAATCCGGTTGCGCCTCGGGAAGTCCCGCGCCTGGGCCCGCGCGCCCATCGGGCTTTCAGACACGACACAGCCTCGCTCGACAATCTGGTCATAGAGGCCGGCGTTCTCGGAGGGATAGACGTCGTCCACCCCGCCGCCGAGCACCGCAACCGTGCCCGTCTCGATCGCCCCGGCATGAGCCGCCGCATCGATACCTCGCGCCAGGCCCGAGACAACGACGAACCCCGCCTGTCCCAACTGCTGGGCAAGGCCGCGCGCGATCCGCTGACCGCCCGCCGAGGCGATCCGGGCGCCCACTATGGCGACGGCCTCTCGCGAAAGCAGAGCCGCATCGCCCCGGGTCCAAAGAACCGGGGGCGGCGGATCGACGGCGGCGAGCATCGGCGGATAGGCGGCGTCGCCGAGCACCAAAAGCACGGCTCCGGCGCGGTCGCCGGCCGCCAGCTCCTGTTCGATCTGCTCGACCGGCGGCAGGCTGTAGCCGTGGCCGCCGCCTTTTCGGATCAGGTCGGGCAGGGCGTCCAGCGCGCGTTCGGCGCTGCCGAACCGGTCCAGAAGCTGGCGGAAGGAAACCGGGCCGACCCGCTCAGCGCGCGCGAGGCGCAGGCGGGCGAAGCGCTCGGCTTCCGGCAGGCTCACGTCTTCGCGGCGCCGATGCGAGGTTCGGCCCCTTTCAGCAGGCGGCCGATGTTCTCGTGATGCCGGATGTAGATCAGGACCGCCGTGACGATCGCCAGCCAGAAGATCGGCTGGGCGGCCGGCAAGGCCAGGGCGGGCAGGGGCAGCAGGGCATAGATCGGCGCTGCCGCTGCGGCCGCCAGCGCCGCCAGTGACGAATACCGCAGGGCGAAGGCGACGATCAGCCAGGTGGCCCCGGCCATGAGGCCCAGTGGCCAGCAGGCGGCGATAAGGAGGCCGAAGAAGGTCGCCACCCCCTTGCCGCCCTTGAAGCCCAGCCAGACGGGGAACAGGTGGCCGAGGAAGGCCGCGCCGCCGGCGATGGCGCCCGCGACGTCCGAACCGAACAGATGGCGCGCGATCAGCAGGGCGGCGGCGCCCTTGCCCGCGTCAAGCAGCAAGGTGGCGAGCGCCAGATCCTTGCGGCCAGTGCGGAGCACATTGGTCGCGCCGATGTTGCCGGAACCGATGGTGCGCACGTCGCCGGCGCCGGCGGCGCGGGTGATGAGCACGCCGAACGGAATGGAGCCCAGCAGGTAGCCGCCGACAGCCACCGCCGCGAGCGTGCCCAAGACTGGCGCCGCAAGATCCTGCAACCGATTCTCTCCCGATATTCGTTGGCCCCGAACATGCGTCGGTGACGAGGCGCGGGCAAGGGACGCGCCTGTCTTACGCCAGTCGATCTGGGGGGCTATGAGGTTGGCCTCGATCGTACAGGCCGCCCCATGACCCGCTTCCTCGCTCCCGCGCTGATGACCGCCGTTCTGGCTTCCGGATGCGCGGCGACGCCGATGCGGAGCGTGTCGGACGCGCCGGCCCTGGCAGCCTATTTCGACTGTGTGAGACAGGGCGGGGGCGTGGCCATCTCGGCGCACCGGGCCCAGTCGGCGGACGATCAGCCCGAGAACTCCATCGCCGCGATCGAGGCGACGGGGCGGGCGATTCCGGGCGCGATCGTGGAAATCGATGCGGTCCTGACCCGGGACGGCAGGCTCGTGCTGATGCACGATGAGACGATGGAGCGAACCTCGACGGGGACGGGCCGGGTTGCGGATCTGACCCTGGCCCAGGTGCGCACGGCGCGGCTTGAAGCGACCAATGGCGATGTGACCGACGCGCCGCCGCCGACGCTGCGCGAGGCGCTGGACGCCGCCGGTCGTGCGGGAGCCATCGCCAGCATCGACCTGAAGCCTGCCGATGAGGCGGCGACGATCAGCCTGGCGCGGGCCGTGATCGCCGGGGTGCGGGCTGCGGGCGCCGGGGACCGGGTCATCCTGATCACCTATTCGCCGGAGACGGCGCGCGCCGTGGCGGCCCTGGCGCCCGAGATGATGATCTCGGCCGGGCTCGACGATGTCGCCGGTCTGGAGGGGCTAAACGCGCCGCAGATCCTGGCCTGGACCGGGACGCGGGAAGCGCGGCCGGCGCTCTGGCGGTCCCTGGCCGAGGCGGGCGTCGAGGCCCAGTTCGGCACGCTCGGCGCGCCGGGCCGGCGGCTGGATGACCAGTATGCGGCGGACGGCGACCTGTCCGAATACCGCGCCCTGTTCGACCAGGGCGCGGTCGTGATCGCGACCGACGCGCCGCTCGCCGTGCAGTCGGTGCTGGGCGTCCAACTGGCTGCGGCGCAGCGTTGCCCGCGCTGAAGCGCTCGTGTCTTGAAGGTCTGGCAGCGGACCCACGATGAAGGGCCCGTCCGGAGCGATCCGGGCGGGCCTTTGGATGTCAAAGACCCAGCTTTGCCTTCAGGATCTCGTTGACCGAGGCCGGGTTGGCCTTGCCGCCGGTGGCTTTCATAACCTGGCCGACGAACCAGCCCAGAGCCTGGGGCTTTTCGGCGACGGCGGCGGCCTTGTCCGGGTTGGCGGCGATCAGTTCGTCGACGGCCTTCTCGATGGCGCCGGTGTCGTTGACCTGGACCAGGCCGCGCGCCTCGACGACGGCGCGGGGCGAGCCCTCGCCGTTCCAGACGTGGTCGAAGACCTCTTTCGCGATCTTCGACGAGATCACGCCCTCCTCGATCAGGGCGACCAGTTCCGCGACGTAGGCGGCGGGCAGGGGGCTTTCGGAGAAGTCCTTGTGGTCGGCGGCCAGACGCGCCGACAGTTCGTTGGTGACCCAGTTGGCGACCAGCTTGGCGTCACGCCCTTTGGCGGCTTCCTCGAAATAGTCGGCCTTGGCCTGTTCGGAGATCAGGACGACGGCGTCATATTGCGACAGGCCATAGTCGGCCATCAGGCGGCGGCGCTTCGCGTCGGGCAGTTCCGGCAGGTCGGCCTTGATGGCGTCGATCCAGGCCTGTTCCAGCTCCAGCGGCAGCAGGTCGGGGTCCGGGAAGTAGCGATAGTCGTTCGCCTCTTCCTTGGAGCGCATCGAGCGGGTCTCGCCGGCCGTGGGATCGTAGAGGCGGGTTTCCTGCGTGATCTTGCCGCCGTCCTCGAGGATCTCGATCTGGCGACGGGCCTCGTAGTTGATGGCCTGGGAGATGAAGCGGAACGAATTGACGTTCTTGATCTCGCAGCGGGTGCCGAGGTGGCTGAAATCGCCGGTGGCCTTGAACTTCTCGTACTGGCCGACGCGGCAGACGGAGACGTTGACGTCGGCGCGCAGATTGCCCTTCTCCATGTCGCCGTCGCAGGTGCCGAGATAGATCAGGATGGTGCGGATCTTCTTGACGTAGGCGACGGCCTCTTCCGGCGAACGGATGTCGGGACGCGAGACGATCTCCATCAGGGCCGTGCCCGCGCGGTTCAGGTCGACATAGCTCTCGGTCGGCGACAGGTCGTGGATCAGCTTGCCGGCGTCCTGTTCCAGGTGCAGCCGCTCGATGCCGACGTTGAAGAAGGAGCCGTCCTCCGCCTCCACCTCGACGACGCCTTCGCCGACGATGGGGAAGTAGAGTTGGGAAATCTGATAGCCCTGCGGCAGGTCGGGGTAGAAATAGTTCTTCCGGTCGAACTGGCTCTTCCTGTTGATCGCGGCGTTCAGGCCCAGGCCCGTCTTCACGGCCTGTTCGACGCAGTGCCTGTTCAAAGTCGGCAGCATGCCGGGGAAGCCCGCGTCGATCAGCGACACCTGCTCATTGGGCCCCGCGCCGAAGCCGACGGCGGCTCCGGAGAACAGCTTGGCCTTCGACGCCACCTGGGCGTGGATTTCCAGACCCATGACGATTTCCCAGTCGCCGGTGCGGCCCTGGATCAGTTTCGAGGAGGAGAGGGTGTCGGTCATCCGGCTTTCCTAGCGCCGCGTGCGCCGCAGCGAAAGTTCCTGTCTTGAGCCTGTCGCGATTTGCGGGTCATGTGGCGTCCTTGACCTTCCGGAGTGTCGCCATGATCAAGTCCATCCTCGCCGCCGCCGCCCTCGCGGCCGTTTCCACTGCCGCCTTCGCCCAGACCGCCCCCGCCCAGGATCACTCGGCCCACGCCGCCGCTCCGGCCGCCGCCCTGCCGACCATCGAAAGTCCGATCAAGGACCTGCTGGCCAATCCGGTGACCGCCGTCGTGGTCGAGAAGCACCTGCCGGGCATCAGCCAGCATCCGGCCCTGCCGCAGATCCAGGACATGACCCTGGGCCAGGTCGCCCCGATGTCGGGCGGCGCGCTCACTCCGGCGATCATCACCGCCATCGACACCGACCTGAAGGCCTTGCCGGCGGACTAGGCGGCATCGTCTCTCCCTCCCCTGCGGGGGAGGGTCGTCGCGCAGCGACGGGGTGGGGGCGACAGGGCGATGCGGATGCAGGCCTTGGTGGGCTTTGCCTTGCCGCCCCCACCCGGTCGCCGCTTCGCTTCGACCCCCCTCCCCCGATGGGGAGGGAGAAGGTTGGACACGCCTCATCGCTCTTCCGCTGTGAACGGGTGGGGAAGTCGACGGAGCCCGGGTGGTCGCCCGGAACCGAGATGGCCCCCTGCTTTCGCGCTACGGGGACCGGATGAGAATTTTCGGCTCGCGCCGGGGCTCCGTCGCGACCGGTTCACGCGAGCGGCCGGCGATGGGCTTCGTGCAGCCTGCCGGGGTGGTGTCTGTTCAACCCCGAGCCTTTGCGCCGCTTAGACCCGGTCCGACCTGAGCCCACGACGGGCTGAGGGTGTCAGGTCCCTCCGGGCTCCACGGTCTTACACCCCGCAGACAGTCCTGCATCAACGCCTGTTCGTGCCTCCACAGATCCAGGTCCTCGCTGGATCAGGGTCCTCGGCCGCGCGCAGCGTTGCAGTTTGGCTGCTACGCGCCGCCCTTCGGGTCCCGCTCGATCGCGCCCCGTCGCACGTCCGGGGCCTGGGCCCAGGACGCCGTCCCCTCGCGACGGGACAGGAGAAGTGTGCGTCCGTTGATGGGTCTGGGGCCCTTCCGCCGGAGAGAGGGGCCGGTGTCAGCCGCCGGGGCGGACGACCATGCAGGTGACGCGGCGTTGGGCGAGGGCTTCGCAGGCGGATTGTGCGGCGGCCTCGGTCATGCCGGTGAAGCGTGAGCGATGCCAGCCGGCGGCGCTGGCGACGCTCCGTTCGGCGGCCGCGAACTGGGTGCGGAAGCGGCGATTGACTTCGGTCAGCCAATTGCGGGCCACGGTTTCGTCGCGGAAGGCGCCGACCTGGACGGACCAGCGGCCGGCGGGCGGCGTCGCGGCGGGGCGAGGCGGATTGGCGACGGCGCCGCGGTTCAGGCTTGAGGTCGCGCCGGGGGGCGGGGCGACTCCGCCGTTGAGGCTGGCGGTCAGGTTGCCGGTTCTGGGAGCCGGGATCGCTTCGGCGCGGCGAACCGGCGGCGTGGCGGCCGGCGGGACCGGCGTGGCGCGGGTGTAGCCCGGCGGCGAGGCGGTCGTAGCCGCCGGTTGGGACGCTGGCAGGGGCAAGGAGGCGTAGGCGATGCCGCTGGAGCCCTGGCCTTCCTCGACCTCGGCCGGGGGGCCGTTGAGGGCCGCATAGGCGACGGCGCCGCCCGTGTCGGGGCCGCCGATGCCGAAGCCGCGCGCCTCGAAGAAGGCCTGGGCCACCTGGATGCGCTCACCGGCGGCGCGGCGGTTCTCGACCTCGAAGCCGGTGTCCATCAGGGCGGCGACATGGGCGTTGCGGGTCGGGCTGGACCGGCCGCCGAGCACGATGGTGATGACCCGCTTGCCGTTGCGGACAGCCGAGGCCGCGAGGTTGTAGCCCGAGGCGTTGGTGAAGCCGGTCTTGATGCCGTCATAGCCGGCGCCGCTCAGCAGCAGGCCGTTGGTGTTGCGATACTCGCGGCCCTGATAGTTCCAGTCGTGCAGGCCGAAGTAGCTGTAATACTGAGGGTAATCGCGCATGATGGCGCGGGCGAGGATGGCCAGGTCGCGGGCCGAGGTCAGCTGTCGGCTGTCGGGCAGGCCGTTCGGATTGACGTAGCGGGTCTGGGTCATGCCCAGTTCCTCGGCCTTCAGCGTCATCATCGAGGCGAAGCGGGCCTGGGAACCCCCGATCTCTTCAGCGAGGGCCATGGCCATGTCATTGGCCGAGCGGACGGCCGTGGCGCGCATGGCGTCGTCCATCCGAATCGTCTGGCCGGCGGCGAGGCCCAGCTTGGACGGCGGCTGGGAGGCGGCGAGCGGCGAGACGGTGATGACATCATCCAGCGTCGCCGTACCCTTTTCGAGCGCCTCGAACACGAGATACAGGGTCATCATCTTGGTGATGGAGGCCGGATAGCGACGGCTGTCGGCGTGGCGGGCGAACAGGACCTCTCCGGTGCCGGCGTCGACGACGATGGCGGCGTAGCGGCTGTTCTCGCCCGACTGGGCCTGAACCCGGCTGAAGCCGAGGCCGGCCAGGCCGACCAGCAGGCTGAGCGCACACAGGCCTGCGACGACCCTGTGCAGGGTGGGGCGACGGAGTAGGGTCGATCCGGTACGCATCATCGCCAAGCGAAGCCTCTTACATCCGTGACGCGGCGACGGCCCCCCGGCGCGACGCAAGTGTTGAACGTAGCATGAGGGCCGCAGGTTTCACGGTGGTTAAGCAGGTATCAACGCGGATTTGAACGAACCAATCCTGACACGCGAACAGGTGAACATCGATAATATGGTGCACTGCACAAAAGTTCTTGACCCCTGTTCGCACTTGCACCATAAGCGCGTCGTCGATCCGGGCCTTGCCCGGGGAGAGCACCTTTCAGGCGGGCCAACCGCCACACCAGGTTCAGGAGACCACCATGGCTGACAGCACCGAAACCGTGAAGAAGACCATCGAACAGGCCACCGCGACCGCCAAGGTCCAGGGCGAGCAGTTCAAGGCCCAGGCCGAACAGTTGCAGGCCAAGGGCACGCAAGCTCTGCGCGAAGGCGTCGAGAAGACCTCGGCCACGATGGCTGAACTGTCGGCCCAGTCGAAGCAGAACCTGGAAGCCCTGACCGCCTCGGCCACCGCCGCCCAGAAGGGCGCCGAGGCCCTGTCGGCCCAGGTCGTGTCCTACAGCAAGACGAGCTGGGAGAACGGCGTCGCCGCCGCCCAGACGATCTCGCAGGCCCGTTCGATCCAGGAGCTGATCGAGCTGCAGACCAACTTCGCCAAGTCGGCGATGGAAACCTATCTCTCGGAAGTCACCAAGATGACCGAGACCCTGACCGGTTCGGTCAAGGACAGCTTCAAGCCCATCAACGAGCGCGTCACCGCCTCGGTCGAGAAGTTCCAGGCCGCCCGCTAAGGCGACCCGACCTTCCAGTCGCGTAAGGAAAAGGCCCCCCGGAGCAATCCGGGGGGCCTTCTTCATGCGTGTCGCCGTGGGGATCAGTTGCGACGCGCAGAGCCGGAAGCGGTCGCGCCCGCCGAGAGCGATGCGCCGTTGCGGTCTGCCGAGGTCGCACCGTTGAAGCCGCCGGCGCCGTTGAGGGCGCGGGTACGGGCCGGGGGATCATTGGCGACGGGCTGCGGATCGGCTGCGGGGGCTGCCGCCTGGTCGTCGGACACCGGGCTGGCGGCGTCTTGCTCGACAGCGGGGGCCGGGACGAGACCGCCCTGGCCGGCGCCAGAGGCTGAGCCCGAGAGCGCGCCCTCGGTGAAGGCGGCCGCGCCGTTCAGGGCGCCGGAACCCTCGCCCTGCAGCGACCCGGCGCGATTGAGCGTTCCACCCAGGGCGCCCTGGCCATTGGCGGCGGCTTTTCCGGCCCGGTCGCCGGCGCGGGAGGCCGCAGCGGCAGCGCGCGCCTGGGCGGCCTGGGTCCGGCGTTCGGCGCGGGTCAGACCGTCCGTGGCCCGATCCCGCAGCCGCGACGCGTCGAGACCGCCGGTCAGGGATCCGGTCCCGCCGTAGGAACCGGCTCCGCCCAGCCCTCCGAGGCCGCCGCCCAGTCCGCCGCCCAGTCCGCCGCCCAGTCCGCCGGTCAGTCCGCCCGATCCGCCGAGGATCTGGGCCTGGGCGCCGCCGGCCAGGGCCAGGCCGAAGGCGACGATCGCCAGGGTGAGTGTCTTGTTCATGTCAGGATCTCCTGTGGCTCATGGGGCGTGACGCCCGCACAGGGTCCAACGACCGGCCGTCCGGGTTTCATCCCGGGCGGGCGACGATTTTTCAGCGCGACAACCGCCCCCGGGCGCCCATGGCGTCCGGAGCGACGCGCGACCGGGCCCCGACCAGGCCCGCGCCATAGACCGGATCCCGGCCGCGGTCGCCGAGGTCAGTGGCCGCCTCCGCCAGGGCCGAGACGGCCCTGACCCCGCCGCCCTCCCGGGCCAGAAGCCCCGCCACGATGGGGGCGGCGAAGGAGGAACCGCGCACGGTCGTCCAGCTTCCGGCCGAGCCGGCGGCGGCCATGTCGGCGCCCGGGGCGGCGAAATCGACCTGGGGCCCGCGCGCGGCCTCGGGCAGGGCCCGGTCGCGCGCTGTGACCGCGGTCACCCCGACCACATCTTCGTAGGAGGCGGGGTAGAGGGGCGGGGCGGCGGGACCGTCGTTGCCGACGGCGGCGACCAGGATGACGCCGCGCGCCTTGGCCCCCGCGACGGCGCGCTCCACCAGGGCGTTGCGGGGACCGACGAGGCTGACGTTCACGACTGTGGCGCGCTGTTCGACCATCCAGGCCAGGGCCTGGGCGAGGCCGGTGGAGGCGCCGCCCGCCGCCTGTCCGCCGTAGATGTCGGCCACCATGATGTCGGCGCCGGGCGACCCGCCCACGAAGGCGCCGCTGCGGCCGATCATCAGGGAGGCGACGGCCGTGCCGTGGGCGCCGACCCGGGCGGGACCGGCGAAGCCGCGCTGGGTGACGCCGGATCCGGTGAAGGCCGGGTGGGCGACGTCGATGCCGGTGTCGATCAGACCCAGCCGGGCGTTCGTCGCCTGGGGACCGGCCGCGGCGAGGCCGCCGGTCGCGCCCGGGCCCTCCATGCTCGCCGGAACGTGGACATGGTTGAAGGCGATATCCGTGTCGGGCGCGATCCGGCGCAGGCGGTTCACGGCGCGCGTGAGCGACGTCCGCCGCGGCGGCGAGAGCACGGTGGCGGAGAGGCCGAGCGCCTCCAGCGGCTCCTCGCGGAGGACGGAATACCCCGCCGCCAGGGCTCGGGCCCGGGCGTCGGACGACAGGTCGATGGCGATGATCTCTCCGGCGGCGACAGGCCAGCCGAGCGGATCGGCCTGGAGCGCGCCACGCGAGCGGCGGATCAAGGCGTCCAGCCGGGCCGGCGCCTGGAGCGCGCGGTCCAGAGTGCGATCGATCAGATCATCGCCCACGCGCGGCAGTCGATCCATGAGGGCGGAGGGCAGGGTCGGCAGGCCGGGACCGGGCAGGCCGCCCAGCTGCGCCCATGACGGGGTGGCGACCGCGAGGGCCGCCAGCGCCAGGCATCCGGCAATCCCCTTGACTGTGATCCGTCTGGCCAGAGCCATGGTCTTCCTTTCATCCGTCTTGTGCGGGACGGCCATACATTCGTCCTATGCCATGGATGAAACGAACGGGGCCGGTCGTTTCATCCGACATGGACGAGGTAGGGGTTTGGACGAATTTCAGACGGGGCTTGTGGACCTGCTTCCGCGTCTGCGCCGCTTTGCGCGTGTTCTGCGGCCCCACGATGCGGATGCGCAGGATCTGGTCCAGCAGACCGTCGAGCGGGCGCTGGCGTCGCGGTCGAAATTCAGGGACGGCACGCGGCTCGACAGCTGGACCTTCACGGTCATGAGACGGATCGCGATAGACGAAGGCCGATCGATCCTGCGCTGGGGCCGGGTGGTGGCGGCCGAGGACGACGCCACCGTTCGGGTCGCCGACCCGAGCCAGGCCGACGAAAACCTGCGCGCGGACGCCCTGGCGGCGCGTGACGCCATACACGCCCTGCCGGACGATCAGAGGCACGCCGTCGCCCTGGTGCTGGTCGAAGGGCTTTCCTACGCCGAGGCGGCCAAGGTGCTGGGCGTGCCCGCAGGGACGCTGACGAGCCGGTTGGTCCGGGGCAGGCAGAGCCTGATCCAGACCCTGGCCGAACAAGGAGTGACCGGATGACCCGGCTGGACGACGAAATCCTGATGCGCCGGGTCGACGGCGAACTGGGCCCGACGGAGGCGGCGGCCGTGGATGCGGCGGCAGAGGCGGACCCGACGATCGCCGCCCGGATTGCGGCGCTGCGGCGGACGCGGACGGCGGCGGCGGGGGCCTTCCCGGCCGCGACAGATGCGCGCGACCGGGATCTGGCCCGGATGATCGCGGCATCGAGGCGGCCGTCGCCGTTCGAAGGCATCGGCGGGGCTCTGGCGGAGGCGTTCGCGCCGCGCCGGGCGGTGATCTGGGGCGGACTGGCGACGGCGGCCTTCGTCGGCGGGCTGGCGCTGGGGCCGCTGCTGGGCGGTCGTTCCGAGGGTCTCCGCGTCGAAGGCGGGGCGCTGGCCGACGCGGGTCTGGTCCGGGTGCTGGACACGCGACTGAACGCCGACGGCGCTGACGGAGCGGGCCGATCCGTGGGGCTGACGTTCAGGGATGGGGAGGGGCGCTGGTGCCGGACCTTCCAGGCGGCTGAGGCCGGAGTTGCGGGCCTGGCCTGTCGGCGCGACGACGGCTGGGCGATGCAGGTGCTGGCGCCGATGGCCCCCTCGTCGGGCGATATCCGGATGGCGGGGAGCGATACGCCCGAGGCTGTGCTGGACGTCGTCGATGCGACGATCGCGGGCGAAACCCTGGGCGCGGCTGACGAAGCGCAGGCGCGAAACGGCGGATGGCGCCAGCGGTCTGCGGGTGTTTCACGACAGCCGTGACTGGACGCGACTCCAAAACCGGCTGACACTTCCTACATAGCGTTTCGACTCCCCCGAAATGACGGACGACGATGCCAACCAAAAGGCCAGGTGAAGGACAGGATCAGGGCTTCGGCGCTGGCACCATCACCGAAACGAAACCGAAGCTTCAGAAGCCCTCGCTGTATCGGGTGCTGATCCTGAACGACGACTACACGCCGATGGAATTCGTCGTCTATGTGCTGGAGCGGTTCTTCCAGAAGAGCCGCGAGGACGCGACCCGGATCATGCTGCATGTGCACCAGCATGGCGTCGGTGTGTGCGGCGTCTTCACCTACGAAGTGGCCGAAACCAAGGTCGCCCAGGTGGTCGAGACGGCGCGCCGTCACCAGCATCCGCTGCAATGCACTATGGAAAAAGACTGAGAGGATCTCCCAATGCCCTCGTTTTCACGTCCTCTCGAAGAGACCCTGCATCGCGCGGTCTCCTACGCCAACGAACGCCGCCACGAGTATGCGACGCTCGAACATCTGCTGCTGGCCCTGATCGACGACGGCGATGCGTCGGGCGTCATGAAGGCCTGCAACGTCGATCTGGTCGCGCTGAAAACGGCGCTGACCCTGTATGTCGACACCGACCTGGCCGCGCTCGCCACCTCGGACGGGGAGGACGCCAAGCCGACCGCCGGCTTCCAGCGCGTGATCCAGCGCGCGGTGATCCATGTCCAGTCCTCGGGCCGCGAGGAGGTGTCCGGGGCCAATGTGCTGGTCGCCATCTTCAGCGAGCGCGAGAGCCACGCCGCCTATTTCCTGCAGGAGCAGGACATGACGCGCTACGACGCCGTCAACTACATCGCCCACGGCATCGCCAAGAAGGCGGGCATGAGCGAGCAGCGTCCGGCCAAGACCGCCGGCCAGTCGCCGGAGGAGGCCGAGGACGCCGCCGCCGTGAAGTCGGGCGGCGAGGCGCTGGAAGCCTATTGCGTCGACCTCAACGAGAAGTCGCGCAAGGGCAAGATCGACCCGCTGATCGGCCGTCATGCCGAGGTGGATCGGGCGATCCAGATCCTGTGCCGCCGGACCAAGAACAACCCGCTGCTGGTCGGCGAACCCGGCGTGGGCAAGACCGCCATCGCCGAAGGCCTGGCGCTCAAGATCGTCAACCACGAGGTCCCGGCCGTGCTGGAAGGCGCGACCATCTATAGCCTCGACATGGGCGCGCTGCTGGCCGGCACCCGCTATCGCGGCGATTTCGAGGAGAGGCTGAAGCAGGTCGTCAAGGAGCTCGAGAACCACGAGAACGCGATCCTGTTCATTGACGAGATCCATACGGTGATCGGCGCGGGCGCGACCTCGGGCGGGGCGATGGATGCGTCCAACCTGCTGAAGCCCGCCCTGGCGTCCGGCACCCTGCGCTGCATGGGATCGACGACCTACAAGGAGTATCGCCAGCACTTCGAGAAGGACCGCGCCCTGGTGCGTCGCTTCCAGAAGATCGACGTCAACGAGCCGACGGTCGAGGACACGGTGAAGATCCTCAAGGGGCTGAAGACCGCCTACGAGAGCCACCACAAGCTGCGCTACACCGATGCGGCGATCCGCTCGGCCGTGGAGCTGTCGGCCCGCTACATGACCGACCGCAAACTGCCCGACAAGGCCATCGACGTGATCGACGAGGCGGGGGCGTCGCAGATGCTGCTGCCCGAGAACAAGCGCAAGAAGGTCATCGGTCAGAAGGAGGTCGAGGCCGTCGTCGCCAAGATGGCCCGCATTCCGCCGAAGTCGGTGTCGAAGTCCGACACCGAAGGCTTGCGCGAACTGGAGAAGGACCTGAACCGGGCCGTCTTCGGTCAGGACTCGGCGATCGAACAGGTGGCCTCGGCCATGAAGCTGGCCCGCGCCGGCCTGCGCGATCCCCAGAAGCCGATCGGCTCCTTCCTGTTCGCCGGCCCGACCGGCGTGGGCAAGACCGAGGTGGCCAAGCAACTCGCCGCCACCCTGGGCATCGAGCTGCTGCGCTTCGACATGTCGGAATACATGGAGCGGCACACGGTGAGCCGCCTGATCGGCGCCCCTCCGGGCTATGTCGGGCATGATCAGGGCGGGCTTCTGACCGACGCCGTCGACCAGCATCCGCATGCCGTGGTCCTGCTGGACGAGATCGAGAAGGCCCACCCGGACGTCTACAACATCCTCCTCCAGGTCATGGACAACGGGATGCTGACGGACGCCGTCGGCAAGAAGGTCGATTTCCGCAACGTGGTCCTGATCATGACCACCAATGCGGGCGCGGCCGACAATGCCCGGGCCTCGATCGGCTTCGGTCGCGGCAAGGTCGAGGGCGAGGACGAGAAGGCCATCCAGCGTCTGTTCGCGCCGGAGTTCCGCAATCGTCTGGACGCGGTGGTGTCGTTCAAGTCGCTGCAGCCGGACGTCATCCGCCAGGTGGTGACCAAGTTCGTCCTGCAGCTGGAAGCCCAGCTGGCGGACCGCAACATCACCATCGAACTGTCCGACGACGCGGCCGACTGGCTGGCCAAGAACGGCTTCGACGAACTGTATGGCGCCCGCCCCCTGGGCCGGGTCATCCAGGACAACATCAAGAAGCCGCTGGCCGACGACATCCTGTTCGGACGCCTGACGCGCGGCGGCCATGTGAAGGTCGAGCTGAAGGACGGCAAGATCGTCTTCGACATCAAGGCCGCCTCGGGCGGCCCGGTGAAGGAAACGGTCGACGGCGAGACGGTCTGAGTCTTCCAAATCCTCCCCCGTTGGGGGAGGTGGCTCGAAGCGTAGCGAAGAGACGGAGGGGGCTCGATCCCGACACCGCATCTGCGGTTAGCCCCCTCCACCACTTCGTGGTCCCCCTCCCCCAACGGGGGAGGATTGAATTGCAAAAAGGCCCGGGAGCGATCCCGGGCCTTTCGTTCGTCTGGGGGCGGACCCTAGTAGCGGCGGCGGCCTGAGCCGGCCATCAGGAAGGCGATGCCGGCGAGGATGCCGGTGGTCAGCAGGGGCTTGCGACGGGCGAAGTCGAGGCCGGTCTTGACCGGGCCCCGGAGGTCTTCCGGGGCCCGGTCGGACAGGGTTTCCAACTGGTCGATGGCGCGGCCGTAGTAGTCGAGCGCCTTGCCCTTCACCTCGTCGAACCTGCCCTCGAGTTGGAGCTTCGTATCGCCCGTGAGATTGCCGAGGGCGCTTTTCAGCTTGCCGTTCACGCCGGTGGCGGCGCCTTCGATGCGTTCGTCGGTCATGGGATCGTCCTTCAGATGGGGTGTGCCGGGGAGGCGTGTCCGTTTAGCGCGCGCGAACCGCTCAGGTTCCTCGCACAGGGATGGTTGCGAGGGCGGTTATGCAGGACGATATCAAGCGTGAAAATAATGGCGAAACCGGGAGCAAGACGACGATGCTGAGATTCATCCTGCAGGCAGTGGTGACGGGGCTGGGGCTGTGGCTGGCGGCGTATCTTGTGCCGGGGGTGGGGTTCCTGTCGACGGGCTCTCTGATTGCGGCGGCGGTGCTGCTGGGGCTGGTCAACGCCATCGTGCGCCCGGTGCTGGTGTTCATCACCTTCCCGCTGACGGTGATCACCTTCGGCCTGTTCCTGCTCGTCGTGAACGCCGCGACCATCGGCCTGGTGGCCATGGTCCTCGGCGGATTCGTGGTCGAGGGTCTGTGGGCGGGCGTGGGCGCGGCGATCGTGACCGGGGTGGTCAGCTGGATCGCCGGTTCGGTGATCCCGGACGAGCGACGCGTTCGAGAAATCTAGCTCGCCATCAGCAGGGGCGGGGCGTTCGCCTCGCTGACCCGGGCCAGGACGGCGTGCAGGGCCGGTATCTCGATGGGCTTCCTGAGCACCCCGTCGGCGCCGGCGGCCATGTAGCGGGCCACGTCCTCCTCGAACACATTGGCGGTCAGCATGTGGATCGGCACGGAGGCGCCCGTCGCACGGATGGCCTGCAGGGCCGCGACGCCGTCCATCACGGGCATCATCACGTCCATCAGGATCAGGTCGTAGCTGTGGGCGGCCGCCGCCTCGACGGCCTCGGCGCCGTTCTCGACCAGGGTGGTCTCGACCTCCAGTTGGCCCAGAAACAGGGCCAGCAATTTGCGGTTGGCGGGGTGATCATCGGCGGCCAGGACCGACAGGCGGCCCTTGGAGGGCGCAAAGGCCGGCGCGACGGCCTGGACGACCGGGTCCGCGCGTTGGGCGGTGATCTGGAACCAGAAGACGGCGCCGCCGCCCTCGGCCGTGCGGACGCCCAGGGTCCCGCCCATGGCCTCCACGCTGGAGCGACAGATCGCGAGACCGAGACCGGCGCCGCCGGCGGCGCGGCCGTCGTCCAGCTGTTCGAACGGTTCGAAGATGCGGGCGTGCTGATCTTCCGGCACGCCGGGCCCCTGATCCTCGACCTCGATGTCCAGGATGGTCGCATCGTCGTTGGCCGCGCGCGCGCGCGCACGCAGGCGCACCGTGCCCTTCGGCGTCATCTTCAGGGCGTTGGACAGCAGGTTGATGACCACCTGTTCGATCCGGCCGGCGTCGGCCAGGACACGGAAGTCGGCGGGGTCGCCCTCGCAATCGACCTGCAGATCCAGGCTCAGTTCCCCCGCGCGGTGCCGCCAGACGCGGCCTATGCCCTCGATGCCCGCGCGGACGTCGACGGGGGCGAGGCGGACGTCGACCTGGCCGGATTCGATCCTGGACAGGTCCAGGGCGCCGTTCAGCAGACGCAGCAGAATGGCGCCGGCGTCGCTCATGTCGGCGACCAGCTCGGTCTCGGCCCTGGCCCGCTTCTTGCGCTTCAGCATCTCGACGACGCCCATGATGATGCTCAGGGGCGTGCGCACATCGTGGCTGATCATGGCCAGGAAGCGGGACTTGGCCATGTTGGCGCGGTCGGCCCGGGCGCGGTCGGCCTCGGCTTCGGTCAGGGCGGTCTCGAGGGCGCGTGACCGCTGGATCAGGTCGACCTGTAGCTCGACCGTCTGGCGGTCGCTCTCCAGCTGCCGCCAGCCCGCGCCGATGACGCCGGCGACGAACATGACGATGCTGGCCAGCAAAGCAGGGTCCCAATGCACCCGCTTCCAGACGATGAAGGCGAAGGCGATGATCGGCGGCACGACGGCGGCGGCGAAGCTCCGGCGGCTGATGTGAACCTGAAGGGCGCCCACCATCAGGTTGCCTATGATCAGCAGCAGCGCGTGCCGCAGGTACTGGGGGTGGTGCGTCAGCAGCATCAGGATGTAGCCGCTGGTGTGCAGGGCGAGCGTCAGGGCGATGGTCTCGGTCCACCGCTTCAATGCGACGAAGGCGCCCGGCGTTTCCGGATGCAGGCGCGCCCGTTCGACCACCGACCACAGCAGGGCGTAGAGGCCGAGCTGGCAGACGGCGAAATTGGCGGCCCAGGTCCAGTCCAGGATCCAGACGGCCAGGATGCAGAAGGCCACGATGAACGCGATGCGCACCGGAAATATGGCCCGGTAGCGTCCGGCATAAGCGCGCACGTAATCACTGTTCCGGACCATGATCGCTCACTGTGACGCTTGACCGAGGTCGCGCTTAACCGTCGCAGTTTAAGGAGGGGTCAACACGCGGAAATCATCCTTTCCATAATTTAGCCCGGATGATATTGACGCGCACGTTTCGTCCGGGTAAATCTATCGCCTCGTTTGGGAGACGCCGATGTCCGCCGCCACAGCTCAGTCCTGCACCGCCTTCGCCGGCCATCGGCTGATCGCATCCGGCCCGCCACGCGAGATTGTCGGCGCGGTGAAGGCGGCGGTCGAGGCGGGCGAGAGCGTCCTGGTGTTTGACGACGCCGACGCCCGGCCGGTCGAGTTCGACCTGCGCGGCGACCTGGAGGCCGTGCTGGCGCGGCTGGCGCCGCCGGTCGAGGAGCTGAAGCGGGGGCCGGGGCGGCCCAAGCTGGGGGTGACGGCGCGTGAGGTCACCCTGTTGCCGCGCCACTGGGACTGGCTGGCGTCCCAGCCCGGCGGGGCGTCCGTGGCGCTGAGGAAACTGGTCGAGGGGGCCCTGCGCGAGGCCGAGGGGCCGGACCGGGTGCGCAAGGGCCGGGAGGCGGCCTACCGCTTCATGACCGCCGTGGCGGGGGACCTGCCGGGATACGAGGAGGCGACGCGGAGGCTGTTCGCGGGGGACGCGGCGGGGTTCGAGGCGGCGGTGGCGGGGTGGCCGGAGGGGGTCCGGGAGCACGTGCGGATGCTGGCGGGGCGGACGTGGCGGAATGGGGCGGAAGCCTAACCTCTTACACCGTGCACCCCGGCCTTCGCAGGGGTGCACGGTGAGGGGAGCGGAGATCGGTGCGGCGCTGGAGATGATCACGCAGAGGGCGGCTTGGGCGAGATTTCGCTCACAGGGCCTCCCTGGAAAATCATCAAGTGACAACGAAGTCAGGTTCTTCTCGGTCGTCGCCGAGGTCCCAATCTCTGGAAAGAAGCTTGGCGGCTTCCTGAGTCCACTGACGTTCCCACCACTTCTTCAGTTCGGCAGGTGTCACCCCACCTTCACCCGCGTCGCCGCCTCGGGGAGGTCTTCCCCGAACGCCCGCTGGTAGAACTCCGCGATGGTCGGCCGTTCCAGCTCGTCGCATTTGTTCAGGAACGTCAGCCGGAAGCTCAGCCCGATATCGCCGCCGAAGATGGTGGCGTTCTGGGCCCAGGTGATCACGGTGCGCGGGCTCATGACCGTCGAGATGTCGCCGTTCATGAAGGCGTTGCGGGTCATGTCGGCGACGCGGACCATGGCGGCGATGGCGCGCTTGCCGTCGGCGGTGTTCCATTCGGGCGCCTTGGCGACGACGATCTCGGCCTCAACATCGTGGTCGAGGTAGTTCAGGGTGGTGACGATGTTCCAGCGGTCCATCTGGCCCTGATTGATCTGCTGGGTGCCGTGATACAGGCCCGAGGTGTCGCCCAGACCGATGGTGTTGGTGGTGGCGAACAGGCGGAACCATTTGTTCGGGCGGATGACCCGGTTCTGGTCCAGCAGGGTCAGGCGGCCCTGGGCCTCCAGCACGCGCTGGATGACGAACATCACGTCGGGGCGGCCGGCGTCGTATTCGTCGAAACACAGGGCGATCGGGCGTTGCAGCGCCCAGGGCAGCATGCCCTCGCGGAACTCGGTGATCTGTTTGCCGTCCTTGAGGACGATGGCGTCCTTGCCGACCAGGTCGATGCGGCTGACGTGGCTGTCCAGGTTCACCCGGATGGTCGGCCAGTTCAGCTTGGCGGCGACCTGTTCGATATGGGTCGACTTGCCGGTGCCGTGATAGCCCTGGACCATGACGCGACGGTCGAAGGCGAAGCCGGCGCAGATGGCCAGGGTCGTCTGGGGGTCAAACTTGTAGGCCGGATCGGTCTCGGGGACATGGCTGTCCACCGTGTCGAACCTGGGCACCATCATGTCGGAATCGATGCCGAAAACCTCGCGCACGGAGACCTTGCGGTGGGGTTCGAACGTCAGCAGCGGATCGGGGGTCGCGTCGAGGAGAGGAGCCATGGGCATCATCTAGAGGCGCCGCGCGCGCGGCTCAACACGCGCGCGGCCCGGTGCGTCAGTTATTCCGCCGACAGGTCCACGTCGACGTTGCCGCGGGTGGCGTTGGAGTAGGGGCAGACCTGATGCGCGGCCTGGATCAGGGCGTCGATGGTCGCCTTGTCGAGGCCGTGGTCGGTGACCTTGATGGCGATGTCGAGGTTGAAACCTTCGCCGCGCGTGTTGGGGCCGATGCCGACCGTGGTGTGAATTTTCGTGTCGGGGCCGACCGGCGTGCCCGCCTTGCCCGAGACCAGACGCAGGGCGCCCATGTAGCAGGCGGCATAACCGGCCGCGAACAACTGTTCGGGATTGGTGCCCGCGCCGCCCTTGCCGCCCATCTCGGCGGGGAGGGACAGCAGGACATCGATCTTGCCATCGTCGGTGGCCGAGCGGCCTTCGTCGCGGCCGCCGCCGGTCGAGGTGGCGTGAGCCTTGTAGAGGATGTTCATGGAGCGCTCCTGGGTATGGGGACCGCTTAAGTAGTGTCTCCTCCCTGTCGCGCCAGCGATGGGGTGGTGGAGACGGAGGGGGTCTCTGCTGCGGCAAGACCCCTGCCGTCAGCTCACAAGGGCTCGCTGCCGCGTCCCCATTGTTGCGCGGCAGGCAGGAGACGGGGTTTCAGCTGGCGAGACCGGCCTTCTTCAGTGTCTTGTAGGCCTTGATGACGCGCTGGAGCTTGGCTTCGGCGCCGCGGTCGCCCTGGTTGAGGTCGGGGTGGAAGCGTTTCAGCAGCTCATGATAGCGCGCCTTGATGCCCGCCTTGTCGGTGCGGAGGTCCAGATCGAGGTCCGCCAGGGCCTGACGCTCCAGCTTGCCGATTCGCAGGGTGTCTTCCTCGTTGACCGCCTGTTCGCGGACGCGGCGACCGAACAGGCCGAAACTGTCCTGCCACGAGCCGGCGGCGCCTTCCGCCCGGGTCGTGCCCATCTTCGAGGCGAAGGCGGCGGCTTCGCGCGAATTCTTGCCGGCCTTCATTTCCCAGGTGGGACGGCCGCCGGTCATGGCCTCGTTTTCCTTGGCCGCGCGAACCTGGGCCTCGTTCATGCCGGCGTAGAAGTTCCAGCTCTTGTTGTACTCGGCGGCGTGCGGCTGGCAGAAATCATAGAAATCGTTCAGCCGCTCGCGCGACTTCGGCGCCCTGGCCGTCGCGGCTTTGAGACAATCGGGCCAGTCGCACGGCTTCTCGCCGGGCTTCAGGTGCAGGACATCGGCCGCGGCTTCGGCTTCGCCGGCCTTGGGCGGTTTGATCCGCATGTCTTTGAAACGGGGTTTGTAATCGAATGACGCTGGCATTGACCCCAGTGTAGGGTCGAATTGGTCACCATCAAGGAAACCGACATGCTGGAAGGCCCTATCGCGTCGATTATGCGGGAAAAACTCAAATCCGCGCTCCAGCCGACACGGCTGGAGCTCGAAGATGACAGCGCGAGGCACGCCGGACACCATCACGAAGGCGGAATGGACGCGAAGCCCGGCGGCGAGAGCCACTTCAACCTGACTATCGTGTCGGAGGCTTTCGCGGGCCTCGGACGGGTGCAGCGTCAGCGGGCGGTGAACGCCGTGCTGGCCGACGAGCTGACGGGGTCGGTCCATGCGCTGTCGATCAAGGCCCTGACCCCTGATGAAGCCGGGGGTTGAGAAGAAACCAGCGTTCACTTCGTCTTAGAAGGTTCGTCATAGCGTCGCTTCCGGGACTTTCAGGGATGGCGCGAACGTATGGTTGGATCCGAGGATATCGGCAAAAGCCTCGACTCGGGTCGCTCGGCGGGCGTCAGCGCCAGCGAGGCTGCGCAGGCTCTGACGGCGATCCTGCAGACCCAGTATCTGCGCTACATCATCATCGGCAGCTGGGCGATCGGCCTGCTGGGCACGGTCGGCTGGGTCGAGGCCATCGTCTGGTTCATCGGCACGATCGGCGCCGGCGTGATCCGCGGCAAGGTCGAAAAGGGCATGGCGGGTCGGGTTGATGCGGGCTGGGGCCTGGTGTTCCCCGCCGTCGCCACCGTGACCACCGCCGCCTGGGCCTCCGCGCCCCTGATGGCGTGGTTCTCGGACCATCCGTTCGGACATCCCCTGGCCGTGGCCCTGCTGGTCAGCGGCTATGTGCTCGTCTTCGCCCAGCTTAGAAGCTCGCCGAAACAGGCGATCGTGATCTCGTCGCCCTATACGGTGGCGGCGCTGATCATCGCGGCCAGCCTGTGGGGCGGGCCGCTGTTCTGGCCGTTCGTGGCCATCCTGCCCTTCACCTCGGCCGGCATGTTCGTTCTGGTGACCATGACCGTGCTGCGCGAGGAGCGGATTCGCGCCTTCCAGGAGCATCAGGCCCACCTGATCGCAGAACTGCAGGGCGCCCGCGACAAGGCCGACGCCGCCAACCAGGCCAAGTCGAACTTCCTCGGCGTCATTTCGCACGAACTGCGCACGCCGATGAACGGCGTTCTGGGCGCGGCCCAGTTGCTGGGCGCCACGCGGCTGGAGACGACGCAGAGGGAATATCTGTCGATCATCCGCAACTCGGGCGACAACCTGCTGAGCCTGCTGAACGACATCCTCGACATGACCAAGATCGAGGCCGGCAAGATGACCTTCGAGATCATCGACGTCTCGCTCGAGGATCTGCATCGCCGCGTGACGGGCCCGTTCGTGGCCCAGGCCGAGTCCAAGGGGCTGGAGTTCCGCTCCACCTTCGTCGGCGAAACCCCGGCCGTGGTGAAGGGCGATCCCTTGCGCGTGTGCCAGGTGCTCCAGAACCTGCTGTCGAATGCCGTGAAGTTCACCGACGCAGGCGTGATTGATTACCGCGTCGAATCGACCCGGATCAACGACCGCCGGGTGGCCTTCGCCTTCTCGGTGACCGACAGCGGTTCGGGCATCGCCGAGGCCGATCTCGAACGCCTGTTCCAGCCCTTCACCCAGGCTGACGCCTCGTCGACCCGCCGGTTCGGCGGCACGGGCCTGGGCCTGACCATCGCGCGGCGCATGGCCAACATCATGGGCGGCGACATCATCGTGACCTCCACGGTCGGGCAGGGCTCGACATTCACCCTCGTGGTCGAGGCGGACGTGGTCGAATGGCAGGCCGTGACCGAGGCCGAGGCCATCGATGCCGAGGTCGGCGACGGGGAAAGCCTGAACATCCTTGTGGTCGAGGATCACCCGGTCAACCGCATGATCCTCGAAGCCTGGCTGGGTTCGGCCGGCCACTCCACCGCCACCGCCGAGAACGGCCAGATCGCCGTCGACATGGCGGGCAAGCAGCGGTTCGACCTGATCATCATGGACGTCAACATGCCGGTCATGGACGGTCTGAGCGCCACGCGCCTGATCCGCACCAAGGGGCCGAACGCGGAGACGCCGATCGCGGTCCTGTCCGCCTCGGCGCGACACGAGGACCATCAGGCGGGTCTGGAAGCCGGCGCCGACGCCTATCTGAACAAGCCGATCGACTTCGCCGCCCTGGCCCGGCTGATGCAAAAGGTGCACGGCGGCCGGACCGGCGTGCGCGTGGCGGCCGAGGTGGCCGAATTGGGCGAAACGGCGGCGGCAGCCTGAACCTGAGGTGAGCGGCGTCGTTCAGGCCCGGCTCAAACGCCGGATCCTAATGTGGGGAGAAGTCGGAAGTCCCCGACCATTAGGAGAGTTCGCCGTGAAGAAGTTCACCACAGTCGCACTGGCCGCCCTGATCGCGGCCGGCAGCATGGGTGTCGCCTCGGCCGCCGACGCGCAGTCGCGCCACGACCGTCCGGATCGCCAGGAACAACGTCAGGACCGTCGCGACGACCGACGGGACGACAGCCGCGACGATCGTCGGGACGACCGTCGCGAGTACCGTCAGGACGTTCGGGCCTATGACCGTTGGCAGCGGTCGGAGCGCCGCTACAACGCTGGTCGCTATGCCCCGCCGCGCGGCTATCAGGTCCGTCAGTGGAGCTATGGCCAGCGGATGCCGAGCTACTATTCGCGCGGCTATGTCGTGAACGACTACAACCGTTACGGCCTGCGCGCGCCGCCGCGTGGATATCAGTACGTCCGCTCGGGCAATGACGTGGTCCTGGCCGCCGTCGCCGGGGGTCTGATCACCGCCGTGATTGCGGGTCTGTTCAACTAGTTTGATCCCCGCTTGATGATTGCGCCCCGGAGGGAAACTTCCGGGGCGTTTTCATATGTCCAGATAGCGTGCCCCCCGGGCGAAGGCCGGGGTCCAGATTGCGGATTCGATGTTTGTCGGGAGTTGGCCTGCCGGAGACCAATCGGCATCTCCGGAGTTTGCATCTGGACCCCGGCCTACGCCGGGGTGCACGGAGTGGGAGAGGCTTCAGGCTTCTTCCGATGGAGAACAATGCGCGCCTTTGCCGAATTGCTCGACCGCCTGGCGCTGACCGGGTCGCGAAACGCCAAGCTGGTGTTGCTGAGAGACTATCTGCGCGCCACGTCCGATCCCGACCGGGGCTGGGCCCTCGCGGCCCTGACCGGCGAATTGACCTTTAATGCCGCGAAGCCGGCGATGATCCGCAAGGCTGTGGAGGCCCGGGTCGATCCTGTTCTTTTCGGCTGGTCCTACGACTATGTCGGCGACCTGGCGGAGACGGTGGCCCTGATCTGGCCGGGGAGCCCGGACCATCGGCCGAACCGGGAGCCGGAGCTGGGCGAGGTGGTCGATGCCCTGGCCCTGGCGAAGCGCGGCGAGGTGCAGGGGCTGATCGAGGGCTGGCTGGACGCCCTGGCCCCCAAGGGACGCTGGGCGCTGTTGAAGCTGGTCACGGGCGGGCTGCGGGTCGGACTGTCGGCCCAGCTGGCGCGGACGGCGGTGGCGATGATGCGGCCCGGGACGGTCACCGAGGCGCCGGAGCCGGGGGGCGGGGAGGCGACCCAACCGCTCGAGCCGCTGACCGCCGCCGACATCGTCGAGGTGTGGCATGCCGTCGAACCGCCCTATGCCGAGTTGTTCGCCTGGGTCGAGGGGCGGGCGGAGCGGCCGGACACCGAGGCGCCGGGCCGCTTCCGGCAGGTCATGCTGGCCGTCGCCATCGACGAGGCCGTGGATTTCGACAGGCTCGATCCCGCCGACTACGCCGCCGAATGGAAGTGGGACGGCATCCGCGTGCAGGCGGTGCGCGAGAACGGGGTGGCGCGGCTCTATTCCCGGCACGGGGACGAGATCACCAGCGCCTTCCCCGACCTGATGGACGCCCTGACCTTCGAAGCGGCGATCGACGGGGAGCTGCTGGTCATGCGCGCCGGATCGCAGGGAGACTGGCAGGTCGCGCCGTTCGGGGACCTGCAGCAGCGGCTGAACCGCAAGACCGTGGATGCGAAGCTGATGGCCGCCTGGCCGGCGTCGCTCTATGCCTACGACCTGCTGGGGGAGGCGGGGGAAGATTTGCGCAGTCTGCCGCTGCTCCAACGACGCGCGCGGCTTGAGGCCGTGGTGGCGGCCCACACCGGCGAGCGGCTGCATCTCTCGCCGGTGGTGGCGTTCGACAGCTGGCAGGGGCTCGGCGTTCTGCGGGCGGATCCGCCGGTGGGGGCGGCGGCCGAGGGGCTGATGCTCAAGCGCTGGGACAGTCCCTATATCGCCGGGCGTCCCAAGGGGCCGTGGTTCAAGTGGAAGCGTGATCCCCACACGGTCGACTGTGTGATGATGTACGCCCAGCGCGGGCACGGGAAGCGATCGAGCTTCTATTCCGACTACACCTTCGGGGTCTGGACGTCCGGGGGGGCGCTCACCCCGGTGGGCAAGGCCTATTTCGGGTTCACCGACGAGGAGCTGAAACAGCTCGACAAGTTCGTGCGCGACCATACGGTGGAGCGGTTCGGACCGGTGCGGTCGGTCCGGGCCGAGCGGGACTTCGGCCTGGTGCTGGAGATCGCGTTCGAGGGCCTGCAGCGGTCGCCGCGGCACAAGTCAGGGGTGGCGATGCGGTTCCCCCGCGTCAGCCGCATCCGCTGGGACAAGCCGGCCCGGGAGGCCAATACCCTGGACGACGTGATGGACCTGCTGGATTCGCTGGAGAGCGGCGGGGGACGGGTGGCGAAACAGGGTTCCTGACAGGCGGGGTTCCAAATCGGGGCCAAGGCGTTAGACCCCGCCCATGTCTTCGACGCTCGATACCTTCGACACACTCCTCGCCACGGGACAGCAGGCTGTCGCCGTCGATGCGGTGATGCTGGCCAGGCTGACCCAGATCGCGGGCGATTTCGCCGTCAATCTGGCGATCGCCCTGATCATCCTGGTCGCCACGGTGTTCGCCGCGCGCTGGGCCTCGTCTGCGACGCGCAAGGCCCTGGGTCGCGTGCGGGGGTTCCGCCACGACCCGACGGTGCTGAGTTTCGCCGCGCAGGTCGTGCGGGTGCTGGTCTATCTGATCGGCTTCATCGCCGTGCTGCAGCGGCTGGGCGTGCAGACGACCTCGATCATCGCGGTGCTGGGCGCGGCCTCCCTGGCCGTCGGCCTGGCGCTGCAGGGGACGCTGTCGAACGTGGCGGCCGGGGTCATGCTGCTGGTGCTGAGGCCCTATCGTGTCGGCGATCTGGTCAATATCGGCGGCAATGTCGGCAAGGTGCAGCGGCTGGACCTGTTCTTCACCCAGCTGTCGGACGCCAACAATGTGAAGATCATGGCCCCGAACGGGAAGGTGTTCGGCGACATCATCCTGAATCTGTCGGGGCAAAAGAACCGGCGGATGGAGCTGAAACTCGGGGTCGGTTACGGCGATAATCTGAATACCGCCAAGGCGGCGCTGGTCGGAGCGGCGAGCGGCATTGAGGCGGTTCTGCCCGATCCCGCGCCCTGGGCCGGGGTGACCGACCTGCTGGACAGTTCGGTGGAGATGACCCTGACGGCGTGGACCACGTCCGATGACTACTGGCAGGCCCGGGCCGATGTCTTCCAGGCGGCGAAGGAGGCGCTGGACGCGGCGGGTATCGAGATCCCGTTCCCGCACCAGGTCGCCGTGCCCTATGGCGACGAGGAGGCGCCGTTGCCTCTGGCGACGGAGGGCGTGCAGGGTTTGCGCGGCCGGACGAATCCCCGCAGCGCGGGGTTCGACACCCGTCCCGACGACGACCAGAACGAGGCCTGATCCGCGATGCGCTACGACTTTGGATCGGACAACACCGCCGGCATGGCCCCCGCCGCCCTGCAGGGGCTGATCGACGCCAATACCGGGTTTGCCCGGGCCTATGGGGCGGATGATGTCACCGCGCGCGCGGCCGAGCAGATCCGGGCGAGGCTGGATGCGGACGCCGAGATCCGGTTCGTCTTTTCGGGCACGGCCGCCAACGCCATCGCCCTGTCCATGCTGGCCTGGCCGCACGAGGCGGTGCTGGCGCACAACGCGGCTCACATCTGCACGGACGAAACCGGCGCGCCGGGATTCTTCGGCCAGGGCCTGGGCCTGATCGGCCTGCCGGGCCTGTCGGGCAAGATCGATCAGAAGGCGCTGGAAGCCGCGCTGGACGAGCCGGAGGTCGGACACCGCCAGCCGCCGGCCGCCCTTTCGCTGACCCAGTCGACCGAATACGGCACGGTCTATACCGAGGAGGAACTGCGCCACCTGATCGAGCCGGTAAAGGCCAGGGGGTATGGCGTTCATCTTGACGGCGCGCGGCTCGCCAACGCGGCGGCGGCGGGGTTCGACCTGACCCAGATCGCGCGGCTCGGCGTCGATGTCCTGGTGTTCGGCGGAGCCAAGGCCGGCGGCCTCTGCACCGAAGCCATCGTGATGTTCGACAAGACCCTGGCCCGCAGGGTGGACAACCGGCTCAAGCAGGCGGGGCAGATCGCGTCCAAGGCGCGTTTCCTGGCCGCGCCCTTGCTGGGGATGCTGGAGTCCAACGCCTGGGAGGACGGCGCCGCCCACGCCAATCGAATGGCGGCGCGCCTGGCGGAGGGCATCGCGACGCGCTCTCCGTATGTCCTGGCCCATCCGGTCGAGGCCAACGCGGTCTTCGTGCGCATGCCAATAAAGGCGCACGCGCGTCTCAACGAGGTGGGCTGGGCCTGCTACCGCTTCGACGACGGCTCGGTGCGGTTCGTCTGCTCATGGGCCACGGAAGAGGCGGCGGTGGATGAAATCATCGAGGCGATCGCGGGCCTTTCGTGAGACCCCGGCGCAGTCCATATCGGTCGCATGGCGCGTGGTGAACGATCGGGACAGCGGGGCGGGGGCGGCATAGAGGCGAAGGCGCAGAACGCCGGCGCCGCGGCCGAGGCGCCCGTCGATCCCAAAACCATCCCCGCTCTGATGGATCTGATCCGGCTGGTGGCCCGATCCGGCGCACCGCAGCTGAAGCTGCGTCTGACCGTGTCCATCCTGCTGACGATCGCGGGCAAGGGGCTGGGGGTGCTGGCGCCGCTGGTGCTCGGCGCGGCGGTCAACCATCTGGCGGCGGATCAGCCGGCGGGCGTTTCGGTCGGACTGGGCTTCGCGGGCTTCGCGGTCGGCTGGGCGATCGTGCGGTTCCTGTCGTCGAGCGCGCCGCAGCTCTCGGATGTGGTCTTCGCGCCCGTGCGGGCGGCGGCGCAGCGGACGGCGGCGACCGAGACCTTCGCCCACGCCCTGAGCCTGTCGCTCGATTTCCACCAGACAAAGCGGTCTGGCTCCCTGTCGCGGACGGTCGACCGCGGGTCGCGCTCGGTCGACTTCCTGCTGAGGATTCTCGCGTTCAACCTCGCGCCGACCGGGCTGGAGCTGATCCTGGCGGCGGCGGTGCTGGGCGGGAAATACGACTGGCGGTTCGCGGCCGTCGCGGTGGTCGTGGTGGTCGTCTACTCGATCCTGACCTTCTCGATCTCCAACTGGCGGATCGAGCATCGGCGGACGATGAACACGGCCGACACCGAGGCGGCGGGCCAGGTCGTCGACGCCCTGATCAACTATGAGACCGTGAAGTCGTTCGGGGCCGAGACACGGGCGGCGCTGGGCTACGACCGGGCCCTTGGAGCCTATAACGACGCCGCGCTGAAGGCCAACAGTTCGCTGGCGCTGCTGAACGCGGTGCAGGCCCTGATCATGAATATCGGTCTTGGCGTCATGGCTGTCATGGCCGGGTTCGAGGCGGCGGCCGGGCGGATGGGACCGGGCGACGTGACGGCGGCGGTGCTGATCCTGATCTCCCTGTATGCGCCCCTCAACATCCTGGGCTTCGCCTATCGGGAAATCCGCCAGTCCTTCATCGACATGGAGGAGATGCTGAAGGTCACCCGCCAGACGCCGCAGGTCGCCGATGCGCCGGGCGCCGCGGATCTCGTCCGGCCCGAGGGGCAGAGCGGCGGGGCGCTGGCCTTCGAGGATGTGTCCTTCCGTCACGACGCGCGCGCAAACGGGCTGGAGGATGTGTCCTTCACCGTCCAGCCGGGCACGACGACGGCCCTGGTCGGTCCCTCGGGATCGGGCAAGTCGACGATCGTCAAACTGGCGCTGCGGCTGCTGGATCCACAGGTTGGACGCGTGGTGATCGACGGGGCAGACGTGCGCGACGTGACCCAGGCCTCGCTGCGCCGCGCGGTGGCCCTGGTGCCGCAGGACGTGGCCCTGTTCAACGACACACTGGCGGTCAACATCGCCTTCGCCCGCCCCGAGGCGGACGAGACGGCGATCTGGGCGGCGGCGGAGGCGGCGGAACTGGCGGAGTTTATCCGCAGCCTGCCGGACGGGATGGAGACGCGTGTCGGCGAGCGGGGTCTGAAGCTGTCCGGCGGCGAGCGTCAGCGGGTCGGCATCGCCCGGGCCCTGCTGGCCGATCCCTGTATCCTGATCCTGGATGAGGCGACCAGCGCGCTGGACAGCCGCACCGAGGCTGCGATCCAGAAGACCCTGCGCAAGGCCAAGGCGGGTCGGACGACCCTGGTGGTGGCTCACCGGCTGTCGACCATCGCCGATGCGGAGCAGATCCTGGTGCTGAAGGCGGGCCGGATCGTCGAGCGCGGGGCGCACCATGAGTTGGTGGCCCGGGTTGGCGGCGAATACGCGGCTCTGTGGAAGAAGCAGACGCGCGGCGCGCGGATCGGCCTCGACGGGGACCGTCAGTCGGCGGGTTGATCCGCCGCCGGAATCTTGCGCGCCACCATCTGGTGCAGATTGGCCAGGATCTCGGTACGGGTCTCCTCCGCATCCTCGGGCAGGCCGAGGATCAGCTGAAGCGCCTGGGCGTGGACGGTGACGATACGCCAGTCGAAAGCTGCGCCGGGGAGGGCCGCGTCGATCAGGTCGCACAGGCCGGCGGCGGCCTTGCACAGGTCGTCGCGATCGAACGGGCCGGCCGCGTCGATGATCGCGCTGCCGATCTCATAGGCCTCGTTCAACCGCAGAACGGGGTCCTGATCTGCGGGTGGGGCCTGAAGGGCGGCGAGCCGGCCGATCCGTTCGGCGACGATGGCCTGGCTTTCGGTCTTCAGGTTGTCGAGGTTGGCGCGGGCCTGGGCCATGGCGACGCCGACGCTCAGTCCGCCGGGCTGGTCGATGATGGTCGACAGGCGCGAGGTGCGCGGCTTCCACATCACGGCGGTCATGATGTGAGCGCCTCGGCGGAAGCGGCGGCGGCCCTGTCGGCAAGGTGTGAGGTCAGGCGGATCATATCGGCGCGCCGTTCGCCGTCGTTAAGCGGCGTCGCGGGGGCGAAGCGGCGGTCCGGGCCGGAAAAGTCCCCGGCCTCGAGGAACGGCCGGTTGTCACGCGCGACCCAGATGATGCGTTCCAGAACCACAGCGGGGCTGAAGGGCTTGGTGACGAGGAAATTGGCGCCGCAGTCGCGCACGTCCGCCACCTTGGAGCGCCGCACATGGCTGGCGGTCATGATCACCGGGACGAAGGCGTTCGGCTCCAGGCCGGAGCGGCGGAGCCAGCGGACGAGTCCGTGACCGTCGGAGCCCTCCATTTCGCAGTCGATCAACAGCAGATCGATGGTGTGGAGTTTCAGCAACTCCATCGCCTGGGCCGTGCTGCGTGGCGTGTGTTTCGTGCGGATGCCGAAGCCCTGGAGCGCCTGGATGGTCACCTCCATGCTGAACGGCGAATCGTCGACGACCATCGTGACAGCCCCGGTCAGATTGAAGACCGCGCTTTCGCGCAGCGGCTCGTCGGCAGCGCTCATGGACGACGCTGGGTCCGGGCAGTCAAAGGGTGCATGGGTAGCCTTGGTCACGGGCGGCCAAAAATGGCGGTTTCTTCTCTACGACGCGTTAACGCCGGAGTCTGGTTCCCATGACGGAAGGTGGCAAAGCGCCGCCGCAAGACGGTCCCTGGAGCAGGATCGGCATCACATATCAGCGAGAGCCTGGTTCACGCTCTCGACAGAAGCGCGAAGCGCTTCCGTCTCAACCGATCAGCCTCTAGGCTTGACGGCCAATGGCGTAGAAGCGGTCCGAGCGCTGCTTGCGCAACTCGGCCGGGTTCAGGGGCATGAGCTGCTGCAGTTCGTCCCAGACGGCGTCACCGACGGACTGCATGGCGGCCTCGCGGTTTGCGTGCGCGCCGCCGATCGGTTCGGGGATGATCCGGTCGACGATCTTCATCGCCAGCAGGTCGGGGCCGGTGATCTTCATGGCGTTGGCCGCGTCCCTGGCCCGCGCGCCGTCGCGCCACAGAATGCCGGCGGCGCCCTCCGGCGAGATCACCGAATAGATCGAGTGTTCCAGAATCAGCACGCGGTTGGCGGCGGCGAGGGCGATGGCGCCGCCCGATCCGCCTTCACCCGTGACCGTGGCGATCATCGGTGTTCCCAGGATCAGGCCGCGCTCCGTCGAGCGGGCGATGGCCTCGGCCTGACCGCGCTCCTCGGCGCCCAGGCCCGGATAGGCGCCGGCGGTGTCGACGAAGGTCAGGACCGGCAGGCCGAAGCGGTCGGCCATATCCATCAGCCGCACGGCCTTGCGATAGCCCTCGGGCCGCGCCATGCCGAAATTGTGGGTCAGGCGGGTCGCCGTGTCGTGGCCTTTCTCATGGCCCATGACGACGACAGCCTGCCCCCGGAAGCGGGCGAGACCGCCCAGGATGGCCTGGTCGTCGCCGAACTGGCGATCGCCCCGCAGCTCGACATAGTCGGTGAAGAGGGCGTCCAGATAGTCGATGAAGTGCGGACGCTGGGGGTGGCGGGCGACCTGGGTCTTCTTCCACGGGTCCAGCTCGGCATAGGTCTTCTTGCGAAGCTGCTCGGCCTTGCGGCGCAGGCCGTCGATCTCGGTCTCAAACGAGCCGGAGGTGGCCGAAAGCAGACCGAGTTCCTCGATCTTGGCCTCCAGATCGGCGATCGGCTTTTCGAATTCGAGATAGTGGGTGGCCATGAGGCGTCCGGAAGGGGCGGGCGAAACGGCCCTGTCGCAAGGCGCCGGAACCTAGAGAGGTCAACGCACGGGGGCAAGCGGGGGTTCAGGAGAACAGAGGTTGATGCGGCGGGTGATTCCGATGGCGCCGAGGAAGGCCTCGTCGTGGCTGACCACCAGAAGGGCTCCGTCATAGGCCCGCAGCCCCGCCTCCACCGCCTCGATCGAGTCGATGTCGAGATGGTTGGTCGGCTCGTCGAGACTCAGCCAGCCCGGCTCTGCGAACAGCAGGTCGGCCAGACCGGCCCGGGTGCGCTGGCCGCCGGACAGGGTCGCAAGGCGGGTCGCCGGTGCGCTCAGGCCCGAAGGCGAGGTTGAGGTCGGAGAAAAGAGGCGATCCGCCGGGCGGGGCCCAGGCGAGATCTTGCAGAACGATGGAGGCGGACATGGCTTTCCCGATGCAAGGCTTCGAAGGGCGGTTGCGGTCGGGAAGGGATCACATGGTCGGCGCGGGCCTTCGTCTGAAGCGGAGGTCAGAGGCTAGGGGAGGGGCTGGGCGGGATCAAGGCATCGACAGTCCGTCATCTTCGGGACAAGCCTGAGGACGACGGAGGGAAACTACTCGTCTCGCGCCAAGGGATGGTGCCGGTTGACCACCTGGGTCAGGCGGTCGGTCGCCACGTGCGTATAGATCTGGGTCGTGGCGATGTCGGCGTGGCCGAGCAGGGTCTGGACGACGCGCAGGTCGGCGCCGCCCTCGAGCAGATGGGTGGCGAAGGCGTGGCGCAGGACGTGGGGGCTGACGCGGGCGGGGTCGATGTCGGCGTCCAGCGCCGCCTGATCCAGCATCTGGGCGAAGCGACGGGGGGTCAGATGGCTGGCGGTCGTGCCTGACGGGAACAGCCACGGGCTGTCGGGGGTCTTTTCGGGGCGAGCGGCGTCGCGAACGATCAGCCAGGCCTTCACGGCCTCGCGCGCCGAGGCGTTCAACGGCGCCAGCCGCTCCTTGCCGCCCTTGCCGCGCACGATGAGGTAGGCGGGATCGCGGCGCACGGCCTCGACCCGCAGGGCCAGCAGTTCCGACACCCGCAGGCCCGAGGCATAGGCCAGTTCGACCAGGGCGATCATGCGCACGCCCGAGGCGCCGTCGCGGGCGGCGGATGCGGTCAGCAGCCGCACGACCTCTTCGCGGCTCAGGGTGCGGGGCAGGGGGCGGCCCTGTTTCGGGGCGTCGAGGCGCCGGGAGGGGTCATCGGCGCGCCAGCCCTCGCCCATGGCGAAGCGGTAGAACTGGCGCACGGCCGAGCGACGACGCGCGGCGGTGGCGGCGGACAGGCCCCGAAGCGAGAGGCCGGCGAACCAGGCCTCGATCGCGGTCTCGTCCGCGGCCATCAGGCCGAGCGCACCGAGGGCCGCCTCAGCATCCGCAAGATCGCGGGCGTAGGCCGACAGCGTGTTCGGCGAGGCGTCCCGCTCCACAGCCATCATCTCCAGGAAGGCTTCGACCTGGGGCGTGGTCATTGTCGGGCGCCGTCAGACGGGCGCTGGCGAGCGGCGGCGCTTGGTGTAGAGACTGGAGCGACCATGCCTTGCCGTAACTCCTCCCGCCGAGACCGACCGTGAGCGCACGCGCCTCGGCCGCCGCGATTCCCGCGCCGACCCGCACCATAGCGCTCGTGGGGCTCATGGGCGTGGGCAAATCGTCGGTCGGGCGCCGCCTCGCCAACCGGCTGGGCCTGGCCTTTGTCGATGGCGACGAGGCCATCGAGGCGGCGGCGCGGATGACCGTGTCCGACATCTTCGCCCGGATGGGTGAGGCCGAGTTCCGGGCCGGAGAGGCGCGGGTCATGCGCCGCCTGCTGGAAGGGCCGCCGATCGTGCTGGCCACCGGCGGCGGGGCGGTGCTGAATCCCGACACGCGGGAGCTGATGAAGGCCCATGCGACCTCAGTCTGGTTGAGAGCCGATCTGAAGATCGTGGCCCAGCGGGTGCAACGGCGGGACACCCGGCCCCTGCTGCGCGGCAAGGACCCGCTCGTGGCGCTGAAGGCGATGGCCGAGGTGCGCTACCCCATCTACGAGGCGACGGCCGATCTGACCGTGGACGTCGGCGCTGGCTCCCATGCCCAGGCGGTGGACGCGATCGTTGCGGCCCTGAACCACTACTGGGCGAACGGAGCGACGGCATGACGGTGGTTGCGGTCTCCGGCGGATCGTTCGCCGCCTATGACGTGGTGGTCGGGCGCGGCCTGTTGGCCGAGGCGGGCGCGCGGATCGCACCGATCGCGCGCGGGCGGACGGTGATCGTCTCGGACGAGACCGTGGCGCCGCTCCACGGGCCGGCGCTGCAGGCCTCCCTGGCGGCGGCGGGCGTGCGGTCGGAGATCGTGGCCGTGCCGGCGGGCGAGGCGTCCAAATCCTTCGCTGAACTGGAACGGCTGATGGACCGGCTGCTGGCGGCGGGGCTGGATCGCAAGGACGTCGTGGTGGCCCTGGGCGGGGGGGTCGTCGGCGACCTGGCCGGTCTGGCGGCGGCCCTCTACATGCGCGGCATCGATTTCGTGCAGGTTCCGACGACCCTGCTGGCCCAGGTGGACTCCTCCGTCGGCGGCAAGACGGCGATCGATACGCCCCGGGGCAAGAACCTGGTCGGGGCCTTTCACCAGCCGCGGCTGGTGCTGGCCGATATCGACGTGCTGGCGACCCTCCCGGATGTGCAACTGCGGTCGGGTTGGGCCGAGGTGCTGAAGCACGGGCTGATCTGCGATGCGGACTTCTTCGACTGGCTGGCGGGAGACGGGGCAGCGGGGGCCCGGGGCGATCCGGCGGCGCTGGAGCGGGCGGTGATCCGTTCGGTCGAGATCAAGTCGGCCATCGTCGGCGAGGACGAGAAGGAGGCGGGCCGTCGCGCCCTGCTGAACCTCGGCCACACCTTCGGCCACGCCATCGAGGCGGAGCTGGGCTTCGAGGAGGCGGCCCTGGCCCATGGCGAGGCCGTGGCGCTCGGCTGCTGCATGGCGTTCCGGTTCTCGGTTGCTCAGGGCCTGTGCGCGGCGGCGGACGCCGAACGGGTCGAGGCAGTGATCGCGGCGGCCGGCCTGCCGACCCGGCTGGCGCAGGCGGGTCAATTTTCGGCCGAGGCCTTGCTGGCGCGTATGGCGGGGGACAAGAAGGCGGAGGCCGGGGGCGTGACCCTGATCCTCGCGCGTCGGATCGGCGACGCCTTTGGGCAGCGCTATGACGACACCGCGCCGATCCTCGATTTCCTGAAGAGTGAAGGCGCGGCGTGATCCCGATCGTTCCGCTGGAAGACGCCTGCGTGCGGCTGGAGCCCTATGCGGCCGGGCTGGAGGAGGAGGTGCGGGCGGCGCTGAACGTCGATCCGGACAGCTGGGCCGTCATGGTCGGGACGGCGCACGGCGAGCATTTCGACCGGTTCTGGACCTCGGCGCTGCGGGACATGCAGGCCGGGACCAAGGTGGCCTACGCGGTGCGGCGGTTGTCGGACGGCGTCGTGGTCGGCACCTCCAGCCTCTATGAGATCCGGCCCGAGCACCGGCGCTGCGAGATCGGGGCGACCTTCTATCGGCCGGACGCGCGAGGCGGCGTGGTCAATCCGGCCTGCAAGCGGCTGATGCTGGAGCACGCGTTCGCCTCGGGCATCGTGCGGGTCGAAATCCTGACCGACGCAATCAATGCCCGCAGCCGTGCGGCGATCACGAAGCTGGGCGCGCGGTTCGAGGGCGTGCTGGGCAATCACAAGATCACCTGGACCGGCCGGGTCAGGGATACGGCGCTGTACGCCGTTCTGGACCGGGACTGGCCGGATGTCCGGAGCCGCCTCGATGCCCGGCTGACGGCGTCGGCCTAGTCGATCGCCCGGCACTCCGTCGGCTGGCGGCCGTCGGCGGACCAGGTGGCGAGGATGCCCTTGCCGCGCAGCTCATAGGCGCTGGCCTTGTACCAGATGCCGTCGGCGGCTCTTTCCTGATACAGATCAACGGCCTCCCCGTTCGAGTTGCGGACCGTCGCCATGGCGCGGGGGTTGTCGAAATCGACCGACAGGCGTTCACCGTTATCGCACAGATAGACGGTGCGGATGACGCGGTTGACCGCGCGATCCTGAATCTCGGCGCCCGTGCGACGACGCGCGGTCTGGGCGTCGATCGCACGCTGGCGCACGGCCTCGCCGTCAGTCGGGGCCTTGGCGGGCCCGGGGCCGCAGGCGGAGAGGGCCGAAGTCGCGGCCGCAATCAGGATCAGGTGACGCATCAGTCTCTCTAGGCGTTACGGTCAGGCTTGGCTAACGGGCCGGACGGACCGCCGTTCCCGGAAGAATCTGCGCAGCAGCGCCGCCGCTTCTTCCCCCAACAGGCCGCCCTCGGTCGTCGGGCGCGAATGCAGGGTCGGCTGTTCGAACAGGCGGGGACCGTGGATGACGGCGCCGCCCTTCGGATCGTCCGCCGCCCAGACGACGCGGCCGATTCGGGCATGGCTGATGGCCCCGGCGCACATGGCGCAGGGCTCCAGCGTCACATAAAGAGTCAGGCCCGTGAGACGATAGTTTCCGGTCGCCAGGGCCGCCGCGCGAATGGCCTCGATCTCTGCGTGAGCGGTGGGATCAAGGCCTCCGATGGGGCCGTTGGCGCCGACGGAAACGACGGATCCGGTCGCTTCATCGACCACGACGGCGCCCACAGGCACCTCTCCGGCGTCCGCCGCCGCTTGCGCCAGGTCCAATGCCATGCGCATGAACCGCTCATCATGGCCCGCCATACAGACGACAACGACAAGAAGCCCCGGCCCAGTCAAGCCCCGAGGGCGCATAAGCCCGGCGACCGCCCGAAAAGCGGCTCCGCGCGCCCCGGCTCGGCCTCCGCCGCCCTGTTCCAGTCCAGCACCAAGGCCCCTGAAGGGGGACGGAGCTCGGGCAGCGGACGCGCCTATGCGCCGGACAAGGGCGCACGCCCGGAACCGAAGCCGAAGGGCCCGCGCGCCGGCGCCAAGCCGGGCGGCAAGCCAGGCAAGGATGCCGCGCCGGTCGAGCCGAAACGCAGCGAGCGGATCGCCAAGGCCATGGCGCGCGCCGGCATCGCCTCGCGCCGCGAGGTCGAGCGGCTGATCGGCCTGGGCAAGGTGGCGGTGAACGGCCGCATCCTCGACACGCCGGCGACCCTGGTGACGCGCGACGACGTCATCACCGTGGACGGCAAGCCGATCGCGGCGGCCCAGGCCACGCGCGTCTGGCGCTACAACAAGCCGGTCGGCCTGCTGACCTCGCACAACGATCCGCAAGGGCGGCCGACGGTGTTCGACGCCCTGCCCAGCGGCCTGCCGCGGGTGATCTCGGTCGGGCGTCTGGACATCAACACCGAAGGCCTGCTGCTGCTGACGAACGACGGCGAGCTGTCGCGCGCCCTGGAGCTGCCTGAGACGGCTCTGGTGCGTCAGTACCGGGCGCGGGCGCGGGGTCGCATCACCCAGGCCGAGCTCGACAGGCTGAAGGACGGGGTCACCGTCGATGGCGTCCGCTACGGCCCGGTCGAGGCGACCATAGACAAGGCCACGACCAAGGAGGACGGCTCGCAGGCCGCCAACCTGTGGATCAGCGTCCAGATCGCCGAGGGCAAGAACCGCGAAGTCCGCAAGGTGCTGGAATCGGTCGGCCTCACCGTCAACCGGCTGATCCGGCTGGCCTACGGACCCTTCCAGCTGGGGACCCTGGCGACCGGTTCGGTCGAGGAGATCGGCCCCCGCGTGATCCGCGAGTTGCTGGGCGAACACATCCGCCCCGACAACCTGCCCGAGGGCAACACCGTCGCCACGCCCGCGCCCGTACCGGGCCGTCGCACGAGCACGCCCAAGGTGGCGGGCGTCTCGGGCTCGGCCATGTCGGACCCGTCGCGCAAGCCCAGCCGCGTGCGCGCCGCCGAGACCGCCCATGTCCAGGGCGTCGAACGCGCCAACCGGCCGCCCAAGAAGGCCGGCTGGGCCAAGGCCGGCGCGCCCAATCCGCGCGGTCCCTCGACCAAGACGCCGTGGAAGCCTCGCGAAGAGGGCGCCGCGGGCGGTGAACGGCCCGCCCGGGTGTTCAAGCCGCGCGAGGACAAGATCATCGGTCCGAAGTCGGCGACCTGGGCTCGCGACGGGGATAAGCCCAGGCGCGACTTCAAGCCGCGCGACGGCGCCGGCGCGCCGCGTTCCAGCGGGCCTCGCTCTGGCCCGGGCGGTCCTCGTCCTACAGGCGCCAAGCCCGGCGGATCACGCGGCCCCTCGCGGGGCTAGTCGCGCCAGGCGCCAGTCGCGAGGTCCGTCGGCCAGCCGCTCTATGACGGCCAGCATGACGATGGCCACGAAGACCTCCGGCGCCAGCTCGATCCAGTCCGAATCGCGCCCCACTCCGCTCGCGGAGAGGGGCTGCCAGAACAGGCAGATCATCAGGTTGTTGGCCAGGTGGGCGCCGATGGCGAATTCCAGCCCGCCCAGCCGGATCGCGGCCCAGGTCCAGATCGCGCCGGACAGGGCCCGCGCGACATAGGCTACGGGATCGGGGTCGAGATGCAGGGCCGAGAACAGCAGGCCGTTGATCAGGCACAGGACGACGGGATGCCGCGACAGCTGGGTCGTGAGACGCAGCAGGACGCCGCGACAGACGACCTCCTCCGCCGCCGCCGCGCCGAGCAGGCCGACGATGCTGGCCACGACGAAGACCGGGCGCGTCCAGTCGGCATAGGTCGGGCTGAGAAGCGGCGGCGTCCATTCCCCGCCCATCATGAGATAGAAGGGGAACAGGATCACGCTGACACAGGCCATCGCCAGGAAGCCGACGCCGAGATCCCCGGCATTGAACCTGCGGCCGGGCCACAGAAAGTCCGCCAGCGGACGCAGGTAGATCATGGCCGCCGCGGCGAGAATGGCCACGGCCAGACTGCCCAGGATCGCCGCCAGCAGCAGGGTGCTCACGCTCTCGTCGATCAACCGCAGGGGCGTCTCCGGCAAGGGGCCGGACAGGCTTAGTTGATCGGTCGCCCCGGGGATGATGCGGACGATGATGGCCAGGACGATCATCACGACGACCATCAGCAGCATCGCCAGGGCAATGAAGCCGCCCAGCTTGAGCCAGGGCCGTTCCGGTTCGAAGCCGGTGATCATCGGCGACCGGCGCGCGAGGGGAACGGCACGGACGAGCGCTTCATACGGGGACATGACTTACCGTTGCATTGCGTCGCGGTTTCGGTCCAGAGGCAGGCCATGAGGATCGTCGCCGGAAAGCTCAAAGGTCGCGCCATCGTGGCGCCGGAGGGACAGGGCACGCGCCCGACCTCGGATCGCGCGCGTCAGGCCGTGTTCAACGTCCTGGAACATGCAGCGTGGGCCGAGCCGCTACAGGGTGCGCGGGTCATGGACCTGTTTGCCGGATCGGGGGCCCTGGGCTTCGAGGCGATGAGCCGGGGCGCGGCCTTCTGCGTCTTCGTCGAGATCGACGACGAGGCGCGCGGGGCCATCCGCGAGAACGCCGACGCCTACGGCATCATGGGCGCGACGCGCGTGCATCGGCGCAGCGCCGTCGAGATGGGCGTGCGGCCGGGATCGGACGGCGAGGCCTTCGACATCGCCTTCCTCGATCCGCCCTACGGCAAGGGTCTGGGCGAACAGGCTTTGCAGCGGCTGCTGGACGGCGACTGGCTCAAGCCCGGTGCCATCGTCGTGTTCGAGCGCGGCTCGGACGAGCCGGACATCGACACGCCCGGCTATGACCGGCTGGACGCGCGCGACTACGGCGCCGCGCGGGTGCTGTTTCTCAGACGGAGCGCTTGACCCTCACGCCGCGTGAGGCCCCATAGGTCTGTCCATGCGGAACGCCGCGCGCCGCACGATCCATACCGTCAGCCAGCTGGCGAAGCTGTCCGGGACCTCGGTCCGGACGCTGCACCACTATGACGCCATCTGGGTTCTGCTTCGAGCATCCCCGCCTTCGCGGGGATGCTCGGATCTTGCGCATACCCATCAACGGATCGTCCGAATTCACCTTTGAAATCAAGCCCCGGCTCTAACGAGAGGCCTTTTATCAACCACCCTCCGAAACGGCCTCATACTGGTGTGTCGTGAGGCAGCCCGGAAAGGACAGACCATCACCGCCGCGGAGGTCTGCGGGCGCATCTGACCTGACTGGACTCCTTGGACTCTTTGGACGGTGTTTTTTAGAGTCCAATTCCCCGGCCGCCGAGGGCCGAACAAGCGTTTTCAACGTCTTCCGAACAACTTCTAAAAGTCGTTGAGCGTCGGCCTGACATGGGTCGGGCGGCGGTGGTTGCACCGCAGCGGACACCGGCAGCGGCTTGGCGGACACACTCCGACTTGAAACGCCGGTTACCCGCCGGGCGCGTTGTCAATGCCGAGCATGATTGACAGAACGAAGATCAGCGGAGGTGGCGAATGAGCGGAAGACGGTCGGGTCTGGCGGACTTTCTGTTGACGGCGCTTGCTGTCGTCGTGCTTCTGCAGTCGACCGCCTTGGCCTGGGTGATCCTCGGCTCGCCGGACCGGGATCGGTTGCTGGCGCAGCTGAAACGGCAACCGATCGAGACGATCGTCGAGGTCTGCACAGTGCCGCCGGCTGAGGCCTAACGTCGCCCGAACAACTTCTCAAGGTCGTTGAGCTTCAGCTCCACATAGGTCGGGCGGCCGTGGTTGCACTGACCGGAGTGCGGCGTGGCCTCCATCTGGCGGAGCAGGGCGTTCATCTCGGGCGCCGACAGGACGCGGCCGGCGCGCACCGAACCGTGGCAGGCCATGGTGCCGCAGACCTCGCCGAGCCGTTCCGACAGAGCCAGGGCCGCGCCGTGTTCGGCCAGGTCGTCGGCGATGTCGCGGATCAGGCCCTGGACGTCGGTGTCGCCGAGCAGGGCCGGCGTCTCGCGCACCAGCACGGCCCCGCCGCCGAAGGGTTCGACGATCAGGCCGAGCTGGGCCAGTTCGTCGGCGCGGGCGATGACGCGGTCGGCCTCGGCGGGGTCCAGCTCCACAACCTCGGGCGTCAGCAGGGCCTGGCGGATGACCGAGCCCTCGGCCATCTGGGTCTTCATCCGCTCGTAGACGAGCCGTTCGTGGGCCGCGTGCTGGTCGACCACGACGATGCCGTCGCGGGTCTGGGCGACGATATAGGTCCCATGGACCTGGGCCCGGGCGGCCCCCAGCGGCTGGTCGATCGGGTCGGCGGGGTTGGGTGCGCCGGACGGGTCGGGCCAGTGCTGGACGTCGGCGGGCGGGGCCTCGACGCGGACCGACATCTCCGACAGGCCCGGGATGTCCTGATTGGCGGCCACGGGCCGATCCCAGCCGGTCCAGCCGCTGAAGCCCCGGGCGGTTGGAGACGACGGACTCCATGCCGGGCCCGTGTGCGCCGTGAACCCGGCCAGCACATTGTCGGCGACGGTCGTCGAGGCGCGGTGGCCGGCGGCGTGGAGGGCGTGCCTCAACGCCCCGACGATCAGACCGCGCACCAGGGCGGGATCGCGGAACCGGACCTCGGCCTTGGCCGGGTGGACATTCACATCGACGAACAGCGGGTCGATCTCGAGGAACAGCACCGCCGCCGGATGCCGGTCCCGCGCCAGGAAGTCGGCATAGGCGCCGCGCAAGGCGCCCTGCAGCAGCCGGTCGCGCACCGGGCGGCCGTTGACGAACAGATACTGGTGCCCGCCGTTGCCGCGCGAATAGGTCGGCAGGCCGGCATAGCCCGACAGCCGTATGCCCTCGCGCGACTGGTCGATCAGCAGGGCATTGGCCTCGAAGTCACGGCCCAGCAGGGCGGCGAGCCGCTTCAGCCGGCCCTCGTCGCCGGGATGTTCTGCGGGCAGGCGCAGGGTGGTCTTGCCGTCGAGGTCGAGGGTGAAGGCGACGCCCTCGTGCGCCATGGCCTGGCGCTTGATCTCCTCGGAGATGGCCATGGCCTCGGAGCGCTCGGACTTCATGAACTTGAGCCGGGCCGGGGTGGCGTAGAACAGGTCGCGGACCTCGACGCGGGCGCCGTGCGGGCCGGGGAAGCCGGCGGGGGCGACCGGGCGCTGGTCGCCGCCCTCGACCGTGATCTGGTGGGCGTCGCCGTCTTTCGCGCGGCTGGTGATGGTCAGGCGTGCGACCGAGCCGATCGACGGCAGGGCCTCGCCGCGGAAGCCGAGGGTCGAGATGCGGAGAAGGTCGACGTCGCCGGCGTCGTCGGGCTCCAGCTTGGAGGTCGCATGGCGTTCGACGGCGAGGGCCAGCTGGTCCGGGGCCATGCCGTGGCCGTCGTCGGCGATCAGGATGCGCGACAGGCCCCCGCCGTCGGCCTGGATCTCGATCCGGGTCGCCCCGGCGTCGAGGGCGTTCTCGACCAGCTCCTTGATGGCGCTGGACGGCCGTTCGACCACCTCGCCGGCGGCGATGCGGTTGACGGTCTCGGGCGGGAGGCGGCGGATGGGCATGGGATTCGTGATCCTAGCGCCGAATGGGCGCGAGGTCGTCAGATTGCGTGGCTTGCCCGCTGCGAAAACCGGTGTAGCCATAGGCGCCAGGGTCCGCATCGGGCCTGGGGAGACCACCATGACCATCAAGCTTCTGTCGGCGGCCGCCGCGCTCGCCTTCGCCTGCGTCGCCTCCAGCGCCTCGGCCCAGACCGGCCCGCTGGACTTCACCCTGAACAACGGCACCAGCGAAGTCGTCGTCCAGCTGTTCATCTCCATCCCGTCGACCAACGACTGGGAAGAAGACATCCTGGGCGACCAGGTCGTCGGCAGCGGCGACAGCGTCCAGGTCACCATCAATGACGGCCTCGAAGACTGCGAATACGACATCAAGGTCGTGTTCGATGACGAGACCCCCGACCTGATCGTCATGGGCGTCGACTTCTGCGCCATCAACGGCGAGTCGCTGAACCTCAACGACGGCGGCTGAAACTGACTTTCGGCGACGGCCGGGGCGCAAGTCCCGGCCGTTTCCAATTGCGGGATGAGCGGATGAAGCGCGGACCCCGGCTGACCGAGCGTCAGGCGAAATGGTTCGCCACGGTGAAGGCGAATTTCGAGACCCGGAGCGGCCGCACGCTGGAGGCCTGGGTCGAGATCGCGCGGCTGTTCGCTGCTGCCGCCGAGCGGGGCTGGGGCGGAAGCCGGTGCCTGCGCACCATGAAGATCACTCCGCCGGCAGGTATTCGAACGGATCGCTCGGCGACGGCTGGGTCGGGATGGGCATCCGGGGCAGGGGCTGGTCGCGGTTGGCGGCGTTCAGCAGGAAGCTGGCCAGGATGACCGCCGCCTGACGCAGGTCGTCCGGCTTCAGGTGATCGTAGCTGTCGACCGAGGTGTGGTGGATGCGGCTGTCGTAGTCGAGCGGGTCCTGGATAAACTGGTAGCCCGGGATGCCGACGCTCTGCATGTAGACGTGGTCGGTGCCGCCCGCGGTGCGCAGGGAAACGGTCGAGGCGCCCAGGCTGGCGAACGGGGCCAGCCACTCCTGGAAGATGGGCGCGGCCGCGACATTGCCCTCGGCATTGATGCCGCGGATCCGGCCCGACCCGTTGTCGATGTTGAAATAGGCGGTCAGATCGCCGTGGCCCTCGCGCGGCTGGATCGGCCAGCGGTTGCGCCAGGTGCGGTTGTTCGGTTGACCGGCCAGCCTTGGATCGGTCGAGGGGGCGCGCGTCGCCAGATGCTGATCGACATAGGCCAGAGAGCCCCACAGGCCCTGCTCCTCTCCGTTCCACAGGGCGAAGCGGATGGTGCGTTTCGGACGGACGCCCAGCTGCATCAGGATTCGGGCGGCCTCCATGACCACGGCGCTGCCGGCGGCGTTGTCGCTGGCGCCGTCGGAGGCGACCCAGCTGTCGAGGTGGGCGCCGGCCATGACGTATTCACCGGAGCGGTCCGTGCCCGGAATATCGGCCAGGACATTGTAGGCGTTGACGTCGTCGTCGTGGAACTCGACCTCGCTCATCAGCTCCAGCGTCGGCGGGGTGTCGGTCCGGGCGAGGCGGGCGAGGCGGCGATAGTCCTCGGCGGCCAGTTCCATGCCGGGAACCCTGGGGGTCTGGCCGACGCGGAAGCCCGAGCCGGTCCCGTGCAGCAGACCGCCGTCGCGGGCGGACATGCGGACCAGGGCGAGGGCGCCTTCCCCGGCGAGGAAGTCGTCCAGGGCGATGGCGAAGTTCGGGGCGTCCAGCTGACGTTCGATGGCGGCAGGGGAATACTGGGGCTGGACATAGACGTTGCCGCTGCGGAGCTGTTCGTCGGTCAGGCGGCGGAAGGGCGCCTCGGCGGGCTCCGAACCGGTGTTGGGCTGGGTGACCATGACGATCTTGCCGCGCAGCTGACCCCGGAAGCGTTCAAAGTCGGCGACCCTGGTCATCGGGGCGACGACGACACCGGCGCTGATCGTTCCATCGGTGCCGGGCGTCCAGGCGATGGGAATGCCGCGCAGGTCGATGACGCGCGGCTCGGTCATCCGGGCGCTGGAGCGGACGATCGACCAGCCGCGGCCGAACTCGAAGCCCTCGGTGCGGACGTTGGACAGGCCCCAGTCGCGGAACTGTTGCTGGGTCCAGGTCTCGGCCTCGCGCATGGCCGGCGAGTTGGTCAGGCGGCCGCCGATATTGTCGGTCAGATGGGCGGCGGTCTGCATGACCTGCGAATGGTTCAGCCCCTGGTCGAGGATGCCGTTGACGGCGACGCGATCGATGGACTGGGCCGAGGCCGGAGCGGCGGCGAGCGGCGCAGCGAGGGCGGCCGAGGCCAGCAGGATCAGCAGACGGGACATGGGCGCTCCGGGAGAAATCGAGGTTTCGGGATATGACGCGCCAAGGCGACCCGTGGCAATCAGGCGGTCCGATAGGGCGAGTATTCCGCCGTCATCGCCGCGATCTCGGCCTCCACCCCCGCGCTTTCCTGCACGAGATACTGGGCCACGGGACCGCGCAGGGCCGGGTCGGCGATATAGTGGGCCGAGTAGACGGGGGAGGGCAGGTAGCCGCGCGCCATCTTGTGCTCACCCTGGGCGCCCGCCTCGACGCGGGAGAGGCCGTGGGCGATCGCGAACTCGATCGCCTGATAGTAGCAGAGCTCGAAATGCAGGAAGGGGACCTCTTCCAGCGCCCCCCACTGACGGCCGTAGAGGGCGTCGCGGCCGATGAAGTTCAGGGCGCCGGCGATGGGCGCGCCGTCGCGGAAGGCCATGACCAGGGCGATGCGGTCGGCCATCGTTTCCCCGATCATCGAGAAGAAGGCGCGGGTCAGATAGGGGCGGCCCCATTTGCGCTCGCCCGTGTCCTGATAGAATTCGAAGAAGGCGTCCCAGTGGGCCTCCGTGAGGTCGGCGCCGGTCAGGATGCGGATGTCGAGGCCGGCCCGGGCGTCGCGGCGCTCGCGGCGGATGGTCTTGCGGCGGTTGGAGGACAGGGCGGCGAGGAAGTCGTCGAAGGTCTGGTAGCCCTCGTTCCTCCAGATGAACTGCATGTCCTGGCGCCGCAGCATCCCGGCCTCGCCCATGGCCGACCATTCGGGCTGGGTCGGGAAGTTCACATGCAGGGACGACACGCCCAGCCGCTCGGTCAGGGTCAGGGCGCCCTGGATCAGGGCGGCGCGGACGGTCGCCTCGTCCGTGCCCGGAGCGTTCAGGAAGCGGGGACCGGTGGCAGGGGTGAAGGGGACGGCGCCGAGCAGCTTGGGATAGTAGCGGCCGCCGGCGCGCTGGTAGGCATCGGCCCAGCTGTGATCGAAGACGTATTCGCCCTGGCTGTGGCCTTTCAGATAGAGGGGCATACAGCCGAGGACGGTGTCGTCGGGCCCCATCAGGGTCAGGTGACGCGGCCCCCAGCCTTGACTGGCGACGGCGCTTCCGGAGGCCTCGCAGGCGTTCAGAAAGTCGAACGAGACGAAGGGATCGCCGCTCGGGGCGGCGCAGGCGTCCCACGCCTCGCGACCGATGGCCGCGAGGCTGTCATGGACCTGGAGGGTGAACTCAGGCTTCCCGGTCAATCCCGTGCATCCCCGCGAAGGCGGGGACCCAGTGCTGTGGGCGATCGGCGAGAGTGGTTTGGCGCCGCCGGCCATCCGGGACACCGTGCCTCACAAGAGAACTGGGTCCCCGCCTTCGCGGGGATGCACGGAGCTTCCTGCTTCACCGGACCTCAACAATCGCGTCCACCTCGACGGCGAAGCCGAGGGGCAGCTGGTAGACGCCGACGGCCGAGCGGGCGTGACGGCCGGCGTCGCCGAACACCTCGACCATCAGGTCCGAGCAGCCGTTGATGACGGCCGGGATGGCGGTGAAGCCGGGGCCGGCCTGGACGAAGCCGCCCAATTTGACGACGCGGACGACGCGGTCCAGGTCGCCGTCGAGCGCGGCGTTCAGCTGGGCCAGAAGGTTGATGCCGCAGAGGCGGGCGCCGGCGTTGGCCTGTTCCGGGGTGACGTCCACGCCGACCGTGCCCTTGAGTCCGCCCGAGGCGTCGTTCGACAGCTGGCCCGAGATGTGGACCAGGTTGCCGGTGCGCACGAACGGGACGTAGTTGGCCACGGCCGCAGCGGGCTGGGGCAGGGCGATCGCGAGTTCGGCGAGGCGGGCGTTGATGGACATGACTGGCTCCATATAGGTGTTGCGCGGGGTTTAGCGCGGGGGTGCGACGCCTCGCCAGCCCTTAAGTCTTCGCCAACCGGCGTGTGCCAGTATCAGGCCATGGAAACGCTGACCCAAACCCTGATCGAGGCCTTCAAGGCCATCCGGGCCCGACTGACCGCCGAAGAGCGGACGCGGGTCGATATCGCCTCGGTCGAGGCCGTGGACCCGGCGGTCGCCTCGGCCTCGCACTGGAATTTCGACCTGCCGGCCCATGCCGCAGACAAGGCCCTGGGCGAGGACGCCACGGATGCGATGCGCCGGGCCCTGGTCGCCACCTGGGCGCTCGAACTGCCGGGGCGGGCGAAGCAGGCGGCGCTGCCGGGCGAGGTCATGGAGCTCTATCCCTACTGGATGGACAAGATGGCCCAGTTCCTGACGGGGGCCGCCGATACGAATGCAGCCTATGACCCGGACCACTGGGCCAAGGACGTGCGCATGGCCCTGGTCCTGAGCGTGCCGGGGGCCCTGACCCAGACCATCGACCTGTCGTCGCCCATGGGGCCGGGGCAGGTGGTGCGAAACGGGCGCGAGGGCCATGGCTGGTCGCAGCTGGTCTCCTATGTGCGGGCCCAGGGCTGGAAGAAGCCCTGGCTGGAGGTCCATACCGAAAGCCGCCAGCTGGCCGATTTCAACGAGGCCGGCTGGGACCGGGCCTGGGCCACGGCCGCGGCCATTTGCAAGACACGGCCCGAGCTGGCCGGGATGATCGGCTCGAGCTGGTTCTACGACCCGCCGCTTGAGACCATCAGCCCGCGACTGGCCTATCTGAGGCTGAATCCGCTCAAGGGCGGGGCCTTCATCATCCATCAGGGTCCGGCGCCGATCCATTCGGAACGGGCCTCTGCCTCGTCGCCCACGCGCAAGGCGCTGATCGAGAGCGGCGAATACACGCCGAGCTCGTGGCTGGTGGCCTGGCCGAAATCAACGCTGATTCCGTGGGCGGAACAGCGCAAGGCCGCGATGGCGATGGCCGAGGCGGCCTGAGACTTCGTCCGCAGGGTCCGGACGAAAGTTTTCGGACATTTCGGACGAAACGACTAGTCGCTCCAACGATTTCAAAGACCTGCCCGCCGGTCGAATGTCCGTCGGACAGGATTACGTGAAATGGGGCGCTCGTCAGCGCAACTCGATTGTCAAAGATCCATCGGGGAGAGTGTACGCGCGTTTTCAGGGGCGCCTGTGATAAAGGCTCTCGTTAGGGCCGGGCGTTGAAATCGTTGAGCGAATTCGGGCGTCCGTTGATGGGTATGGGGCGTTTTCCTTCTCCCCTTGCGGGAGAAGGTGGCTGAGCGAAGCGAAGTCGGATGAGGGGTCATGCTGACCTCGCCGGTCCTCTTGGTTGATGCAGATCTCAGCCGCCGGTGTGACCCCTCACCCGGCCGCGCGAGGACGACGGCTCCGCCGCCGTGCGCGGTCTCCCTCTCCCGCAAGGGGAGAGGGGCGCCGTCAGCCCTGCTTGCTGTCCCACCACCGCACGGCATCGGCGTCGCGGGCGGAGAGGTCGGGGTATTGCGGGTCGGAGCCGACGTCGGGGACGCGGCGCCAGGAGCGGGCGCATTTGGGGTGGTCGGCCAGCGCGATGGAGACGGTGATGCTGTCGCCGCCTTCCGCCAGTTCGGCGCCTGAGGTGCGGAACACCTCGGCGGCGTCCAGGTCCGCAAAGGCCGCGAAGGCGCCGGCCGGCCCGGTGACTGTCGGCCAGGCATCGAGCGCCCCGCCGATCGTCTTCTCGCGACGGGCGCCTTCGAGAGCGTCATTGACGACCTCCAGCACCGACTGCACCGAAGCCCAGCGCGCCGCCTCTTCCGGGTTCCGCCACTGGTCCGGCGTCTGCGGGATGACCCGCGCGCAGTTCGTCCCCGCGTCCGGATAGAGGGTCGTCCAGGCCTCTTCCATGGTGAAGGGGGTCAGCGGGGCGAGCCAGGCGGTCAGGCGCACGAAGACCTCGTGCATCACCGTGCGCGCCGCGCGACGGCGGATGGCGTCGGGGCGGTCGCAGTAGAGGCTGTCCTTGCGGATGTCGAAATACAGGGCCGAGAGGTCGCCGGCGCAGAACTCCAGCACCGGGCGGACAACATCCTGGAAACGATAGGTCTCGTAGGCGCCGCGCACCTGGAGGTCGAGCTCCCACAGCCGGTGCAGGACGAACCGTTCCAGCGGCGGCATGTCGGCGTAGTCGACGCGTTCGGCCTCGTCGAAATCGGCCAGGGCGCCCAGCAGGTAGCGGACGGTGTTCCGAAGCTTGCGATAGGCGTCGACCGTGGTCTGGAGGATCTGCTTCCCGATCCTCTGGTCCTCGGCATAGTCCACCAGGGCGACCCACAGGCGCAGGATGTCGGCGCCGGATTCCTTGATGATGACGGCGGGGTCGGTGGTGTTGCCCCTGGACTTGGACATCTTCTCCCCGTTCTCGTCCTGGGTGAAGCCGTGGGTGAGGACGGCGTCATAGGGGGCGCGGCCGCGGGTGCCGGAGCCTTCGAGCAGGTTGGACTGGAACCAGCCGCGATGCTGGTCCGAGCCTTCGAGATACAGGTTCGCGGGCCAGTGGCTGGGGCGGTCGCCGGTGTAGCCGTGGGCCGGGTCGCGGGTCTCCAGGGTGAAGGCGTGGGTGCAGCCGGAATCGAACCAAACGTCGAGGATGTCCTCGATCTTCTCGTAGTTGGCCGGGTCGTGCAGGCCGAGGAAGTCGCTGTCGGGGCGGGTGTACCAGGCGTCGGCGCCGCCTTCCTCGATCGCGGCGACGATGCGGGCGTCGACCTCGGGATCATGCAGTGGCTTGCCCGTGTGTTTGTCGACGAACATGGCCAGCGGCGTGCCCCAGGCGCGCTGGCGGCTGACCAGCCAGTCCGGGCGCCCCTCGACCATCGAGCGGATGCGGTTCTTGCCGGCGGCCGGGTGGAAGTCGGTCTGGTCGATGGAGGCGAGCGCCGTCTCGCGCAGGGTCGCCCCGTCGGCGTGGTCCAGCGCCTGGTCCATGCGGATGAACCACTGGGGCGTGTTGCGGAAGATGACCGGGGCCTTGGAGCGCCAGGAGTGGGGGTAGGAGTGTTCCAGTCGGCCGCGCGCGAGCAGGGTTCCGGCCTCGATCAGCCGGTCCATGACGGCGGGGTTGGCGCTGCCGAACTTGCCGGTCTTCTTGCCCTCGGTCTCGAGCACCTTGAGACCCGCGAACAGGGGGACGGACGGGTAGTAGGCGCCGTCGGGATCGACGGTGTCGGGCACTTCGTGATGACCGTGGGCCTTCCAGACCTCGAAGTCGTCAGCGCCGTGGCCGGGCGCCGTGTGGACGAAGCCCGTGCCCGCGTCGTCGGTGACGTGGTCGCCGTCGAGCAGGGGCACGTTGAAGCGGTAGCCGTCGTCCAGCTCCGCCAGCGGGTGGGCGCAGACCAGACCCGACGGGTTGATGTCGTCCAGACGCGTCCACGTCGCGATCTTCGCCGCCTTGAAGACCTCTTCGGCCAGCTTGTCGGCCAGGATCAGACGGTCGCCCGGCTTGGCCCAGGGCTCGAACTCCAGGCCCGTCTCCATCGACTGGACCTCATACAGGCCATAGGCGATCTCGGGGCCGTAGCTGATCGCGCGGTTGGCCGGGATGGTCCAGGGGGTGGTGGTCCAGATGACGATCGACGGCGTCTGGTGGCGGAAGGCCAGCAGGTCGTCGGGGTGGTCGTCGGTCGCGGCGATGACCGGGAACCTGACCCAGATCGTGGGTGAGATGTGGTCGTGGTATTCGATCTCGGCGTCGGCCAGGGCGGTGCGCTCGACCGGCGACCACATCACAGGCTTGGAGCCGCGATAGAGCTGGCCGGAGTTCTTGAACTTGTGGAATTCCGTCACGATGGCGGCCTCGGCCGAATAGTCCATCGTGGCGTAGCGGTTCTCGAAGTCGCCGGTGATGCCGAGGCGCAGGAACTGGGCCTTCTGAACCTCGATCCAGCCGGCGGCGTAGGTGCGACAGGCGGCGCGGAACTCGGCCTTTGAGACCTCGTCCTTGCGGCGGCCCTTGGCGCGGTACTGTTCCTCGATCTTCCACTCGATCGGCAGGCCGTGGCAGTCCCAGCCGGGCACGAAGTCGACGTCGTAGCCGAGCAGGAAGCGCGAACGGACCACAAAGTCCTTCAGCGTCTTGTTCAGGGCGTGGCCGATGTGGATGTCGCCGTTGGCGTAGGGCGGGCCGTCGTGGAGCACGTAGAGCGGCGCGTTCTCGGACTGACGCTGCGCGCGCAGGGTCGAATACAGATCGCCCCACTGTTCCAGGATCAGCGGTTCCTTCTGGGGCAGGCCGCCGCGCATGGGGAAGGGCGTCTCGGGCAGGAAGACGGTCTCGCGATAGTCGCGGGCGGTCGGAGAATCGGGGGTCTGGGCGTCGTCGGCCATGGGATCAGTCTCGGGCAAGCGTGTGGGCGTCGGGGTGAGGTCGGCTGGCGATCCCGGCGGGCGCGGAGGCGGTGAAGCCCCGTCGGCGCTACGCCGGGCGGCTAATCTCGATCGGAATGATCCGGCGCGCGTCCATCGTCGGTTCCTATCAGGGCGCGGGGGCTGGGAAAAGCGCGGGCTTGCGGTAACGTCGCTTTCAAGCGGCGCAGACGCGCCGAAAGGGACGAGAGACACCATGCGCACGATCCTGATTCTGACCGCCGCCAGCCTGGCGCTGGCCGCCTGCAACCCGCCGACGGAGACGGCGGAGGCCGCGCCCGCGGTGGTCGCGACGACTCAGGCCGCCACGACGCCGGAGGTGTTTATCCGCAGCCTGTACGAAGTCTCCGATAACAGTGCGGAGATGGTGGAAGACAGCCCGATGTGGTCGGCGCGGACGCGGGCGCTGCTGGCGGAAACGGTTCGACTGACGCAGGAAGGCGATCAGGGCTTCTTCGACGCCCAGCCGATCTGCGACTGCCAGGACGGGACGCCGGTGCTGCAGTCGGCCACGGCGACCTCGACCGGCCCGACCACCGCCGATGTGGTCTCGGTCCAGGGTTTCGCCGAGCCGGGCAACGCCGTGCATCACAAGACCTACAAGCTGGTGCTGGAGGACGGCCGGTGGCGGATCGACGACATCACCTATCAGGACATGGGCGACGAGTTCGAGCGTGAGCCGCTGGTTCAGCAACTGAACGCCTGGATCGCCGCGGCCAGGACGCAACCGGCGGCATGAGACGGAGACTGACGATGCGCAGTGTGATGATGCTTTCGGCCGCCGCCGTGGCGTTGGCGGCCTGTTCCCAGGACAAGGAGGCCAGGGCGCCGGAGACGGCGTCGGCCTCCGCAACGGCCGGTGCGACGGCTGCGACTGGACCGGTGTCGCGCGACCAGGTCTATGCGGCGGCGGGCGAGGGGCCCGAGGCCTTCGTGCGGGCGATCTACGCCCAGTACGTCAACGGCGGGCCGCAGGGCGAACAGCCGGCGCCGGGACAGGACCCGATGTTCTCGCGCACGATGAACGCCCTGATCGGCGCCGATTTCCGGGCTGCGAACGGCGAGGTTCCGACCCTGAACTACGATCCCTTCTGCGTCTGCCAGGACCAGGGCGATTTCGTCGTGACAGCCACGGCGGTGGCCCAGGCGGACGCCAACACCGCCGAGGCCAATGTCGCCTTCACCAATATGGGAGAGCCGAAGACCCTGAAGCTCAAACTGGTGCGCGAAGGGCCGAACTGGAAGGTCGACGACATCATCGACGGCACGGACTCGCTGCACGACACGCTGATGGCGGTGGCCGAGGCGGCGGGGTGAGGATGGGCAGGGCGCCGGGCAGCGTCCTGATCTTCGCGGCCGCATTGGGGGCCTGCGCAACGACCGGGGCCTCACATTCGCGCCTCGAATTGCTCAGTGATGTGGCTGTATCCGCGCAACAGCCGGGCTGGGTTCGGCTCGACCCGAGTGGTTGCATCCTCAAGCCTGGGACCGGAACCAGACCGACAACGGACGACAGGGAATGCTCCGGTCGGATTGATCTCAACGGCGACGGGCGGCAGGAGAGGCTGACCACCCTCTATGTCTCCGGCCGGGGATCAGTCCTGACCCTTTTCGATGGCGATCCGTCTCGCGTCGATCCGATACTTCAGGCCGAAGGCTACGCCTTGATGGCGACCACGGAACGGGAATCACGCGGATGGCCAATTGTTGCGGTTTACGGTGATCCGGTGTCGGCAGACGAACTGACCGGCGTGCAACAGGTGTGGACCGGCGAGATCTACGCCCCGCGCTAGGCCTTGGGGGCGAGCACCGCCCGCGCCGCCGCAGCATCCGCGTCGATCTGGGTCTTCAGGGCGTCGAGGCCGTCGAAATTCATCTCGCCGCGCAGCAGGGCGACGAGTTCGGTCTCGATGGTCTGGCCGTAGAGGTCTTCGGCGAAGTCGAACAGCCAGACTTCCAGCAGGGGCTCGGCGATCGCGAACATCGGGCGGACGCCCAGGCTGGAGACGCCGTCGATGACGCGGCCGTCGGGCAGGCGGGTCCGGGTGGCGTAGATACCGTAGGCCGGACGCATATAGTCGCCGAGACGGACGTTGGCGGTGGGGACGCCGATGGTGCGGCCGCGCTTGTCGCCGTGGACGACCTCGCCCTCGATGGCGAAGGGGCGGCTCAGGATGGCGGCGGCGCGGGCCATGTCGCCGGCGTTCAGGGCCTCGCGCACGGCGCTGGACGACAGTTTCAGGCCGTCGGTGTCGTCGATCCGTTCGGTGACCGCGACCGAGAAGCCCAACTGGCGGCCGATGCGGGCCAGCGAGTCGGGAGAACCGGTGCGGCCCTTGCCGTAGGTGAAGTCGAAGCCGACCGAGGCGTGGGCCAGGCCCAGGCCATCCTTGTGGCCTACCGCGCCTTGCGCTGCTTGAGGCCGGCCGGCAAGCACGTCGACGGCGAAGGCCTCGTCCGTCATGGCGGCCATGCCGGCGTCGAAGGGCAGGAGGTAGAGGCGAGTTACCCCCAGAGGCTCCAGCGCACGGGCCATCTGGCCGGGCGTCATCAGGCGGAATGGGGCGGCGTCGGGCTGAAACCAGCGCCGCGGATGCGGGTCGAAGCTGACGACGGCCAGGGGGGCGCCGAGGCGGTCGGCCGCGATGCGGGCCGAGGCGATAACGGCCTGATGGCCCTTGTGGACGCCATCGAAGGCGCCGAGCGCGGCGGCGGCGCCTCGCTGTGAGGCGGGCAGGTCGCGCCAGTCGCGGATGATGTCGATGGGCACGGCCTGGCCTCGATCAGGCCTTGGCGGGACGGCGGCGGCGGGGAACGCGCACGGTGGCCTCGCCCTCCATGATCATCTCGTCGCCGACATAGCCTTCGGTGCGCAGGATGACGCGGGCCGATTCGGAATCGACGGAGGCCACGGTGATCTTCGCGGTCACCACGTCGCCGATGCGGACCGGCTTGTGGAAGGCGAGAGACTGGCTGAGGTAGATGGCGCCGGCCCCGGGCAGGATGGTGCCGACGACGGCCGAACCGAACGAGGCCGAGAGCAGGCCGTGGGCGATCCGCCCGCGGTAGGCCGTCTTCGAAGCGAAGGCCTCGTCCATGTGCACCGGGTTGAAATCGTCCGAGGCCTCGGCGAACTGCTGGATGCGGTCCTCCGTGATGGTCACGTCCTTGACCGCCACCATGCCGGGCTCGAGTTCTTCGAGAATGTAGCCGCCCGAGGGGTGAGGTCCGGTAATCATGTGGCGGTGTTAGACGCGCTTCGCCGATTTGGCGATAGCGGCCGGTCGTCAGTCGAGCCGCGCCAACTCGGATCGCGCCATCATGAGGATGGCAGTCAGGTCACGCGTCGTCGTCTGATAAACGAAGTCAGCGGCGACACTGTCGTACTCGTGCCGATAGAAGTTGCCGGCATCGGCGATGTCGCGCCACGGCAGGTCCGGATGACGCGCTTTGAGATCGTCGGGCAGGCGGCGTGTCGCCTCACTGATGACTTCGAGGCAGCGGGTTACAGCGTGGAAGGTTTTCCGATCGTCGCGAAAGGCGTCCCGGTCGAGGCCAATCAGGAACCCCTGAGCTTCCAGAGCATGCAGCGCGATCGCCGCCAACGCCCTTCCGCCGCGGTCAGAAGGCATAGATCGCGTCGCGCTCCGCAGACGGCCGAACGTGGGGCTGGAGCGTCGCGCGATTGGCGACATCAACCACCACGGGGAAGAGCCCGCTGATAAACCGGGTCAGGGCGACGTACTGGTAGACGCCGAGTTCGGCCGCCGGGTCGATATCCACGAGCAGATCCAGATCGCTGTCGGGACGGTTCTGTTTACGGGCGGTCGATCCGAACACGGCGGCGTGCGCGACCCCGCGCCTTTGCAGCTCGGCGCGATGCCCTTTCAGAATGGCGATCGCTTCGCGACTTTCCATGAGACCAGCATAACGCAGACACGCGGGTTTCGCATCAACGTCTCACCACTTCAGGTCCAGGGCGGCGTAGCGCGCGTAGGCGGTTTCGGCGGTCAGCAAGGCCTGAGCCCGGACCGGATCGATCCGGCCGTCGTCGCCGCGCGCAGCGTCCCCGTGGATGCCCTGGGCGATGAACAGGCAGTCGAGCGCCTGCTGGTTGGCGCCGAGAACGTCGGTGATGACGCCGTCGCCGATGCAGAGGACGCGGGAGCGGTCGACCGGGCGACCCATGAGGGTTTCCGCCTCGGCGAGGGACAGGGCGTAGATCGGGCCGTAGGGCTTGCCGGCCATGGTGACCCGGCCGCCGAGCGATTCGTACACATCAGCCAGGGCGCCGCCGCAGTAGATGATCCTGTCGCCGCGCTGGACGATTCGATCGGGGTTGGCGCAGATCAGCTCCAGATCGCGGGCGGCGGCCTCGGACAGCTGTTCGACATAGTGCTGGGGCGTCTCGGTCTCGTCGTCGATCATGCCGGTGACCGACAGGAAGGCGGCGTCGGCGACGCTGGTCGCGCGCTGCAGGTCCAGGCCTTCATAGAGAATGTCGTCGCGGGCCGGACCGATGATCAGGGCCGGGCCGGGCGCGCGGCGGGCCAGCTCCATCCGGGTGGCGTCGCCCGAGGTGACGAAGGCCCTCCAGCTGTCGCGGGGCACGCCGAGGCTGTCGAGCTGGGCGATGACGTCGGAGGCCGGGCGCGGCGAGTTGGAGATCAGCACGACGTGGCCGCCCTGTTCATTGAACTTCGTCAGGGCCTCGCAGGCCTCGGGCCAGCTTTCGCGGCCGTTGTGGATCACGCCCCAGACGTCGCACAGCAGGATGTCGTAGTCGGCGGCGACGGCGCTGAGGCTGGGGAGGGCGTGGGGCTGGGTCATGGCTCGTGACTAACCCGTCGGGTCGAAAGGGTGAAGCGAGGGTTTGGCGGCGCGACCATGTCCTGCTAACCGGACGCGCATGAAAATCCCTCGCATCGCCTGGGCCGCCTATGGCTTCGCCCTCGTCGTCATCGTGCTGGACCAGTTGACCAAGTACTGGATGCTGGATGGCCTGAGCCTGCGCGAGGTCGGGCGGGTTCTGGTCTGGCCACCGATCCTGAACTTTTCCTATGTCGAGAACACGGGCGTCAGCTTCGGCATGTTCGGAGGCGGTGAAGCGCGCTGGGCGTTGAGCGTCTTCTCGATCGTCGTGGCGGGCGCGCTGGCGTGGTGGGCGCTCAAGGCGGAGCGGCGCACCCTGGTCGCAGCCATCGGCCTGGTGATTGGCGGGGCGATCGGCAATGCCATCGACCGGATCCAGTACGGCTATGTCGTGGACTTCATCGATTTCTCGGGGACCGGCGTGTTTCCGTGGGTTTTCAACATCGCCGACAGCGCCATCACCATCGGCGTTCTGCTGCTGATTATCGACAGTGTGATGTCGGAGCGGAAGCAGGCCGTTGGCGTGGCCCACGAAAAGGCGTAATCACCCGCTCTTTCCTGCTGTCCAGAGCGCAGGTTTTGCGCCGGAGCCGAACCGACCCATGCGAACTGCCCGTATCCTGACCGTCTCCGCCATCGCCGTTTCGGCCGTCGCCCTGACCGCCTGTGGCGGCCTGCGCCAGTCCATCGGTCTGACCAAGGTCGTGCCGGACGAGTTCCTGACCGTCTCGTCGGCTCCGCTGACCGTGCCGCCGGAATACGGCCTGCGTCCGCCGGCTCCGGGCCAGCCGCGCCCGCAGGAACTGGCCCCCGAAAGCGCCGCCCGCCAGATCCTGCTGGGCCAGCGTCAGGCGATCACGCGCACCCCGGGCGAACAGGCCCTGGTGGTCGCCGCCGGCGCCGACCGCGCCGACCCGCTGGCCCGCTATGTGATCGACGACGAGTTCGGCGACCTGGCGCACAAGGAAGAGAGCTTCGCCAACCGCATCCTGTTCTGGCGCCGCGACGACTCGGCCTCCCAGGCCCCGACCCAGACCCAGACAGCCCAGGGGGCGGTGACCATCGACGCCGCCAGCGAGAACGCACGCCTGCAGGCGCTGACGGGCACGCAGAACTCGATCGTGATCGCGCCGCGCGGCTCGGGCGGGTTCAAGCTGCCGGGTCTGTAGGACCTATTCCTCCCCCATCGGGGGAGGGGGACCGCGTCTTCGCGGTGGAGGGGGCTGATCCAGACGGCGGCATGTGTGGCCGACCCCCTCCGTCACGGCGCGAAGATGCGCCGCGCCACCTCCCCCGACGGGGGAGGATTGGCTTGCGTCATCCCCTGGACAGTCCTTATTGCAGACGGACTTCTCCCCGGGACCCTTCGCATGACTGATCTTCGCTCACTGAGCCACCTGTCCGGGGTCGAACAACTGCGGCTCGGGTTCCAGGCCGACGAGAACGCCGCGCCGATCGCGAAGACCCTCGACTACCGGCTCACCGAGGTCGAGGAAGGCCGGGTGGTGTTCGAGGGGACGCCGACGCGGGCGGTCTATAATCCCATCGGTACGGTGCACGGCGGCTGGATGGCGACCCTGCTGGACTCGGCCTGCGCCTGCGCGGTGCATTCGATGCTGAGGCCGGGACAGGTCTACACGACGCTGGAGATCAAGACGGTCTTCCACCGCGCCCTGACCGAGGGCGTGCCGGTGAAGGCCGAGGGGCGGATCGTGCAGATCGGACGGCGCGCAGGCTTCGCCGAGGCGGATCTGAAGGGCGTGGACGGCAAACTCTATGCGACCGCGACCTCCACCTGTCTGGTGATGGAGACGACGTAGCCAGCCCGGACCACGGTCGTCGCCGACCTGACCAGCGCCGATGGCGGGCTACATCGGCGGAACGACGCCGTCCTTGCCCATCGCCAGGAACCCGGCGGTGGTCGCACCCGCCGGTATGACGGCATAGACCTTCTGTCCAACCGCCAGTGACGGCCTTTCGGTGGGTTCGAACCGCACGATCGGCGTCCCCTCGGGAATGGTGACGTCGGCCGTGCCGCCCTCATAGGCGATGGTCAGCGTGCGGCCGCCGGACGAGGACTCGCTGCCGGCGACCGTCCCGTTGGTCATCATGCTCTGGCTTTCGACGGCGCCATTGGTCATGGCGCTCTGGCTTGCGACCGTGCCGTTGGTCATGGCGCTCGACGCGGCCGGGGCGCCACCCTTTGCCGCGACAACGCCCGGCGTGTCCCAGGCATAGTGGCCCTCGCCGGCTCCGCGCATCGATTCGGGGAAGATCACCAGTTCGACCGCGCGCAGGGCCGTCTTCGGACCCGTTGTTGCGGTGCCGACGAAATCGCCGTCCTTGAGGGTCGAGAGGCTGGACGAGACGACCCAGACAAATCGGGTGTCCGCCCCGACGGGTACGGAGACCGTCCGGCCGTCCCAGGTTTGAACCGTCATCGTATCGCCCGCCAGGGACTGGACCGTTCCCCGCACACGAACGGTGCTGGGGGCGGCGACGGTCGCCTCTTCAACGGGGGGGGTGGGCTCGGGCGCAGAGCATGCGCCGAGCATCGCCAGCACGGCAGGAATGAGGGCCAGATTTCTGATCGCGGTCATGGTGCATCCGGGCGTCGGGAGATCGGCGTTCGACCCCCGTTTCGGCTCGCACACTGCACGTTCGTGGCGGCGCTTGCCATGGCTCCCGAGGTGTGACGAAACGTCCCCTCACCGGACCAGGGTCAGGCGTACCGCCGACGCTTCTCTGCGCTGATCAGCGTCGACCGCACGAAGTCGGCGGGCGGGTCGGTCTCGGCGAGGACGGCTTCCTTGATGGCGCGCGGCTCGCCGAACAGGTGGCCCTGGCCCATGGAGATGTCGAGCTCGAGGATGTCGACGATCTGGCGTTCCGACTCGCACTTCTCGGCAATGACCTCGATGCCGTAGCGGCGGGTCAGCTGGGCGAAGTCGGCGGCCTGGATGTCGCGCAGCGACGGGATCGGCGAGCCGCCGTCGAGGTCCAGAAGCTGTTCGATCAGCAGGTCGGCGGCCACCTTGACGAAGCGGACGTCGGAGCGCTGCAGGTCGTTGAAGTCGAGGTCCAGGGTCTGGACCTTGTCGATCGAGAAGCGGAAGCCGAGGTCGGCCAGCTTGGCCATGTTGCGGGCCTCGACCGCGCCGCGGGCGTCGAAGGTCGCCTGACCCAGTTCGAAGATCAGGGCCTGGTTCAGGTCGCGGTTCTCGCTGAGGAACTCCAGGAACTGCGGGAAGAAGGTCTCGTCGCCCAGGGAGGACAGGGCCACGTTGCAGAAGACGCCGACCTTGCGGTCCTGACGGGCCAGGCGGCGCACGATCTGGGCGCAGCGGAACAGCAGCAGGTTGTCGATGGCGGGGACCAGACCCTCGCCCTCGGCGATGGACAGGTACTCGGCCGGCATCATGACCCGGTCCGTCGAATCGCGCAGGCGGGTGAAGCTCTCGTAGAAGACCGTGCGGCGCTGGGGCAGGGTGACGACGGGCTGGAGATAGAGGTCGACGCGGTTCTCCGAGAGGGCGTCGTGGACGGTCTTGAGCAGCAGGTTCGACTGGTGGTGACGGCGGGCCTCGACACTGTCGGGAGCGACCATGGGGGTGACCGACAGGCGCTGGTCGATGGAGACGCTCATCTGCTGGATCAGGTCTTCCAGCATGCGGACTTCGCCGGTCAGTTCATCGGTGCGCGACAGGGCGCCGGCCTCAATGGCGGTGGCCAGGTCGCCGAGCGCGGTCTGGGTCTGCTCCAGCGCGTCGGCGAGCAAACGGTGGGCCTCGCGGACCTGGCCGATCTCGGTGCGCAGGGCCTTGCGTTCGCCGATGCCGGTGAAGAGGGCGTGGGCCGCCGTCAGGACGCCCAGCACGCCGAGCGTCGCGGCCACGCCCGGGCCGATGCCGAGGCCGGCGCGCCACAGGAAGGCGCCGACCGTCATCGCCAGAAAGACGTAGCCGAAGAACAGGAAGCCGTTGGTCAGTGCGCGCATGGGAACGGTGAAGTCCGACTTCCCGGATGGAATCGCCCGAGTATCGGGGTATCAGGACGAAACAGCTAGGGTGTGGGCCAAAGAAACCACGCCGAAACAGGGGATACGCATGGAACTGTTCGATCTGACCGGCAAGGTCGCCGTCATCACGGGCTCGTCCAAGGGCATCGGCAGGGCCATCGCCGAGCGGATGGCCGAGCATGGGGCCAGGGTGGTCATCTCGTCGCGCAAGGCCGGCCCCTGCGAAGAGGTCGCTCAGGAGATCAACGGCAGATACGGGGAGGGCCGTGCGATGGCGATCCCGGCCAATATCGCCTCCAAGGAAGACCTGCAGCGGCTGGTCGACGAGACCAACGCCGCCTGGGGCAAGATCGACATCCTGGTCTGCAACGCGGCGTCCAACCCCTATGCCGGGCCGATGGCGGGGATCGCCGACGAGCAGTTCGAGAAGATCTTCCACAACAATGTGCTGGCCAACCACTGGCTGACCCAGATGGTCGCGCCGCAGATGCTGGAGCGGAAGGACGGGGCGATCGTGATCATCTCGTCCATCGGCGGCCTGCGCGGCAATGCGTTGATCGGCGCCTACAATGTGTCCAAGGCGGCGGACATGCAGCTGGCGCGGAACCTGGCCGTCGAGTGGGGACCGTCGAACGTGCGGGTCAACTGTATCGCGCCGGGCCTGATCCAGACCGACTTCGCCCGCTATCTGTGGGAAAATGAGGAGGTCCTGAAGGTGACGGTCGAACCGAACCCGATGAAGCGCATCGGCCAGCCGGACGAGATCGCGGGCACCGCCGTCTATCTGTGCTCGAAGGCGGGCTCCTATGTGAACGGCCAGACCCTGGTGGTGGACGGCGGGCTGACGATTGCCTGGTGAGGCCGGCAAGGGCCGGGGCGCCGGGGGCCCGGGTCTTCGTCAGGATCTGATCTGGCGGCTGGAGGCGGTGCTGTTTGCGGGCTTCATCGGCCTGATGCGGCTGATCGGCCTGGAAGCGGCGTCGAACTTCGGCGGCTGGGTGCTGCGGACGCTCGGCCCCGTCACGGGGACGCAGAAGACGGTGTTGCGGAACCTGCGGATCGCCTTCCCCGAGATGGGCGAGGAGGAGCGGCGACGGCTGGCCCTGGAACAGTGGGAACAGACGGGGCGAACCTTTGCCGAGACGGCGGTGATGGACCGGTTGACCCCGGCGTCGGGGCGGATCGACATCGTCGGGGCCGAACGGCTCGAGGCCATCCGGGCCTCGGGCAAGCCGGTGGTCTTCGTGTCCGGGCACATGGCGAATATCGAGACGATGGCCGCGGTTCTGGTGGCCTCGGGCGTGCCGGTGCAGGTGACCTATCGGGCGGCCAACAATCCCTATGTCGACGCCCAGATCATCGCGGCGCGGGCGCGGTACGGGGTGAAGCTGTTCGCCCCCAAGGGCGGGGACGGGGCGCGTGAGCTGCTGGCCGGGATGGCGCGCGGCGAGAGCGTCGCCCTGATGAACGACCAGAAATTTTCGGAAGGGCCGGAAGTGACCTTCTTCGGCCAGCCGGTGAACGCGGCGCCAGGGCCGAGTCGGCTGGCGCTACGGTTCGGCACGGTGCTGCAGCCGATGTCGGTGGTGCGGCTGCCGGGCGTGCGGTTCCGGGTCACGGCGCATGCGCCGATCGAACTGGCCAGGACCGGCGACCGGACGGGCGACATCCTGCGGGGGGTGCAGGCGATCACGCGCTTCGTCGAGGAGCGGGTGCGAGAGCATCCGGTGGACTGGTTCTGGGTCCACAAGCGGTGGCCGGATCGGGTCTACCGGGAGCTGCAAGACGCCGAGTAACAGCGCGCTGACGTCTTGATGCAGGTTCGACCGGCCAGCTTTGCGGCGGTGCGGCCAAGCTTAATTCAAGAGCGACGGTCAGACGGATGAACTACTTCCGGCAGTACGATTTGGCGATGCTGGAGAATATTGCCGAGTTGTTTGCGTACTACGCCGCATAGTTTTATTTGTCTTTTTGACTATCGGCCAAGACGAAAAGAGACTAGACCGCGCAATACGCTCCCGCCTGTGTCAATTTTCGACAGACGGCTATGGGGCAATAAGCCTATCAGCCGACATGGCTATGAGTTCGCGTGGTAATATCCTGATCGATGGCCTTACCGTCGACGATCGTGACCAAATCATCGCCGTTGCTGCTGATTTCGACTTTCGATTGGGCCATGTTTTCATGGAGCCGTCAGATGTCGTCGAGACTATCTATTTCGTCGACGAAGGCATCGTGTCTGCTGTCGCCCTGATGCAAGACGGGCGCAGCGTCGAGGCCTATATGGTCGGCCGGGAAGGCTTCATCGGCTCCACGGCCTGGCAAATCCCCGCCAAGACGACGGTTCGCTATGTCGCCCAGATGGCCGGAAAGTCTCGCAGGGTCGAGGCGCGGCGAATGCGTGAGATGGCCGCGAGAAGTCACAGCCTGCGGGTCGTCATGGCCACCTATGACGCGGCCTTGCAAAGGGAACTGGAGCAATCCTCCGCCTGCAACGCCATCCACACCCTGGAGCGGCGCTTCTCCAAATGGCTGCTTCGGGCCCATGACAGGGCCGACGGCGCGGTGTTGCAGATGACGCAGGAGTTCCTGGCCAACATGCTGGGTTCGCAACGCACGACGGTGAACGAGGCGGCTCAGAACCTGATGCGCCGCGGTGCGATCACCTTTTCACGAGGCCGGGTGACGGTGCTGAACCGGCAGATTCTCGAGGCCTCGGCCTGCGAATGCTACGGCGCGACCCGGGGAACCGCCGACGGGATTTCACGCGTCGACGGATGAAGCGCTCTGCCGGCGTGACGGCCGCATGTATGACGGTTGGCCGGGCGATAGAGTATCTCTGAAATCGCTGGGATGTGAGCGGCTCTTTCGCTGAGAGCATCCCCATGCTCCGCTGCCTCGTCAGGCTCCACGAGGGTCCCGGAACACCGCCGAACGTCGAGGACGTCGATGCGGTCGACGATTGCGACGCCAGGGATCTGGCGCTGATGCGGTTGCGGCTGACGCGGGGCTATACCTGCGCCCGGATCTGTCGCCGGGACTAAAAGATCGCGGAACTGAAACGCGACAGCGCCCCGAACCGAGGCGTCAGGCCTTGCCGGAACCGTCGGTGTTCGTGGAGGCATCTTCCGCAACGTCGGTCGAACGACGGCGCGGGCCCTTGTAGCTTGCGACATTCGAGGTCCGCCGACGGTCCGGGCCGAAATAGTTGTCGGTCTTCACATAGGGGCGCGGGCGCATGATGACGGCCTGGATGCGGTCGAACACCGCCTTGGCGGTGATCGGCTTGACCACGAACTCGTTCACCCCGGCGTCGCGGGCCTCAACCACGCGATGCTTCTCCGAATGGCCGGTCATCATGATGATCGGCAGATAGGGATTGGCGCTGTCGGGGCTGTTGCGAACCAGGCGAGTGAACTCCACCCCGTCCAGAGGGAACATGTTGAAGTCGACGATGGCGAGATCGATCTGATGATCGCGCAAGACGTCGAGCGCCATGGCGCCGTCGGATACCTCGCGGATGTTGCGAATGCCCGCTGACTGCAGGATGGCGGACGTGATGGCTCGCATGTGCTGGTTGTCGTCGACCAGCAGGATGTTGAGCGATTGAAGGGCGGACATTTGGTAATCAGGCCGAGGCCGCCCCTACGGCGGTCTGATCCATGATTTTACGGGTAAAGATCAGCGAGGTCCACGCGGAACGAAAGCTTAGCCGCTCGTGTAAGCGTTTTCCGGGGCCGATTCACCGATCATCAGGGACGGATCACAGTTCCGATCGCGCCATTTCATGCGCCAGCACAGATGCGGCCCGGTGGCGCGGCCCGTCATTCCGACCCGTCCGATGACGTCGCCGCGGGTGATTCTCTGGGTCGGCAGGACGTCGATGCGCGACTGGTGCAGATAGGCGGTGATCAGGCCCTGACCGTGGTCGATCAGCGTCAGGCCGCCTTCGAAATGCATGCCGGCGCGGGCGAAGGTGACGACGCCGTCTGCGGGCGCCCGGATCGGAGAACCGGCCGGTGCGGCCAGGTCTATGCCGTAGTGCGGCCGGGCGGGCGTGCCGTTCAGGACGCGCTGGGAACCCCACAGGCTGGTCACCCGATAGCTGTCCAGCGGCCAGGTGAAGCCGGAGCGGAAGTCGTCGGCGTCGGCGCGGCTGGCGAAGCCCTCGGTCTTCAGCACGATCTCTTCCTGGATCCGGGCGAGCAGCGTCGGGTCGGACGGCTCGACCGTCGACGGGGGCAGGCCGTTGATGCGGGTCGAGGGGAAGCTCCCGGGCGCGATGGACAGGGTGCGACGGGCGACGCGGACCTGGCCGCGCACCTCCAGCTGGACCGACGGCGGGGCGTCGCGGTCGAAGCCGACGATGAACAGGCCGGCTGCGGAAGCGGTGCTCAGGGCTTCTCCGTCAATGAAGACCATGGCCCGCGGCTCCGCCCGTCCCATGGCGAACCCGCCCTGGACGAAACGGCCGTTCAGGGCGAGACCGTCGCTCGGCTCGGCGAAGGCTGGACCCGAGAGGGCAGCGGCGCCGGCGCCCAGGATCAGGCCGCGCCGCGAAGGCGTCACTGATCGACCATCCGGGACAGGGCTTCGGCCGGACTGAAATAGGGTTCCTGATGCTCGACGGACCAGTAGCGCAGGATCTCGAGCGGGATCGGCCGGCCGGAGACGGCGCACAGGACGAAGGGGCCGGGCTTGAGCACGGCGAATTCGCCGTCGCCGTAGTGGAGGGTCGCGGGGGAGGGGACGGAGGTCATGAGCGGAAGGGTAGCGGACGAGGCGGCGCCGCGGCTAGCCTCTCCCGCCGGGAGAGGGATCTAAAAGAGATCGCCTTGCGACGCCGGCGCCGCCCTGGGCTTCGCAGCCGGCTTGGGCCTCACTCCGCCGTCTGACTCGATCCGCGCGCCTTTGGACCCGTCCGGGAACACCAGGGTCACGGCCTGCCCCGGCGACAGGTCGGCGGCGGACGAGACCATCGCGCCGGTCTCGTCGTCGACGCGAGCGAAGCCGGGTTTGGGGCGCCTCGGATCGAGGCTGGCCAGGGCGCGGGCGAGGGCGGCGAGGCGGATCTCGGCGCGCTCGATAGCCTGCGGTCGGACCCGATCAAAACGTGACGCCAGGTTCTGCATGCCAAGCTCGCGACGCTTCTGCCGGTTGACGATCGACTCTGGATTCAAACGACCCGAGACAAGCAGCAGGCGACGTTCATGGCCGGAGGTGTTGGCGCGCAATCCTGAAATCAGACGGGCGGCTTGCCCCTCAAGCCGCGCCTCCCGTTGCTCGATAGCGCGTTTCAGAAGGGCCGGCGCGAAACGGCTGCCGATCGTGACAAGGCGGCGGTGATGCAGTTCGGTGTTGCGGCCGAGGCCCGAGGCGAGGCGGCTGGACGCGTGGTCGAGACGCTGCTGGGCCAGGGCCACGAGCTCCTCCGGCCGGGCGGGCAGGCCGCGCGCCACGGAGCGCAGGCGAATGCGGCGGTCCTCCAGCAACCGGGCGCCGGCACGATCCAGACGGCGCTCCAGATCGGTGACGAAGGCGCGCAGGTCGGCCAGCACCGGCGTGGCCAGTTCGGCGGCGCCCGTCGGGGTCGGGGCGCGACGGTCGGAGACGAAGTCGATCAGGGTGGTGTCCGTCTCGTGCCCCACGGCCGAGATGATCGGGATGGTCGCCGCCGCCACGGTGCGGGCCAGACCCTCGTCGTTGAAGCACCACAGGTCCTCGACCGAGCCGCCGCCACGCGCCACGATCAGCAGGTCGGGGCGGGGGATGGCGCCGTCCCTGGTCATGGCGTCGAAGCCGCGAATGGCGTTTCCGATCTGGCCACAGGCGGCGTCGCCCTGAACCACCACCGGCCAGACGATCACGTGGCACGGCCAGCGCTCGGCGATCCGGTGCAGGATGTCGCGAATGACGGCGCCGGTCGGGCTGGTGATCACGCCGATCGTGCGCGGATAGAGGGGGATGGGCGTCTTGCGGGCCGGATCGAACAGGCCCTCGTCCGACAGTTTGACCTTCAGCCGTTCGAGTTGGGCCAGGAGGGCGCCGGCGCCGGCCGCCTCCATCGATTCGATCACGATCTGGTACGAGGACCGCGCCGGGTAGGAGGTGATCTTGCCAGTGACGATGACCTCGAGGCCCGTCTCGGGCTGAACGCCGAGGCCGCGCGCAGAGCCTTTCCAGACCACGCCGTCGATGGCCGACCTGTCGTCCTTCAGCGTCAGATAGATGTGGCCGGAGGCGTGGCGATTGACCTTGGATACCTCGCCTCGCAGCCGGACGTGGCCGAACCGGTCCTCCAGCGTGCGCTTCAGGGCGAAGGACAGCTCGGAAATCGACAGGGGCGGATTGTTGTCGCCCACGCCTTGGCTTTGGGCGGCGGCCGGTTCGGCGTCGGCGGGGCCTGCGAAGACGTAGTCGTCGGTCATGGGGTGACTGTAGCGTCGCCGGGGGGGTGCGGAAACCGCTGCATTCTGCCTATATCGAGGGATGAACGGCCAGGATCGCATTCCCCCTCGCGACGAGGAGAACCCGAACGAGCGCGAGCTTTCGCGCCGCAGCGGCGACTCGGCGGTCGGCGTCTGGGTGATCCTGGCGTTGATCTTCATGCTCGCCGCCGTGGTCTATGTGGTTTCCGCCCTGCTCTGACAGTCTGCGGCCTTGACCGGAGGGGCCCGTGCGGCCATTCCGCGCGGATGGATATCCTGCTGGTCGGATCGGGAGGGCGCGAGCACGCCCTGGCCTGGAAAATGCGGCAGTCGCCGCTGGTCGATCGCCTGTTCTGCGCGCCCGGAAATCCCGGCATCGGCAAGGTCGCCGAATGCGTGCCGGACATCCGCGCCGACGACGCCGAGGGCCTGGCCCGGCTGGCGCGCGAGCTGAAGGTCGGCCTTGTGGTCGTCGGGCCGGAAGTCGCCCTTGCGGCCGGTCTCGCGGACCTGCTGAACGCGGCCGGCATCCTCTGTTTTGGACCCAGCGCCAAGGCGGCGCAGCTGGAGACGTCCAAGGCCTTCTCCAAGGCCTTCCTTGAGCGGCACGAGATCCCGACGGCGCATTACGGCGTCTATGACCGGGTCAAGGACGCCAAGGCTGCGTTGTCGGTGTTCAAACCCCCCTATGTCATCAAGGCGGACGGCCTCGCGGCGGGCAAGGGGGTGGCGATCAGCCCCGACCGCCGCGACGCCGAGGCGGAGATCGAGCGGATGCTGGGCGGGCGATTCGGTTCGGCCGGGTCTCGCGTCGTGATCGAGGAGTTCATGGAGGGCGAGGAGGGATCCCTGTTCGCCCTGTGCGACGGCAAACGCGCCGTCCTGTTCGGCGGGGCCCAGGATCACAAACGGGCCTTCGACGGGGATCTGGGGCCCAACACGGGCGGCATGGGCGCCTATTCGCCGGCGCCGGTGTTCGACGAGGCGATGGTGATGACCGCCGACCGCCGGATCGTGCAGCCAACGCTGGAGGCCATGGCGGCCGAGGGCGCGCCCTACAAGGGCGTGCTCTACGTCGGGCTGATGTCGACCGATGAAGGTCCCAAGGTTGTCGAGTTCAACGCCCGCTTCGGCGACCCGGAATGCCAGGTCCTGATGATGCGCATGGCGGGTGACATCGTCCCCTATCTGCTGGCCTGCGCGCGGGGCGACGTGTCGCGCCTGCCGGAGCCGGAGTTCAAGCCGCAGACGGTGATCTGCGTGGTCATGGCGGCCAAGGGTTACCCCGACAGCCCTCTGGAGGGCTCGATCATCCGGGGCGCGGAACAGGACTTCGGCCCGCACGTGCAGGTCTTCCACGCGGGCACCCTGCGGCGCGAGGACGGCACCCTGGTGGCGTCCGGCGGGCGCGTGCTGAGCGTCTGCGCCGAGGGCGACGACATCGCCGAAGCGCGCGAGCGGGCCTATGCGGCGGTGCGCAGGATCGACTGGCCGGGCGGGTTCTGCAGGACCGACATCGGCTGGCGCGCGCTGGAGCGCGACTGACGGTTGTGGTAGGGTCGCGACATGGCCAATCCAGCGATCCAGCCTGAAGACGACCAGCCGGGGGTTTTCGATATCCCGGACGATGCGGCGGACGAGGCGGCGATGCGCCGTGCGGAAGCGGACTTCGAGGCCGGCCGGACGATCAGCCACGCCGCGATGAAGCGCTGGCTTCTGTCTTGGGGCTCCGACAATCCTCTGCCGCCGCCAAAATGTGGCGAATAGTCTGGTCGGACGAAGCCAGAGAAAATCTAGCGGCGGCCAAAGACTACATCGCCGAGTTCAGTGAAGGCGCGGCTCGTCGGTTCGCGATCCGCGTCGTCGATCTCACCGACAGTCTTGAGACAATGCCGGATCGAGGGCGACCGGTTCGACCCGGCGTTCGAGAACTGACCAGCATCCGGCCCTATGTTATCCGCTATGTCGTGTTGGAGGCCGAAGTGCGGATCATGACGATCCGCCACGCCGCCATGAAGCCAGAACCCTGACGTCTCAGGCGTAGGCGAACAGCAGGCGGCCCTCGCCCATGCGCTCGCGCAGCATCGGCAGGTCGGTGTGGGCGGTGGAGAAGCAGCCGTAGCTGCGACCCAGCTTGCCTTCGCGGGCCAGGAACTCCGGGTCCGCATAGTCGGCGCCGTGGACGATGATGGCGCGGTCGCGGGCCATGTTGTTCGAATACTCAAGCCCGTCGAGCAGGACATTCGGGCCTTGCTGGGCGCCCCAGCCCGCGCCGGCGGTGGCGTAGGCGCCGACCGAGGACATGTAGCTTTCCGGGGTGTTGGAGAAGGTCCGGGCGAAGCCCGAGTGCTCAGGGTCCGAGCCGCGGCCGTGGCAGGTGCGGAAGGCGGTGACGCGGCCGCCGATCAGATCGACCTCGAACATGCGAGCGTCGCCGGAGAATTTCTGGAAATCGACCAGATACATGCGGTCGCGCAGGGTGATCCTGTGGCTGTGCACGTCCAGGGCGGCCATGGCCCGGCTCATCAACTCGGGGCGCACGAGGCGGCCGGGGTCCAGCGGCGGCGGGGTGATCTGCGGAATAGGCGCGAGCGGCGGCGGCGGAGGGGCGGCGGCCAGGACGATCGGCATCTGAGCGACGGGTGCGGTGGCGCAGCCGGCGAGCACCGCCGAACCCCCCAGAATCAATCCCCGTCTCGATAGCCGCATGCGACGCCCTTCGTAGCGGTTATGCCGAAGTCATGGCTTGTTTCACAAATACGCCGCCGGGTTCAACCGGAGCCTTGGCCGAAATCCACCGACGCGTATGGTGACGCACAGTATCAGGGAGAGGTTTATGAAGTTCGTCGCACTGGCGGTCGCCGCCGTTTTCGCGCTCGCGGGGCCTTCGCAGGCGCAGCAGAGCCCCGCCTCACAGGCTTTTCCCGCGAACGGGGAAACGACGTTCGTTCAGGCGGGGCGGCTTCTGGCGGACCCCGAGAGCGGTGTTGTGCTGCGCGATAAAACTCTCGTGATCGTGGGCAACCAGATCACGGAGATTCGCGACGGCTTCGTCGGCGAGGGTCCGAACGTTGTCGATCTGCGTGATTCCTTCGTCCTGCCGGGCCTGATCGACAGCCATGTGCACCTGACCTCTCAGCAGAGCCCGACCGGGCGGCTGGACGCGGTGACGCGCGACGCGGCGGACAGCGCCATGATCGGCGCAGGCTTCGCGCGGAAGACTCTGATGGCCGGGTTCACCACCGTGGCGGATCTGGGCGGCGACAACGACGCGGTCTTCGCGTTGAGGGACGGAATCCGGCGCGGCGACGTGCCGGGACCGCGAGTCATCGCCTCCGGGTCGTCGGTGTCGATCCACGGCGGCCACGGCGACATCAACGGCTATCGCGACGACATCATGCACCTGCTGTCGTCCGAGAGCGTCTGTTCAGGGCCGGAGGATTGCATGAGGGCCGTGCGGACCCAGGTGCGGTCGGGCGCCGATATCATCAAGATCACCGCCACCGGCGGGGTTCTGTCCAACACCGCAGCGGGCCTGGCCCAGCAGTTCACCGACCCTGAGCTGGCCGCCATCGTCGAGGTGGCGCACCGGATGGGCCGTCAGGTGACGGCGCACGCCCACGGCGTCGACGGCATCAACGCCTTCCTGCGGGCCGGCGGCGATTCGATCGAGCACGGCACCTATCTGGACGACGAGTCGATCCGTCTGTTCCGGCGTGAGGGCGTCTATCTGGTGCCGACCCTGCTGGCCGGAGACTTCGTGGCGCGGGTGGCGGCCAGTCCGACCAACTTCTTCACCCCGGCCCAGACGGCGAAAGCGCTGGAGGCAGGGCCGAAGATGCTCGACATGGCGCGGCGGGCGCATGAGGGCGGCGTGCGGATCGCCTTCGGCACCGACTCGGGCGTTTCGGCGCATGGCGACAACGCCCAGGAGTTCGCGCTTCTGGTGCAGGCAGGGATGACCCCGCTGGAAGCCATCCAGGCGGCGACGGTGGTGGCGGCCGAGCATCTGAGGATCGCCGACCAGGCCGGGCTGATCGCACCGGGCCGTCCGGCGGACATCGTGGCGGTCGAGGGTGATCCTCTGACCGACGTCACGACGCTGGAGCATATGGCCTTCGTGATGAAGGGCGGCGTGGTCTACCGCGCCGAATAAATCCTCCCCCGAAGGGGGAGGTGGCGCGGCGCCTCTTCGCGCCGTGACGGAGGGGGGCCGCCGCGAACACGGCGTCCGGGGCTAGCCCCCTCCACCACTTCGTGGTCCCCCTCCCCCAAAGGGGGAGGAATATTCGCTCAGGAACCCCGAGAACGCCGCCTCGTCCTCGAACCGGGCGGCGACAGGCCATGAGACCACACGGGTCCGCCAGTCGGGAGGCAGGCGGACCCAGTCTTTTTCGGTCGTGACCAGACCGGCGTCGAAGACGGCGGCGCGGTCGGCGAGGAAGGCGAGATCTTCCGGCCTGTATTCCGCATGGTCCGGGAACGGCGCGAAGTCGACGAGCTCGCACCCGGCGGCGATCAGGGCGCGCTCGACCTTCCACGGCTTGGCGATGCCCGCGAACCCGACCTGGGGGCCGGGTGGCGGCGCACGGCCGGGCTCCAGCCGGGCGATGAAGGTCGGCAGGGCTCCGAACACGGCCAGCAGTTCAGGATCGGCGGGCGGGCTGTCTGCGGGCAGCAGGATGACGACCGCGTCGGCGCGGGCGAGACCGGCGGCCAGCGGTTCCCGCATCGGACCTGAGGGGAAGACCGAGCCATCGCCGAAGGGCCACTCGTCCTCGCGCGTCTCGCCGTCGACGACGATCAGGCTGAGGGTCTTCTTCAGGGTCGGGTTCTGGTGAGCATCGTCGAGGACGAGGGCCCGGGCGCCGGCCTCGACCGCCGCGCGGGCGCCGGTGACGCGGTCGGCGGAGATCCAGGCGGGGGCGTCGCCGGACAGCATCAGGGGCTCGTCGCCGACGTCGGCGGCGGTGTGGGTCGCCGGATCGACGCGGAGCGGGCCGGCCAGCTTGCCGCCATAGCCGCGTGACAGGGCATGGGCGTCGATGCTCTGCCTGTGCAGCAGGCGCAGGACTTCGCGGGCGACCGGGGTCTTGCCGGAGCCGCCGACGGTGAGGTTGCCGATCGAGATGACGGGGACGCCGACATCGACGGGCGTGGCGCGGGCGATGCGGCGGGCGGTGGCTGCGGCCCATACCCATGAAACGGGCTTCAGCAGGGTGCGGGCGACGCGGCCGTGGCGGCCGTCGCGCTGATACCACCAGCGAGGGGTGGAAAGCTTCATCGGCGCGGCCGGGACGATGGCGGCAGAAGCGGCTGAAGCGCCTCCCACAGGCGGTCGAGACCGGCGCCGACATCGGCGGCGGCCCGGCGCGCGCGCTCACCCATGGCTCGGGCGGCGGCGGGATCGTTCAGCAAGGGCGCGACGACGCCGGGCAGGTCGCCGGGCGTGGCGACGAGTTCCAGCCCTCCGGCGGCGACGAGATCGGCGGTGACGGCCTGCCAGTTGGAGGCGTCGGGACCGGCGACGGCGGGCCTGGCCAGACGCGCGGGCTCCAGCGGATTGTGCCCGCCCCAGGGCTCGCGCCCGAGAAAGGAGCCGAATGAACCGCCCATGACCACGACATCGGCGAGGCGCAGGAACAGGCCCAGCTCGCCCAGGGTGTCGGCGACATAGATGTCCGTCCCGGCGTTCGGCTGGGCGCCGCGCGATCGCAGGGCGAAGCGGTAGCCGTCGCGGGTCAGGGTGGTGGCGATCTCGGGTCCGCGCTCGGGGTGGCGGGGGACGAGGATCAGGCACAGGCGCTCGGCAAGATGGTCGAGGGCGCGGACGATGGCGATCTCCTCGCCCTCGTGGGTCGAGGCGGCGACGACCACGGGGCGGTCGCCGATGGCGGCGCTGAGGGCGGTGAAGGTCGAGGCGTCGTGGGGCAGGGCGGCGCCGGAAAGCTTCAAATTCACCTGGCCGTCGACGCGGGCGCCCAGGCTGTGCAACCGGGCGGCGGAAACATCGTCCTGGGGCATGACGAGGGAGAAGGCGGACAGGAGCTCGTGAGCCGACTTCGGGAAACGGGCCCAGCCGGCGGCGGTCTTTTCGGTGATGCGGGCGCTGACGAGGGCCAGCGAAATCTTCCGGTCGCGGGCGGCGAGGATCAGGTTGGGCCAGAGCTCGGACTCGACGAAGACGCCAACTGAGGGCCGCCAGTGGTCGAGGAAGGCGGCGACCCCGCCGGGGACGTCCACGGGCGCGAACTGGTGGATCACGCCGGGAGGCAGGCGGCGGGCCAGCAACTCCGCCGAGGTTACCGTGCCGGAGGTGACGAGGACGGTCAGGTCGGGCCGGGCCTTCACGATCCGCTCGACGACGGGCAACAGCGACAGGGTCTCGCCGACGCTGACGCCGTGCAGCCAGACCAGATCGCCGTCGGGGCGGGCGACGCCAGCAACGCCGAGGCGTTCGTCGACGCGGACGGCGTCTTCCTTGCCCTGTTTGACGCGGGCGTCGAGCAGGCGGGGGGCCAGGGGTTCCAGCGTGCGGGTCAGCAGGCGGTAGGCGAGCAGAGGGAGGGTCACAGCCGCTCCAGCCCGGTGATGGCGTCGGCGCGCGCCTCCACGGCGGTCAGCCTTTCCGCCCAGGGACCGGTGACGTCAGAGAGTTCGGCGCCCTCGGGGTAACGGGCGATGTCATAGACGATGGCGCCGCGACCGAAGGGCAGGGGCAGGATGGCGCGATCCCAGCTGTTCAGGCGGATGGCCGGATGGCAGCTCATGCCGATGAACAGGGCCGGGGCGCCGGACATCCGCGCCATCAGGGGCAGGCCCTCGGCCATGACCCGGACCGGGCCGCGCGGGCCGTCGGGGGTGATGGCCAGAGCGCCGACCTTGAGCTGTTTCAGGCCATCGCGGAGCGCGCGGGAGCCGCCCTTGGCCGCGTCCGCCTTGTCCTTGTTGGCGGAGGAGCCGCGCACTGCCGGGAAGCCCTGCAAGGCCACGGCCTTGGCGATGAACTGGCCGTCCGGGCTGAGTGAAATCAGGGCCTTGGCGGGTTGAGCCAAGTGAAGCGGCCAGCACGCGGGACTGAGACCAATGCGCGAATGCCAGAAGACGCAGATGACGCCGCCGCCGTCGGCCCAGACCTTTTCGGCATGCTCGCGGCCCTCCCAGGTCCAGCGGATCGTGGCGAAGCAGAGCTTCATCCAGCCGGCGAGCACGAACGACAGGATGGTCTGGATGAGAGGATTGCGGAGCGGCCTCACGTCACGCCACCGTGGCGACGGCAGGGGTTCCGTCGAGCGACTGCTGTTTCGCCAGCCGGCTGTAGAGTCCGCCCTTCCTGACGAGGCTCGCGTGGGTGCCGCTCTCGACGATGCGACCGGCTTCGAGCACCACGATGCGCGTCGCATGCCGGACCGTGGACAGTCTGTGAGCGATCATCAATGTTGATCTCCCGGCCATGAGCCGCTCCAGCGCAGCCTGAACCAGGGCTTCGCTCTCGGTGTCGAGGGCCGAGGTGGCTTCGTCGAGCAGCAGGATGGGCGCGTCCTTGAGGAAGGCGCGGGCGATGGCGATGCGCTGACGCTGGCCGCCCGACAGCCGCATGCCGCCTTCGCCGGCGCGGGTCTGGTATCCCTGGGGCAGGGCGATGATGAAGTCGTGGGCGGCGGCGGACCTGGCGGCCTCGGCGATCTGGTCCGGCGTGGCGTCGGGCCGCGCATAGGCGATGTTGGCGGCGATCGTGTCGTCGAACAGGAAGGGTTCCTGGGTCACCAGGGCGATCCGGGCGCGCAGGTCCGGCAGGCTGAGCGCGCGCAGGTCGGCGCCGTTGATCGTCACCCTGCCCGAGGTCACGTCATAGAAGCGCGGCAGCAGGCTGAGCAGGGTCGACTTGCCGCCGCCGGACGGGCCGACCAGGGCGACAGTCTCTCCCGGCGCGACGGTCAAAGAGACCTCCGTGATTGTGGGCGAGGCGGCGCCGTAGCTGAACGACACCTTGTCGAAGGCGATCTTCGCGGGGCCGGGCGGCAGGGCCTTGGGCGAAGCGGCCTCGCGGATCTCCGGGTCGATGTCGAGCGAGCCGAACAGGCGACGCGCGGCGGTCATGCCCTCGGCCATCACGGTCTGCAGATTGGTCACCTGACGCAGCGACTGGCCGGCGGACATCAGCAGGCCGACATAGGCCGCGAAGGCGCCGACCGTCATCTGGCCGTTGCGCGCCTGCCAGCCGGCATAGGCCATGACGGCAGCGACCACGAGCATGGCGACGAGGTTGGAGAAGGGGCCGGCGAAGGCTCTGGAGTCGGCGGACTTGATGACGTGGCGCTGGCGGCGGCCGACGACCTCGGCGACGCGCGCTTGCTCGGCCGCCTCGCGGTTCTCGATCTTGATCAGGCGGACGCCGTCCAGGTTCTCCATCAGGGCGGTGGAGAGGTTTTCGGTCTCGACCATGGCGCCCGTCGTGGCCTTGCGCATCCGCTTGCCGAAACGCTGGATGACGAAGGCGATCAGCGGCGCGCCGAGCAGGACGATGGCTGTCAGCCGCCAGTCCGACCAGGCCATGAAGATCAGCACCGCGATCAGGGTCAGGCCGTGCTGGGTGTAGTTGACCACGCCGCTGGTGAAGGCCTCCCGCACCAGGTTGGCGTCGAACAGGACGCTGGAAACGAAGGCCCCGGAATGCTGGCTGCGCAGGCGGGCAAGGTCGGCGCGGATCATGGAGCCGAACAGCCGCACCTGGATGTCGCCGACGATGCCGTGCCCCAGGCGATTGACGAGTGCGGCCTGGCCGAGCGAGGCCGCCGTCCAGATCAGGCCGATGCCGACGATGATAGCCGGGATGGCGACCAGCGCATGCTGCGGCGGCACGACGAACAGGCCCGCCACCTTCACCGGATTGCCCAGGAACATGCCGTCGATGGCGGGCTGCAGCAGTTGCAGGACCGTGGCGGCGCTGAGGCCCGCGATCGCGGCGCAGATCATCGACAGGATCAGCACGGCCTTGCGGCGGGACAGGTAGTCGCGCCAGATGCGGCCGATCAGGGGGCGCGGGGCGGCGTCCTCCTGCGGAACGGTCGGAACGGGCGAAGTCATCCGCCCGAGGTCGGACGACCTGCCGCGCAAGTCAAGGGATCAGTCGGCCGGAGGCGGGATCGCCGCGTCGGTGAGGACCACCCGTCCTGGCGCGTCGATGAGGGGTTCGTCGGACGGGAAGCGGGGATAGGATCGCCCGTCGAACGAGACCTTGGCCTCGTAGGGCGCGGGGCCGCCGCCGCCGGAGACGGTGACGGCGATGTCGGGCAGGCCGTGGGTTGAGGTGTTCAGCACGCGCACCGGATTGCTCACGCGCGAGACATTGCCGACCTGGTCCCAACCCCCGGTAGCGGGACGCAGGATCAGCAGGTTACAGCCGCCCGAGCCGCACCAGTTCATGCCGACAAGATAGACGAGCGCGAGGCGACGATCGCCTTCACCGTCCACAACGCTCACCCAGCGCGTGTCGGACGCGGCGTCGCCGAGGATTTCCGTGATCTTTGCGACGAGGGCGGGATCAGTCTCCGACGCCGCCGATACGAGGGGGGTGGTCGGGGCGTTCGGCGCTGCGGCAGCTGACGGCGGGGCCTCAGGCTCCTCGGCCGGGGTGCAGGCGACGAGCGCGAGGGGAGCGAGGAGCAGGGCGAGGGGGATCAGGCGCATACGAGAGGCTCCACGGGGACACAGTATCGGTCGCCTCGCTTCTGCACGGGATGACGCCGGCTGTCGCCCCCACTATGTCTGACGCGATGAGCCGATTTGATGTGAGCACGGAGGCCGGTCGCAAGGCGGCGGAGCGGGACTTCTTCTGGAACGACCACGCCTTCCTGCGTCTGGCGTTTTCGAACGCCCACTGGCTGGGCCCCGATCTGGTGCGCACCAACCAGCCGTCGCCGAGGCAGCTGGAGGGCTGGGCGAAGCGCGGGATCAGGACCGTCATCAACCTGCGCGGCGAGCGGGACGAGGGCTACTACTGGCTGGAGAAGGCGGCGTGCGAGCGGCTGGGCCTGACGCTGATCGATGCGCCGCTCGATTCGCGCGATCCGCCGGGCAAGGACCGGGTTCGCCGCGCGCGGGACCTGTTCCTGAGCATCGAATACCCGGTGCTGATCCACTGCAAGTCCGGGGCGGACCGGGCCGGGCTGATGGCGGTCTTCTATCGCCACTTCCATCTCGGCGAGCCGGTCTCGAAGGCGATGAGCGAGCTGTCGAAGAAATATCTGCACAGCCGCGAGGGGCTGACCGGCGTGCTGGACCACTTCCTCGAGACCTATGTGAACGAGGTCGAGCCGACAGGGGTGGGTTTCATGGAGTGGGTCGAGAGCGACGCCTATGACCCCGGGGCGATGCGCAGGGACTTCCGCGCCAACTGGTGGGGCACGTTGCTGACCGAGAAGCTGCTGAGGCGGGAGTAGCCCGACCTCCCGACCCTAGCCCCAGGGGCCGGTCGGCTTGCGCTTCTGTTCGGGCCTGACGCCGTTTTCCGCGTCGAGCCGGGCCTTGCGGGAGGCCTCCCACTGGCGGAACCAGCGGGCGTAGCCGCGCTCGCGGCCGAGCACGATCAGCCACAGGGCCAGGGTGGCCAGGAGGCCGACCAGGGCGGCGATCTGGGCTCCGTCGAGAGTTGTGCCGAACAGGGTCACGATGGGCGCTCCGCAGGAATGGCGTCGGCCGGGGCCGGTTCGACGGTCACGGGCGGCGTCGGCGCCGGGGCATTGGCGAAGGGATCGGCCTCGGCGGCATTGGCCGGGCTGATCGGGTCGTTCCAGCCGGTGTCCTGGTCGATGACGATGTCCTGTCGGGTCGCCGGACGACGAGTGGCGAAGGCCACGATGCCGACGCCCAGCGCCAGCAGGGTCAGAACGATCAGGGTCGGGATCATGTGAGCGCTCCTCAGTTGACGCCAACCTACCCGGTAAGAGCGCTCGCGTCCCGGCTGCGGTCCCCGGTGCGACGATCAGGCCTCGCCGCGCGGGTCGATCATGCGGTGCGCGTGCAGGATGAAGAAGCGCATGTGGGCGTTGTCGACGGTGGCCTGGGCCCGGGCCCTCCAGGCGGCCTTGGCCTCGGTGTAGTTCGGAAAGGCGCCGACAAACTCGACCTTGGACAGGTCGCGGAAGACCGGGGCGTCGAGGTGGCGCAGCTCTCCGCCGATCACCAGGTGAAGCAGTTGGGGGTCGGCGGCATTGGGGGCGTCGGTCATGGGGCGTGTCCGGGAGGAGCGGGGATCAGGTCGCCAGCGGGATAGGCGTTGTGCGCCGCAGGATCAACGGGTGCAGCGCCGGCGCCGAGCAGACGAGGCTGGCCTGGCGCGGGTCCGGGCGGTTGAACAGCCATGGCTGGCCGTGGTGATCGGAGACCCTCGCCCCGGCCTCGGCGGCGATGAGGGCCCCGGCGCAGACGTCCCAGTCCCATTTGGGCGTCAGGGCGATGGCCGCGTCGAAGGCCCCGGAGGCGACCAGAGCCATGCGGTAGGCCAGGGCGTTTCGCTTCTCGTAGCGCATCGGCGGCCACGGCTCGGGCCAGTGCGGGCCTTCCATCAGCCGGGCGTCGGCGAGGACGGCGGCGTCGTCCAGCGCATCGACGTCGGAGGCCGCGATGGAGCGGCCGTTGAGGCGGGCGCCGCCGTCCAGTGTCGCCTGATAGGTCTCGCCGGTTGCGGGGACATGGATGACGGCGGCGACGGGCCGGCCGTCCTCGACCACGGCGATGGGCACGCACCACCAGGGCTGGTTCTTCATGAAGGCGACGGTGCCGTCGATGGGATCGACGACGAACAGTCGGCGGCGCGACAGGCGCTCGACCGTATCGACGGTCTCTTCCGACAGCCAGCCGTAGTCGGGGCGGGCGGCCAGCAGGGTCGCCTTCAGCATGTCATCGACGGCGAGGTCGGCGTTGGTGACCGGGGAGCCGCCGTCCTTGTGGGTGATCTTCAGGCCGCGATCGCGCTCGGCCTCGGCAAGGGCGCCGGCGGCGCGGGCGGCGTCGAGGATCAGGGCGAGATCGGCGGCGAGATCGATCATTTGCCGGCGATGGCGACGCCGTCGATGAGCAGCGACGGGCTGTTGAATCCGCCGCGGAACTCCAGGTCCGATCCGGGCACAAGGCGCATCCACAGATCGGCGAGGTTGCCGGCGACGGTGATCTCGCTGACCGGATAGGCCCGCTCGCCGTTCTCGAACCAGTAGCCGGACACCCCGGCGGACCAGTCGCCGGTATTCGCGTTCAGCGACGGACCGAACATGCTGGTGACGACCAGACCGGCCCCCGCCTGGCCCATCAGACCCTGCAGATCGACGTCGCCGGGGCTGAGGTGCAGGTTGTGGGTCTGCACGCCCGCCGGGCCGACGAGGCCTCTTGAGGCGTGACCGGTGGTCTTCAGGCCCAGTTGTGCGGCGGCCGATGAGTTCAGCAGCCAGGTGGTCAGGACGCCGTCGTCGACCAGGTTGCGGCGCTCGACCGGCGAGCCTTCGTCGTCGAACGGGGTGGAGGCCATGCCCCGGATGCGGAACGGGTCGTCGATCAGGCTGAGGCCCCTGGGCAGAACCTGTTCGCCCATCCGGTCCTTGAGGAAGGACTGGCCGCGCGCGATCGAGGGGCCGGAGATGGCGCCCAGCAGGGGCGACAACACCTGGGCGGCGACGCGGCGCTCGAAGATCACCGGTGCGGTGGTCGAGGCGATCTTGCGCGGGCCGATCTTCTCGACCGCACGGCGGCCGGCCTCGGCGCCGATGCCGTCGGGGCCGGGCAGATCGGCGAGCCAGCGGGTGGAACGGCTCTCGCCGCCGCGCTCCATGGCGCCGTCCTTCCCGGCGATGACACCGACGCCGAGCGAGAAACCGGTCGCGGCATAGGCGCCGTCGAAGCCTTCGGAGGTGACCAGGCGCCAGCGGCTGGAGGCCGTGCCGGCGTGGCCGCCTTCGGACCTGGAGACGCCGGGGACGGCGAGGGCGACGGCCTCGGCTTCACGGGCGACCTGTTCCAGTTCGGCGGCGGTGCGCTCTGACGGATCCGACAGCTGCAGGTCCGGGAAGGGGCCGCGGGCCAGTCCGGCGCCGGGGACAAGGGCGGCCCAGGGGTCTTCCGGGGCCAGCCGGGCCATGGCGACGGCGCGCTCTATCAGGCGGGCGCGCGTCGCGGCGCTGAGGTCGGAAGCGGAGACGGTCGCCTGACGCCGGCCGATGAAGACCCGCAGGCCCAGGTCGCGGCTCTCCTCGCGCTCCACATCCTCGAGGGCGCCGTTGCGGACGCCGACGGAGAGCGAAGCGCGTTCGGCGGTGGCGGCCTCGGCGGCGTCGGCCCCGGCCCGAAGGGCGGCGGCGACGACGTCTTGCAGGAGGTCGGTAGTGGAAAGGCTGTCAGGCATGGCCCGATATGGCGAACCCGGACCTCCCCCGCAACGGGCCTAGAAGGGCTGGCCGCGAATGAAGGCGTGGACGATCAGCATTCCGGCGGCCGTGATCAGGGACAGGAAGGTCAGGCCCATGCCGGCCTTGCGGGCCAGGGTCACCTTGTCCGGCGCCAGACCGAAGGAATGCAGCAGCCGTCCGAGGAACAGCACGCCGCCGACGGCATGGACCGCGTAGGCGGGCATGCCCAGCAGGGTCAGCAGGGCCAACGCGCCCACGCCGACGGGGACATATTCCGCGCAGTTGCCGAAGGTGCGCCCCGCCACAGTCAGCTCCGGCTGACCGCCGTCACCCAGTCCGATTCCATGCTTCTGGCGTGTCATGATCACCCGGATGGCCAGGACGACCATCAGAAGGATCATCAGGCCGCTCCAGAGAGCGGCGGCTTGTGCGGTGGTCATGTCGGCCATGGCTTCTAGTCCTCCCGTCCGACCGGATAGAGTCGGTAGCGGTCATCATAGAACGGGGTTCGCTCGTAGAACCACGCCAATCTGGCGTCGCCATTGGCGGCGAAGGCGGGCTCGGCGGCGACCTTGGCCTCGAACTCGGCCTTCAGCGCCGGATCGGCCGCCATCATGGCCTCGGCCAGGGGCGCGATGGCGTAGCCCTCGATATATTCGACGCGACTGAGGATTTCCGGGAAGAGGCCCCAGGCGAAGAAGCTCTCGCTCGACTGGGGCTCCAGCAGCAGGACGGCGATGTCGCCCAGCGGCTGGTCTGTCGGCACCCGCACCGAGCCGGGGGCGAAGGTCCAGTCGCGCCGCTCGGGCGTGACCTCGGTGACGGTCGCCTGGACATGGCCTTCGTTGGGTCGCGGCGCGAGGATCGGGTTGTCGAGGTGCAGCATCTCGACCGATACGGTGCGAGGCGCGGCGAGCGTCTCCATGGTCAGGCCGTGGATCCGCAGCCGCTCGATCAGGTCGGTGCGGTAGGCAGGGACCCAGTAGGCTGTCGGGCGATGCAGGCGGATGCCGGGGCGTGATCCGTAGTAGGGCAGCTGCCACAACTCGGGGTCCGGGCGGCCCAGCCAGCGAACCTCCTGGCGACCGGAGGCCGGGCTGTCCCAGGTTTCGTAGAGCACGCCCTTGAAGGTGCGGGTCTGGTGCGGAACCGGGTCGGATTCGAAGTTCGCCAGCACCTCGGCGGGACGCAGCGCGCGGTCGGCCGCGATGGCGGCCCGCAGGGGCGTGACGTTGTCGGCGAGGAGGCGCAGGCTGGTCTCGAGGAAGACGTAGGTCCCCAGGACACGCTGCTCGTAAGGCTTCAGACTGTGGTTCTCGATCAGGATGGTCGGGACGTGGGCCGCGTCGCCCCAGCCGTTCGAAAACCGTTCGCCCAGCCCTCCGTCGTTCAGGCCGGCGCGCGGGTTCTGGTCGTCGATGCCGAAGACCAGCGGGCCGGGGATATGCCCCTGGTCCTCGAGCGCGGCGTTCATGGCGGGCTTGAACACGGTGTCGAGCCAGCGGGCGCTGGAGGGCGAGCGACTGAAGGCGTCGAACTCGCCGTTGAACCCGTAGGTGACGTCGTACTGGTAATCCATCCCGTCGGTGACGTGGATGTCGAGGTAGAGGTCGGGCTTCAGACCGTTGATGAAGGTCCGCAGGGCCCGCATCTCCGGCTGGTCCAGCTTCAGGAAGTCGCGGTTGAGGTTCTGGTTGGTGCCTGTGTTGCGCCAGCCCTGGATGCGGGGCCCACGCTGGTTCGGGCGGCTGTAGGGTGAGGCGCGCTCGTGGCCATCGACCGACAGGATGGGGATCAGGACCAGGTTGGCGCGGTCGAGCAGGTCGCCCTTTGACCCGAAGGCGATGTCGCGCAGCAGCATCATGCCCGCGTCCTTGCCGTCGATCTCTCCGGGATGGATGCCGGCCTGGGCCAGCAGGACGGGCTTCGACGGATCGAGGGTCGCGCCGTCTCTGGACGCGATCACCGCGTAGATCGGGCGGCCCTCCGGCGAGACGCCGAACTGTTCGATGCGAATCAGGTCGGACGCCGCGTCCAGCCGGTCGAACCAGGCGCGGGTGGCGGCGTAGTCGGGGCTGAAGTCGTGCGCCGGATCGCGCTCGAAATCGGTGATCCAGGGGTTGGAGGCCTCGGCGATCAGCGCCCGGCTGGCCCCGTCCCACGCCAGAGCCGGCGGCAGGAAGGGCTGGTCCCAGGGGGCGGTATTGGGTCGGGACTGGGACATGGCGGGACTCGACGCGAGGACCGCGAGGGCGGTCAGGATGAGGACGGTGCGCATGGGTCGTTTCATCTGCTCCGCGGTCGTCGCTGGCAAGCCGTCATCCGGTCGGCGGCGACCATCCGCCGGCCGCGATCAGGGCCACGCCTGACCGCGCCAAATTGAACATGCTGTAGGCGACCAGGACGATCAGGGCGCCGACGGCGACGCGACGCCAGGGTGCGAAGGCCGCCGTCGCCGTGCCCAGGCTGAAGACGGCGAAGCCGATCCACAATCGCGGCGAGGACAGGGAGGCGAAGCCCGCATCCGCCAGCATGAGGCAGATGAAGATGGTCATGACGATCAGGTTGGCCGCGAGGATGCAGGTGAAGATCAGGCGCCGATGCGCCCAGAAATGGGTGTCCAGATCGATCCGCTCCTCGACCCCTTCGGCCGTCACGCGCGGGAAGGTCACGCTGGCGGCGACGTAGAAGGTGGCGGCCACGACGAGGCCGACGAACAGCAGGGCCAGGTTGAACGGCGCGCCCCGAAAGATGGTCCAGGCCTGGCTCCAGAAGGTCGCCACATCCATGGCCACGAACAGGGCCAGCAGCGGCGTCAGCCAGCCGAAGCGCACGCGCTGACGCTCGTGCAGCACGCGCGAGAATCCGCCGACCAGTTCAGCCACCGACAGGCCGAGCAGCAGGCCGTAGAAGCTGAAGAAGAATTCAAACGCGCTCACCGAGTCACCCGACCTTTGCAGGAGGGACGCTAGCGAAGGCGACGGGGGCGGTCACCCCCGCCCGAAGATCAGCCGCGACGGTCGCGCTTGCGCGTGAGCCGGTCGACGATCCCCTGTTCGTCCTCGAGCCGCTCGCGCAGGTCTTCCATGCTGGAGATCTGTTCCGGGGTCGGCGCGGCCAGGGCTTCCAGCGTCTCGATCTGCGACTGCAACGAGAAGACGGCTTCCTCGGCCTCGAACAGCCGGTCCTCCTCGCGCGCGGTGAGGGCGGGGCGGGGGGCCTCGCGAAGACGGCGGGTGTCGCCGCCGCGGCCGGCCAGAACCTGGGCCTCGGCGGTCGCGGGGATGGAGACGGCGATCGGTGCAGCAAAGGCGATGGCGAGTGCGACGGCGGCAAACTTCATGGGGCGCTCCGGGAAAGAAGCTGCGACGCTATCCACAGCATTGCGGCGCTGTCATGCGAAAAACGCAATGCAGACACATTTCGGGTGAGCCGCAGCCTGTGTGACGCAGCGACGCCACGGTCAGCGCAACAGGCCGGTGATCACAGGTCCGACGATCCCGGTCCGCTTTCAGCACGGAAGGGCCCCGTGAACCGGATGCTGGAGGCGCCGGGCCTGGTCTTGAAAGGCGGCGCCTGCGACGACCGGGACCCGGCTATTTCCAGATCGGCGTCCCGTCACCCGGCAAGCCGAGCCGGTCCCACATGTCCGACACCCGCGCGACGACGGCGTCATCCATGCGGATTTCCTCGCCCCATTCCCGCTTCGTTTCCGGCGGCCATTTGTCGGTGGCGTCCAGGCCGATCTTGGACCCCAGGCCGCTCTCGGGGCTGGCGAAGTCCAGATAGTCGATCGGCGTGTTCTCGATCAGGGTGATGTCGCGGGCCGGGTCCATCTTGGTGGCCAGGGCCCACATGACCTGTTTCCAGTCGCGCGCGTCGATGTCGTCGTCCACGACGATGACCCATTTGGTGTACATGAACTGGCGCAGATAGCTCCAGACGCCCAGCATCACCCGCTTGGCATGGCCGGGATAGGCCTTCTTCATCGACACCACGGCGATGCGGTAGGAGCAGCCCTCGGGCGGCAGCCAGAAGTCGGTGATCTCGGGGAACTGGGCCCGCAGCAGGGGGATGAAGACCTCGTTGAGCGCCTCGCCCAGCACCGAGGGTTCGTCCGGCGGGCGGCCGGTGAAGGTGGTCAGATAGATCGGGTCACGGCGCATGGTGATGGCGCTGACCTGGAACACCGGGAAGGTCTCGACCGAGTTGTAGTAGCCGGTGTGGTCGCCATAGGGGCCCTCGGGGGCGTGCTCGTTCAGCAGGACGTGGCCCTCCAGCACGATCTCGGCCTGGGCCGGCACCATCAGGGGCACGGTCTTGCAGGCGACCAGCTCGGCCTTGGCCCCGCGCATCAGACCGGCGAACTGGTATTCCGACAGGGTGTCCGGCACGGGGGTGACGGCGGCCAGGATGGTGCCGGGGTCGGCCCCCAGAACGACGGCGCAGGGCAGGGGCTCGGTCGGGCGGGCCTTCTTGTGGCGGGCATAGTGTTGCGCCCCGCCGCGGTGGGCCAGCCAGCGCATGATGGCGCGGTCCTTGCCCAATACCTGCATGCGGTAGATGCCGAGGTTGAAGTCGTCCTCGCGGTCGTCCGACGGCCCCTTGGTGACCACCAGACCCCAGGTGATCAGGGGGGCCGGCTCGCCGGGCCAGCAGGTCTGGATCGGCAGCTTGCCGAGGTCGATCTGGTCGCCCTTGAGGACGATGTCCTGGACGGGTGCGGACTTGACCACCTTCGGCCGCATGGCGAGCACGGACTGGGCCAAAGGCAGCATGTCCATGGCGTCGGACAGGCCGCGCGGCGGGGTCGGGTTCTTGAGGAAGGCCAGCAGTTCGCCCACCTCGCGCAGTTCGGCGGCGGTGGTGCGGGACTTCTTGTCCAGGGTCACGCCCATGGCCACGCGCTTGACCGTGCCGAACAGATTGGCCAGCGCCGGGATCGGGCTGATCGAGCCGTCGGGCATGACCGGCTTCTCGAACAGGACGGCCGGGCCGCCGTTCCTGAGCAGCCGGGTCTGGATCTCGGTCATCTCCAGCACGGTCGAGACCGGCTCGGTGACGCGAACCAGCTCGCCGCAGGCCTCCAGCTGGGCCATGAAGTCGCGCAGGGATTTGTAGGCCATCGGTCGCTTTCGGCTGGGCGGTCAGGGCGCCTGCCTAGGACAGCGTGACGGAACTGTCACCCTTGCCAAGGGCGCTCAGGCCGCGGTCCATCGCCGCGACGATCAGGCCGAGACCCAGGAAGAAGGCCAGCAAGGCGGCGAAGTTCACGCCCGCCCGTTCCCAGCCGAGCGCGCCGATATCGATGAACCAGTAGGGATACCAGCCGACCAACTGGCCATGGATCACCGTCCAGAGGCCGTAGAGCAGGGGGTAGGCGAGCCACTTCACCGGGTCGATCCAGCGCAGCCGCCCCTTGGGCACGAACAGCAGCCAGTCGAGCACGAAGGCGATCGGCATGACGGTGTGCAGGACCTGGTTGACGTAGACCAGCAGCCCCTGAGGGTTCCAGGTCGCAGCCAGCAGCGTGTGATAGATCAGGCCGACGACGGCGATATACATGGCCACTGCGGCGCGGACCCCCTCGCTGGCCGTCCAGCGGCCGATGCGGCTGTCGGGGAACAGGGCCGGAGCGGTCAGGGCCAGGGCGACCAGCACATTGGTCAGCACCGTGAAATAGCTGAAGAAGACGACCGTCGAGCCGAAGACGGACCGCGTCCCCGCGTCCAGAGACAGCGCGTACTGGGCGAGGAGCCCGACCCAGCCGACGAGGGCGAACAGGATGCGCCAGCCACGCGCCGCGCCGTGCATCCCCTGGAGCATCAGTAGGCCGGGGTGTCGGAGACCAGGGCCCACATCGGCAAGCGCAGGCGGTTGGTGGCGGCGGCAATCTGGAGCGAGGTCAGATGGGCGCGGCCGGCCTCGGCGCGGCGCTCTTCCTCGGGGGTGATCTTCAGGGCCTCGGCGACGGCATCGACACCTAAGCCGCGCTGCTCGCGCCAGCGTTTCAGGCGGGCCCCGATTGCTGCGTCACCCGGATCGATGCCGGGGAAACCGAGAACAGAGCCCATGGGTCGCCTCCTCGCGCGCCTATGCTGGCGCGTCCGGGCTCAATCCTTGTCCCATTTGAAGTCCTTGTCGAGCCAGTCGCCGAGGCGGCCGTCGGGGCGGGCGAGGGCGTGGATGCGGGCCATCTCCTCGTCGGCGAGCTCGAAATCCCAAATGTCGAAATTCTCGGCGGCGCGCTCGGGCTTCAGCGTGCGCGGGATGGCGATGACGCCCTGCTGCACCAGCCAGCGCAGGGTGACCTGGCCGGTGGACTTGCCGTGGGCGCGCGCGATCTCGCCGATCACGGCATCGTCCGCGATCTTGCCCTGGGCGAGCGGTGACCAGGCGGTGATCGAGGAGCCGATGTCCGCAGCGGTGGCGCGCAGGGTCTTCAGCGACAGATAGGGATGGTATTCGACCTGGTTGGTGATCAGCCGGGCGGGCGACAGGCGCTGCGCCTCGCGGAACTGGCCAGAGGGGAAGTTCGACAGGCCGATTGACCGGGTTAGACCCGCGTCCTTCGCAGCGTTCAGCGCGCCGAGGGTCTCGGCGAAGGTCGGGGAGGTCTTGGGCCAGTGCAGCAGCAGAAGGTCGGGGGTGAAGCCGAGGCTTGCCGCCGATTCCTCTGCCTGCCGCAACAGGGCGTCGTGCTCGAAGTGGGCGGTCCATATCTTGGTGGTCAGCCAGATGTCCTCGCGGGCCACGCCGGAATCACGGATGCCGTCGCCGACGGCGGCCTCGTTCCTGTAGATCCACGCCGTGTCGATGTGGCGATAGCCGATCCGCAGGGCCTCGGCGACCATGCGCCGCGCATCCGCCGGTTCCAGCTGCCAGGTGCCGAAGCCGAGCTGGGGGATGGTCAGCCCGTCGACGGTCAGGGACAGGGGGGTATTGGGCATGGGGACGCTCCGGCGACAGCTTCGGGGTGGAGAAGGCCCGATATGGGGGGCAGGTTCCCTGACGCCAGTCAGGCGGCTTTCAGCCAGTCGAGGATTTCGTCCCACAATGGTTCCAGACCGCGCCGGAACGCGCCCTCGTGGCCGATCCGGCGAACCCCCTGTTCGGTCGGCGAGCGCAGGACCATGTCGCCGGGCGCGGCAGGATAGACCTCCAGCATGTCGGCCCCGGACCGGGCATTGGCGATGGGATCGTCGGTGAAGATCCATGACCGGATCGGGGCGGTCACAGCCGCGAAATGATTGGGCGTGAGCTCGTCGAGCAGCCGCTCGCGGAAATAGGCCGGGTCGTGGCACCAGCGCCGCCAGGGCAGGAAGACGCCGCGTGGCAGATCGGCACCCCGCCACAGGTTGCCGCCCTTGATATAGCCATGCCGGGCCAGGCTGTACGGCCCGTAGACCCACCAGAAAAACAGCTCGGTCGGGTTGTAGCTGACGGGGTGACTGCGCCAGTAGCCCGAGCCGACGGCCACGAAGGCATGGCGCGTGATCTTCGCATGATTGGGCATGAAGCCGGCGAAGTGGCCGCCGACGCTGTGGCCGACATGGACCACGGGCAGGCCGGGCGCTGCAGCGATCAAGGCTTCCAGTGCTGCCGGCATGTCGAGGCGGCCCCAGTCCTCATAGGTCATCTCCATTGCGGCGAGATCGTCCGGGCGCGAGCCGCCGATGCCGCGCATGTCACAGGTCAGGACCGCTGCGCCGCGCCCGGCCAGATGCCGGGCGAACCGCTCGTAGAAACCCCTGGGAAAGCCGGTGCCGGAGGTGACCAGCACGGCATGTGTGGGCGCGGGTCCCGTGAACAGTTGTGCGGAGAGGGCGTAGCCGTCGTCGGCGACCGCCACGATCTCCCGCGTGACAAGCTCGGTCATGTCGAGATCCTCAAGTCCATCCTGTTTCAAAACGAACTTGACAGGATGACCTCGGGGAAGGTCAAGCGGGCGGACTGTAGCCTCTGGAAAGCCGCTTCGGCACGATCTTCAGCCAGCGTTTTTCCAGCGTCTTGCGCAGCCAGACGGGGTCGACCGTGGTCAGCCGGGCCAGGACGATCGGATGGCCGCGATAGTGGTCGGTGATGTGGAAGGTGGCGGGCTCGGCCTCCATCAGCATGTCCCGGTGATCCAGACTGTCGACATAGACGACCACGCTGTCGTCCTCGGCCCGCAAGCGGGTAAAGAACCGCCCCGCCGCCTTGAACGACGGCCTGCCGTAGGAGGTGCCGACCTCGGTCTCAGGGAAGGTAAGCACCAGAGCGCGAAGATCGGCAGGGGTCATTCGGGACGTGCCGGAGGCGAGGCCGTCCAAGGGCCGAGCGCCAGAAGGCCGTCCCAGGCCCCGTCGTCTTGCGGCTCGAGGATCACGCCGCGCGCCTCTGGATCCATGACGGCGATCGAATCGTCCGACCCGCAGACTATCTCGCCGCTCGACCGACCGGTGCACGACCACGACTGCCCGCCCTGTTGCGCGACGTTGAGCGACAGCACCGCCGTCGGTCTAAGATGCCCGGCGGCGAACAGGTAGCCGTCCTTGTTAAAGGCTGTCTTTCGATTGTGTAGATTGCCGCCAAGGGCAAGGACCAGCGCCTCGGGCTTAGACGCCGCCGCGTCCACCAGCATTCGAGCCATGTCGATCTCGTAGTAGGATTGGTCGAAGCCTGCGGGTCGTCTTTCGGTCGGCATGAAGGCGCGGACGGCGATGTCGCGACCGGCCGCTCTCAGCGTCCTCAATCGGAACAACATATCCCTCATGGCTTCGCTGGAGCGGCCATCAGCATTGGCACGGATCCAGTAGCCGTGCGCCAGAAGCGTCTCGCGCGCCGCATCGCCCCCGTCCGAGGCGATCCAGGCGTCCAGATCTGCCTGCATCGCGGCGGTCATTTCCAGCGCGACCACGATCGGACGATCCGTGGAGGCCTCGCATACCAACTCGGCGAAGGCGGCGGGGGCTTCTACGGTGCCGTGAATCTCGCCGACGAAGACGAAACGGGTCTCAGGTCTCGCCCACAGAAGCTCCGCGCCGTCCGGGGCCGCGCAGACGGGAGTCTGCGACAAGGAGAGTGCCGTGACTATGGCTGAAATCATGATGCGCACCTCGACGGTATCGCGCCATCTGAAGCGGTCATTGCGGCGGCTGTGCGACCAAAGAAAAGGCCGCGCCCCTTGCGAGGCGCGGCCCTGATCTCGTGGATGGGCGCGAACGCCTATTCGATGTCTTCGTTCAGCAGGCCGACCTTGTAGAAGCCGTTCGTCTGCAGGTCGTTCATGACTTCCATGAAGGCGTTGTAGCGGACTTCCGGCTCGGCGCGGACGAACACGCGCTCTTCCTGGCAGGCCGGCGAGCCGCCGCCCAGGGCGGCGCAGACGTCCACGGCCAGGGTTTCGATCGTGGTCTGCTGCTCGGCGATGAAGATCGAGCCCGTGTCCTGGATCGTGATGTAGACCGGTTCCTTGGGCTCTTCGCCGGTCGGCGGCGTCGCCGGCGGCAGGTCGAGGCGGATGGAGACGGTGGCGAGAGGTGCGGCGACCATGAAGATGATCAGCAGCACCAGCATGATGTCGACGAACGGCGTGACGTTGATGTCCGCGTTCTGGGCGATGGTCTTGCCACCTTGTCCGGCGGGACCTGCGAGCTTGGAGCCCATGCGTTGTTTCTCCATGGAGGCTCGGCCAGCGGGGCGCGAGCGACGCGTTACGGTTCGGACGGTTTCTTGGCGTCTGCCGCGAGGCTTGTAAAGCGGTCTCGGAAGGAAGTCGGTTCCTTGGGCGCGGTTTTCGCCCGAACGGGGAGAAATCCTCCTCCGCCGTGGGCGAAGGAGGATTTATCGATCAGCCCTTGGCCAGCTTCAGGAAGCGTTCGATCAAGGCCGGGTCCGACTTGAAGGCCCCCGTGAAGCGGGTTGTGATGGTCGAGACATGGCGGTGATGCACGCCGCGGGTCGTCATGCACTGGTGCTCGGCGTCGATCAGGACAGCGACGCCGGCGGGATTGAGGTTGTCCTCAAGCGCCTTGGCGATCTCCTGGGTCAGGGTCTCCTGCGTCTGCAGACGCTTGGAGAAGATCTCGACCACGCGGGCGATCTTGGAGATGCCCACGACCTTCTCGGTCGGCAGATAGGCGACATAGGCCTTGCCGAGGAAGGGCGCCATGTGGTGCTCGCAGTGGCTCTCGACCTCGATCTCGCGCAGCAGCACCATGTCGTCGTAGCCCTGCACGTCCTCGAACGTGCGGCTCAGCTCCTTGGCCGGATCGGCCGCATAGCCCTCGAACCATTCGCCATAGGCGTCGACCACCCGTTTGGGCGTGTCCAGCAGGCCTTCCCGATCCGGATTGTCACCCGACCATGCGATCAGGGTGCGCACGGCGGCCAGGGCCTCCTCGCGGGTCGGGCGGGACAGATGATCGTTGCCGACGAGGGTCGGCCTGGAGGCGTTGGCGTCCATGAAGTGTTTTCTAAGCGACCAGTAGCGCCGGAACGAAGGTTCCGGATTGACGCGCGTCGCTCTCCCTATTCGTAACCACGGCTGTTCGCCGGGACCAGTCGGCTATATGGGACGCGCGCACCGTCCCGCAAGAAAACGAACTGCAACGCTTCAAAATGACGCTTTTCCTTCACGATACCCTCAAACGCGAGAAGCGGGCTTTTGTCCCGCGCGATCCGGAACGGGTGACCCTCTATGTCTGCGGCCCGACGGTTTACGACTACGCCCACATCGGCAACGCCCGCCCGCCCGTGGTGTTCGACGTCCTCGTCCGGCTGCTGCGGCGCGAGTATGGGGGCGAGAGCGTGATTTACGCTCGCAACGTCACCGACGTGGACGACAAGATCAACCAGAAGGCCGCCAAAGAGGGCGTGCCGATCGGCGAGATCACGGCCCGCTACGAAGACGCCTATCTGGCCGATATGGCCCTGCTCAATGTGTCGCCGCCGGACATCGCGCCCCACGTTACCGATCATATGGACGCGATCATCAAACAGATCGGCGAGATCGTTGACGCAGACTGCGGCTATGTCGCCGAGGGCCATGTGCTGTTCGACGTGTCCTCCTATCCGGCCTACGGCGCGCTGTCGGGGCGGAACCTGGACGACATGATCGCCGGCGCCCGGGTCGAGGTCGCCCCCTACAAGAAGAACCCGCACGACTTCGTCCTGTGGAAGCCGGCCAAGGCCGACGAGCCCTCGTGGCCGAGCCCGTGGGGCGAGGGGCGTCCGGGCTGGCACATCGAATGCTCGGCCATGATCGAGGAGACCCTGGGCCTGCCGATCGACATCCACGGCGGCGGCATCGACCTGGTCTTCCCCCACCATGAGAACGAGATCGCCCAGGGCGTCTGCGCCCACGGTCACGCGCATGGCGAGGCCTCGCACGAGGCGTACAGTCGCTACTGGATGCACAACGGCTTCCTGACCGTCGATGCGGAGAAGATGTCGAAATCGGTCGGCAACGTCCTGTTGCTGCACGACCTGGTGCAGGCGATCCCGGGCGAGGTGGTGCGCTGGGCCCTGCTGAGCGCCCACTATCGCCAGCCGCTGGACTGGAACCAGTCGCTGCTGGATCAGTCGCGCAAGAACCTTGACCGGCTGTACGGGGCCCTGCGTCGCGCCGAGGCGATCGCGCCGCTGGGCGACATGCCGTCGCCGGAGTTCCTGGAGGCCATCTCCGACGACCTCAACACGCCGGGGGCCATGGCGACGATGTTCGCCCTGTCCAGCGAGATCGAGCGGGCGATGACGGCCGGAGATCACCACGCCGTGGGGATCGCCAAGGCCGAACTGGCCGCCTGCGGCCGGATCATGGGCGTGCTCCTGTCCAGCCCGGACCAGTGGTTCGAAGGCGGGGCGGACGAGTCGCTGAAGGCCGAGGTCGAGGGGCTGCTGGCCGAACGGGTCACCGCACGCGCCGAAAAGAACTGGCCCGAGGCGGACCGCATCCGCGACCGGCTGACCGCACTCAACGTCGTGGTGATGGACGGGCCGACCGGCGCGACCTGGCGGCTGAAGGAGTAGCGGGTTTCCTTCTCCCGCAAGGGGAGGAGGGAATTACAGCCGCCTGAACGCCGCTCCGTCCGCGTCGAACAGGTGCGCGCGCGCGGGGTCGATGTGCAGCGTCAATGCCTCGCCGACCGCAGGACGGATGTCGCCGGACAGTTGCACTGTCAGGGTCTCGGGCGCACCCGCCTGGGAGACATAGGCATAGGTGGCGTTGCCCAGGGTCTCGACGAAGGCGGCCTTGACCCGGATCGCGTCGCCGGGGCCTGACAGCGTCAGATGCTCGGGCCGGACGCCGAGCATGATCGACTGACCCGCCCTGACCGAAGCGGCGTCGACGCCCACGCGAATGGTCTCGCCGGCGACGGTGCGCACGACGGCGCCTGCCGCCGACGCTTCGACCACCTCGGCTGCGATCAGGTTCATCTTCGGGCTGCCGATGAACTCGGCGACGAAGCGGGTGCGGGGGTGTTCGTAGAGCGCCATCGGGGCGCCGACCTGTTCGATCACCCCGCCGTTCAGCACCACGATCCGGTCGGCCAGGGTCATGGCCTCGACCTGGTCGTGGGTGACATAGATCATGGTCGTCCCGAGCCGCTCATGCAGGGAGGCGAACTCGTAGCGCATGCGCACGCGCAACGCGGCGTCGAGGTTCGACAGGGGCTCGTCGAACAGGAAGACCTGGGGTTCGCGCACGATGGCGCGACCGATGGCGACGCGCTGGCGCTGGCCGCCGGACAGGGCCCTGGGCTTGCGGTCGAGCAGGTCGACGATGTTCAGGGTTTCGGCCGCGGCCATGACCCGGCGCTCGATCTCGACCTTGTCCGTCTTCGCGAGGCTGAGCCCGAAGGCCATGTTCTGGCGCACGCTCATGTGCGGATAGAGGGCGTAGGACTGGAACACCATGGCGATGCCCCGGTCGGACGGCGACAGGGCGTTGACCCCCCGCCCGCCGATCGAGACCTCGCCCGCGTCGGCCTCTTCCAGACCGGCGATCACGCGCAGCAGGGTCGACTTTCCGCAGCCTGACGGACCCACGAAGACCACGAACTCGCCGTCGGCGATGGTCAGGTCGACACCCTTCAGAACCTCCGTCGCGCCGAAGCTCTTGCGAATGCCGCTGAGTGCGACGTCGGCCATCGTGTGTCCTGTCCCGGGGTCGTTCTTTCAGGGACTGTAAGCGGTTACGCGGAGGCGGAGAAGGAGTTTCCTCCTTCTCCCTCCCACTTGGGGGAGGGTGGTCGGAGCGTAGCGGAGACCGGGTGGGGGCGGCCGCGCGATCCGGATCCAGACGAGAAAAGGCGACCCGTCACCGAGCCGCCCCCACCCCGTCGCTGCGCGACGACCCTCCCCCGAGGGGGAGGGAGATACTCTAGCCGTTCGGCTTCTTCTTGCCCTTGAAGGGCTTCTTCTCGCCGGCCGGCTTGCCGTGCGCGTCCCTGGCGGCCCAGGGACGGTCGCCGCCCTTGGGCTTGCCCTTCCACGGCTTGTCGCCGGGCGCGGCCGGAGCGGCGTCGGAGGCGGGCGCCCAGGCAGTCTTGGGACGGTCGGCGTGAGGTTTCTTCACCCACGGCTTCTTGCCCTCGGGCGTCGGTGCATCGGACGTGCGCTTGACCCATTTGGGCCGTTCACCGTCGGCGGCGGCGGCCGGAGCCGTCTCACGCTTGACCCAGGGCTTCTTCTCGCCGGCCGGCTTGTCCTCGCGCGGCTTCCAGGCGGGCTTGTCGCCATCCTCGCGGGGCTTCCAGGCCGGCTTGTCCGCACGCGGGGCGCGATCGCCGCCCTCGGTCTTGTTGGCCCAGGGTTTCCGCTCCGGACGATCACCACCATCGCCGGCGGGCTTCTTGTCCCAGCGGCTGGCGGGGCGTTCCTTCGGACCCGGAGCCACGGCGTCGTTGACGGTCACGCCGTCCTCGGTCCCGGCCGCGATGGCGGCGCGGAACCTGGCTTCGGCCGCCGTGGTGATCTCGAACTTGGTCTCGCGGTCGAAGATCTTGATCGAGCCGATGTCGCCCTTGGTCACGTGGCCGAGGCGGCACAGGGTCGGCAACAGCCATTTCGGATCGGCGTTCTTGTCGCGACCGATGTTGATGCGGAACCAGACCATGTCGCCGCCGCGGGCGAAGTCGCGCAGGGGACCATCAGCCTGGCCGCGATCATTCACGCCGCTGACCTGGGCGCGCTTCATGCGCTCGTCGTCATAGACCTCTTCCGGGGCCGGCAGCTTCTGGCGATAGAGGCGGATCAGAGAGGCCGCGACCTGTTCGGGCGTGGTGCGCTCGAGCAGCAGACGACCCAGCTCCAGGGCCTCCTCGTCCTCGACCGGCGCGGTCAGGGCGGGATCGGCCAGCAGGCGTTCGCGATCCTTCTCCATGATCATCTCGGCGCTCGGAGGCCCCGACCACTCGGCGACGATCGAGGCCGATTGCAGCATCAGCTCGACCTTGCGACGGCGCGTATAGGAGACCAGCAGGACGGAAACGCCCTTCTTGCCCGCGCGGCCTGTCCGGCCCGAACGGTGCAGCAGGCCGGCCTTGTTGACCGGGATCTCGGCGTGGATGACCAGGCCCAGGTCGGGCAGGTCCAGACCGCGCGCGGCGACGTCGGTGGCGACGCAGACGCGGGCGTGGCCGTCACGCAGGGCCTGCAGGGCTTCGGAGCGCTGGCTCTGGGTCAGTTCGCCCGACAGGCCGACGACGGAGAAGCCGCGTTCGCGCAGCGACGAGGTCAGATGCTTCACCCGCTCGCGGGTGTTGGCGAACACCAGGGCGCCGGGGGCCTCGAAATAGCGCAGCACATTGACGACGCCGAGTTCGATCTCGTTGGGCGCGACGCGGATGGCCTTGTACTCGATGTCGGCGTGCGACGTGTTGCCGGCGACCGTGTCGATGCGGACCGCGTCGCGCTGATAGGTCTTGGCCAGCTGGACGATGTCGCGGGCCAGGGTGGCCGAGAACAGCAGGGTCCGGCGCTCGGGCGGGGCGGCGTCGAGAATAAAGGTCAGGTCTTCCTGGAAGCCCATGTCCAGCATCTCGTCGGCCTCATCGAGCACGACGGCGCGGGCTTCCGACAGGTCGAGGGCGCCACGTTCCAGGTGGTCGCGCAAACGACCGGGCGTGCCGACGACGATGTGAGCGCCGCGCTCCAGCGCCCGACGCTCGACCTTGGGGTCCATGCCGCCGACGCAGGAGACGATGCGCGCCCCGGTCTGGGCATACAGCCACTGCAGTTCGTTGGAGACCTGCTGGGCCAGTTCGCGGGTCGGGGCGATGACGAGGGCCAGCGGATTGCCGAAGTCGGTGAACTTCTCGGCGTCGCCGAGCAGGGTGGGGGCCAGGGCCAGGCCGAAGGCCACGGTCTTGCCCGAGCCGGTCTGGGCCGAGACCAGCAGATCGCGTCCGGTGCCGTCTTCGGCCTGGGACGCCTCCAGCACGGCGGATTGCACCGGGGTCGGCTCGGCATAGCCGCGTTCGGACAGGGCGCGGTCGAGCGCAGGATGACTGGCGGGGAAGGGCATGGCGGTTCCGTAGGGCGCCGGGCCTGAATTGGCGAGCGGCGCGGGGCGTTCGTAGGCAGCGAGAAATCAAGCAGGGGCGAGATTTCGCGGGGCAGGGCCTTTGGTCCCCGATCAAGGCCGAATGAGGGTGATGCGGCGAGATCGTGTCGGAATCTGACCCTCGTTCCGCGAGCCAGTGACACCGGGGCCGACAGGGGGCAATGTCCGGCGGTCTTTCGGGGGTTAGAATCGTCATGCGCAACGTCCTGTTTTCCACGGCCCTTTCGCTGTCGCTGGCGGCTGCGCCGCTGCTGACGGGGCCGGCGATCGCCCAGCAGCGACTCCAGCCGGGCGGATCGGTCCAGGGCGACCTGTCGCGCGGCGACGACCAGCTCGATTCCGGCGAGTTCGTCGATGTCTACGAGGTTCAGGGCCGGGCGGGTCAGCCGCTGTCGGTGGTCATGCGCTCCGACGATTTCGACGCCTATCTGATGGTCCGCGGCCCGGGCGACTTCGAGGAAGACAACGACGACTCGGGCGACGACGGCACCAATGCGGGCCTCGACCTGCGCCTGCCCGCCGACGGGACCTATCGCATCACGGCCACGAGCTATGAGCCGGGCGAAAGCGGCCGCTACACCCTGTCGATGAGCGGGGCTGGCGCGGGCGCGCGCGCCCAGGCGAGCGGCGGCGGTCGAGGCCCCCAGAACGCGGGCGGCGGCATGCTGCAGCCCGGCCGTGGCGCATCAGGCGCCCTCGCCCAGGGTGACCGCAGGCTGGAAGCCGGGGAGTTCGCAGACGACTGGGAACTGCAGGTCCGGCGTGGCGAGACCTATACCGTCAGTCTCGATGCCGGCGATTTCGACGCCTATCTGATGGTGCGCGGACCGGGCGGCCTCAGCGAGGACAATGACGACGATCCGGGCCAGCGCGGCGGCCGCAACAGCCGCCTGACCTTCACCGCCGTCGCCGACGGCACGGTGGAGATTTCGGCGACCAGCTTCGGCCCCGACGAGACGGGTCGCTACCAGATCCTGGCCGAACAGGGCGGACGCGCGCCCTATGCCGGGGGCGGCCGTCAGCCGCAGCCGACCTATCAACCGCCGTCGCGTCAGGCGGACGGCGTGATCCAGCTGGGCCAGACGATCAACGGGAACCTCGGGCAGGGCGATCGCCAGCTGAACAGCGGCGAATACATCAACACCTACACCCTGCGCGGCCGTCGTGGTCAGCAACTGGACCTGCGCCTGTCGTCCCAGGCCTTCGACCCGTACATCGCCATCGAGGGACCGGGCCTGTCGGAGTTCAACGACGACGATCCGGACGCCGACGGCAGCCGCGACAGCCGCCTGTTCGTGACCCTGCCGCAGGACGGCGACTACCAGATCACGGCGACCAGCTACGAAGCCGGCGAACAGGGCTCTTATCGTCTGGCGGCCCTTCCGGCCGACGGCCGCGCGTCGCAGGGGCGTCCGCGTCAGGACTCCTACGTCGACGATCGCGGCCAGCGCCAGGACGTCGAGGGCGGTTCGATCTCGATCGGCGACACTGTCGGGGGTGCGCTGCAATCGGGCGACGAGCAGCTCGACAGCGGCGAATACGTCGACACTTTCACCTTCACCGGCCGACGCGGCCAGCGGGTGGCGGCGGAGCTGACCTCCTCGGCGTTCGACGCCTACATCATCCTGACCACGCCCTCGGGCGAACAGCTGGACAACGATGACGGCGAGGACGGCACCGACAGCCGTCTGGACACGGTCATCCAGGAAGACGGCGAGTATCAGGTGATGGTCACCTCCTACGCCGCCGGCGAGACCGGGTCGTACCGGTTCTCGGTTGTCCCGAGCCAGGGATCGCCGCGCCAGGCGTCGGTCCAGGGCGGTCCGCGCGTGTTCGCCATCATGGTCGGTGTTTCGGACTACGGCGATGTCGCCAACGATCTTCCGTACACTGATGAAGACGCCGAAAAGCTCGCCGAGACCCTGCAACGCGGCGGCGTTCTGAACCCGTCCAGCGTCGTCCTGACCAATGCCGAGGCCACCGTCGGCGGCGTGCGTCGCGCCTTCCAGGAAGTCTCGCGTCAGGCCGGACCGGACGACATGTTCCTGTTCTTCTTCTCCGGCCACGGCAGCCAGGAAGACACCCAGGCCAGCGCGGTGGAGCCGGACGGACGCACCGAGTCCATCGTCCTGCGCGACGGCGAGATCACCGACCAGGAAATGGCCCGGCTGTTCGGCGGGCTGAATACCCGCCTGTCGCTGCTGGTGCTCGACAGCTGCTTCTCCGGCGGCTTCGCCCGCAACGTGGTCGACCGCCCGGGCGTCATGGGCCTGTTCTCGTCCGAGGAGGACCTGACCAGCGCGGTGGCCGACAAGTTCGAGGCCGGCGGCTATCTGTCCCACTTCCTGCGCGCCGGTCTGGCGGGGGCGGGCGACGGCGACGGCGACGGCGCCGTGACGGCGGGCGAACTGGCCACCTATCTGCGCCGCCAGTTCGTCGCCGAGGTCGATAACGTCGAGGCCGAGACCATGGAAGGCCAGCGCAACTACCAGAATCTGGTCATCGACCGGGGCGGGGTGCAGGTGGACGACGTCGTCCTGCGCCTGGCCTCCAGCGGCTATAACTCTGGTTCGCACTGAGCCTGTCCCGATTTCAGTAGGAGTAAAGCCGATGACCATCCTTCGCGCCGCCGCCGTGGCTGCCGCCGTTCTCGCCCTCGGCGCCTGCCAGCAGCAGGCGGCCAGGGCCCCGGCCGTCCCCGCGACCCCGGTCGCCGAGGTGGTCAGCGGCGCGACCGGCGCCGATCAGGCGGTCGCCTGCATGGCCTATCTGGCCCTGAAACAGGGGGCGCTGGAGGCCCTGACGCCCCCCGGCGACGTCACCGCCGTCCGCGCCGCGATGAACGACTGGGAAGGCCTGGCGCTGACCTCGATGACCCAGGACGAGGTGACCCAGTATTTCGCCAGCTCCTTCGCTGTCGAGGACGACGCCTCACCCGGCAAGATCGAGGTCACCTCGGCCTGGTGCCTGGCGAACAAGCCCGCCGCCTCCTGATAGATGGGCCTCGCCTCGCGGGGCTCGTCTGGTGCATGAGGGGCGCATGAGCGCGACACCAGGTGACAGCCAGGGCCACTACGCGGAGCTGGAATACACTGCCGGCTACTACCACGAGCTGGGGCCGGCCCATCTGCGGTTCTGTGGCCTGATCGCGGGGGTCGATGTCGCCGTTCCAGAGGCGCCCACCTACCTTGAACTGGGCATGGGGCAGGGGGTGTCTCTGGCGGTTCACGCCGCCGCCAACCTCGGCGACTATTGGGGCGTCGACATCAATCCGGCCCATGTCGAGAACGCCCGCGAGCTGGCGGCCTCGTTCGACGGCGCCCTGCAGCTGGACGCCCGGAGCTTTGAGGCCTTCGCGACCCGGGACGACCTGCCGCTGTTCGACATCATAACCCTGCACGGAGTCTGGAGCTGGGTTTCGGACGCCAGCCGGCGGGTCATCGTCGACCTGATCCGGGACCGGCTGAAGCCCGGAGGCGTCGTCTATTTGAGCTACAACTGCCAGCCGGGCTGGGCGTCGCGGTCGCCGGTGCGCCACCTGCTGAAACTGGGCCATGCCGCGCGACCGGGCGGCGACGCCGAAGCCCGGATCGAAGCGGCGCTGGAGTTCATGGAGGATGTCGCCGCCGCCGACGGCCGCTTCTTCGCCGAGAACCGCCCCGCCGCCAGCCATGCCGCGTCCCTGCGCAAGGTCGGCGCCCAGTATATCGGCCACGAGTATCTGAACGCCGACTGGCACGTCCCGTATTTCTCGGAGGTGGCCCAGGCCCTGGCGGAGGCGGACCTCGGCTTCGTCACCTCCGCCCGCCTGCTGGACCGGGTCAACGCCATCCATCTCGCGCCCGCCGGCGTCGCCCTGCTGGACCGGCAGAAGGATACGGTCCTGCGCGAGTCCGTCCGCGACTTCCTGGTCAACCAGCAGTTCCGCCCCGATGTCTTCGCGAAGGCCGCACGCACGCTGTCGCCCTCCGAACAGGCGGCGCGCCTCGACGCCCAGGCCTTCGTTCTTGTCTGCGGGCTCGACGAGATCGACTTCCAGCTGACCGGCGCCCAGGGCGAGGTCGTTCTGTCCGAGGTGATCTACGGCCCCCTGGCCGTCGCCCTGGCGGACGAGGACTTCCGCCCGAAGACGACGACCGGGCTGATGGCCGCGCCCGGCGTCTCCACCCTCCGGCGCAGCGATGTGGTCGCCGCCCTGATCAACCTCGTGGGCATGGGCGTGCTCAGGCCGGCGCAGGCCTTCACGCCCGAAATCCGCGCGCGATGCGACTCCTGCAATCGCCTCGTCCTCGACCGCGCGCTGACCGGACCGCACCTGAAACATATGGCCTCGCCCGTGACCGGCGGCGGCATCCTGACGCCCCGGTCGGCTCAACTGTTCCTGCGCGCCTGGCTCGCCGGCGCCCGCACGACGGACGAGATCGCCCTCTCGGTCTGGCAGGTGTTCGAGACCACGAACGAACGGGCCGTGCGCAACGGCCACGAGGCGGCTGACCGCGAGGACAATCTGGCCGCACTCGCCGAGATGGCGCGCCGCTTCCTCGACCAGACCGTGCCCCTCTATCGGGCGCTGGCGATCCTGTAGCCGATCAGTCCCACGACCCCGTCGGCGGCGCATAGGCGTCCATCGACTGCAGCAGGGTCGAGATCAGCCGCCGTTCCTCCTCGTCCAGCTCGGGGCGCCAGACGTCGAAGATCAGGACGATCCGCGTGCTGTCGCTGCGGTTCCAGGCCTCGTGTTCGATCGAGTCGTTGAACATCCAGGCCTTGCCTTTTTCCCAGGTGCGGGTCTGGTTGCCGACGCGGAACACACAGTTCGGCGGGACGATCAGCGGCAGGTGGCACAGCAGCCGGGTATTGACCACGCCGGTGTGAGGCGTGATGTGCGCGCCGGGTTTCAGCTGCGAAAAATTGATCAGCGGCGAGCGGCCGTTCACGTGGCACAGCGGGGCTGCGTTCATCACCGCCATCGTATCGCGGAAGCGGGCGACGTTCTCCGTCTCCCGGCCATCCTTCCACAGGTAGTAGGAACTCCAGTCCATGTTGTCGGTCAGTTTCGACGGCGCACGAATTATCATGTCATCCTTGGACTGGACGTAGGGCTCGAAGGCCTTGTCCTCGTCGATGACGTTCATGACTTCCGCAGCGACGGCATCCGTGGCGTCCTCGACCGCGTCCATCCAGGGCGTCGCCTCGCGGGGATAGAACTCCACGTCCGGGAGACCCGGATAATAGAGAAAGCGTGGTTGCTGGACGTACAGCTTGCGGCGGCCGGTCAGGACCTCGAGGGCGTGGGTGAACCGCTCCGGCGCCTTGCCCTCGCGATAGCCGGCATCGGCCAGTTCGGAGCGCACGAAGCCCTCCAGATCGGTCTTCAACTGTTCCCGTCGCGCCCTCGTTCGGGCCACGCCCGCGACGAGGTCCGGAGCCAGGGAGGGATGGCCGGCGGCGGCCGCCTCGACCAGCCCGAAATGCGCATTGGCCTCCCTGCGCTCGCCCTTGGCCGCCAGGGCCTCGGCCTTGACCAGCAGGGCTCGCAGCTGGCGCGGATCAAGCTGTAAGGCGCGGTTCGCCGCGTCCAGCGCCGCATCCGTCTCGTGCAGATTCCAGAGGGCGGTGGCGAGCAGGGCGTGGGCGCCGGCATCGGCCCGACCCGTGGCCGTGGCCTCTTCCAGCCGCGCCCGGGCGGAGCGCCAGTCGCCGGCGCGGAACGCCGCCATCGCGGCCTCGAGAATGGGACGGTCGGAAGGAAGCCACTGCATGGCGCGTTCCTAGCGCGCGTCCGCCTTCGCCTCAATCACCGTCAGACGCAGCGCGGGATCGGACCCGGCTGCGGCGTCCGGTGGGCAGGTTGCCGAGGCCTCGTGTACAGAGATGCGCCCCTACGATCCGGTCGTCAGGCGTTCCTCGCGGCCCCTGGCGTCCGGCGTCACGGTCTTGACCGTCGTCAGGTGCCCGCAGCGGTCGCTCATGACACGGGTTTTCTTTCGCCGACGATCGTGGGGATCAGTTCCGACACGGTCGGGTGAATATGCACCGTGTGCTGCAGGGTGGACGCTCTGGCCCCTGAGGCCATGGCATTGACGACGGCATGGATCGCTTCGTCACCGCCGGGGCCGAGGATGGCGCCGCCCAGGATGGCCTGGGTGTCGGCATCGATGACGATCTTCATCAGCCCCCGGGTCTCGCCCTTCTCGACGGCGCGGCCGACCCGGGTCATGGGACGGACCCCGACCTCGATCCGGTGACCGGCCGCCAGCGCCTGAGCCTCTGTCATCCCGACCCGACCCAGAGGCGGATCGACGTAGAGGGCGTAGGTGTCGATGCGGTCGGTCACCTTCCGGTCCGCGCCGGCCAGCAGGTTGTCGGCCACGATCTCGAAATCGTTGTAGGCGGTGTGTGTGAAGGCCCCGCGCCCGTTGCAGTCGCCCAGCGCCCAGATGCCGTCGACGGTCGTTTGCAGCTGATCATCGACGGTGATGGCGCCCCGGGCATCGACAACCACCCCGGCCTTGTCGAGGTCCAGATCGTCGGTGTTGGGCCGCCGCCCGACGGCCAGCAGGACGTGGGTTCCCAGCACCTCCGGCTCGCTGTCGTTACAGTCGACGCCGACAGCGATGCGGTCGCCGCGCATGACGAAGGTTATGCAGTCGGCCTTCAGCCGGAAGCGGACGCCCTCGGCCTCCAGCGCCGCCTGGATGGCCTCTGAGATGTCCACATCCTCACGCTGGATGATCCGCTCGCCCTTCTCGACGACGGTCACCTCGGAGCCGAAACGCCGGAACATCTGGGCGAACTCCAGCCCGATATAGCTGCCGCCGACGACGACCAGATGCTCCGGCAACTCGGTCAGTTGCAGGATCGTGGTGTTGGTCAGGACCGGTACGTCGTGCACGCCCGGCAGGTCGGGAATGACCGCCCGTCCGCCGACGTTGAGGAAGATCGTCGGGGCGGTGATCCGCGACTCGCCGACCTGCATCTCCGTCGGCGACACGAAGCGGGCGTGGCCTTCCAGCACGGTGCAGCCCTTCATCCCGTCCAGCCAGCCGCGGACCCCGCCGCTGGCCGTGTCGACGACCTTGTCCTTCCGCGCCATCACCCTGGCGAAGTCGATCGAGACCGGGCCGGCGATGACGCCGAAATCCCCCGCGCGGCGGGCGATGTGGGCGGCGTGGGCGCTGGCGACCAGGGTCTTGGTCGGCATGCAGCCGGTGTTGACGCAGGTGCCGCCGAACCGCCCGCGCTCGACCAGACAGACGGTCTGGCCCGCCGCGATCAGCCGTTCGGCCAACGGCGGCCCGGCCTGCCCCGCGCCGACAATGATGGCGTCATAGGTTTTCATCAGGACCCTGTATCAGATCAGAGCGATGATCAGCACAGCCCCGCCGACCGCGACGACGTCCTCGATCAGGGCGGCGGGCAGATCGCGGCCGAACGCCGTGGCCAGCCGCGCCCGGGCCTCGGCCCCGCCACAGGTCCCGATCACGGCGCCGACCACGCCCGCGACCAGCCCTCCGACCAGCGATCCCCCCGCGATGCCGATGGCGGCCCCGCCCAGGCCGCCTATCAGGATGCGGGTGATGAACTGGACCGGGAGCTTGCGGCTCGGCGTCTTCGGCAACTGGTCGGTGATCAGCTCCGCGATCGCCGCGAGGGTCAGGATGATCGGCGCCGCGATATGACCAAGGAAAGCCAGTGGGGTCCCGGCCAGCGGCACGATGCCCAGCCAGGCGGCCCAGGCGATGGCGGCGGGCGCCGTCATGGCGCGAAGACCGGCGACGACGCCGATGGCGAGAGCAAGAAGATACAGCGTCATGGTCGCGTTCCCGATCGAGCCTGGGTCTGGACCTTGGCCGCATCGGCGCGCCGGCGCGAGCCTCCTCACGGACATTGTTCGTGCGCCGTATCGCTCGACAGCGGCGACCCGGAGGATCAGGGTCAAGGTCCCGTTGTTGAATGAGCGCCCCATGTCCGCACGCCTCCGCCTCGCCGTCCTCGCCGCCTGCGTCGTTTCCGCCTCGGCCGCCGTCGCCCAGGAAGGCCGGGTCGATCCGGAGCGGCTGAACGCGGCCGTCGCCGTGCTCGCCGGGGATGAATTCGGAGGCCGCGCCCCGACCACGCCGGGCGAGGAGAAGTCGGTCACCTGGATCGCGGGACAGTTCCAGGCCCTCGGCCTTGAACCCGCCGGCGACGACGGGACCTGGTTCCAGACCGTGCCGATCAACCGCTTCGTCCAGGACGGACCGGCGGTGATCACGGCCAGGGCCGGCGGCGAGACGATCACGCTCCAGCGCGGGACCGACATCATCGCCAACAGCCACCGGCCCCAGGACCACATCACCATCACCGAAGCGCCGGTGGTCTTCGTCGGCTACGGCGTCGATGCGCCGGAGCGCGGCTGGGATGACTTCAAGGGCGTCGATGTGCGCGGCAAGGTCTTGCTGATGCTGGTCAATGACCCGGACTTCGAGGTCGCCGCCGACAGCCCCACGGCCAACCGTTTCGACGGCCAGGGCATGACCTGGTACGGCCGCTGGGTCTATAAATTCGAGGAGGCGGCCCGTCGCGGCGCGGCGGCGGTCTTCGTGATCCACGAGACGGCGGGCGCCGGCTATCCGTGGAACACCTTGCAGAACTCCTCCACCGCCCCCGGCCTGGACATCGTCCGCGCCGATCCGGCGCGCGAGCGGGTTCAGGCCCAGGGCTGGATCCAGCAGGCGCAGGCGGCGCGGTTGATGACGGCGGCGGGCCTCGACTATGCGACCCTGAAGACCGCGGCCCAGTCGTCGGACTTCCGCCCCGTGGCGCTGGACGGAGTGACGATGTCGCTCGATTTCGGCCAGACCTTCAGCCGCCTGACGACGCGCAATGTCGCCGCCCGCCTGCCCGGAACGACCCGTCCGGACGAGACCGTCATGTACGGGGCCCACTGGGACGCCTACGGCCGCGCGGTCGCCAATGCGGCCGGCGACGACATCTATAACGGCGCCGTGGACAACGCGACGGGCGTAGCGGCGGTGCTGGAACTGGCGCGGCTCTACGCCGAGGCCCCGCGCACGGACCGATCGGTCCTGTTCGTCTCCTGGGCGGCGGAGGAGGCCGGGCTGCTCGGCGCCTACCACTATGCGGCGCATCCGCTGGTTCCGCTGGAGACCACGGTCGTCAACATCAATATGGACAGTTTGCTGCCCGGCCCGGCGTCGTCCGAGATCGTGGTCATCGGCTTCGGCAAGACCGACGCCCAGAACCGGCTCGCCGATCTGGCGTCGGAGGAGGGGCGGTCCCTGATCCCCGATCCGGCCCCCCAGGTCGGCGCCTTCTATCGCTCGGACCATTTCCCGCTGGCCAAGATGGGCGTCCCGGCCCTGTTCGCCGCCGCCGGCTTCACGGGCGCGTCCGACGCCAGCCGCGCCTATGTCCGCGACCGCTATCACCAACCGACCGACGAATGGGCAGCGGAGTGGTCGATGGAGGGGGCGGCCCGGGACGTGCAACTGCTCTACCGGGTCGGCCGCGATCTGGCCGAGGGCTCGGACTGGCCGGCCTGGACGCCCGGCAACGAGTTCGAGGCGGTGCGTCAGGCCAGCGCGGCGTCTCGGGAGTAGGGGCGGGTGGGGGAGAGAGGCGCTTGCCTCGAACCGAAACCCCGCGGGCAGGGTTGGTGTGGCGGCTGCGCGCCAGGAGAAATGGTGGATGCTGCAGGGATTGAACCTGCGACCCCCTCGGTGTGAAGGGCCTCAAAGGCAATTTCAGGGCATTTCAGGACTGTGCATAACTCGCCAAATGTCTGAAAAACGTCAGTTTATCTTTTCAGCACTTTTCTTGCTTTTTCTGGGAATTCTGCATCTGGCGCCCCACCAGCGCCCCAGAAACTGCTAGGTTGGCACGCGTTTGATTTGCAGCGCAGGCGCGAGGAGAGCGCATTGTGGCCCGCCTTCTGCTTACCACGGACCGTCAGATCTCTGGGCTGAAACCCGCTGACAAGGTCTACGAGATGGGGATCGGCGGCAGCCGGGGTTTGGGGGTTCGCGTCTTTCCCACGGGACTGAAGCAATTCGAGTTCCGCTATGTGGCCGCGAACGGCACGAGGCGACGTCTCGGCCTCGGCGCCTATCCCGACCTGTCGCTGGCCGAGGCCCGCGCCAAGGTCGCGGGATTGCGGATCGCGGTGGTGGACGGCGGCGATCCCGTCGCGGAAAAGACCGCCGCCCGTGAACGGGCGCGAACCGGCGAAACCCTCGACGAACTCGCCGAGGCCTACTGGCAGGCGGCGACGGTGGGTCTGCACGGTGGGCGCCGTCGGCCGAAGCGGGAAGTCACCCTCTGCAACGAACGCCAGATGTGGCGGAACCACATCAAGATCCCGCTGGGCGCGCGGCCTTTCACTGAAATCCGGCGCGCGGACGTCAAGGTCTTCATGCGCAAGCTGGTAACCGACAGCGGGTTGGCGGCCGCCAGCGTGGCGTCGATCGGCGCCGTGCTGCACGCCGTCCTGGGGTTCGCCGTGCTCGAGGAGCGTATCGAGTCCAATCCCGCGCTCGGCCTGGCCCGCCCGCTGGCCCTCACGTCGCGCGAGCGCATGTTTGACGACGCGGCCCTGCGGACGCTTTGGGACGCTGCGTCGGAGGCTTCCGTGCCGCGGGGACCGGGCGAGAAGACCGCAGGGGTTCATGCGCGTCTGGAGCCGGCGATGGGGCTGGCCATCCAGCTGTTGATGCTGACCCTGACGCGCCGCAACGAGGTCGCCGGCGCGCGAAAGACGGAGTTCGACCGGACCGCGAAGATCTGGACCATCCCTTCGGAGCGGGCCAAGGCCAAGCATCAGCACGTCGTGCCGTTGGGGGATGACGCCCTGGAGGTGCTGGACGTCGCCTGGGCCCTCGATCCGGGCAGTCCCTACCTCTTTCCATCGACCCGATCTCCGGGCCAGCACCTGGACCCGCACGCCATCACTCGCGCGTTCGCCCGAACCTGCGCGCGCAGGAAGATGGCGGTGGGGTCGCCTCATGACGTCCGGCGGTCGGGCGCGACCACGCTCACCGGGCGGTATGGCGTCAGCCGCTTCGTGGTCGGGCTGGTGCTCGGACACACGCCCAGCGAAGGCGCGGCGGTCACCAGCGTCTATGACCGGCACACCTATGTGCCGGAGAAGCGGGCGGCGCTGGAGCTGTGGGCGAACCATCTCGTCCGGCCAGGCCGCGAGATCGCGACGCCAAAGGCGCTGGGGGACCTTGCGGCCGGTACACATGTGGATGAGGCCAAGGCCCGCGCGCTTGCCCTGTGCCAGAAAGGGGATTTGCACGGGGCAGTGCTCTCGATCTGCATGGACCTCTCGCGTCATCCGGCCACCGCGAGCTCGCATCTGACGATCCTTGGCAAGGTTGGCCTCGAACGCGCCGCCGCAGGCTCGCGCGCGCAGGTCGAGGACTGGATCAGCGGCTTCCGATAGCTCTTGAGAGATGGCTGACCCATTGCAGACCAACGCGAACGGCCGCCATCTTTTGGGAGATCCGACGCGCGACGGAGGAACGGCAATGGAGCCAGGGAGCATTGGAATGCGGCCGGGCGCCGGGCGCTCAGGACCCGCGCGACCGGTGGAATTGCCCGTGCGACGGCCCCGCTGGAGCCGGCCCACCTTGGGGCCGCGCCGGTTCTCGATCTCGGTCCGGCAGGCCGCCATCCGGAGACAATCTAGAGGCGCTGGAGAGCCATCAGCAGTTTCTCGCCGACCTCGCGGGCCTTCTCGTCCAGCGCCGGATTGCCGACGACCAGCATCGAGGCGACCGGATCGATCGCGGCGACCTCGGTCCTGCCTGCCGAAATCTCCTGCACCACCACATTGCAGGGCAGCAGGGCGCCGACCTTGTCTTCGATCTGCAGGGCCTCGTGGGCCATTCGCGGATTGCAGGCGCCCAGGATCAGATAGGGGCGAAACTCCACGTCGATCTTGGTCTTGAGAGTTTTGCGGACGTCGATCTCAGTGATCACGCCGAAGCCTTCTTCACTCAGGGCCTCGCGGGTGGCCGCGACCGTTGTGTCGAAGTCGAGGTCCAGGGTTCTGGAAAAATAGTAGCTCATGGCGATGCTCCTTGGTGAGATCAGAACGGCCCGAGGGTGCGAGCCAGCATGTAGAGGGCGACAACAAAGATGAGACCGGCGAACAGCACGTTCAGCGCGCCGCGTTTGCGGTTCATGATGCGGGCGACGCGCGCGCCGATCAGCCCTCCGACCACGCCGCCGGCGATGAAAATCGCGGCGACCCTCCAGTCCACGAGGCCGGCCCAGGCGTAGCTGGAGGCCGTCGTCACCCCGAAGGCGGCGACGCCGACCAGCGACGAGGCCACGGCATTCAGGATCGGCATGCCAGTAGCGAGGATCAGACCTGGAACGATCAGGAAGCCTCCGCCGATGCCGAAGAAGCCGGACAGCAGTCCTGTCCCGAACCCCAGGCCGACAAGCCGGGGACCATTTTCCGCGCTCAGGCGAACATCGGGCAGTCCTTGGCCGGAGCGGTTCCTCAACATCAGGCCGCCGACTACCAGCATCAGCACAGCGAACAGCGCCAGCAGGTTGTCGCCATCGACCTGGCGGCCCGCGAACGACCCGATCAAAGCGCCGACGACCCCGGCGGCGGCGAAAACGCTGGCACAGCGCCACTTGACCGCGCCCTTGCGGGCGTGACTGACCAGGTTGATACCGGCGTTGGACGCCACCGCGACCGCGCTCGTGCCGATCGCGACATGGGCGTCGCCGATACCAACCAGGTACACCAGCAAGGGAACTGCCAGGATCGATCCCCCGCCGCCGACGAGGCCCAGAGAAAACCCCACCAGTCCGCCCGAGGCCAGCGTGAGCGCGTCCCTGGCTAGATCGATCATCAGGCCGTCATCAAGGGTGGGGCGTGGCGATTCCAGGGGGCCAGCGCCAGGATGCGGGCCATTCCGCAAAAGCCGGTCAAGCCGGACAGGGTCAGGCCGAGGCCGACAAACATTGGAAGGGTCAGGAACCAGCTTGAGACGAGGATGCCGAGAAACACGCCGACAGCGACCAGGCCGCCCGCGACAATGAAGACCTGACGCTGGAGGTCTATCGGTTGGGATCGATCCCTGATGGTGGTCAAGCCCGCCTTGCGCCAGGCTTCGACGCCGCCGTCCACGACATACCAGTCGCAGGCCCCGGCCTTGGCCGCCAAGCGATCAATGTTCATGTCCGTGCGAGACCCGCTGCGGCAGTGGAAGATCAGGGTCTGCTCCGGAGACGCCTCGCTGTCGTCCCATGCGGACATCGGGTTCAGGACGGCGCCCGGGATGCGTTCGCGCGCATGTTCGTCGGCGTCGCGGATATCGACGAGCAAGGCGCCGGCGCGTACCAGACGCTGAGCTGTTTCAGGCGATACATATCTCATGCCTGGGCTCGTCCGCCCCGTTGCTTCCGGTTCGGCTGAGCGTCTCATTGACCGTCCTCGACCGGGAGGCCGGCGGCGCGCCAGGCGTCGATCCCACCCTCGAGAATGAAGATCTCCCCGGAGCCGGCCTTGGCCGCGAGACCATCGGCGTTTGCCTGCGTCCGACGACCGCTTCTGCAGTGGAAGATCACCGCCTGTCCCTCGATTCGTCTCAGGTCCCGGGAATCGATCGCCGACAACGGGAGGCTTCGCGCCGCGGGGATACAGGCCCCGACGCGTTCGTCCGGCTCGCGGATATCGACCAGTAGGGCGCCGCTCCGGATCCTCTCCGCGGCGTCCGTCGGCGTGATGGGTTTGACAGGGGTCATGTCGGCTCTCCGCGTTCGATATCGACCAGGTCGGGGCAGAAGATGTCCCGGAGCAGCGCCAGCAAGCGCCCGGCATTCGGATCCGCGACCCGATAGAAAATTGTCTGGGCCTCGCGGCGGAAGGCGACCAGGCCGTCCTCGCGCAGCCGGGCGAGGTGTTGGGATAGCGCCGACTGGCTCAGGCCGATCTGGCTGGCCAACTGGCCGACCGACATCTCCTCCGCCGAGATCAGGTGACAGAGGATGAGCAGGCGACGCTCATTGCCCAACGCCCGCAACAGCTGGGCCGCTTCCCCGGCCCGTGCTTCGAAATCCGCCAAGGTGAGCGCGGAAAGTTCTGCCGTCGGCAGGAACAAATTTGTATCTCTCATGTTTCTAATTTAGGTATTGCTAATATAAGTGTCAACCACGCTTTGCAGGAACTCGACATGACCATCGGCCCGAACATCCAGGCCTTCTTCGACGAGCCCACCCACACAGTGACCTATCTGGTGTCCGATCCGGCGACCGGTCAGGCGGCGGTGATCGATCCGGTTCTCGACTACGACCACCCATCCGGCGAGGTGGACACGCGCTCCCTCGCGACTGTGCTCGCCGCCGCCGAAGCGGGCGGTCTGACTGTGGTCTGGGCGCTGGAGACCCATGTTCATGCCGACCACCTCAGCGGAGCGCCCTACATCAAGCTCCGTACCGGCGCCGCGATCGGGATCGGCGAGCATGTCCGGGACGTGCAACGCATCTTTCGGCCCATCTTCAACGCTGAGGATGTGAAGGCGGACGGCAGCGACTTCGACAAATTGTTCGCCGACGGCGAGCGCTTCGGGATCGGCGCGCTGGAGGTCGAGGTTCTCCATACGCCCGGTCATACGCCGGCCGACGTGAGCTACAGGATCGGAGACGCGGTCTTTGTCGGCGACACGCTGTTCATGCCCGACTACGGCACCGCCCGCGCGGATTTTCCCGGCGGCGACGCACGTCAGCTCTACCGTTCAATCCGCAAGCTGCTCGACCTGCCGCCTGAGACGCGTCTGTTCCTGTGCCACGACTACAAGGCGCCGGGCCGGGATGCCTATTGTTGGGAGACGACGGTTCAGGATCAGCGGAAAACGAGCGTCCATGTGCACGACGGCGTCACCGAGGACGCGTTCGTCAAGATGCGGACGGAACGGGACGCGACCCTTTCAGCCCCGGCGCTGCTCATCCCGTCGATCCAGGTCAACATTCGCGCCGGCAAATTTCCACCTGCCGAGGCCAATGGCGTCAGCTACCTGATGATCCCCGTAAAGCCGAAGGTCGGTGACTAACGACGAACAAGTCGCTCAGGGGATATTCCTCCTTCCGCCCGGATGACGCGATGCCATGAACACAAGCCCCGCCATCGCCAGCAGGGCGAACACGGCGCCGGCGAGGAAGGTCGCCTCCGGTCCCATCCGGGACCACAGCAAGCCGGCGACGACGCTGGCCGCCAGCAAGGTCACGCCGCTGGCGAGATTGAACAGACCAAACGCCGTCCCGCGCATATGCGACGGGGCGGTATCCACGACCAGGGCGGCCAGAAGTCCCTGAGTCAGGCCCATGTGCAGGCCCCACAGGGCGACGCCGATCAGAACGCCGGGTACGGTAGCCACGAAGGCGAGGACCACGTCGGCGGCGATCAGGACCGCCAGGCCGATGATGAGCAGCCAGCGTCGATCCATCCGGTCCGACAGGCTCCCGGCCGGCGCCGCCACGACCGAATAGACCACATTCATCACCACCATCACCACCGGCACAAGAGCGATGGCGAGGCCGACATCCTGCGCCCTCAACACCAGGAAGGCTTCGCTGAACCTCGCCATGGTGAACACCACGCCCAGGGCGACGACAGACCAGAACGCTCCGCCCATCGCCAGCACATCGATCCATCGGATCGGGGGTCGCGGATGACGCACGCCGTCGACGGGACGGGGCTCCTTGACCGCGAAGATGAGCACCGCGACCGCAAGCGCGGCTGGAACCACGGCCCAAGCGAACACCGCGCGGATATTGCCCGCGAGAATGAACATGAGGGCCATCGCGATGAGCGGTCCGGCGAAAGCGCCGATGGTGTCGAGCGATTGACGTAGACCGAAGGCCGCGCCGCGGATCTCGGGCGGCGCGATGTCGGCGACCAAGGCATCGCGCGGCGCGCCCCGAATGCCCTTGCCGATCCGATCGGCGAACCGCGCGCCGAAAACTTCGAACGGCGTCACCGCGACCGGAAAGATCGGCTTGGTCAACGCGCCAAGGCCATAGCCTGCCACGGCCAGCCACTTGCGGTGACCAAGGCGGTCGCTAAGCCAGCCCGAGAAGACCTTGGTGATCGATGCCGTGGCTTCGGCGATGCCTTCGAGCAGTCCCACCAGCGCGACGCTCGCGCCCAGGCCGGTCACCAGAAAGACGGGTAGCAGGCTGTGAATCATCTCCGACGAGACGTCCATGAACATGGAGACGAAGCCGATCGCCCAGACGCTTCTGGGCACCGCTCTCAGGCCGGTCTTGAGGGGCGCGGTCATGCGGCGGATCATAGCGCGGATCGGCAGCTCCGAACGAGCGGAGGTTCAGCGGTCGAGTTTCGGAAGGTCGCCAAGCCATCTAGACGGCCACCGGTATCGGCCGTGGGCCTCGGGACAATCGCCTTCAGGAGGCTGAACGGACGCTGCACCACAAACTGTGTGATCGAACCGCGATGCTGTGGTCTCGGGGGATGCGGACCTTCGCCGCCGCCGGCGTCCTCACGGATCTGAATGACGACAGCAGAGAAATCGCTCTTCCTGTCTGCCATCGAGCTTTGCGACTTCACATCGCCGCAGAACGGCGCCGCAACGGTGGACTCCATACATTCCGCTGCCAACTGGGGCCAAGGAGTTCAGTTGGTCGGTCACGGAAGACTGAACAGCACCTTGATCCAGCCGATGGTCTGGAAATGCTCCAATCCCTCGAACAAGGGAAAGGCCAGCAGCATGATGAGGCCGTCGCCCAGCGTGGTGAGGAAGAACCGAGGCCGAACCTCGATGACCTCACGGTCGCGCCACTTGGAAAGGTCGGGCCAGAAGCGTGGGGTCCGGCCAACGTAGGCCGCGTAAGTGGATCCGAAGGCCTGAGCGAGCCAGGCCTCCTCGCGTTTTACTGTGGCGGCGAACACGAGGACGGCGATCAGAAGGAAGAGGCCCGCAATGGTCGCGCTACCGGTCTGAGCGCCCATGCCGAAAGCGCCGAGGAAGCTGAAGACATAGAGCGGATTGCGCGTGATCGAGTATGGGCCGCGATCGACGATCTCGGCCTTCTTGCGGCCGCCGATATAGAGGGAACACCAGGCGCGTCCGACAATGCACAGGACGATGGCGGCGATGCCGACGGTTTCCAGCCCTTCGTGCAGGACAGTTTCGCCGCCGATCGTCTGGCTGATCGCCGAGAGGGCGACCACCCCGAGGATCGCGACCAGAAGGACCCCCTTTCTGATCAGTTGAACGCGGCGAAGGTCGAGGGTCTGGGTGATTGACATTGGAGATCCAAGGAGTCGAGAAACGGAAAGAAGGGTCAGGCTGCCAGCGCCCGTTTGCGGCCCGCCAACCACGTCGTCACTGCGATCAATGCGACAAGCACGATGAGCAGCACAGCCGTCGATCCGGTGGTGCCGAAGCCCAGGCCGCCTTTGTCGGGCGTTTTGGTGAGAAGGTCGCCCATCGTGGCCCCGAACGGTCGGGTCAGCACGAAGGCGATCCAGAACAGCACCGTGCGCGAGGTACGGGTGAAGAAGTAGGCAAGCACGGTCAGGCCAATCCCGGCCGTGATGAGGAGATTGCTGAGCCCGTAACCGAGGCCCGAGCTGTCGGCCAAGAAGTCTCCCAGGGCGGTGCCCAGGGTGTTGGAGACGAGGATCGCGATCCAGTAGAAGGTTTCGATCTTCGGATCGCGGATGTGATCGACGGCGATCGATCCCGTCGTCAGGCGCCAGGTCGCCAGCACGGCGACCAGCGTTGTGGCGATAAGGGTCGCGCCGGTGGCGTAGCCCAGGCCGAGACTTCGATCCATGAAGTCCGAGATAGTCGTGCCCGCCGTGCTGGTGGCGAGGATGACGGCCCAGTACAGGAATGGGTGGAATCGCTTGGCCCTCAGCTGGAGGACGAGGGCGACGATGAAGAAGCCGATCAACACCAACGAGCTCGCGGCGTAGCCGATCTTGAGCGTCATCGACAGCAGGTCGCCGCCGGTTTCGCCGACGGTGGTGGCGCAGATTTTCATGACCCAGAAGGCGAAGGTGACCGTGGCGACCTTGCTCGCGGTCTCTGTGATCGGAGGAGAGCCGGCATGGGTCATGCGGTAAGGCTTTCTGTGGTCGCGCGCTCGAACCCGATCGAAGCGACCAGGCCGGGCTCGCCGGATTGAAGTGAAAGTCGGGCATCGTGCAAGGCGGCGATCGCGGCCACCAGCGCGAGGCCCAGGCCGGAGCCCGGAGATCCCCGGCTGTGATCGAGGCGATAGAAGCGTTGGGTGACCTTCGACAGGTCGGCCGAAGGGATCCCCGGGCCGTTGTCCCGAACCGTTAGGATGACCCTGCCGTCCTCAATGCGGGCGTCGAGGCCGATGTGAGCCGGCGCGGGCGAGTGGACAATCGCGTTTTCGACCAGGTTGGACAGCATCTGAACCAGGAGATCCTCATCTCCGTTGATCACGGCCTCGGTGTCCCTTCTGAACTCCAGCCCGTGGCCGGTTTGCTCGGCGACCGGCTGATAGGCCTCGAACACCCGTTGCATCATCTGGCCGGCGTCGATCGGGCCGAAGCCCGACCGCCCGGCGCCTGCCTCGATCTGGGCGATCCGCAGAAGCGCCGCGAAGATGTCGAGCGTTTGGTCGAGCTCTGTGAGGGAGAGATCGACCGTCGCCTGAAAGGCCTCGACCGTGGTGAGGTTCGCCCTCGCATGTTCCAGGCGATGCCGCAGCCGGTTCAGCGGGGTGCGCAGATCGTGGGCGATATCCGATGAGACGTGGCGTATCGCCTCCATCGAGGCCTCCAGTCGGTCGAGCATGCGATTGAGGTTCCGCCGCAAGGCGTCGAACTCGGATCCAAGTCCGATCGGCGGCATTCGGTCGCTCAGATGACCCTGCATGATCCGCTCCGTCGCCGCGTTCACGCGGTCGAGTCGGCGGGCCAGGACTGCGCCCGACGCCAGTCCTCCGATCGCCGCGAGCACGGTCATGCCGATCACGCCCCAGATCGTGAGAAGCCCCATCCATTCGCGCAGTTCATGAATGGCGTAGGTGCTCTTGCCGACCACAAGGGAACCCTGCGGGAGTTGAGTGACCAGCACCTCGATCGTGGCCAGTTCGCCGGAAGTTTCCCGACCGTCCGGCGGGGCCGGGGCCGTGACCTCGCTGAAGCCTGTGACGGTGGGTCTTGTTGGAAGCCCGCCCGCGAGGACGCGGCCCTCGGCGTCCAGAACGAGGTATTTCAGAGAGTCGGCGACCTGGATTCGAGACGCGACCCGGCGCGCCACGATCGCAGGGTTCGCAGCCCCGCCGTCCGACAACAGGATCCGGGTTTCCGATCGCAAGTCATCGCGGATCGAAGCGTTCGCATAGCTGGCGACGGACCAATAGAAGGCTGTGAACATCAGGGCGCCGCCGAGCGCGAAGATCACGGCGAACACGGCCGCCAGCCGCAGGGCGGACGAGGCGAGAAATCTAGGCGCGGTCATCAATCGTATACCCCGCGCCACGGACCGTATGGATGAGATCCTGACCGAAGGGCCGATCGACCTTGGCCCTGAGCCGGCTCATATGCGCATCAACCAGATTGGTCTTCGGATCGAAGTGAAATCCCCAGACCTTGTCCAGGAGCATGGCCCGCGTGACGACTTGACCGCTATGGCGGACAAGAAACTCCAGAAGCTTGAATTCCTGGGGCGTGAGGTCCAGCCGGGTGGTTCCGCGCCGCGCCGTTCGGGCGGCGAGATCGAGCTGCAGATCGCCCACGTCGAGGACGGGTCTCAGATCGATGGACGGTGAGCGCCTGCCCAGGGCCTGAACCCGCGCCAATAACTCGCTGAAGGCGTAGGGCTTGACCAGATAGTCGTCGCCGCCGGATTCGAAGCCTTCGACACGATCCCTGACGCCACCGACCGCGGTCAGGAAGATGACGGGCGTCGCGTTGCCCGCGTCGCGAACCGCCCGGATCACGGACAGGCCGTCGCCGCCCGGCACCATCCGATCGATGATCAGCACGTCATGGGCGCCCTCGAGCGCCAGATGCAGGCCGTCGTCCGCCGTCGCGGCAACATCCACCGTATGACCGGCTTCGGTGAGACCGCGCCTCACAAACTCGGCGGTCTCGTGGTCGTCTTCCAGAAGAAGCAGTTTCATGAGCGCGCCCTGGCGACGGGTGCGCCGCCCTGATGAGGGGCGGCGTCCCGGATCAATCGTTGTCTTCGGGGCCTTCACCGGCCTCGTCGGCTTCCTCGGCGGCCGCGGTCACGGCGCCGGTGGCCATATCCACGACATAGGTCGCGACGTGGTCGCCGGCCGCGATCTCCACTTCCCAGCTGCGGCCGCTTTCGTCGTCGAACGAGGCCTCCATCGCCTTGCCCGACCCCTGGCGCTCGGCGATCACGACAGCCTGGCCCAGCGAGACGCGGGCTCCGTTGACAGCGGCGATCTCGCTGCGTTCGTCCTGCTTCGGCGCGCCGCTGTTGGCGGCGACGGCCGCGCCGCCGATGGCCGCGGCCGCAACAAGCGCCGCCGCGGACAAACCGACAACGAGTTTCTTGCGGGTCATTTGAAATCTCCAACCGCCCAGCAGCGGGCGTAGTCGGACTTTAGGCCTGACAACATTCGCCAACGCTCACGACGGGATTACAAGTGGGGCACGAGGAAACAGAGCGATGAAAATCCTCTATGAGGCAGGCGGAGCATCGGCCGGGGGCTTCCGGAGGGGCCGGCTTCACCAAGCGTCGTTGCCGTGAAGGCCTGATTGAGGTCATAGGCCCTGACCGGCCCTAGGCATCAGCACAAGGCCCCGCACCCGACGTCCTGCCCCTGTCGGACGGCGACTGGCGGCCGGTCCGGCGCGTCAGATCAGCCTGCCCCGCCAGGATCATCGGGAAGGACAGCCCGCATTCGATATTCGCAAGGGCCGTTGATCCGCCACCGCCGGCGGCTTGACCGGGGCCAAGGTGGGTCATCTCTCTTGATTCTGGAACAGATCGGCGGGCGCTGCGGATGGTCGATCGGCTTGGGATCTTCCTTGATCCTTCAACCGTCGCAGACGTCGCGTGAGATCCTTGAGGATCAGCTGTCGGGCCCGTGGCTGCATTTTGCGCCAGGATCGGATCTCCGGAACCGAGCGGCCGCAGCCCACGCACCAGCCGGTTCGGCCATCGAAGCGACAGACGTCGATGCAGGGCGAATCAGAACTCACGGCGTGGCCGCGGAAGGCAGGACGCCGATCGGGACCGGGGCGGGGCTTGCCTCATCCGCTCTGGCCACGGCAGGCAGGAGCCGGGCCGAATTGAGGATGAAGGCGAGCTCCGATGCGACGTGGATGAAGGCGGCGAACAGCGGGTTGAGAAAGCCGGCCGCCGCCAGGCCGATTCCCAGGGCGTCGATCGCCAGGGTGCCGGCGAAATTCTGCCAGATGATCCGACGGGTCCGCCGCGCGATCCGCAAGGTGTCCACGAGACGCACGAGATCATTTCCCAGAAGGACGACGTCGGCGCTTTCCTGGGCGACATCCGTTCCCGAGCCCATGGCGATGCCGACGCTCGCGGCGGCCAGAGCGGGGGCGTCATTCACGCCGTCGCCCACCATGGCGACGATCCGCTTCTGCCCCACGAGCGCCTGGATGCGGGCGAGTTTGTCTTCCGGGAGCAGGCCCGCCTCGATGTCCCGGATGCCGAGGCTGGCTCCCACGGCCTGGGCGACGGGAAGGGCGTCGCCGGTCAACAGAAGGGTGCGGATGCCGAGGCCGTGCAGCGCTTCTATGGCGCGCTTGGCCTCCGGTCGTACGGTGTCGGCGACCGCGATCGCGCCCAGCAGGCAGCCGTTCCGGGCGACGTATACCTCTGAAGCCGCTTGGACGCCGACGCTGAGCGTGCCGGGGATCGACACCGCGTTGTCCTGCATCCAGGCCTGATTGCCGACAAGGATGACGGAGGCACCCACCTTGGCGACGATCCCTCGGCCTGGCGTGTAGGCGAAGTGTTCCGGTTCGGTCACCGTTCGTCCCCGGTTCAGAGCGTAGGCGACGATCGCCTTGCCGAGGGGGTGTTCGGATCGTAATTCGGCCGAAGCCGCCGCGTCGAGAAGGTCGTCCGGCGTTGCGCCGGCCACGGTCACGACCGCCTGGACCTCGGGCCGACCGAAGGTCAGGGTCCCCGTCTTGTCGAGCACGACGGTATCGACCTTGCCGAGCGTCTCCAGATGGACGCCGCCCTTGATGATCGCGCCGAGCCGGGCGGAGCGACCGATGCCGCCGAGGATGGCCAAGGGCGTGCCGGCGGCGATGCCGCAGGCCCCGGCGACGATGATCACTGAAATCGTGGAGTAGATGTTTTGAGTGATCAGATAGGTCAGGACAGCCGAGCCGAGGGCGAAATAGACGAGATAGCCCGCCATGCGATCGGCGAGCCGTTGAACCGGCGCTCGGGAGCGCTCCGCGCGCTCCACCGCTTCGATGATCTTGCCGTAGCTTGTGTCCTTGCCGATACGCTCGGCTTGAACTTCGAGCGCGCCGGACTGATTGATGGATCCGGCGAAGACAGCGGTCCCTTCCGTCTTCTCCACCGGCATGGATTCACCGGTGATGCGGGACTCATCGACGAACGAATAGCCTGACAAGACCGCGCCATCGACCGGAATACGTCCGCCTGGCGCGACGAGGATCGCGTCGCCGATGTTGAGTTCCTCGGCCGAAATGGTCTGGATGGCGCCCGTCCGGCGAACCGAGACCTCGCGGGGCAGGAACTCCAGCAGATCGCGGATGGCCCTGCGGCCGCGGCCGACCGTCAAACCCTCCAGCACCTCGGCCACCAGCACGAAGAGCGTGATGATCAGCGCCGTGAAGAACTCGCCGATCGCCGCCGCGGCCACGATGGCGATCGTCATCGACAGTTCCATGGTCATGCGACGCTGGAGGACGTTCTCGAAGGCTTCCTTCAGGATCGGCCAGCCGCCCACCAACAGACCGACGATTCCGATCAGGCTGATCGTTTCGAGCGGCTCCCAAACCCGGAACCATACGAGCGCTGCTGTCACCGCCACAAAACCGATGCGCACCGCCTCCGTCCACTCAAACGGATGCTCGTGATCGTGACCATCGTCGTCGTGGTCATGGTCGTGATCGTGGTGATCGCGGTCATGGCCGGCGTGAACATGGCCTTGCCCGGAATGGTCCCCGGAATCCGGGCCGGCAGGAACGATGGTGCGGGCCTCCGCCTGGTCGGCGAGGGTGGGGACGTTCCGGCCGGACTGATCGACCATGGGAGAGTCCATTTTCTGGCTGAATGCGGGAGAGGTCATGCCGACGACGCACAAGGCTTCAACGGTGGTGCGGTCCGGACTCTCCGGTCGCGAGGTCGATCATCGTCGTCCGTTATCGTCACGGGGCCGCTACTTTGAATAGCGACGGATGATGGCGATGAGTTCGTCGGCTCCGCTCCGGCGCTCGGCCTCGTTCAGATCGGGGCGGGCCACATGGTGCCGCAGGTGGTCCTCGATCAGTTCCTCCAGCAGCCCGCCCATGGCTCCCCGCGCCGCGGCGACCTGCTGCAGAATTTGCGAACAGCCGGCTTCGGACTCGATCGCCCGCTCGATCGCGCCCAGCTGGCCAGCGATGCGCCGGACACGCGACACGAGCTTCTTCTTGTTGGTGACTGTGTGAGCCATAGATACTCCCCTATAGTATGTTGCTCCCCTATGCGAGACCCGATAAAGGACGACATCCTGTTGGGGAGTAGCTGCCGGTGTTGATCGCCGGGGTCGGGTCAACACACTCGCGCTTCGGCGCGTGGTCCGACCAGCGGAACCGCCGCCTAGCGAGACCAGCGCATTCCACCGCCGCACCGGCCGGAGTGGAAGCGCTGTTCATCGCCCGGTGGATGCCCCGTCATGACGCCCGTCGCCATCGTCGTCCTGTCTCTCAGCATGTCTACAGACGCCTTCGCGGCAGCCGTCGGTCGCGGCGCTTCGCATCGACCGAGCCCCCTGAGCGCGATCAGGGCCGGGCTTGTGTTTGGCGTCATCGAAGCCATCACCCCGGTGATCGGCTGGTCTCTGGGCCTGGTCGCCGCAGGCCTGGTCGAGAGGATCGATCACTGGATCGCCTTCAGCCTGCTAGCGGCCGTCGGCGGAAAAATGATCTGGGAGGCCGTCCGCGCCGGGCCTGAAACCGGGGAGGGCGCCCCTCGCCGGTCCGGATCGTGGGGCCTGATCGCCACGGCGGTGGGGACCAGTATCGATGCGGCCGCCGTCGGCGTCGGTCTGGCCTTCATGGGCGCCAACATCTGGGTCATCGCCGGTTCGATCGGCGTCACGACCTTCCTGCTGACCACGCTCGGCATGCTGATTGGCCGGGCGGTCGGCCAACGCTTCGGCAAGATCGTCGAACTCCTCGGAGGTCTGGCGCTGATCGCCCTCGGGTTGACGATCCTGCTTGAACATCTGGGTGTTATCGGGGGCTGAACCGCACGGCCCCGAACGCCGGCTCGAGGGCCACGGGCGTCGCGTGGCTGGATCGGAAGACAGAGCGTGCCTTGAGCCTCAGTCGCGGCGATCCTGCAAGGCGCCGTCCTCCACCCGGATCCGCCAGGCGACGAGTAGCGCATTGGCGACGCTCCAGACCAGAGCGATCCAGACCTGGCCGAAGACCAGCGGCAGGACGAGGATCTCCAGCGATGCGACGATGTAGTTGGGGTGGCGCACGAACCGGTATGGACCGCGCGTCTCCAGCGGCGCACCGGGCAGCCGTTCGAAGCCGCCGTGGGTGGTGGCGAACATCTCCGCCCCGTTGGCCGCTACATCCTCCTGCCGCAGCACATGGGGCGGCCAGGCCAACGCCAAAGCCTGTAGCCGTGGTGGGATGTCACTCACGCGATGCTCCGGGTCCTGCAACCAACAAACATGCGCTTGGCGGACCGCAACCTAGCGCGACCGCACGGGCTAGGTTCCCGCGAGCCGTCGTGCCCGACCTGCATGCATTCGACGATTTCGCCGGCGAAGAGAAACCTCGATGACGATGAGGTCGCGTCGTGGTTGATCGGAGGTTGGTGAGTCCGCGTGGTCGGCCACCCGCGTCAGCGAAGCCGCGCTCGATCGGGCTTCGATGAATCCTGAGTCGGTTTCGCGGGCGCCGAGCGGGGCCGGTTAGTGAACGACTTCGCCCATGACCGGATCAACGCGGCGAAGCTGACCGGCGGAGTCCTGGATGAAGACCTCCACCTCCCGCCCCTGTTCCAGCAGTTGGCCCGCACGAAGCAGAGCGGCGTCCAGGGCATCAACGCTGTAGTCATAGTGGCCAGCGTCCTGGCCGTCTCGCATCAGTCGCCATTCTCCGCCCGACCGAATGACCGTAACCTGGATCGGGGGAAGGCTCGTCGGCATGAGTGCGTCCTCGGTCACGAGACGAGAGTCTAGAGTCGGATACGCGCTACGGCAACGGCGCCGGAACGTGGCGGGTTGGACAGGCCATGCCGCGACTTCGCCAGTCTCGGCGCCACGGTTTTCCAGACCGTGAGCTTCGCTGACGCCTGGTCGGAGACTGCTAACGGACCGAATTCGCGCCGCCTGGCCGCTGTCAGAGATATTTGGTGATCGCCTTGAACTCGGCGACCGCCTGTCGGGCTTCCGCCGGATCGCCGTCCGAAGCGTGCGCCAGGCAATGGTCGATATGGTCGTGGATCAGGGTCTTCTTGGCCGCCGCGACCGCCTTTTCGATCGCATGAAGCTGCTGGGCCAGATCGAGGCAGCTACGCCCGGCCTCGATCATGCCGATGGTCTTGCGAAGATGCCCCTCGGCGCGTTTCAGCCGATTGACGATCTCGGGGTGGGATTCATGGGCGACGTGAGCCATGATAGCTATGCTATCCTCCTGGAGGGGATGTGGCCAGACCTCCCGTCAACGCGCTTCGAACGGTCCTTGATGTTCTCCCCCCTTCGCCATCCGGGCTATCGGCACCTCTTCATCGCCCAGGTTTCGGCTCTGCTGGGCACGGGGATGGCGACCGTCGCGCTCGGACTGCTCGCTTACGACCTCGCGGGCGCCAATGCGGGCGAGATCCTCGGCGCGGCCCTGGCGATCAAGATGATCGCCTATATCGGCGTGGCCCCGTTCGCGAGCGCGCTTTCGGCCCGGCTGCCCAGGAAGGTGCTGCTGGTTTCGCTGGACGTGGTGCGCGCCGGCGTGGCCGCCGTCCTGCCGTTCGTCGGCGAGGCCTGGCAGGTCTACGCCCTGATGACCGTGCTCTATGTGGCCTCCGCCGCCTTCACCCCGGCCTTCCAAGCGATGATCCCCGACTTGTTGCCGGACGAAGGCGAATACACCAAGGCTCTGTCGCTCTCGCGCCTGGCGGCCGATCTGGAGAGCGTCGCCAGTCCCGTGCTGGCGGCCCTTCTGCTGGCGGTGATGAGTTACAGCAACCTGTTCGCCGGCACCGCCGTGGGCTTCGTCGTCTCGGGTCTGTTCGTCATAAGCGCCGTCCTGCCGAAACCCAGCCGAGCCGCCCTGAAACCCTTCCTGCAACGCCTCACTGGCGGCATGCGCCTGTTCGCCCTGACGCCGCGCCTTCGGGGCTTGCTGGCCATCAGCCTGGCGACCGCGGCGGGCGGAGCCATGGTGTTCGTCAACACAGTCGTTCTCGTTCAGTCGCGCTTTGGTCTGTCGGGCCAGGCGACGGCCTGGGCCCTGGCGGCGTTCGGCGGCGGCTCCATGACCGCGGCGGTGTTTCTGCCGCGCCTGCTGGGACGGCTGACCGACCGCTCGGCCATGGTGCTTGGCGCGGCGACGATGACAGGGGTGTTGCTGGCCGGGACCTGGTTGGCTGTGAGCTACGTCGCGTTGTTGGCGCTGTGGGTGATCATGGGCTTCGGATATTCGCTGACGATCACCCCGGCGGGGCGAGCTCTGCGCCGGTCATCCAACGCGGGAGACCGACCCGCGCTGTTCGCGGCGCAGTTCGCCCTGTCCCATGCCTGCTGGCTGATCGCCTATCCGGTGGCGGGCCTGGTCAGCGCCGCCGTTGATCCTGGCGCGGCCTTCCTGGTGCTGGCGGGGCTGTGCGCGACCGGAACTGTCCTGGGCTTGTTGATCTGGCCTGCCCATGACCCCGAGAACCTTCCCCACAATCATGGGGATCTGCCGGCCGACGATCCTCACCGGGGCGAGGGCCGAGGCGGGGATGAAGCGGACCACGCCCACCCCTTCGTCATCGACGAACGACATGATCGTTGGCCGACGACGAAGAAGTGACCCGGGTCGCTCAGACGACTCGTTTGATCTCGCTGTACGCGCCCTCGGTGACCAGGGTGATCGTCACGGGTTGGCCCGTGCGATTTCGCCAGAACCAACCGTGGCTGCCGGTGAAGGCGGCCGTCAGTTCATCCTCGACCCGCTCGGCCGAGCCCTTGTTATAGCCGTAATAGGGCGTGCCGGGCCGGTCGGCGTGGGTGTCGTAATTGATCCGCCCGCCGCTGCTGGTCCAGGTGAAGCGCGCGGTCGCCCCGGCTTCCATCACCAGCTTGATCTCGGCGCCCTCGTCAGGCGCGAGAGTGAGAACCGTCCGGTCGGAGCGCAGTCCGGCCGGGGCCGCCGAGGCAGCGCCGGCCGGCGTCGGCGCCGCCGTCGCCGCCGTCGCCGCGACGGGGGGCGCAACGCCCCCGGCGGCGGGCGTCGTTTCCGCGATTTCTTCGGCTTGAGCCTCGGCGGCGAGGGAGACCTTGATCCGCCCCATCTCGGTCAGGCCGAACAGTGAACCGACCCGGGTCGGATCGACCCCGTACTCGGCGGGCATGACGACCGTGACGAGCAAGCCCGTGGCGACCGCAACGGCTATGCCTGTGGACTTCAGCAGCTGGCGCGTCGAGGGCAGGTCCGCGTCGGTGGGTTTGTTGGCGTTGTACATGATGAGGTCTCCGGTCAGACGACGAAGAAGCCGACGAGCTGGTAGCCCGTCAGGATGAAGCCGAGAGTCATGAGGACGACGTTGGCGGCATAGGCGTGCCGCCAGAAACTGCCCGTCTTGCGCCAGAATCCCATGACGATGAGGATGGCGCCGAGGGCCAGCAGTTGGCCGGCCTCGACGCCGATGTTGAAGGCGATCAGATTGCCGATCAGTCCGTCCGGCGACAGGTTGAAGTCCTGCAGCTTGGTCGCCAGGCCGAAGCCGTGGAACAGGCCGAAGATGATTGTCGCGGCCTTGGTTGAGGGCTGGACGCCGAACCACCGCTGGAAGGCTCCGAGATTGTCGAGCGCCTTGTAGACGACCGACAGGCCGATGATGGCGTCCACCAGATAGCTGGAGACGCTGATGTCGGTCAGCACGCCGAGTAGCAGGGTCGAGGAGTGGCCGATGGCGAACAGCGTCACATAGATGCTGATGTCCTTCATCCGGTAGAGGAAGAAGATCACGCCCAGCAGGAACAGCAGGTGATCGTAGCCGGTGACCATGTGCTTGGCCCCCAGATAGAGGAACGGCCAGAACAGGAAGCCCGAGGTTTCCTGGATGTAGCCCTTGTCACCTTCGGCGACGCCGTGGGCGAAGGCCTGGCCGAGCCCGCCGTCGACCAGGAAGAACACGAGGATGGCGACCAGCGCCATCGCGGGTGATTTGAGCCAGGACCAGGGGTCGCGGCGATACGCAACGGTCATGAGAGCCTTCCGGAGCTTGGGGAGGGAAAGGAACGGAGCGACATCAGGTCGCCCTGCGCTTGACGCGGAACGGCAGGTGGTCGAGCCAGGCGGGACGCGGACGATCTCCGGGCCGGTCGCGCCCGTGGACCAGGCTGTAGAGCGCCGGCAGCACGAGCAGGGTCAGCAGGGTCGACGAGATGATCCCGCCGATGACCACCGTGGCCAGAGGCCGCTGCACCTCGGCCCCCGTTCCGACATTGAGCGCCATGGGCACGAAGCCCAGGCTGGCGACCAGGGCGGTCATCAACACCGGCCGCAGACGGGTCAGCGCGCCCTCGCGGATGGCTTCGGGGATCGGCTTGCCCTCCTCGATCAGGCCCCGGATGAAGCTGACCATGACGACGCCGTTGAGTACGGCGACCCCGGAGAGGGCGATGAAGCCGACGCCGGCCGAGATCGACAGCGGGAGATCGCGCATCATCAGGGCGGCCACCCCGCCGGTGAGCGCCAGGGGCACGCCGGAGAAGACGATCGCCGAGTCCTTCCACGAGCGGAACAGGGCGAACAGCAGGCCGAAGATCAGCAGCAGCACTGCCGGCACCACGACCTGAAGCCGTTTGGCTGCCGAGATCAGCTGTTCGAAGGTGCCGCCATAGGTGACCCAATAGCCGGCGGGGATCGTCACCTCGGTGTCGACCCGCTCCTGAACCTCCCCGATGAAGGAGCCGAGGTCGCGGTCGCGGACGTTGGACGTGACCACGATGCGGCGCTTGCCGTTCTCGCGACTGATCTGGTTGGGACCGACCGTGAGCTCGATCGTCGCCACCTCGGCCAGGGGCACGAACTGGCGTGCCTGTCCCTCGCTCGCGGGCAACGGGATCTGCAGGCGGCCGATGGCGTCGGTGTCGGCCCGCAGATCCTCGGGCAGTCGAACGACGACGTCGAAACGCCGGTCGCCCTCGAAGATCTGCCCCGCCGTCGTACCGCCCATGGAGGTGGAAATGACCGACTGCACGTCGTTGACGCTCAGCCCCAGCCGCGCCATGGCGGGGCGGTTGGGCGTGATCTGCAGCACAGGCAGGCCCGTGACCTGTTCGGTCTGCGGATCGGCCGCGCCCCCGACTGTCGAGACGATGCCTTCGATCTCGGCCCCGAGCCTCAGCAGTTCGTCCAGATCGTCGCCGAACACCTTGATGGCGACGTCGGCGCGCACGCCGGAAAGCAGTTCGTTGAACCGCATCTGGATGGGCTGGGTGAACTCGTATTTGCTGCCGGGGATCTCGTTGACGGCGGCTTCCATCTCCTCGACCAGCTGGCCGCGGGGTTTTCTCGGATCGGGCCAGTCGGAACGGTCCTTCAGCATGATGAAGGTGTCGGCGACCGAGGGCGGCACCGGATCGGTGGCGACCTCGGCGGTGCCGATTTTGGCCACGACCCGCTCGACCTCCGGGAACCGGGCGATCCGGGCCTCCAGCGCGGTCTGCATCTGGATGGCCTGGCTCAGGCTGGTGCCGGGGATGCGCAGCGCGTGCATGGCGATGTCGCCTTCGTCGAGGTTGGGGATGAACTCCGACCCCATCCGCGAGGCGCCGAAGCCCGCCAGCAACACAAGCGCCACGGCGATGCCGATCATCAGACCCCGGGTCTTCAACGCGAAATCGAGCGCCGGCTGATAGCCCACACGCGCCCAACGCATCACGAAGCTGTCCTTTTCCTCGACCTTGCCAGTGACGAACATGGCCACGGCCGCAGGCACGAAGGTCAGCGACAGGAGCAGGGCCGCCGTCAGGGCGATGACGACGGTGATCGCCATCGGGTGGAACATCTTGCCCTCGACGCCGGTCAGGCCGAAGATCGGCACATAGACCAGGGTGATGATCATCACCCCGAACAGCGACGGCCGGATGACCTCGCTGGAGGCCGAGGCCGCCAGATCGAAGCGTTCTTCCCGGGTCAGAATGCGGCCCAGGCGGTGTTGGGCCTCGCCGAACCGGCGCAGACAGTTCTCCACGATGATGACGGCCCCGTCGACGATCAGGCCGAAGTCGAGCGCGCCGAGGCTCATCAGATTGCCGGAGGTGCCGGTCTGCACCATGCCGGTGATGGTCATCAGCATGGTGACGGGGATGACCGCCGCCGTGATGAGGGCCGCGCGGATGTTGCCCAGCAGCAGGAACAGCACGACGACGACCAGCAAGGCGCCTTCGAGCAGGTTCTTCTCGACCGTGTGGATGGCGCGTTCGACCAGGTCCGTCCGGTCATAGACTGGCGAGGCCGTGACCCCCTCTGGCAGTGCGCGCGCCGCCTCCTCCAGGCTGACGGCGGCGGCCCGGGCCACCACGCGGCTGTTCTCGCCGGCCAGCATCAGCACCGTGGCGAGCACGGTCTCCTTGCCGTCTTCGGTCGCGGCTCCGGTGCGGAGCTCTTCGCCCATGCCCACGTCTGCGACGTCGGCGATCCGGATCGGAACCCCGCCCCGGGTGGCGATGACGACATTGCCCAGATCCTCGGTCGTCGAAGCCTGTCCCGGCACGCGGATCAGATACTGTTCGCCGTAGCGTTCGACATAGCCCGCGCCGACGTTGGCGTTGTTGTTGTCCAGCGCATCGACCACCTCGGCCATGGTCACGCCATAGGCGGACAGTCGGTCCGGCTGGGGCGTGACGTGATACTGACGCTCGTAGCCGCCGATGGTGTTGACCTCGGTCACGCCCTTGGTGTTGCGCAGCTGCGGTCGGATCACCCAGTCCTGCAGGGTTCTCAGATCCTCGGTCGTATAAGGCTGTCCGTCCGGGCGACGCGCGTTCGGCGCGGCGTCGATCGTGTACATGAAGATTTCGCCCAGGCCCGTGGCGATCGGGCCGAGTTCGGGCGTAACGCCCGGGGGAAGCTGGCCGAGCGCGTTCTGCAGGCGCTCGTTGACCAGTTGGCGCGCGAAATAGATGTCGGTGCCGTCGTCGAAGATGACGGTGACCTGGCTCAGCCCGTAGCGCGAGACCGACCGGGTGTATTGCAGGCCCGGTACGCCCGCGACCGCCGTCTCGACGGGGAAGGTGATGCGTTGTTCGGCCTCCAGCGGCGAGTAGCCGGGAGCCTCGGTGTTGATCTGGATCTGGACGTTGGTGATGTCCGGCGTGGCGTCGATCGGCAGGCGCTGGAAACTCCAGACGCCGACCGCGCAGGCCAGAAGGACGAGCGCCATGACCCCCCAGCGGAAGCGGATCGACAGCGCGATGATGCGTTCAAGCATGGTCTGCGCGCCCCCTAGTGGTCATGGCTCGCGCCGGACTTGTCGATGTCCGCGCGAATGAGAAAGGCGCCGTCGACGACGTATTCGGTTCCGGGTTCGAGACCGCCCAGCACCTCGGTCCATTCCGGCGTGCGGCGGCCGAGTTCCAGCATCCGCACTTCATAGGTGTTGCCGACCTTGGCGTAGACGACCTGGAAATCGCGGAACGGCTGGATGGCCTTGGTCTGGACCGCCAGCGGCACCTCGCCTTGGCCGACCTGGACCGCGCCCCGGACCCCCAGTCCCGGCCGCCAGACGCCGCCCTGATAGGGTAGCTCGACATGGGCGACCAAGGTCTGGCTCATGGGGTCGCTGGACGGCAGGACCGCCTCGATGACGCCGAGCGCGCGATGCTCGCCCGCCAGGCTGGTGATCTCGACGCGCTGGCCGACCCGGACCCGTTCGGCGTCGCGGGGATAGAGGAAGAATTCGGCGTGCAGCCGGGTCGGATCGCCGATGGTCAGCATCGGCTCGCCATTGCCCGTGATGGCGCCGGGGTTGACGTTCTTGGCCGTGATCATCCCCGAGATCGGGGCCGTGACCGAATAGGTCTGCAGACTGTCGCTGGACTCGACGCGCGCCAGCACCTGACCGCGCGAGACGCGTTGGCCCAGTTCGACGTTCATCGCCACCACCCGGCCCGGATAGCGCGCATGGACTTCGCTCTGTCCCTCGGGCGTGATCTCGACCCGGCCGCTCAACGGCAGGCTTTCCCCCAGCACCGCCCCGCCGGCTCTCTGGGTCGTGACCCCGCCGGCCCGGGCGGCGTCGGCGGTGATCACCGTGCGGCCCTCATAGGATGGATAGGTCCAGGTCGACCGTTTCCCCGCATGGGTCGCCGCCACCGAGACGTCGAACGAATGCGGCTCGGCCACCACGGTCGGGCTGGTCAGATAGTCCTCGGCCGGGGTGAACGCGAAACGATCCACCTTGGGTCCCAGCCGCGTCAGGGCGATGGAGGCCTGGACTTGTCGCGGATCCAGCGGCTTGTCCTTCAAATAAGGATAGAGGCGATAGAGCGGCTCGGGCCCCTCTTCAAAGATGGTGATCTCCAGGGAGAAATCGCCGTCCCGGAGCAGGCGGCCGTTGTGCGGACCCCGCTCATAGTCAGCGGCCGCCGCGGCCTCCGCACCCTCGGCCTTTTCAGCCGCGCCTTGTCCGCAGGCTGAAACGCCGACCGCGAGGGCCAGCAATGACGCGGCGATCATGCGCCGCGAGGGGGTGTGACGGATCATGAGCGGGTCTCCAGGCCGAGCAGGTCGGCATGCGCGCCGGTCAGCCGGTCAAGGCGGGCGCGATCGATGTGAAACTGTTTGAGGACGGCGACGCGGCGGGCCTTGGTGGCGAGAAGCGCGGTCTGGGCGGCGATGACGTCGTTGTAGGTGAAGCCGCCGCGCGCGAAGCCGTCGCGGACGAGGGCCACGGCGCGCTCGGCCTGGGGCAACGTCTCATTGGCGATGCGCTGGGCTTCGAGGGCCCGCGAGGCGAGGAGAACCTGCAGCCGGGCAATCTCGCGTTCCCGTTCCTGCCGGAGAGCCGCCATGTCGGCCTCGGCGGCGACGCCTTCGAACCTGGCGCGCTCGATGGCCCCCTCGTTTCGATCGTAGCGGCCGAGCGGGATGGACCCGCCGACGACAAGGCCGAGATCCTGCCCGTCCCAGAAGTGACGGACGCCGACGCTGACCGTCGCGTCAGGGGTGGCGCGCGCCTGTTCCACGCGGACTCTGGCTTGAGCGACATCCCGCTGTGCGGCCAGAACCGCGAGGTCAATCCCGGAGGCCGGGCCTGCCATTTCTCGGGCGGCACCCGTGTCCTCGAAGTCGGCCGGATCGAGAGAAAAATCCGGGGCGCCGATCCAGAACCGACCGAGCGTGGCGCGGGCGAGCCGGGCCTGTATCCCGGCCTGGTCGAAGTCGATCTGGGCTTGAGCGAGTTCGGCCTCGGCGCGGGCGCCGGCGAACAGGGGATCGCGGGCCATGTCCACACGACGCTGCACTTCGATCTGGAAGCGTTCGGCCAAGGCGAGACGTTCACGAGCGATCTCAAGTTCAGCTTGGGCGCCAAGCGCTTCGGCCCAGGCGCGCTGCACCTGCTCAAGACGATCCAGTCGCCTGATCGCGGCTTCGGCCTGAACCACGGCCGCTTCGCCTTGGGCCAAGGCTATGCGCGCCGGCCGGTCGCCCCCGCGTTCGAACCGCTGCTCATAGGACAGGGTCGTCTCGGTCCGGTCGATGATGTTGCCCCCGCCCAAGGTGGGCAGGTTTTCGACCATCAGGCCCAGTGTTGGATTTGGGCGGACGTCGGCCTGCCGAACGGCGGCGTCACTGGCGCGAACCCGCGCCTCCGCGCCAGGCAAGCCCGGATCGACGCCGGCGGCGCGCGCGAGCGCGCCCTCCAGGGTCAGGGCGGCCGCTTCCGTTGCGGCCGACGGCGGGGTCTGCGCGAGCGCAGGAAGAGACGGCAACGCCGCCAGTGGAAGCGCCAGCGCCGAAACGGCCGCTAGACGCGCCCACGATCCGGCCAGGCCGGCGATCGGGGTGTTCAAGGAAATCTCCGGAAAACGAGGTGCGCGCAGCCGAAAGGCCGCGCCGGTTCAGACGACCGTGCGCATCCGTTTCGGAGGGTACTCGGGCCCGTCCCGGCTCAAATCGCCCAAGGCCGGAGCCACGCCGGGCGTACGGGCAGCGAGCCTTGAAGACAGGCCGTCGTCTAGCGGATGCTCGGCTCCGGGGAGCGCCCCGTGACTGTCGCCGCCGACCTGGTGTCCGTGACCCAGGGGTCCTTCGTTGTCGACGTCCTTGGGGGTGGCGTCGTCGGATTGATCGTCCGGCGCGACGTGGACATGATCAGCGATCTGGTCCGCCACCGTATCGACTTCGACCAGCGCCACGGCGGGCCAATCGGCGGCATGCGCCATGCCGTGCTGCGCATCCATCATGCCATGCAGCGTCGTCACCGCCAAAAGAGCGGTGCACAGAAAGACGCAGAAGGAACGAATCGAATTTTGCAAACGGAATCCCTGACCCGCACTTACCCACGGTGTGATGCTCACGCAACCGAGGAATTCGGGACAGATCGACGCGACGGCGGGCGGCCGCTCCGACGCTCGCCCGGACACTTTGAAAGACAACTACCGTTGAATCCTCTTCCGATCGGACTTGAAACCATGGCAGGCGGCAAGAAAACCACCATCCGCGGAGGCAGCCCGCGTTGGACCACAAGGCCTTACAGCAAACACCGGGTGCGGCGCCGCAAGGCGCCGGAACCACCCCGGCCAGGGCTCGACCTCGTCGTGGCGCTCATCAGCGTTCCGATCGCTGTGGTCGGCGCCCTCTTCCTTGGATCCACGATGGTCGGTACGTTCAAGCTGCCGCTGTACCTCGGATACAGCGGGACGCTCGTTCCGCTCGCGGCGGCCCACATCCTGATCACCCCCCGAGGCTGGCCCCGGGTCGTCGCCACCATCGGGATGGCGGTCGCCTTGGTCGTTGGTCTAGCGCTGCTCTATCCGGGTGGGCCGTAGCCCGGTCGATAACCTTTCCTTGGTCGCTCCGGGGTTAGGGCCGGGCATGCACCGTGCCGCTGCCGAGCCGATGGACCGATCCCCGCCGCGCATCGCCCGCGGCGGCTGGCTGGACGCGCTCCGCTTCATCGTCGGAGCCCTGATCATCCTTTATCAATTCAGGAAAGCGGCTCCGGTCCCGCTGGGGCAACTGCATCCGGTGTTCGATCGCGGCTATCTGCTCACCGACTTCTTCATCATCGATTCCGGCTACGTCCTGGCCCGCATTTATGGGAACCGCCTGGCCGCCGGGCAGGCCTCCCTGCGCGCCTATTCTCGCCAATGCCTGCTGCGCGTCATCCCGGCTCACTTGCTGGTCAGCCTGATCCTTGTGGCCATTGTGGGCGGCGCGACGCTGGCCTGCGCAGCCCCCAGCAATCCGCAATGGTTCGACTGGTCGCAGCAGCCCGCCCAGGTGCTTCTGGTCCAGTCCTACGGCGTGCCGGGCGGGCAGGGCTGGAATGCGCCGACCTGGACCTTGTCCGCCCTGATCGGATGCTACCTGCTGTTGCCCTGGATCTGCCGCCTGCCGTGGCGTTGGCCGCCGGTCCTCGTGGTCGCTTGGCCTGCGTGGAGATGGAGACCGGCACGAGCCTGGCGGCTGCTGCGCGGGTCGGCGGGCTCGCAGATCAGGCTGCTCCGAGTCGCAGCGTGAGGCGGATGTTCGGCGTGACGCCGGCTCACGGATAGGGCGCGGTACGGCCGACAAGCAATCGAAACGTTCAATAGCTGGCTAGCAGATCAAGGCACATTGGTCTGGAAGGAGAGGCCCATGCCCGTTGTCGGATTAGTCACCCGCGTCTTTTGCGTCCCCTTGTTCTTTGCAGGACTACTCGCTGTCGCCGTAGCCTTGATTGAAACCGGCGCTCCCACATGGGTGTTGCCGATCCTGCTCGTCGTCGCTTTGACCGTGTCTGCTCTGGCCGAGCGACTTGCTCCATACGAGCCCGTCTGGAACCAGTCGCACGGCGATATCGGCGTCGCGGGCCAAGCCGACTACCCTCGGAGCTATTTCGACCAACTCATCGAACCGTTCCGTCGGCCCACTTCCCTGACGCCCCCAGATCGCGGGCTACGAACAGCTCCGGAGGATTAAAAACATGCTCGTCCTAAATCTATTGGCGGCCCTCGCCTTGCAAACCGCTGCTCCCGCGCCCTTATCGGCCGCAGCAGCAACCCTGCTGCAACCTCGCGAAATCCAGCTTAACCTCGATGGACGTCGTTGGACCTGTGGTTCCGACGGTACCTGCGAAGGCCGCGGAACGGGCACGTCGCAGCCGTTGATACGTGAATGCCGTCGGTTTGTCGGCCGGCTTGGCCCAGTTTCACGCTTTGCCCGCGCGGGTGAAGCACTTACCGAAGCCGAAGTCGCCCGGTGTAATTCGACCGATAACGGCCGCGTTCCACGAAGTCCCCAATAATGCCTGACCGACGCGGCTCACGGCAATGCCGAGGTCAGGACTGCGTCGAACTTTTTGTGTTGAGCAACGGGGACCGCTGGACCGTCACGTCTGACGGAGTCGCGAGAGGAAATTTTGACTATCAGGTGGATGCTGAGGAGGCGGCCACCCGCGCCTTCGCCCAGACGTGCACGCGCAGAAAGCTGGCGGTCGGCTCGCCCCATGATGTCAGGCGGTCTGGCGCGACGACGCTCACGGGGCGATATGGCGTCAGCCGCTTCGTGGTCGGGTTGGTGCTCGGGCATACGCCAAACGAAGGCGCGGCGGTCACATGCGTCTATGACCGGCATACCTATGTGCGCGAGAAACGGGCGGCGCTGGAACTGTGGGCGAACCATCTCATCCGGCCCGGCCTTGAGATCGGGGAGCCAAGGGCGCTTCCGGACCCTGCGGCCGGTACGCATGTGGATGAGGCCAAGGCCCGCGCGTTTGCCCTGTGCCAGAGGGGAGAGTTGCACGAGGCGGTGCTCTCGATCTGCATGGACCTCTCGCGTCATCCGGCCACCGTCAGCTCGCATCTGGCCATCCTGGGCAAGGCCGGCCTTGAAAGCGCGGCGGCGGGACCGCGACCGCAAGTGGAAGACTGGATCAGCGGGTTTCGCTGGACCTTGGCAGACGTCACGGACACAGTCTTGTCTTACGGAGTGAGCCTGGCGACCCTCCTCTGACGTGACTTCATTGCTCCGCCCTCCATCCGCCCGTGCCCCGCCGCGCAAAGATCATGATCGTGCAGCGCCTCGATCACCTTGCAGGCCGACACCCGGCCGCCGGCGCATTCGGCGGTCATGCGCCTCAACTCCGACCGCAAGGCCTGGAGTTGGGCGATCTTCTCGCTGACGTCCACGAGATGCCGCTCCGCGATGATGTTGGCCTCGTCGCAAGGCCGGTCCGGATGGTCGGCCAAATCGAGCAGTGAGCGGATGGCGTCCAGATCGAAACCCAGCTGGCGCGCGTGGCGGATGAACGACAGGCGCTGCAGGGCGGCGTCGTCATAGAGCCGGCGGTCGCTCGCGGTCCGGGGCGGCTCGGGCAGGAGGCCGATCTGTTCGTAAAACCGGATGGTCGGAATCTTGACGCCCGTGGCGACCGACAGCTTGCCGATCGTTTGGAGCGGAGAGAGAGCGGGGCGTGCTGACATGGTTCTGAAAATAGGGGCTTGATCCTCTAGCCGCTAGAGCATGCACAACGGTTTCTCAAGGATCGCCGGAGCCGTCATGACCGAACCCCTGATCTCGGACCCTCCCGCCGCCACGGGCTGCGGCTGCGGCGCGGCGGTGAAGTTCGACGGCGCGTCTCCCGCCTATCGCCGCATCCTCCTGTCGGTGATCGCGATCAACGCGGCGGCCTTCATAGCGGTCGCGGGCGGGGCGCTTCTCCAGGGCTCCGCCGCCCTCGGCGCCAACGCCCTCGACTTCCTCGCCGACAGCGCGACCTACGCCATCAGCCTGTGGGTCATTGGCAAATCCGTGCGGGTGCGCTCGGGCGTGGCCTTGCTCAAGGGCGCGAGCCTGGGGCTCCTCGCGGTATTCATCCTGGGCTTCGCCATCTGGCGGGCCGTTTCGGGTGTCCCGCCCGAGGGGACGGTGATCACCGGCCTCGGCCTGTTCGGCTTTTTCGCCAACGCCGTCGCCGCCTTCTTGCTCGTGCGTCACCGCGAGGGCGACGCCAATGTCCGCTCCGTCTGGCTCTGCACGCGAAACGACCTGATCCAAAGCCTCGTGGTCGCGGCGGCCGGGGGCCTGGTCTGGCTGACCGCCTCGCGCTGGCCCGACCTGATCGCCGGTGCCGTCCTCGCCGTGGTTTTCCTGCAGTCGGCCTGGTCGATCATCCGCCAGTCGCGGCGCGAACTGCGGGACGTCGCATGAAAGCCGGGAGACCGGCCCTGACGGCCCGGCGGCCCGTCTCGGGTCGAGGAGGGCGTCGCCGCCCTGCGACGATGGCGCGATTGCAGTCGCGGTGGACCGTGTTATGGGACGCCATGGAATTCTCCTCGGTCAGGCACGGTTGGATGGCGGCGCTGATTGCGTCGTTCCTCGCCCTGTTTGTCCTGGTCTCCGCCGTCGAGGCCGCCGTCTGCGCCCCCGAAGCCGCGACCGCTCATGCCTCGGAGACGGTCTCTGACACCCCGGCCGACCCCGACGACAACGATCGACCGGAACAGCACGCGATCTGTTCGCACGGCCATTGCCATCACAGCGGGGTCGCGACGGCGGCGACGCCTGGCGCCCCGGTCGTGACTCACGCCGGGGCCGACCTGGACGCCCTGCCACTGGCGGACGGCTTGCCGTCTCGCATGCCCGCCGGACCGGACCGCCCTCCCAGAGGCTGACGGGATCGCGCGCGATCGCGCGCCCTCCACGTCAACCATCTGGGAAACAGGACCTATGCCATCCTCCAATTGCCGTCTGCCGCGTATCGCGGTCGGCGGAGCCGCAGTCGCCCTCTCGGCGATCCTGGCCATACTGACTCCCGGCTCGGCTTTCGCCGAACCGGTCACGCTCGCCGAGGCGCTGTCGCGCGCCTCCGCGTCCTCGCCGACCCTCGCCGCCGCTGAGGCGGACGTCGCGGCAGCGATCGGTCGCGCGCAACAGGCAGGGTTCCGGCCGAATCCGGAGCTTGGCCTTGAGGTCGAGAATTTCGCCGGCACTGGCGCCTTCTCGGGTCTGGACGACGCCGAGAGCACACTCAGCGTGGGCCAGCGCTTCGAACTCGGCGGCAAGCGGCCGGCGCGCGAGCGCGCCGCCCAGGCCGAGGTGGACGCCGCCCGGCTGCGCCTGGCGGTGGCGCGCGCGGACCTGCAGCAGCAGGTCCGTGACGCCTATGCCGAAGCCTGGGCCGACAGCCGGCGGGTCGAACTCGCCCGCGAACAGTTCGTACGCGCCGACAATCTCCAGACCATCGCGACGGAACTGGTCGACGCCGGGCGGGAGCCGCCGCTGCGGGCGCTGAGGGCCCGCACCTCCGCCCTGGAAGCGGTTGGCCGTGTTCGGGCCGCCGAGGCCGAGTATGCTGAGGCCCAGCGGGCGCTCGCCGCCCTCTGGGGCGGCAGCGACGATCTGCCCGAGCCGATCGCATCCGGGACCGGGGCCGCGCCCGAGGCCGTCATCGATCCGGCGACCGCGCTGGACGTGCGCCTGGCCGAGGCGGAGGTCGCGACCTCGATCGCCGTCGTGGACCGTGAACGGACCCTGTCGCGCCCCGATGTGACGGTCAGCGTCGGCGCCCGTCAGTTCCGCGGCACGGACGACACGGCGCTGGTGGTCGGCGCGTCCATGCCGATCGGCCTCTTCGATCGCAACCAGGGCAATATCGCCGCGGCGGACGCCGAGCGGACCGGCGCCGAGGCCCGCCGCAACGCCGCACTGGCCGGGGCGATCCGGCGCACGCGTGACGCCCGGGCCGCCCTGCGCACCGCCGAGGCCCGCCTCGGCTTCCTGGAAAACCAGGCCGAACCCGAGGCGCTGGAGGCCGTGCGCATCGCGCGAGAAGGCTTCTCGGCCGGCCGCTTCACCCTGCTGGACGTGCTCGACGCCGAAGAGGCGCTGAACACCCTGCAGACCGAAATGATCACCGCAGAGCTGGAGCGCGCGCAAGCCGTCGCCGCCCTGACCCGCGCCACCGAAACCGAAGGGTCCTCCCAATGAGAAAGCTGACCAACCAGCAGCGCCTCCTCGCGGGAGCCGCAGCCACCGTGATCATCTTGGGCGGCGGTTACGCCGGCTGGTCCATGACCCGCGCTCCCGAGGCTGCGCCCGAGGCGCAGGCAGCAGAAGAGGAAGCGCACGGCGCGGGCGAGGCCCTCGAGATGGACGCCGCGCGCATCCAGGCCGCCGGCATCGTCCTGGAGCCCGTCGGCAGCGGCGCGCTGAGCGCCGAGATCGTGGCCCAGGGCACGGTGGTTGGAACCCCGCAGGGCGAAGCCGTGCTCGCGGCCCGCGCCGACGGCGTGATCAGCCGGGTCTCCTTGCGTCTGGGCGACAGCGTGCGCGCCGGCCAGACCGTGGCCCTGATCGAGAGCCGCGAGGCCTCGACCATCGCCGCCGAACGCTCGGCGGCCCAGGCCCGTCTCACCGCGGCCCGTCAGGCGCTGGCGCGCGAACAGCGGCTGTCCGACGCCCAGATCACCGCGCGCCAGGATCTGGAAGCGGCCCAGACCGTCCTGGCCGAGGCCCAGGCGGAATCGCGGCGGACCTCGTCCGCGGCGGCGGCGGCGCGCGTCTCGAGCGACGGCCGCAGCACCGGTGTGGTCAGTCCGATCACCGGTCGGGTGACGGCGGCGGACGCCACCCTCGGGGCCTTCGTGACGGCCGGGACCGAACTGTTCCGGGTCGCCAACGCCAGCCAGATCGAGATCGAAGCGGCGGTCTCGGCGGAGGACGCGGCCCGGATCGCCTCCGGCGACCGCGCCAGCATCAGTCTGCCGGAGGGGGAGGTGCCGGCGACGGTCCGGTCGATCACCCCGGGGGTCGACGCCGAAAGCCGCTCCGCCACCGTCATCCTGAGCCTCTCCGGGGTCGGCGGGCTGCGGCCTGGCCAGGCGGTCTCGGCGCGGATCTACACGCGCGATGCGCAGACGTCGGGCGGCCTTTCCGTGCCCGAGGAAGCCATCCAGACGGTCGAGGGCCGCGACGTGGTGTTCGTCAGGACCGCTACGGGGTTCACGGCCGCGCCCGTCATCGTCGGCCAGCGCAGCGCGGGACGCGCCCAGATTACCTCCGGCCTGCGCGCCGGCCAGACGATCGCGGCCCGCAACGCCTTTCTTTTGAAGGCCGCGCTCGGCGCCGGCGAAGTGGAGCACTAGCCCATGATCGCCAACCTCATGGCCCTGTCGGTGCGGGCGCGATGGATGATCATCGCGCTCGTGCTGCTCGTCTCCACCTACGGCGCCTGGCAGCTGACCCAGCTGCCCATCGACGCCGTGCCCGACATCACCAACAACCAGGTGCAGATCAACACCTCCGACGCCTCGCTCTCGCCCGTCGAGATCGAGAAGCGCGTCACCTTCCCGGTCGAGACCGCCATGGCCGGCATCCCCGGCCTGCAGTCCACCCGGTCCCTGTCGCGCAACGGCTTCTCGCAGGTCACGGTGATCTTCGAGGAGAACGTCGACCTCTATTTCGCGCGCCAGCAGGTCAGCGAACGCCTCGTCCAGGCCCAGGAAAGCCTGCCCGAGGGCGTCCAGCCCCAGATCGGACCGGTCACCACCGGTCTGGGCGAAGTCTTCATGTACGCCATCGACTTCACCAACCCGGGCGGGCGGGGCGCGACCGTGCGAAACGGCCAGCCGGGCTGGCAGTCCGACGGGTCCTTCCTCACCCCTGAAGGCGATCGCCTGACCGACGACATCTCCCGCGCGGCCTATCTCCGGACTGTGCAGGACTGGATCATCGCGCCGCAGCTGCGGTCGGTGAACGGCGTCGCCGGCGTCGACACCATCGGCGGCTTCGAGAAACAGTATGTCGTCGAACCCGACCCGATCCGCCTGGCCCAGTACGGCGTCTCCTTCAGCGAACTGGCCGCCGGTCTGGAATCCGCCAACCTCTCGGTCGGCGCCAATTTCGTCGAGCGGGGCGGGGAAGCCTATCTGGTGCGGGCCGACGCCCGCATCCGCAGCCTGAGCCAGATCGAGGAGGCCATCGTCGCCACGCGCGGCGGCGTGCCCGTCGCGGTTCGCGACGTCGCCGCTGTCCGTCTCGGCGGGGACCTGCGCACCGGCGGGGCCACCATGAACGGCCACGAGGTCGTCATCGGCACCACCCTGATGCTGATCGGCGAGAACAGCCGAACCGTAGCCCGTTCGGTCGGCGAACAGCTGGAGACGACCGTTCGGTCTCTCCCGCCGGGGATCAAGGTCACGCCAGTCCTCGACCGGTCCAAACTCGTCAACGCCACCATCTCGACCGTCCAGCGCAACCTGATCGAGGGGGCGATCCTGGTCGCCGTCGCCCTGTTCCTGCTGCTCGGCAACGTCCGCGCCGCCCTGATCGCGGTGGCCATCATCCCGATCTCCTTCTTCATGACCGCCATCGGCATGAATTACCTGGGGGTGTCGGGAAACCTGATGAGTCTGGGGGCGCTGGACTTCGGCCTGATCGTCGACGGCTCCGTCATCATCATCGAGAACTGCCTGAGACGGCTTTCCGAGCGGCAGCACCATGAAGGCCGCCTGCTGACCCTGCGCGAGCGTCTGGAGGAAACCACCATCGCCACCCAGGAGATGATCAAGCCGACCGTCTACGGCCAAGCCATCATCCTGCTGGTCTTCGCGCCGCTGCTGACCTTCCAGGGCGTCGAGGGCAAGACCTTCTCGCCCATGGCCATCACCCTGATGCTGGCCCTGATCGCGGCCTTCATCCTGTCCATCACCTTCATCCCGGCGATGGTCGCCCTGGTGATGCGCAACAAGGTCTCCGAGAAAGACGTGTTCGTCATCCGCTGGATCAAGGCGAAGTACGAGCCGGTCCTCCGTCAGGCCGTGGCCCGGCCCTGGCCCTTCGTGGGCGGCGGTCTGGCCCTGTTCGCCGTGGCCGGAGTGATTTTCACCATGCTCGGCCAGGAGTTCATCCCCACCCTGGACGAACGCAACCTCGCCATGGCCTCCCAACGGGTGCCGTCCACGGCGGTGGAGCAGTCGATCCGCATGCAGCGCGGCGTCGAGAACGCCATCATCGCCTTACCCGAAGTCGAGTTGATGTTCTCCAAGACCGGCACGGCCGAAGTGGCCACCGATCCCATGCCGCCCAACATCTCGGACGGCTTCATCATCCTGAAGCCACAGGACCAGTGGCCCGAAGGGGTGAACACCAAGGAAGACGTCATCGAGCGGGTGGAGGCCGCGGCCAACGCCCAGGTCGGCCAGGGCTATGAGCTGAGCCAGCCGATCGAACTGCGCTTCAACGAGCTGATCGCCGGCGTGCGGGGCGACGTGGCCATCAAGATCTACGGCGACGATCTCGATCAGCTGACCGCGACGGCCAACCAGATCGCGGCCCAGCTGAACGCGACCCCGGGCGCGGCCGACGTCAAGGTCGAGCAGACCGATGGGGCGCCGTCCCTCGACGTCACCTTCGACCGCGCCGCCATCGCGCGGTTCGGTCTCACCGTGGAGGAGGTGGCCGATACGGTCGCCGCCGCCATGGGCGGCCGAGAGGCGGGTCAGCTGTTCGAGGGCGACCGGCGCTTCGACGTGGTGGTGCGCGTGCCGGGCGCCAGCCGGCACGACATGGACGCTTTGGGCGCCATCCCGGTGATGCTGCCGGAAGCGGAGGGCCGCATCCGCGCGTCCGTTCCCTTGCGCCAGGTCGCCTCGTTCCGCTTCGCCGAGGGGCTGAACCAGATCAGTCGCGAAAACGGCAAGCGCCGGGTCGTTGTCCAGGCCAACGTCCGCGGTCGTGATGTCGGCTCGTTCGTGAACGAGGCCACGCCCAAGGTCGAAGCCATCGCCCTGCCGGCGGGAGCCTGGATCGAATGGGGCGGCCAGTTCCAGAACCTCAAGGCGGCCTCGGATCGCTTGTCGCTGGTGGTGCCGATCTGCTTCCTGGCCATCTTCGCGGTGCTGTTCCTGGCCGTCGGCACGTTCGGGCGGGCCGTGGCGGTCTTCCTGACCGTGCCCCTGGGGCTTGCGGGCGGGGTCTTCGCCCTGGCCCTCACCGGCATCTCCTTCTCGGTCTCGGCGGCCGTGGGCTTCATCTGCCTGGCGGGCGTGGCGGTGCTGAACGGTCTGGTGGTCATGTCCTCGATCCGGCAACGGCTCGATGACGGGATGGAGCTCTCCCGGTCCATCATCGAGGGCTGCATGGAGCGGGTGAGGCCGGTGATCATGACCGGCCTGGTCCCGGCCATCGGCTTCGTGCCCATGGCCCTGGCTCACGGCACCGGGGCCGAGGTGCAGAAGCCTCTGGCCATGGTGGTGATCGGCGGCCTGATCACGGCGACCCTGCTGACGCTCCTGGTCCTGCCGGCGATGAGCCGGCTGGTCTTGGGTCTGACCGAAGGTCGGCGGTCCACACCCACCGACGCGCCGGCCGCGGAGCCGGCTCCGGCGGAATAGTCCCAAGTCCCCGCCGTCGTATCGGCGGCGGGGATCCCCCACCCAGGAGGCATCCATGCCAGACCCCATCAAGCTGATGAGACTCTACACCGACGAGGCCGCCTATTTCGGGGACCGCAAGGTCTTCGAGATCGTCACCGAACGCGCGCGGTCGGCCGGCGTCGCCGGGGCCACCGTGCTGCGGGCCCTGGTCGGCTTTGGCCACACCCCGCATCTCCATCGCCGCCATTTGCTGGACGACGACCAGGCCCTGATCATCGAACTGCTCGATCAGGAGTCCAGGCTTCGGGCGTTTCTGGAAACGCTGTCGGATCTGGAACACCTCGGCCCGGTAACCCTTGAGGCGGTCGAAGTCCTCCGCTGGCCGGGCGCCGCGGTCGAGCCGGCCTAGGCAGAGCCAGGCGAGGAGACCTGATGTGAGCGCCCAGACCCCCCAGGACGATCAGCGGCGGATCCTGCCATGGGTCGCGGGGCTGAACGCCGCCCTGTTCGTCGGGCTGGGCGTCGCGGGCTGGCTGGCGGATTCCAGCGCACTTCTCGGCAATGCGGCGGACAATGATTCGGACAGCGCCGTCTATCCGATCAGCTTCCTGGCGGTGGGACGAGCATGGCCCGACCTGATCGTGGGCGCCCTGGGCGCGGTCGTCGCCATCAAGGGCGGCCTCGAAATTCTGCGAGACGCCGCTCGCACCGACGATAATGAGGAGGCGGTCCGATGAGTACGCCCGAAGCCGATCATCAAGCCGGAGACTGCCACGACCATACGAGCGAAAAGGCGGGAGCCGACCCCCACGCTCATGGTGGCGTGTTCGGATCGAACACCGAGGTGATTTTCGCGCTGGCGAGCGGCGGCACGCTGGCGCTGGGTTTCGGGCTGGAAAAGCTCGCTCCCGGCGTTCCGGCGTGGCTGCCTCTCGGTCTGTATGTGATCGCCTATAGCTTCGGCGGCTTCTTCACGGTCCGCGAGGCTTTCGAAAACCTCCGCAACAAGCGGTTCGAGATCGATACCCTGATGCTCGTGGCCGCCGCTGGCGCGGCGGCGCTTGGGGCCTGGGCCGAAGGCGCGCTGCTCCTGTTCCTGTTCAGCGTCGGCCACGCCCTTGAGAACTACGCCATGGGTCGCGCCAAACGGGCGATCGAAGCCCTGGCGGACCTGGCGCCGCGCACGGCCCATGTTCGCCGCGGCGATCAGGTTTTCGAAGTTCCGGTCGAGGAGGTCGAGGTCGGCGATACGGTGGTCGTGCGTCCCAACGAACGGCTCCCGGCCGACGGGTTCGTCGTGGTCGGTGCGACAAGCATCAACCAGGCGCCCGTCACCGGCGAGAGCATGCCGGTCGACAAGCAACCGGTCGTCGACGTCGAAGCCGCCCGGGCGCGACCCGCTCAGATCGGCTCTGCTTCCATCGTCTTCGCGGGCACCATCAACGGCGCGGGCGCGATCGAGATCGAGACGACCCGCAAGTCCACCGACACGACCCTGGCCAAGGTCGTCCGCATGGTCAGCGAGGCGGAAACCCAGAAATCTCCCACGCAGCGTTTTACGGACCGCTTCGAACGCATCTTCGTCCCCGTAGTGCTCGGCCTCGCCTTCATCCTGCTCTTCGCCTGGGTCGTGGTCGACGAGCCCTTCCGCGACAGCTTCTACCGGGCCATGGCGGTCCTGGTGGCGGCCAGCCCCTGCGCCCTCGCCATCGCCACGCCCAGCGCCGTCCTCTCGGGCGTCGCCCGAGCGGCGCGGGCCGGCGTCCTGATCAAGGGCGGCGCGCCCCTGGAGAACCTGGGCTCGCTCAGCGCCATCGCTTTCGACAAGACCGGCACCCTGACGGAAGGACGGCCCCGCATCACGGACGTCGTTCCCGTGGCCGGGGCGAAGGAAATCGACCTCCTGACGACCGCCGTCGCCGTCGAGCGGTTGAGCGATCACCCTCTGGCGGAAGCGATCGCGCGCGACGGGCTCGAGCGTCTCAAGGGCGCGGCGATCGCCGCGGCCTCGGAGCTGAAAAGCCTGACCGGGAAAGGCGTCACCGCCCGGTTCGAAGGCGCGCCGGTATTGATCGGCAAGCCCGAGATGTTCGGCGTGGATGGGGTCGGCCCGCTCAGCGACGAGGCGGAGGCGGCCGTCACGCGCCTGCGGCTGGAGGGCCGCACTTTGATGGTCGTGCGTCGGGGCGATCGCGATCTCGGTGTGATCGGCCTGCTGGACACGCCACGGGCCGCGGCGCGCAGGGCGCTGGACGCTTTGCGCGCTCTGGGCGTGTCCCGGATGATCATGATCTCCGGAGACCACCAGAAAGCGGCCCAGGCGATCGCCAGCCAGGTCGGCCTGACCGAAGCCTGGGGCGATCTGATGCCCGAGGACAAGGTCGACGCCATCAAACGCCTTCGCGCCGAGGGCAAGATCGCCATGGTCGGGGACGGCGTGAACGACGCCCCCGCCATGGCCACCGCGACCGTGGGCATCGCCATGGGCGCCGCCGGATCCGACGTCGCCCTGGAGACCGCCGATGTCGCCCTGATGTCTGACGATCTCTCGCAACTTCCGTTCGCCGTCGGCCTGAGCCGCCGAACCCGCGCCATCATCCTGCAGAACCTCGTCGTCAGCCTGGGGGTGGTCGCCTTCCTTGTGCCCGCCACCATCCTCGGATTGGGCATCGGCCCGGCCGTAGCGATGCACGAGGGCTCGACCGTTCTGGTCGTGTTCAACGCCCTCCGGCTCCTCGGCTACCGCGACCCGACTCGCAGGGCAGATCCGTCGACTGGCGTGGCCGCCACGGCGGCGCCCGACCCGAAGGGAACAGCCGCATGAAGCGCATCGGATGGGTTTCCGTCATCGCCGTCTTCCTCGCGCTGTCGGCCTTCGCCTACGGCATGCTGTCGGTGCGGTCACGGCCCGCAGCGGACGCGGCGCCCCCGTCATCGGCCCGGGATGCCGGTGCTCACGAGGCTCAGGGCGCGACGCCGGGCGAGGCTCCATCGACGCGGGCCTACCGTGAAGCGAACGATCGGATGCACCGGGGCATGGTCATCGCCTATACCGGCGATGCCGACGTCGACTTCCTTTGGGGCATGATCGCGCATCACGACGGCGCCATCGCCATGGCGAAGATCGCCGTCGAACACGGCGAGGCCGCGGACGTCCAAAGCCTCGCCCGCGAGATCATCGCCGCCCAGGAGGCCGAGATCATCCGGATGAGGATCCTGCTGGCCCGCCACGAGGACGCCTTGCCCGCCGGCGTCAGGCCCTGACGCCGGCGGGCAAGCGGTTCACCGTCCGGAGCCGCGACCTTCGCTGGAAGGAAGGCCGCGCCAAGACCAGGCGGTCGCGGCCGAGGCCCCCGCCCAGGCGGAACCTGACCCTGGATCTGGTCGTCGCGGGGGTCGGAAGCCTCGTCGCGGCAGGCGTCGTCTTCTGCCTCGCCTTCATCCTGTCGGGCTCTCACAACGTGCCCCTGCATCTGGGCTATGCGGTGATCCTGGGCGGCGTCGGCGTCGCCTGTGATGCGCTGGGGCCCAACGACCGCGGGGGACGGATGATTGCCCGCGCAATAGGCGTGCTCTGGCTGATCGGATGGGCCGGCTTGTTCGCGGCCCGGGCGGATATCGTCTTACCCCTTCAGCATACGACGTCGGCCAGCCCGTCATCGTGGACAGGGCGGAGGACTGACGCTCCCGTCGGCCACAGACGCCCTGGCGCTAACCTTTCCTTGGCCGCTCCAGGTTAGGCTCCGGCCATGCGCCGCGCCGCTCCTGAGACGATGGATCGATCCCCGCCGCGCACCCCCCTGCGGCTGGCTGGACGCGCTCCGCTTCATCGTCGGGGCGCTGATCATCCTCTACCATTTCCGCGAGGCCTCACCGGTTCCGCTGCCGCAGCTGCATCCGGCGTTCGACCGCGGCTATCTGCTCACCGACTTCTTCATCATCGACTCGGGCTACGTCCTGGCCCGCATCTATGGCGACCCCCTCGCTACCGGGCAGGCCTCGTTGCGGGCCTACGCACGCCAACGCCTGCTGCGCGTCATTCCGGCCCACCTGGCCGTCAGCCTCATTCTCGTGGCCATCGTCGGCGGCGCCGCCCTGGCGGGCGTCGCGCCCAGCAACCCGCGATGGTTCGACTGGTCGCAGCTGCCGGCGCAGGTGTTGCTGGTCCAGGCTTATGGCGTGCCGGGCGGACAGGGGTGGAACGCCCCGACCTGGACGCTATCGGCCCTGATCGGCTGCTATCTCCTCCTGCCGTGGACTTGTCGCGCCCTCTGGCGCTGGCCGCCGGTTCTGGTGGTGATCGGTGCGGTGGTCCTTGTCGTCGCCGCCGATCTCGCGGCCTCGCTGTGGCTCGGCGATCCCATCTTCCGCCTGCCGATGCGGTACGGCATCCTGCGCGCCCTGCCGCTCTTCCTGCTCGGGGTCGCGGCGGCCTACTACGGGTCACGGGTGTATGTCGCGCCGCGCCTCGCGGGGGCGATCGGCGTCGGCGCTGCCGTCGCGCTCGTCGGTCTCCAGGCGGTCGGCGCCTTCAGCCTGCTGTCCCTGGGCCTGCTGGCGGGGATCATCTGGGCCGCCGGCGCCGTCCCCGTGCTCCGGCCCTCGCGCCTGATCGAACATCTCGCCCTGATGTCGTTCTCGATGTTCCTCACCAATGAGGTGAGCCGCATCGTCTGGTTCGGCTTGCTCGACGCCCTGGGGCAGGACGCGCTGCCGGCCGGCGCGCGCTGGGCGCTGTGGTCCGTCGGTTTCGCCGGCGCCTTCGCCGCCGCCGCCGTGTTCCGCTACGGGTTCGACCGCCCGGTCCAGATCTGGCTCAACCCCTCGCGCAGGAACCGGGCCGTCGGAGACCATGCGGCGGTCGCCGCGCCCAGGGCGTCAGGCGCCGTTGTGTCGGCCGAACACGCGGGTTGACCCGTCATTGAGGATGAGCACGGTCGTGTAGGGCTCGCGCCCGGCGGCCTCCATGCCCGGCGAACCCGCCGGCATGCCGGGGGCGCTCAGCGCCCGGGCGGCGGGACCTTCGCGCAGCAACCGGTCCACATCGCGGGCCGGAACATGCCCTTCGATGGCGTAGGCGCCCACGACGGCGGTGTGGCAGCTCGCCCATCGGTCGGGGATGCCGTGCCGGGCCCGGATCGGGGTGAGGTCCTCGCGTTCGACGACCTCGACGGTCCAGCCCGCCTCGCGCATATGGGCGATCCACCCGCCGCAGCAGGCGCACCAGGGGGTCTTGTAAGCCGTCATTCGCTTGTCCGGGACTGCCTGCGCGGCGCCCGCCAGGGCGGCGAGGGGCAGGCCGATAAGAACGGCGCGGCGAGCAGTTGAAACTTGAGCCATCCGAAATCTCCTGAAGGCGCCGCGATCCCGCAAGGCACGCCCGGGTCGCGGTTGATACTTGGCCGATTTCATGGTGACGGTCACCCTATCGCCTCGGTGGGACCTACCGACCAAGGCCAATGAACACCGCCGCGATCCCGAGCGCCGCGATGAGAGAGCCGCCGGTCAGCGCCATGCCGAAGGCGCGCGCCCGCGGCTCCGCGCGGGTAGGCGAGGGCGAAGGTGACGCGGCGATGAGGTAGAGGCTCACCAGGAACGGCAGGATGATGAGTTCGTCTCCCCGCAGCACCGTCGCCGGGATGAGGTGGCTGCCAATGGCCAGGACCGTCTGTTAGAGCGAGTTCTGCAGCACGGCGGCGGCCACGGCGGTCAGCACAACCGCCGCCGCCGACCAGAGCGCGATGAGCGTTTTCTCCCGGGTCATGACCTTGTTTCACCCGTTTTGACGGAAATCCACAACAGCGCCGCGACGCCGCAGACGATCGCCGTGTCCGCAAGGTTGAACGTCGGCCAGCGCCAGTCGCCCACGTGCAAGTCGATGAAGTCCGTCACCGCACCTTGGCGGATGCGGTCGGCGATGTTGCCGAGCGCGCCGCCGGCGACAGCGCCGAGCGCGAGGGCCAGCGCAGGGCGCCGCGTGCGCCAGGCGGCGGTCAGGACCGCCGCGGCGACGGCGCCGGTGAGCGCCACCAGCAGCCAGCGCCCGGCGTCGCCGTCGGCCGAGAGGAGGCCGAAGGTGACGCCGCGGTTGAAGCTGAGGTCGAGCTTTAGAAAAGGCGCGATCTCGATCGGGGCGGTCAGGGTGCGAGCCCAGGCCTTGGCAAGCTGATCGGCCCCGGCCACGCCGATCGCAAGGACCACGGCGGCCAGTCTGACCGATCGTCCGCCCGAGTGCCGGACGGCGGGCGCTGCAGGAACGAGGTTTAGGTCAGACATGCCCGATCTCCTGGTTCGGCTGGGAAGAGGGGCCCCGCGGCTTCCTGGCCCGATACAGGGAGATCGAGCCGGTGGCGGTGGCGATCACCTGACGCTCCTCGACGTGCTCGAACCCGGCCTCGGCGATCAGGTCGGGCAGGCCGCCGGCGGCGTTCAGCCGGGTGTTCTCGACCCCGTTTAGGGCCTGGACCTGGCGAAAGAGAAGCCGCGTCGACGGCGTGCGCTGCCAGCCATAGTCGGCGATGTGCAGCTCCCCGCCCGGGCCGAAGGGCGGCGTGAATCGACGCCAGCCCGGCGCGCTTGCCGACGATTGGCGCCTGGTGAAACACGAGGCTGGACACGACCTTGTCCGCCCGGTCCCGGCCGATCAGCTCCGCGACGTCGCCCGCGAAGCCCTGGAGGAAGTCCACGTCGGCTCCGCGGCTGAGGGCCTTGGATCGCGCCCGGTCCAGCACCTCCGGATCGGGGTCGATGCCGATCATGTCGGCTCCGGGGGCCGCGGCCTTGATCAGGGTCGCGAGCGTGCCGGTCCCGCAGCCGACATCGACGATTGTTTCACCGTCGCGCGGCGCGAGCTGTGCCACGAGAGCCGCCCGCCAGACGGTCTCGCGCGTCATCAGGGCGATGGCGGCGTCATACAGCCCGGTCAGGCTGCGGTGCCCGAGAGCCGGTGTGAATTCGGCCGGGGATGCAGAACGAGTCATGAAGCCTCCAAGGGATCAGGCGTCAAGCTACATCCTCTAGTCCCTAGAGGATCAAGCGAAGATTTCGTCCGTCGCTGGGGGCCCGTCCCCGGCCTAAATGTCTGCCTCTGCCCGGCTCTTCCGATCCGCCCACCAGAAGCCGACCACGACGGCCGTCAGCGCGATCAACTGGGCCACGAGGCCCTCCCAAGTCGGGAAGAGGCCGAGGATTTCCACGCGGGGCAGGGCGGCGAGCGGATGGACGTCCATGACCCCCGCCTCCTGCAGCCCGGCCACGCCCTTGCCCGCGAGGATCACCGCCAGGGCCGCGATCAGCAGGGCGCTGTAGGCGAAGAACTGCGAGATCGGCAGTCGCTTGCTGAAGATCAGCAGCCCCCAGGCGATCAGGGCCAGGCAGACCACCGCCAGCGCGGCGCCCCCGAGCAGGGCGCCTTGGGTCCCCTGGCTCCACAGGGCGGCGTAGAAGAGGATGGTCTCGAACACCTCGCGATAGACGACGATGAAGGCCAGCAGGAACAGGAACCAGGCCGACCGCTTCGACAACGCCGCCGACAGCTTGTCGCGGATATAGGCCTGCCAGGCGCCGGCTTGGGCCTTGCCGTGCATCCACACCCCCACGGACAACAGCACGATGGCCGAAACCAGCGAGCCGACGCCCTCGGTGAGTTCGCGGCTGGCGCCGCTGATGGCGATCAGCCAGGTCGCCGCCGCCCAGGTCGCGCCGCCCGCGACGAGCGCGGCGATCCAGCCGCCATGGACGTAGGGCAGCACGTCCTGGCGCTCGGCCTTGCGCAGGAAGGCGATCATCGCGATCACGATCAGCAGAGCCTCCAGCCCCTCGCGCAGCAGAATGGTGAAGGCGCCGAGGAAGGTCGACAGGGCCGAGGCCTGGGAGGGCGCGAGGGCCCGCCCAGCCTCGTCGAACAGCCCGCTCAGGGCCGCGACCTGTCCGGCCACCGCGTCGGCCGGGGCCCGGCGATTGAGATTGGCGCGAAGCTCGCCCATCGCCGCCTCGATCCGGGCCATCAACTTGCCGTCCCGGGCCCGCAGCAGCGGCTCCACGGGCTCGAAGCCGTCGAGATAGGCCGAAAGGGCCAGCTCCTCGGCCTTTCGCGCGTCGCCGGCGCGATAGGCCGCCAGACTCTCGGCGAGCTTGCGGCGTGCCAGATCGAGCCCGTCCGTGCTCCCGACCGCGAGGGCTTCCGGATGGCTGCGCAGGTAGGCGACCACCTCGTTCGCCCGAGGCTCCCCGAGGCGGGCCGCCAGCGCCGCCGGCGTGACCTGGGTCAGGGCCTCGAGGTCCGGCACGGCGGCTCGCAGCTTGGGATCGGCTCGCCAGGCGCGCTCGCCCGCACGGGGCGCTTCCCCGGCGTAGGCGAAGCCGCCGACGTAGAAGGCGAGCGCCCAGCGGTCCTCGGCGGAGAGATGGGCGAAGCTCGCCATGGCGGTGCCGTCCAGGCCCTGGCCGATCACCTGATAGAGACCGAACAGGCTGCGCTCGCGGGCGCGGTCCCGATCGGTGAAGGCGATCGCCGGCGGCTCGAGCCCGGCTGAGGCGGGGCCGTCGCCGCGGCCGGTCGCGCCATGGCAGACGGCGCACTGCTCAGCGTAGAGCGCCGCGCCGCGCGGCAGATCGGGGATGGTCTGTGGCGCCAGCGGCGTCGGATAGGCGGCGAGAAGGGCGTCGGCTAGGCTCCGCGCCTGTTGAGCAACCGTTACCGGCGTTTCGCGGGCTTCGACCGCCGAGATCAGGACGGACGACGCGGCGAGGAGCCGGGGCTGGGCCTCATGCGCCGGCAGGGCGGCGATCCGGGTGCGCACCGAGGCCGAGAACTCCCGCATCTCGGCGTATTCCGCCTCGCTGATCACCCGGCCGTCGGAGACGGCGCCGGGGTAATCGACGGCGATGTAGTCCAGCAGCCGCCAGGCGGTCTCCGCCCCGGGGGTCGTTTCCTGGGCCGCTGCCCGCAGAGGGAGCGCGGCGCCCAGCAGAAGGACGAGGACGAGGAGGAGGCGAAGCGTCGCCGGCATGACGGAAATCCCGTTCTTAAGATTGGGTCTCAATAGCAGCATGCGATCTCAAGCCGCCAGAGCATCAAGAGGCGCGCGCCACGATTTGCAGACGATCGGCGCCGCGGCTCCACTTTCTCACAGGCGGTTGGGCGGAGTGGTCCGTCGCTGCAGGGAAGGCGCGAGAGGCTCCGATGGCCAAGGACCGAGCCTTGCTGCGCGACCCGGGCGCCTGGACTCAGCTTCCCAACTCTTCGATGACCGGACAGCGGACCGCCACTCCGTCGCTGCAGTCGGCGACGGCCTGCCTCAAGACCCGCCGCAGCCGCTGCAAATCCGCGATCTTCGCATCGACGCTGGTGATATGATCCTGCGCCATGTCGCGCACCTCGCGGCAGGTTTCGACCCCGGATTCACTGAGGGCGATCAGGCGTCGGATGGCGTCGAGCCCGAACCCCAGTTCCCGAGAGCGGCGGATGAACCGGAGCCGCTGTCGGTGCTCGGGCTCGTAGCTGCGATGACCGCCCGGCGTCCGACCGGGCTCGGGCATCAGCCCGATGCGCTCGTAGTAGCGCACCGTTTCCAGGTTCACGCCGGCGCTCTCCGCCAGCCGTCCGATCGTCAAACCGCGTCCCGACATTTTTGCTTGATCCCGTAGTCGCTACGGGTTGCATCCTATCGGTCGATCGATCGAGGAGAAACCGTGGATCTGCCAGAGACACACCGGTCCGGACGACCGGAAATGGCCGTCAGCGCTACGGCCGCCCTGGGCGCCGCGGCGTCTGTTTTCGCCTGGGCGGCCTGCTGCGTTCTCCCGTTGGCGCTTTCGCTCGCGGGTCTATCCTTCGCCGGTGCGGCGCTGATCGCCGGTATGCGGGGTTGGCTGACCGTCCTGGCGGTCGTCGCCCTGCTGGCGGGATGGATGCTGCACTGGCGCCGCCTCCGCATGTGCCGGCGCGAGGACGCTTGCCGACGGCCGTCGCGACTGGCCGCCGGGCTCCTCGTCGCCGCGACGGTGCTGGTGATGCTATCGTTGGCCTGGCAGCCCTTGATAGAGCCCTGGATCCTGCTTCGCCTGGCGGCCGGCCAATGACGGCGGAAGTGCAGTTGCGGTCGACATTGGTCTGTCCGCATTGCGGCCATCAGGCGACCGAAACCATGCCCACCGACGCCTGCCTGTATTTCTACGATTGCCTGGGCTGCGGCCAGACGCTGAAGCCCAAACCCGGCGACTGCTGCGTGTTCTGTTCCTATGCGGATATCCCGTGCCCGCCGATACAGGTGGATGGCAAGGCTTGTTGCGGTTAGGTTGATGGCGTGCGGCCGCGCAGCCATCGCCTTCGTCTCGAACAAGGATTTGGCCGCCAGCCTCCGGACTGTTTTGAGCGAAATTCTGGACTATGCTCCGGATCATTTACGGCGGTCGCACTAGCGGCGCCTATCCAGGAGACGGTGGTGACGGGAGAGGTCGTCGAGCTGTTTGTGCTGAGGAACGGCGACCGCTGGACCGTCATGGCCGACGGGATCTCGCGAGGAAGTTTCGACTATCAGGTGGATGCTGAAGAAGCCGCCATCCGGCTTGCCCGGGGTGCGCAGGCGAAAGGATGCCGCAGCGGCGTGATGTCCCCGGACCGGGGAAGCCAGATGCGCAGAGTCTGGCCAATCTAGCTCGACCGCGCACAATGATCGCCGTGGCGATCTGAGGGGAGCGTTCTATCCTCGCCGACGTTGTCGGTCAGCAGGCATGCGATTTTCGGGGAGAGTCCAGATGACGATCAGGGACGAGGTTGATCATGCGATGGACGCCTATCACGGCGACGACCTGCAGTGCGTCATGGTGGGATTTGATCAGTGGGACCAGTTCTGCCGCGAGGTCGGGCTGACGCCCGCGCCCGACTATCCCGGCTCCTCCGATGTCGAGGTCAGCTATCGCGGCATGAGCATTCGACCGGGAATGTCCCCGGACGAGATCGTCCTCGTCACCGGCCAATAGCGCTCCGCGCCTCCCTGGCGACAGATCCTGGCTGCCGCGGAGTCGGTTGCGTCTTGAGGGGGCACACGAGGATTGCGAGGCGAACGTTTTGGCCTTCGGTGGTCGTGCATTCAGCCTGGGTGCGGCCTCAGACGGAAAGCCCCGCCGCGACGTCTCACGGCGGGGCCCAGCAGGAACGGCTCGCGGTTGCTCGCGAACCGCACGCGGAACGCCGAGGAAGGCCCGCCGTTCCTCGGCGTTTGGCATATGCCGCGGCTGTTCGGGGCCGTCAGTGGGGGAGGGCGTGCGAGCGGCGAGGCGGCATCGGCATGAGGCGGCGCGCTCGTCAGTGGGTCGATGCGGACCGCGGCGACCGGCTCCGCGGCTTCGTCAGGAAGGCCCAGGCTCCGACGACGCCCAGCCCGGCCATGGCCAGGCCGCTGAGCGCCGTCACCCAGTCGTAGAGCCAGCCGCCGACCGAACTGGCGTGCAGCGGATAGAAGGCGTTGTAGGTCCGGATGCCGGTCGGCAGGGCGTTGGCGTCCGAGGTTGCGACCACCTGACTGGTGGCCGGATCGATAGTCGCCGTGGTGCGGCCGTTGGGATGCCATTCCCCCGGCTGCCTCAACCGGATCGTGGCCGGCTTGCCCGGCGCGGCGGGACGGCCGGCCATGCGCAGGGTCGCTTCGGGGAAGCGGGCCTGCGCCGCCGTCAGGGCGCGGACCCAGTCGACGTCACCCGTCCCGACGACCGGCGCCGGCGGGGTCGGTGCGCCGCCCAGCAGCGCCTGGGTCGTGCCGTGAAAGACGATGGCCGCGCCGGTCAGGCTGAAGACCAGCAACGGCAGGGCGAAGATCAGGCCGAGGTTCCGGTGGCTGCCGATCAGCTCCCGCCGGGCGCCGGAGCGGGGCCAGACCCGCCAGCCCGAGGCGCGCCAGGCGGGAATCCAGACGATCAGGCCGGTGAGGATCATCAGCACCAGGGCGAGGCCGCCGCCGCCGGCGACCAGCTTGCCGGTGTGGCCGGCCAGCAGTTCGTGATGCAGGTCGAAGATCCAGGTTTCGGCCCGCGCCGCGCCCCGCCAGCGATCCACCACGGCGCCGTCGGCGTCGGCGTAGCCGAAGCCCTCGTCGGCCAGATAGAGCCGGTGCGCCCCGACCGCTCCGCCCGGCAGGACCACCGAGGTCAGTCCGGGTTCGGCCGTCTCCAGCCGGTCCAGCGCCGCGCCCAGACGGGCGGGGTCGAGATCGACCTCGGCGCGGGCGGCGGGAACGGTGGCGCGAATCCAGTCGTCCTCGAACACCAGCAACGACCCGGTCAGGCCGAACACCACGGCCAGCACCGCCAGCGCGGTCCCGGCCCAGGCGTGCAGCGTGCGGATCGCGCCCATCATACGGTCAGAAGCTCCGCGTCAGCGTGACGGTCGCCGTGCGGCCGCGTCCGGCGAAATAGCGCAGGTTGTCGGTCGGACCCTGGGTGTCCGAGAAATAGGAGATGTACTGCTCGTCCAGCAGGTTCTGAACGCCCAGCGACACCGTGCCGAAGCCGGCCTCGTAGCGGGCCACGGCGTCCAGCACCGCATAGCCTTCGAAGCCGTTGGCGGCGGGCTCGCCGTCGAAGTCGCGCTCGAGGAAGGTTTGGGCCTGAAGGCGCAGGGCGACGGGACCGCTTTCATATTCGCCCCACAGCAGCAGCCGGTCGGGCGAGATATTGGCGCCGTTCAGGTCGCGGTCGATGGGACCGTCTTCTGCGCTGGCGGTGCGGCCCTCAAGCGCCGCGTAGCTGCCGCCGACGGTGAAGGCGTCCGTCGCCCGCCACAGCCCCTTCAGCTCCAGGCCCTCGATGCGTGTGGCCCGGCGTTGCACCTCGAAGATGCCAGAGGGCAGGCGGTTCAGCAGCGAGCCGCGCTCCGCCTCGGACCGGAACACGGCGGCCGACAGCTCGACCCGGGCGCCGCGATACTCGATCCCGACCTCGGTGTTGTCCGATACCACCGGTTCGACGTTCAGGAAGGTGTCGACGTCCTGGTTGGGGCGGTTGATGCCGCGCAGCACGCGTCCCACGTCCGGCATGGTGAAGCCTTGCGCGAACGAGCCGTAGACCAGCAGGCCGGGCGCCACCTCGAACGCGGCGCCGAGGTTGAACAGGGTCTCCTCGAACCCCGGCTCGCCGCCCGCCACCGTCTGCGGGCCGTAGGCGAACAGGGTGGTGAAGTCGTCGACCTTCAGCTTCGCCGATTCATGGCGCACCCCGGCAGACAGGCTGAGCCGGTTGGCCAGCAGCGACTGGTTCAGCTGCAGGAAGGGCGACAGGCTCTCGTATGCGGTCTCGGGCACCCAGTTGCGTCCGGTGAGGACCAGTTCCTGATGAGTCTGGTCGCGCAGTCCGTCGACGCCGATCAAGGTCTTAAGCCCTGCCAAACCGGGAATTTCGCCCTGCCAATCGACCTTGAAGCCCAGCTTTTCGGAGTTGTTGGCGGACTGGTCGAACAGCGTCCCGGACGGGGCGATCCGGGGGTCCTGAAAGTCAGGGAAATTGCCGCCCCCGAAGACGCCCTGATAGTCGTGAGCGAAGATCTGGGCTCGCAACACGCCGCCGAACAGGTCGCGGTCGGTATAGCTGATGGCGGCTGAAGTCACCGAGTTGGAAGGCTGTTCGCCCGGCGCCTGTCCCCGCACAGCCGTGGTCGGGACGCCCGTCGTCCGGTTGCCCGCCACGGTGACATAGTCGCCGTCGCCTTCCAGATCGAAACGGTTGGCCCAGCCTTCGAGGCGCCGATTATTCCCGAGATCCCAGCCGCCGCGGGCGAAGAACGACAGGGCCTGCGAGTCCTGGACCTCGCCCTGGGCGCCGTCGAAGCCGATGCGGCGGCCGTCGGCGTCGTAATAGGCCCCGCGCGTCTCGAACGCCGCGCCCAGGCTGAGGTCGAAGACGCCGAAATCACGCCCGCCGATGGCGGCGATCTTGGCGCCGACGCCGTCGCCCTGGAGTTCGTCGTCGGTGGTGACCTGGGCCATCATCCGCCCGGTCAGGCCTTCGCGCTCGGAAGGCTTGCGGGCGGTGACATAGTTGACCACCCCGCCCGTGGCGCCGATGCCCTGGATGGCGTTGGAGCCGAAGATGACCTCGACCCGATCGATGAAGAAGGGATCGATGGTGTAGCCGTCGCGACTGTCGTCGCGCAGCGGCGTCGACTGCGGCACCCCGTCCACCAGATACAGCGGCGAACGGCCGCGCAGGGTCTCGCCGAAGCCCGACAGTTTCTGCCGCGTCGGCGAGAAGGACGGGACGAGGGCCGCCACCGTATCGACGGCCGAGGCGGCCAGCGCTGTCTGCTGGACGATGGCCTCGGCGTCGATGATCTCCACCGTGGCCGCCAGGGCCGAGCGCGGCTGCTCGATGCGGGAAGCGGTGACGACCACTTCGTCCAGGGTCGTGGCGTCCCGGGTCGCGGCCTCCTGGGCCCTGGCGGGAAGGGCGGCTAGCAGCAGCGGCAGGAGGGCGACGGTGGCGAGGAGGCGAGGGGACATGAAGCACTTCGAAAGCAAGGCGAATGACAGCGGCGGTCTGACCACAGGCATTCTTGCGAGTCAATCTCACTATCATTCGCAGATAGACTGCAAACTGTCCTTGGTGCTGATCACGCGTTGCAGACGACGGCGCGTTAGGTCCACGATGATGAGGTGGTCCAGCGCCAGCCGACTGGCGTCCGGTCGCTCTGGCGAAACGGCTGACGCTTGCGATCCCTCGGCAAATCGAGAGGCGCAGGGCTTTGCAGCCTGCAGCGGCGATTTCGGTTCTGCTGCCGGGGCGGCGCGATCGCCAAGCTTCGCAGCATGATCCATGTTTTACCGCGGATCGCCTCTATTTGAGACCAAGCGTACCGCAGTCCTTCTTATTGCGAGGGCCGGCGTTGCTCAGCGCTTGTCATGGAAGGCAAACGCCCTGTAGCGCGCCGTCGTGGCTGCGCCAACCAGAGCTCTCAGGAGGATCGAGACGCCCGGAGCCGCCAACACGGCCGCGCCCGAGGGTTACCGGCGCGGCCGTGAACAGCCCAATGTCGGTCGGCAGCCCGTTGATCCCGGGACAGCGCCGGGCCAGCAAAGGACGAATGGTCGCGCCGGTGGCCGCCGAACGAAGCAGGTCATTCCGCGGCGCGGCCGGCTACTATCAAGGTGCTGGGCCGTAGTCTTTGCCCTTTGCGGACGTCACGAGCGGTCAGGACTCGCTGACCCGGCGCTACCGGCCCAGCATCCGTCGGCATTGGGCGTGGGTCATTCCCATCGGGCTCACGCCGCCGCTCTTTTCAGCGCTGTGACTGTGGGTCGCGCCTTCGCCCATGGTGCGGAGCATTTGTTCGCACGACGCCCGTTGTTCGGCCGTCGGGGGCGCGGTGGTCGCGCAGGCTGAAACGCTGACGGCCAGCGCCAGGGCGCTCACGAGAGCAAGGGATTTGTTCATGTGGCTGGTCCTCCCGAAGACAGTCTTCGATTCCCTTCTACCGGCGCTGGCGAACGGCGCTTTGATCCAAAGCAAACGGCGCGGGCGCCCGGCCCGTCAAGAGTTCGGATTTGTCGGCCGAGTCGGAGGGGGCGGTGCTTTAAGCGAGGCGTTCGATGAAGAACGCGCTTTCCGATGATGGGTCAGATTCCAACCGAATAACGCCCGGACCCTCAGGGCTCCCGATTAAAAGCCTCACCGCCCTTCCGCCGATGGAGACCTTCCTTTTTCGGAGTTCCCGCCGGCCGGCCTGACCCGGGGCCTCGCTCGCGTCAGGGGCAGGTCCGAGGACTTTCGAACCGGCGTCGAATCCAGGCGCGGCCGGGTTTCTCGACGAGCAGATGCAGGGCGGCCGCGATCAACGCCGTGGCGACAAACAACCCGGTCAGTTCGATCGGTGTGATCCGGAAGGCGCTGTCGATGCCGCGGAGTTCAGCGACGACGCCCTTCCAGGCTACGATCACCGGCATGTGCACGAGATAGAGGGCGAAGGACGCCTCGCCGGCGAAGACCAGGGCCGGGGCGGCGAGGGGGCCCTCGCAGTCCGCGCGTGCAAGCAGGGACCAGGTCAGGATCACGGGGGCTGAGAGGGCGACGATGATGCGGTCGTCCAGCGACAACTGCATGGCGGCGAGCAGGAGCGTGGTGGTGAACAGGGCGGCGGCGATGGCGACGGGCCGGCTCCAGCGCCAGCGATGGCCCAGGGCGTAGAGCGCCATGCCGATCAGAAAGGCCGGCGCGATGCGCAAGATGCCCATGTCGTCTTCGGCCCGAGGAAGCACCTTGCCGAAAATCGAGACGTAGGCCGCGTCGATGACGACATAGCTGACGATGCCGAAGGCGAGCAGGAGCCAGGGACGCTGTCGCATCCGAACGGCAAGAGTGGCGTAGGCCGGGAACAGGAGATAGGCGAACCATTCCGCCGAGAGCGACCAGGACGGGCCGCTCCAGTTGAAGCCGATCTCGCTCGGAAACCACGCCTGCACCAGGAACAGGGTCTTGACGAAGCCCTCTGTCGTGTAGGTCGAAGGATCGAATGAAATGCCGAAAACCGAAGCCCCGAGCACCATGATCGAGACCCCGCCCAAAATTGCCAGATGGAGGGGATAGAGGCGCGCCAGCCGCGCCACGAGGAAACGCCTGTAGCTAAACGTTCCAGCGGCGAAAGCGGGGCCGTAGACGTGGGCCAGAATGAAGCCCGACAGCATGAAGAAGGCGTCGACCGCCAGCCGGCTGCGCTCGATGATCGGGCTGTAACCCAAGGCCGGATCCCATTGGAGCTGGTAGTGGAATAGCACCACGCCCAGGGCCAGGAAGGCCCGCAGACTGGTCAAGCCCCTCAGATCGGCCGGGTAGCCTTCGTGGGTCGGCGAAACGGACGTCATGAAAGATGGCCCCCCAAGGCGAGCGGCATTGGACAGTCCGCCTAATTGGCTTACGCATCGGATGCGTACATCCCTCGTCCCGCCGCGTCAGGCTTCAGTCCAGCGGTGCCGTGGGCCCGGCAAAGCGGCGATGGTCCGCTCCCACCCGTTGCGAGGGGCTCAAGGTGCGCGGCTTGCGGGTTTCGCCGGAAGGCGCGATGACAACTGCCGTCGGCGATGGGACCGGCGCGGACGCCGCGACACTATGGCTTCGCCTTCATCGAGCGCAGTTTTCGCCATGGGCGACGGATGGGCCGCCTATGCGGGCCCGCATGAAGCGCACGCCGCTCACGCCCATGTCGCGATACAGCTGGCCGTGGCCCGCACGGGCTCGGTCCGCGTGGTTCTGGAAGACCATCGCACCTTGAGCGGTCAGGCGATCGTCATCGGCCCGCGGGTTCGCCATCGGATGACCGACGAGGGCGGGTCGGTCCTGCTGTTTTACCTGGAGACGCACACGCCGTTGGCCTCGAGCCTTCTGGCGCTGATAGCGCCGGCCGTCGCGGCCGTCGCTCCGCCCTCCGTGACGGCCCTGTTGAGCCCTGAGGCCCAGCCGGACCGCATCGTGGCGGGCCTCAGAGAAGGGCTCGGCGTCAAGGAAGTGAAGCTGGATCCACGCCTTGAAGGGGCGCTCCTCAAGGCGTCCGAAGACCCGGCGCCCGGCGCCGTCGCCCGGGCGGCCCGGGCGGTCGGCCTGTCCCCCGCGCGCCTCCGGGTTCTGGCCCAGGCGCAGATGCAGGCTCCGCTGTCGCAATGGCTGCTATGGCGAAAGCTGCAGAGGGCCGGGCATGAGATGGCGTCGGGCGCGGGCCTGGTGGAGGCGGCGATCGCCGGCGGTTTCGCCGACCAGGCGCATCTGAACCGCGTCACGAAACGCATGTTCGGCGTGACGCCCTTGCAGGCGTCGAGCGTCGTGCGTTCTGCGGACAATCGGTTCGTTCAATAAGCCGCCCGCCGGCCGCGTCATCCTGGGGCGTCCCTGGAGCCCTCCGATGCCCCTCGCCCGGTTTCTCGTCCGTCTCGGTTATGCGCCGGTGTTCTTCGCGGGATTCCTTGGGGCCGCGGTGACCTTGGCCGAGCGCGGGGCGCCCCCGTGGAGTCTGCCGATCCTGCTCGGGCTGGCGCTGGCGGTCTCGTTCGCCGCCGAGCGTCTGGCGCCCTACGAACCCGTCTGGAATCAACCCCACGGGGACGCCGGCCGCGATTTGATCCATGCGGCGGTCAATGAGGCGTCGATTGTCCTCTCGGTTCTGGCCCTGCCCCTTGTGTCCGGCGTGATCCCGGGTCTCGACGTCTGGCCGTCCGGCTGGCCGCTATGGGGACAACTGGCGGTCGCCATAGTGGCGGCGGACTTCGGCATCACCCTGGCGCACTACGCCAGCCATCGCATCCCGGCGCTCTGGTCGTTGCACGCCGTGCATCATTCCGTCGAACGGATGTATGGTTTCAACGGCCTGCTGAAACATCCCCTCCATCAGGCGATAGAATTGACGGCCGGTGTTGCGCCGCTGGTGCTCCTCGGCATGCCCTCGGACGTCGCCTGGCTTCTGGCCTTCGCCGTGGCAATCCAACTGATCCTTCAGCACTCCAACGTCGATATGAAGATCGGACCGCTGATCTACATATGGGCGGTCGCCCCGGCCCACCGACACCATCATCTGGCGTCGCAGACCGAGGGTGACGTCAATTTCGGCCTGTTCACCAGCCTGTGGGACCATCTGCTGGGAACGTTCCGGTCGGGGGCCGACACGCCTCGGACGGGCCAGATCGGCGTGTCCGGTCGGCCCGACTACCCCAGAGGATATCTCCGGCAACTCGCCGAACCCTTCCGACGGGGTGTCTGACACCCTGTCGCACTAGCGCGAGGCGCGTCCGAGCAGCTCGATCAGTTCCGCCGCCTTGGCCTTGCGCTCGGCCGGATCGTCGCCGGTCATCGCGCCCATGACGCAGTGGTCGAGGTGATCCTTGAGGACCTCGCTCTCGACACGCAGCAGGGCGGCCCGCACCGCCTGTAGCTGGGTCAGCACGTCCACGCAGTATCGGTCATCCTCGACCATCCGGGCGATGCCGCGCACCTGTCCCTCGATCCGGTTGAGACGGTTCATCACCTTGGGCTTGGTCAGGGTCTGCATCCAATTCCTCGTTCCAGTCATTCCTTATACCCTATGATGGTATCTTGCGCGATACCCCAATGGGGTATATTTGGCGTCCAGCCGATTCAGGAGCCCGCCATGTCCACGCCCTCGCATTCCCATCCGGACGGTCACGCCTGTTGTTCGACCCACACGGCCGACAGCGGCGCGAAGGCCGTCGACCCGGTCTGCGGAATGACCGTCGATCCGGCGACCGCGGCGCATCGCGCCGCTCACGAAGGCCGGGACTATTTCTTCTGCTCGGCGGGCTGCCGGACTAAATTCGTCGCCGAGCCGGACCGATACCTGGGCGAGAAGCCGCAGCCTGCGCCCGTCGTCCCGGGCGCGATCTACACCTGCCCGATGCATCCGGAGGTGCGCCAGGAAGGCCCCGGCTCCTGCCCGATCTGCGGTATGGCGCTGGAACCGGAGACGGTGACCGCCGAGGCGCCGGTCAATCACGAACTGATCGACTTCACCCGCCGCTTCTGGGTCAGCCTGGTGCTGACCCTGCCGGTCTTCGCTCTGGAGATGGGCGGGCATCTGACCGGCCTGATGATGCGGATACCGGGACAGACCTCGAACTGGATCCAGTTCGCCCTGGCGACGCCGGTGGTGCTGTGGGCCGGATGGCCCTTCTTCCAGCGGGGCTGGGCCTCGATCCGCAACCGCAGCCTCAACATGTTCACCCTGATCGCTATCGGCGTCGGCGCGGCCTGGATCTACAGCGTGGTCGCGGTTCTGGCTCCGGGCCTGTTCCCGGCGGCGGTCCGACGAATGGACGGCAGCGCGCCGGTCTATTTCGAGGCGGCGGCGGTGATCACCGTCCTCGTTCTGGTGGGCCAGATCCTGGAGTTGCGCGCGCGGGAACAGACGTCCGGCGCTATCCGGGCGCTGCTGGATCTGACGCCGAAGACCGCGCGCCGCGTGCGTGACGACGGCGGCGACGAGGATGTGACGCTCGACCTGGTCGCCGTCGGAGACCGGTTGCGCGTCCGGCCCGGCGAAAAGGTGGCGGTCGACGGCGAAATCCTGGACGGTCGCGTGACCATCGACGAATCTCTGGTCACGGGAGAATCCATGCCGGTGACCAAGGAGGTCGGCGACAAGGTCGTCGCCGGTTCGCTCAACAAGACCGGCTCGTTCGTGATGCGGGCCGACAAGGTGGGCGCCGACACCCTGCTGGCCCGGATCGTCCAGATGGTCGCCCAGGCCCAGCGCAGCCGCGCGCCCATCCAGCGGCTGGCCGACCAGGTGTCGGGCTGGTTTGTCCCGGCGGTGATCGCGATCGCGGTTCTCGCGGCCGTCGTCTGGGGCCTGGCCGGGCCCGAGCCGCGCCTGTCGTACGCCCTCGTGGCCGCGGTGTCGGTGCTGATCATCGCCTGTCCCTGCGCCCTGGGCCTGGCCACGCCCATCTCCATCATGGTCGGGGTGGGACGCGGGGCCCACGCCGGGGTGCTGATCAAGAACGCCGAAGCGCTGGAGCGCTTCGAGAAGGTCGACACCCTGGTGCTCGACAAGACCGGCACCCTGACCGAGGGACGGCCATCGGTCACGGCGATCCGGCCCGCGGCCGGTTTCGACGAGGTCGAGCTTCTGAGGTTGTCCGCCAGCCTTGAGCGGGGCAGCGAGCACCCCCTGGCCGACGCCGTCGTCCGCGCCGCCAGCGACAGGAACCTCGTCCTCTCGGAGGCGTCGGAGTTCGACAGTCCGGTCGGACGGGGCGTCACCGGGATGGTCGATGGCCGCCGCGTGGCCCTCGGCAACGGCCGCTACCTCAGGGAAATCGGGGTCGACGTCGCGCCGCTCGAGGCCGAGGCCGAGGCGCTTCGCCGGGACGGCGCCACCGCTATCTTTGTGGCCGTGGACGGGGCCGCGGCCGGCGTCCTCGGCATCGCCGATCCGGTCAAGGCGACGACCGCCCAGGCCATCCGCGATCTGAAGGCGGCGGGGCTGCGCCTTGTGATGATGACGGGTGACAACCGCACCACGGCCGAGGCCGTGGCGCGCCGGCTCGGCATCGACGACGTCCAGGCCGAGGTCCTGCCCCAGGACAAGGCCGCCGTCGTCGAGCGTCTGCGCGCCGAGGGCCGGGTCGTGGCCATGGCCGGCGACGGGGTCAACGACGCCCCGGCCCTGGCCGCCGCCGACGTCGGCGTGGCCATGGGCGCGGGGTCGGATGTGGCGATCGAGAGCGCCGGCGTCACCCTGCTGGGGGGCGACCTGCAGGGCATCGTCCGGGCGCGCAAACTGTCTAAGGCGGTGATGGGCAATATCCGTCAGAACCTCGTGTTCGCGTTCGGCTACAATACGCTCGGCATCCCGATCGCGGCGGGCCTGCTCTATCCGGTCTTCGGCCTGCTGTTGTCGCCGGCCCTGGCGGCCTTGGCCATGGCCCTGTCATCCGTCAGCGTCATCGGCAATGCGCTGCGGCTTCGGGCGGTCAGGCTTTGACCATCGACTGGCGCGCTCGAGACCGCCGGGGAAAACCATGACAGCCGTCAGCCCATTACGCATCCCGGCGGTTGATCCCTCGCATGATCCGACGGTGTTCGGGCATATTTAATCGTGGTGGAACCGTGGCGGCGGGTCCGGATTACGCTGGCTTCGATGTCCGGTGGGGACAGTCGTCCGGGCGAGCGCAACGCCCGCCCGGATGCAGCGTCGCCGGGCGCACCTCATTGTCTGGCCGCCTGGCGATCCGGCTGGCGACCGTCCCAAGCGGAGATCCCCGATGTTCAACCCGATCGTCACCCGCCCGTCCCTCCTGCTCGCCGGCTGTTCCGCGCTCGTCCTGACGGCGTGCAGCCCCGCGGCGGAGCCGCCCGCAACGTCCAAGGCCGAAGAGTCCGCGCACGCTTCGGAGCCCATGGCGATGGCGCAGACGCCGTTCTCCGCCGCCGAAACCAGGATGCACGAGGCCATGATGGCGGCAACGGGAGCCGATGCGGGCGAAACCTGGGCGCGCAAGATGATCCCGCATCACCAGGGCGCGCTCGACATGTCCCAGATCGTGCTGCGGGACACCCAGGACGCCGACATTCGCCGGATGGCCCAGAAAACCGTCGAAATGCAGACCACGGACATCGCCGAGCTGCGGCGCTGGCTCGAGACGCGGGTCGGGGCCGCCGCCGGCGCGGCCGCGCCGGGCGGGGGCGGGGAACCTCCCTTCGCGCCGGCCGAAACGAAGATGAAGGACGCCATGATGTCGGCGACCGGGGCCAACACGGACCGGATGTGGGCCAGCAAGATGATCGCTCACCACCAGGGCGCGCTCGAGATGTCCCAGGTGGCGCTCCGCGAAAGCCAGGACGCCGGCATCCGGCGCATGGCGCAGAAGACGATCGAGATGCAGACCGCCGACATCGCCGAGATGCGCGCCTGGCTCGCGGCCCACCCGGTCGGCGGGTCCTGACGCGGCTCTCACGGGCGGAGCGTGTTTGACTGAAAGAGGGGCAGGGACATGGAAAAGATGACGGGCATGAATCACATGCAGGCCATGAAGGGCAGCTATCGATCATTCGCGATCGAGCTCGTCCTTGATTTCATCATCATGTACCTGGTGATGTACACGATGATCGCATCCCTCGATCACTTCTACTTCAATCTCAACAACGTCTACATGACCCTGATGATGGTCTCTCCCATGGCCATCCTCATGCTGGTGTTCATGCGATCGATGTATCCGTCGAAGCGGACCAATCTACTGATCGGCGGGGCGGCCGCCCTGGTGTTCGCGGTCAGCTTCTGGGGCATGCGGACCCAGGCGGCGGTCGGGGATGCGGAATTCCTGCGTTCGATGATACCCCACCACTCCGGCGCCATCCTGATGTGCAACGAAGCGGAGTTGAAAGATCCCGAGGTGCTCGGTCTGTGCGAGGAGATCGTCAGCTCCCAGGCGCGGGAAATCGCCCAGATGAAGGCCCTTCTGGCGCGGCGGTAATCCGGCGGGCGGCCGCGAGGGCCGCCGGCGCGGTCGGCTCTGCGGCAGCGTGTCGCGAGGGCGGGCCGCGCCGCTTGCGTAAAACCTTTTAGATCGCGCCTCAGGAGGCGCGACCATGACTTTCAGGAGTATCCCATGAAGCTGGATCGTCGAGCGCTGCTGCGCGGCGCCGTCGCCGGAGGCGGTCTTGCGGCCCTGCAGGGCTTGATGCCCGCCTGGGCCCAGACGGGGTCTCCGGGGCTGCGGGCGGACCTGCCGACCCTCACCGGCCCGAACATCGATCTGACGGTCGGCCAGACGCCGTTCACCGTGAACGGGCGCACCGCCATGGCGACGACGATCAACGGCGTACTTCCGGCTCCGGTCCTGCGGCTACGCGAAGGCCAGAACGTCCGACTGGCCGTGACGAACCAGCTCGACGAGGACACCTCGATCCACTGGCACGGCATTCTGCTGCCGTTCCAGATGGACGGCGTCCCCGGCGTCAGCTTCCCGGGCATCCGCCCGCGCGAGACCTTCGTCTACGAGTTCCCGGTCCGGCAGTCGGGCACCTTCTGGTACCACAGCCACTCGGGTTTGCAGGAGGCGCTCGGCCACTACGGACCCCTGGTCATCGATCCGGCCGGGGCGGATCCGGTCGGCTACGACCGCGAGCACGTGCTGGTGCTGTCGGACTGGAGCTTCATGCATCCGCACGAAATCTTCGAGAAGCTCAAGAAGAGTCCCGGCTACTTCAACCGGCAGCGCACCACCTTGGCCGGCCTGCTGGACGGCAGCGACCGGATGAGCCTGGAGGAGCGCCGGATGTGGGGCGAGATGCGGATGGATCCGCGCGACATCCTCGACGTCAACGGCTCGACCTACACCTATCTGATCAACGGCCATGGGCCCCAGGAGAACTGGACCGGCCTGTTCCGGCCCGGGGAGCGGGTGCGGCTGCGCATCATCAACGCCTCGGCCATGTCGATCTTCAACGTCCGCATCCCCGGCCTCCCCATGACGGTGGTCCAGGCCGACGGCGAGAACGTGCGCCCGATCGAGATCGACGAGTTCCAGATCGCCGCCGCCGAAACCTATGACGTCATCGTTCGGCCGACCGAGGACCGCGCCTACACCATCGTGTCGGAAGCCATCGACCGCTCGGGCATGGGCCGCGCCACCCTGGCGCCCCGCCTCGGCATGACGGCCGAGGTTCCGCCGCTTCGCGAGGTTCCCAACCTGACCATGAAGGACATGGGCATGGGAGACATGGGGGGCATGAGCGGAATGGATCACGGGGCCATGGGAACCCAGTCGGGCGGAGCGATGGCCGGAATGGACCACGGGGCTATGACGGGCGCGCCCGGCGCGGCCATGGCGGGCATGGATCACGGCGCCATGGCCCCCCAGGCCCCCGCCGGGACGATGTCCGGTATGGACCACGGCTCCATGTCCGGCATGAACATGCGCGATCCGGAGAACGCCCCGCCCGACATGGCGGTGGGGGTGGGCGTCGACGCCATCGCCATGGCGCCGGCCAATCGCATGGGCGAGCGGCCGATCGGGCTTCAGGACGTGCCGCATCGCGTCCTCGTCTACACGGACCTGGTGTCGCTCGCGCCCAACAAGGATCAGCGTCCCCCGTCCCGGACGATGGAGATTCACCTGACCGGCAACATGGAGCGGTTCATGTGGGGCTTCGACGGGCGCAAATTCAGCGAACTGGTCGAACCGATCCGGTTCGAGCGGGACGAGCGGGTGCGCGTGACCCTGGTGAACGATTCCATGATGGCGCACCCGATCCACCTGCACGGCCATTTCTTCGAGCTGGTCACCGGCGGCCCGGACGGTCACCAGCCGCTCAAGCACACCGTCAACGTTCCGCCGGGCGGCAAGGTCAGCTTCGACCTGACCGCGGACAATCCGGGCGACTGGGCCTTCCACTGTCACCTGTTGCTGCACATGCATGCCGGGATGTTCAACGTCGTCACGGTCCGTCCGATGGAAGGAGCCGCATCGTGAAGACGTCGGTCGCCATCCTTCCCCTGATCCTCGCGGCGGCTTCCGCGGCGGCGGGGACACCGGCGCTGGCGCAGAGCCACGCTGGACATGCCATGCCCGCGCCGGTTCGCCAGGCGCTTCCGGAGGGTTGCGTCGCGCGCGGCTCCCCCACCGCCGACGCATCCCGGACAGGCATGCCCGGAGCGCCGACGTGCCCGACGGGCGCGGTGCCGGTCCGTCTGCAGGCTCCGGCGATGCCGGCGGGACACGACATGTCGACCATGGGCCAGACGCCTGCTCCGGCCGCGGCGTCCGCTCGTGCCGGGCACGACATGTCCGCTATGGGCCAGACCCAACCGGCTCCGGCCGCTGCGTCCCCTCACACCGGCCATGACATGTCGACGATGGGCCAGACGCAGCCGGCTCCGGCCGCCGCGTCCCCGCATGCTGGCCATGACATGTCGACCATGGGCCAGACCCCGCCCGCTCCGGCGATGCCGGCGGGGCACGACATGCATGTTGGCCATGACATGTCGACCATGGGCCAGACCCCGCCCGCTCCGGCGATGCCGGCGGGGCACGACATGTCAACGATGGGTCAAACCCAGCCCGCGCTGGCGATGCCCGCAGGTCACGATATGTCGACGATGGGCCAGACTCCCGCTCCAGCAATGCCGGCGGGTCATGACATGTCGACCATGGGCCAGACGCCGGCGGGCTACGACATGTCCGCAATGGCCATGCCGCCTGACGTCCCGACCAGCGCGGACAATCCGGGACGTCCGCCGGAAACCCCGGCTCCGGCGGGCGCGACAAGTGGGCCGACCAACGCCGCCGACCTGCTGTTCGACCCCGCCGAAATGGCGGCGGCCCGCGCCCAGCTCCGAGTCGAGCATGGAAACGTCCGCACGACGGCGGTCATCCTCGACCAGCTGGAAGCGACCTTCGGGGACGACGAGGAAGGCTACGCCTGGAATGCCCAGGGCTGGAGCGGCGGCGACATCAATCGCTTCTGGTGGAAGTCGGAAGGGGAGGGCGCTTTTGGCGGCGAGGTCGAGGAGGCCGAGATCCAGGCCCTCTACAGCCGGGCGTTCCGACCCTTCTTCGACTTCCAGACCGGCCTGCGGCAGACCTACCGGCCCGAAGGCGACCGGACAGATCTCGTCGTCGGCATTCAGGGGCTGGCGCCCTACTGGTTCGAGGTCGATGGAGCTGTCTTCCTGTCCAACAAGGGCGAACTGACAGCGCGGGGAGAGGCCGAATACGATCAGCGCATCACCAATCGCTGGATCGTCCAGCCCCGGGCCGAGGTGGTGCTGTCGGCGGAGGACATCCCCGAGCTCCGTATCGGATCTGGCCTGTCCTCGCTCCAGGTTGGGGCCCGGCTGCGGTACGAATTCCGCAAGGAGTTCGCGCCCTACGTCGGCGTGGAATGGACCAGGAGCTTCGGCAATACGGCGGACTTTCTGGAAGCTGACGGGCGAAGCGCGGAAGACACCCGACTGGTCGTCGGCATTCGGGCCTGGTTCTAGCGAAGGCTGGCGGGTTCATCTTGGCGCCGGGCTCGCGCAGTCAACCAGCGGGGGGGCATGAGGATGCCCTCGCGTGGGTCAGTGCGCCACTATAGCCAGTGTCTTGCGCACGCTGGTGTCCGGCCGGGTGGGGTCCAATGACAGCGACTCGGCGAACCCGGGCCGTCGCTATCGATCTGGATGACACCTTGATCTCAGCCTATCGCCGCCCGGACCTGGCGTGGCGTAGGGTCTGTCAGTTGTACCAGACCGAGCTTGGCGACCTGGCTCCGGACCATGCGGCGCGGGCCCTGACGGAGGCGGGGCGGGCTTTCTGGAGCGATCCGGAAAGCCACGCCATCGGCCGCGGAGCCCCGAGGCAGGCCAGGCGCATCATCGCGGCCAAGGCCTTTGAGGCCCTGCGGCGCGACGGATGTGCGACGCCCTCTCCGGAAATCGCCGAACGCCTCGCCGACGCCTTCAGCCTTCATCGCGACCGGCAGATGCGGCTCGAACCCGGGGCGGACGCCGTGTTGGTCCATCTGCGGGATGCCGGATACCGGCTGGCGCTTCTCACCAACGGCGCCGGTCCCCTGCAGCGCGCCAAGATCGAGCGTTTCGGCCTGGCTTCGCATTTCCACCACATCCAGATTGAAGGCGAGGTCGGCGTGGGGAAGCCCGATCCCGCAGCGTTCAGGCGAATGTTCGCCGCCCTGGCCGTCGAACCGGCAGAGGTCTGCGTCGTCGGCGACAGTCTGGTATGGGACATTCGCCCGGCCATGGCGCTGGGCTGTTTCACAATTCTGTACGATCCGGAGGCTGGCGAAGCTGTTGGACGCGGTTCAGGGGACGCCCACGTCGTGGTCCGGACCCTGGCGAGCCTGGCGACCCATCTCCCCGGAGCGGCGAGGCCGCCTTGGAGCGAGTGATCGCGCCGGGTTGCGACCGCCCGGAGCCGACAATGCTCACGGCGGAGGGTGACCTCCGGCGCCCGGACCGGGAGGCGACGGAAGCCCATCCACGACGAAAAACGCCGCGCAGCAGGTTGCGCGGCGTTCCTCCACATCAGGCGTCGGCCCCCCAAGGGGGCGGGAGGCCGACTCCTCAGTGAACCATGAAACGGACGACGCCGTTCATCTGATGGCCGTCGGCGCCCTTCGCGGCCCAGGCGGCGGAATAGGATCCCGGCGCAAGCGTGGGCAGAGGCGCGGTGACGGTTGTGGCCGGCGGCGCCTCGGATGACACCACCACATCGACCGGCTGGCCCGCGGCGCCCGTCAGCCTGAGCGACGTCAGGGTCATGGCGTGCGGAAATGTCGCCGAAAACGCCGTCGGGGCGGCGGCCAGCATGGCGTTGTCCGCCGGCGCGGTGACGACGCCGTTGGCGGGCGCCTGCACGGCGGCGTGTTCCTGGGCTGACACGCCGGCGTGCGAATGACTCTGGGCGTGGGCGAGTGAGACGGGAGCCAGCGCCGCCACGGCGGCGAGGCTGGCGAAGATTGAACGGTTCATGAGAAAGCTCCTGATGCTTACGCGAACTATTGTTTGGGCGGCATGGTCATGCCGTCCATCTTCGACATGTCATGGCCGGCCATCGGATCGGCGGGCGGCGGCGTCGGAGCGGGAGCCGGCGCGGGCCGGGCCGCCGGGGCTTGCGGTGTCGAGGCCCGCGGGGCCGTGGCGGGCGCTGGCGCGGCGGCCTGCGGCTGCGGTGTCGGCTCGGGCGCAACCACCGGCGCGGCGTCCATCGGCGTCGCTGCCGAGGCGTCCGGCGCCGGCTGGGCCTCGACTGGCTGAGGTTCGGCGGCCGGCTGACAGGCGCCCAGGGTGAACGCCGCAGCGGCGGCGAGGATCGAGAGTCTCATGTGGCAAGCTCCTGAAGAAATGGGCGGCCGTCGAGCGAGAGTGAGCGACGCCTTCATAATGGAGTACGCGGGCGCGAGCCGCAGCCCTCGCCCGATATGGATCGACCGGCCCTGGCTCCCGTAGGAATGCAGCGATCAGCGAGCATAGACGAACGGCCGGAAGCCTTCAGTCCGGAACGGCCCGAAAGGCGGCCGTGCCGTCCAGGGCCTCAGACAATTTGCGACGGGCGCGCGCCACGCGGGTCTCTACCGTCTTTGTAGAGACGCCAAGCAGTCCGGCCGTTTCCGCCTGACTGCGTCCCTCGATCGTGGTGAGCAGGAGCGGCGCCTTGAGGTGAGGGGGCAAACGGCTCATCGCCTCGTTCAGCCGGGCGAGCCGGTCGCGGGCCTCCATCCGTTCATCCGCCGACTCGGCCCCGTCCGGCACGGACATGGCTTCCGGCGACGAGAGATCGACGCCGCCCCGGATGAGCCGTCGGACAAGACCGCGGCGGCTCCAGTCCCGGCATTTGTTGAGCGCGATGGTCCGGATCCAGGCCTCGAAGGGGCGCGTCGGATCGTAACGGCGAATGTTGATCCAGGCCGCCGCATAGGTCTCCTGCAACAGATCCCATGCCTCCTGCTCGTCGCCGACATAGCGCCGGATGAAGCGGAACAGAGCCGTCTTGGTCTGCCGCATCAATTCGCTGAAGGCCGCCCGGTCGCCCCCGGCGGCGCGGGCTGACAGGTCCGCTGAACTCTCCACCCGGACCGCTAGTCTTCGTTGGGCGTAAGAGCCGCGACGATGCGGTCGTCGAAGACCTCCGCCTGGGCCGGCGTCAGCACGGACCGCATCTCGAAGACGTGGGTGATGGTCTCCTTCTGCAGGGCGCCCATCGCGACGTGAAAGTGGTCCACCGCGGCCTGGACCTGGGGTCCGTCGCCATCACTCTGTTGGATGGCGCGCGCCAGTTCCAGATTCGCCGCGCGGATGTCGGCTTCGAGCGCGGGCCGGCGGGCGGCGAACCGGGCTTCGACGGCCTCGATACGGGTCAGCTGATCAGGCGAGAGCTTCAAGTCATGGTGGACGATGTCGTGCAGGGACGGCGGTTCGCGCCGGCTGAGCACCCAACTGGCGCTGATCCAGGTGCCCGCGCCGCTGGCGACAGCCGCCAGCACGGCGGTCAGTGCGATCGCCCGCCAGCCGCGCATCACCGGCCGGCTTCCAGACGCACCAGGGGCGACAGACCCGCATCGACCGTGAAGATGGCCATATCCCCACGCGGTCGGGGAGCGGCGACCGCGCCGACGCCGCCCACGGTCAGGCCGGTGACCAGGGCCATGGCGACGGCGCCAAGGCGCAGTTGCCCGGTCAGCCTTTCGCCGCGAAGCGCGTCGACCCGGCGCCAGACGAGCGGCTCGAGCCCGTCGAGCGACCGACCGGCGGACATGGCCGCCGATCGATTCAGAAGATCATCCAGATTACGCGTCATCGAACACTCTCCTAGCGCCCCTAATCCCTACTACGCCGAAACGGGCGGAATCCCTCAATCGAGGGGACGGCTTCCCGGATGCGTAGTTAGCAGAAGGCACAGGATGTGAGAGAACAATGGCGATACGCAAATTTCTGCCGGGGCTCGCCCTGGCGCTGGCGCTTTCAGTCAGCGCGCCGGCGTACGCGCATGAGGCCCACGAGAAGGCCGCAGCGGCTCGGGCCCAGGTCGCCACGCCGACGGCCGCCGTTCCGGACGGCGGCGTGATGGCCATGCCGGGCATGGCCCAGGACATGGACCACGGAGCCATGATGGCGGACGAGGCTCCCAAGCCCATGCCCGAGCGCCTGTATCGCTGGCTCGGGGCCATGCATCCGGCCGCGGTGCATTTCCCCATCGCGCTGTTCCTCGTCGCCGCCCTTCTCGAGATCGCCGCGCTGACGCTCCGCCGGCCGGTCCTGACCCAGGGCACCCGCGTCATTATCGCCCTGGCCGCGATCTCTGCGCTCGCCGCGGTGGCGCTGGGGTGGTTCGCCATGGGCCTCCCCGGCAAGGACGACGCGACCCACGCTTATCACCGGTGGCTCGGCACCTCGATCGCCGTTCTGGGCCTGTTGAGCTGGTGGGCGAAGGAACATTGGGTCCGCCGACCGGGACGCGGGCGTGAGCTGATCTACGTCGGCCTGTTGACGCTCGCCGCCGCCGCCGTGATGGTCAACGGCCTGCTGGGCGGGATGCTGACCCACGGCGTGAGACATCTGATGTTCTGACGGCCTCAAGGACACGCGTCGCCCGCCACATAGTTTTCGATCCACTTCGGCCGGACCAGGACGCTTTCGCGGCCGCGGCCAACCAGGAGCTTGATCCATGTCGTTTCGTTCAGCACTCGCCGGATCGGCGCTCGCCGCTGTTCTCGCTACCTCCGCCCAGGCCCAGACCCAGGCGCCCCACTCTCACGCCCCCGGCCCGGCGCACACCCCAGGCTCGGCGCACGCCCCCGGCCATGCGCAAGCCGCTGACGAGGCGCAGGTCCGAACCGTCGTCGCCGCCTACAAGGACGCCATTACCCGGATGGACGTGTCACAGACCCCGGCTCTGTTCTGGGAGGACTCGGCGATTTTCGAGAACGGCGGCGTAGAGGGGACTTTCGCCTATTACCTCGAGCACCATCTCGGACCCGAGTTTACCGATCTGGCGGGTTTTGAGTTTCGCAACCACGAGATGACAGTGGAGATCGACGGCGATACCGCATTCGTGAGCGAGACCTATACCTATCACATCACCTTCAAGGACACGGCGCGCGAACCAATCGAGCGCCGCGGCGTCGCCACAAGCGTCCTGCGCAAGCGGGGCGACGAGTGGAGGTTCGCCATCTATCACTCTTCGGCTCGGCCCTTGCGCCGGGCGACCTGAAGACGCGGAAACGGGTTGCCCGGCCTCCCGATCACCAGAGTAATGAGCCAATGATAAAGTCGCTTTCGCGCCGCTCCCTTCTGATCCTCGGCGTCAGCGCCTCGGCAGCAGCGGCCTGCGCTCAAACCCCTCGTCCTTCGTCCGACCTCGCCGTCTACAAATCGCCCACCTGCGGCTGCTGCGGCGCATGGGTCGAACACATGACAGCGGCGGGGTTTCAGGCGCGGATAACCGAGGTGACCGACCCCGGCTCGGTCCGCCGCGCCCAAGGCGTTCCCGAGTCCTTGGCGTCCTGCCATACGGCCTTGATTGGCGGATATGTGCTGGAAGGTCATGTGCCGGCGGAGGATGTGCGCAGACTCCTGGCTGAACGTCCGGAGGCCGTGGGTCTCGCGGTGCCGGCGATGCCGCTGGGATCGCCCGGGATGGAGACGCCCGACGGCCGGCGGGAGCCTTACGAGACCTTGTTGATCCTCAAGAGCGGCGGCACGCGTGTGTTCGCGCGTCACGGCTAGGGCATGAAGATTCTCAAGCTCTCCACCCAGCTGCACAAATGGATCGCGCTGGTCGTCGGTCTTCAGGTGCTGTTCTGGGTCGGCGGCGGTCTGGTGATGACGGCCATCCCGATCGAGACGGTGCGCGGCGAACATCGCGCGGTCGAACTCAAGCCGGGTCCGCTGGAGCTCGGCGCGCTTCCGGCCCTCGGCGAGATCGCCCGTCGGGCCGGCGTCGCGCCCGTCCAGGCGGAGCTTCATTCCACGCCGAGGGGGCCGGCCTGGACCCTGAAGCCGGCGGCGGGCGAGCCGGTCATCGTGTCCGCCGCGACAGGTCGGCCGTTCGGACCGATGTCCGCCGCCGAGGTCTCGGCCTTCGCCAAGCGCGCCTAGCACCGGACCGCTGTGGCGGGTGGACTTCGCCGACCGCGAAAAGACGTCCTTCTACCTGTCGCCCGCCACCGGCGAGGTGGTGACGCGCCGCTCGGGCGTCTGGCGGATTTTCGACTTCTTCTGGCGTCTCCATGTCATGGATTGGAACGACGGCGAGGATTTCAATCACCCCCTGATCATCATCACCACGGCCTTGACGCTGAGCATCGTGGTTTCAGGGTTCATCCTGCTCTGGATTCGGCTGGCGCGGGATCTGAAGGCGGCTCGGGCCTCGCAGCGCGCTGTCCGGCGAGAGTGACGCGCCGCCGGATCGATTGCCGACCGCCGCCCGGCCCGCCATCAGATCAGGCGGTGGGAGATTTCTGTCAGGGCCCGAAGGTCGGTCCCGAAGCGGGCGATTGAAGCCCGGTGCCGTTCCAGTTCGCCATAGGGAAGGTAGCGCACGTCAAGGTCCGCGATCCGGCTGAAGGCGGGCCGCCGCAACTGGGCGCGGACATCGCCCTCGCGGCTGTCGGGAGCCACCAGGAACAGGCCCGCGGAGGCATGTAGCTCGCCAGACAGGGCGAGGTCCAGCATGCGCACGACGCCAGAATATATCGTGGTGGAGTGTTCGACCTCAAAGGCGGCTGTCACGCGATCCGCGCCGGCTTCCAGCCAGAGGACGTCGATGAGGCGGATCGACTCTGCACCCGCGCCGTTCGCCAGCGCCGCGGGCAGTTGCTCCAGACAGCCATCACCGAGACGCGCGCCGTCATAAGGCCGGCTGCGGTCATTGGCGGCGATCCACACGCGATAGCCGAGCGCTCGCCCCAGATCCCGGATCCATGCCTGAACTTCGGTGTGGGTGCGATCAGTGTCGCGTTGCTGCAGCGCGGTCTTCTCGAACTTCACCGCTTCAGCCCGGGCTTCAGCGAGCCGCCGATCCCAGTCACGGTCAGAGAGATCTTCGCTTTCCAGGGGCGGAGCGGGGTATCGTCCTGACCCGACATCGAACAGGAAGCCCGCGATGGCGCCCAGGTCGTTTGACAGCAGGTCGCGATAGCGGGCGTTGAGTTCCAGAATTCCCTCTCGCATGGCCAGATAGTGCTCCCAGCTGCCCAGCTTCACTTTCGACCCGGTGATTGCGTTGTAGCCATTGACGATGGCGGTGTTGAACGGCGGGGCGTGCGTGGGATGCAAGAAGTAGATCAGGTTCGCCACGGCTGGCCCGAGGCCCTTGATCTTGAGCTGATCGATCGTGCGGATGCCGGACAGGATCTCGGCGCCGGTTGAACAGCAGCTGCAGTGATGCAGCAGACGGCCAAAGGCGCGCTGGTTGGGCGGGTTCTCGTAGATGTCGGGAATCCGGAGCTTGGGCTTCCACAGGAACGCGTGGTCGGCGCCCCTGAATATCTGGCGTTGTTCGGCGACCGAATGGACGATGGTCTCCAGCGACGAGCCACGATAGGCGACGCCGAACCGGCCCGCCTCGATCTCCTCGACGACCTGACCGATGCCCCGGCGGATGGACCGGAAATTCTTCAGCCGTTCATCCCACAGGAACCACGTCTGATAGGTCGCCGAAGGGTCGTCGCGCCACTGCTCGATAAGCTCTTGAAGTCGATCCGGCACGCCGCCCCCTCAGGATTCCATCTCCGTCCCAGCCTAGTCAGATTGGTGCGTGAGCGCCACCGGCGCCAGGCGGGCGGCGGCTGGGCGCCGGGGCCCGGCG
>NZ_NCEQ01000023.1 GCF_002280785.1 Brevundimonas subvibrioides
CCTGGACCTCTCCGGTGTTGGGATTGAACACATCGGCGAACCGGCCCGAGCCGCCGGTGAAGGACGCGCCGTCGATGAAGTGGTTGATGTCGCGCATGGGGATCCTCTGACGCTGGAGCTGCGATCTGTCATGGGATCGCGCCATTCCCTTCCGTCCTAACCACGGCGGGCATCGTTATCAACACCATCGTTGACGACCATTCGGCATCGTGGCAACTTTGGAGAATGGAGAGCGCCATGGTTGAAACAGTTCAAATCGACATCGTCGTGATCGGGGCCGGACTGGCTGGTCTCCGTGCCCTCCATACCTTCCGGGCACAGGGGTTCGGGGTTCAGGTGCTGGAGGCATCGGACGAGGTCGGCGGCGTCTGGAATTTCAATCGTTATCCGGGTGCACGCTGCGACGTCGAAAGCTTCGACTATTCCTACCGCTTCTCCGAAGACCTGGAGCAGGAATGGCGCTGGAGCGAACGTTACGCGAAGCAGCCTGAAATCCTGAGCTATATCAATCATGTCGCCGACCGTTTCGACCTGAAGCGTGACATCAGCCTGAACACACGCGTGCGGCGTGCCGAGCTTGAGGCCACCACGGGCCGCTGGCTGATCGAGGCGGAAGACGGGCGGCGCTGGTCCGCCCAGCGCTTCGTTATGGCAGTCGGCCAGCTGTCCACCCCCAAGGCGACGACCTATCCTGGACAGGAGACGTTCGAGGGCCAGGTCCTGTATAGCGCCCGCTGGCCGCGCGATCCGGTCGACCTGCAGGGCAAGCGGGTCGCCATCATCGGCACTGGCTCATCCGGCGTGCAGATGACGCCGATCATTGCGGCCCAGGCCGAGCACCTGACGGTGTTCCAGCGCACGGCGAACTATTCCATCCCCGCCGCCAATGCGCCTGTCTCGGACGAGGAGGATGCGGCGGTGAAGGCCAACTACCGCGCTCGCCGTGAGGCGGCGCGGAACTCCCCCAGCGGCCTGGGTTTCGCCCCCGATCCCCGTTCGGCTGCAGAGGTCGAGCCCGAAGAGCGCGAGCAGGCCTTTGAGGCGGCCTGGAACCGTCTGGGGTTCGGCTTTGCCCTGACGTTCAAGGACATCCTGTTGAACCAGGCGGCCAATGACATCGCCTCGGCCTTCGTCCAGAAAAAGATCGGCGAACAGATTGAAGACCCCGTCCTGAGGGACAAGCTGGTGCCCAAGGGGTTCCCGTTCGGTACTCGCAGACCCTCTGTCGACGGCGGATATTTCGCCACCTTCAACCGCCCGAACGTCTCCCTGGTCGACATTACGGAGACGCCGATCCAGACCTTCACGCCGACCGGAATTCGAACAGGTGCACAGGACCTGGCCTTCGACGTGGTGATCTATGCGACCGGCTTCGATGTCTTCACCGGCTCCATCCTGAAGATCGACATTGTCGGCCGTGGCGGCCAGACCCTGAAGGACGCCTGGGCCGGTGGCCCGGCCAGCTATCTGGGCATCGGCGTCCACGGCTTTCCCAACCTGTTCTTTATCGGCGGACCCGGCAGCCCGTCCCTGCTGAGCAACGTCATCCTCTCCAGCGAGGAACAGATCGATTGGCTGGCGGCCCTGTTCGACACGGCGCGAGCGAATGGCGTATCGGAGATCGAGGCGACGCAGGCGGCCCAGGCGGACTGGGTGGACCACGTCAACGCCCGCGCGCATGAGACCCTCTATATGAAGACGCCATCCTACTACATCGGGGCCGAGATGCCTGGTAAGCCCCGCGTCTTCATGCCCTACTCCGGGGGTGTGCGGGGCTATCGCCGCATCCTCGAAAAGGCGGCGGCGAAAGGCTACGACGGGTTCGATCTGCGGGGCGGCGAGGCGATGCGTGCCGCCTCCTGAGGGATCGCTGGATCCCGATCTCGCCACCTGGCTCGCGGACCCGCGCGTCGCCCTGAGCGTGCCCACGGATCTGACGGCCTTTCGGGCTGGAGCCAACGGCTATCTCGCTCGTGCGCCCAGACCGGACATCCACGCCGTCGAGGACGTGGAGATCACCGGGCCGGGCGGCCCCCTGGGTCTACGGGTCTATCGGCCAGCGGCCGGGCCGGATCGGGCGATCGTGGTCTTCCTGCATGGAGGCGCCTTCGTGTTCGGCAACCTCGAAACCCACGACGCCGTGTGCCGACGCCTTGCCTTGAGCAGCGGCCTCACTCTGGTCGCGGTCGATTACCGGCTGGCCCCGGAGCATCCCTACCCTGCGGGCATGGATGACGCGGTCGCCGCCCTGGACTGGGTCAAATCGCGTTTTGTCGGCCTCCCCGTCGAGCTGGCGGGAGACAGCGCAGGAGCCTGGCTGGCCGTGGCGACCGCGCTGATGTCGGCGGCCGTCGGACAGCCGGTCAAGGGTCTGGCCCTGCTCTATCCGGCGGTGGACCCTGGCTGCGCCAGCGCATCCCAGATGGCCTTTGGGCAGGATCACATGCTGACGCGGACCTTCATGCTGTGGGCCTGGGAGGCTTTTACCCGGGACGGCATGGTCGACCTGATGGGTGGTGACCTGTCGGCGCTGCCGTCCACCACCGTCATTACGGCTGGCTTCGATCCCCTGCGGGACGAGGGGCAGGCTCTGGTCGAGCGGGCACGGGCGGCGGGCGTAGAGGTTGAGGCCCACCACTATCCGGACATGATCCACGGGTTTGCCGGCCTGCCCCAGGGGAGCAAACGGAGCGACGACGCCGTCGCGCGGCTGGCGGAAGGCCTTATCGCCGCCCTGGTCTGAGCGGGGTCAGAGCCCCCTGAAGTCAGGCGGACGACGGGCAACAAAGGCGGCGATACCCTCCCGGCCCTCGGGCAGGCCGACAGCCTCGGCAATGCCTTGCGCCTCCAGTTCCAACTGCGTCTCCAGCCCATTAGACAGGGCCTGATGCAACAGAGCCCGCGTGCGGGCGAAGGCGCGGCGCGGACCTTGGGCGAGCGTCCCGGCGAGGGTGAAGGCCTCGTCCTGCAAGGCCTCGTCGTCGATCGCCCGGGTGATCAGCCCGATCCGCTCAGCCTCCACGGCATCGATCCGCGCGCCGGTCAGCGCCAGCCGTTGCGCCTGGCGGTATCCGACCAGCCGCGGCAGGAGCCAGGTCGCCCCGCCGTCGGGCGTCAGGCCGATCGCGCCATAGGCCATGGCGAACTTCGCGGATCTGGCCGCCAAGGCGACATCGCCCAGGATGGCCAGGCCAAAGCCGGCGCCCGCCGCTGCACCGTTGATCGCCGTCACCAGAGGCTTGTCCATCCGCGCCAGTCGCGCGACCGCCATATGCAGGGACGCGGTCAGTCCTTGCACGAGAGCCGACGCACCCGGACCAGCGGCCGCGAAGGCCTTCACGTCGCCGCCAACGCAGAACGACCGGCCCTTTCCGGTCAACAGCACAGCCCGCACGCCGTCGTCTGATGCGCAGGCCAGGGCGGCCTTCAGCAGGCTATCGGCCATCTCCTGGTCGATGGCATTGCCGGTGTCAGGGCGCGACAGAGTCAGGACCGCGACGCGATCCCGGACCTCGATCTGGACAGCCTCGCTCATCGTTTCAGGACAATGGAGCCGCCGTTGGCCCCCAGGCCCAACACGGCGGACATGGCGATGCGGGCCCCCTCGACCTGGCGTTCGCCCGCCTGCCCCTTCAGCTGCCAGGCCAGCTCGCAGACCTGCATCAGGGCCTGGGCCGTCGTCGCCTCGCCGAACGACAGGAAGCCGCCGCTCGGATTGACCGGCAGGCGACCTCCGATCGTCATTTCCCCCGCCGTCAGCATTCGATCGCCTTCACCGGGCGCAAAGAAGCCGAACAGTTCGGGCCAGGCCAGGATGTGCCAGGCGGTGTTGTCCGCGATCTCGACCAGATCGACATCCTCAGCCCCGATGCCGGCCAGATCCCAGGCCCGATGTACGGCCGTGACCACCTCGCTGGTATGCGGCACGCCGGGGCGCGGCGTCGATCCGACGGTCGGGATGCGCGCGGCCGGGTCGCCGAACCGGCCTGTGGCGATGGCGCTCGCGGCGACCTGGATCATCGGCCCACCCGCCCGGCGGGCCTGGTCCTCGGACCCCAGGATGACGGCCGCCGCCCCGTCGCTGACAGCGCAGATTTCGAGCAGATGCAAGGGATCGCTCACCATCGGAGAGGCCAGGACCTCGTCCACCGTGGAGGGGGTGCGAAACCGGGCATTGGGGTTCATCGCGCCATGACGTCGCATCGTCACCGAGGCGGCGGCGAAGGTTTCGGCGGTCGTGCCGTGATCGTGCATCCGGCGTTGGGCTTCCATCGCCCAATAGGCGGGATTGGTGGCGCCCATGGTCTTCCAGCGCAGAAAGTCGTGATCGGCCGGGTCGTCGGCCGAGCCCGGCGGTCGTGGGATGAAGCCCTTGGGCATCCGTTCGGCCCCCATGGCCGCGACGGTGTCGTACTGGCCGCTGGCGACGAGCATATGGGCGGTGTGGAAGGCGACCGCCCCTGCTGCGCAGGCACCGCCGACATTGATGCAGGCCAGGCCATGTTCCGAGACCGTCTGGACGAGTTCGTTGGCATGCAGGCCCCAGCCCATGCCCCCCTCGAACCGCGAACTGGCTGCGACCAGACCCTGCAGATCGCGCCATTGCAGGGACGCCTCGCCCAGGGCCGCCTTCATGGCGTGGATGGCCAGCTCGACCTGCGTCGTACCGGGCCATTTGCCCCAGGGGTGGGCCCCCACGCCCAGAACATAGACCGGCCTCATGTGTCGGCTCCGTCGTCGGGAACGAAGCTGTGGGTCATGACGGTCTGGGCCCCTTCCGCGTTCAGGGTCAGGGTCGAAAGCCGAAGCGGCATGCCGATTCGAACCTCTTCCAGTGGCGCTTCGACGATACCCATGACCCGCAGGCCGTTTTCGACGTCCACAAGGCCAAGCACATACGGCTGCCAAGGCTCGATCGCGAAAAGCGGCGGCGGGCGGTATCTCTGCACTGTGAAGCTATAGAGCTGGCCACGCGCCATGATCCGCGCCGGGGCGACATCCTTGCCCTCGCAGTCCGGATTTCGACAGCTGACGACCTGAGGATAGTACAGCGTCCCGCAATCCGCGCAGCGGGTACCGAGCAAGGCGGGTGCAGGCGGGTCCAGCGACAGGGCTTGCGGGATGACCGCGGTGATGGCGGCTTCTTCCATTGCCCGCCCCTTCAGAGCGAGAGGATGTCGCGGGTTTCGCGGAAGTACAGCAGGCCGCTTTCGACGTCGGTGACCTCGACCCCATGGCGCACATAGCGCCGGCCGCGCTTCTCGAACTTGTCGATGGCCCGCGTGGTGATGCGTACGTTCGCCCCGACCGGAATCGGCTCCAGAATCTCGGAGTCATGGAAGGTGTGGATCGAACCGATCGAGAACGGCCGTGTGGCGTCGAACTGCACCGACAGGACGAAGTGCGAGACCAGCAGGGGCGGCACGATCGCGCCGCCGAACGGCGACTGGCCCTCGATATGCCAGCTGTTCATGCGCCAGCCCTCGTACCAGGGGTTGAAGTCCTCGACGCCGTCGCAATACAGGATCACCAGCTCTGCAGAGAGGTGAAGGTCGCGCGACAGCTCGTCGCCGATCTCGACCATGTCCCAATAGGGACGGGCCTCGGAGGCCAGGCCGTCGATGAACTCGCGGGTCTGGCGCGCCTGAAGCGGGCTCATGGGTTTCAGGGCGTCTGCGGCGGGCATCTGCCCATGCGTCTGGGAGGTCATATGGTCATTTCCTTGGACAGGCGGCGATCAGACGCCGACATCGACTTCGACCCAGCCGGCCGTCTTCTTCTCGCTGGCCTCGTTCTCGGCCCAGACATCGACGATGAAACGGAAGCCGGCGCCCTTGGGTTGTTTCTCGCGCACCACGCCATGGGTCGAGATGATCTCGTCGGCACAGGTCGAGGCGACGTATTTGCAGACCATCCGAGAGCCCTTGAAGAAGGCGGCGCCGAAGTGGTTGACGCACATCTCGGCGATATAGGCCGACGACATCTCCCCGGTCTGGATCGGCGCCTTCAGCCCGGTCGCAGCCGCATAGACCGGGTCCCAATGGTTCGGATTGAACCGGCCCCATAGACGCGATCCCATCAGCTGGATCGCAGCCTTCTTGCGAAGGCTCTGCAAGCGATATCCGACCGGCGTCGCCGGCGTGATCGCCAGATCGAGCGGTAGTGACGTTCCAGTGCCATCCATGGCCAACCCTACTCCCATGCCTGCGACTCTGATGGTCGCCAAGGGGAGCACGAACCGCAAGCCGCGACCCGACCAGCCCCCATCGTGATTGCACTATCAACGCTGTCGTTGATTTTTGTCAACACTGGTATTGACAGATCGGACGGCAACAGTCTTTCTGAGGCTGTCGCAAGGACTCGCACCAGACGAGCGAAAGGCGGCAGGGATTGGAACGACAGGGGAAAGCCATGGCTGTATCTACGAAATCGCTGTTGATGGCAGGTGGCGCTGCCGCCTTGCTGATGGTCGTGTCAGGCCCTGCGTTCGCGCAGTCGGCCGGAACACAGAGCGCCACGGCGCAGGAAGACACTTCGTCGGTCGACGACATCGTCGTCACCGCGCGACGCCGGTCAGAGACCCTGATCAGTGTGCCGGTCGTGGTGAACGTGGTCACAGCCGAAACGCTCGAGCGGAACCGCGCCGACGACCTGTCGCGCATCGGCGAGCTGACACCGACCGTCGTCGTCGGCGCCTACAAGTCGAACGGCGGCGGTTCGATCGCCATTCGAGGCATCAGCTCACCCGCCAACCAGACCGGCTTCGAACAGGCCGTGTCGGTCGCCATCGACGGCGTCCAGACCAGCGACGGCCGTATCACCCAGATGGGTTTCTTCGACCTTCAGCAGGTTGAAGTCCTGAAGGGACCCCAGGCCCTGTTCTTCGGCAAGAACAGCCCGGCCGGGGTTATCTCGATCAAGTCCGCCGACCCTACCGACCAGTTCGAGGCCGGCTTCCGCGCCGGCTACGAATTTGAAGGCGATGAGGCCACCATCGACGGATATGTCTCTGGCCCAATCGCCGAGGGCCTGAACGCCCGTCTGGCCCTGCGCTATCGCAACCTGGACGGCTGGCTGACCAATACGGCCCAGCCGATCGCCAACCCCTTTTACACAGTCGCGTCCGGGGCCCCGATCGGCGCTGCGTCGCTTCCCGGCGTCTCGGACAGCCGCCCTGGCGATGAGGAGATCCTGGGGCGTTTGACCCTGACCGCCGAGATCGCGCCCACCATCACCGGGCGGCTGAAACTGTTCATGGGCCACAACGAGGACGCCGGCCCAGGCGTCGCGACCCAGAACATCGGGTCGTGCACCGGCGGCTCCAACCCACGGGTCTATGGCATCGCCGATCCGTTCGCGGACTGTGTCGCGGACAACCGGACGACCAGCGGCGACCTGCCCGACGCGATCGCGAGAACGATGCGCGGCTATCGCGGCAACAACAGAGCCTATGGCGAGCTGGACGTGTTCACCGGCGTGCTGGATTTCGACTGGGCCCTGACCGACACGCTGAACCTGTCGTCCACCACCGGCTACAACTCGACCCAGTATGAATTCCTGTCCGGCCTGGACCAGACGACCTATTCGCAGCTGGCCTTCTACAATCGACAGACCAACCAGGAGATCAGCCAGGAATTCCGCCTGAGCAGTGACTACGCGGGCCCGTTGAACTTCATGCTGGGCGCCTTCTTCCAGGCGACAGACCTGTTCACGACCAACGACACCAAGCTGCGCGACAGCAACTACCAGGCCGCGTCCGGCCGGTTCTCCACCTATGAGGACTATGCAAAACAGAGCGGCGAAACCCAGTCGGTCTTCGGTCAGCTGATCTACGACCTCAGCGACACCATAGAGATCGCAGGAGGGGTGCGCTGGACGCGCGAATCCAAGGATTTCGCGAAGAAGAACCTGTACGGCATCGGCACCTTCGCGACCCAGAACACCAACTATGCCGGGTCGACCATTGTCGGCGAAATCCAGGGTCAGTTCGAGGACGACAATCTTTCACCGGAAGCCACCATCACCTGGCGTCCCGACAGCAATCATACGGTCTTCGTGGCCTACAAGACGGGCTACAAGTCCGGCGGATTTGGTCTGACCAGCCCGCTGCAGACCGGGACGGTGATCGGCGACATTAACTTCGGTTCCGAGTCCGCCAGCGGGTTCGAGGCCGGGGCCAAGGGCATATTCGCCGACGGTCGCCTGCGCGCCAACATCGCAGCCTTCGCCTACCGCTTTGAAGACCTGCAGGTGAACACCTATGATCCGGCGCGGATCGCCTACACCATCAACAATGCCGGTGAGGTCCAGCAGCGCGGGTTCGAGGCCGACAGCGTCTGGCAGGCCACCGACGCCCTGTCGCTGCGCGGGGCGATCGCCTACGTCGATGCACAGTTCAACGACTTCGTGGGGCAGTGCTACTCCTACGCCTTCCCGACCGGCACGGTGCGGGCGACGGCGGTGGCTCCGACGAACTGCTCGTTCGTCAACACGACGGCCCTGACCCTGCAACAGGACTTCGATGGTCGCGCACCCGCCCGCGCGCCCCAGTGGTCGGGAAGCGCAGGCTTCACCTATGAAACCCAGATCGCCGGGTTCGGCGTGGCCCTGACCGGCGACGGCTTCTACAGCGACAGCTACTATGCGGCGGAAACCATGGCTCCCGCCACACTGCAGGAGGCCTTCTGGCGCTACAACGCCGGGGTGACGGTAACGTCGCCGGACGGGCGCTATACCGCGCAACTGATCGGGCGCAACCTCTCGGACGAGAACTACATCCTCTATGCGGCGGACCGGACGGGCGGAGCCAGCGTGCCCGGCGCGATCGGCGAGCAGCGAGGCGTCGTTGCGCGGGGCCGCGAAGTGGCGCTCCAGTTCTCGGCCAAGTTCTGATGACAGACACGACCCAGGCCGCCGGATCGAAAGATCCGGCGGTTTCGTCGTCAAGAGCCCCGCCCGCTACCGGCTATGCCTGGTACACGGTTGCGGTTCTGACGGTCTGCTACACCCTGTCCTTCATCGACCGCCAAATCCTCAGCCTGCTGGTCGGTCCGATCAAGGCCGAGTTCGCGGTGTCGGACACTCAGGTCGGCCTTCTGGGTGGGCTGGCCTTCTCGCTGTTCTACACCATCGTCAGCCTGCCGGCGGGACGGCTGGTCGATCGGCTGAATCGTCGAAACATCATCGCCGCGGGCGTCTTCTTCTGGAGCCTGATGACCGCAGCCTGTTCGGTGGCCATGGGGTATCCCGGGCTGTTCCTGGCCCGCATGGGCGTGGGTATCGGCGAAGCCACCCTGGCGCCCGCCGCCGTCTCCATGATCTCGGACACCTTCCCGAACGAGAAGCTGGGCGCAGCCATGAGCCTCTATGGCGTCGGCATCTATCTGGGTTCGGGCCTGGCGCTGCTGGTCGGGGGACTGGTGGTGCAGCTGGTCACCCAGACCGCGACCCTGACCCTGCCGATCTTCGGCGAGATCGCCTCATGGCGCGCGACCTTCCTGGTCACCGGCATCCCCGGTCTGCTGGTCGCCCTGTGGGTCCTGACCCTGCGCGAGCCCGCCCGACGAAAGGTCATCGTCGCCGCCGATGGAGCCGTCGCACGCCTGACGATCCGCGAGACGCTCGCCGAGATCGCCAAGCGCCGCGTGGCTGTCGCCTCGATCGCACTCGGCCTGATGTTCCAGGCCGTCGCCCTCTATGCCTTCATGCTGTGGTCGCCCGGCGTTCTGCAGCGCTCGTTCGACTGGACGCCGCAACAGACCGGTCTGGTCATGGGTCTGGTCGTGCTGATCGGGGGCAGCTTCGGCATGCTGATGGGCGGACGCCTCAGCGATAGGGGCCTGGTCGCGGGTCGCCGCGACGCCGCGCTTCGCATCGCCACGGTCAGTTCCATCCTCGGCACCCTCGCCTTCGGAGCCCTGATCTGGGCCCAGGGCTTTTCAGCCACCGCCACGGTCGCGGTCTTCGCGGTCGGGGTCGTCCTTCTGGCCATGCCGGCAGGCAGTTGTTACGCGGCCTCTCAGATGGTCCTGCCCAACCAGGTCAGAGGCCAGGCCCTCGCGCTGATCCTGTTCGTCGCAAACCTGGGCGGGTTGACCATGGGGCCGCTACTGCCCGGCCTGCTGAACGACTTCGTGTTCCGCTCGGAAAGCGCACTCGGGTTGTCGCTCGGCATAACCCTGTCGATCTCGACCTTACTCGCGGCGCTGGCGTTCGGATGGGGACGGGCCGACTATCGCCGGCACCACGAGATCCTGAACCCCTGACCATGGCTTTTGAGAGCGTCAACGAGCCGATCATGCCTGCCCGCGCGTCCCATCCTTCCGTCGCCGAACGTCAGGCCGCCACGGCTCGGAGCTTCGATCCCTGGCGACCGCGCACCCTATACGGAATGCTGACCCATGCGGCGGGGATGCATCCGGATCGCCCCTATCTGATCACGGACGCCCGGACCTGGACCTATTGCCAGATGGCCGACTGGGCTGCGTCGGTCGCCGGAGGCCTGGCCGCTGCCGGGGTCCGGCCGGGCGAACGCATCGCCCTGGTCATGGCCAACTACCCCGCCTTCGCCGCCCTGAAGTTCGCGATCGCGGCGATCGGTGCCGTGGCCGTTCCGGTCAACATCCTCAACCGCCGGGACGAACTGGCCTATGTGCTGCGCCAGTCGCGGGCCGTCATGCTGGTCACGATGGACCGGTTTCGTGACCTCGATTACCTGGAGATGCTGGACGAGATCGCCCCGCGTTGGGAGATCGACGGAGGCGGCACGGCTCTGCCCGACCTGCGCTCGGTCGCGGTCTTCCAGGCCGAAGGCGGCGGCCGGGCCGGAGCGACCACGTTCGAAAACCTCCACGACGGTGCGGACGCGCTTCCCGAGGTCGACCCGGCGGCCCCTGCAGACATCATCTACACCTCGGGCACGACCGGTTCGCCCAAGGGCGTGGTGCTGACCCATGACATGCTGCTGCGCGCGGCCTTCGGCAGTGCCTATGCCCGCGCGTTCGAGGACGGAAGGCGCATCCATTTCAGCCTGCCGATGAACCATGTGTACGGCTATGTCGAAGGCCTGCTCGCGGCCCTGTTCGTCGGCGGGGCGATCGTGCCGCACCTGAAGTTCGATCCGCGCGAAACGCTGCGGGCCATCGAGCGCCACAAGGTGACCGACCTGCTGTTGATCCCGACGATGACACTGGCCGTCCTGGATACCCTGGCCGACACACCGGTCGATACGGCCTCGCTCAAGGGGATGCTATCCTCGGGAGGGCGCACCCCGCCCGGTCTGTGGGACCGCATTCTGGCGACCTTCGACGGCATCGAAATCACCACCGGCTATGGCATGAGCGAATGCACGGCCTCCACCACGGTGACCCGGCCGGACGATCCAACCGACCGCCTGAAGACCACCAACGGTCGCCTGCGCGACGTCGGGCCGGCGGGTGATCCGTCCATCGGCAACCGCATCGTCGACTATCGCGTGGTCGACCCACAGTCCGGCGCGGTGCTGGCCCCCGGTGAGGTCGGCGAGCTGATGGCCAGAGGCCCCGGCGTCACAGCAGGTTATTTCGAAAAGCCCGAGGCGACCGCCGAAGCCTTCGACGCCGAGGGCTGGCTGCATACCGGCGACCTCGGCCAGATCGATGCGGACGGCTATCTGAGCCTGGTCGGCCGGGTGAAGGAAAGCTACCGCTGCGGCGGCGAACAGGTCACGCCCTCCGAGATCGAGGACGTGCTGATGGGCCACCCGTCCGTCCTGCAGGCTCACGTCGCCCCCGTGCCAGATGACCGCATGGGCGAGATCGGCATTGCCTTCATCGTGACGCGCCCGGGATACGTGCTGGAGCCTCAGGCCCTGATCGACTGGTGCGCCGAACGGCTCGCACGCTTCAAGGTGCCGCGCCATGTCCTGCCGATCAAGGTGGAAGAGGTGCCGCTAACGCCGTCGGGGCGACCGCGCAAATTCCTGCTGTCGCGCATGGCCATCGAACGTCTGGGCCTGTCATGAGCGAACCCTCCCGCGTCGCCCTCGTGACCGGAGCCGCGCGCGGCATCGGCGCCGCCATCGCCGAACGCCTGGCCCGGGACGGCTGCGATGTCGCCGTACTGGACCTTCAGACGCAAGCCTGCGCCGACACCGTTCAGCGAATCCAGGCGCTAGGGCGTCGGGCCATCGCCGTGGCCGTCGATGTCTCCGACGAAGCTTCAGTCGAGGTCGCTGTCGAGGCGGCCGAAGCCGCGCTGGGACCGCCCGCCGTTCTGGTCAACAACGCCGGCGTCCTGCGCGAGAAGACCCTGGCCAGGATGACGCTCGATGACTGGCAGGTTGTCCAGGATGTAAACCTGCGCGGGGCGTTCCTGATGTGCCGCGCGGTCCAGCCCGCGATGCGCCGCCAAGGCCACGGACGGATCGTCAACCTCTCCAGCATTGCCGCCTTGGGCGCTTACGGACAGGCCAACTATGCCGCAGCCAAGGCCGGGCTGATCGGCCTGACCAAGACCCTGGCGCTGGAGATGGGCAAGTCAGGCATCACCGCCAACGTCGTCGCACCCGGCTTTGTCGTAACCCCGATGACCACGGCTGTCGCCGAACGGCTGGGGGTGACCTTCGAGGCGATGGTCGCAGACATCGTGCGCGATATCCCCGCCGGTCGCCCGGGCCAGCCAGAAGACGTCGCCAATGCGGTCTCCTTCTTCGCCGATGCCCGCTCAGGGTTTGTGTCAGGTCAGGTGCTGTTCGTGGCGGGCGGTCCACGCGGTTGATGACCGCACCGGTTTGGTCTTTCGGCGATCCCTCGCTAATCAGGCTCTGATATGAGTCCGACAAGCGACAAGACCAGCGGCATCGGCAAACGCCGGAAGGCGGCGAAGGAAGAAAGCTCCGACGCTTACAAGCGGCGTCGCCGCGAGATCGCGGAGGCAGCGGTTCGCGTCTTCGACCGCTTGGGTCTGCAGGGCGCGAGCATCAGCGCCGTGGCTGCCGAACTCGGCATCGATCGCGCTTCGGTCTACTACTACATCTCGTCCAAGGAAGAGTTGTTCGACGAGGTGCTACGCGCCGTCGCGGAACGCAACTCCCAGATCGCCACCGACATCGCCGCCAGCACGCTGCCGGCGCCGGACAAGCTGTGGAACCTGATCGTCGCGATCATGGAATCCTATGGCGAGCACTATCCTTTGCTCTTCATCTACATTCGCGAGAACCTCGGTCGCGTTTCGGGCACCCGTTCGAAATGGTCCTCGGACATGCGGCAGGTAAACCGCATGATCGAGAACGCCTTCATCTCGATCATCGAGGAAGGCTATGCCGACGGCACATTGCGCGACGTCGGGCCGTCGCGTGTGGTGGCCTACGGGATGCTGGGCGTCGTCGGCTGGACCCACCGCTGGTTCCGCCCCGAGACCTCGCCTCAGACCGCCCGTGAAATCGGCGAAACCTATGCCAACATGATGGTTTCCGGGATGCGTGTGGCGCCGTAGGCTTATCAATCGGCGCTGCCAGGATCACCGCGCCGGGTCGAAAAGCGCCCTCCCTGTCTCGATTCAGGCAGCCGTCGCCGCCGAGGCGGCGTCGGCTTGGGCGCGGAAACGCCGAAGTGTGGGTCTGCTGATCAGATCGCGCCGGATGTCGAAGATGTTGGGGGTCGCTGCGGGGGTGGTGAGGAATTTCCGGGCTGAGGCCTGGGATTTGAACTGCTGCTGCTGTCGCTCCCGTCGTCGGATCCAAAGGTGGGAGCTCTCCGCTCGATTGTTCTCCCAAAGCCGACCCGGCCGGTGCAGATGCCTCAGGTCCAGCGGGTCCAGAGCTGCGCCGCATGGGGCCAGACCATCGGTCCTGTGGGGCTGAAACGAAGGTAGAGCCAGACGGCATGGCGGATCTCATCTGCCGGAAACCGGTGGCGCATGAACGAGATCGGCTTCACGAAATGTCATCCCCGACAGCGGCTTCGGCCGATTTTGCCGGAGACCTTTTAGCGTTCGGCTGACAGCACCCTGATCGCCAACAGCGACGCGCGGCCCTTGCCGATCAGTAGATCCAGAACACCTCGTCGTCCCCGGTCCAGCCGACAACGATGTGGCCTCTTTCCCCGTTGTCGCCGACCCACCGATACCGGACCATCTCGCCTCCGGTGACTGACCAGCGCTCGACCGGTGCGAAGACGTGTCCGGGCCGTACGCCCCATGACGGGGCTGTCTCGCCGCCCGAGGCGATGATCTCGGACGCCAGCAGGCTGTCAGGCAGATCGGCGTCAGCGCGGCGAAAGGCGCGGCGCAAGAGGGCGGTCCGGGCGTCCTCGGCCATCACGGGCTGGGTCAAATAGGTCGAGCCGGGGGCGAGCCCCTCGGCTATGGCGAGGGCCAGGTCCTCCAGCGGCGGCTCACCGTCCTCGTCGGTGTTGCAGACAGCCAGAACCTGGATGCCCGATCCGCCGAACGCCATCGTCTGGGAGACGAACCCGGGCACCGACCCGGTGTGGTGGTGGAGCGCCTGACCGCGACACCGCTCCAGAAAGACCCCGGCTCCGTAAGGCGCGGCGCGGCCGGTGCGGAGGCTCCCGGGCTGCCAGGCCAGGGCTGCGGTCTCAGGTAACATCAGGGTCGAGGCAGCGAGGGCCCGACACCAGGGGGCCCAGTCCAGAGCGCTGAACAGGACGCCGCCGTCGGCCGCGCGGCTCATCTCGTCCTCCATCTGGTCCGCCTTGGACAGTTTTGCGCCATTCAGGGTAAAGCCCTGAGCGCGGGCGGCGATGTCGGCCGCGGACGCGTCCGGGCGCGCGAAGGGAAGGCCGGCGGGGGCGAAGACGCGCTCGCGCACATAGTCGGCATAGGTCATCCCGCTGACCGCCTCGATCAGCCAGCCGAGAACGAAATAGTTGGTGTTGGAATAGGCCCAGGCCTCGCCGGGCTCGAAGTCGCGGCCCTCTGACACCGCATCGAAGATCATCCGACGGCTGACCGGTTCGGACCAGTCCTCCACTTGATCCAGATAGTCGGGCAGGCCCGTGGTCTGGTGCAGCAGGTTCGCGATCGGCGTCTGGGCCAGAACGGAGGGCAGACCCGTCACATGGGCGCCAAGCCGATCGCTCAGGGCGATCCTGCCCGCCTGCACAAGTTGGAGCACCGCTACGCCCGTGATGAATTTGCCGTTCGAGCCGATGTGGAACAGGGTTTCTGGCGTAACCGGCCGGCGCGGGGCGCGTCGGGCGTCGCCCCAGGCAAAGACCCCGGCGGGCTCACCGCGGCGGGCAGCCACGACCACCCCGCCGACGCTTCCGGAGCCGTCCAAAAGCGCGCCGAGCGTCGCGGCCAGGCTTTCGGGCAAGGGCGGCGGGGATCCGTCGCCCGCCGGCACCAACTGCGGTTCCGACGCCGCCTCCTCGCCACAGCCTGCGAGGCCCATCCCCACGAGCGCCGCTCCCATCAGTCCACGTCGGTTCAGCATGTGTTTCCCCTGCCTGTACGGGGAAGGAACGCCGCGTTGCAGCGGCGGTCAATGCGACGAGTTCTGACGGCGTCGTGGTTTGACCCGGGCGGAAGATTGATCTTCACCCGCAAAAGTGGGCGGGGTTAAGCCGCTCTGCGTTCGGCCTCGGCGGGGCTGATATAGCCCAGTGAAGAGTGCCGGCGGGGCATTGTTCCAGCAGCCGCCCTTTCGGCTCATGGATGGGGTGATCCCGGAGCGGGCCAGCGCAGCGCGATAGGTCTCGGCGGCATGCTGGATGCCCCGGTCGGAGTGATGGATCAGACCGGGCGCGGGCCGCTGGCGTTCGACGGCCATGTTGAGCGCGTCCAGGGCGATCTCGGTGTGCAGGGTCTGGCGCATCGACCAGCCCACGATCTTGCGCGTGTGCATGTCGAGGATGGCG
>NZ_NCEQ01000015.1 GCF_002280785.1 Brevundimonas subvibrioides
CAGGTCGATCTCGCGCCCGTCGCGCAGGCCGATCTTGTAGACCACCGAGGGCGCCGTCGCGATCAGGTCGAGGTTGAACTCGCGGCTGAGGCGCTCCTGGATGATCTCCAGATGCAGCAGGCCGAGGAAGCCGCAGCGGAAGCCGAAGCCGAGCGCGGCGCTGGATTCCATCTCGAAGGTGAAGGAGGCGTCGTTCAGCCTTAAGCGGCCGATGGCGGCGCGCAGGTCCTCGAAATCGGCGGCGTCGACCGGGAACAGGCCGCAGAAGACCACCGACTGCACGTCCTTGAAGCCTTTCAGGGCCTCGGCGGTGGGTTTGCGTTCGTCGGTGATGGTGTCGCCGACGGCGGCGTCGGCCACCTCCTTGATCTGGGCGGTGATGAAGCCGACCTCGCCGGGGCCGAGCTGGTCCACGGGGGTGTTCTTGGGCAGGAAGACGCCGACCCGGTCGATCAGGTGGGTCGAGCCGTTCTGCATCATCTTGACCCGCATCCCGGCCTTCAGCACGCCGTCGAAGACGCGGACCAGGACGACGACGCCGAGGTAGGGGTCGTACCAGGCGTCGACCAGCAGGGCCTTCAGCGGCGCGTCGGGGTCGCCCTTGGGCGCCGGCAGCCGGGTGACGATGGCCTCCAGCACATCCTCGATGCCGATGCCGGACTTGGCGCTGCACAGGACCGCGTCCGAGGCGTCGATGCCGATGACGTCCTCGATCTGCTGGCGAACCCGCTCGGGCTCGGCGGCGGGCAGGTCGATCTTGTTGAGGACCGGCACGATCTCGTGGTTGTTGTCGATGGCCTGATAGACATTGGCCAGGGTCTGGGCCTCGACCCCCTGCGACGCATCGACCACCAGCAGCGAGCCCTCGCATGCGGCCAATGAGCGCGAGACCTCATAGGCGAAGTCCACATGCCCCGGCGTGTCCATCAGGTTCAGGACATAGTCGAGCCCGTCCTTCGCCGTGTAGTTCAGGCGCACCGTCTGCGCCTTGATCGTGATCCCCCGCTCCTTCTCGATATCCATCGAATCAAGGACTTGCGCCGACATTTCGCGCGCGGTCAGGCCTCCGGTGAATTGAATCAGCCGGTCGGACAGGGTGGATTTGCCGTGATCGATGTGGGCGACGACGGAGAAATTGCGGATTCGGTCGATGGGCGGCGTCTTCATTGTGCCGGGCGGTTAGCATGGCGGGGCCCACAGCGCCAACGCGGGTCTTGAAGAACGCCTTCAGCAGCCGGTTTCGGCCCGGATTACATCGCAGTAATGGCGACGCTTGGCGTTTGAGGACGACGCCTGAACGCGGTATGAGGCCCCTGCTCGCCGGACATGTCATCGCCGGTTGACCTCCCCTGCGGCTCGCTCGCCCGCCCAGACAACAGGATCGCTCCGTGGCCCCCACGCCCTCCCGCATTCTCCGCGCCTCGACACTGGCGCTTGTCATCGGCCTGGGCCTGACCGTCGCCGCCTGCGGCGGGGGCGGCGAGGAGAAGGGTGAAAAGTCCGGCGCTCCGGCGGCTTCCGGCCCGACCGTCACGGTGGTGTCCGCCGCGGTGACCAGCCAGCCTCGCATCATCACCGCATCCGGCAGCGTCACGGCCTGGGAGGAGGTGCCGGTCGGCGCCGAGACCGGCGGTCTGGTCGCAACCGCCGTCTACGTCGACGAAGGCTCCTATGTCCGCCAGGGCCAGCCCCTGGTCCAGCTCAACGACGCCCTGCTGCGCGCCCAGTTGGGCCAGCAGCAGGCGGGCGTACAGACCGCCGAGGCCAACCTGGCCCGCGACGAGGCCGCCCTGGCCCGTTCGCAGGAACTGAAGGAACGCGGCTTCCTCAGTCAGGCGTCGCTGGATACGGCTCTGGCCAATCAGCGCGCCTCGACCGCAAACCTGGCCTCGGCGCGGGCCTCCCTGTCCGAGACCCAGACCCGGCTTTCGCAGGCGACCCTGCGGGCGCCGGTCGCCGGCCTGATCATCAGCCGCAGCGTCACCCGGGGCCAGATCGTCCAGGCCGGGGCCGAGATGTTCCGTATGGTCCGCGATGGCCGGCTGGAGCTCGACGCCCAGGTGCCCGAGACCGAGCTGGCCCTGATCCGCGCGGGCCAGACCGCCACCATCTCTTCTGATCAGGTCGGCCAGACCACTGGCCGCGTTCGTATCGTCACGCCGGAGGTGAACGCTCAGAGCCGCCTGGGAGTCGCGCGCATCGCCCTGGCCGGCGGCGGCTTCCGCCCCGGAATGTTCGCCAGGGCCGAGATCGACGTGGGCGCCCAGCCGACCATCACCGTGCCCACGGCCGCCGTCCTGTACCGCGAGAACCGCTCGGGCGTGTACGTCCTGATGACCAATAACCACGTCCGCTTCCAGCCGGTGACGGTCCTGTCGCGGTCCGAGACGCGCACCTCGGTGACCGGGCTGAACGCAGGGGCCCAGGTCGTGGTCGAGGGCGCCGGCTTCCTCGGCGACGGAGACCGCGTCAACGTCGTGCCTGCAGGGGCGACCGCCGCCACGGCTGTCACACCCGCAGCCGCTCCGGCCGCTCCGGCCGCGCGCTAGGGCCTGACCATGAAGAACATCTCCTCCTGGTCGATCAGGAACCCGATCCCGATCATCCTGCTGTTCACGCTGCTGACCATCGCGGGTCTGCTCAGCTTCAACAACATGCGGATCAACAACAATCCGGACATCGACTTCCCGCTGGTGGCGGTCACGGCCGTGCGGCCGGGCGCGGCCCCCAGTGAGATGGAGGTCCAGGTCACCCGGCTGATCGAGGATTCCCTCTCCGGCCTGTCGGGCGTGCGCCACATCAACTCCCAGGTCATGGACGGCGTCTCCTCGACGACGATCGAATTCGAACTGGGCACCGACACGGAGCGCGCCACCAACGACGTGCGCAACGCCATGAGCGGCCTGCGCGCAGACCTGCCCCAGGACATGCAGGAACCCGGCGTTCAGCGCATCGACATCACCGGCGATGCCCTGATCACCTGGGTCGTCCGCTCCTCGACCATGACGCCGGAAGAAATCAGCTGGTTCGTCGATAACAACATCAGCCGCACCCTTCTGGCCATCAAGGGCGTGGGAGAGGTCAACCGTTCAGGCGGCGTGGATCGTGAGATCGCCGTCGAACTGGATCCCGACCGCCTGGCCTCCTATGGCTTGACGGCGGCGGCGGTCAGCCAGGCCCTGACCGGGGTCAACTCCGACCAGCCGGGCGGCCGGGTGACCATCTCGGGCTCGGAACGGTCCATCCGCACCCTGGGCGCCGCGACCTCGATCGAAGGCCTGCGCGAGACCCTGGTCCCGCTGAGCGGCGGCCGCACCGTGCGTCTGGGCGATCTCGGCACGGTGGAGGACCACTGGTCCGAACCGCGGCGTCTGGCCCGCTACAACGGCCAGGAAGCCATCACCTTCAACTTCCTGCGCTCGCGCACCGCCTCCGAGGTCAAGATCGCCGAGAAGGTCCGCGAGGCCGTCGCCAGGATCGACGAAGACAACCCCCAGCTGGAGATCCAGCAGGTCACGGCCAGCGTCGAACAGATCGAGGAAAGTTACATCGCCTCGCTGGAGGCCCTGCTGCTGGGCGCCGTCCTGGCGGTCATCGTCGTCTTCATCTTCCTGCGCGACTGGCGGGCCACCTTCATCACCGCCATGGCCATGCCGTTGTCGCTGATCCCCGCCTTCGCCGTGCTGGGACCGATGGGTCAGTCCCTGAACGTGGTCAGCCTGCTGGCCCTGTCCCTGACCATCGGCATTCTCGTCGATGACGCCATCGTTGAGATCGAGAACATCGTCCGGCACATGCGGGACGGAAAATCGCCCTACAACGCCTCGATGGAGGCCGCCGACGAGATCGGCCTGGCCGTCGTCGCCACCACCGCGACCATCATCGCCGTCTTCGCCCCGGTCGGCTTCATGCCGGGCATCATCGGCCAGTTTTTCAAAGCCTTCGCCCTGGCGTCCTGCGTCTCCGTGGCGTTCTCGCTGGTCGTGGCCCGAACCCTCACGCCGCTGATGGCGGCCTATCTGCTGAAGCACCACAAGCATGAGGACAGGGACCCGTTCTGGATGGCGGGCTATCTGAAGTCGCTGAGCTGGAGCCTCAGGAACCGCTGGAAGGTCTTCGCCATAGGCACTGCGCTGTTCCTCGCCACGTCCTTGCTGATCGCGCCTCGCGTGCCGTTCGAGTTCCAGCCCTCGGGCGACGTGGCTCGGGCCGGTTTCTCGGTTGAGCTCCCGCCAGGCGCGACCCTGGCCCAGACCGACGCAGTCGTTCAGCGCCTGACCGGCGACCTGCGCGCGCGGGACGAGGTTACATCTGTCTTCGCCGCCATCGGCGGACAGGAGGTCAACCAGGCCAGCGTCTATGCCGACCTGCTGCCCAAAGGTGATCGCGACCTGAGCCAGCAAGAGTTCGCCCGCACCATGGTCGACAGCTGGAAGGACATTCCGGGCGCCCGCATCGGCGCCGGCATCGCCAACCAGGGCGGCGGCCCTTCGGACGGCACCAGCTATACCTTCTCGATCCTGTCGGACAGCGGCGAGGCCCTGGTGGCCGCAGCTCGTACCGTCGAGGCAGAGATGCGCACGGTCCCCGGCCTGGCCAATGTCGTCAACACCGCCTCGATCGCGCGGCCCGAGATTCTGGTCACGCCGCGTCCGGATCAGGCCGCCCTGATGGGCGTCTCGACCAGCGCCATCTCCCAGGCCGTCCGCGTCGCCACCATCGGCGACGTCGACCAGAACCTGCCGAAGTACAACCTCGGCGACCGTCAGGTGCCGATCCGTCTGCGCCTGACCCGCGACGCCCGCGAGGACCTGTCGGTGATCGAGAACCTGCGCGTCCCGACCGCGAATGGCGGGGCCGTGCCGCTGAGCGCCGTAGCGGACATCCAGTTCGGCGCCGGTCCCTCACAGGTGCTGCGTCAGGATCGGTCGCGCATCGCCTCGATCACGGCCGAACTCGACGGCATCCGTTCGGGTGAAGCCGGCGTTCTGGTCCAGAAACTGCCCTCGGTGCAGAACCTCCCGGCCGGCGTCCGTCAGGTCCCGGCCGGCGACCAGGAGTTCATCCAGGAGATGATCAGCGGTTTCGCGATCGCCTTCATGACCGGGATCCTGCTGATGTACGCCGTCCTGGTGCTGCTGTTCCGCAGCTTCGCCTATCCGGTCACCATCATGGCTTCGTTGCCGCTGGCCATCGGCGGGGCTTTCGTGGCCCTGATGATCGGCGGGTCCAGCTTCTCGATCTCGTCCCTGATCGGGGTGCTGATGCTGATGGGGATCGCGGCCAAGAACTCCATCCTGCTGGTCGACTACATCGTCATCGCCGAGCAGGGGGGGATGAAGCGGATCGATGCGATCATGGACGCGGCGCACAAGCGCGCCCGGCCGATCCTGATGACCACCTTCGCCATGGGCGCCGGCATGATTCCGGTCGCCGTGGGCTGGGGCGCCGACGTCGAGTTCCGTCAACCGATGGCCATCGCGGTCGTGGGCGGACTGATCTCCTCGACCTTCCTGTCGCTGCTGTTCATCCCGCCGATCTTCACCATCGTGGACGACATCTCGGGCTGGATCCGGCGTCGACTGGGCGGGCTGTTCGCCGGCCAGCACCACACCCAGGCAGGCGAGACCGCGCCCGCCGAGTGAGCGGGGGCGCGGTCGGGATCAGCCCCGTTCGAGCAGGCCATGGGATCGAGTGCCGGAGACTCAGCGGGGGTCCGGTATGTCGATGCCCGTGGGCGCCTGCGACCGGGTGAACGGCCGGCGGATCGTCTGTTCGGGAGCGAGCCGACGGCTCCGAGAGAGCAGAAGCCATACCAGGGCCCGGTCCTCCAGGCCTCGACCGCGCTCCGCATCTGTCCGGCCCGTCCCTGATCGGTCCCATCCAGCCTGCGGTTCACGACCTTCAGCCGGTCGTCGATCGATGAGGCGAGGACCCGGCCAGAGGGCCGCCAGCCTGGACGGTCGCTCGCCCCCCTCGATCACAGTCGCGGAGCGCGTTCACCACCTCATGGCGTGTGTGTGATCGAGGGCAAGAAAAAGCCGGCCGGGGTTGCCCCCGGCCGGCTCGGTCTTTCCGGCTTTCGCCGGGCTCAGTACTTGAGGCGGAGCGTCGCGCCGAAGGTGCGCGGGGCCCCCAGGAAGGCGTCGATCGTCTGGGTGTCGCCGGCCGGGCTGTAGAAGGTCCCGTTCGGCTGGACCGTGGTCTGGAAGCCGCTGCCCTGCAGGAAGCCGTTGTAGGCGACCTGGACATACTCTTCGTCCGTCAGGTTCTGGGCCCAGGCTTCCAGCGTCCAGCGCTCGTCTTCCGAACCGATGGTGATGCGGCCGTTCACGGTGCCGAAGCCGTCCTGCATCTTGTAGGGCAGCAGGTCGGATCCGGTGTTGTACTCGGTCATGTACTTGCCCTGCAGGCTGAAGCCTGCCGTCAGGCCATTGCCGATCGACCGGTTGAAGTTGACGGCGGCGACATAGGACCATTCCGGCGCGAACGACGGCGTGGCGCCTGGCAGCAGCGACAGGCCCGGGAAGTTGGCCGGGTTCGCCAGGTCAGCAGCGGTGAAGCTGGCGTACTCGGCCTTGGTGTAGGTGATGCCGCCCGAGAAGCTCAGGCCTTCCACCGGGGTGAACCACATGAAGTCGGCGTCGACGCCGCGCGAGGTCAGCTCGGGGATCGACTCAACCACGAAGGCGGTGCCGAGGAAGGTGTTGAGCTGGAAGTTCTCGAACGTCTGGTCGAAGTAGGTGGCGTTCAGCAGCATCGAGCGATCGAACAGGGTGGTCTTGATGCCCAGTTCGTAGCTGTTGACGTCCTCCGAAGGGAAGAACAGCGACGCCTGCGGGGTCGGCGGAACCGTTCCCTGCACGCGATCCTGGTTGTAGCCGAAGCTCTTGTAGCCCCGGGCATACGAACCATAGACCAGCACCGAGTCGTTCAGGCGGTAGGCCGCCTTGACCGTGCCGCTGAGGGTGCCGTCGTTGGCGCTCTCGCGGACGGTGCGGTTGGCGAAGAACGGGTTGGTCCAGGGCAGGCACAGGCGGGCGGTGATTCCGCCGGCGCTGGCCGAACCGGCAGCCGGGTTGCCTCCGCCTATCAGGGTGGCGAGGGTCGTGAAGTTGCCCAGGGCGCCGGCGCAGGTGGCCGAGGACGTGCCGACGTTGGTCTGCAGGCCGTCCAGCGTCTTCTTGTCGTAGGTGTAGCGCAGGCCGACGGTCACATCGAACTGGTCGGTGACGTGCCAGCTGTTGTTGGTGAAGATGGCAATCGAGTCCGACTGCTGCTGGTACTCGTCGCGCAGGGCCTGACCGGCGACGGGCGTCGGGCCCGTACCGAACACGGCGCCGCCGGTGCCGAGGCACTGCGTCATCTGGGTCACCGTCTGACCGGCGCGGGTGAAGCAACCGATCGAGTTGCCGCTGGTCGGAATGCCCAGGCCGGCGAACGGCGCCGTCAGCTGCAACGACAGGACCGGAGCGTAGTCGGCGCCGAGGTAGAAGCTGTCGTGACGGTTGACCTGCTCACGGGTGGCGAACACACCGACCAGCCAGTCGAGGCTGTCCGTGGCTCCCGCGAGGCGGAATTCCTGGGTGATGTTGCGGACGCCGGCGCCGAACTGGCCGTCGTTGACGCGGTAGGCGATGTCGGCGCCGGTGAAGTCGGCGTCCTGGCCGTTCTGGACCTTCCAGTCGCGGAACGAGGAGATCGAGGTGAAGGTGGCGTTCCACTGATCGATGTCGATGTTGGCTTCCGCCGAAATGCCCTTGTCCTCGATCTGCTGATCGGTGGCGCGGTTGGTGAAGGCGTCACGCGAGAAGGGGAGGAAGCCGAAACCGGCGGCCGGCGGGCGCTGGCCCGTGCCGTTCGAGGCGCCGTCGATGAACGGATAGGTCGGGCCGGTGCGGACCTGGACGCCGGTGCAGCAGTATTCATCGCGGCTGGTGTAGTCGGCGATGATGCGGACCGACGACGAGTCGTTCGGCAGGACCAGCAGCTGGCCGCGGACGGTGTAGAAGTCCACGTTTGCGTCGTCGGTCTCGGTGCGGGGACCGTCTCCGGTATCGACATTGTAGAAGCCGTCGCGCACGCGGCGGGCGGCGTACAGGCGCATGGCGACCTGGTCGTTGATCGGGCCGGTGATTGAACCGGCGGCGCCCAGCGAACCATAGTTTCCGGCGGTGAACTCGGCGCTGTAGCCCGGCGTGAAGGACGGGGCTTCGGTGATGATGTTGATGACGCCGGCCGAGGTGTTCTTGCCGAACAGCGTGCCTTGCGGTCCCTTCAGCACCTCGATGCGGCTCAGTTCGCCGATGTCGCCGAAGCCGACGCCGTTACGCGAGCGATAGACTCCGTCGATCACGACGCCGACCGAGCTTTCGAGGCCGGGGTTGTCGCCCACGGTGCCGACGCCGCGGATACGGGCGGTGGTCGAGGCTTCCGACGTCGTCGAGGTGACGGTCAGACCGGGGGTCAGGATCTGCAGATCCTTGATGTCCTTGACGCCGGCGTCTTCGAGCGCCTCGGCCGACAGGGAGGTGACCACGATCGGCACGTCCTGCAGGCTCTGCTCACGCTTCTGGGCGGTGACGATGATGTCGTCGACCGAAGAGGCCTGGCCGTCCTGGGCCGAAGCGACCCCGGCGAAGCCGAAGGCCACGGCGCCGACGACGGCGGCTGATGCCGTGCAACGAAGAATTTGAGTAAGACGCATGGATGGCTCCCGGCTCATGGCCCGACGGCTCCTCTCGGAGCGCATCGCGGCGTTTCCTGATTCCCAACCCGCGCCCTTCTTACGGAGCGTCGGATTCTCGTGGGTTTTTCGTAGTGCAAGCCGCACAGTGCGACAAGGAGAACGCAGGGCTCACGCCATGTTTCAGCCTTGGGATAGCGCCCTGTGTGACGCGAAAGCGACAGAACGTGATGACCTTAGGTCAATATTCGCGCCTTAAGATTCAGTAATCGGCTTGGAGGAAGCCTTGGAGGCTGGCTTCCGGTTCGACGCGATCGACAGAACGATCCCGCCCAGAGTCGCCGAAAGCACCGAGCCCAGGATCACGCCCAGCTTGACTTCGACCTGTTCCGGAGAGTCCACCGCTCCGGGAAAGGCCAGGGCGCCGATGAACAGGCTCATGGTGAAGCCGACGCCGCAAAGAAGAGAAACGCCATAGATCTGAAGCCAACTGGCGCCGCTGGGGCGGGCTCCGAGTTTCAGGGCCGAAACCAGCCAGGCGGCGCCCATGACGCCGATCTGCTTGCCGATGAACAGGCCGGCGGCGACGCCGAGAACCAGCGGCGCGAACATCTGGTCGATCGACAGGCCTGCGAACGACACCCCGGCCTTGGCGAAGGCGAACAGCGGCAGAACCAGATAGGCGACATAGGGATGAAGGTCGTGCATCGCGTCCTTCAGGGGACTCTGCCTGTCGTCGGCTCGCGGGGACACCGGCACGATGGCGGCGAAGGCGACGGCGGCCAGTGAGGTGCTCAGCCCCGCCTTGACGCTCAGCCACCAGACCAGGGCGAAGCCCAGCACCCAGGTCGGCGCAGGGATCCGGCGCAATGACATCACCGAACCGACGAGCAGCAGCACGCTGGCCGCGCCCACCAGCATCCAGTCCACGCCGGTGCTGAACAGAACGGCAATCAGGGCGATCGCGCCGAGGTCATCGACGATGGCCAGGGTCAACAGGAAAACCCTCAACGACGACGGCAGCCCCTTGCCCACCAGAGCGAAGACGGCGAGTGCGAAGGCGATGTCGGTGGCCAGTGGAATGGGCCAGCCCTCGTGCGGCCCCCCCAGGACGCCGGAAACGAGCAGATACAGGCCTGCGGGCGCCAGCATCCCCCCCAGGGCGGCGACGATGGGGGTCACAAGCTTCTTCGTGTCGCTCAGCTCGCCCTTGAGGATCTCGTATTTGATCTCCAGCCCGACCACGAGGAAGAAGACGGCCATCAGGCCTTCCTTGATCCACTCCGAGACGGACAGTTCCAGTTGCAGCGGCCCTGCCTGGAACAGATGCTCGCTCTTGAGCCAGTGGAAATAGGCCTCGGACAGCGGCGAGTTGGCGACGACGAGGGCGGCGATGGCCGCCAGCCCCAGCACGGCGCCCGAGGCGGCCTCGGTCTTGAGGAAATCGAACGTCAGTTTGCGCGCCACGGCGGCCTCCGGATCTGGAAGGGTGTGTTCCGTGGCGTCCGGTTATCGACGGACGCCGGACCGGGTTCATCATCCGGAGACGACGCCAGCCTGGCCGTGCAGGCCTGATCTCTGATGATAGAATACCGTCAAGCCTCGTGAGTTCAATCCGATCTCGCCGCCCGAGGGCGATTGTCGCCCCGGTCTGTCTTTGCAGCGATCGCTCCGCGCCGCACTGACCGCATTCGGCTGTTTGGGGCCCGGGCGCCGTCACCGCGCTCTCGAACCGCAGCGTCTTCGAGGCCGGAACCGCGAACACCGCCAGGGCCGTCCGCCATTGCAGCCGAGACCGCGGACGTCCATTTGCGGCCCATGCCCGCTGGTCCCGCCTATCATCCCGAACCCCGTTTCTTCGATCTGGGGGAGGAGTATGGCGACGCCGTTGGGCCCGCCGACTTTCCCGAGACGATCCTGCGCGTCCGCAACGACCGGGCCGCCGCAACCGTGGGGCTCGATAGTCTGACCGACGCCGAATGGATCGCCCATTTTGGTCGCTTCCAGCCCCTGCCCGGTCAGCCCGGCCCGGTCGCCATGCGCTATCACGGGCACCAGTTCCGCACCTACAACCCCGACCTCGGCGACGGGCGCGGCTTCCTGGCGGCGCAGATGCGAGAAACACTCCGCGCTCAAGCAGCGAGCGACCGCGTCGCGAGCGGTAGCGCGCTTCCAGGTCGTCTTCTCGACCTGGGAACCAAAGGCTCCGGCACGACACCCTGGTCCCGCTCCGGCGATGGCCGGCTAACGCTGAAGGGCGGCGTCCGCGAAGTCCTGGCCGCCGCCATGCTGGAGGCCCAGGGCGTCCCGACCAGCCGCGCCCTGTCGCTGATCGAGACCGGCGAACAGCTGGAACGCGGCGACGAACCCTCGCCCACCCGGTCCGCCGTGCTCGTCCGTCTTCAACATAGCCACGTCCGCTTCGGAACCTTCCAGCGCGCCGCCTTCTTCGGCCGCGCCGACCAGATCGAGACCCTGGTCGAGCATGTCCGCGCCCTCTATCACCCCGCCGTCGCCCCCGGAGACGCGCCCGGCCTGCTCGCCGCCATCGTCGCCGCCTCGGCCCGACTGACCGCGCGGTGGATCGCGGCCGGCTTCGTCCACGGCGTGCTCAACACCGACAATCTGAACGTCACGGGCGAGAGCTTCGACTACGGCCCGTGGCGGTTCCTGCCGTCCTACGAGCCCGGGTTCACCGCCGCCTATTTCGACAGCCAGGGCCTGTACGCCTTCGCGCGCCAGCCGGAAGCTGTGTTCTGGAACCTGACCCAGCTGGCCGGCTGTCTGAAACGGGTCGCCGACGCCGAGCCCGAGGTTCTGGCATTGACCGAGGCCCTGAACGGCTTCGGTCCGGCCTATATCCGCGAACTGCGCGCCGCCTTCCTGGACCGGCTCGGCGTGAAGAGCCTCGGCGAGGCCGCCGATCAGCGCCTGCTCGATACGACCCTGGCCCTGCTGCGCGAAAAGGGGGAGGCGATCCGTTGGGAGCCCCTGTTCCACGACTGGTTCGCCGGCTTCTCCTCCTCGGCCCGCGCCCTCGCCGGTCCGCGCGCGAGCGAATGGCAGGGCGAGGCCTTCGACGCCTTCCGCTTCGCCCTGTTCGAGCACGAGCCCGACCGGCCCGAGCGGCTGGAGCACTCCATCTTCGCCAACCCCGATCCTGAAGAGATGCTGATCGACGAGGTCGAAACGCTCTGGTCCGCGATCGACACCGCCGACGACTGGTCCCCCCTGCACGACAAACTGGCCCGGCTGGAAGCGACCCGCACGGCCCGCGCCTGAAATCTTACGAAAGTTTCATATCGTTTATCGAGAATGTTCTTGATCGATAAACAATGAACCCATATCGACTATCGACATGGCCGCACCTATCGCGGCAGGGAGGTAGCCACATGAAGCTCATCGGTCGTCGTTCCGTCGCCAGCGTCCTGCGCTGGGTCCTGGGGTTCGTGAACATCGTCGTGGCCTTCGCCGTGATCGCCACGGGCCTGATGCTTGCGGCGTCTCTGGTCATGCCGGACTTCGGCGCCGGCTTCATCGACGCCCTCGCGGACAACGAGGCCGGCTGGCGAACGTTGATGCTCAACGAGCGCGCCACCTTCCTCGCCGCCTTCGTCGCCACCCTGAGCACCTGGTGGATCCTCAACCGCCTGCGCCGGATGTTCCTCGCCGTGAACCAGGGCGACGCCTTCGAACGCGCCAATGTCGGACGCCTGCAGGGCGTCGGCCTCGGCCTGATCGGCGTGCAGATCAGCGCCTTCATCCTCGCCTGGACCGTGCCGGAGGGGATCATCGACGACCTCGACTATTCGGTCGATCTCGGCGCCTGGCTGGGCATCCTGATCGTCTTCATGCTCGCCGAGGTCTTCCGCCAGGGCGCGGCCATGCGCGACGACCAGCAGATGACGGTCTGAGGCGCCCCATGGCCATTATTGTTCAGCTGGACCAGATGCTCGTCGAACGCCGCATGTCGCTGACGGAACTCAGCGACCGGGTCGGGGTCACCATCGCCAACCTCTCCATCCTGAAGACGGGCAAGGCGCGCGCCATCCGCTTCTCCACCCTGGACGCCCTGTGCCGCGAACTGGGCTGTCAGCCGGGCCAGTTGCTGGCCAACACGCCGGGCCCGCAGCCGCCCGCGGAGGGGGGCGAAGAGTGACCCGAATCGCTCTGGCCCTTCGCGCCGGGGCGACGCGGGTCAGGGACCTCAGAACCCCGTCATAGCGGCATTTCGGCCACGCGAAACATTAAGTCATCAGCTGATGTCATCAATCGATGTCTACGGCTGATGACATTTCGCTCAGCTCTGCCATATCTCTCTGCAAGGCGGCGACCCTCCGGGATTACCGACTTGTATGAATACCGCCACCCTACGGCCCCGTAGCTACGGCACAGCTTCTTCATCACCTTCGGTTACGGTGGGGCTTGCGACCTCTTGCGGAAGCCGATGTTCGATCTGATCTAGCCACTGTTACCAATTCACCCGTCCTCCCCGACGAAATCGAAAACGCCATGGCCACGACCTTCACCCCCACCCCCACGACCGGCCGCGCCCCTGTCTCCGCCGCCCGCGCTCGCGCGGTCGCCGGTTACCGCAATCTCGCGCTCTGGACCCTCCAGGGATGGGCGGCGATGTTCTTCTTCGCGGCCGGCTACGCCAAGCTGACCGAGCCGCTCGACAATCTGGTCGCCCTGATGAACTGGCCGGCGCTGGTCAGCGAAAACCTGGTGCGCGGCGTCGGCATCGTCGAGATCGTCCTGGCGCTCGGCATGCTGGCTCCGCTGATGTCGTGGAAGATCGGCCGCTGGCCCTTGCTGATCTCGGCCGCCGGCCTGACGGCACTGGAAGTCGTCATGCTGTCAGTTCACGCCGCCGGTCTGGATATCGGCCTGGCCCTGACCAACGCGGCGCTGCTTGCGATCACGATCCCGGTGCTTCTGGGCCGCCGCTGACTCCCACACGCCGACAGCGTTCGGAACAGAATTTCACCTGCTCCCAGTCGCGGGCCCACTTGGCTCTCCACGCAAAAGGTTTGCCGCAGGAGACGCATGTCTTCTGCGGCAAATCGCGCTTGTCGGGCGCAACGCCCCTGTTGACGTGTTTGCGGGCCATGGCCCTTAAAAGCTTCCCTTTACGTGCGCGTCAAGTTTGGGTTATGTCGGCCTATGGCGACTGCCGACGATCATCGCACATATTCGATCCGCCAGCTCTGCCGGGAGTTCGGGGCGACCGCGCGCGCCCTGCGCTTCTATGAGGACAAGGGCCTGCTGACCCCGGCCCGCAAGGGCCAGACCCGGGTCTATGATGCCCGCGACCGCGCCCGCCTGAAGCTGATCCTGCGCGGCCGCCGCATCGGCTTCACCCTGACCGAGATCCAGGAAATGCTGGATCTGTACGACCGCAACGATGGCAACACCCATCAGATGGCCATCGCCCTCGCCCGCCACCGCGCGCAGATCGAGGCCCTGAAGCAGCAACGCGATGACCTCGACGCCGCCATTGAGATGGCCGAGGCAGCCTGCGCGGCGATGGAATCCCGCCTGTCCGAACAGCGCCCCGACCTTCTGCCCGGCGCCGAGGAATACGCCTCGGTGCTGCGCCAGCACCTCGACCAACACGCCCATCATCCGTTCAAGCTGAGAGCCTGACCCCATGGCCTACAAGGCGCCTGTCCGCGACCTGACCTTCGTCCTCAACGAGGTCCTGGAGATCGACCGCTATTCGAACTCGCCCGGCTTCAAGGATGTCTCCTCCGATCTGGTCCAGCAGATTCTCGAGGAGGGCGCGAAATTCGCCGAGGAGGTCATCGCCCCCATCAACCGGATCGGCGATCAGCAAGGCTGCAAATGGGTCGACGGCAAGGTCACCGGCCCGACCGGCTGGAAGGAAGCCTACAAGGCCATGGTCGAGGCCGGCTGGCCCGCCCTCTCGGCCCTGCCCGAGCATGGCGGCCAGGGCATGCCCTCGGTGGTGGCCATGGCGTTCGGCCAGTTCACGGCCGCGGCCTCACCCGCCTTCTCGATGTATCCGGGCCTGACGGCGGGCGCCTACTGGGGGCTGAACGCCAACGGTTCGCCTGAGCAGAAGGCGATGTATCTGCCGAAGATGGCGTCCGGCGAATGGGGCGGCACCATGAACCTGACCGAGCCCCAGTGCGGCACGGACCTGGGCCTGATCCGCACGAAAGCCATCCCGAACGGCGACGGCAGCTTCAACATCACCGGCCAGAAGATCTGGATCAGCTCGGGCGAGCACGACTTCACCGACAACATCATCCATCTGGTGCTGGCCCGCATCGAGGGCGCGCCGGAGGGGATCAAGGGCATCAGCCTGTTCGTCGTGCCCAAGGTCTTCGTCAATGAGGACGGCTCGCTGGGCGAGCGCAACGTCGGCGCCGCCTGCGCCGGCCTCGAGCACAAGATGGGCATCCACGGAAACGCCACCTGCGTCATGGCCTATGAGAACGCGAAGGGCTGGCTGGTCGGGACCGAGAACAAGGGCATGGCCGCCATGTTCGTGATGATGAACGAGGCCCGCCTCGGCACGGGCCTGCAGGGCCTGTCGATCGCCACCGCCGCCTACCAGGCCGCCGTCGAATTCGCCCATGACCGCCTGCAGGGCCGCTCTCTGACCGGGCCGAAGAGCCCCGAGCTGCCGGCCGACTCCATCATGGTCCACCCGGACGTGCGCCGCATGCTGCTGGAGGCCAAGGCCTTCGTAGAGGGCGGCCAGGCCTTCACCCTGTGGACTGCGCTCCAGGCCGATCTTCAGCATTCGGACGATGCCGCCGAAGCGCAGAAGGCCCATGACTATATGGGTCTGATCACCCCGGTGCTGAAGGCCTATCTGACCGACAAGGGCTTCCACGTCGCCTCGCTGGCGATGCAGGTGCACGGCGGTTCGGGGTATACGGAGCATTTCCCGGCGTCGCAGTATCTGCGCGATGCCCGGATCACCATGATCTACGAGGGCGCCAACGGCATCCAGGCCCTGGATCTGGTAGGCCGCAAGCTTCCCGCCAACGGCGGTCGCGCGATCATGAGCTGGTTCGCCGACATCGACGCCTTCGTGGCCGAGAATGGCGCCGAGGGCCCGATCAAGCCCTTCGTCGACGGCCTCGCCGACGCCAAGAAGAAGCTGCAGGACGGCACCATGTGGCTGATGCAGAACGGCATGCAGAACCCGGACAACGCCGCCGCCGCCTCGACCGACTATCTGCACATCTTCGGCCTGACGGCGCTCGCCTACCTCTGGGCCCAGATGGCGGTCGCCGCCCAGAAACAGGTGGACGCCGGATCGACCGACCCCTTCTACGTCACCAAGCTGCAGACGGGCCGTTACTTCGTCGAGCGGATCCTGCCGGACGCCCACGCCCACCTGGCCAAGCTGAAGACGGGTTCCGACGTCCTCATGGCCATGCCCGCCGAGGCGTTCTGAGGACGCACCCGCCTCTCCCTCCCCCTCGGGGGAGGGTGGTCGGCGCGTAGCGACGACCGGGTGGGGAGGGCCGGGCGATCCACACGCCGGTGTCCGCTTCGCCTTCACGCCCCCACCCGGCCGCTGCGCGGCCACCCTACCCCACAGGGGGAGGGAGATGATCGAGTGAGACCATGAACGTCCTCAACGTCCCCGAACCCGATTTCATGCAGGACGAGGAGATCACCCTCTTCTCCGACAGCGTCGGCAAATGGATCGACGAGCACGCCGCGCCCGAGGCGGTGCAGTCTTGGATCGCCAACTCCAGCGTCCCGCGGCAGCTGTGGAACGACGCCGGCGAGGCGGGCCTGCTGGGCCTGTCGATGCCCGAGGAAGACGGCGGCATGGGCGGCGACTATCGCCACGAGGTCGTGCTGATGCGTCAGCTCGGCTGGAAGGGCTCCGACCATTTCGGCATCTCGCTGCACAACGCGATCGTCATGCCCTACATCTGGCACTACGGCACCGAGGAGCAGAAGACGCGCTGGCTGCCGCGTCTGGCCACCGGCGAACTGGTCGGCGCCATCGCCATGACCGAGCCGGGCGCCGGCTCCGACCTGCAGGGCATCAAGACCACCGCCATCAAGTCCGGCAACGGCTATGTGGTGAACGGCTCCAAGACCTTCATCACCAACGGCCAGCTGGCCAACTTCATCATCGTCGTCGCCAAGACCGACCCAACCCAGGGCTCCAAAGGCACCTCCCTGATCGTGGTCGAGACCGACGGCGCGGGCGGCTTCGAGCGCGGCCGCAACCTCCACAAGATCGGCATGGAGGGCAACGACACCTCCGAGCTCTTCTTCAACGACGTCCAGGTCCCCGGCGACAACATCATCGGCGGCGAGGAAGGCCGGGGCTTCGTCCAGCTGATGCAGCAGCTCCCCCAGGAGCGTCTGAACATCGCGGTCCAGGGTCTGGCCGCCTGCGAGCGCGGCCTGCACGAGACGCTGGAGTATGTGAAGGGCCGCAAGGCCTTCGGCAAGGCGATCCTGGAGTTCCAGAACACCCAGTTCAAACTGGCCGAGGTCAAGACCAAGCTGACCGTCGCCAAGGTCTTCGTCGACCACTGCATCGGCCTGCACCTGAAGGGCCAGCTCGACGCCGTGACCGCCTCCATGGCCAAATACTGGGTCACCGACATCCAGGGCGAGACCCTCGACGAGATGCTCCAGCTGCACGGCGGCTACGGCTATATGAACGAATACCCCATCGCCCAGCTCTACAAGGACGCCCGCGTCCAGCGCATCTACGGCGGCACCAACGAGATCATGAAGGTGCTGATCGCGCGGAGTCTTTGATCGCAACACCGCCGCCTTGTCATCCCCGACGAAGCGCAGCGGAGATCGGGGACGGGGACGTGCCTAACCCGCAGGCCCGGTCGGCTCCGCCGAACCGGGCCCGTGCCTGAGCCTCACCTCGCCATACAGATCCAGCCACCTCGGATTGTCCTTCTCGACCAGCGCGAACTTCCATTCACGCAGCCAGCGCTTGATCCGCTTCTCGCGAATGATCGCCTTGTCGATGTACTGATGGGCCTCGTACCAGACGAGTTGATCGATCCCGTGCTCGGCGGTGTATCCCGGGATCAGACCTTCCTTGTGCTCGGCCACCCGCCGCACCAGGTCGTTGGTCACGCCGACGTACAGCCAGCCACAGGGTCCGCTCGCGAGCAGGTAAACATAGAATTGCTTCTGCATAGCCGGCCTCCCTGCTCAACCCTTGCGGGTTGTCCGGGAGCGGTCAAGGTTGTGCGCCTCCGTCCCCGATCTCCGCTTCGCTTCGTCGGGCATGACAAGCTCGCCTCGCCTGTCGCCAAGGATGGCCCCATGCCGGCGCAGCGGCTATGAGGCGACATGCGCAAGACCGCCCCTCAACGACTGGCCGAACGCGAGGCCCGGGCCCGCTCGGAACTGCTCGACAGCCTGTTCGACGTCTGGATCGGTCAGGCGAGCAATGACGCGACCCTCGACCGCCTCGGCCCGGTCGACCCGCTGAACGCCGCCGAGGTTTCGCGCGCGCTCAAGGCCGACATCGCCGCCCCCTTCGCCGAACTGACGCGTGAGACCCAGGGGCGCATCCGGGCCGCCCTGACCGTCCTCGCCTTGTCGGACGGCCAGGAGTTTCGCGCCTACTGGCTCGACCTGAGCGCGCCGTTCGGTACGACCGAAGCCGAGGCCGACGCCATCTTCCCGGTCGTCGCGCGAACCTTCGGCGTCAGACTCCCGGACACGCTGCCGGGCGGCTAGAGTCACATCATGATCCGCCTCCACGTCACGCCCGACCTGTCCGCCGGCGCCGCCGTCGCCCCGACGCTCGACCAGTCGCGCTACCTGACCCAGGTCATGCGGCTGAAGCTCGGCGACGATCTGCTGATCTTCAACGGCCGTGACGGCGAATGGCGCGCCACCATCGCCGAGATACTCAAGAAGGGTGTCGTCCTGCGCGCCGGGGAACAGGTCCGCCCCCAGACCCTCGGCCCCGACCTCGACCTGATCGTCGCCGTGGTCAAGAAATCGCGCGTCGAGACCATCGTCGAGAAGGCCGCCGAACTCGGCGCCCGCCGCGTCCGCCTGACGGTAACCCAGCGCACCAATGTCGAGCACGTCCGCCTCGACCGCCTCGACGCCATCGCCATCGAAGCCGCCGAACAGACCGGCCGTCTCGACGTGCCGACCGTCGACGATCCCGAAAAACTCGCCGCCATCCTCGACGGCTGGGACGGCGCGCGCCGGCTGATGTTCTGCGACGAGACCGGGGGCGCGCCGGTCGCCGCCGCCGTCACAGAGCCCGGTCCCTGGGCGATCCTGATCGGTCCTGAAGGCGGCTTCTCGCCCGAGGAGCGCGAGCGTCTGCGCGCCCTGCCCTTCACCACGGCCGTCTCGCTGGGTCCGCGCATCCTGCGCGCCGACACCGCCGCCATCGCCGCCATGACCCTGTGGCAGGCCGCCGTCGGCGACTGGGAGCGTGCGGCGTGATGTTGGCCGAACTGGCCGTGGCCACCGTGATGGTGCTGCTGACGGTCGTCATCCACGGGGCCGGGCTGCTCGCCCTCGGCCATCTGATGGAATGGATGGAGCGCGCCCGCGGCAAGTCCCGGATCAGCCCCGTCTCGGGCGAAGGGGCCGTCGTCGCGGTCCTCTCGGCCCTCGGCCTCCTCGTCCTGCATGGGATCGAAATCTGGCTGTACGCCCTTGTCTATCGCGTCATCGGGGCGGTCGAGACCGTGCGCGAGGCGGTCTACTTCTCGACCATCGCCTATGCCTCGATCGGCTTCTCGGACGCCGCCATGGCTCCGGAGTGGAAACTGCTGGGTGCGCTCGAGGGGATTAACGGCGCGCTTCTGCTCGGCTGGTCGGTGGCCTTCTTCGTCACCCTGATGACCCGCTTCCTGCCGGCCCGGCATCACAACGGCTGACGATACGCACTGTGGCGCCTTGAGACCTGCGTCAATCTCACCCATCTAGCCGCAACGGGCCAGTCGCCCGCTGGGGCTCCCATGACCGACACTGCGCCGCTCACATTCGACGACCTGGTCGGCGTCATGGCCGGGGGCGCCAAGCCCAAGTCCGAATGGCGCGTCGGCGCCGAACACGAGAAGTTCGGCTTCGACAAGTCGACCCTGCGCCGCCCGGCCTACGACGGCCCGAACGGCATCCTGGCCATGCTGACCGGCCTGCAGCGGTTCGGCTGGTCCCCGGTCGAGGAGGCCGGCCATGTCATCGCCCTGGAACGCAGGAACGCCGAAGGCTATGCCGCCTCGATCAGCCTGGAGCCTGGCGGCCAGTTCGAACTGTCGGGCGCCCCGCTCCAGACCATCCACGACATCTGCTCCGAGACCGGCCAGCACCTGATGGAGGTGAAGATGGTCGCCGACGAGCTGAACCTCGGCTTCCTCGGCGCCGGTTTCGACCCGAAATGGCGGCGCGAGGACGTGCCCGTGATGCCCAAGGGCCGCTACGACATCATGCGCGCCTATATGCCGAAGAAGGGCGATCTCGGCCTCGACATGATGCTGCGCACCTGCACCATCCAGGCCAATCTCGACTTCGGGTCAGAGGCCGACATGGTGGCGAAGTTCCGCACCTCCCTGGCGCTCCAGCCCATCGGCACCGCCCTGTTCGCCTGTAGTCCGTTCACCGAGGGGCGACCGAACGGCTTCCTTTCGGCCCGCGCCAACGTCTGGACCGACACCGATCCCGACCGCACAGGCATGCTGGATTTCGTCTTCAAGGACGGTTTCGGCTTCGAGACCTATGCCAACTACGCCCTCGATGTGCCGATGTATTTCGCCAAGCGCGGCGAGACCTATGTCGACGCCTCGGGCCAGTCGTTCCGCGATTTCATGGATGGAAAATTGCCCGCCCTGCCCGGCGAGTTGCCGACGATGAAGGACTGGGCCGACCACCTGACCACCCTGTTCCCGGAAGTCCGCCTGAAACAATATCTGGAGATGCGCGGCTCGGACGGCGGCCCGTGGAGCCGGATCTGCGCCCTGCCCGCCCTGTGGACCGGCATCTTCTACGACGCCCCCTCGCTCGCTGCCGCCTGGGACCTGTGCAAGGACTGGGACATCGAGGACCACGAGCGTCTGCGTCGCGACGTGACCCGGCTCGGCCTGCGCGCCGAGGTCGCCGGGCGCTCGGTTCGTGACATCGCCGTCGACATGGTCGCCATCGCCCGCCAGGGCCTGAAGAACCGCGCCAGATTCTCCGGCGGCATGGTCGATGAGCGCGGCTATCTGTCGGAACTGGAAGACATTGCCGACACCGGCGTCACCCCCGCCGAACGGATGCTCGACCTGTATCACGGCGAGTGGAAGGGCGACGTCGACCGCATCTACCGCGACTTCGCCTACTGACCACCGGACAGCGAAAAGCCCGCCGCAGCGCGACGGGCTCTTCCAGTCTTCGCCGCAGCGAAGGCCTTTAGTTCTTGGCTTCTTCGGCGCCGGTGCTGACGGCCGAACCGGCGGCCTGCACGTCGCGGCCGACGCCCGAGATGGTGTTGCAGGCCGACACGGCGAGGGCGGCGGCGACCAGCGACAGGGTGATGATCTTCTTCATGGTGGAGTTCCCCAATGGTGAAGCTCCGATAACGCCGAGCCTGGCCCGAGGTTGCATGCCCATGGTGAAGCGCTCGAGGTCGCCAAGCCATGGGTCGATCTGCTAGTTCGCAAGGATGACGCAAGCCCCCGGAACCGCCGCCCGCCGCCTCGTCGAGACCCTCGCCGTCAACGGCGTCACACGGGTCTTCTGCGTGCCGGGCGAAAGCTATCTGGCCGTGCTCGACGCCCTGGTCGACCACCCGGAGATCGAGGTCATCACCTGCCGCCACGAGGCCGGCGCCGCCAACATGGCCGAGGCCTACGGCAAGCTGACCGGCCGCCCCGGCGTCTGCATGGTCACGCGCGGTCCCGGCGCGACCCACGCCTCCATCGGCGTGCACACGGCGCATCAGGACTCGACCCCGATGATCCTGTTCGTCGGCCAGATCGCCCTCACCGACCGCGGCCGCGGCGCCTTCCAGGAAGTCGATTACCGCGAAGTCTTCGGCGGCCTCGCCAAATGGGCGACCGAGCTGGAGAGCCCGGAGCGCACCGTCGAGATCGTCGAACGCGCCTTCGCCACGGCGCTTCAGGGCCGGATGGGTCCGGTCGTTATCGCCCTGCCCGAGGACATCCTGCACGAACCCGGCGGTCCGGCCCCGATCCGCGCCGTGACTCCGGCCAGGGGCGGCCTCGACCCTGCCTTCCTCGCCGACCTCGGCGACCGTCTGTCGAAGGCCGAACGGCCCCTGCTGGTCCTCGGCGGCTCCGGCTGGACCGACGAGGCCGCCGCCGCCATCGGCGACTGGTCCGAGCGTCTCGGTCTGCCCGTCGCCCTGTCGTTCCGCCGAAAGGACATCCTGTCGAACGACCGCACCAACTACGCCGGCGACCTCGGCCTCGGCTGCAATCCCGAGCTGATGAAGCGGGCCAGGGACGCCGACCTGCTGATCGCCCTCGGCGCCCGGCTCGGCGAAAACCCGACCCAGGGCTACACCCTGTTCACCCGCGACCACACGGCCGACCGGCTGGTCCATATCCATCCCGGCCCGGAGGAGCTCGGCCGCGTCTGGACGCCCCTGACCAGCGCCAGCGCCGACAACAGCCTCGCCGCCCACGCCCTCGCCACGCTCGAACCCGGCCGCACCTGGCATGATCAGGCCAGGGCCGCCCACGACCACTATCAGGCCTTCTCGACTCCCGTGCCGGTCACCGGGGCGGTCAATATGTCGGAGTGCATGGCCCACCTCGGCGAGGTTCTGCCGCCGAGCGCCGTGGTCACCAACGGCGCCGGCAACTTCGCCGCCTGGCTGCATCGCTTCTATCGCCACCGCGCCTGTCGCACCCAGCTGGGCCCGACCTCGGGCGCCATGGGCTACGGCTACCCGGCCGCCATCGCCGCCAAGTCCCTGCATCCCGACCGCGAGGTCATCTGCGTCGCCGGCGACGGCGAGTTCCTGATGACCGGCCAGGAGATGGCCACCGCCGTCCAGTTCGGCATCAAGGTCGTCGTCATCGTCGTCGACAACGGGACCTTCGGCACCATCCGCATGCACCAGGAGGGCCACTATCCCGGCCGGGTTATGGCCACCGACCTGAAGAACCCCGACTTCGTCAGATACGCCGAGGCCTTCGGCGCGTTCGGGATCCGCTGCGAGAGCACCGAGGCCTTCCCCGCCGCGCTCCAGGCCGCCCGCGACGCCGCCAGGGACCGCCCCGCCCTGGTCCATCTGATCACCTCGGCCGAGGACATCGCGCCCAATCGGACCATCACGGGGTTGCGCGCGAAATGACTTCCCTTCTCCCCTTGGGGGAGAAGGTGGCTGAGCGAAGCGAAGTCGGATGAGGGGTCTCTGTCCGCCTCGTTGATCCTGCACGCGAGGAGAACGGCGCCAGCCCCCTCATCCGGCCCTGCGGGCCACCTTCTCCCCCAAGGGGAGAAGGACACCTCAGGTCGGCCACGTCTCCTTCGCCGCCCCCAGCACCTCGCCGGCGAGATACAGCGAGCCGCAGATCACCACCCGCCCGGCGCCGAGCCTCAGCGCGCGGCTCAGCGCGGCGTCCACCGACGACGAACTCTGCGCCCCCAGACCATGCCCGCGCGCCACGGCCGCCAGCGCCGCCGGATCCGCCGCCGCGCCTTCGAAGCCGACGGTGAAGACGTGCGCCCCGGTGTCCTTCAAGGCCTCGAAGAATCCGCCGTGGTCCTTGTTGGCCAGCATGCCGACGATCAGGGCCAACGGACGCGGCGCCTTCCTCTGTCTCTCCCCGATAGCCTCGGCCAGAGCCCGCCCCGCATGCGGATTATGCCCTCCGTCCAGCCACAGCTCGGCCTCCGCCGCCTGGGCCATTTCGCCATAGGGACCGGACGATACACGCTGCATCCGCGCCGGCCATGTCGCCTCGGCGACGCCTCGCGCGATGGCCTCCGCCGGCAGGTCCAGCTCCAGCGCCACGGCCACGGCCAGCCCCGCATTGGCGATCTGGTGCGGCCCCTTCAGCCCTGGCGCCGGCAGGTCGAAGAACTGGTCCTGGTCCTGGAACACCATGCCGCCGCGCTCGTCCCAGGCGTCGAAGTCCACCCCCATGACCGTCAGCGGCGCATGGGCGGCCATCGCCCGCGCCTCGATCACCGCCATCGCCGCCTCCGACTGCCGCGCCACGACCCCGCGCGCCCCGGCCTTCAGGATTCCCGCCTTCTCGCCCGCCACGCTCTCGATCCGCGTGCCGAGGAACTCGGCGTGGTCCAGATCGACCGGCGCGATGACGCTCAGCAGCGGCCGCTCGATGACATTGGTCGCGTCAAGCCTCCCGCCCAGGCCCACTTCGACGATGCACAGGTCGGCGAGCGTCTCCGCCATGGCGACGAAGGCTGCGGCGGTTGTGCTCTCGAACACCGTGGCCTCGACGCCCTGCACGGCCTCGATCCGGTCCAGGATCGCCGACAGCGCCTCGTCCGAGATCAGCTCCCCCGCCAGCCGGATGCGCTCGTTGAACCGGACCAGATGCGGCGAGGTGTAGACATGGACCTTCAGCCCGGCCGCCTCGGCCATGGCGCGGATGAAGGCGATGGTCGATCCCTTGCCGTTGGTCCCGGCCACATGGATCACCGGCGGCAGGCGATCCTGCGGATTGCCCAGCACGGCGCACAGCGTCCGCATCCGGTCCAGCGACAGGTCGATCTTCTGGGGGTGGCGCAGGCGCAGGCGTTCGGAGACAGGATCCATCTCCCGTCCTTACGCCCGAAGGCGGGCCGAGAAAATGTCGTGACCCTACAGCCTAGGCGATTGACGTTTCGTCAGTTACCCTCCGGTTGAAACGGGAGAGCTTTCCAATGCCGATCGCCGCCCTCGCCTCCGCGCTGCTGCTGCTCACGGCCGCGCCGGACCTGACCCTGCGCCAGCAGGATCAGGGGACCCGGGTTCCCGATGTCACTGTAACCGGCCGCCCGACCGAGGAGGCCGTTCGAAACTTCGTCCGTCAGGTCGCCGCGCCGCCTCGGGGCCGCGGCCTGGCCCGGTGGCGTCAGCCCGTCTGCGCCGGCACGGTTAATCTGGAACGGGAGGCGGCACAGCAGATTCTCGACCGTATCGCCGGCGCCGCCCTCGATCTCGACCTCGACGTCGGCGAACCCGGCTGTGACCCCAATCTGGTCGTCATCTTCACCACCGATGCTCCGACCCTGGCCCAGTCGATGGTGGCCGCAGACCGGTCGCTGTTCGACGCCGGCGTCGGCGGCATCGAGCGCGGCGCGGCGCCCCTGCGCGATTTCCAGACGTCCGACCGCCCCGTGCGGTGGTGGCAGATGAGTATTCCCGTAAACGCCGTCACCGGCGAACGCGCGATCCGCATGCCGGGAGAGGCGCACAGCGGCCCTCTTCCGCCGCACATCGCCAAGGCGATCGAGTGCAGCAACTGGGAGGACTGTCCGCTTGCCGCACCGATCATCCAGTCGACGACCGGGTCGCGGCTGGTCACGGCGATCGAGGATGCTCTGTACAAGACGATCATCATCGTTGACGTCGATCAGGTGGCTGACGCCTCTGCAGCATCGCTGGGCGACTATCTGGCCTTCGTCGGTCTGGCGCAGATCGATCCCCTCGCGGACACCAATGGCTACGACACTGTCCTGAACCTGTTCGATGATCCGGGCGCGGACGGCCTTTCGGAATGGGACCGGTCCTACCTGCAAGCGCTCTATAGCTCGCGGCCGGGCAACAGGTCAGCCTCAGCGCAGGCTGGCGTCATCTCCGGCATCATGATCCACGACCGGACGTCCGCCCGGGAGTAGCCGTCAGGCCGCCTGACGCCGTCCGCCCATCAGCATCGACAGCAGCTTGCCCAGGGTCTCCGGCAGGTCGGCGCGGGCGACAACGCGGTCGACCATGCCCTTTTCCTGCAGATATTCGGACCGCTGGAACCCGGGCGGCAGCTTCTCGCGGATGGTGGTCTCGATCACGCGCGGTCCCGCGAAGCCGATCAGGGCGCCCGGCTCGGCCAGGTGGATGTCGCCCAGCATCGCATAGCTGGCCGTGACCCCGCCGGTCGTCGGGTCGGTCAGGACCACGATGTAGGGAAGCTGGGCGTCCTTCAGTTCCTGAACGGCCAGGGTGGTGCGGGCCATCTGCATCAGGCTCAGCGCGCCCTCCTGCATCCGCGCGCCGCCGGCGGCGGTGAAACAGACCAGGGGCACGCCGCGCTCGATCGCGGCCCGGGCGGCGGCGATGAAGCCTTCACCGGCCGCCATGCCCAGCGAACCGCCCATGAAGGCGAAGTCCTGGACCACCGCCACGGCCGGCGTGCCGGCGATCTCGCCGAAGCCGATGGACATGGCGTCCTTGGTTCCGGTGGCCTTGCGCGCCGCGATCAGCCGCTCGCGATAGGGTTTGCCATCCGAGAACTTCAGCGGATCCTCGACCACGTCGGGCGAAGAGATCGCCTCATACTCGCCGTCGTCGAAGGTGTAGCCCAGCCGCTGGGTCGCGTTGATGCGCATGTGCCGGCCGGACGGCGTCACCCACAGGGCGGCCTCCAGGTCGGAGCGGTACAGCATCTCGCCGCTGTCAGGATCCTTGACCCACAGATTGTCCGGCGTCTCGCGCCGGCTGACGATCTTGCGAACGCCAGGGGCGAACCGGCTGAGCCAGCCGCCGCGCTTTTCCTGGGGAGCTTTGGGAGGGATCTTGTCGGCCATTCGTTGTCTCTAGACGGTTTCGCTCACGCGCGCACCGCGCACGGCGTCGGCGAGCGCCTTCACCTTCGACAGAACGCGGGGCGCCGCCGGCTCGTTCGCTTCCAGCGCCGCCGCGACCTCGTCGACCAGGACGGAGCCTGCGACCACGGCGTCGGCGACGCGCGCGATCTCGGCCGCCCGTTCCGGCGTCTTGACCCCGAACCCGACCGCGACCGGCAGGCCCGAGGCCTTGCGCACGCGCTCGACGGCCGGGGCGACCGAGGCGGATTGCGCCTCCTTCACCCCGGTCACACCCGCGACCGAGACGTAATAGACGAAGCCCGAGGTCCGCCGCGCGATGAGCTCCAGCCGCGCGTCGTCCGACGTCGGCGTGGCCAGACGGATCAGCGACAGGGACGCCGCATCGAGCGCGTCGGTCAACGGATCGGCCTCTTCCGGCGGGCAATCGACGACGATGCAGCCGTCCACCCCTGAGGCCGCCGCATCGCGCGCGAAGGCCTCGTAGCCATAGCTCTCGATCGGGTTGAGATAGCCCATCAGGATCAGGGGCGTGTCGGCATCGCCCTGACGGAAGGCGGCGGCGAGATCGAGCGTGCCCTTCAGCGTCAGCCCGGCCTTCAGGCCGCGCAGCGCGGCGCGCTGGATCGGCGGCCCCTCGGCCATCGGATCGCTGAACGGGAAGCCCAGTTCAATAATGTCGGCCCCGGCGGCGGGCAGGCCGCGCAGGATCTCCAGCGCCTCATCGCGGGTGGGATCGCCGGCCATGACATAGGCCACGAAACCGGCCCGGCCCTCGGCCTTCAGCGCGGCGAAGCGCGCGTCGATGCGGGCGGTCGTCATTGGGCGGGCGCGGCGGCGGCGGCGGCGCAGACGTCGCCGGGAACGGTGGCCATGGCGATGTAGCCCGGCACTTCCGGTCCGGCCGGACGGTTGGGATCGTAGAAGGCCTGCAGCTGCATGCCGTCGCAGCCGCCGGCGTCCTTGCGTTTGATGAACACCACACGGTTGTCGTCACCGCCGGCGGCGATCCAGCCCTGGCTTTCGAAATGGGCGACATAGGCATCGGCCAGCGCTCCGATCGAGGCCAGGGGCGCGGTGACGCAGAACGCCTTGCCGGCCATGTCGTAGAGGTTGCCGCAGGCCGCATCGAGGACCGCGCCCGGCAGGACCGGAGCCTCGATCGGCTGGCCGATACCCGTCGCCTGGGCCATGGCCGCGGCCGGCGCCAGGGCCAGGACGGCCGTGATCATCATCGTCTTCATCGTCACAACTCCACGCCCAGATGCTTCGCCACGGCGAAGATGTCCTTGTCGCCCCGCCCGCACATGTTCAGCACCACGTCGCCGCCCTTGCCGACCTCGTTGGCGATCTCACCGATCCGGGCCAGGGCGTGGGCCGGCTCCAGCGCCGGAATGATGCCCTCCAGCTTCGAACACAGCTGGAAGGCTTCCAGCGCCTCGACGTCCGTGGCGGCGCGATACTCGGCCCGGCCGATATCCTTCAGCCAGGCGTGCTCCGGCCCGATGCCCGGATAGTCGAGGCCCGCCGAGATGGAATGGCCTTCCAGGATCTGGCCGTCGTCGTCCTGCAGCAGATAGGTCCGGTTGCCGTGCAGCACCCCCGGCCGTCCGCCCTGCAGCGAGGCCGCGTGGTCGGGTCCGTCCAGACCCCGTCCGGCCGCCTCGATGCCGATCAGGCGAACGCCGGCGTCCTCGATGAAGGGGTGGAACAGGCCGATGGCGTTCGATCCGCCGCCGATCGCCGCCACACAGGCATCGGGCAGCTTGCCGCGGCGCGCCTGCATCTGGACCTTGGTCTCCTTGCCGATCACGCTCTGGAAGTCGCGCACCATGGCCGGATAGGGATGGGGCCCGGCCGCCGTGCCGATCAGATAATAGGTGTCCTCGACATTGGTGACCCAGTCGCGCATCGCCTCATTCATGGCGTCCTTCAGCGTGCCGCGACCCGAGGTGACGGGGATGACCTCGGCCCCCAGCAGCTTCATGCGGAAGACGTTGGGCGACTGCCGCTGGACATCCGCCGCGCCCATATAGACCACGCATTGCAGCCCGAAGCGGGCGCAGACGGTCGCCGTCGCCACACCGTGCTGGCCGGCGCCGGTCTCGGCGATGATCCGCTTCTTGCCCATCCGCATGGCCAGCAGAATCTGGCCCATGCAGTTGTTGATCTTGTGCGCACCCGTGTGATTCAGCTCGTCGCGCTTGAACCAGATGTCCGCCCCGCCGTGATGCGCGGTCAGGCGCTCGGCGAAATACAGCGGGCTGGGCCGGCCCACATAGTGGGTCAGGAAGTCGTCCAGCTCGGCCTGGTAGGTCGGGTCGGCCTTGCAGGCCTCATAGGCCTGGTTCAGCTCCAGCACGAGCGGCATGAGCGTCTCGGCCACGAACCGTCCGCCATAGGGGCCGAAACGGCCCTCCGCGTCGGGCATGGCGTATTCGTTGGGGATGATGGCGTTCACGGGTCAGCTTTCACGCAGGCTTACGCCCGAAATACGGCCGGGCGGAGGGTTCAGACGACGGCCTTCAGGAAGGCCGCGATCCGGGCCGCGTCCTTAACACCCGGCGCGCTTTCGACGCCAGAGGACACGTCCAGCAGGGGGGCGCTGCTGATCGCCGCAGCCTCGGCCGCATTCCCCGGCGTCAGCCCGCCCGCCAGGAACCACGGCTTCCTGAACGTCCGCCCGCCCAGCATCGCCCAGTCGAACGTGGCCCCGACCCCGCCGGGCAGAACCGAGCCCTCCGGCGGCTTCGCGTCGAACATCAGATGCTCGACGTGAGCCTCCCAGTCTTTCGCCGCATCGAGGTCTTCAGCCGTCGACACCGACAGCACCTTGATGATCCCCGCCCCGGTCAGGGTCCGCACCGCGTGCGCCCGCGCCACCGTCTCGCGCCCGTGCAGCTGCACGAAGTCGGGCCTCAGATGCGCCCCGATCCGGCTCAGCAGATCGTCGTCCGCATCCACGGTCACCGCCACGATCCCGGCCCGTCCGCGCGCCCGCTCGAACAGCGGCCGCGCGGCCTCTGGCGAGATGTTGCGGGGACTGCGGGCGAACATCACCGCCCCCACGAACGCCGCCCCGTGATCCAGCGCGACGTCCAGCGTCTCGGGCGTCGTCAGGCCGCAGATCTTCACACCGGTCATGCGCCGCTGGTGACCTTCGCGATCGACCGGGTCAAGGTCAGGCGAACAGACTGTCGATCTCGGCCTGCGTCGCTAGCCGCCATTCGCCCGGCGCCAGATCCTCCGGCAAGGCCAGCTGACCCATCCTTTCCCGGTGCAGCGCCTCGACATGATTGCCCGCAGCCGCGAACATCCGGCGGACCATGTGATAGCGGCCCTCGGTGACCGACAGCCGCGCTTCGGTCGGCGAGATCACCTCCAGAGACGCGGGCGCCAGCGGCTTGTCCTCGCCTTCCAGCACCAGTCCGCCGGCCTCGAACAGCGCCGCCTCCGTCCCTGCCAGCGGCCGCGCCAGGGTCGCGCGATAAACCTTGGCCACATGGCGTTTCGGCGAGATCACCCGGTGCAGCAGGTCGCCGTCATCGGTCAGCAGCAACAGCCCCGACGTTTCCTTGTCCAGCCGCCCGATGGTCGAGATGGCCGGATCGCGCCGCCGCCACCGCTCGGGCAGGACGTCATAGACCAGGGCCCCGTCCTCCTTGTGCGAACAGGTCATGCCCAGGGGCTTGTTGAGGATCAGCACCAGTCCTGTCGGCGGGTCCAGCGGCCGTCCGTCGATCTGCATCCGCCCCGGCAGGTCCGCGGTCACCGCGATCCGCTTCGACACATCCGTCAGATCAACCCCGTCCAGCACGATCCCCCCGACCTTGCCCAGCCGCGCGATCTCGCTCCGCGAGCCGTAGCCCATGGATCCCAGAAGCTTGTCGACGCGGGCGGTGGGTGTCTTCATTTCGTGGCTTCGAACAGCTTGTAGCCGCCGCCGTCGCCCGCCGGCGTCACCCGCTTGAACGCCGCGTTCAGATCGGCCTCATAAGGCAGGTGCCGATTGCCGACGAGCCAAAGCCCCCCACCCTTCTTCAGCATCTCGGCGGCCTTCTTGATGAAGGCCTGTCCCAGCCGCCGGTCCTCGGACCCGCCGTCATGGAAAGGCGGATTGGAGACGATGAAGTCCAGATCGCCCGCCGCCTCCAGCGTCCGCACATCGGCCCATTCGAACGACGCCCGCGCGTCCTCGACATTCTTTCGCGCCGCATCGACCGCCCGCCGATCCAGATCGATCAACCGCAGCGACGTCACCGCCTCCGACCGAAGGACCACCGTCGCCAGCGCTCCATAGCCGCAGCCCAGATCGGCTCCGGCGCCCTTCAGCGCCGGCATATGTGCAGCCAGTTGCGCCGAGCCCGCGTCGATCCGGTCCCAGGCGAATACGCCTGGCTGCGACCAGGCCTCCAGCCCCTCGACGGCCTGCATCGCGCCCGCCGCGATCGCCGCGTCCAGCCCGGTCTCGCTTCCCGTCTTGATCACCAGGCAGCGCCGATGGTGCGCCTTGGCCGTCTCTCCGACCTCCAGCCCGAACGCCTCGAGCTCCTTCTTCAACCGCGAGCCGCCCTTGTCCTTGGCCGCCATGACATCCAGCCGCCCGCCGACCTGCAACGCCCTCAGCGCCTGCGCCAGCGCATAGCGCCGCTCCAGCACGCCCGGCGGCGCATAGACCATGGCCGTTTCGACGGAGCCGTCGGCCAGGCTTTCCAGCGCGGTCGATCCGGGGATCAGGGGAGAGGTCTGGGTCGCCGCGCCCGGCGGATCGAACACCAGCGGGGGGCGGCCGTAGAGGATCGATGTGGTCATCGGGCGGTGAATAGACCGTGGGCTGCGTGAAGTCTCCTCTCCGGTGATCCCTCTCCCCCTTGCGGGAGAGGGAGATCGCGCACGGCGGCGCAGCCGTCGTCCTTGCGCGATCGGGTGAGGGGTGACGCCGAGCTCTGGCCGATGAGCCTTGCTCGTCATCATTCGAGCCGCCGGCGTGACCCCTCATCCGTCAGCCTTCGGCTGCCACCTTCTCCCGCAAGGGGAGAAGGAAATCAGGTCATACCCATCAACGGATCGTCCGAATCCGCCTGCGATTTCAACGTCCGGCTCTAACGAAACGCCTTTTATCAATCACCCCTGGAAACGGGCGCACACTGTCCCGATGTCCGGGACCTCCCCAACCAGCGGCGCGACCCTGTCGACTCTGTCGAGTCTATTCTGGAGTCGCGCGCCCAACACGATTCCGGACGCTTCGGACGCTCCGAACGCTTCGGACGGTGTTTTGGAGTCCGGAAACCCGTCAGACCCGCTCCACGCACAGGGCCACGCCCATGCCGCCGCCGATGCAGAGCGTCGCCAAGCCCTTCTTGCCGCCCGAACGCTTCAGCTCGTGCAACAGGGTCGTCAGGATGCGCGCGCCGGACGCCCCGATCGGGTGGCCGATGGCGATGGCGCCGCCGTTGACGTTCACCTTGGCCGGGTCCAGCCCCAGTTCCTTCAGCACGCACAGGCTCTGGGCGGCGAAGGCCTCGTTCGACTCGACGCGATCCAGATCGGCGACGGTCCAGCCCGCCTTCTCCAGCGCCTTCCTCGAGGCCGGGATCGGACCCGTGCCCATGATCGCCGGATCGACGCCCGCCGAGGCCCACGAGCGGATGGTCGCCAGCGGCTCCAGCCCGCGCGCCTTCGCCTCATCGGCCGACATCAGCACCAGGGCCGCCGCGCCGTCGTTGAGGCCCGAGGCGTTGGCCGCGGTCACCGACCCTTCCTTGCTGAAGGCGGGCTTCAGCTTCTCCATGGATTCCAGGGTCGCGCCGTGACGGATGTATTCGTCCTTGTCGACGGTGACGTCGCCCTTGCGGCCGGGGATCACGACCGGAACGATCTCCTCGTCGAACTTGCCCGCCGTCTGCGCCGCCTCGGCCTTGTGCTGGCTGGCCAGGGCGAATTCATCCTGGGCGGCGCGGCTGATCTGGAACGTCTCGGCGACGTTCTCGGCCGTCTGGCCCATGTGATAGCCGTTGAAGGCGTCCCACAGCCCGTCCTTGATCATGGTGTCGGTGAAGGCGAGGTCCCCCATCTTGTGGCCGGTGCGCAGGTGCTGGGCGTGCGGCGCCTGGCTCATGCTCTCCTGACCGCCGGCGACGATGATCTTCGCATCGCCCAGGGCGATCTGCTGATAGCCCAGGGCCACGGCCCGCAGGCCCGAGCCGCAGATCTGGTTCAGGCTCCAGGCCGGGGTTTCCTGCGGGATGCCCGCCCCCATAGAGGCCTGTCTTGCGGGCCCCTGACCGGCCGCGGCCTGCAGCACATGGCCCAGGATGACCTCGTCGACATCGGCCGGGGAAACCCTTGCCCGCTCAAGCGCCGCCTTGATCGCGATCTCGCCCAGCTTCGAAGCCGGCAGGCTGGACAGTCCGCCCAGGAAGGAACCGACCGGCGTGCGGGCGGCAGAGACGATGACGACTTCGATGGCGGCGCTCATGAATTTATCCTTGCTGGAGTCTCAACAGGGCGACCGCCCCTTAGGCTCCTCGAAACCTTGCGTGGTGTTTCTGCCGCATCCGCGCGGTTTCGTCACGCGCCGCTTCGCCGTTCAGGCGATAGTCATGGGCCCGCCCCATATTCCTCGGAACGATTGGCTCAACGCCGACTTAGGTGGGACGATGCTGACTCTTCTCAAGCGCCACGCCCGACGCATATGCACGCCGGATCAGATCGATCTGGAGGAGCACTATCAGTCGCGGTCCGAACACACCGCCGATCTGGTGGTCCATGTCGTCGGCCTGACCCTGGCGGCCGTCGGCGGCATCGCCCTGGCGATCCTGTCGGCCTTCTACGCCGGCTTCGGCGCGGTCTTCGCCACGGCGATCTACGCCCTGTGCCTGATCGCCATGCTGACCTGTTCGACGATCTACAACCTGACCCGTCCCTGCGCCGCCCGGCCGGTGCTGCGCCGTCTGGACGAGGCCGCCATCTTCCTGATGATCGCGGGCTCCTACACCCCCTTCACGACCCAGAGGTTCGAGGGCTGGTGGGCCATCGGCTTCACCCTCGTGGTCTGGACCATCGCCTTCGCGGGCGTGGCGGCCAAGCTGGTGGCGCCGCGCATCTCCGACGCCTTCTGGAGCGGGGTCTATGTCCTGTTTGGCTGGCTGGCGGTGATCGCGCTGAAGCCGATGATCGACACCGTCCACCCCATCGCGCTCGGCCTGCTGGTGCTCGGCGGGCTGATCTACACGGCCGGGGTCTTCTTCTTCATCTCGCCCAAGCTGAAGTACCGCCGGGCCATCTGGCACGGGTTCGTGGTGGCGGGTGCGGGCGTCCACTGGGCGGCGGTCCTGGTCGGCGTCGTCCTGGCGCCCAACCTCGGCTGACATGGAACGGTCACATGCCCACTGGCGCGTTGCATCGCAGTGCGGGATAACGGGCGCACGGAGTGAGATCAGGAAAGGTTGAAGACTTTTCCGGTTCGATCTCGCGACCCAGCAAAAGACGCCAACAAGGACACTCCAGTGGCCGACAGCACAACCCAGGGCGGGAAGACCAAGGACAGCGCCAGAAACGGCGAGCCGGTGGTCATCAAGAAATACGCCAACCGCAGGCTCTACAACACCTCGACCTCGACCTACGTCACGCTTGAGGACCTCGCCAAGATGGTCCGCGAAGGCGTCGATTTCGTCGTCTTCGACGCCAAGACCAATGAGGAGCTAACCCGTCAGATCCTGACCCAGATCATCTTCGAGGAAGAAAGCCGGGGCCAGGCGCTGCTGCCCGTCCAGTTCCTGCGTCAGCTGATCGGCTTCTACGGCGGTCAGATGGAAGGCGTCCTGCCCTCCTATCTCGAGATGTCGCTGGAGAATTTCTCGCGTCAGCAGGAGCAGTTCCGAGAACAGGTGACCAAGACCTTCGGCGCCACGCCGGCGGTCGGCCTGATGACCGGCGGCCTGATGGAGTCGGCGGTCAAGCAGAACATGGCCATGTTCCAGAACGCCATGAAGATGTTCCCGCCCTTCGCCTACGGCCGCACAGACGGCGAGACTCCGGCCCAGGCCGCCCCTGCGGCGCAGCCTTCGGCGGACTCCGCCATGGACGAGATGCGCCGCCAGATGGACGAGATGCGCGCCCAGATCGACCGCATCGCAGGCTCCGCCCAAGGCTCTGGCAAGCCGTGACCGACGGCGTCCGCCCTGTCGGACCGGTCGAGGGCCGCGACCGTCGCGCGGCCCAGCGGCGCGAGGCCGAACGCCGCGCCGCCTCATCCAGCCGCGAGCTGGTTCCGGTCGGCAAGGTCGTCGATGAGATCCCTGACCCGGCAAGCCCTGCCGCGTCGACCACGCCCGCCGACACCAACCCCCTGGATCCGGCGGCCGCCTTCGCCGCACAGATGATGGGCCAGACCGGTCAGCGCAAAGGCCTCAAAGGGGGTCCGCCGGTGATGGATGCGGCCCGCGCCAGCTACCTCGGGGCGGAATATTCAGGCGACAAGGACCGTCGTCCCCCCGCCGGACTGATCAAGAAGACCGAACTCTGAGCTGGCCCGAGGCTTGCAGCGACCGACGCGAACTCTCGCCTTCGGACGCCGCCATGACCCTCGCCTTCGCCGCCAAGACCTTCGACGTGATCGTCGTCTCGCTGATCTTCGCCGCCCTGATCTAGGGCCTGACCCGGAAAAGTGTCAGCGGTTTTCCGCCAGGGTTAGGCCCCGGGGATCAGGCGCCTGCCCCGAAATCCAGGTCCTTGCGGGCCGAGATGATGGTCACGATGAACCCGGCGAGCACGTCCAGCATGACCATGGTCACGATCAGGAAGAAGGTCGAGGTCGCGAACCCGCGCACCAGCAGGAACTCGACCAGGCAGATGACGAACAGGATCATCGACAGGGCGTGATTGACGATCGCCACCTTCTGGCTCGACGTCGACTTCAGCAGTTCGAAGAACAGAAGGATCAGCGACAGGAACAGGATCAGGTCGCCGATGCCGACATTCCAGCTCGCGCCCGAGGCCATCGGGATCGAAAACAGCGACTGGCGCAACGCTTCGTCCGCCGCCGCCAGACCGCCGCCGCCCAGTCCGGACAGCACGACGATGTTGTACAGGATCACCGGAATGACCAGCAGGGGCAGTGCGATCAGCATGGTCTGTGTCTCGTGTTGGAACGGCGCAGCTTGTTAACCACGGATACTCCCGTTCGCTCCAAACCGCTACGGCTGTCGCCTCTTTGGGGCGCTCTCGCTCACCATGCGGCGACTCGCTGCCTGCGCGCTAGAACTCGCTGATGGCCCCGGGCCTGCGCGACCGGCTCTTCAGCCACATCACGCCCAGAAGGTCCGAGAACGAGGCCTTCAGCCGCCCCCAGTTCGTATATTTTGACTGCCCCGTCTCGCGGTGGCGGTGGCCGATCGGCAGGTACCGGTTCTCGTACCCCTCGCGGATCACCAGCGCCGGCAGGTAGCGGTGCACGTGATCGAAATAGGGAAGCCGCAGGAAGACATCGCGGCGGAAGGCCTTCAAGCCGCAGCCCGTGTCGTCGGCGTCATCGCCCAGCAGCCGCCTGCGGATCCGGTTGGCCCAGCGCGAGGCCCACAGCTTGGCCTCGGAGTCCTGGCGCTTCTGGCGCACGCCGCCGACCAGGGCGACCTGCGGCGGGGCGGCCATCAGGGCATCGGCGAGTTTCGGCCCATCCTCGGGCGGGTTCTGGCCGTCACCGTCGAGGGTGACCACGATCGGCGCCCGCGCGGCCAGCACGCCCGTCCGCACCGCCCGGCTCTGACCGGCATTGGTCGTGTGGGCCAGCACCCGCAGCGTCGGCAGTTCGGCCATCAGGGCCTTCAGTTCGGCCAGGGTCGTATCGCGACTGGCGTCGTCGACGAAAATGATCTCGTGCGCCCGCCCGCCGAAGGCCGCCGCGATCTCGCGCGCCAGCGGCCCGGCTGCGCCGGACTCATTGTGGACCGGCACGACGATGGAGATCTGAGGAGTCTCGGCGCTCTGCATCATGGTTCTCTAGACGCAAATCCCGGGTTCGCCCACGGCTGACGCCAGCGCAATCGCCGTGTTAGGAACCTCCCATGACGCGCCCGAACCTGGATCGATATGTCGCCGGCTGGCGCGGCCCCCTGCTGGCGGCGCTCGTCGCCCTGATCGCCGGCCTGCCCAGCCTGCTTCTCCTTCCGCCGCTGGACCGGGACGAAAGCCGCTACGCCCAGGCGACGTCGCAGATGCTGGAGAGCGGCGACTACGTCGACATCCGCTTCCAGGACGAGCCGCGCTGGAAGAAGCCGGTCGGTATCTACTGGATGCAGGCCGTGGCCGTCGGCCTGACCTCCAGGGTCGAGAACCGCGACATCGCCCCCTACCGTATTCCGTCGCTGCTGGGGGCCATGCTGGCCGCCTGGGCCTGTGCCTGGCTTGGAACAGCCTTGTTCGGGGCGAGAGCGGGCTTCCTGGCCGGCGCCATGCTGGGCGCGACCTTCCTGCTGTCGTCAGAGGCCGGGATCGCCAAGACCGACGCCATGCTGTGCGGCTCGGTGACGCTCGCCATGGCGGGGCTCGGGCGGCTCTACATGGCGTCGCGGGCGGGCGCCCTGATCAAGGGCGATCCTTCGCAGCGACCCTGGAAGCTGATGGTCTGGGTCGGGTTGGGTCTGTCGATCCTGATCAAGGGGCCGATCAGCCTGCTGGTCATCGTGCCCGCCGTGCTGATGCTGTGCCTGTGGGACCGCCGGTGGGCCTGGCTGAAGCAGCTGGGCTGGGGTTGGGGACTGCCGGTCTTGGCCCTGCTGGTCGGACCCTGGGCCATCGCCATCACCATCGCCACCGACGGCGGCTTCTGGCGCGAGGCCATCGGCAACGACCTGGGGAACAAGGTCACCGGCGTCGCCGAGAGCCACGGCGGCTTCCCCGGCATGTACGCCGTGCTGGCGCCCCTGCTGCTGTTTCCCGCCACCCTGATACTGCCGGCCGCCCTGTCGACGGGCTGGAGCCGCCGCGCCGAGCCCGCGATCCGCTTCCTGGTCTGCTGGCTGATCCCGTGCTGGCTGATCTTCGAGATCGCCCCCACCAAGCTGTGGCACTACACATTGCCCACCTTCGGAGCGATCGCCCTGCTGATGGCCGCCGCCCTGACCCGGCCGATCGGAACCGCATCGCGCTGGACCGGCGCCGGACTCGCCGTCTTCGCCGCCATTCTGGTCAGCGGGATCACCGTCTACGGCCTGACCGCCTTCGGCACCTCGACGGCCCAGACCTGGGCGACGATCACCGTCGTCTGCGCCGTCATGGCGGCCCTGATCGGCGGCTTCCTGCTGCTCAATCGCGCGGCCGTCACCGGCGTGCTGATCGCCCTGGGCTTCGGCATCGTCGCCCATGCGGCCCTCGCCGGAACCCTCCGCCAGCTGCGCCCCCTGTCCATCGCGCCCCGGCTGGAGATCATGCTGGAGCAGAACGGCCTGTCGCCGCGTCAGGGCCTGACCCCCGGCCCCGTCGCCATCACCACCTTCCATGAGCCCAGCTTCGTCTTCGTCACCGGTCGCGATACCCAGTTGACCGACGCCGCCGGCGCCGCCCGCGCCCTGGCCGAGGGCCGCCCAGCCATCGTCGAGGCCGGCGACGACGAGGCCTTCCGTCAGGCGACGGCCCAGACCGGCGTGCCTGGCCGCGCGGTCGGCGTGGTCACCGGTCACAACTATTCCAGCGGCGACGATGTCCGCCTCACCGTCTATGCGCCACCGGGCGCACCCACGGGTCAGGACCCTCCCCGATGAGTTTCCGTCCGATACAGATCGTCGAGGTCGGCCCCCGCGACGGCCTCCAGAACGAGAAGGCCATTCTCGACCCGTCCGTCCGCGCCGACCTGGTTCTGCGCCTGGAGGCCGCCGGCGCCCGTCGCATCGAGGCGGTCAGCTTCGTCCATCCGAGACTGGTGCCCCAGATGGCCGGTGCGGAAGACGTCATGGCGGCCCTGTCCCCGACCCCGGGTCGCAGCCGCATCGGCCTCGTCCTCAACGGCAAGGGCTATGACCGCGCGCTCGGGACCGGCGTCGACGAGGTCAACGTCTCCCTCTCCGTCACCGACGGCTTCGGCCTGAAGAACCAGGGCCTGGCCGTCCGCGATCAGGTCGCCATGCTGACCGACATCCTCGCCCGGCGGCACAACTCGGACGGCGCCGACACGCCCGTTCCCGCCCTCTCGGCCACCCTCAGCTGTGTCTGGGGCTGCCCCTTCGACGGCGAGGTCCCGGTCGGACAGGTCGCCGATCTGGTCGCCGAGATCGCCGCCCTCGGGGTCGCCGAGATCGGTCTGGCCGACACCATCGGCGCGGGCGATCCATGGTCGGTCACACGAAAGATCGAGGCGGCGCGGGCCGCCGCGCCGGACGCCATCCTGCGCCTGCATTTCCACGACACCCGCAACACCGGCGTGGCCAACGCCTATGCGGCGGTGCAGGCGGGCGTCGATGTCCTGGACGCCTCGGTCGGCGGCATCGGCGGCTGTCCCTTCGCCCCCGGCGCCACGGGCAATGTCGCCACCGAGGACCTCGTCTACATGCTGGAGCGCGCCGGCTATTCGACCGGCTACGACCTCGACGCCCTGATCGGGACCGCCCGCTGGATCGGCGAGAAGATCGGCCGGCCCGCCCCCAGCGCCCTCAGCCGCGCGGGCGGCTGGCCTGGTTAACCCGCCTCCTCCCCATCGCCGAGCGGCGTCGGGGAGGAGACATCAATCACAAGTTCAGCAGCGCCGGGTCTCCGCCCTGGGCCGAAATGTTGTTCGAGATGGCCTTTTCCGACGCGTAGCGGATCAGGCTGTTCGGCCCGCCCGCCTTGGGACCGGTGCCGGAAAGGCCCTCGCCTCCGAACGGCTGGACCCCGACCACCGCGCCGGTGACGCCCCTGTTGATGTAGACGTTGCCCGCCGGAACCAGTTCGATGACCTCCTCGGCGAAGGCCTCGATCCTTGAGTGGACGCCCAGGGTCAGGCCATAGCCGCGCGCCGCCAGCCTGCTGGCCACCGACTTCAGGTCTTTCGGATCATAGCGATAGACGTGCAGGATCGGGCCGAAGACCTCCCGCTCGAGATAGTCCGGGGTCAGAATCTCGGCGATGGTCGGGGCGAACAGGTCGCCGCGCTCCGACCCCTCGGGCATCATGGCGCGGGCCACGATCTTCGCATCCTTGCCCAGACGCTCGACATGGGCCTCCAGGGCCTTGCGGCTCTCGGTGTCGATCACGGGGCCGATGTCCGAAGCCGGATCGGACGGATCACCGAGCACCTGGGCCGCCAGCGCGCCCTTCAGGCCTTCGATCAGGCTGTCGGCCGACTCCCTGGGCGCATAGAGCACTCGCAACGCCGAGCAGCGCTGACCGGCCGAGCCGAAGGCGGACGAGATCACGTCGTCGATGACCTGTTCGCGCAGGGCCGTGGTGTCCACGAACATGCCGTTCAGCCCGCCCGTCTCGGCGATGAAGGGGATGATGGCGCCCGGCCGTGCCGCGATCGAGCGATTGATCGCCGCCGCCGTGTCCGTGCCGCCGGTGAAGGCGACGCCGTCGATCCCCGGATGCGAAACGAGGGTCGCGCCGACCGTCTCGCCACGGCCGGGCACGAGGGCCAGCAGGTCCGGGTTGAGCCCCGCCTTGTGATAGAGCCGCACGGCCTCGGCCGCGATCAGGGGCGTCTGTTCCGCCGGCTTGGCCAGCACCGCGTTCCCGGCCGCGAGCGCCGCCGCGATCTGGCCGGTGAAGATGGCCAGCGGGAAGTTCCACGGGCTGATGCAGGCGAAGACGCCGCGTCCGTGCAGGACCAGCCGGTTGGTCTCGCCCACCGGCCCGTTCAGCACCTGCGGCCCGCCGAAATCCTTCTCGGCCAGCATGGCGTAGTAGCGGCAGAAGTCGGCGGCCTCGCGCACCTCGGCCACGCCGTCGTTGAGCGTCTTGCCGGCCTCGCGGCTCAACAGCGCCACCAGCCGGTCCATGTCGGCTTCCAGCGCATCGGCCATGGCCCGCAGCACCGGCGCCCGGCGCGATCCGCCCGAGCGATCCCAGACGATCTGCGCTTTCGCCGCCGCATCGGCCGCGTTGTCGATGTCCTGCGTCGAAGCCTCCGACACATGGCCCAGCACCTGCGACCGGTCATAGGGGTTGGTCACGGCCTGGGCGTTCGTCCCGGCCATCAGCTTGCCGCCGACGATGGGGCCGGAGGTCAGCTTTTCCGCATCGACCTTCTGCAGGGCGGCGGCGTGACGCTCGCGATCGACCTTCTGCGAATAGTCGCGGCCGAGCGAGTTCTGGCGGTCCATGTACATGTCCTTGGGCGTGGGGATCTTGGCGTGGCGGTCAGGGTGGGCCTCGACCGAGGCGATGGGGTCGGCGGCGACGGCCGAGGCCGGCACCCGCTCGTCCAGCAGGGCGTGGACGAACGACGAATTGGCCCCGTTCTCCAGCAGGCGACGAACCAGATAGGGCAGCAGGTCCTCGTGACCCCCGACGGGAGCATAGGCGCGCACGGTCATCGGCCCGAAGGTCTCGGCGGCGGCGTCATAGAGGGCCTCGCCCATGCCGTGCAGGCGTTGGTACTCGATCTTGACCCCGGCCTCCCTGGCCATGTCATGCACCGCGGCCAGCGAGTGAGCGTTGTGGGTCGCAAACTGCGCATACAGATGCGGCGCGGCGTCGATCATGGCCTGGGCGCAGACCAGATAGTTCAGGTCCGTCGCCGCCTTGGTGGTGAACACCGGATAGTCGGTCCGCCCCATGACCTGGGCCCGTTTGATCTCGGTGTCCCAGTAGGCGCCCTTGACCAGCCGCACCATCAGCCGCCGCTTCGACGTCCGCGCCAGCTCGGCGATCCGCGCGATCGCTTCGGGTCCGCGCTTCTGATAGGCCTGCACCGCGAGGCCCAGCCCCCTCCAGCCGCCCAGTTCCGGCTCGTTCGCCAGCCGGTCCAGCAGCTTCAGCGACAGGGCCAGCCGGTCCGCCTCCTCGGCGTCCATCGTGAAGTTGATGTCCGCCTCGGCCGCGATCAGGGCCAGCCGCTTGATACGCGGATAGAGCTCGTCCCAGACCCGGCCTTCGTGCGTGGCCTCATAGCGCGGCGACAGGGCCGACAGCTTGACCGAGACGCCGTGTCCGACCTCCGGCCCCTGCCCCCTGGCGGTCTTGCCCACGGCGGTGATCGCGTCGGCGTAGATTTTCTCGTAGCGCTCGGCGTCGGCGGCAGTGCGGGCGCCCTCGCCCAGCATGTCGAAACTGCACAGCCAGCCCTCGCGGTTCGACCGCTTCAGCGCCGCCTCGATGGTGCGCCCGACCACGAACTGCTCGCCCATGATGCGGACGGCCGCAGCCACGGCCTGACGGATGACCGGCTCGCCCAGACGGCCGGCGACGCGGGTCAGGAAGCCCGGCAGGTCGGTCTTGGCCTGTTCATCGGCGTCGACCAGCTTGCCCGTCAGCATCAGCCCCCAGGTCGAGGCGTTGACGAACAGGCTGTCGGACTGGCCGAGGTGCGAGGCCCAGTCGGCCGACCCGATCTTCTCGGCGATCAACCGGTCGCGCGTGTCCTCGTCCGGCGTGCGCAGCAGGGCTTCGGCCAGGCACATCAGGGCCAGACCTTCGCGGGTGCCCAGTGAGAATTCCTGCAGGAAGCTCTCCACCACCCCCTGCTTCTTCTGGCTCTTGCGCGCATGCTCGACCAGGCGGACGGCCTCGTCCACGACGGCCCGCCGGGCGGCGGAGTCCAGCGGAGAGGCGGTCAGCAGGGCCCGAACGGTCGACGGCTCGTCGGCGAACTTGCCGTGGTCCAGCGTGTCCCAGTCCTGGGTCAACGAAGGGACGGGAGAAGCGGTGAGGGGCGGCATGGCGTCAACGAGCATCCTGTCCTGTATGAACTTGCCTATATGTCGGACGCACCCGAATGTGCATCGTATGATCGAGGCCTCGGGCGACGATCCTTCGGAATTTACCCCCTATGGCCGTTGAAAATCTGGACGCCGTCGATCGCCGCATCCTGAAGGTGCTTCAGGTGGACGGGCGCGTATCCAACGCGGAACTGGCCCGGCGGTGCAATCTGTCGCCCGCCGCATGCTTCGAGCGTGTGCGTCGTCTGCGCGAGCGCCAGGTCATCACGGGCTATGCCGCATTGATCGACCCCTCCAAGGTCGGGCGCGGCCTCATGATCTTCGTGGAAGTGCTGCTGGACCGGACCACCGGCGACCAGTTCGAAGCCTTCGCCGACATGGTTCGCGGTCAGCCCGAGGTTCTGGAATGTCATATGGTGGCGGGCGGGTTCGACTATCTGCTCAAGGCGAGGGTCGGCGACATGGATGCCTATCGCGCCTTCCTAGGCGACGTCCTGACCCGGATGCCCGGGGTGCGTGAGACGCGAACCTATGCCGTTCTCGAAGAGGTGAAGTCGACGACCGCCCTCCCGTTGTAGGACTGTCTCGCCTTCGTCGAGATGACCCGCTAAAGCTGCCTGCCTGACAAGAAGGCGGAGCCGTTCGGCCCACATGCGCATCGTTCTGGCCACCGACGCCTGGGAGCCCCAGGTCAACGGCGTCGTCCGCACCCTGACCCGCACGGTCGCGGAATGCCGCGCCATGGGTCACGAGGTCGAGGTCATCGAGCCCAGCCAGTTCCGCACCATCGCGGCGCCGACCTATCCCGAGATTCGTCTGGCCCTCGGCGCCGAGGAAGAGATCCGCGAACGCCTGCGCGCGATCGAACCCGACGCCGTGCACATCGCCACCGAGGGGCCGATCGGCATCGCCACACGGCGCATCTGCGTTGAGTGGAAACTGCCCTTCACGACCAGCTATCATACGAAATTCCCGGAATATATTTCCGCCCGCTTCCCCGTCCCGGTGCAGGTGGGCTACGCCTATATGAAGTGGTTCCACAAGCCGTCGGGCCGGCTGATGGTCGCCACCCCGACCTTGAAGAAGGAACTCGAGGAGCACGGGTTCAAGAACATCTCGCCCTGGTCGCGGGGTGTCGACACGGACCAGTTCCGGCCGGATCTGGAGCGCATCTTCGACGACCTGGGCGGCAAGGACTGGCCGCGCCCCTTCTGGCTGAACGTCGGACGCGTCGCCGTCGAGAAGAACATCGAATCCTTCCTCGAGACCGACCTGCCCGGCACCAAGATCGTGGTCGGCGACGGCCCCGCCCGCGCGGATCTGCAGCACCGCTATCCCGAGGCGAAATTCCTCGGCGCCCGGTTCGGCGAGGAACTGGCCCGCTGTTTCCGCGACGCGGACGTCTTCGTCTTCCCCAGCTGGACCGACACCTTCGGCCTGGTGATTCTTGAGGCCATGGCCACGGGCACCCCTGTCGCGGCCTATCCGGCCCACGGCCCCATCGACCTGGTTCCCGGCTCCAACGCCGGCGCCATCGACGCGGACCTCCGAACGGCCTGCCTCGAGGCGCTGAAGTGCGACCGCGCCGCCACCCGCGCCTATGCCGAGAAGTTCAGCTGGCGCGCCTCGGCCGAGCAGTTCGTGCAGAACCTGGAGCCCTATCCGGAGCCCGAACGCGGCCGCTTCTGGCGCCGCCTTCGTCGCATCGCCCGGGTCCGGCGCCGCGCCGCGGCCTGACCGCCCGCTGACCCATCATCCTGCGACCGCGCACACGACGGTTTTCAAAGACTATTTCTCGCCGGCAAGGCTCTATACCCACCACGGTTCTGGGCCGTGGTATCCTGCGGGCTGGTCTTTGACATCCTCTCGGACGGAGCCCTGCCCGGGACTCTGTGGACTATCTGGACTCCGTGTCCCGGAGTCCTGCGAGTTTGACTACTCGGGCCGCGCCATCGGCGTCATAGCCGTGGCGATGGCGCGTTGCTGGACCAGTTCCGCCTCCGGCAGAGGCACCAGACCCCTGTCCTGCAGATAGCCGCCCCGGCCCACCGCCGCCTCGGACGTGAACTCGATCAGGAACTCCTGCAGACCGGGCGTCACGCCAATGTGCGCCTTCTTCACATAGATGAAGAGGCTGCGCGCCAGCGGATAGGTCCCGTTGGCGATGTTCTCCGGCGTCGGATAGACGCCGTCGATGGTCTCGGCCTTCACCGTGTCCATGTTCTGCTCGAGGAAGGAGTAGCCGAAAATGCCCAGCGAACCCGGCGTGCGGGTCAGGGTCTGCAGGATGGCATTGTCGTTCTCGCCCGAGTCGACCCAGGCGCCGTCCTCGCGCACCGTGTGGGACAGGGCCTCGAACCGGCCCGCGTCCTGGTCCTCGACCGCGGCGACCGCCGGGATCAGCCTGGCGCCCGGGGTCATGCCCAGTTCCAGGAAGGCGTCGCGGGTGCCCGACGTGGGCGGCGGGCCATAGACCTGGATGCGCTGGTTCGGCAGGGCCGGATTGACGTCCGACCAGCTCCGGGCCGGATTGGATACGAAGGTCCCGTTCGGGCCGGGCGCTTCCTTGGCCAGGCCTTCGTACAGGTCGTTGAGCTGGAAGTTGAAGCTGTTTCCGTTGCGCGCCGTGGCGACGACGATGCCGTCATAACCGATCTTCAATTCGACGATCTCGGTGACGCCGTTCCCGGCGCATTTGTCGAACTCGGACTGTTTCATTGGCCGCGAGGCGTTGGCGATGTCGGGCGTTGAGGGTCCGAGGCCCTGACAGAAGGCCTGAATGCCGCCGCCGGTGCCCAGGGCCTCGACGCGAGGCGGAGCGCCTTCCGGATTGTTGCGCCCGAAATTCTCGGCGACCCGGGTCGCGAACGGGAAGACGGTCGAGGACCCTGCCGCCCATATGCCGTTGCGCTGGCCTCCGCCCTGCCCGCAGGCGACGACGGTCAGGGCCATGACGGCGGTTCCGGCGACGAACAACAACCGGCGGGGCGGGATGGGCGACATCAGGCGGTCTCTCGGGCGGAGCGAATGTGCGACGCTTAAAGCAGACGTTTGCGCATGGCCTGTGACAGCATGTCGATCAGGGTCACGGCGATGACCACGACCACGACGATGGCGGACACGTCGCGGAAGTCGAAGGCGTTCATCCGGTCGAACAACACCTGGCCGATGCCGCCCGCGCCGATCAGACCCAGTACGGTGGCCGACCGGCTGTTGGACTCGAACCGGTAGAGGGCGAAGGATGTCCACAGGGGCGCGACCTGGGGGATGACGCCCCAGACGATCTCATGGAGCTTGGTGGCGCCGGTGGCGCGCACACCCTCGACGGGCCCCTTGTCGATCGACTCCACGGCTTCCGAGAACAGCTTGGCCAGCACGCCTGCGGTGTTCAGGGCGATGGCCAGAACGCCGGGCAACGGGCCGAGGCCCACGGCCACGACGAATAGCAGACCAATGACCAGATCGGGAATGGAGCGCAGCAGGTTCATCAGCCAGCGAACCGGCGTGACAACCCAGACCGGAGATACGTTGCGCGCCGCCGCCAGCCCCATCGGGACGGCCGCGAACACGGCGATGAAGGTGCCCCAGAGGGCGATCTGGATCGTCTCCCACATCTTCTCGACGAAGATGCGCCAGTCGGTGAAGTCGGGACGCAACAGTTCCCTGGCGAAGGTCTGGGTGCTTTCGGCGTTGCTGAACAGCTTGCCAATATTGCCCAGATCGACGTCGCCGACGCTATAGACCAGCAGCATCAGGACGCCGCCCCAGATCAGGACGTCGAGCGCCCAGGCGCCCAGCGACTTCCGGGGCGCCTTCGGGATCGGGCCGGCGGCATGCGCGGCGTCGGTCAAGGCTGAACCTCACGCAGGGCGCGCAGGCGCTGCAGCTCGGCCTCGGCGGCGGTGACGGCGGCGGTGTCACCCTTCTCGCGCGCCTCGCTCAGCTGCTGGTCGGCGACCATCTCACGGATCGGGTTCAGATAGTTGTCGTCCGCGGCGCGGAACTGGGAATACTCCAGCCCGGCCAGCACGCGGCGCTGACGGTCGGCCTCGACGCCCTCGCCCTGGCCGTAGGTCAGAAAGAAGCTGCGGATCTTTTCCTTGATGGCGGGATCGAGATCGCCCCGCACCAGGATGCCCGATTCCGGGATCGGCGGGGACTGCCAGATCTCGGTGATCTGGGCCGCGATGGCCGGGTTCTGGCGATTCAGGAAGACGGTGTTGACGGTGTTCGAGGTCGCCACGTCGACCACGCCGGTCGCCACGGCGAAGGCGTTGGCCTGGTGGTTGGCCGAGCGCACGGTCTTGAAACACTGGGCCGGGACGATGCCGCGCGGATTGAACAGGAAGGCCATAGGGGCCAGCGTGCCCGAGGTCGACTGGGCGTCGCCGATGCCGAAATCGAACCGCTTGCCGCAGGCCAGCACCTGATCCAGCGTGATCCCCGAGCCGGTCTTGACGATCAGGGTCGAGCGATAGCTGTCCAGCCCTTCCTTGTTGACGGTGCGGGCGATCACCTCGGCGTCGGCGCGGTCGATGGCCTCCACCGCCGGCTTGGCCGAGAACCAGGCGACCTGGGTCTGGTTGCCGCGCATGGCCTCAACCAGGACGGTGTAGTTCGAACCGAAGAACGGCTCCACGGGCACGCCGATGGCCGTGGACATGTCCTCCAGCAGCGGCTGCCACAGCGGTCCGGCCGAGGCCTGGCCTTCCGCCGACAGGATGGAGAAGGTGATCTTGGCCGGCGCGCCGGCCTTGGTTTCGTCGCCGCCGCCGCAGGCCGAGAGACCGAGCAGGGCGAACGCGGCGGCGACCAGACCGGCCCGGCGGGTGAAGGAGGCGAAGATCATGCCTTGGTTTCCCAGAACGCGTCCTCGAACTCGGGACCGTAGATATCGATCAGTTGCTTGGTGTCGAGGCTGGTCGACGGGCCGTCATAGACGACCTTGCCGGCCTTCAGCGCGATCACCCGGTCGCAATAGCGGATGGCGTAGTCGACCTGGTGCAGGGTGATGATCACCCCCAGGCCGTCGCGCCTGTTCAGTTCGACCAGCAACTCCATCACCTTGCGGGCGGAGACCGGATCCAGCGAGGCGACCGGCTCGTCGGCCAGGATCCCCTTGGCGCCCTGGACCAGGGCCCGGGCGATCGCGCCGCGCTGCTGCTGGCCGCCCGACAATGTGTTGGCGCGCTGGGCGGCGTAGTCGGCGACACCCACCCGGTGCAGGGCCGCCATGGCCCGCGTCTTGTCGGCCCCGGGCCAGACCCCCAGCAGACCCCGCCAGCCCGGCAGACGTCCCAGGGCGCCCAGCATGACGTTGGAGAACAGGCTCAGCCGTCCGACCAGATTGAACTGCTGGAAGATCATGCCCAGCTTCTGGCGCGCGGCGCGGACGGCGCCGGTGGTGCGGCCGTTCTTCTGGACGCAGACGCCGAAGACGTCGATCTGGCCAGACCCCGCGTCGATCGTCTGCAGGCCGGTGATAGAACGCAACAGGGTGGACTTGCCCGAGCCGGACGGACCGATCAAGGCGACCATCTCTCCGGCCGCGACGGACAGGGAAACGCCGTCCAGCGCCTTCCGGGACCCGAAGGTCTTGGACACGTCGCGGGCCATGACTAGGCCGGCCACGAGGGGGCCGGGCGCGGGGCTGGCGGCGGATGAATTCATGAACTCGCTGACGGCGGATGGAAGGACGGGCGCCGGATCACGCGACGCGGGCGCTCCGGCCCTCCCTATTGCCACGACGTCCGCGCCGCCGTCCAGCGCGCCTACGCTTCAGTAGTCCTGGCCGCTGTCGCCCGTATCCCCAGAACTGGACGTGTCCTCGTAGCTCGAGTTGTCCTCGACGGGCTCTTCGTAGCCGCTGTCGCCCGCGGCCGCCGCGTCGCGCTCGGCCTCGGCCTGCTGCTGATATTCGACCTCGGCCGCCGCTTCTTCGTTGGCGACATCGCGTTCCGCCTCGACCTGCTGCTGGTAGTCGGCCTCGTCCTGGGCAGCCTGATCGGCCGCCATCTCGTCCCCGACCAGGGCGGCGTAGTAGTCTTCCTCGAAGACCTCGGCGGCGTACTCATAGCCGTAGTCTTCGGCGAAGGCGTCCGCATTCTCGGCGTAATACTCCTCGACCGCCGCGTCCCAGTAGCCGTCGTCGTAGAAGCTTTCGTCGGACCAATCCGGAATGTCGCCGTAAGACTCAACCCACTCGGCGTAGGAAATTTCGTCGACGTAGTCCTCGTAATAGACCTCGTTCCAGTCATCGATGACGTATTCGTCGCCGTAGTCGATCCAGGGTTCCCACACCTGCCACTGGGCCGGTTGATAGATGATCCAGTCGACGAAATAGCTGTCCGGCAGGGTGTAGCCGAACTCGTAGGTGTCGTTGACGAAGGTGGCGCCCCGGCTTCCCTTGGCGATCCGCTTGGCCCCCGGCGCCCAGCGGATGACGTCCAGGCCCTTGATCTGGCCTGCCTTGCCGTCGATCACGAGGCGGACCTGGTTGCCGGTCTTGCCGACCGCATCGACGACATAGGTCGATCCGCGACGCCTTACGTTCTGGGGCGTGAAGCCCCGGTCGGTCAGCACCTTGTTCACGCCACCCGGCGACAGGGCCTTACCGGGCGGCGGCGCGTGCTCGACGGCGGCCTGCTGGGCCGCATTCATCTCAGGCGCTGCGGCCTCTTCCTTCTTGCCGCACCCGGCGATCATCAGAAGGGCGGCGACGGCCGCTGTCGTCCAGACGTTTATCGATTTCATTTCAAGGCCCCCCGGCGCTCCCGACCCTGCCCAGGCCGAACGCTCCAAACGTAAAGCGTCATTTTCGAATGGTCGAGTTCGGCGAACGTTGAATCGGGTTTCGTCAGGCGACGCCGGGGGAGCGCCCGCATGGTCATGAAGAAACCGCTTTACATGACAGTCTCGCGACCCTAAATGCGCGGCTTCCGGCGGACCCCGTGGTCTGACTTGCGCTGCTAACGCCGGTCTGGGTTTAACAATTACAGGGGTTTACGTGAATTGCGCACGTATCCATTTCCCCTGGACCTGGTCCGCGAGCGGTCCCCTGAACGTCCAGTCGCACTCGTGCGGCCGCGTTCGGTCTCCGTTGCGGCGCGCTGGTTCCAGGATAATCTAAAGGCTGACGTCTTCTATGCTGTGAAGGCCAACCCTTCACGCTGGGTCATCGAGGCCCTGAAGGACGCCGGCATTCGCGGCTATGATGCGGCTTCGATCGCCGAGATCGAACTCGTGCGCTCCGTCGATCCCGACGCGCGCATCGCGTTCATGCACCCGGTGAAGAGCCGGTCTGCGATCACCCGCGCCTATTTCGATCACGGCGTCCGCACATTCTCGCTCGACTGCGAGGACGAGTTGCAGAAGATCCTCGACGCCACCGGCGGCGCGACGGATCTGAACCTGCTCGTGCGCATGGCGGTTTCCGCCGACGGTGCGGCCTACTCCCTCTCGGGCAAGTTCGGCGTCTCCGCCGATCAGGCCCCGGCCCTGCTGCTGTCCGTTCGCCGGGCGGTCAAGGAGGGGTTGATGGGCGTCTGCTTCCACGTCGGATCGCAGTGCATGCGCCCGACCGCCTATCAGGCCGCCATGGCCCAGGTCGGTCGCGCCATCTCGCGCGCGGGCGTGATCGTGGACATCGTCGACATCGGCGGCGGCTTCCCCTCGGTCTATCCGGGCATGGTCCCGCCGGACATGAGTGAATACGCCGACGCCATCCACCGTGGCTTCAACGACATGCCCGTGTCGGAAACGACCGAGCTGTGGTGCGAGCCCGGCCGGGCCCTGGTCGCCGAATCCTCGTCGGTCCTGGCGCGCGTGGACCTGCGCAAGGGTGACGCCCTCTATCTGAACGACGGGTCCTATGGCGCGCTGTTCGACGCGACCCACTCGCGCTGGCCCTTCCCGACCAAGCTGGTCCGGGACGGCGAAAGCTCGGACGATCTCAAGCCGTTCCAGTTCTACGGACCGACCTGCGATTCGATCGACCATATGCCGGGTCCTTTCTGGCTGCCGGCCGACATCCGGGAAGGCGACTTCATCGAGATCGGCATGCTCGGCGCCTACGGTGTCGCCATGTCGACGGGCTTCAACGGCTACGGCGAACACGACGTCGCCCTGGTCGAGGACCCCCCGATGGCCTCGCTCTACGGGCTCGCGCCCCGCTCCATCCCGACCGTGCGCACCACGGCGGAAGAGCAGGCCCGCAAGATCGTCCGCCTGTCGCGCCCGAAGGGCAAGGCAGGCCAGCGGAGGAAGAGCCGCAAATAACGTTGGCTTGTGAACGGCGCGGGTCGGCGCCACACCTTCCCGAAAGGCAAAGCTTGGGAGGCGTGTGATGTCCGACTCGTCCGGTCCGTCCGATCCGGGGCCCAGTGTCGACTACGGCGCGGCGGCTCCCAGCCATCAGCAAATGATGCATGACATGGCTCATGCCGAGTTCATGGCTTCGGATCCCTCGGTCAAGCCGTGGGACGGACGCCGCACAGTCCTGATCGGCTATGTCCTGTGGTTGTTCCTCGGCTGGATCGGAGGACACCGCCTCTACGTCGGCCGCTGGAAATCGGCGCTCGGCATGGCGGCGGCGGGGTTTGTGACCTGGATCATGACCGGAATGCTCGGTCCTTACCTGGGGATCCCCATGACGATCTGGTGGATCGTCGACGCCGTCCTGATCCCCGGCTGGATCCGGCAGGCGAATGAGGCCAACGCGATGAAACCGACGATCGTCGAAACGGTCTGACCTTCGTCACGTTTCCTGACTAGACGACACACAGCAGCCCGTCGCTCCGTCCGGGCCGCTGTTGATTTTGACGACGGGCGCTCAAACCAAAGGGAAACCCTTGCAATGAACGCACCCGTTCAAAAAAACACCAAGGCCGAGCTGCTCCAGAACGTCGTCGAACACATCGACATCACCTCCTTTGACGCGCGCCCCATCGTCGATGCGATGCGCAAGATGAGCTTCTCGTCGCGCGACACGGCGCGCGCCGCCGACATCTTCTCGATGGCGATCGAGGACAAGGACTGTTCGCCGTGGCTGATCCTGGCCGGTTCGACCTCGGCCGGCGGCTGCATGCACGTGTACCGCGACATGGTGAAGTTCGGCATGATCGACGCGATCGTGGCCACCGGCGCCTCGATCGTCGACATGGATTTCTTCGAGGCCCTCGGCTTCAAACACTATCAGGCCGCCGGCGAGGTGGACGACAACGTCCTGCGCGAGAACTACATCGACCGGATCTACGACACCTATATCGACGAGGAAGAGCTCCAGAACTGCGATCACACCATCCTGGAGATCTGCAACGCCCTGGAACCGCGCGCCTATTCCAGCCGCGAGTTCATCTGGGAAATGGGCCGCTGGTTGTCCGAAGGGAACGCCAAGAAACCCGGCAGCCTGATCCAGACCGCCTATGAGGAGGGCGTGCCGATCTTCTGCCCGGCGTTCGTCGATTCCTCGGCCGGCTTCGGTCTGGTCAAGCACCAGAAGGAGCGGATCGCGGCGGGCAAGCCCTATCTGATGATCGACGCGGTCGCCGACTTCCGCGAACTGACCGACATCAAGATCGCGGCGGGCGTCACCGGCCTGTTCATGGTCGGCGGGGGGGTTCCGAAGAACTTCGCCCAGGACACCGTCGTCTGCGCCGAGATCCTGGGTATCGAGGCCGAGATGCACCGTTATGCGGTCCAGATCACCGTCGCCGACGTCCGCGACGGGGCCTGCTCGTCCTCGACGCTGAAAGAAGCTGCGTCATGGGGCAAGGTCCAGACTACGCACGAACAGATGGTCTTCGCCGAAGCCACCACCGTGGTGCCATTGATCGCTTCGGACGCCTGGCACCGCGGCGCCTGGAAGAACCGCGACAAGCGCCGCTGGGCCAAGCTGTTCGGGAAGTAGGAATCCTCCCCCATCGAGGGAGGGGGACCGCGAAGCGGTGGAGGGGGCCGGCCGCGTACGCCGTCGTTTGCATCACGCCCCCTCCGTCACAGCGCCAAGCAGCGCCGCGCCACCTCCCCCAGAGGGGGAGGATCTACTGCCCGCTGACTTCGCGGACCGCCCTCATCAGGCTCTCGACCACCCGGGCCGTCTCGACGTCGGACCACTCGCCCGGCTTCATGATCACGGCCTGGCGCAGCGTGTGCAGCGCCTCCTTGACCACGTCCGGCGTCTGTTCGCCCGAGACCAGCCGCGCCGCGAGCGCCATGCGCTGCATGACGCCGTCGACGGCGGTACGGTTGTCGTTCAGCCAGGCCTGGCCGGCCTCCGTCAGGGTGAAAATGCGCTTGCCGGCTGAGTCCTCCACCCCCGCGATCAGGCCTTCGTCGGCCAGCATCGACAGGGTCGGATAGACCACGCCCGGCGACGGCGCATAGGCCCCGCCGAACATCGCCTCGATCGCCTTGATCAGGTCGTAGCCGTGGCGCGGCTCCTTCTCGATCAGGGCCAGGGCCACGATCCTCAGGTCGCCCGGCCCGAACATGCGGCGGCCCGGGCCGCCGCGTCCGCCGAACATTCCGGGCCCGCCGAAACGACCCCGTCCATGGCCCCGGCCTTCACGACCACGCCCTTCGCCCTCCGGCCCGCAGCGAGGCTCGCGCCAGCCGTGTTTCAGTCTGTGATGTCCAAACATGGAGTGTCCTTTCTCGCTCGGCATATCGTACGATATATCTTAGCGTGCGAAAGACAAGTAGACGATATATCTTTCGTCTCACCCTCAGGAACCGACGGTCGCACTGCGCCTTCCTCCGATACTGAACGCAGGAGCCTTCAATGACCGACGCCAAGCCCGAGACCCCCGAAGCGATCGAAGCCGAGGACATGGGCGAACGTCCTGACCTGGGCCGGACGCCGGACGCCCTCGCCGAAGCCCTGACCGGCAGCGGCGTCGGCTCCGATACGCGCGCGGGGTCGCTGCAGGGCGGCGCGGCCACGGGCTCGGACGACGACCCCGATCAAGCCGCCGTGGACCGCGTCATGGCCGATCAGGGCCGCGCCAGCGCCGGCGCCCAGTCGCCCTCCGACGTCGACTCGAAAGGCATCGCCAACACCGGCGCCGGTCCGGGTGCGGCGGACGCCGATCCCGCCGAGGGCCGGCGCCCTGCGGATGCAGACGCGACCACCGGCTGATTGCCTTGCTGCCGCCCAATCGATGGGCCACGGTGCGGAAAGAACAGGTCTCAGGGACGACACGGGATGAAGCGTATTGTGGCGGTTCTCGCACTGACGTGCGCGGCTCTATTCCCTGCGGCCTGCGGTCCAAATGCCGAGCCCCCTGCGGCCGCTGAAGGTCCCGCAGCGACCGCACCGGCGGAAACGGCTCCACTGGCCGACGCCGCCCCCGTGACCGCTGGACCCGCCACGCCGGCCGCGGGCCCCCTCGCCGCCCCCGGAGCGCCCGCCTTCGCCGCCCTCTATCCCGGCGCGACGATGGATGCTCCGGCGATCACCGCGTCCGGCGCTTCGGGTCCGGGCGGCATCGCGACCTATACGACCGACGCCGATCCCGACGCCGTCATCGCCTTCCACCGCGCACGCGCCGAAGCTTCCGGCCTCTCCTCAGCCATGGCCATGAATCAGGGCGAGGCTCGCGCCTACGGAGCCGCCAGCCCCGACAGCAGCGCCAGCCTCCAGGTCGTCGCCTCCGCCACCGAAAACGGGCCAACCTCGGTGCAACTCAGCTGGAGCGCCGGCAGGTGAACCGCGCCGCGCTGATTGTCGCGGCCGCCTGTGTGCTCGCCACTCCAGCCTGCGCTTCGACGCCCGCGCCGCAGGCCGCGACGGCCGCGGCGCCTGCCAGCTATCTCGATCACGCGGCCATTCTGGCGCTGGCGGACACCGTGCCGCCCGCGCCCGTCGAGGGTTCCGCCGCCGCGTTGGCGGACATCGCCGCATCCGACCGTTTGCGCGCGCTGGAAGACACAGACCGCTGGATGCTGGCGACCCGCCACGCCGAGGTCCGGCCCGCACTGGCCCTGGCCCATTTCGACTGCGCCCTCGGTTTCCGTGTCACGGCCGAGGACTCGCCCCGGCTGGTGTCGATCCTCGAACGTGTTCTGCACGATGCCAACGAGGCCGCCGAACTGGCCAAGGCCCGCGCCTTCCGTCCCCGCCCCGTCGCCGCCGACCCGGAGCGTCCGGCCTGTCAGGTCGTCTCCGCCGCCGGACGCGCCAGCCCCTCCTACCCCTCGGGCAGCGCCACCGTCGGCGCCGCCTATGGCGAGGTCTTCGCCGCCCTCGCCCCCGACCATGCCGCCGAGGCCGGGCGCATCGGGCATGAGATCGCGGTCAGCCGCATGGTCTGCGGCATGCACTATCCGTCCGACGTCGCCGAGGGCGAGACACTGGGCAGGGCCGCGTTCCGGCAGATCGCCGCCACGCCCGCCTTCGAAGCCGACGCCATCGTCGCCCGCCAGGAGATCGCCCGCGCCCGCGTGGCCGGTCTGACCAGCCCCGCCTGCGCCGCCGAGCGCGCCGCCCTGGCCACGCCCCTGCCCTGACCCTAGGCGGGTCGCGGCGCCGTCAGGGCGCCGTAGAGGTCGGTCCGCCGGTCGCGGAAGAAGCCCCATGCCGCCCGGTGCCGATCGAGGACGTCCAGGTCGAAGGTATGGACCAGGGCGCCTTCGTCGTCCGCGCCGAAGCTCTCGACCAGGTCGCCCCGGTGATCCGAGATGAAGGAGTGGCCGTAGAAGCTCTGGCCCGCCTCGGTCACCGTTTCATGGCCGATCCGGTTCGCGCCCACGACCGGGACGACGTTCGACACCGCATGACCCTGCATGGCCCGACGCCAGGGCTCGGCCGTGTGCAGTTCGGCGTCATGCGGCTCAGACCCGATCGCGGTCGGATACATCAGCACCTCGGCGCCCATCAGCATCATCGCCCGCGCCGTCTCGGGGTACCACTGGTCCCAGCAGATGCCGACGCCGACCCGGCCAAACCGCGTGTCCCAGACCTTGAAGCCCGTATCCCCCGGGCGGAAATAGTATTTCTCCTGATAGCCGGGGCCGTCGGGAATGTGGCTCTTGCGATAGACGCCCAGCGGCGAGCCGTCGGCGTCCAGCATGACCATCGAGTTGAAATAGTGCGGCCCCTCGCGCTCGAAGATCGAGACGGGGATGGCGACGCCGAGCGCCTTCGCCACATCGGCCATCGCGATCACCGCCGGATGCTCGCGCCATGGCCAGGCCGTGCCGAACCACTTTTCCTCCTGCGAGACGCAGAAATACGGCCCCTGAAACAACTCCGACGGCAGGATCACCTGCGCGCCCCTGCCCGCCGCCTCACGAACGAGGTCGGCGGTCTTGTTGATGTTCGCCTCCATGTCCTCGCCGTAGGAGGTCTGGAGGGCGGCGACCGAGATGGTTCTGGCCATCAGGCAGGCTCCTGCTGGGAGATGCAGTGGAAGGATCCGCCGCCCGTCAGGACGTCGATCGACGGCGACAGGATGATCTCCCGGTCCGGGAAGATGGAGGCCAGAGCCTCGCCCGCCATCCGGCCTGCCGCCTCATTGCCATAGGTCGGCACGACGACCGCGCCGTTGGCGATGAGGAAATTCATGTGGCTGGCCGGGATCGGCTCTCCGTCCTCGTTCTCCAGCCGCCCCGGCGACGGGATACGCACGACCCTGAACCCGGCTTCGGACAGGTCCCGGGCGCAGGCGTCGTAAACCTCCGCGTTCGGATCATCGATCCCGAAGGCGATCGGACAGGCCACGACGCCCGGCGCGACGAAACGGGCCAGGTTATCGACATGGCCATCGGTGTGGTCGTTCATCAGACCGTCGCCCAGCCAGATGACACGGGTGGCGCCCAGCGCCTCGCCCAGCAAGGCCTCGGCCTTCGCCTCGGTCCAGCCGGTGTTGCGGTTCGGGTTCAACAGGCACTGGCGCGTGGTCAGGATCGTCCCTGCCCCGTCGTGGTCGAGGGCGCCCCCCTCGAGAATGAAGTCGTTCCGGCACAGCGGCACGCCCGCCTGCTCGGCGATCTGGTCCGCGACCGTGTCGTCAAACTCCATCTCGAACTGACCGCCCCAGCCGTTGAAGCGGAAGGCCGCGGCCGTCAACGAACCCGGGCCGAAGATCGGGCCCGTGTCCCTCAGCCAGATGTCGCCGAACCGGCCCGGCACCACGGTCACGCCGGCCACGCCGTCGAAGCGCGCCCGGGCGTCCGCCAGCGCCTCGTCACTGCCGATCATCAGCTTGACCTGTTCGCGCCCAGGTCCCGCCAGGGCGCGAACCAGGGCCTCGACCTCGGCCCGGGCCTGGTCGAGATTGTCGACCCACAGCGCTTCATGGCTGGGCCAGCCGACCCACATCGCCCGGTGCGGCGACCATTCGGCGGGGATCGGCAAATCGGTCATGGGCGGAAGACTTCTTTCGAAAAGCGACGGGGGAGCGCGCCAGATAGCGACCCCCTCCCCCCACTTCAATGCCGGGGGCAGCCGGCGGGTTCAGGACAAAGAAAAAGGGCGGCCCCGCGAAGGGCCGCCCTGATCCATTTTAGTGTGAGGCCAGTCCTAGAACTTGGTGCCCAGGGTCAGCATCATCGTGCGCGGAGCGCCGAGGGCGCCGCTGCGGACCGCACCCGTCCGGATCACGACCGGGGCACCCGGAGCGACATCGATGTTCGTCGCGTTATTACCCGTGGAGATGTTGCCGATGTACTCTTCGTCGAAGAGGTTGGTGACGTTGAACTGAACATAGGCGTCACGGATGCCGAATGTGTCGGTCAGGTCGTAGCGGCTGTCGAAGTCGACGACCGTGTAGGACGGGAAGACCTCGTCATTCACGTCCGTCGAGAAGCGCTCGTCAACGTACTTGCCCTGCAGACCGAGCGACCAGGCGTCGGTGACCTGCCAGTCGGCCCGCAGGTTGAAGGTCCATTCCGGGGTCTCGACGATGCTCTTGCCCTTGGTGGGCAGGAAGGTGGTGGCCGAGAGGGCAAGGTCGTCCTGCACTTCCGAGTCGTTGTACGAGGCGGCGGCGTAGATCGAGAAGGCGTCCGTAACCAGCCACTCGACCGAGCCGTCGAAGCCCTGCTGCTTCACTTCGCCGAGGTTCCGGTCGACCGAGAAGTTGAAGGTCGGCGAGTTCGGGTCGTTGTCGAAGGACGAGACGATGCGGTTGTCGTAGCTGATGTACCACAGGGCGGCCGAAGCGATGACCCGCGACGAGGTGTAGCGGTAACCCAGATCGTAGGAGTCGGTGGTTTCCGGCTCGACCGTCGAGAAGTCCAGGCCGCCCGCGGCGTTGCGGAACGGCTGGTAGAGGTTGTCCGTCCGCGGCACCGAAATGCCCTGGGCGAAGGCGCCATAGACCGAGTGGTTGTCCATGAAGCGGTAGCCGACGTTGATGGTCGGCAGAACGGCGTCGTACTTCAGTTCCTGCGAATAGGGACGGATGTACTGCGAGGTTCCGGTCGAGGCGAAGGTCACGTTGCCGTTGGCCAGGGTCGAGGCAGGAGCCTCGGTGGTGCAGCGCACGGTCGACGAGGCGTTCTGCGAGAAGCAGAACTGGTTCAGGTCACGGGTGAAGAAGGGCGCGCGGACGCCCAGGGTGACCGTCAGGGCGTCGTTGAGGAACTGACCACGGTATTCGGCCGAGATCTGGTTCAGCAGGGCGATCGAGAAGCGATCGCGTCCGCGGAGGTAGGAGCCGTCGCGTCCGATAACGCGCAGGCCTTCATCGCCCCAGGTGTTCTCGCCGCCGAACACTTCCGGCACCGAGCCGTCGGCGTTGTAGCGGGTCGCCTCGCTGGTCTGGCGGTGGCGGCCGTAGTCGTTGGTGTAGGACACCCGGATGCGATGGTCGTCGTTGATGTCCCACAGCAGCGAGGAGATCACGCCGTAACGGCGAGTGTTGGTGTTCGACGGGGTATAGAGGCCGACGTTGTCGCAGCTGTCGCCGTCGCCGTTCAGGTCCACGCCGGTGTTCAGGATCGCGGCGGCGGCGCACTGGGCGGCCGTGGTGAGCGCCGCGTTGTTGGTCGTGTTCTGGTCCAGACGGTCGTCGCGCTCGCTGGTCAGGGTGTAACCACCGCCGTTCGCGATCGTATACTGGAACGAGGGATCGATCGTCAGGCGCAGGTTGTCGGTCAGGCCATAGCTGAACTGGCCGCGGATGTTGCCCGTGTTCGACGGGTTGATCCGGGTGCGGCTGTCATTGGTGCAGCTGGTGTTGTTCAGAGTGCCGCCGAAATAGGTGATCGCGGTGGACTGGTTGGACTCGTTCTGGACCGTGCCGGCGACGCCAGCCGGGCGGAAGCAGGCGATGTCGTTCTCGGGGTGCAGGCCAGCGTTGAACGACGCCAGGGTGTTGAACGTATTGTAGAAGCTGTTGCGGTTCTCGTTCCAGTGGAAGGCCAGGCTGGCGAAGTCGCCGTCACCCAGGTCCTGGAACAGGCGCGCATTGTACTGCTTCTTCTCGAGCGAGCCCGGGCCTTTGAACTTGTCGTAGTCCGTGTACGAACCGGCAATGTATGCCGTTGTGCCCCAGGGGCCGAAGGCGCCGGTGTCGAAGCGGCCGAAGACGCGGCCGTAGTTGAAGCTGCCGATCGAGGAGTTGATCTGTGCGCCCATCTCTTCCAGCGGACGCGAGGTCGAGTAGGAGATGGTGCCGCCGTTCGCCGCTGCGGTCGGGCTGTCCGAGTCGGTCGATCCCTGGTTGACCGAGGCCCGCTCGATCAGTTCCGAATCCATCTGCTGGTTGGTGTAGGCGGCGTAGTTGCCGGTGTCGTTCAGAGGGATGCCGTCGAAGGTCAGCGAGACGCGGTTGCCGTCGAAGCCGCGCAGGCGGATGTTGCCGCCCGAGTTGCCGTAGGGATCAGTGTTAGTGAAGTTCAGACCCGGGACGTTGTTCAGGATCTGGACGATCGACTGGCCGGCCTGCTGGCGGCTGATATAGTCTTGGGTGATGGTGGAGCGGGTCTTGTCGACCGTCTGGGCGACCGTGGCGCCGGAGATGACGCGCGGGCCGCGCTGGCCGGTCACAACGACTTCGTCGATGACGACGCCTTCAGCGGCGTCCGTGCCCGACGACTGGGCTGAGGCGGCGCCGGCGAGCAACATGCCGCTGACAAGAGCGGTGGTCGCCCAGAGCGCACGAGTGCGAGAGTTCATTTTGTATCCCCAGAATGGTGCGGGTCAGCGCCCGGCGCGCGTCAAAATGCGGCCAGAGAGGGCCGCGAACGTCTAAATCTCGCCTCCCTCTACGTTCGGTCTCGGAACCATCGAAGACAGTCGTGTGACACTGGCGTGACAGCGCCCGGGGGTGACCGCGGCGCCACACCCCCGAATCCCGAAAGACTCAGCCGCCCCAGACAGCCCGCAGCCGCGCTTCACGGCCGCAGAAGCGACTGTATCCGCCATACCGCACGGGATTCAGACGGGCAAAGTCCTGGTGATAGCTTTCCGCCGGCCAGAAACGGGCTGCGTTTCGGACCGGCGTCACGAAGCGTCGTTCGCCGATAACCGCCGCGGCCGCCGCCCGCGAGGCCTCGGCCGTGGGCCGCTGGGCCGCTGTCGCGAACACGGCTGTGACATAGGACGGCCCCTGATCGCAGAACTGGCCGTCGGGGTCCGTAGGGTCGATGGTGCGCCAGAATCGATCGACCAGCTGGCGGTAGGTGATACGGGCAGGGTCATAGGTGACCTGCACCACCTCAACGTGGCCGGTGCCGCCCCGAACGACCGCATCATAGCTCGGGTTGGCGACCGTGCCGCCTGCGAACCCCGACACCGCCGAGACGACGCCCGGCACATGCTCGAAATTGGCCTCCGTCGACCAGAAGCAGCCGCCGGCGAACAGGGCTGTCTCGCGCCGCCCGCTATCCGGAGCGCCCTGGGCCGCCGGGGCGCTCGCGGCGGGTTCGCCCTGGGAGCAGGCCGCGATGCTGATCGCCGCCACGACCGCCAACCGGGAAAGAAACGACATGGACGCTCTCCGTGCGCCGCCGGTCATCGGGCGGCCAACGTCTCAGCTACGTCGGCATGCCGCGTCCGGATACAAGGATCGCCGCGAATTCATCGCCCCGACCGGCGTGATTGCGGCCTATGCGGGATCGGCGGTCGGGATGGCGGTGTCAGCGGTCGCGGAATGCCGCGTTTTTGCGGTTCCGGACTGCGGTCTTTCGGCACGCTCAGCGGGCGGCTGCGAACCGTCTTGCGAGGGCCCGGGCGGTGGGTTTGAGGGCCTTGGGTTCGTGGTAGTTGCCGTTGACCTGGGTGCGGTTGATGACGTGGGCCTTGAACCGTTTGTAGAGGTCGTCCTCGGGCGGCGAGGGGCGGGTCCAGAACCCGTCGATCGGCTGCTGGTCGGTCAGACCGTCGATGTCGAAGAAGGCCTCGCCAAGCACCTTGACCGGAGTCGAGAAGCCCAAAGCCGAGAGGGCCGCAGAGGAGTTGTTGACCACCATCCCCGAGGAGGCCCGGCACAGGGCGGCCAGGTTACCGCCGTCGATGAAGTCGACCCGGTCGGCGATGCCGCGCTCGACCGCCAGCACATGGGTCATGCGCTTCAGATCGACCAGGCCGGGATCCAGCGGGTGGTTCTTGATCACGAGCCGCGTCTCGACGTCCGCGTGCCTGGCGAACGACGTCAGGACCTCCGCCAGGAAGGCGGTGTTGTCGGCGTAGTGGGAGTAGCGCAGCAGCTGGGCATCGCCCTCGCGCTGCAGACAGGCCAGGAAGAAGGGGCCCCGCGCGCGGATCACCTGGGCGTCCGACTCGGTCCTGGACCGGAAGGCGAGCTGCAGATAGCGCCGCACATGGCCCACGAACTGAAGCCAGGGCGACTGGGTGTAGGGATAGACGTAGCGGCGGAACACCAGACGGCCCAGCGGCTGGGCGGCGTGATACAGGCTGATGTTGATGACGTGGTGCGGCAGGATCTTGCCCACCGGCCGGGTCGGCAGCATTTCGGGGATCGGGGGATCATAGGCCGTGCGCTCTCGCGGCAGGCCGGAGGAGGCGTTGACCCCGTTCTCCTCGACGGTGATCCAGTCGGGACGGAAGTAGCCGTTTTCCAGCACCCAGATACGCAGCGGATGAATCCGGTCCGGTTCCAGGGCGGTGGCGGCCTTGAGCTTCACGGCCTGGGAGAGGACGCCCTGGTTATAGGGACCGCCCTCGCCGAACACGATCACGTCGGTCAGGCCCTGGTCCTGGACCAGCCTGGCCAGCCGGGCGGGCCAGCGGCGCACGTCGCCGGTGTAGGGCTGGGCTCCCGAACGCCGCCAGTAGGCCGCGTCCCCGGCGTTGAACAGCATCCGCGCTACCGAGGCGCCCTCGGCCGTCAGCTGTTCCGCCAGCATCCGGCCGAACGGACCGAACGGCGCCGTCACGATCAGGAACCGGCGACCGGCCAGCGACTGGCCGGGGCGCGAGCGGAGGCCGGAGGCGGCCGGAGCCTGCAAGGCGGTCGGGACGACCGGAACGGTCTCGACGACGCGCACGGACTCGCGCGCCGCCGGACGGCGGGCCGATTCGCCCGGGGCGCGTCTGGGAGTGATGCGAATGTCCACCATGGTCAGGACCGGCTCACGCGAAGTCTTCGGGACGGAATAAACCGCTCAATGCCCCGCCCCCGATCCGGCGTCCCGAACCAGACCCGCCGAAGCCCAAGGGCGACGCGGCTCCGTCGAAAGACCGGACAAGAGGGTCGGAACTCTGACATGGCCGCCTTTGTCGCTGGCCTCGTCACGCGGATCAACCGACTTGTCCAAAAAAGCGAGTGGGTGTTAGAAATTTCACGAAATCTTCCAGCGACATCGGACGAATTCCAAGCCTCCCAATGCCTTTGGAGGGGCTCGAAAGGCCGTGGCATGGGCCGTGTCGCTTGAAGCGAGACTTTCTGGCAACGCCACCCGGAAACGCGAAACCGCCGGCCTCCTGAAGGGGAGAACCGGCGGTCCATCACAGGATCATCAGCAGGGGGAGCCGTCTTCCGGAAGGTCGCCCTTCCCGTCGCACCGAAACCCCCGGCGTCTTCCAGTCAGCCTGGTTCGGATCCCGATCCTTGCGGGATCGGGATCCTTGTCCAGGCGTCCTAGAAGTTGATGCCGATGGTGGCGCGACGGTTCAGAGGCTC
>NZ_NCEQ01000032.1 GCF_002280785.1 Brevundimonas subvibrioides
GCGCTCGGTCAAGGACATCAAGGAACAGGACGTCTACATGGGGGACATCCCCCTGATGACGGACAAGGGGACCTTCATCGTCAACGGCACCGAGCGGGTGATCGTTTCGCAGATGCACCGCTCGCCGGGCGTCTTCTTCGACCACGACAAGGGCAAGACGCACAGCTCGGGCAAGCTGCTGTTCGCCGCCCGCGTCATCCCCTATCGCGGTTCCTGGCTGGACTTCGAGTTCGACGCCAAGGACGTGGTGTTCGTGCGTATCGACCGTCGCCGCAAACTGCCGGCGACCACCTTCCTCTATGCCCTGGGCATGGACGGCGAGGAGATCCTGCGCACCTTCTACGAGACCGTTCCCTACGAGAAGCGAGGCGAAGGCTGGGTCACCCCCTACAAGGCGGATCGCTGGAAGGGCGTGAAGCCCGAGTTCGACCTGGTCGACGCCGACACCGGCGAGATCGTCGCCTCGGCCGGCCAGAAGATCTCGGCCCGTGCGGCCAAGAAGCTGGGCGACACGACCAAGTCGCTGTCGCTGGCGGCTGACGCCCTGGTGACCCGCTACCTGGCCGCCGACGCCGTCAACTACGAGACCGGCGAAATCTACGCCGAGGCCGGCGACGAGCTCGACGCTCCGATCATCGAGCTGCTCGAAGAGCGTGGCTTCACCACCATCGACGTGCTGGACATCGACCACGTGACGGTCGGCGCCTACATGCGCAACACCCTGCGCGTGGACAAGAACACCGGCCGCGACGACGCTCTGTTCGACGTCTATCGCGTGATGCGTCCGGGCGAGCCGCCGACCACGGAAGCCGCCGAAGCCATGTTCAACTCGCTGTTCTTCGACAGCGAACGCTACGACCTGTCGGCCGTCGGCCGGGTCAAGATGAACATGCGTCTGGAAACGCCGGAAGTGTCCGACGAGACCCGCGTCCTGCAGAAGGACGACGTGCTGAAGGTCCTGCAGATCCTCGTCGGCCTGAAGGACGGCCGCGGCGAGATCGACGACATCGACAACCTCGGCAACCGCCGGGTCCGGTCGGTCGGCGAACTGCTGGAAAACCAGTACCGCGTCGGTCTGCTGCGCATGGAACGCGCCATCAAGGAACGCATGTCGTCGGTCGATATCGACACGGTGATGCCGCACGACCTGATCAACGCCAAGCCGGCCGCGGCCTCGGTGCGTGAATTCTTCGGCTCCTCGCAGCTGTCGCAGTTCATGGACCAGACGAACCCGCTGTCCGAGATCACCCACAAGCGTCGCCTTTCGGCGCTTGGCCCTGGCGGTCTGACGCGCGAGCGCGCCGGCTTCGAAGTCCGCGACGTGCACCCGACCCACTACGGCCGCATCTGCCCGATCGAAACGCCGGAAGGCCCGAACATCGGCCTGATCAACTCGCTGGCCACCCACGCCCGGGTGAACAAGTACGGCTTCATCGAGAGCCCGTACCGTCGCGTGAAGGACGGCAAGGCCCTGGACGAGGTGGTCTACATCTCGGCCATGGAGGAGTCGAAATACACGATCGCCCAGGCCAACATCCAGCTGAAGGACGGCATGATCGTCGAGGAGCTGGTCCCGGGCCGGATCAACGGCGACTCCCAGCTGCTGATCCGCGCTGACGTGGACATGATGGATGTGTCGCCGAAACAGGTCGTTTCGGTCGCCGCCGCCCTGATCCCCTTCCTGGAAAACGACGACGCCAACCGGGCCCTGATGGGCGCGAACATGCAGCGTCAGGCCGTGCCTCTGGTGCAGTCGGACGCGCCTCTGGTCGGCACCGGCATGGAGGCCGTCGTGGCCCGTGACTCGGGCGCCGTGGTCGTGGCTCGCCGCGACGGTGTTGTCGAACAGATCGACGGCACCCGGATCGTGGTCCGTGCGACCAACGAACAGGACGCCAGCCGTTCAGGCGTCGACATCTACCGCCTGTCGAAGTTCCAGCGCTCAAACCAGTCGACCTGCATCAACCAGCGCCCGATCGTGCGTGTGGGCGATGAGGTGAAGGTCGGCGACGTGATCGCCGACGGTCCCTCGACGGACCTGGGCGAACTGGCCCTGGGCCGCAACGCCCTCGTCGCCTTCATGCCCTGGAACGGCTACAACTTCGAGGACTCGATCCTGATCTCGGAGCGCATCGTGCGCGACGACGTCTTCACCTCGATCCACCTCGAGGAGTTCGAGGTGATGGCGCGTGATACGAAGCTCGGGCCGGAAGAAATCACCCGCGACATCCCGAACGTCGGCGAGGAAGCCCTGCGCAACCTCGACGAGGCCGGCATCGTGGCCATCGGCGCCGAGGTCCAGCCGGGCGACATCCTGGTCGGCAAGGTGACGCCGAAGGGCGAAAGCCCGATGACCCCGGAAGAGAAGCTGGCACCATCGTCGACGTGCGCGTGTTCAACCGTCACGGCGTCGACAAGGACGAACGCGCCATGTCGATCGAGCGCGACGAGATCGAGCGCCTGGGCAAGGATCGTGACGACGAACTCGCGATCCTGGAACGCAACGTCTACGGCCGCCTGCGTCCGCTGGTCCTGAACAAGAACGCCGTCTCGGGCCCGAAGGGCCTGGGCCGCGGTGAAGTCACCGAAGCCAAGCTGGGCGAGCTGTCGCGCGGCCTGTGGTGGCAGATCGCCCTCGACGACGAGAAGGCGATGGGCGAGCTGGAGCAGATGAAGAAGTCGTTCGAGGACGCCCGCAAGGCGCTCGACCGTCGCTTCGAGGACAAGGTCGAGAAGCTGCAGCGCGGCGACGAGCTGCCCCCCGGCGTGATGAAGATGGTCAAGGTGTTCGTGGCCGTGAAGCGCAAGCTTCAGCCCGGGGACAAGATGGCCGGTCGTCACGGCAACAAGGGCGTCATCTCCAAGATCCTGCCGATCGAGGACATGCCGCACCTGGAAGACGGGACCTCGGTCGACGTCGTTCTGAACCCGCTGGGCGTACCCTCGCGCATGAACATCGGCCAGATCTTCGAAACCCACCTGGGTTGGGCGGCTGCGGGCCTTGGCAAGCAGATCGCCGGCCTGCTGGAAGCCTGGCAGGGCGGCGGCCAGAAGCAGGCGCTGATCGAGTATCTGACCGGCATCTACGGCGAGGACACCCCCCTGCCGCAGGAAGAGCACGAGCTGATCGAGCTGGCGCAGAACCTGTCGAAGGGGGTTCCGTTCGCGACGCCCGTCTTCGACGGCGCGCACATCTCGGACATCGAGGACCTGCTCGAGAAGGCCGGTCTGGAGCGTTCGGGTCAGTCGATCGTCTATGACGGTACGACCGGCGAGCAGTTCAAGCGTCCGGTCACGGTCGGCTACATCTACATGCTGAAGCTGCACCACCTGGTCGACGACAAGATCCACGCCCGCTCCATCGGTCCGTACTCGCTGGTCACCCAGCAACCGCTGGGCGGCAAGGCGCAGTTCGGCGGTCAGCGCTTCGGGGAGATGGAGGTCTGGGCTCTGGAAGCCTACGGCGCCGCCTACACCCTGCAGGAAATGCTGACGGTGAAGTCCGACGACGTGGCCGGCCGGACCAAGGTCTACGAGGCCATCGTGCGCGGCGACGACAGCTTCGAGGCGGGCATTCCCGAGAGCTTCAACGTTCTCATCAAGGAAATGCGCTCGCTGGGTCTGAACGTGGAGCTGGAGAACTCATAAGCGACGGGGAGAAATCCTCCCCCGTTGGGGGAGGGGGACCGCGGAGCGGTGGAGGGGGCAGCCCCAGACACCGAATGCGCGGCGGGCCCCCTCCGTCACGGCGCGAAGAAGCGCCGCGCCACCTCCCCCAAGGGGGGAGGATTGGTGGGTCTCCATTCTGAATTTTTCGCGGTTAGTCCGCAGAAGGAAAACAAGATGAACCAGGAAGTCCTGAACATCTTCAACGCGGTCCCGGTCACCCCGACCTTCGACCAGATCAAGATCGCCCTGGCCTCGCCGGAAAAGATCCGCTCGTGGTCGTTCGGCGAGATCAAGAAGCCCGAGACCATCAACTACCGCACGTTCAAGCCCGAGCGTGACGGCCTGTTCTGCGCCCGTATCTTTGGTCCGACCAAGGACTACGAATGCCTGTGCGGCAAGTACAAGCGCATGAAATACAAAGGTATTATCTGCGAGAAATGCGGCGTTGAGGTCACTCTGGCCCGCGTCCGGCGCGAGCGGATGGGCCATATCGAACTGGCCAGCCCGGTCGCCCACATCTGGTTCCTGAAGTCGCTGCCGTCGCGCATCTCGCTGATGCTGGACATGGCGCTGAAGGACGTGGAGCGCGTGCTCTACTTCGAGAACTACATCGTCACCGAGCCGGGCCTGACCCCGCTGAAGCAGAACCAGCTTCTGACGGAAGACGAGTTCTATCGCTACCAGGACGAGTTCGGCGATGACGGCTTCACCGCCGAGATCGGCGCCGAAGCCGTGCGCAACCTGCTGATGGGCATCGACCTGCATTCGGAGGCCGAGCGCCACCGCGGCGAGCTGGCCGACAGCCCGTCGGAAGTGAAGGCCAAGAAGGCCTCCAAGCGCCTGAAGCTGATCGAGGCCTTCCTCGAATCCGGCAACAAGCCCGAGTGGATGATCCTGACGGTCGTGCCGGTCATCCCGCCGGAACTGCGTCCTCTGGTGCCGCTGGACGGCGGCCGCTTCGCCACGTCCGACCTGAACGACCTGTATCGCCGGGTCATCAACCGCAACAACCGCCTCAAGCGCCTGATCGAGCTGCGCGCCCCCGACATCATCATCCGCAACGAAAAGCGGATGCTGCAGGAATCGGTCGACGCCCTGTTCGACAACGGCCGTCGCGGTCGCGTCATCACGGGCGCCAACAAGCGTCCGCTGAAGTCGCTGGCCGACATGCTGAAGGGCAAGCAGGGCCGCTTCCGCCAGAACCTTCTGGGCAAGCGCGTCGACTACTCCGGCCGTTCGGTCATCGTCGTGGGCCCGGATCTGAAGCTGCACGAGTGCGGCCTGCCCAAGAAGATGGCGCTCGAGCTGTTCAAGCCGTTCATCTATGCGCGCCTGGACGCCAAGGGCCTGTCGGGCACCGTCAAACAGTCCAAGCGGATGGTCGAGCGCGAACAGCCCCAGGTGTGGGACATCCTCGAAGAGGTGATCCGCGAGCACCCGGTCATGCTGAACCGCGCGCCGACGCTTCACCGTCTGGGCATCCAGGCGTTCGAGCCCAAGCTGATCGAGGGCAAGGCCATCCAGCTGCACCCGCTGGTCTGCGCCGCCTTC
>NZ_NCEQ01000033.1 GCF_002280785.1 Brevundimonas subvibrioides
CCCTGACGCCTGCCCCCTACCTTGCGGCTGCGAATCGTCTTGCGAGGGCTTTTGCGGTGGGTTTGAGGGCTCGGGGTTCGTGGTAGTTTCCGTTGACCTGTGTTCGGGCGATGACGTGGGCGCGGAAGCGGTTGAACAGGTTGTCGTCTGGGGGCGTGGGGTCGGTCCAGAAGGCGTCGACGGGTTTCTGGTCGGCGAGGCCGTCGAAGTCGAAGAAGGCGTCGCCCAGGACCTTGACCGGGGTCTTGAAGCCCATGGCCGACAGGGCGGCCGAGGAGTTGTTGACCACCATGCCGTTGGAGGCCCGGCACAGCTGGGCCAGGTTGCCGCCGTCGATGAAGTCGACCCGGTCGGCGATGCCGCGCTCGACCGCCAGGACGTGGGTCATGCGTCTGAGGTCGACCAGGCCGGGATCGAGGGGATGGTTCTTGACCACCAGCCGCGCCTCGGCCGGGGCATGCCGGGCGAACGAGCTCAGCACCTCGGCTAAAAAGGCGGTGTTGTCGGCGTAGTGGGAGTAGCGCAAGAGCTGGGCGTCGCCCTCGCGCTGCAGACAGGCCAGGAAGAAGGGACCGCGCGCGCGCAGGGTCTCGGCGTCCGCGTCGGCGCGCGAGGCGAAGGTCAGCCCCAGCCAGCGCTTCACATGGCCGACGAACTGCAGCCACGGGCTCTGGGTGTAGGGATAGACGTAGCGGCGGAACACCAGCCGGCCCAGCGGCTGGGCCACATGGTACAGGCTGATGTTGATGACGTGGTGGGGCAGGATGCGCCCGGCCGGCCGCGTCGGCAGGATCTCGGGGATGGGCGGGTCATAGGCGGCGCGGTCGCGCGGCAGGCCCGACGAGGCGTTGACGCCGTTCTCCTCGACCGTGATCCAGTCGGGCCGGAAGTAGCCGTTCTCCAGGACCCAGATGCGCAAGGGATGGTCTGAGGGTCGAGGGTCGAGGGTCGGGGGTCGAGGGGACGACGATCCGGCCACTGCGTCGTGGTCGTCGGCATCAGCGCGGTCGGCAGCACCGGGGCTCTCGACCCTCGACCCTCGACCCTCGACCCTCGCCAGGGCCTTCAGCTTGTCGCGCTGGGACAGGACGCCCTGGTTGTAGGGGCCGCCTTCGCCGAACACGATCAGGTCGGTCAGGCCCTGGTCCTGAACCAGACGCGCCAGCCGCTGGGGCCAGCGGCGCACGTCGCCGGTGTAGGGGACGGCCCCGGAGCGGCGCCAGTAGGCCGCGTCCCCGGCGTTGAACAGCATGCGCGCCACCGACGCTCCCTCGGCCTGGAGCGCGTCGGCCAGCGCCCGGCCGAACGGCCCGAACGGGGCGGTGACGATCAGGAAGCGGCGCCCCACAAGGCTCTGGCCCGGGGCCGCGCGGGCACCGGCCGAGGCGGCCGGGACCGGAGGCGGGGCCGGGGTGGGGGCGACCCGGGCCCGGGCCGCGACCGGGGGCGCGATGGGAGCGGCGACCTCCGCGAGAGGCCGGCGTCGGGAGCGTTGGGGATGGCGGACGTCCGTCATGGTCGAGGCCGGCTCACGCGAAGTCTGGGGCGGACGGGGTTGAACGCGGCGGGCGGGACAGGAGGACCGGACGCGGGTCGCCCGGGCCGGTCCCGTCTCTGAACGCGTCGGCGCGCGGGTTCCGTCGTGACCGGAAGAGGCGCGCGCGCTCGGACGAGGGGACCGACATGGAGGCCTTTGTCGCCGCCCCGTCGTTCCGGATCAACCGACTTGTCCAAAAAAGCGAAACCGCCGGTCTTCAAGGAGAAAACCGGCGGCTTGCGCATGCGGATCATCGGATGCGACGACAGGTCTTGCGGCCCGCCCTCGCCTTCCAGACGAAAGGTTCGGACCCGGATCTGCGAGATCCGGGTCCGATCCCGTCGGTCCTAGAAGTTGATGCCGATGGTGGCGCGACGGTTCAGAGGCTCGCGAACGCCGTCGGCGGTCGGACGGGCCAGCTGGGTCTCGCCACGGCCGTCGAGCGAGATCACGCCGCCGTTGACGCCCTGGGCGACCAGAGCATCGGCGACCGTGCGCGCACGGCGGTTCGACAGGCCCACATTGTAGGCGGCCGAGCCCGAGGTGTCGGCGTGGCCGACGACCAGGACGCGGGTCGGACGGCCCGACTTGGCGTAGTTGGCGGCCTGGGTCACGACCGAGTTGGCTTCCGCCGTCAGGGTCGAGCGATCCCAGTCGAAATACACCACGAACTCACGCGCCTGCGGAGCCGGCGGAGGCGGCGGCGGGGGCGGAGGCGGCGGCGGGGGCGGAGGCGGCGGGGGCGGCGGGGGCGGCGGGGGCGGAGGCGCGTCATAGCCGCCGAACGCATAGCGCAGGCCCAGGGTCACGGTGTGCGACTGGTCGTAGTCGCCTTCGAAGGTGCCCAGGTTGGTGGCCGCCGTCGAGGTGAAGGACTGGAACTCGGCGTCGCCCGTCAGATAACGGTAGGTCAGGTCGATGTTGGCCCGGTCGCCGATCGCATAGGCCAGGCCCGCGATGGCTTGCGCCGCGAACTTGACCGAGCTGTCGTCGGCCGCGAAGGCCACCGTGCGGTTGCCGCGCAGCGTGCCCGCGATGTCGGTCGAAACCCGGTTCACACCGACGCCCAGACCCACGAACGGACGGATGCCCCAGTATTCGCCGCCGATGTCGTAGAGGACATTGGCCATCAGGGTCGCCGACTCGATGTCGCCTTCCGGCGAGAAGCAGGGACCCGTGGCCGGCGTGAAGTTGCAGGCACCCGACGGGACGTTGTTGTTGGCCCGGCGCACCGTGCCGACGTCGCCCGAGCGGTAGCCGCCCTCGAGCTCGACACGCCAGTTCGGGTTGAACCGGTAGCCCAGACGCGCGAACGCCGCCCAGCCGTTGTTGATCTCGTAGTTCCAGTTCACGCCCGTCGTCGAAGACTCGGCGTTGATGTCGTCCATCTGGTGAACGCCCGCGTCAATCGCGCCGTACCAGCCATCCGGCTCAGCCGAAGCAGC
>NZ_NCEQ01000016.1 GCF_002280785.1 Brevundimonas subvibrioides
GGGGCCACATCGGTTCCGGGCGACCGCCCGGGCTCCGTCGACTTCCCCACCCGTTCACAGCGGAAGAACGATGACTCACGTCCAGTCTTCTCCCTCCCCCTCGGGGGAGGGTGGTCGGAGCCGAAGGCGGAGACCGGGTGGGGGCGGCAAGGCAAACCCCCGCAACCCTGCATCCGCAACACCCTGCCGCCCCCGCCCCGTCGCTGCGCGACGACCCTCCCCGAGGGGAGGGAGAAGGCCGAACAATATTGCGCCCTCCGCCGCCATCATGTAAAACGTGCTTGTCATTTTGGAGGAAAGACACATGAGCAACTGGCTGAAAGCGATGAATCCCTCGAGCCCGATGACGACCGAGGCGGAGGCCGAACGCGGGGCGAAGGCCAGCGCGATCTCGATCTTCATCGGCGTCGTGGTCGGCCTGATCAGCCTGGCCTGGACGATGGCCAATCCGGCGGCGATGAACGACGCGCTCGCGACCGCGTCTCAGGGCGATCCGTCTGCGGCGGCCATGGCCGATGCGTCGCTTCAGGCCGGGCTCTGGATGGCTGGCGGACTGGTCGTGATCCAGCTGATCCTCGGCGTCGTTCAGTGGCGCAATCCGGGCAAATTCATCGCCGTCCTGTTCATGGTCCTGATCGCCCTGGGCATCGCCATGAGCCTCGCGGCGCCCCTGTTGTCCGCCTCCATGCCGAACGTGCCCGCGACGCCGATGTGGCAGATCGCCTTGTCGGTCGTCGTCATGGTCGTCCAGTTCATCCTGCACGTCACGGGCCTGAAGGGCATCAAGCAGCTTGACCGGATCCAGATGGAGCAGTCGCGCTAATCCGGGTTCGCTGAACTGTTGGGCCGTCGGTCCTGGGCTCCGGTTCCGGGGACGCGGGACTGGCGTCGCCAGCGGATGGACAGGGTCGCGTCGCCCTGTCCGCCGAACTGGGAACTGATGGCGATGTTTCTGCGCACCTGCCATTCGACATTGACCGCCGCCCCGCCTTCGCCGCCGCCGATGATTTCCAGATAGACGTTGTCGGTGATGTAGCGGCCGCCCGCGACGGTCAGGGCCGAGGCCTCGCCGCCGAACGACAGCCGGTCCAGCCCGGCCAATTCGCGCAGGTTTCCGATCACATCGAAGCCGCCGCCACCCGCGAGCGAGGCCACCCCCGCCGCCAGCTGGGCCGCCTCGAACGGCGACAGCTGCGACGCCGAACGTCCGAACAGCACCTGGGACAGGATCTCGTCCTGGGGCAGGGCCGGTGTGGAGGTCAGGAGGATCTCGGGCCGTGCCGCCGTGCCGGTGACGCGGATGGTCGCGGTCAATGCGGGATCCTCACGCACCGCCGACAGGTTCAGCCGGATGCGGGCCGGGTCGGTGGACAGGGCGATGGAGCCCCGATCGTCGAAGACGAACCGCTTGCCCGCGAACTCGTAGTCGCCGCGCACGATGGTGGCGTTGCCGCTCAGAACAGGCTGGGCCACCGTGCCCCGTACACGGGCGTCGACATTGAGCAGGACGTTCAAACCCCGGCCCGCGACCCGGACGTCGCCGCGCGAACGCAAGCGGATGTCGAGGCCGATCTGGGGCCCCCGGCTGGGACCGTCGTCGTCGGTCTCTACGGGATCGCCGCCGGGGCGGTTGATCTCGACGACGTCCATGCCGACGATGCCGTTGGACCCCGGCGGATTGGCCTCGATCCGGCCCTCGTCGATGCCGATCTCGCCCGCCAGCCGGATGTTGCCGTCGGCGGCGCGGACCACGGTCAGAGGCCCCGAGGCGCGGGCCTCGGCGATATCGTTGTCGATGATGCGGAAACGGGTCAGCGCCAGTTCGAAGTTCGAGCCCGAACCCTCGCGCAAACCGATCCGGCCGCCGCCGGACACCGTGCCGCCCGAGCCGTCGGTGGCGGTGAAGGTCTGGATCAGGGCTGTCGCATCGTCGAACCGGCTGGCCAGGGTGACGTCGTCCAGTGTCAGGCCCACGCCGTTGTCGCGGAAACGGCCGTCCCGCAGGTTCAGCCGCCCGTTGATCAGGGGCGCCGCCAGGGTGCCGCCCAGGGTCGCGTTGCCGTCGACCTGACCGGCCAGGGTGCGTTCGCCGCCGAAGAAGACGTCCCAGATCGGCTGGATCTGACCGTGGACCTCGACCTCGCCCGACATCGAACGGGTGCGGACGATCGCCAGGCGCAACGGCGCGGCCGAGGCCTCGACCGGCAGGGTGATGTCGGCGGTGGCGCGGACGGCGTCGGTTCCGGCTGCACTGGCCTGGATTCTCAGCGCGTCGTTGACCAGGGTCGCATTGACCGAGCCGTCGACCGACAGGCCCCGGGGCCCATCGACGCTGCGGAGCTGGGCCAGGTTGACGTTGGCGGATCCCGACAGGTCGTCGCCGGCGCCGCGCAGGGAAACGCGGCCCGTGACGCGGCCTCGCAGATCGGGCGCGATGGAGCCCAGCTCGACGCTGGTCAGATCCGCCTGGATGACGACGGCGTCCGAGTCCTGGCGGATTTCGCCCAGCAGCATGCCGCCGCCCACCGACAGATCGAGACGGGCGACACGACCGTCTCCGGCCAGGGCGATGACGGCGGGGTTCCGGGTGGAGAAGGCGATTTCGCGAACCTTGCCACCGCCGCTCAGGGTGATGCTCTGGGCCTCGCCCCGACGCGAATAGACGCCCGTGCCGTCGAAGGAGACGGGCGTATCGCCGCCGACATCGGCCTTCAGGGTGAAGGGCAGGCGTTCGAGCGTGCCGCGGCCGTCCAGCTCGAACGTGCGGATGACATAGGTCGAACCGGCCAGACGGACGTTGGAGCCTGCGACGTCGAGGATCGCGGTCTCGCCGCCTGCGCCTTCGCTCAGACGGATGCGACCGTCCGCCGTCCCGGAGGCCAGGAAGGCTCCGGGACGGGCTGTAAAGGTCAGGTCGGCGCTGGACGGCGTAGTGTTGGCGAGGGCGACCGACCCCTGGGCGGTTATGCCGCCGGCATTCAGGTCGACCTCAGTCAGGCGGATGCGATTTCCGCCGAGGAAGAAGTTCCCGGCCGCCCGGGCGGGGCCGTAGTTCGATCCCGCCGTCATGATGATATTGCCGTCCGAAGCGTCCGCGCCCTTGCGGAAACTCAGGATCAGGTCGGCATCGGTCAGGGTCAGCGGGCCGGCCGCGATACTGCCGAAGGCGGCGGTCAGGTCCACGCGCGGCTGGGCCAGGGTGCCAGTCAGGGCGCCGGCGCCGGTCATGGCGCCGTCGATAGCGAGGGGTCCGACACCGAAGGGGCCGCGGGCGTTCCAGTTCAGGGCCAGACGCAGACGGCCCTGGGGCTCGATCAGACCGCGCGCCGAGGCCGTGCCGGCAGCACCGGTCAGGATGCCCTGTTCGACGGCGATACGGCCATCATCGAGGCTCCCTGCGAGTTGCAGACGCGGCGTCGCGCCGAGCAGTCGGTCCAGTTCGGCCATGCCGGTGGCGATACGGCCGCCGCGACCGTCAAACGTCAGGACCCATGGCGCGCCACTGCGGGCCGAGCTTGCCTGGATCGGCCCGCCGAAGGTTCCGCGCGCTCCGGTTCGGATGCGGCTGACATCGGTGATGTCGGCCCGGCCTTGGAAACCAAGGCCGCCCGTCAGCCCGCGCCCGCCCGAGCCGGTCACGGTCAGGGCCTGACCGCGCACGTCGACCTTCTGAAGCAGGATAGCCCCGTCGGCGAGGCGCAAGGCCTCGAAGGACAGGCGCGGCGCGGCCCCCAGAAGCGCGCCGACGATACCCTCGCTGCGGCCCCCGGCGACGGCGAGATCGCCCGACAGGCCGATGCGGCCGTTGTCCGCGGAGATGTCGAGCGGGCCTGTAATGGTCTGCGCCGCATAGCTGGCCAGAGAAGCGTTCGCCAGGCGGACGTCGCCGTTCAGCGCCCAGCGCTCGGCGTCCCCGGCGAAAACGCCGGACCAGGTCGCCGCCCCGCCGCTGGTCGTGCCGACGAGCCGGGTGACCGACCCGGTCGAGACCGTCAGGGCCACGCCATCCGGCGCGCTGCGGTCGTCGAGATGGATCATGCCCTGGGCGCTGGACTGCAGGTTTTCGGAGGTCAGCCGCCAGGCCATGCCCTGGACCTTCTCCCGGGTCGCGTCAGGGATGGCGGCGAAGCCGAAGCGGGCTGTGCGGCCGATGCGTTCGACGAAGGGCGCCAGCAGATCGGACCCGCTGAAATCGAAATACCCCGAAATGCGCGAGCCCTCGGGGCCATAGCGCCCCCGAATGGTCAGCGGCGTGAAGTCGCCGGTGCGTACCGTGGCGTTGACGATGTCGCCGTTGACGAGGGCCGAGGCGAAAAAGGGCTGGTCGGGCGAATAGCCCAGCGATCCGGCCAGCGGACCACCTTGCGCTTCGCTGGCGCGAAGGTTCAGGCGCAGATCCTCCGGCTTGTCGCCGAGGGTGGCTGTGACGCGCAGGAAGTCGCCCGGCCGGTTCAGGCTGTAGGCGCTGATATTCGCCGCCTTGTCGCCGGTGCGGGGAACGCGGGCGTCGCCGGTCAGGCGCCAGCGACCATACTCCTGGGAGAAGCCTTCAAGGAGTTCGACGTCGGCCGTGAACCGGTCGATATCGATGCTGATCGGCATGGGCCGGGGCGGCTTGCCGTCCGGCGGATCGAGCTCCGGCCGGCGGATCAGACGGATCGACCGGGCGGTAATGTCCGAGGCGTGGAACCGCCGGGTGACCAGAGGCCAATAGCTCCAGTCCACGCGGACGTCGCGCGCCTCCAGCCAGACGCCCTTTTCATCAGTGATGGTGACGCGGGCCAGGGTGAAATCGTCGAACAGATCGCCCTGCAGGCCCTCGACATTGATGCGGCCGTAGCGGCTGATCTTCTTGCCGGCGACGAAGCTGGTGACCAGATCGCGCCCCGGGCCTGAGACCAGATACATCCGGCCGCCGAAGGCCAGGATCAGGGTCAGGACGAGCAGGCCGATCAGGGCGAAGCCGCCGAAGAAGGCGATGGCCTGAAGCCGGGTGCGACGGCGCTTTTCGGCCCTGGCCGGCGTTTCGGGCGCTTCGGGCGTGTCGGGAACGAGCTCGGTCAAAATGCCTGGCCGATACTGACGTAGACCTGGAAGCCTGCGTCGCCCTCGCGTCGATCGAGCGGGAAGGCGATGTCGGCGCGGATCGGGCCGAAGGACAGGTTGTAGCGGGCGCCGATCCCTACGGCATAGCGCAGGTTGGAGAAGTCCGGCGTTTCGGCAAAGCCGATCGCCCCGGCATCCACGAAGCCGACGACGCCGAAGCCCTTGCCCACGTCGTGCCGAACCTCGGCCGAAACCTCGAACAGGGAAAGACCGCCGCGCGGCGTGTTGTCGGGCAGGCGCGGTCCGACGCCCTGGTATCCGTAGCCGCGCACCGATCCCCCGCCGCCGGAATAAAACAAGCGGTCCGACGGGACGCTGAGTTCATCGCCGCCGAGGATCGAACCCAGACGCAAGCGGCCGGCCAGGACGGTGCGGCTGTTGTCCTGGACCGGCACATAGGCGGTGGTCTGGGCCTCGGTACGCAGGAACAGGACGGTGTCCTCGCCCGCCACCGCCGTCGGCTGGACATTGAGCGTCATGCGCCAGCCGGTGGTGGGGTTCAGCGGGTCGTTCGATTGATCGATATAGGCGCTTCCCCGGCCGGTCAGGATCGCCAGATCGCGGTCGAAGCTGACCGGCGCCTGGGTGATCGGATCGAAGCGGTTTTCGTTGTATCGACCGGCGTCCAGACCGACGCCGTAGCTGTAGTACGAGATCTTGCCGATGCGCTGGCGAAGGTCGGCGGACACGACGGCGGCGGTCCGGCGATAGGCGTCGGTGTCCTCGTTCACTATGGCGGCGGACAGGGCCAGGGTTTCGCCCGGCGTGCGCCAGTGGGGCAGGCTGAGGTCGACGCCGATGCGGCTGTCGATCGTGGCGAGACGCGCTTCGAACCGCAGGGTGTCGGCGCGGCCGAAGCGATTGTACCAGGTCCAGAGGCCGTTCACGCCCGAACCGTCGGCGGTCGAGAAGGTCGCGCCGGCCTCGAGGATGCGGCGCGGCCGGTCGGTGAGTGTGACGACGATGGGCCGGTTGCCCGCCGGGTTGGTCTGGTCCGCCGGGGTCAGGGCCACCGCGACTCCGTCGTAGACGCCGGTCTCCAGCAGCCGCCGCTCCAGCTCCGCCACCAATTCGGGGTCGTAACGCTGACCCTCGTTCCACGGCGCGAGGCCCATGACCCAGGCGGGATTTGTCGGGCCGCGCGTCTCCACCCGCACGCCGTCGAGACGAACCAGGGGGCCGGAGTCGATGTTGAAGGTCGGGGCGACGGTGAGGGCGGCATGATCGACGACGACGTGACGCGGCTGGGTCACGGCATCGGGATAGCCTTCGCGCGCCAGCCTGGCGATGATCCGGCCTTCGCCGGCGATGACATCGGCGGCGCGACCCGGATCTCCGGGCTCCAGCGCGATCTCGGCCTGGGCCGTGCGGATGACCTCGGGCTCAGGTTCCGGCGTGATCCACTGAATGGTCGGGGCGGTCAGGATGAAACGCGGGCCCGGCGTGATCTCGACGATCGCGATCGGATTGTCCTCTCCCTCGACGATGTCCGCCAGCGTGGGCTGGTAGTAGCCTTCGGATCGCAGCAGGGCCTCGACCGAGGCCATCGCGGCGCGAGCACGCCTTCGGGCGTCGAAGCCGTTGGTGGGGGGGCCGTCGGCCTCGCCGATCGCGCGGGTCAGGGCCGTGCGCAACTCGGCGTCGAGGTCGCCGCGGATCTGGGCGCGTGGATCGGCCGAGGCGGTCCCCGCGACGCCCATGGCGCCCAAGCCGAGGGCCGCCGCGAGGAACGCGGAGGTTATGCGGCGGAAGGGAGAGGACCTCGACGTCAATATACAACCCTGAGCGGCGACATGGTCCGAACTGGACCAGGCTCGCCTGAGGCCCCCCTCAATCAGCGAATCGGGACGACCTTGCGGCCGATCAATAGAACAGGGTTTCGCTCTCGGGCTGAACCGTCTCTTCCGAAGAGCGCTGCTCGGGCGGCAGGGTCGAGTTGGTGGGCGGAGCGTCCGTGGGCGCTGTGCTGTCTGCGGCGGGCACGCCCTGGTCTGTCGCTGACGGCGCGACGGGGGCTTCGATGGGCGGCGGTGCGGTCTCGACCTGCTGGGACATGGGGTCTTCGCAGCCGGCGACGGCCAGACCGGCGGCCCCGAGAGCCACGAGCAACATCAAACGCTTCATTTCAAATCTCCCCCGGAGTGCGGCGTCAAAACGCGCCGTGAACAGCCCTGTTCCATAACTCGTCCCACGTTGCCGGTCACGCTGGATCAACGGCGTTCTGGCAACCAATCATTCTTCTATTGCCGCGACACTCTATCGAACGGGAGAGGGTTCAAGAATGACGGCGAACGGCTATGCCATGATCGCCCAGGTGCGGTTCCGCGAACTGAGGACGCGGATCGGTCTGGCGGCGTTCATCGCCGTAACCACGTGGTTCCTGACCCACACCTTCTGGCCGGCCCTGTGGTTCGGGGCGGTGGTGGCGACGCAGGCGCTCGACTGGGCCGTATTCCGGCCGTTGCGCAAGCGGCCGCAGGTCGTGCCCTCGCCTGGTTACAAGATCGCGCTTTGCGCCACCGCCTCGGTCAATGTGATCGTCTATTCCGGCATCGCGGCGTATCTGTGGGTTGCCGGCGGCGATGCGGGACGACTGTTCGCCATTGTCCAGGTGGCCGGGGGCCTGCTGCACGTCAGCCTGCATATGCACCACGTGCGGCCGCTGCTGTTCGCGGCGGTCATCCCGCACAGCCTCTATTTTCTCGGCATGCCCGTCGTCGGCGCCATCGTCGACGGCAAGCCGCAGGAGATGCTGATCGCCTTGGGCGGCGTTCTGTACATGATGCATCTGGTTGTCGCCGTGCGGCAGAGCTCGATGACCACGACGGCCCTGCAGACCGCGAACGCGGAGGCGCGGCTGGAGCGCCAGAAGGCCGAGGTCGCCAGCGCCGCCAAGTCCGACTTCCTGGCCGTCATCAGTCATGAGATTCGCACCCCCATGAACGCGGTCATCTCGGCCGCCAATCTGCTGCGCCGGACGCGGCTGGATCGGGAGCAGCGTGAGCATGTGTCGATGCTGCTGGACGCCGGCGACGTGCTGGTCGGCCTGTTGAACGACGTGCTCGACCTGTCCAAGATTGAGGCGGGCAAGATGACGCTGGAATCCTCGGTGATGGACCTGCGCGAGAAGCTGGGATCGCTGGGTCGGCTCTGGGGCCCCAAGGCCGAGGCCAACGGAGTGCGGCTGAAGATCGAGATCGAGCCCGATGTGCCCGACTGTGTCCGGACCGATCCGCTGCGCCTGCAGCAGATGCTGTTCAACCTTCTGTCCAACGCGGTGAAGTTCACGGACGACGGCGCGATCACCGTCGCGGTCGACTGGCGGGCGAAGGACAATCATCTGATCATCGCGGTGACCGATACCGGCGTGGGTATTCCGGCGGACCGCCTGGCGCGCATCTTCGATAGTTTCGAGCAGGTCGACGCGGGCACGACGCGCAAATACGGCGGCACCGGCCTCGGACTGGCGATCAGCCGACGCCTGGCCGAGATCATGGGTGGGAGCCTTGCCGCCGAGAGCGTCGAAGGCGAGGGCTCGACCTTCGTACTGAGCCTGCCGATGGAGGCTGTGGCCAAGCCGGCGACCGAGGCGCGCCGTCGGGTGGCCGAACAGGCGGGGTTGCAGGGCAAGGTCATCCTTGCCGCCGACGATCACGCGGTGAACCGGCGTATCCTGTCTCTGCTGCTGGAGCCGCACGGTTGCACCATCCTGCTGGTCGAGAACGGGGCCGAGGCGGTGGAGGCCGCGAAGACCCAGCGGTTCGACGCCATCCTGATGGACATGCAGATGCCGATCATGGACGGGCTGGAGGCCTCGGCGCAGATTCGCGCCGGGGGGCTGAACCGCAGCACGCCGCTGATCGCCCTGACCGCCAACGCCATGGACGTGCATCGCACCGCCTGGGATGCCACGGGGGTCTATGCCTTCCTGACCAAGCCGATCGATCCGGTACTGCTGGCCGCGACCCTCGCGGAGGCCTGTGCATTGTCGATCGAGGACACGAACGCGCAGGTCGCCTAGGCCCAGCGGGAGAGGGCTTCAGTCAAGGAAAGCGATGCCGACGGCTCAATCGGCGCCACCCGGCCATCGAATCGTGGGGCCGGCGAGGGCTGAAGCGGAGAGCCGGCGAGGGTTTCTCGAGCGTGATTGTGCGGATGGTCGGCGGCCTCTGCGAAGGTCAGCACGGGCGTGACGCAGGCTTCGGTTCCCTCGAAATGGGCGGCCCATTCGTCGCGGGTCCGGTCCGCGAACAGTTCCGTGAACCTGGCTTCCAGCGACGGCCAGCCGCTGACCGGGAACTGAGGCGCATCGGCGGCCTCGAGGTCCAGTCCGGCCAGCAAGGCGGCGTAGAAGCGAGGCTCCAGCGCTCCGACCGCGACGAACCTGCCGTCGGCGCAGGCGTAGCAGCGATAGAAGGGCGCAGCGCCGTCCAGCAGATTGGCGCCGCGCTCGCCGGACCAGTGGCCGCTCGCTGTCATGGCGAAGAACAGGGCGGACAGCAAAGCCGTGCCGTCGGTCATGGCGGCATCGATGACGCGGCCCTTGCCGGTAGTCCGGGCCTCGATGATGGCGGCGAGCACGCCTGTCACAAGCAGCATGGCGCCGCCGCCGTAGTCGCCGACGAGGTTCAGCGGCGGCACAGGCGGGCGACCCGCCTCGCCCATGGCGTGCAGCGCGCCGGTCAGGCCGATGTAGTTGATGTCGTGGCCGACCGTCTGGGCTAGCGGACCCGTCTGGCCCCAGCCTGTGACCCTGCCGAAGACGAGCTTCGGATTGCGGGCGGCGCAGTCCTCAGGCCCAAGACCGAGTCGTTCCAGCACGCCGGGACGGAAGCCCTCGATCACGGCGTCGGCGCTCGCGATCAGGTCGAGGACGCGGTCGCGGTCGGTGGGCGACTTGAGGTCGACGGGCACGGCGGTCCGCGCCCGGTGCATGACCGCGTTGCCGACATCGCCGAAGACTCCGGGCCCGTCGGCGCGGCTGAGGCGCAGCACATCGGCCCCCAGATCGGCCAGGACCATGCCGGCGAAGGTCACGGGACCGAGGCCGTCGAACTCGATGATGCGTACGCCGGAAAGAGGTTTCATGGAGGCCTTGCTAGCTGCGGTCGTCAGTTTGGTCGAGGTGAGGCCTTGACCCGGCGGGTTCGATGAACCAGAAGGCGCAACCGCGAAACGCCCAAGCCGTTTCGGATTGCGGTGCGCGCCCTTAGCTCAGTTGGTTAGAGCATCTGACTTTTAATCAGAGGGTCCTCGGTTCGAGCCCGAGAGGGCGTACCATCTTATCTTTTGCGGGGGGCTACCGTTTGCGAAGCGGTCGCTCGCGGCTTGAGCCACACGTGTTCTCCCTGCTTTCATGATCGATCGGTCGGCCGCGTGGACTTCGTGCGGGTCGCCGGTATGGTGCGGCACCATTCGGGTAGGACGGACATGCGGAACATCGGGATCATGGCGGCTTCGGTCGCGCTTATCGGGCTGACGGCCTGCAACCCGGCCGACGACAAGGCGGACGCCGCTTCGGCTCCTGCCCAGGCCGCTGCGCCGCAGCCCAGTCAGATGATGCAGGAGACCTTCGTCAACTGCACCTGGGGCGAGACGCAAGGGTCGGGCCTGTCGGTCTGGAGCTATGCCTGTCCGCAGGCCGGCAATACGCACATGGTCCATGACGCCAGCCTGCCGGGCTTCGCACTGGAAGGAACCTACGACGGACAGACGTCGCGCAGCCCGACGATTATCGTGTTCAAGAAGGCCGCCGACGCGCCGATCGACGCCGTCCTGGCCGAGATCCGGACCAGGTCGCCGGGGCCGCACACGGCCCAGTGCGTGCTGGCGCGCCCGACCTATGACGGCGTGGCCGAGGGTATCTACCACCTCGTTCCGCCCGAGCCGATCAAGGCCCGGTGGGAGGCCTTCTCCTCCGGCGACGGCAACAGCGAGCCGATGGATCCGCCCTGCGGCGACCTGGGCGAGCAGATGTCGGGCGATCACGTCTTCTATGTGCAGGACGGCGATCCGACGACTGTGCTGTGGGTCAATTTCGGCAGCGAGATCCAGCCGTTCACCGCCGAGTCGATCCGGCCGTTGAACGCGGGCTAGGTTTTGGTGCAGTTGCGTCGCGTCCTCCTTTCGATCTCGGTTCTGGCCCTGCTGGGCGGCTGTTCGACCGCGCGGCAGGTGGGGGCCGGCTTCGGCGATGCGGTGACGTCGCCGCTGGTCGACCTGAACGTGCGTCGGGACCAGATCCCGACCGTGTTGCTGCAGGCCCAGGCCAATCCGTATGACCGGCGCAATCTGAACCAGTGCACCACCATCGGCGCCGAGGTGGCGCGGCTGGACGAGGCTTTGGGCCCCGATCGGGACGAGCCGCCGGCGCCCGACAGTCCGACCCTGAATGAACGAACCCAGGACGCGCTGGCGGAGGCGATGCTGGCCGCGATCCGGGACGCGACGACGGACTTCATTCCGTACCGCAGTTGGGTGCGGCAGCTGACCGGGGCCCAGGCGCGGTCGAAGGCGGTTCAGGACGCGGTCGAGGCCGGGCGGCTGAGGCGGGCCTTCCTGAAGGGGCTGGGCATGCGGGCCGACTGTTCGCCGCCGGCCTCGCCCGCCTGGTTCCGGCCGACGGGGCGGTCGCAACGGTAGTCTTGTTCCTCCCCCGCTGGGGGAGGGGGACCGCGAAGCGGTGGAGGGGGCTAACCCCAGACGCTGTCGCTTGCGTCGGGCCCCCTCCGTCACGGCGCGAAGATGCGCCGCGCCACCTCCCCCCAATGGGGGAGGATTGATTGCCGTCAGCGGCCACCCGGGCGGCGCTTGTCGGTCCGATCTCCCCTGATCTGCACCGCGCCGTCCTTCGAGAAGGCCTCGAACGACGGCTTGTCGATGTTGCGGAACTCGCCGGTCCGGTCCCAGTCCCAGTCGAAGGAGATGCGCTCGCCCTTGTGAGCGAACTTGCCGGACCAGTGGGCGAAGAAGGAATATTTGTCGCCGCCGATGATGATGACGTGGCGGTGCAGGGCGGTTTCGTTGCCGTCCGGGCGGGGCGGTTCCTCGAGATAGGTGTTGTAGGCGTGAAAGCCTGACTTCTCGATCCGCATGTCAGTTCGACGTGTGGCGGGTGTGGAAGTCGCGGCGGAACTGTTCGAAGCGGCCGTGCTGGATGGCGTCGCGCATGGCGGCGGTCAGGGCCTGGAAGAAGGCGATGTTGTGCCAGCTGAGCAGGATCTTGCCGAGGATCTCGTCGGCCCGGATCAGGTGGTGCAGATAGGCCTTTGAATACTGCGATGACGGGCCGGAGAGGGTCGGGTCGAGCGGATCCTGGTCCTCGGCGAAGCGGGCGTTCTTGAGGTTGATGGGGCCGTCCCAGGTCCAGGCCTGGCCGTGGCGGCCAGCCCGTGTGGGCAGGACGCAGTCGAACATGTCGACGCCGCGATAGACCGCCTCGACCAGGTCGATCGGCTTGCCGACGCCCATCAGATAGCGGGGTCTGTCGGCGGGCAGCATCTCGGGCGCGTAGTCGAGGACCTCGCACATGGCCGTGTGGCCTTCGCCGACCGCGAGGCCGCCGATGGCGTAGCCGTCGAAGCCGATCTCCCGGAGCTGGTCCGACGACTGGCGGCGCAGGTCCTCGAAGGTGGAACCCTGCTGGATGCCGAACAGGGCCTGGGTCTCGCGCGGACCGAAGGCGGCCTTCGAGCGGGCGCCCCAGCGGATGCTGAGTTCCATGGCGGCTTTCGCGGCGGGCTTCTCGGCCGGCCAGGCGACGCACTGGTCGAGCTGCATCGAGATGTCGGCGCCGATGCGGTCGGCCTGGATCTCGATCGAGCGTTCGGGCGACAGGACGTGTTTGGAGCCGTCGATGTGGCTGGCGAAGGTGACGGCGTCTTCCTTCACCTTCGAGATGCCGGCCAGGGACATGACCTGGAAGCCGCCAGAGTCGGTCAGGATCGGCTTGTCCCAGCCCATGAATTTGTGGAGGCCGCCGAGCCGCTCCATCCGCTCGGGGCCGGGGCGCAGCATCAGATGGTAGGTGTTGCCCAGGATAATGTCGGCGCCGGTCGCCTTGACCTGTTCGACGGTCATCGCCTTGACCGTGGCGGCGGTGCCGACGGGCATGAAGGCGGGGGTGCGGATGTCGCCGCGCGCGGTCTTGAGCACGCCGGTGCGGGCGCGGCCTTCGGTGGCGGAAATCTCGAACGGGAAGGGCAAGGGCGGGTCTCGGTAAGGGGAGGCGCGTCTTAGAGCGGGGGCGTGGCCTTGGGAAGACGGCGGGGCGGACGGTAATACACCGTCCGAAGCGTCCGAAGCGGTCGGGTCGGCGCGACTCTGAAATTGGAGTCTACATAGTCCACAGAGTCTACATCCGGGGCGGCGTGAGAGCAGGGTTGTCAAAGATCGTGCGCAGTCTCGCACGGTTTTGAGGGGTGCCTGCGATAAAGGCTCTGGATAGGGCCGGGCGTTGATTTGAAAGGCGGATTCCGGGGATCCGTTGATGGGTATGGGGCCAGGTCGCACCCCAACCGGGCATCCCCGCGAAGGCGGGGACCCAGGTTTTAGCCAAGGCACGGTGCGCGGGATTGACGTCAGCGCTTGTTCGGTTCGATCCATCGCCCAAAGCACTGGGTCCCCGCCTTCGCGGGGATGCACGGAACCTGTATCGCCATTTTCAGGGGCGCGGCGGCCGCACCGGCGCCAGCTTCCTGCGTTGCCGCGCCAGCGCCAGGGGCGTGCCGTCGGCGGCCCAGACGGTGGCTTCGTCGACGGTCCAGCCGGAGCCGAAGTCGAGCATGCGGAACTCGAAGAAGGCCCAGCCGTCGGGGCAGTGTTCGGGCGTCGGGTCGGTGAGGATGTCGTAGCGGAGATCGACCGTGGCCATGCCCAGCGGCTTGTCGATGGCGGTCCAGACCGGCGGATACAGCGCGTCCAGCAGGTAGCAGAGGCCGATGACGTCGAGCGGGCCGCCGTCGCGGATCTTCATCCAGCAGCGCTCGATGACGGGGCGACCGGGGACCGGCTGAAGGATGTGGGGGCCGGTCTCGAAGCGATAGTCGACATGCTGGGAGAAGCGCGGGGCCATCGGGCCTTCGAGGTCGCGGCCGGTCTGGAGCGCGCCGAGCGGAGGCAGGGCGGCCAGCGGGGTCAGGGCCGGGCCGGGGACGTCGTCGCCGAAGGTGGCGCTGGCGTGGTTGGTCAGGCGATCCTGACCCTCCCTGTCCTTCTGGGTCACGTCGACCTGGGCGAAGGCGGCGCTGCGGCCGCCGCGCAGCAGCCGGGGCGTGAAGCGGATCGGCTGACCGAAGCGGGCCGGGGTCATGTACTGGACCGACAGGCTGCGCAGGGGGGCGGTGATGCCGAGGCCCTGCTGCATCGCGGAGGCGCACAGGGCCGCGATCAGGCCGCCGAACGGGAAGCCGGTCTCCGGCGGGGCGTTGAGGCGGCCGTTGGAAAAGTCGCCGTGCAGGTCGGCGCTGAGCGCGCCGTCGTCGCCGGGCGCGAGGGTCAGGGCTTCCGTGATCGTCTGTTCAGGCATCGTCGGTCTTTCCATCTCCCTCCGTGCACCCGGGCCAAGGCCGGGGTCCAGATGGAAAACAAGGTGTCGGCCGAGTGGACGAGGCGGCTCATCCCGTCGACCGGGTCTGTGATCTGGCCCCCGGCCCTGGCCGGGGTGCACGGTGAAAAGGAGGCGAGCGGCAAACAGGTCGCCGCCCGCACAGTTCAGGAATGCAGGAACGCCGCGAGGGATGCTCGCCGTGTCCGTAGCCAAACAAAACTGACTTACTGCGTTCCTTTTGGCAACCCTCTTGCCAAACCGCTGACGCGACGTCACCTTCGTGTCATGGGACGCACAGCCGACTATTCTCGCCAGAGCTGCTCGATCGCCGCGACGCTCGAGGTCATCGGCGATCCGTGGACGCTGCTGGTCATCCGCGACGCCTTCCAGGGCGTGAAACGGTTCGAACAGTGGCAGGAGCGGCTGGGCGTGGCCCGCAACGTCCTGGCCGCGCGGCTGAAGACCCTGGTGCAGCACGGGGTGCTGGAGCCGCGGCTGTATTCCGAGCGGCCGCCGAGGAACGAGTACCTCCTGACCGCCAAGGGCAAGGATCTGTCCGACGTGCTGGTCACCCTGCACGGCTGGGGCGCAAGGCATGTCTATGGCGAGGAGAGTGCGGGGTTCGACATGATCCACGCGACCTGTGGCCACTCCCTGCAGCCCCGCCTGGCCTGCAGCTGCTGCGGCGAGCTGGTGAACCGGCGCGACATCAAACTGACCCGCGTCGAGAACTGTCCGACGGTCGGGGAGGTCATGCCCAGGGACACGGCCGCGGAAGAGGCGGCCTGAGCCGGCCGCCGGTCACCCTGATCGGCAATCCGGTCTCGCCCTATCTGCGCAAGATCCTGGCGATCTGCGCGGTGAAGGGGATCGAGGTGGCCATCGATCCGATCACCCCGTTCCGGGGCGATGTCACCGACCCAGGCTTCAGCCTTTGAAGTGATCCGCGTGGCGGGTGATCAGGGGGATGACGATGTCCTCCTCGTCCTCGAGATGGCGGGACAGCGACGGACCGGCCTTGTCGAGAGCGTCGGCGAGGCGGGCGGCGGCGTCGCTTGCCGTCGGCGCAGGGCCGCTGACGCCCTGATGAAAGGCGAGGCCGGTCTGGAACAGGGTCTCCAGATGGCCGTGGATGACGTCGTGGTCGCGGTCCAGCAGGTCGATGCCGGCGCCGATGCGGGGCTCCACCTGACGCATGGTCGGGAAATAGTGGTGGGTCTCGATATTGTGGTGGCCGTCGAGGTGCTGGAGGAACGACTGCAGCGTCGGGATCAGCTGGCGGTGCAGGTCGGGCAGGGCGAGAGCGCCCGAGCGCCACTGGCCGGTCAGGGCGTCCATGGCCGCGGCCTCGCGGCGGAAGCCGGAATGCATCTGAAGCCAGAACCGGGCCATGGCCGCGACCTCATGGCCGTGCCAACGGTCGCGGGGCAGGTCGGCGAGCAGGTAGCGATACGGCTCAGGCAGGCCCTGGCGGGTGGATAGGTCGTCGGACATACGGCCCTATAGCAGACCGGTCAGCGTCAGCGCGCCCTGGTCGACCCGTAACACCAGTCCTCGCAGTCCTCGGTCGGGACCATGTAGGCTACTGTCGCCATTTCTCTTACGTTTCCGGCTACGACCAGGCGCATGCCCTGTTCGCGAGACAGACGGTGGCCGCTGCGCTGAAACTCGCGAAGGGTGACGGGGCGTTCCGTCCCGTCTGCCAACGGAATCCAGGCGAAGACGCGGGCATGCAACTGGCGAAAGCCGCGATGGCCGAAGAACTGCTGGAGATCCCGATCCAGTGTTCGCCGATCCGCCGGATTCGCGCTGACCCAGCACAATTTGTAGTGCGCAAGGCCATGTTCGCCGCTGTTGATCCAGGTGCCCGCCGTCAATATGCGAACTTCCGTATCGTATTGCGTGCGCGTAAATCCTCGCAAGTCCAGGGCCACTGACATGTGAAGGTTCGGAAAGTCTTCGGGTCGAAGCTCGGTGAAACCGTCTCGTCGCGCCCTGTCCCAGGTCGCGTAGTGATCCCCGTCCGCGCTGAAACAGTAAGTTTGGGCGAGGTCAGTGAGATCAGAAGGTGCTTGCGCTGGAGGCGTCATTTGGCCCCACGATGTCGCAATCAGCGCGGCCGGCGAGACCAAAACACGAGAGACAAGACTCATGGCATCCGATGACGAGCGAGCGGAAATAGGCGCAAATGGCTCAGCCGCGACATGTTGCCCGCGACTGAGCCGCTAAGTATTAACGGGGCACCACCGGACAAGTGTTGCCGGATTCGTCTTGGCGGTTATTGTAACACATCGAAAGCATCGTGTCGTTGCCGTTGTAACCGTCCCAACAGGCGCTGAAGCAGGCCGTGCAGGATGCGCTGCGTGCGTAAGCGGAGAACGGCGACAGAGCGACGATGCTCAGCGCCGCCAGGGCGGCGGCGGCGAATTTCAGTTTCATCATGATCCAACCCTCCCATGCGGAAAAGCTCGCGCGCAAATCTCACGCCAATAGGTTGCGCGAGTCAACCTTATGGCGAGTTTGGCTGATGGGTTGTCGCAGGGCTAGCTCGCCACGGCCGTCGTGCTGGCGATGAAGCCACCGCCCAGCAGGCGGTCGGGATCGGCGGGGTCGTAGAGGGCGCAGGCCTGGCCGGGGGGCGACGCCTTCTTGTCCGGTTTCGAAGACGCCAGAGGCCCAACCAGACCATCGGAGCCAATCCTTTCCGCACCAGCGGCTCAGTAGCACCAGTCCGCACAGGAACTGACCGGCGTCATGAAGGTCACCGACACCTGGCCACGCCACTCGCCGGTCAGAACGACCTTCATTCCCCGTTCTCTGGACAGGCCGAAACCTTGAAGGTCGAAGTCTCGACGAGACACGCTCTCGCGCGAGCCGTCCGGCCGGGTCACCCACGGATACATGAAGGCGCCTTCCTGTCGGAACCTGCGGACGCCCAGATATGCCTGCAGCTCCCGATCGACTTCGCGCCGGTTTGCGTTAGCGGCGCTGACCCAGCAGAGGTGATAGTAGGTGTCTTCGCCGTATTGCCGCACGCGATTGGCGGCGGTGAGTACGCGAATTTCGACGCCGTCAGTGGTCCTGGTAAACCCGCGCAGTCCTCTGGCTCCGGGCAGCCGAAGATTTGGGAAGTCTTCCATGTTCAGGGGGATGAAACCGTTCCGGGCTGCCAAGGTCCATGTCAGAACCTGATCGCCGTCCGGACCCATACAGTATTGATCCGCGAGGCCTACGAGGCTTGAGGAGCCGCTGTAGACGCCGTCATGCCGCTGACCCGCTTGCAGGAGTGCAAAGGTCAGGAATATTGAAATTGCAGACGATACGGTCATTCCGTCCTGTCTTGGCAATAAGAGGCGGCCAGATTGGCTGTCCTTCGCGGCGAAGGAAAGCAATCTGGCCGTCAGATTTGCGAAGGCTTTCCTAGACGACAGGCGGACAGGCGTAGCCATTCTCGTCCGTGCAACTGTTGATGCACTGGGAGAACATCGTATCGTTGCCGTTGTAGGCATCCCAGCAAGAGCCGTAACAGGCGGTGCAGGCGGGACTGCCTGCGTAGGCGGAAATCGGCGTCAAGGCGACAATCATCGACGAGGCCAGGGCGGCGGCGGCGAATTTCAGTTTCATCATGATCCAACCCTCCCATGCGGAAAAGCCCGCGCACAAATCTCACTCCATTAGGTTGTGCGAGTCAACCGGCTGGCGAGTTTGGCTGACGGGTTGTCGCAGGGCTAGACCGCCACGGCCGTGGTGCTGGCGATGAAGCCTCCGCCCAGCAGACGGTCAGGATCGGCGGGGTCGTAGAGGGCGCAGGCCTGGCCGGGGGCGACGCCTTCTTCCCCGGTCTCGAAGACGATCGAGATCGCGCCGTCCTGAAGCGTCAGACGGGCGGGCGAGGGCGGGCGGGTCGAGCGGACGCGGGCGAGGACCGGGGCATGGGCTTCGGCCGCCGCTTCGATCGAGGCGTGGTCGCCCAGCCAGTTGGTCTCGTCGAGCGTCAGGGAGGCGGTCAGCAGGGCCTCGCGCGGGCCGACGATGACGCGGCGGTTCTCGGGGTCCAGCTTCGTGACGAACAGGGGCTCGCCCACGGCGACGTTCAGGCCGCGACGCTGGCCGATGGTGTAGTCGGTGATGCCCGCGTGATTTCCGAGAACGCGGCCGTCCATGTGCACGATCTCTCCGGCCTCGCGGCCCTGGGGGCGCAGGCGGTCGATCAGGGTGCGATAGTCGCCGGACGGGACGAAACAGATGTCCTGGCTGTCGGGCTTGGAGGCGATCTTGAGGCCCAGCGACTGGGCGACGCCGCGCACGGCGGGCTTTTCCAGACCGGCGAGCGGGAAGCGCAGATAGTCGAGCTGGTCGCGGGTGGTGGCGAACAGGAAATAGGACTGGTCGCGCGAGGGGTCGATGGCCTTGCGCATCTGGGTCTGGCCATCGGCGGCGACGGCGCGCCCGACATAGTGGCCGGTGGCCATGGCGGCGGCGCCGAGGTCGCGGGCGACGTCGAGCAGGTCGCGGAACTTGACCGTCTGGTTGCAGCGGATGCAGGGGACCGGGGTGCGGCCCTGCAGATAGTCGTCGGCGAACTGGTCGATGACGGCGTCGCGGAAGCGGCTCTCGTAGTCGAGGACATAGTGGGGAATGCCCAGCATCTCGGCGGCCAGACGGGCGTCGTGGATGTCCTGACCCGCGCAGCAGGCGCCCTTCTTCTTCAGCGCCGCGCCGTGGTCATAGAGCTGGAGCGTGACCCCGACGACGTCATAGCCGGCCCTGTGCAGCAGGGCGGCGACGACGGTGGAGTCCACGCCTCCGGACATGGCCGCCACGATGCGGGAGCCCACGGGCAGGCCGACGGCCAGGCGTGCGCTCTCGACCGCCTCGTCGATGTCGACGGGGGCGATGGTCGGGATCGGGCAGACGTCTTCGACCAGGCTCATGGCGCGCATATAGAGGCGATGGGGGACGATTTCGAGGCCGATCCCCCAAACGGCAACGGCCGCCCCCGTCGCCGGGTGCGGCCGTCGGTCGTCTCGGGGGAGAAACCTTAGGAGCGGTAGTTCTGGATCCGCGTCGTGCGCAGGCCCTGCATGCCCCATTTGTCGATCGCCTTCTGCCAGGCGAGGAACTCCTCGGCCGTCAGACGGTAGCGCAGAAGCGCGTCGTCCAGGCTCAGGAGCCCGCCGCGCACGGCCGCCACGACTTCCGCCTTGCGACGAATGACCCAGCGGTCGGTATTCTCGGGCGGCAGGTCACGCATCGTCAGGGGGGTGCCCGTCGGACCGACGACATACTGCTCGCCCTGCTTGTTCACGCGTCGCTCTTGCAACATGGGCTTTTGCCTCATTCACCACCACCAACTGATCGTGAAGATAGCGAGGCGCCGCTAAGGCCGCGTTTAGCGTCGTGGTGAAGGAATGGATAAAATCCATCCTCTCCCGGAACGCCGTTTCGGCTGGTTGTTGAGTAAATCTTCATCTAGCTGAACGCCGCGTTACCTGAAGATCAGCGTTTGATGCTGATGAGTTCGGCCAACATCTCATCCGCAGTGGTGATGATCTTGGACGAGGCGGAGTAGGCGCGCTGGGTGGTGATCAGGCCGGTAAACTCCAGCGACAGATCGACCGTGGACGCTTCCAGCTGGGAAGCTCCGATCAGACCTGCGCCGCCGGTGCCGGGGGCCTTGAGGTTGTAGGTGCCGGAGCCCTGGCTGACCCGGTAGGCATTGGCGTTGGCGACGGCCAGGCTGTCGGCGCTGGTGAAGGTGGCCAGGGCGACCTGGGCGACGCGACGGGTGACGCCGTTGTCGAAGATGGCGGTGATATAGCCTTCGTCGTCGATCTCGATGTTCGACAGGTTGCCGAAGGCGGTGCCGTTGGTGGTCACGGCCTGGACGATCGAATCCGAGTCGTACTGGGTCAGGCCGCCCGCCGAGGCGGAGAGATCGAAGGTGATGGTCTGGTCGTCGATGCCGAGGGAGTCGCGCCACTGGGGCGCCACGGCCGTGCCTACCGTCGCGGCGTCGGAGGCGCCGAGGGTGATCGAGGCGACGGACGGGTCGGCGAACAGCATCGAGCCCGGGGTCGCGATGTCGGCGGCCTTCATGCCGTCGACGTCGAGGCGGCCGTCCTGGGTGAACAGGACGAGGCCGGACTTCAGGATGCCGTTGGACGGCGTCGAGCCGTTCTCGATGTCGCTGGCCGGGATCACGTGAACCTCGGCGCGCCACTCGTTCGGGTTGGCGGTCTTGATGAAGGAGTAGGCGATCGTGCGCTGGCCGCCCTTGGAATCCGAAGCGGGGATCGTGATCTGGAAGTCGGGCTTGAAGCCCGTGCCGGCCTCGGCATCGTACATGGACATCGAGTTGGTCGCCACATTGTAGGTGGCGAAGTCGGGGGAGACGGCCTGGCTGGACTGCAGGTTGGCGTTCAACTGGGCGCGGGTCGTGGCCTCGGCCGTGCCGCCGACCGAGCCGACGTTGATCGACTTGAGCTTGTTAAGGTCCGACGGGTCGCGGACGATGCCGCCCTCGGAGTCCACCGGCCAGCCCTGGAGGTAGAGGCCCGCAGTGTTCTTCAGATAACCGAACTCGTCGACCCGGAAGGCGCCCGCGCGGGTGAACAGGCGGGCGTCGCCGGCGTCCAGGCCCTCGGCCTTCTCCGTCGCTACGAAGAAGCCCTGGCCGGCGATGCCGAGATCGGTCGAGGAGGTCGTGCGCTGAAGCTGACCGGCCTGGGAGATATAGTTGCGGGTCGTGCCGAGGATGCCGCCCGCCGAATAGCCCGTGCCCTGGTTCTGGGCGTTGACGACGGTCGAGAAGTCGACGCTGGTCCGCTTGTAGCCGACGGTGTTCACGTTCGCGATGTTCTGCGAGATGGCGGCCAGGGCGGCGGAGTTGGCGGTCAGACCGGACACGCCGGCCAGAAGGGCTGAGTTGATGCTCACGACGTGGGCTCCTTAGGAAAGCAACTTGAGGGGGTTCAGGGCATCGGCCATGCGGGCGGCGAGGCTCTTCTCGTCGTCGTCGGCGCTGGCGGCGGAGGCTTCGGCGGCGGCGACGTGGTCCTGCAGTCCGAAGACGCTCGAGACAGGCACGATCGAGTTGCCGATGGTCAGGTAGGGGACGCCGTCGTACATCTCGACGCCGGTGACGCGGCCGCGGGTCAGGACCTGGGACTCGATGGTGTTCGTCCCGTTCATGGCGGTGACCTTCAGCGAATAGACGCCGCCGTCGGGCAACTGGTCGCCGGCGGTGGTCTTGCCGTTCCAGACGAAATCATGGGTTCCGCTCGTGCGGTCCGGGGCAGGGCCGGTCCAGACGACCTTGCCGCTCGAGTCCAGCACCTGGAGCGTGGCCTCGGAGGCCGCGGCGCCGAGTTCGTAGGACCAGTTGGCCGAGCCTTCGTCCAGCTTGGTGACGCCCCAGGCCGCCGTGGCGTCCTTGCCGATGTAGTTGGAGGCCGTGCCCAGGCCGCCGCCCTGCTGGGCGTCCAGCAGGCTGGTCAGCAGGTCGTTGGTGAGCAGCTGCTGCTCGACACCGGTCATCTGGGTCAGCTGGGCGGTGAACTCGTTGGAATCGAGCGGCGAAAGCGGGTCCTGGTTCTTCAGCTGGGCGGTCAGCAGCTGCAGGAAGGTCTCGAAGTTCGAGACCAGGCTGGCGCGGCTGGTTCCGGTGCGGCTGACGGCCTCGTTGGCGGTGATTGCGTCGACCATGGGGTCAGACCTTCATATCGACGCGGTCGGGCGTCAGGGTGAGAGGGATCCAGCGGCCCGGCGTCAGCAGACGGTCGGCGTCCGCCTCCAGCCGCGAGGCGGCGCCGAAGGCGCGGGCGTTGCGGGGATCGGGCCGGCGGTCGAAGGCCGAGCCGCCCTGCTGGCCGGCGGAGGCGTCGCGCTCGGCGAAGGACAGGGCGTCGTCAGCGACGGTGAAGCCCGCGTCCTGGAGCTGGCGACGCAGCTCATCGGCCCTGCCGCGCAGCTCGGTGGCGGCCTGGGGATTGTCGAAGGCCATCCGGGCGATGAGTTTGCCGTCCGCATCGATGTCGAGGCTGACGTCGACCTGGCCGAGACCTTCCGGCGTCAGGGCCATTTCGAAACGGGTCGAGCGGCCTTCCAGCTTGCGCACGATCTGGGCGGCGATCTGGGCGGTGGTTTCGATGGTGGCGCGGGAAAGGGTGGAGAGGGCCTGGGACACGCCGGTCTCGGCGGGGCGGGCTTCCATCGGCTGGGCGGCCGCGGCGAGCGGGGCCGAGCCCCCCTCATCGGCGCCGGCCAGGACGAGAGGGACGGGGAGCACGGCAGGCGGCGGGGCCGAGGCGGTTGAGGTCGAGGCCGTGGCGGCGGGGGCCGCGGCCTCCGGGCCGTCGGACGCGGGCGAGGCATCGGGATCGGCGGCGGCGCCGCTCCGGGCGTCGGCCCGGATCGTCTGGGCGCGATCGATCACGTCGCGGGTGCGCGGCGCATCGACCGGAGCGGCCGGAGCCTCGACCGGCGCGGCGCTGGCGGCGGCCGGTCCGTCTTCCGCCGGGGCGGCTTCAGCGGAGGTCGAAAGGTCAACAGCGGGTTTCGCCGGACGCGGCGGCGCCACGAGGGCTGCGGCGGGCGCGGCGGTCGGAACTGCGGCAGGCATCGGGGCGGCGGCCCTGGCCTGTTCCGCCTGAAGGGCTGCGAGATCGGGCTGGTCTGCCGGCGCGGGAGCGGAGGAGGCCGTGGCGTCGGCCTCGACAGCAGGCATCGCTCCGATCGGCGAGCGGGGCTGCTCTCCCGGCGTGGGTGCGGGCGCCGTGGGCGTGGGAGGGACGAGATCGTCGGATGGCGCGGGCGGGGGTCCCGCTGCGGCGGTGGCGGCTTCCGTCGTCACGGCCTCGATGACGACCAGGGCGCCGGTCAGCGGCGCCGGCGCGGCGACGGTCATCCCGTCCGTGACGAATGCGGTATCGACCACGGCTTCGGCGGCGGCAGCCTCGACCGGTGCAGGGACGGTTTCCGTCTCGCTCTTCGAACCGGTGGCGGGCGTTCTGGCGGGCGCTTCCGGCGGGGCGGACTCGTCCAGGATGGCCGCGAAATCGGCGTCAGGCGTCGCTGCGCCGCGCTTCGGAGCGGCGTGGCCCGGGGCGGGCGCGGCAGGAATGGCGAGGCTGGGCGCGGACATGCGGCGGCAGGCGATTCACGACTGGAGGACAAGGGCGCCTGCTGCGCCGGAACATTCGGATGGGCCGTCGCAAGGGTCGGGCCAAGCGTCGCGCTCGATATCATCCAACTGTTTTCAATCGATAATTACTGCGATCGGCCCGGCTGATGTGGTGGGCGTCAGCGACCTTTCTTGCCGCGCAGACGTCGCTTTTTGCCCGGCGCCCTTCCAGGACCTTTCCGGGTGCGCGCCATCCTGTTCCGGGTGTGGCCCGCCGTTTGCGATCTGACTCACCATGGTCCAGGCGCGTTCAGTGATGTCCAAGAAAAACAAGGTGTTGCTCTCGCCGCATACGCGCACGGCTGGGCAAGACGCGCAGCCTGCCGGGCAGGCCTTGCCGGGCGAAGGGTTAATCGGATGAGCCTGAGCACCATCCTGAACATCGCCAACTCGGGGCTGCAGACGGCCCAGACGCAGTTGCGCGTGGTCTCGGACAACGTCTCCAACGTCAACACGCCCGGATACGTCCGCAAGATCGCTGACCAGGTGTCGCTGACGACCCAGGGCGTCGGGTCCGGCGTCGAGGTGGCGCGCGTGCGCATCGCCACCGACCGCTTCCTGCAGGCCGCGTCGCTCAGCGCAGGGGCCGAGGCCAGCCGCCAGGGCGTGCGTTACGAACTGTACGACCGTATCCAGTCGCTGTTCGGCGACCCGGGCGGGAATACGGGCTTCTTCTCCCAGATCGACGACATCTTCGCGGCCTTCGCCGTGGCCGGCGAGGATGCCGTGTCGGGACCCCGCCGCCAGGACGCCCTGTTCAGGACCCAGGCGATCCTCGACGAGGCGGGCCGCATCTCCGGCCAGATACAGGCCGTGCGCGAGGACGCGGACGGCCGGATCCAGAGCGCCATCGAGAAGGCCAACAGCCTGCTGCAGCAGATCGAGACGCTGAACGTCGATATCGCCAAGGCCACGGTGCTGAACGGCGACGCCTCGGGGGCGCAGACGCAGCAGGCCCGGCTGGTCGATGAGCTGTCCAGTCTGATGGATGTGCAGGTGTCGCAGCGATCGGTCGGCGGGGTGTCGATCCGGACCGGCGCCGGCATCCTGCTGGCCGGAGCGGGCGCAGCGACGCTGCAGTACAATCGCGCGGGCACGGTCAACGCCGAAACCGGCTTCAACGAGATCTGGGTCACCGAGCCGGGCGGGACCAAGCGCGCCTTCGCCGACGGGCTGAAGAGCGGCGAGATCAAGGGGTTGCTGGAACTGCGCGACGTCGACGCGCCGCAGGCGGCGGAGCGGCTGGCCGAACTGGTCACCCACGTCGTCGACGAACTGAACCGGGCGCACAACGCCAACTCCGCCGTGCCGCCGCCCACCACCCTGACCGGCAAGAACGTGGGACAGGACCTGACGACCGCCCTGACCGGCTTCACCGGCGGGACGACGATCGCGGTGGTGAACCCCACGACGGGTGCGATCACCACCCGCGTCGATCTGGTCTTCTCGGGAACCGGCGTCAGCATCAACGGCGGGGCGGTCACGCCGATGGCGAACTTCCTGACCGACGTGAACACCGCCCTGGGCGGCGCGGCGACGGCCAGCTTCGCCGGGGGCAGCTTGAGCATCGCCGCAACGGGATCGAACGGCGTCGCCATCGCCGACAGCACGGCGACGCCCGGCGCCAAGGCCGGGCGCGGCTTCTCCCACTATTTCGGGATGAACGACCTGATCTCCAGCGAGCGGCCCACGCTGTACGACCTGGGCATGACCGCCACGTCGGCGCACGGTTTCACCGCCGGCGAGACTTTGAGCTTCCGCTTCACCGGCCAGAGCGGGGCCAGGATCCGCGACATCCAGGTGGCGATCCCGGCCGGCGGGACCGTGGGCGACATACTGACCGCCCTGAACAGCACTGTGACCGGCGTGGGTCGCTACGGCAGCTTTGCGCTGGATGCGAACGGCGAGATGAAGTTCACGCCGCTGGGCGATCCGGCGCCGCGCATGAGCGTGCTGGAAGACACCACGATCCAGATCCCCTCGGGCGTTTCGGCCACCGAGCTGTTCGGCCTGGGCGGCGGGGTGCGGGCGTCGCGCGCGGACGGCTTCAAGGTGCGCACCGACATCCAGCAGAGCCCGTCGAAACTGGCGCTGGCCCAGCTGAACCTGGCCGCGTCGGTCGGGACAGCGGCGCTGAGCTCCGGTGATGGACGCGGCGCGCTGACGCTGGCCGATGCGGGCCAGAGGACGGCAAGGTTCTCGGCGGCCGGGGACAGTCCCGGCGGTAACCTGTCCGTGTCGCGCTATGCTTCAGAATTGTCCGGCGAGATCGGCGGGCGGGCCCAGGCGGCCAAGACACGACAGGCCAGCGCCCAGGCGTTGGCCACCGAGGCCGATGCGCGCCAAGCCAACTATGAAGGCGTGAACCTGGATGAAGAACTGGTGCTGATGACCACCTATCAGCAGGCCTTCAACGCCTCCGCCCGATTGATCCAGGCGGCCAGTGACATGTACGACACTCTGCTGGGGATGATCTGATGAGCCGCGTTTCGACAACCGGAAACTATCAGTCGGCTTTGCTGAACCTGATGCAGGCGCAGCAGGCCCAGACCGACGCGGGCGAACGGGTCTCGACCCGCAAGAATGCGACTGACCTGACCGGCTACGGCCGCAGTTCGGAGACGCTGACGGCGCTGAAGGGCGCGGAGTCCCGCGTGCAGGGCTTCCTCAACACGGGTGAGGCTGTGACGGCGCGGCTGGACGCCCAGGACCTGGCGCTCAACCAGATCGCCGATGCTCTGGGCTCCGCGCGCGAGGCGATCGCCAGCGTCCTGGCCTCGGACTCGTCGGCGACGTTGATGCTGGACCTGGAGGGCCAGTTCCAGTCGGTGTCCAATGGCCTGAACTATCGCCATCAGGGCGGCTATCTGTTCGCCGGCGCCAACACCACCAACCAGCCCGTGACGGTGGCGACCCTGAGCGAACTGGCAGCCGCGCCGAGCGTGGCCGCGACCCTCGCCAACGACCAGATCAAGGCGGTGTCGCGGATCGCCGAGAACACCTCGGTCGAGACAGGCTACCTCGCCGATGGCTTCAAATTCGTCGAGGCCGACGGCGTCACCCAGAGCCACATTTTCGAGATCTTCCGCGACATCAAGGCCTACAATGACAACCCGGCCACCGGGCCGCTGACCGGCAAGCCGACCGATGCGCAGAAGACCTTCCTGGTCGCACAAATGAAGCGGCTGGACGCGGCCTCGACCGCGACCATCGACACCGGGGCGCGCAACGGTTCGCTGCAGAAGCGCCTGGAACAGATCACCACCAGCCATGAGGCGCAGCAGCTGTCGCTGGAGAAACTGGTGTCGAGCCGCACCGACGTCGACCCGCTGAAGGCCGTGACGGAGTTGCAGCTGTCGCAGGTCGCCGTGCAGGCGTCGGCTCAGGTCGTGGCGCAGCTCAGCGAAGTCTCGCTGTTGAATTATCTGAGATAAGCCCACTCCCGGACAGACGAATGGTCACGCTGGACGTCGTTCCTGAAAAGGAACATACCATGAACGATGACGCAGCTGGATCTCAGGAAGAAGTTGTCGGTGCTGGCCGATGCAGCCAAATACGACGCCTCATGTTCCTCTTCGGGCACGTCGAAGCGCGACAGCCTTGGCGGCAAGGGCATCGGTTCCACCGAGGGCATGGGCATCTGTCACGCCTATACGCCGGACGGGCGGTGCGTTTCCCTGCTCAAGATCCTGCTGACGAACTTCTGCATCTATGACTGCGTCTATTGCATCAACCGCGTGTCCTCGAACGTGCAGCGGGCGCGGTTCAGCGTGGACGAGGTCGTCGAGCTGACGCTCAACTTCTATCGCCGCAACTATATCGAGGGTCTGTTCCTGTCGTCGGGGATCATCCGATCCGGCGACTACACCATGGAACAGCTGGTGCTGGTCGCGAAGACGCTGCGCGAGGCGCATGACTTTCGCGGCTACATCCACCTGAAGCTGATCCCGGAGGCGGACCCGAAATTGGTCGAGGAGGCCGGGCTCTATGCCGATCGGCTGTCGGCCAATATCGAACTGCCGCGCGACGAGGCGATGGGGCGGTTCGCGCCGCAGAAGGATGTCGGGGTCATCAAGCAGGCGATGGCGAACGTCCGGTTGAAGATCGAGGCCGCGAAGCCGGCGAAGAAGGATCGCGCCAAGCCTCCGAAGTTCGCACCGGCGGGACAGTCGACCCAGCTGATCGTGGGCGCGGACGGGGCGCCGGACACCGAGATCCTGGCCCGCTCGGCGTCCCTGTATGGCGGCTACGGCCTGCGCCGCGTCTATTATTCCGCCTTCAGTCCCATCCCCGATTCCAGTTCCGCCCTGCCGCTGTCGAGGCCGCCGTTGATGCGGGAGCACCGGCTGTATCAGGCGGACTGGCTGATGCGGTTCTACGGGTTTTCCGCGCCGGAGATCGGGGAGGCGTCCACGGAGGGGATGCTGGATCTGGCGATCGATCCGAAGCTGGCCTGGGCGCTGAACCAGAGGGCGCAGTTTCCGGTCGATGTGAATACGGCGCCGCGCGAGATGCTGCTGCGCGTGCCGGGGCTGGGGGTGAAGTCGGTGGACCGGATGATCTCGGTGCGCCGCTATCGCACGCTGAGGCTGGAGGACATCGCGCGGCTGTGCCGGGGTATCGACAAGGTGCGGCCGTTCATCACGGCGCTGGACTGGACCCCGGGCGGGCTGACGGATGCGGTCGATCTGCGGCAACGGCTGGTCGGGGAGCCGAAGGCCGAGCAGTTGAGCCTGTTCTGATGCCGATCGCTGAACTGGCGCACGAGACGGATTTCGACGGGTGGCGGAAGGCTGCGCGGGCGTTCCGGCTGGCCGGGGCGGAGCCGGCGGCTGTGCGGTTCGTGGTGGCGGGGAGTGCGGGGGAGACCGGATCGTTATTCGACTCCGCTCATCCCCGCTTTCGCGGGGATGAGCGGAAAGAGAAAGAGATCCAGTTCACCGTGGCCAAAGCCTTCGTGGACGTGGCGCAGGAGGTGATCCTGCACCGTTCCACCGACCGGTTCGATCTGCTGTACCGCCTGCTGTGGCGGCTCAGGGACGAGCCGGATCTGATGAAGGTGGTGTCGGATCGCGATGTCGCCGACGCGATGGAGCGGGCCAAGAACGTCAGCCGGGCCTCGCACAAGATGAAGGCCTTCGTGCGCTTCCGGGCCATTCAGGATGAGGCGGGCGAGACCTATGTCGCCTGGTTCGAGCCGGCGCATCGGGTGCTGGAGAAGACTTCGGGCTTCTTCGTGCGGCGGTTCACGACGATGCGATGGTCGATCCTGACGCCGGACGGATCCTGTTTCTGGGGCCCCGCCTCCGCGGGGACGAGCGGGGGTGAATTGTCCTTCGGGCCGCCTGCGAATGCGGCCGACGCGCCGCAGGACGACGAGATCGAGGAGTTCTGGAAGACCTACTACGCCTCGACCTTCAATCCGGCCCGGCTGAAGGTCCGGACGATGCAGGGCGAGATGCCCAAACGGTACTGGAAGAACCTGCCGGAGGCATCGCTGATCGCGGAACTGGTCGCCGCGTCACACGCTCGAACCGAAGTCATGGTCGCCAGTCCGCACACCGAGCCCAATGCACGCCTCGCCAAAGCCATCGCCCGCTCCGTGCGCGATGGATCGTATGAGGAGGGTTTCGTGGCGTCCGATCTGGAAGCGCTGCGGCACGGGGTGCAGGCCTGCCGCCGATGCCCCCTCTATAGTGATGCGACGCAAGGCGTTTGCGGCGAGGGACCGAAGAAGGCGCGGTTGATGATCGTGGGCGAGCAACCGGGCGATCAGGAGGATCTGGTCGGGCGGCCCTTCGCAGGGCCGGCGGGCGAGGTGCTGGATGCGGCGCTGGAGGAGGCGGGGATCGACAGGGCGGAGGTCTATGTCACCAACGCGGTGAAACACTTCAAGCATGAGCCGCGCGGCAAGCGGCGGCTGCACAGGACGCCGGCAACCAGCGAGGTCTCGGCCTGTCGTTGGTGGCTGGATCAGGAGCGGCGGCTGGTGCGGCCGAAGGTGACCCTGGCGCTGGGCGGTACGGCGGCGCTGGGCCTGCTGGGTCGGCCCGTTGCGGTGACCCGGGAGCGGGGCCAGCGGCTGTCGCTGTCCGATGGATCGACGGCGATGATCACGGTCCATCCCGCCTATCTGCTGCGCATTCCCGATGCGGAGGCCAGGGGGCGTGAGCGGGCTCTGTTCGTGCGCGATCTCAAGGCGGTGCGCGATCTTCTGTAGCCTTCGCGTAACGGCTGTTGCCCAAGTAAGACGGCCCGTCTTCCATACGGTTTCGACACGGCGTTCGGGCATGGGCGATTCGCCCGGGCTCGTCTAAGGGTGGGCCTATGAGGACGGCCGATTTCCACATCGAGGACGCCAGGGGCGACGCGACCGTGCTGAAGCTCACGGGCGACTGGACGACCATGGGTCTCAACCAGGCCGCGATCCGTCTCGGGGAAAGTCTGCGCGGCTACAGCATCGAACACGTCGATCTGAGCGAACTGGGCCGGTTCGACACGGCAGGCGCCCTGGCCCTGGTGCAGGCGTCGAATTTCACCATGCCCGCCAACGCCTTCGACACGCGTCCAGAGGCGGGCCGCATCTATGCGATGGTCGAGGCGCTGGAGCGGCAGAGCGCCGAACCGCCGAAACGCCAGTCGCCCCTGGTGCTCATCTTCTCCAAGATCGGCCATGGCGTGCACGACGCTGCGGCCGAAATGCTGTTGTCGATGGCCTTCCTGGGTCGGCTGATGGGAGCGACGGGCTCCGCCTTCCGGCATCCCGGCGCCATCCGCTGGCCCGCCTGGGTGAGCCAGGCGGAGCGGTCGGGCCTGGACGCCCTGCCGATCATCGCCGTGACCAACTTCTTCATCGGGGCGGTCATCGCCTTCCTCGGAGCCGATCTGCTGACCCAGTTCGGGGCGGGCGTCTTCACCGTGCAGCTGGTGGCCGTAGCCGTGCTGCGGGAACTCGGCGTCCTCATCACCGCGATCCTGCTGGCGGGGCGCTCTTCCTCGTCCTTCGCGGCCGAGATCGGCTCGATGCGGATGAGCCAGGAGGTGGACGCGATGCAGGTGATGGGGGTCAACCCGTTCCAGGCCCTGGTCATCCCTCGCCTGGCCGCCATGCTCGTCATGGTGCCATTGCTGACCTTCATCGGGATGGTCTCGGGCTTCCTGGGGGGGATGCTGGTGGTCTGGAGTCAGCTCGACTACGGCCCCGCCTTCTTCCTCCAGCGCGTCAGCGAAGACCCGGACATGGGGACCCACCTGATGGTGGGGCTGGTCAAGGCCCCCGTCTTCGCCGTCGTCATCGCGGCCATCGGTTGCCGTCAGGGCATGGCCGTCGCCGGGGACGTGGAAAGCCTGGGACGCCGGGTCACTGCGGCGGTCGTGCAGGCGATCTTCGCCATCATCGCCCTGGACGCCGTGTTCGCCCTGATCTTCCTGGAGCTGAACCTGTGAAGGCGGCCCGGACGACAACAGGCGCGGCCCACGACGCGTCGGGCGTCAAAACGCCGGAGACCCTGATCGAAGTGCGCGGTTTGCTGAGCCAGTTCGGCGACCAGGTGATCCACCGCGACCTCGATCTGGACGTCATGCGCGGCGAGGTTCTGGGCGTCGTCGGCGGGTCGGGCACAGGCAAGACGGTGCTGCTGAACTCCATCATCGGACTGAAAGAGCCGGAGGGCGGCTCCATCAGGATTTTCGGCCATGATGTCGGTGGCGCGACCGACGCGGAACGCGCCGACGTCGAGCGACGCACCGGCGTCCTGTTCCAGCAGGGAGCCTTGTTCAGTTCGCTGACCGTGCTGGAGAACGTCGCCTCTCCCATGGTCGAGCACACGAAGCTGCCGAAGGGGACGATCCGCGAACTGGCCGAGATGAAGATCGCCATGGTCGGTCTCAAACCCGAGAGCCACCACCAGAAGCCCGCCGAATTGTCGGGCGGAATGCGCAAGCGCGTGGGTCTGGCCCGCGCCCTGTCGCTGGATCCCGAACTGATCTTCCTCGACGAGCCGACGGCGGGACTGGATCCGATCGGGGCGGCGGCGTTTGACGAACTGATCCGCAAGTTGTCGGACGATCTGGGTCTGACTGTTTTCATGATCACGCACGATTTGGATAGTCTGTACGCCATCTGCGACAAGGTCGCGGTGCTGGCCGACAAGCGGGTGATCGAGAAGGCCACGGTGCAGGAGCTGGAGAAATCCGACCACCCGTGGATCAAGGAATATTTCCTGGGGCCGCGCGGACGCGCGGCGACCAAGGCTGCGTAGGGACAGACGATGGAACGAGACGCACACTACGCCGCCGTGGGCATAGCCACCGTCGCCCTGCTGGCGGCGCTGGCGGTGTTCGCCATCTGGCTGGCCCGGCTGCAGTTCAACGACGACTACGACATCTACGACATCGTCTTCTACGGGCCGGTGCGCGGGCTGTCGGAGGGCGGCGAGGTGCACTTCAACGGCATCCGGGTCGGGGAGGTCACCGACCTGAATCTGGACCCGGAAAAGGGCGACCAGGTCATCGCCCGGGTACGGTTGAACGGCACGACGCCGGTGCGGGTGACCTCGCGGGCCCAGCTGGAGCCGCAGGGCATCACGGGCCTGAACTACATCCAGATCACCGCCGGTACGGACGGCAGCGCCCTGTTGAAGACCCAGTATCCGGACAATGTCGTGCCGGTGATCCAGTCGCAGCCGTCGCCGATCGCCGAACTGCTGTCGGGCTCCGGCACGGTTCTGGCCCAGACCGTGGATGCGCTGAACCGGATCAACCGGGTGCTGTCGGACGACAATATCCGCAGCTTCTCGACCAGTCTGAAGAACGTCGAGGCGCTGTCGACCGAGCTGGAAGCGCGCAAGGGCATGTTCGAGGACCTTGAGAAGGCGCTGGAGAACGCCAACGGCGCCATCGCCGAATACCGCGCCCTGGGCGTCGACGCGCGGCGCCTCGTCAACGAGGACGGCGCGGAGGCGGTCCGGAACATCAACCAGGCGACGGCTGATGCGCGCGAGGCCATCGCCTCGATCAACCGTACGGCCAACGCCATCGAGGGTCCGGCCGGCGAGTTCGCCACGACCGGCGTGCCGCAGCTGCTGGAGGCGATCCAGGGGCTGCAGGAGGCGACGGAATCCCTGCAAGGACTGGTGGACGACGTGCGCGCCAGCCCGCGTGACTTCATCTCCCGCCCGCCGTCCCAGGAACTGGAGGTCCAGCCGTGATCCGCACCCTCGCTCTCGCGGCCCTCGCCGCCGCCTCCCTGTCCGGATGCGCGCTTCTGTCGTCGCCGGACCCGGTGCAGCTGTATCGCTTCGGTGACGCGGCGGGCCCGGTCGCGGCGTCGGTCGCCTCGCCGGTGCAGATCAAGCTGCGCGCGCTCGAGATGCCGCAGGCTTCGCAGGGCGACCGGCTGCTGGGCGTCACCGGATCCGAAGCGGCCTATATCGCCGGCGCACGCTGGGTCTCGCCGGCCCTGATGCTGTACAGCGACGCGCTGGAAACCCGCTTCGGTTCCCAGGCGCGGACGGTCCGTCTGATCGGCCGGCGTGAGCTGACGCCGACGACGCGCCTGCTGGACGTCGACGTGCGCGCGTTCGAGACCCGCTATGACTACGCCGGGGCGGCGCCGACGGTAGTGATCACGGTGCGGGCGCGGCTGCTGCGCTTCCCGGAGCGGACCGTGGTGTCGGAACAGACCTTCACGGTCAGCCAGCCGGCCGGCGAGAACCGGGTCTCGGCCATCGTCGAGGCCTATGACCTGGCGACACGGGATGTGAACACGCAGATCGTGGCCTGGACCGACGCGAACGCGACCACGAACTAGGCTGCCAGGGCGGCGCCCGGGGCGGCCGCCGCGCGGGCCTCGAGCTCGGCGCGGCGGCCCTGGGCGGCCGAGAGTTCATGACCCGCGGCGGTGATGCTCCCGGTCAGGGCGGACGAGGCGTTCGACAGCCGAACGCGGTCGGGGCGGACCTTCTTCGGCCGTTTTCCCGCGAGGCCCAGGGCATCCTGCCAGTCGGCGCGCCAGGCCTCGACGCCGTCGCAGACCTGTTTGAGCACCGCCGGGGCGCGGCAGTCGGCATTCTGGGCCGCGCGCAGCAGAGGCAGGCGACCGATCGCCGTGGCGCGAAGGGCCTCCAGGGCGACGAGCCTGGTTTCCAGCGGATGAGGCAGTGAGGCGACGGGCGCGGGCGGCGGTGCGGGTTCGGTTTGCAGCCCGGCGTCCGGGACCGGAGACGCCTCCGGTGCAATCATCACCTCAGGTTCGGCGGACGCTTCCGCGACGACCCCGGCATTGGCCGGCGCGTCTTCCGGGGGTTCGACCGCGGCGATGAGGTCTTCGGCGACGGGTGCGTCTTCGGCGTCCGGCGGAAGGATCGGGTCGGTCGCCCGCGCTTCCCCGGTCGGCGCGATTTCGACGTGGTCGTCGACAGTCTCGACCTGTCCCGGTTCGGTCGTGTCCTCGACGGGCGAGACGGGAGTTCCGTCGTCGGCCTGGGCCTCGACCTGTTCGTGGACCTCTTCGGTCGGTTGGGGCGTCTCGACCTCGGCCGAGGGCGCCGCGGATTCAACGGTGGCGGGCGCCGGGGTCTGGTTGTCCAGCCAGATTCGCGCGGCGGCGATATGGGCGTCCAGTTCGGCGATGGCGTCTCGGGTTTCGGACCACAGGGTCTCCAGCGCCGTGCTCTTGCGAGCCAGGGCGCCGGCGCGGTCGCCGAGGTCGGAGGCGGACCGGGCCACGGCGGCGGCCGCGGAGTCCCAGGCGGCGCGGAAGGCCTTCAACCGCTTGCCTCGACTGTCGAACAGTCCTGCGAGGCCGCCGCGCGGCTCCAGCCGGGCGGGATCGAGGCCGGCGACGCTGCCGCGGACCTGATCCAGCAGAAGCAGGCATTCGCCGAGGTCGCCGCTGCGGGTCTCGGCCAGGGCGCGGTCGTTCAGCGAGGCGAGGGCGGCGCGGGCGTCCTCGCCGAAGGCGGCGCAGGTCTCGGGCTCGTCGACGATGGTGTAGCGCAGCGTGGCCACGCGTTCGGGATCCGGCCTTGGCGCGCCGCCCGGCGGACTGATCGACCCCGCAACATCCATGTCACCCTCCGTCGCGGCCTCTTCGTGCCGATCCCGGACTAACTATGCCGCAGCTTTCAGGGATTGGGAAACCGTGTAGGTCGCCTCGGTCCTGGCGGCGACTTCCTCGAGGGTCACGCCGTTGGCCAGTTCGATCAGTTCTAGGCCCGCGCCGTCCGGCTTCACGTCGAAGACAGCGAGGTCGGTGATGATGCGGCTGACCACCCCTGTGCCGGTCAGGGGCAGGGAGCAGGCCTTCAGGACCTTGGACTGGCCGTGCTTGTTGGCGTGTTCCATGACGACCACGACGCGCTTCACGCCCGCGACCAGGTCCATGGCGCCGCCCATCCCCTTCACCAGCTTGCCCGGGATCATCCAGTTGGCGATGTCGCCGTTCTCGGCCACCTCCATGGCGCCCAGGATGGACAGGTTGATGTGGCCGCCGCGGATCATGGCGAAGCTGTCGGCCGAGGAGAAATAGGCGCTCTCGGGGATCTCGGTGATCGTCTGCTTGCCCGCGTTGATCAGGTCGGCGTCAACGTCCTCGTCATAGGGGAAGGGCCCCATGCCGAGCATGCCGTTCTCGGACTGGAGGGTGACCTCCATGCCGGCGGGAATATAGTTGGCGACCAGGGTCGGGATGCCGATGCCCAGGTTCACATAGAAACCGTCCTGCAGTTCCTGGGCGGCGCGTTCGGCGAGCTGTTCGCGGGTGCGGGGCATGTCAGGAGTCTCCGGAAAGGGATTGGGGCAGGGGGCTGACGCCCCGGTCGGCGAAGACGCGTTTGGCGACGCGAAGGGCGTTGGTGGCGGCGGGGAAGCCGGCGTAGATCGCGACCTGCATCAGGGCCTCGACGATCTCCTGCGGCGTCACGCCGACCGAGAGTGCGCCGTTGATGTGGCCCTTCAGCTGATCGACGGGGTGGCCGAGCGCGGCCAAGGCGCCTAGCGTGACCATCTGGCGGCTCTTCGGATCGAGGCCGGGGCGGCTCATCATCTCGCCATAGCCGAACTCCACCATCATGTCGGCGAAGTCGGGAGCGATCGGGGCCATGCCCTTGCGCAGGGCGCCTTCGAGGCCCGGATCGAGGGTCGCCATATAGGCCGCGCCGCGGTCGGCGCGTTGGGCGGTCATGTCAGGCGTCCGCATGCTGGCGGATGGTGCGCTGTTCGATGCGCTTTTCGAACGTGCCGACGAACAGGCGATCGACATAGACGCCGGGCGTGTGGATGTTGTCGGGATCCAGCGAGCCGACGGGGACGATTTCCTCGACCTCGACGACGGTGACCTTGCCGGCCGTGGCCATCATCGGGTTGAAGTTGCGGGCCGTCTTGCGGAAGACGAGATTGCCGCGCTCGTCGGCCTTCCACGCCTTGACGATGGCAAGGTCGGCGACGAGGGCGGTCTCCATGACATAGTCGCGGCCGTCGAAGTTGCGGACTTCCTTGCCCTCGGCGACCAGGGTGCCGACGCCGGTAGCGGTGAAGAAGGCCGGGATGCCGGCGCCGCCAGCGCGGATGCGCTCGGCCAGGGTGCCCTGGGGGTTGAACTCCAGCTGCAACTCTCCGGCCAGGTACTGGCGCTCGAACTCCTTGTTCTCGCCGACGTAGGACGAGATCATCCTGGCGATCTGGCGCGTCTCCAGAAGCTGGCCGAGGCCGAAGCCGTCGACGCCCGCATTGTTGGAGATGACGGTAAGCCCCGTCACCCCGGCGGCCTTGAGACCCGCGATCAGGTTCTCGGGGATGCCACACAGGCCGAAGCCGCCGGACATGACGGTCATGCCGTCAAAGGTCAGGCCCTCGAGCGCCGCTTTGGCGTCGGCGTAGATCTTGCGCATCGCTTCCTCGTTTATTTCACCGACAGATGAATATCGGTGCTTGAACGCTCCATACGGCGGTCGGGGCGCGGGGGCAAGGTAGCGAGGCCCGGCAGCGAGCGCCAATGGTAAGCGGATCGACGCGTAACCTGACGATTTCCGACGACCGGTTGTTTTCAGGCAATCGATGATCTCTGATGATGGCGGAGCGAGGGGCTCCGTGGGGACTTCGAGATGCGGATCATTCTGGCGCTGGGCGCCCTGGCGATCATCGGTCTGTCGGGCTGCGTCGAGGATCCCTACGGTTACGGCGGCGGTTACGGCCCTGGGCCGGCCTATGGCGGCGGGAGCTACGGCGGCGGCAATGGTGCGCCGGACCCCAGCGCGCGAGCCAACTACGGCGAAGAGTATCTGAGCGCCGGGTTCGACGACGATCCCTATACGGTGTCGGTGACCTCGGGCGGCGAGCTCGATGCGTCCAGCCTGGGCGGGGAATGCACCGGCATGATCTCGCGGGCGCCGGACTTCCAGCTGACCTACGACGCCGGCAGCCTGCCGCTGACGTTCGGGGTGTCGAGCTACAAGGACGCGACCCTGGTCATCAACGCGCCGAACGGCGACTGGTACTGCGACGACGATTCCGGCGGCGGAACCGACCCGGAGATCAGTTTCTATCGTCCGGAGTCGGGCGTTTATGACGTCTGGGTCGGGGCCTTCGGCGGCGATTCGGGCGACGCGGAGCTGTTCATCACCGAGCTTCGCTGAGGCGGACGGTTGTCTTTCACCAGCCGATGATATCTGATCCGTGTCGGGTGGAACGGGATCGTGCGCGGCTCCGTGCAGCCAGCGGGCGCTCCCATTCGCTCTGATGAAGACGCCGACGAGGTTGGGCGCAAAACTGCAACGAGTGCGGACGACGGGAGTCGCTCCGACGGAGGTGAGACGATGAAGACCGCTTTCGGGCTCGCGCTGATGATCGGCGCCCTCGTACTGACCACCGGGGCGTCGGTGGCGGCTCCGCTGAGCGGCCAGAAGGGGCAGAAGGGGCAGAGGGTCACCGCCCCCGCTGTGGATATCAGCCAGCGTGCGACCTATGGCGACGCGTCTCTGAGGTCCGGCTTCACGCCTGACCCGTACCGGATCGACATGTACTCAGGCGGCGACGTGGACGCCTCGGCCATCGCCAACGGCTGCGTCGGCATGGTGGCGCGGGCCCCGGACTTTCAGCTGACCTACAGTGCGGGCAGCCTGCCGCTGATCTTCGGGGTCACCAGCTCGAACGATACGACCCTGGTCATCAACGGGCCGGACGGCCGGTGGTATTGCGACGATGACAGCGGCGAGGGCACCAATCCGCTGATGTCGATCTCTGATCCCCAGTCCGGGACCTATGACGTCTTCGTCGGCGCCTATGGCGGCAATGGCGCGGCGGCGCAGCTCTACATCACCGAGCTGAACAGCCAGGTCTATGGCGACAGCGACGGCAACGACGACGACCGGTATTCGGACGCCAGCCGCCCCAACTCCGGCCTGACCGCCAATTTCGGCGAGTATTACCTGTCGGCCGGGTTCACGCCGGACCCCTACTGGCTGCCGCTCTATTCGGGGGGCAGCATCGACGCCTCGGTGGTGGCCAGCGGCTGCGTCGGCATGATCTCGGAGGCGCCCGATTTCCAGCTGACCTACGAATCCGGCAGCCTGCCCCTGACGTTCGGCGTCGAGGCCGACGGCGACACGACCCTGGTCATCAACGGACCGGACGGCCAATGGTATTGCGACGACGATTCCGGCGGCCAGGCAGACCCGGAGGTCACGTTCCGGAACCCGCGATCGGGCGTCTATGACGTCTGGGTGGGCGCCTATGCGGGCCGGGGCGTGTCGGGTCGGCTGTTCGTGACCGAACTGGGCCGTTAAGCTTTGTCCTCGTGCGTGACGCGTGCGCCATGGCGGCGGTGAGCGTCGCCGGGCTATAAGCGGGACTTGAGTTTCCCGGTCGGGGTGGGACGTTTGCGCGCGGGTATCAATGCAGTGACGGCGGCCCTGGTCGTCGGGGTTCTGATCGGGCTGGCGCTGACGCCGGACGGCCGCGGCTGGCTGCGTCGTCCGACCCTGATGTTGGGCGGGGACGCCAATGCCTCGGCCGGCCCCGAGCCGATGGCGCCCGCCGTCCTGCCGGTCGTGACGGCCGCCGCGGCGCCTGTGTTGACGCCGCTGGCCGCCCGGGCCGCGCGCGGGCAACTGAGGATCGGGGTGTTCGGGGACTCCATGGCCGACGGCCTGTGGACCGGCCTCTACCGCGAGATGCGCGACCAGCCCGGCGTCACGGTGACCAAATTCAGCGAGGTCTCCACGGGTCTGAGCCGCTACGACTACGTCGACATCCAGGCCAAGACGGCGCGTCAGATCGCCGAACAGCCGATCGACGCGGCGGTGATCCTGTTCGGCACCAACGACGCCCAGGGCATCAGTATCGACGGCGAGGTCCACGACTTCGGCACGGACGGCTGGAAGGCCGCCTACGCCAGACGGGTCGACGACCTGGTGGCGATGCTGCGGGGTCAGAACGTGGCGGTCTACTGGGTCGGGCTGCCGGCGATGAAACGAGCCAGCTTCGACTCCAAGATGATGCTGATCAACGAGGTGGTGTCGGCGCGGATGGCGGCGCTGCGGGTGCCTTATATCGAGACCGAAAGCATCACGCAGAACGCCGAGGGCGAATACGACGCCTATCTGCCGGAGACGGGCACCGGGCGGCGGCGGCTGATGCGGGCCAACGACGGGATCCACATGTCGATGGCCGGGTATCTCCGGATCACCGAGCCGGTGGCCGCGCGACTGAAGCGGGACGCGGGCCTGCAAGGTCCGGTCGCAGAACCGGCGGCGTGAACCGGACTCTGGCCCTGCTCATTGGACTGGCGCTGGCGGGCCCCGCCGTTGCGCAGGAACGCCCCTACAGGCCCCTGCCGTCGCCGGTCAGTGCGACCTGTCCGGGCGGGATCTGCCAGTCGGAGGGACTGACCGCGTTCTTCGCCGCCTTCGGACAGCGCAGGCCGGTGAGCATCGTCCAGTTCGGCGACAGCCACACGGCCGGCGGGGACATCACCCGCTCCCTGCTATGGCGGCTGCAGGGACGGTTCGGGGGCGGGCCAATTCATCTGCATGCGCACGGGCTGGTCGGGGCGACGCTCAATGCCATGGCGCAGCGCGAGCCGCTGCTGGACGACGGCGGGGCGCGGCCGGACCTGGTCATCCTCGCCTATGGCACCAACGAGGGGTTCGACGAATTGCTCGACCCGCGCGCCTACGAGGCCCTGCTGCGGGCGCAGATCGAACGGGTGCGGGAGGCTTCGCCCGGGACGGCGATCCTGATCCTTGGGGCGCCGGAAGCGATGCGGGGCGACGGGGGCGGCCGATGCGCGGGAGATGAGGACCATCGCTGGAAGGCGCCCGACACTCTGTCGGTGGTGCGGGACGTGCAGCATCGGGTTGCGGCGTCGATGGGCGTCGCGTTCTGGGACTGGAGGGGCCGTATGGGGGGAGACTGTTCGGCCCACGCCCTGACGCAGGGTGAGACCCCGCTGATGCGCGGCGACCATGTGCATTTCACCGGCCCTGGCGGCGACTGGATCGGGTCGCTGCTCGCCGCCGACCTGATCGCGGCCTACGACCGGCGGAGCCGGTAGGGTGCTGTTCCCGACGCTGGCGTTCGGCGTGTTCTTCCTGTTCGTCTATTTCACCGCCTGGTCGCTGGATCGCGACAACGGGCGGCGGAAGCTGTTCCTGCTGCTGGCCAGCTGGTTCTTCTACGCCCAGTGGGACTGGCGGTTCGTCGCCCTGCTGATCGCCTCGGCGGTGCTGAACTGGGGCGTGGCTGCGCTGATCGCGCGCTCCGACGAGCAGAGCCGAAGGAAGTGGCTGGTCGGCCTGGGGGTCGCGGCCAATCTGCTGATCCTGGGCTTCTTCAAATACTACGGCTTCTTCGTCGAACAGGCGGGCGACCTGCTGACCCGGTTCGGGTGGGAGCGGGACCTGCCCTTGCTGCAGATCGTGCTGCCGGTCGGGATCAGTTTCTTCACATTCCAGGGCATCAGCTACGTCGTCGACGTGCATCGCCGGAAGACTCCGGTCGCGCGGTCGCTGCTCGACGTCATGCTCCTGATGAGCTTTTTCCCGCATCTGGTCGCCGGGCCGATCGTGCGGGCGTCGGACCTGTTGCCCCAGTTCGACCGCGCGCCGCGGCTGACAAGGGAGATGGCGACGCATGGGCTGCTGCTGATCTGCTGGGGCCTGTTCAAGAAGACGGTGATCGCGTCGGAACTGTCGGTGCGACTGGTCGACCCGGTCTTCTTCGATCCGGCGGCCTACGGGACGCTGGACCTGATGGCGGCGGTCTATGGCTATGCGGTCCAGATCTACTGCGATTTCTCGGCCTATTCGGACATGGCGATCGGGATCGCGGCCCTGTTGGGGTATTCCTTCCCGCGCAACTTCGACCAGCCGTATCGCGCCAGTTCGATGCAGGACTTCTGGCGGCGCTGGCATATCAGCCTGTCCAGCTGGCTGCGCGACTATCTCTATGTGCCGCTGGGAGGGGGCAAGAAGGGGCTGATCCGGTCCTGCCTCAACGTCTTCATCACCATGCTGCTGGGCGGACTGTGGCACGGGGCGGCCTGGACCTTCGTGGCCTGGGGCGCGCTGCACGGCGGGGTGCAGGTGGTTGAGCGACTGGGACGGGCCGCCCTCGGAGATCGCAAGGGGCCGCCGGCCTGGCTCGGCGTGCTGGTGACCTTCCATATCGTTTGCCTGGGCTGGATCCTGTTCCGGGCCGAGACCTTCCCGATGGCGATGGAGGTGCTGACGGGCCTGGGGCGGTTCGAGGCGGCGACCCTGGTGACGCCCTTCCTGCTGACGCTGATCGTGGGCGGTCTGGCCATGCACTGGCTGCCGCCGCGTGCGGCCGAGGGGATCGCGACCTGGCTGAAGCCGGCGCCGTCCCTGACCATGGCTCTGCTGCTCGGGGCGGCCATCCTGCTGGTCGAGGCCGTGCGCCCGGACGGCGTGGCCCCTTTCATCTATTTCCAGTTCTGAGGGCGGCGAGATGAACGACCATCCCGACCATCCCGACCATCCCGACGATCCCGAAATCCCGCTGGCGCCCTTCCCGACGGCCCTGCCGGCCAGCCCCTTCCCGCCGCTGGAGGGGGAGGCTGCCGAGCCCTATCTGGACGATGCCGTCGAGGAGGTCCGGCAGGACCCGCCCAGCGACTGGATCGAGACGGCCGACGCCCACGACCTGACGACGGCTCAGGAGCCGGTCAATCCGCTGCTGGCGCTGGGACGGTTCGCCTTCCCACCGGGAGAGCCGCCGGATGAGGAGGGGGTGGCGGCGCGCGACCGTCGCTGGACCAGTCGCATCATCGTGTTGGCGACGGTCTTCCTGCTGATCTTCAACGCCGTGTCGATCCAGAACTGGTCGCGTCAACAGGCGCCCGGCTGGGTGACCACGACCGTCCGCCGTATGGCCGACGTCTGGGCCGAACAGATCGCGCAACTGGGCGCCGACCAGCCGAGACAGACGGTGCGGGACGGCTACGAGGCGGCGCGAGATGCGGAATGGGCGGGCCGTCGCCGGCCCTAGAGCCGGATTCACGGCATCAGCGAGAGCCTGATTCACGCTTTCGACAGAAGCGCGAAGCGTTTCCGTCTCAAACAATCAGGCCCTAGAGGAAGCCCAGCCCCCGCGTGACCATGTTCCTGAGATTGGGGAAGATCAGGTCGAGGTTGGTTTCCGACACCCCCATCCAGCGGCCAAAGGTGGCGGCGTACTGATCCACCGAAGTGGTCGGGATCATGTAGGCCTGGGTCATGTCCGGGTTGCGGAAGGCCGTGCCCTGATCGATCCCGACGGTCGGGAACTGGCCGTAGATGTCGCCGCCCCGGACCGAGCCGCCCATGACCAGGTGATGCCCGCCCCAGGCGTGGTCGGTGCCGTCGCCGTTGGTCGTGAAGGTCCGCGAGAAGTCCGACGCGGTGAAGGTGGTCACCGCCTCGCGCATGTTGACGCCGCCGAGATTGCCCAGGACCTCGTCGAAATAGGCCAGGGCGTTGGCGACCTTGGACAGGTTGTTGGGCTGGGCGGTGTTCTGAACGTCGTGACTGTCCCACCCGCCGATACTGACGAAGAAGACCTGGCGTTTGACGCCCAGGGTGGGGGCGGCGGCGATCATCCGGGCCACAGTCTGGAGCTGGACCGCCAGGGTGTTCGTCTCGGTCGCTCCGGTTATCGGGTTGCGATAGGCGGGGACTGCCGGGACGCTGGTGACTGCGGCGGAGGTGAAGACGGTGTTCAACGATCCCGCCGCGCCGATCGAGCGTCCGGTGGTGGTGGCGTAGTCGGCGGCGAACAGGCTGGCGGATGAGGTGTCGCGGATGATGTCGCTCACCCGGCTGGGGGCGACGGTGGAGCCGAACAGGCTGGTCCCCGCCTGACTGTTGATCACGACCGCGGGCTGGGCCCCCGTGCTCATCTGGTACTGGACGACGTCCTGGCCGGACAGGAAGACGGCGTTGCCGGCGGTGGAGACGGCGGTGAACAGGGCGTTCGTCCCGTTCATTCCGGTCAGAAGGTCGCTGAACGAACCGCCCCAACCGCGCTGGGCGCCCTCGGTGCGGCCGGCCTGCCAGGTCGATTGCTGGTCGTTGTGCGAGAAGAGGTTGGTCGGCAGGGTGACGCTGCGCGCCTCGTACTGGGCCCGCGTGACCGGCCGGACGAGGGTGCCGATATTGGCGACGACCGCCAGGCGACCGGCGTCGAACACGGTCTTGGCCGGGCCCATGAACGGATGCAGGCCGAAGGTCCGGGTCGAGGCGTTGGTGCCGGCCGGAACGGCCTGGATCGTCCGGGGAACGATCGGCAGGACGCCGCCCCAGGCGTCGGGCGACGCTGCGGTGGCGACGCGGCCGGTCAGGGGGTTGGTCGCGCCCACCGCTGTCGGCGCCGTACCGACGGGCATCAGGGCGATCGGATCCACGCCGGTGTTGCGGGCGGTGAAATAGCGGGTCCAGCTGTCCTGGTCGGTCGCCAGCACCATGTTGTTGGCGTCGTTGCCGCCGAACATGAAGACGCAGACCAGGGCCTTGTAGTCCGGGGCGCTCTGGCTGACCGCGGCGCCGGCCGCAGCCAGTTGGGCGGCGAAGGGCGCGGCGGCGCCGAGCATCGACAGGCCGCCGCCGATGCGCAGCAACTGACGCCGGGTGTGGATTCCGTGGCTCATCGCTGCACCAGATATTCGGGCGAGACCATCGTCATGTAGACTGCAAGCTTGGCCCGGTTGAGTTTGGCAGTGGCGATCGTCGCCGCATTGTTCGCGGTGGGCGCCGGAATGACGACGCTGTTCACGCTCTCGACAATGCGGGCGCGAAGCGAGGGGCTCATCTGGCCATAGAGCAGGAGCAGGTCCATCCGGTTGACCAGGGCGTTGGCGTCGTCCGCGATGGCGACCTCGTTCGTATAGGCCGAGCGGACATCGGAACCGGAGCCTATGCCCGTGCCGATCGCCGTCTGCATGGTGTTGGCGTAGCCGGCGACAGTGACCTCGTCGACGATCTGGAACTCCGGCGCCGTCAGCCCCTGCGCGCCCAGACGGGTGTTGGGCGGGATGTAACCCGGCCGGTAGAAGTTGAAGACCGAGGGCGAGGCCAGCGCCGACTGTCCCAGCGACGTGTTCGCGCTGGTCGAGGTGATCAGATAGTTGCCGCTGACCGACGTGGCCCCGAAGGCCCGCATCCAGTTGGTCACCCGGATGACAGGTTCGCGCAACTTGCCGTAGCCCGGCGTTGAGGCCAGGGACTGGTTGCGCGCCTCGGAGTCCATCAGGATCGCCCTGACCACGGCTCTGAGGTCGCCACGCACGCCCGCGCCGTTGTTGCTGAAAACGGCCGAGCAACGCCCGACATAGCCCGGCGTCGGATTGGAGGTCACCAGCCGCTGGATCAGGCGCTGGCACATGAACGGCGGCACGTTGGGATGGTTGAAGATCGTGTCCAGCGCCACGCCGAGATCGTTCGGACCGTTCGCCGCCCCCGCCGGAAGGGTCACGCCCAGGAAGGTCTTGGCCGTGATCGAGTGATAATTCGCATAGTAGATCATCGGCCGCACCGAGGCGTCGACGTTGCGGGATCCGCCGTTGAATGTGGTGTTGGTCGGAGTCGGGCTGTACCAGCTGTAGCCGGTGAAGACCTTGGCCAGGTTGGAGATGTCGTCCGAGGTGTAGGTCGGGATCGTCGCCCCGGCGCCGTCGCGGCGCAGGGTCCCGTCGGCGTTCAGCTGATAGACGCCGACGGACATCAGCTGGAGGACCTCGCGGGCGAAATTCTCGTCCGGCTTGCGGCCCGAGGCGAGGTCTTCCCGCTGGTTCGCCAGATGCGTCAGGTAGCGCCCCATCATCGGATGCAGGGCCACCTGCTCCAGCAGGGTGCGGTAGTTGCCGAAAGCGTTGGTCCCCAACATGTCATAGTAGGAGGCCGCGCCGCGCGTATCGATCGCGTTGTCCAGCAGTGAGATGACGAAGATCTCGGACAGGGCCAGTTTCATCCGCTCGCGCAGCTGGGCCTGGCTGGTGGCGGCGTAGAGCCAGTAGCTTTCATAGAACTGGTTCGCGCTGAGCGTGGCCGTGGGATTGGTCAGCTGCATCTGGGCCAGGCGATTGTCCACATAGGCCATATGGGACGACGAGACCGCGTTGAGCTGGCCTTCCAGATAGGCGCCATAGCCCTTGGCAAGGACCGTCCTGATGTCGTTGTCGGTCGGTCCGAACGTGACCTGGGTCAGGAAGCGCGCCGCCGATTCAGCCGTGGCCGGATCGTTCTCGACCGGTGTCGTTCTTTCGCGGGCGTCGCCAAAGACGGACAAGGCCCCACCCTCGCCGCAGGAGGCCAGTCCGACCAGAAGCATGGCGGACAATGCGCAGGCGCGCAGACTCTTGATCATGAATTCAGGCAAGTACGGTCCCCCGACCAGCGTCACAACATTGGAATTAGAGCGACGACCCCTCGCTGCGTTACACCAACGCGATGCCTCGTTCCCCAATAGCGCTTCCATGTCTTCTTGCAAAGCTTTGCGATCGACGGGGGCTCTCGCCAAATTCCGGCGGCCTGCCTACACAGGCTGGAACAAGCGTTTGTGGGAGTCGTCTTATGCTGATGCGTGTCGTGCTGAGCGCCGTGGTGGCGCTGTCCGTGGCCAGTACGGCTTGGGCCCAGACTGCGGCCCCGCCGGAGCCGGCAATTGCTCCTGCCGCACCGCTGGCGGACGAGGCCGAGACGCCGGCCTGGGACGTACAGAACCCGCCGGGCCCTGCGCACGACGCGGCCATCGACGTCACCGAAGGCACCTGGATGGCGCTGGACGTCAGCCCGGACGGCCGCGAGATCGTCTTCGACCTTCTGGGCGACATCTATGTCATGCCGATCGGCGGCGGCGAGGCGCGGGCCATCGCATCCGGCGTCGCCTGGGACATGCAGCCGAAATATTCGCCGGACGGGACGAAGATCGCCTTCACTTCCGACCGTGACGGCGGCGACAATATCTGGGTCATGAACCGCGACGGATCGAACCCGACGCAGGTGTCGGACGAGAGCTTCCGTCTGCTGAACTCGCCCGACTGGTCGCCGGACGGCGAGTTCATCGTGGCGCGCAAACACTTCACCTCGTCCCGGTCGCTGGGGGCCGGCGAGATGTGGATGTATCACCGCTCGGGCGGCGGCGGTGTCCAGCTCACCACGCGGCGCACGCAGCAGAAGGACTCCGGGGAACCCGCCTTCTCGCCGGACGGTCGCTATCTGTACTTCAGCGACGACAACACCGCGGGCGAGGTGTTCGAATATTCCAAGGACGTGAACACCGAGATCTATGTGATCCAGCGGCTGGATCGCGAGACGGGCGAGGTCGAGGAGTTCCTGGGCGGGCCGGGCGGATCGATCCGGCCGACGCCGTCGCCCGACGGCAAGAGTTTGGCCTTCGTCAGGCGCGTTCGCTACCAGTCGACCCTGTTCGTGATGGACATCGAGAGCGGACGCGAGACGGCGATCTATTCCGGTCTCGACCGCGACCTGCAGGAGACCTGGGCCGTCCACGGCGTCTATCCGGCGATGAGCTGGACGCCCGACAACTCGGCCATCGTCTTCTGGGCCGGCGGCAAGATCCGCCGCATCGACGTCGCCTCGCGCCAGGTGGCGGACATCCCGTTCCACGTCGCAGACACCCGTCGCGTCGAGGAGGCCGTGCGCTTCCCGGTCGATGTGGCGCCCGACACCTTCGATGTGAAAATGGTGCGCTGGGCGCGGACGTCGCCGGACGGATCGCGCGTGGTCTATGAGGCCCTGGGCAATCTGTGGATCAAGGACCTTCCGAACGGCCAGCCGCGTCGCCTGACGCGCCAGTCGGACCATTTCGAGCTCTATCCCGCCTGGTCGCGGGACGGCCGGTCGATCGTCTACACGACCTGGGACGACGAGGATCTGGGCGCCATCCGCGTGATCCCGGCCGGAGGCGGCGAGAGCCGCGTCGTGACCTCGAATCCGGGCCACTACATCGAGCCGACCTTCTCACCGGACGGCCGGACCATCGTCTATCGCAAGGTGGCGGACGGCTTCCTGACCTCGGGCCTGTGGAGCCGCGAACCGGGCATCTATCGCATTCCGGCAGCCGGCGGCGAGGCGACCTTCGTCACCGACAGCGGGAGCGCGCCCCAGTTCGGCGCCTCGAACGACCGCATCTATTTCACCGGCCGGGTGGAGCGGAACCCGGCGTTGAAGTCGGTCGATCTGGGCGGCCACGACGAGCGGGTGCACCTGACCTCGGAATGGGCGGCGGAGTATGTGCTGTCGCCGGACGAGCACTGGATCGCCTGGACCGAGCGGTTCAACGCTTTCGTGGCGCCCTTCGCCCGGACCGGCCGGCCGGTGACCTTGTCGTCGGACGGCAAGGCCCTGCCGCAGACGCGGTTCACGCGAGATGCAGGGGACTGGCTGCACTGGTCGGGCGATAGCCGCCGACTGAGCTGGTCGCTGGGGCCGCAGCTGTTCAGCCGTGACCTGAATCAGGGCTTCGCCTTCGTCGAAGGCGCGCCGGCCGAACTGCCGAGGCCGCCGGAAAGCGGCATCAACCTCGGCTTCCAGCAGGTCGCCGATCAGCCCGAAGGACGCCTGGCCCTGACCGGCGCTCGGATCGTCACCATGAACGGCGATACGGTGATCGAGGACGGTGTCATCGTCACCAACGGCAACCGCATCGAGGCCATCGGCGCACGCGGCGAGGTGACGATTCCGGCCGGGGCGACGGTCGTGGACGTGACCGGAAAGACCATCATTCCCGGCCTGGTGGACGCCCACTGGCACGGCTCGATGGGATCGGACGAGATCATCCCGCAGCAGAGCTGGGTGAACTATGCGGCGTTGGGCTTCGGCGTGACGACCATCCACGATCCGTCGAACGACTCGTCGGAAATCTTCGCCCATTCCGAGCTGGCCCGCGCCGGCCGGGTGGTCGGGCCGAGGATCTTCTCCACCGGCACGATCCTGTACGGGGCGGCGACCCCGATCACGGCGGTGGTCAACAGTCTGGACGACGCCCTGTCGACGCTGCGGCGGATGCAGGCGATCGGGGCCTGGAGCGTGAAGAGCTACAACCAGCCGCGTCGGGAACAGCGCCAGCAGATCATCGAGGCGGCGCGCCAGCTGGGCATGAACGTCGTGCCGGAAGGCGGGTCCCTGTATCACCACAACATGAGCATGGTGGTCGACGGCCACACGACGATCGAACACTCGATCCCGCTGGCCAACCTCTACGACGATGTCCACGACCTGTGGAGCCAGTCGGACGTCGCCTATACGCCGACGCTGATCGTCGCCTATGGCGGCGCCTTCGGCGAGAACTACTGGTACCAGGAGAGCGAGGTCTGGAACCATCCGATCCTGACGCAATATGTGCCGCGCCGCCTGCTGGACGCCCGCGCCCGACGGCCGGTGACCGCGCCCGAGGGGGAGTGGAACCACATCTCCATCGCGCGCGAAGCCAAACGCCTTCTGGACCTCGGCGTGATTGTTTCGACCGGCGCCCACGGCCAGCGTGAAGGCCTGGGCATGCACTGGGAGATGTGGATGATGGCCCAGGGCGGGATGACGCCGCTGGAGGCGCTGAGAGCCGGCACGCTGAACGGGGCGAGGGCCCTGGGGCTGGATCGGGATGTGGGCTCGCTGCAGGTCGGCAAGCTGGCCGATCTGGTGGTGCTGGACTTCAACCCGCTGGAGAACATCCGCAACACCACCTCGATCCGGTACACGCTGGCCAACGGCCGCCTCTACGACGACCACATGAACGAGGTCGGGCTGCGGGAACGGGCGAGGGCGCCGTTCTGGTTCGAGCGCGAGGGCGACCAGGGCTTCGCGGTCGGCTCCACCCACGCGGAAGGGCACGGCCACAACGGAGACTGAGTCGCCGCTCTGAGACAGGATCGCCGGTTCCGGTCCGGGAGGATCGGAACCGGCGAGTGGCCTGGAGACAGTGGCCCCACATGAAGGCGACGGTCCCCACGACTCCCAGCGCCGCGGCTGCGCCGGGCCGCCGTCCGGAGCCGGTTCGAAGGCGCCTGAGCGACGGCGCGCTCTGATCCGAAGACGGGACTATGTCGGCGTCCTGCCGCCGACGCTGGACATCGCCGGAGAGCCACTCCTGCACAGATGGGCCCGTCGCTCGCGATCGACTGGGACCCGGAGAAGCGCAAGGACTCCGCCATGGTGCGGCGGACCGGCCGGTGCGGCTTGGGCGATTGGCGCAGATCCCCAACCCGGGAAATCTCAGCAGAAAACTCCACCGTCCAGTGATCCGGTTTCAGCGGGGCGGATCACTGGACACCCATTCCTACCTCAAGACCGGTTGGCCAGAAGGGGGCATTGGTAGGCGGCAAGGGTCGCCAGCGTCAGGATGTTTGAAACCGAGGCTCCGAGCCTGCAAATCTGAACCGGTTTGCTGAGACCGTATAACAGGGGGCCGATCACTGTGCCCCTTCCCATGGCCTGGACAAGCTTTGTGGAGATGGTGGCGGAATGAATGGTCGGCATGATCAGCACGTTGGCGGGCTCGCTCAATCGCTGGAACGGATAGCTGGCCCAAAGACGGTCATCGAGGGCGACATCCGGCGGCATCTCACCCTCATACTCGAAATCGACCGTCCGCTCGTCCATCAGCGTCACGGCGCGTCGCATGCGCGCCGGCTGCTCGCCGCGCGGATGGCCAAAGCTCGATGACGAGAGAAACGCGACGCGCGGGGTATGCCCCATGCGACGCACAGCGGCTGCGGCCTGACACGCAATCTCCACCAGGTCTTCCGGCGTGGGCAGTTCGCAAATCGAAGTGTCAGCGACGAATATCGTACGCCCTCGCTCCAGCAGTACGGAGAGCCCCAGCATGCGGCCCCCCGCTTCGGGGTCGATGGCTCTTGAGACATCCTCGAGGCACTGATCAAAGTTGCGGGTCACGCCCGTGACGAGCGCGTCGGCGTCGCCAAGCGCCACCATGGCGGCCGCGAAGCTGTTGCGATCGACATTGACCAGACGCTGGACATCGCGGCGCAGGTAGCCTTCGCGCTGGAGTCGTCCATACAGAAAATCGACGTAGTCGGTGTTTCGCTGAGACAGTCGGGCGTTGACGATCTGAACGCTTACGCCGACGTCGTCGAAGCCGAGATCGAGCGCATTGGCTCGAATGACATCATCGCGACCCAGGAGGATCGGCGTCCCCAGACCTTCGGCGCCGAACGCGTATGCCGCCCGGATGACGGCCGGCTCTTCGCCCTCGACGAACACCACCTTCCGTTTGGGGGCGGATTGCACGCTGGCGGTAATGGTCTGAATAAAGCCGGCCGACGGATCGAGGCGCCGCCGGAGCGAGGCCCGATATTCGTCCATATCCGCGATCGGCCGCCGGGCAACCCCGGTCGCCATCGCAGCCTCGGCGATAAAGGGCGGCACATACCAGATCAGACGGGGGTCGAAAGGCGATGGAATGATGTAGTCGCGGCCGAATTTCAGCTTCTTGCCCTGGTAGGCGAGAGCGACTTCGTCCGGCACGTCCTCACGCGCCAACATGGCCAGGGCCCGTGCCGCCGCGATCTTCATCTCGTGATTGATCGCGCTCGCCTGGACGTCCAGAGCGCCCCGAAAGATGTAGGGAAATCCGAGGATATTGTTGACCTGGTTGGGATAGTCGGACCGGCCTGTGGCGACGATCGCGTCCTGCCGAACCTCCAGGACCTCCTCCGGCGTGATCTCAGGATCGGGGTTCGCCATCGCAAAGATGACCGGGTTGGCGGCCATGGAAGCGACCATGGCCTGGGTCAGGACCCCTTTCGCAGAGACGCCGATGAACACGTCGGCCCCGACCAGGGCATCGGCCAGGGTCCGGTGCGGCGTGTCCGTGGCATGGACCGCTTTCCACTGGTCCATGCCGTGAGGCCGGCCGCGATAGACGACCCCGTCGATGTCCACCAGGGTGGTGTTCTCGGGCCGGACGCCCAGCGCCTTCATCAGGGTGATGGAGCCGAGCCCGGCCGCCCCGGCGCCGCACAGGACCAGCTTGACGTCCTCCAGTCGGCGGCCCGTGACCTCGCAGGCGTTGATCAAACCGGCCGAACAGATGATGGCCGTGCCGTGCTGATCGTCATGGAAGACAGGGACGTCGAGCAGATCCTGCAACTGCGCCTCGATCCGGAAACAGTCGGGGCTCGAGATATCCTCCAGATTGATGCCGCCGAAGGTCGCGCCGATGTGGCGGACGACCTCGATGAAGGCGTCGGCGTCCTCGGTGGCGACCTCGATGTCGAAGGCGTCGAGGTCGGCGAAGCGTTTGAACAGGACCGCCTTTCCCTCCATCACCGGCTTGGAGGCGAGAGCGCCCAGATTGCCCAGGCCGAGGATGGCCGTTCCATTGGAGATCACGCCGACCAGGTTGCCCTTGGAGGTGTAGTCGTAGGCGGCGGCAGGGTCCTTCGCGATGGCCAGAACCGGCGCGGCCACGCCGGGCGAATAGGCCAGGCTGAGATCACGCTGCGTCGCCATCGGCTTGGTCGCATTGACCTCGATCTTGCCGGGTCGTGGGCAACGGTGGAAATCGAGCGCTTCCTGGTCGGCGCGCGCGCGGCGGTCTTGAGGCGTCATGGCGGGGACTCTTTCAGGGGGCGGGCTTGGCCACGCCCCAAAGAACGCCGACCACGGCGCCCTTAACGATCGGCAACATGAACAGCATCAGGGCGGTCAGGCCGGGCAGCAGAACGGCAAGCACGAGCCCGGGCGGCCAGGTGAAGATGACGTGGAAGGCCAGCAACGGACCGACCACCAGATGTCCGACGATCAGGATGGTGAAATACGGTGGTGCGTCGTCGGCAGGATACTGGCCGTTGTCATGACCACAGATCTCGCAGATCGGCCGGATCTTCAGGTACGCTCTGAAAAGCCGGCCCTTCCCGCAGTTTGGGCATTGCCCCCGAGCCCCGCGCTTGAGGCCGGCGAAGGGGCTGCGTCTGACTGGCGCGTCATCGGTCATGCTAGCCGTTCCGGCGAGCAGGCCCCGCAACCCGCACTCTCGGCGGACTCGGGAGCGTCCACAGACGCCAGGGAAGTGTTGGTTGATGATCGCGTGTCGGGCAGGGCTTTCTGGTTGCGCAGGATCAGACGCACCCCGATGCCTCGCCCGGCGCTCGGAGACCCGTCGGCTATCAGTTCGACACCCGCGATGGCGAAGGCTTGCAACACCTTCTCCAGGCTGTCGACGATGACCCTTACGGACCCCTCGGATCGCTCCATCCGCTGGACCGTCGGGAGCGACAGGCCCGCAAGACTGGCGAGTTGTTTCTGGTCGATGCCGAGGAGGGCCCGGGCCGCACGAACCTGACTCCCCGAAATCATTGGTCCGGACTCCAGCGACGGTCCGGATGGCGAAAGGACAGGCTGTCTGTCCGGGCGTCAGACATCCCCGGTCTCGTCGTTCTGCGCCTGGGAGGCGGCATTCTGGAATTGAAGCGCGATCATGATGGCCTTGAACGGCCTCAGCGCGCCCAGGCTGAGGATCGCCATCATGGGCAGCCAGAAAACGAGTTCCAGCCAGGCAGGAGGGTGAAACGTCATCTCGGTGAACAATAACCCGAAGCAGCCGATCGCGCCGACGCTCAGGAGGATGAAAACGACGGGCCCATCGCCAGGATCAGCCTTGGCGAGGTCGAGTCCACAGACGGTGCAGTTTGGCCGTATCGTCAGGAATCCGGAGAAGATCGCTCCTGTTCCACACCGCGGGCACCTGCACCTCGCTCCCGCGAAAAAAGGATTGGGACTCTTCACGACAGACGCTCCACACCGGAAGGCGGTTTGATCCCGCGAGGAGACATATGTGCCTCTTATAGTGATGTTTCAAGCATCAATAATGATATTTTACATCAATTTTTCCGATGGCGCCGGACGTTCTCCGGCCCGGGAGCGAGACTGACCCGGAGCGCGCTTGCACCTCGTGAGGCTGGGGGTCTAAACATCAGGATCGATATCGAGGATATCGCCTTTCGTATCTCTCATGAGGATGTCATCGTGGAAATCACGCGCCGGCTGATGGACATGAAGCAGGCAGTGAAACTGCTGGCCGACGAACTGCTGTTCGAGGGCTATGCCGTGTCTCGCGACTATGGGTCAGTCTGCCGACCCGGGCTGGCGCTTGTCACAAACTGGCGGATCATCTTCCTCGACCCGGACACCGGCCTGTCCGCAATCCCCATTTCACGCGAAGTCGAGGTCGAGCGCTCCACGCCGACGACTTTGATCATCACGGCCTGGCACGACCGCATGGTTCTGAATTTTGATGGTCCCTCGGCGCTGGAATCCGTCAAGAGCCTTTTGAAGCAGGCCCCGGGGTGGGCCAGCGCCGGTCTCGACATGTCGAGGACGGGCATCGGCCGGAGGAGTCATGAATGGAGAGATCTGGTCATCGACGGCGGCGTGACGGTGCGATCCGCGTCTGCCCGGCCGGCATGATCCGGTTGATGATGTTCCACACATCATTATAGACCGACCCATGATCACAGGTTCTCAGATGAAGGCCGCCCGCGCGCTTCTCGGTATCGACCAGAAGGAACTGGCGCGCCTGGCGCAACTGTCGCTCCCGACAATTCAGCGCATGGAGGCGAGCACGGGTGTCGTGCGGGCTGTTGTCGACAGTCTGGAGAAGGTGATCAATGCGCTGAACGAGGCCGGGGTGGAGTTGATTGCGCCTGGAGGACGGAGCGAAGGTTCCGGGCGAGGCGTGCGACTTCTGGAACGTGATTAGCCGATGGCGATCCCAGGCCTGACGGGGACCCGCCGACCGTGGGCGACGGGGGGGTGATGTCGGCACGGCAAACCACCAGAGTATTGCCGATGTCCATATCCAGGACCGGGACGACCTTAGGCACGAATCCGGCGACACGCATGATCCGTCTGATGACATAGACGGGCCAGGCGTTCTGACTGTCGGCTACATTCCAGACCACGACGCCCCCGGGCGCAACGGCTCGCCGCAAGGCCTCGCCGACCTCGGCGGCGAACATGGAGTCGGGAATCTCGGTCCCACGGAAGATGTCCACGGCCACGGCATCCCAGCGACGCGTGTTCGAACGCAGGAAATCGACCGCGTCGGCGCATATGCACTCGACCTCGTCGGGCATATGAAACCAGTTCCGGGCGATCTCGAAAACCGTCGCGCGGTTGTCGATCGCCGTGACCGCCCGTCCTGCCCGGCTGAAGCGAGTGGCCAGAGCGCCGCCGGCGGTTCCGAGAAGCAGCAGGTTCGATGCACCGGTCATCTGCCGCTCCATTGCGGCGATGTAGCCAAGACGGTTCTCGCCGTTGACGTCGACCTCCGTATAAAGGGCTGGACCATCGAAATAGCGGCGGGCGCCATCCCTCAGTGATTCCGTAATGCGGATTGAATGCCCGCCATCGTTGACCTCGTGGACCACGATCATGTGCGTCAATCTCCAGCCATTTGCGCATTGACCTTGCAGGGACAGCGCCATGTTATGATATCTCGTATATCACTTATAATGTATCAAATGTTCAAGTGCAGTTTTCAGATTTCTTGTTGTTCGGTGGAGGGATGAGTCTGATGCCCAGCGGAGAGGCTCCCCGATGATGCAGTACGACCGCCGGGTCCGGGGCCTCGCCGCGTGCTTTTCGTGTGTTGCGGGCTATGTCGACTCGATCGGGTTCCTGATGACGGGCGGCTTCTTCGTCTCGTTCATGAGCGGAAACTCGACCAGATTGGGGATCGGTCTTGCAGACGGATCGTCCACGGCGGGCTTCGCAGCCGCGCTGCTGGCAACCTTCGTGGTCGGGGTGATGCTGGGCGCACTCACTGGTCGCATCGCCAAGGCCCGTCGTCGCCCAGCCGTCCTGGGCCTGGTCACGGTCTTGCTGGCCACGGCCTTGCTCGCGCACACGCTCGGCGCCGGCGTTCTGGCGGTGATCCCGATGGTGCTGGCCATGGGGGCGGAGAACACGGTCTTTGCCGAGGATGGCGAGGTCAGGATCGGCCTGACCTATATGACCGGAACACTGGTGAAGCTCGGCAAGCGGCTCACGGCCGCGCTTCTGGGCGGCGATCCCCTGGGCTGGGCGCCGTTCCTGTGGCTTTGGCTGGGCCTTCTGACCGGCGCTGTCACGGGCGCGCTGGCCTACAGAATCTTTGGGGTCCACGCTCTTCTCGGAGCGGTGCTCATCATGGCGACGCTGACGCTCGTCACAGCCGGGCTGGAGCGTGATCGCGGCCGGTGATGGTTCGGTCGCGCCCACCGCGATCTCGCAAGGTGCTGGGCCGAAGCAACAGCATCATCGTCTGACAGGCCGAGGCCGACAATCTCGGCGTCCGGGCCGACACCGACATCGCGTCTGCCGACCCGGACGCCGGCCCCTCGCTCAGAGACCGGCCAGGCTCGTTCCCGGCCCGGCCATGACGGGGGCAAGGTCCGGAGATCGTCTTATCCCGGGCATTGGCAACATCCGCCTCTAGAGACTCCCACCCATCGCGTTCGCACGCGAAGTCAGTTCGTCGCGGAACTGCGGGGCGGCGAGGCAGATGATGGCGCGGGCGCGCTCGGACGTGCTCAGGCCCTTGAGATTGGCGACGCCATATTCGGTGACGACCATGTGCACGTCATTGCGGGGTGTCGTCACCGGACCCGAGAGCCGTGGGACGATACGTGACACGGCGCCGCCCCTGGCGGTCGCGTGACAGGCGATGATCGACAGGCCGCCCTTCGAGAGATAGGCGCCGCGCACGAAATCAAGCTGGCCGCCCGAGCCCGTGAACTGGTGGCCGTTCAGGTGCTCGGAACAGCAGGCCCCTTCGAGGTCGATCTCCAGCGTCGCATTGACCGAGACCATCCGTTCGTTCCGCCCGATGACATGGACATCGTTGACGTACGAAACAGGATGGGCCTCCAGGGCCGGGTTCTGGTCGAGGTATTCGTAGGTCGATCGATCGCCCATGCAGAAGGCGAAGACGGACTTGCCCGGATGCAGGGTCTTCCTCGCATTGGTGACGACGCCGGCCTTCATCAGTTCGACCAGTCCCGGCGTCAGCATCTCGGTGTGGATGCCCAGGTCCGTATGATCCTTGAGGGCGGCGCAGACCGCATCCGGCAGGGCGCCGATGCCCATCTGCAGCGTCGCGCCGTTCTCGACGAGACCGGCGATCAGCCCGCCGATGACCGTGTCGGCCGGTTGCGGCGCGGCTTTGGCGACTTCGAGCAGAGCGACGGTGTTCTCGACCAGGGCGGTCACCTGCGAGACATGGACCGTGCAGTCGCCGAACACGCGCGGCATGTGCGGATTGACCTCAAGGATGACGCGTTTCGCCGTTCTGGAAACGGGCTGCGCGTAGTCGGTATTGGTGCCGAACGAGAAGTTGCCGTCAGCATCCATCGGCGAGACCGTGGCGATCAGGGTGTCGACCCCGATCTCCTGGCACAGGATACGGGGTGTTTGCTGGAACCCGGTCGGGATGAACTGCACCACGGCCGGGCGACCGTCTTCGCGCGCCCGCGCATCCAGACGGCGCTCGATGGCGCTGTGGAACAGGCTGCACGGGTGGATGCGATCCATGAGCTCGTAGCGAAGGACGGTGTCGCCCGCGATCGAGGTCGACAGCAGATAGTAGAGGCGAAGATCGTCGACCTGTCCGGCCTCGGCACGGTCCGCGAGCGCTTTCAGCAGGGCGGGCGGCTGGCCGACGCCCAGGGCCATGGCAACCTTGGCGCCCGAGGGGATCAGGTCGGCGGCATCGGCCGCGCTCATCAGGCGCTGGCGGTAAAGGGTGTCGATGGCGGTCAATGAGACGCTCCCGATGTCGGCCGACGTTGGACCCTTGCCGGGTTCGATGGAAGCGGCCTACCCACCCCGGGTCTTCACCAGATCATCGACCACTGACGGGTCCGCCAGCGTCGACGTATCCCCCAATGACCCCAGATCGTTCTCGGCGATCTTGCGCAGGATCCTTCGCATGATCTTGCCTGAGCGGGTCTTGGGCAGGCCGGGGGCCCAC
>NZ_NCEQ01000017.1 GCF_002280785.1 Brevundimonas subvibrioides
GTTCACGCCGTTGCCGGACGCTTCCAGGTTGATGTCGTCGATCTTGTGGTAACCGGCGTCAATCGCGCCGTACCAGCCGTCCGGCTCAGCCGAAGCAGCGCCAGCGGCGAAAAGCCCCGCGGCTGCGACGCTGGCGAGAAGTTTCAGCTTCATGTCAGTCCTCATATCGGTGAATGTCCAAAGGCCACGCTTACACGTGACACTCACTGAGCCGAACGGCAGAGTTGAGCCCAGGTTCCCTATTTCGGTTCGCAATACGGCGACTGTGGCGCCGTTTCAACACATATCCCCCTCTTGGCGAACCTGCGCGGCCTGTTATCAGGGTGAACAGCGATAAGGAGAGGCATCGATGGCTATGCGATTTGACGGCAAGGTGGCGATCGTGACCGGCGCCGGCGGAGGTCTCGGGCGCGAGCATGCCCTGGCCCTGGCGGCGCGCGGCGCCAAGGTGGTGGTCAATGACCTTGGCGTAGCGCGCGATGGCGAGGGTTCGTCGATGAGCCCGGCCCAGGCCGTCGTGGCCGAGATCGAGGCGGCCGGCGGCGAGGCCATGGCCAACGGCGCATCAGTCACGGACTTCGAGGCGGTCAAGGCGATGGTCGCCGAGGCGACCGCGCGGTGGGGCTCGGTCGACATTCTGGTGAACAACGCCGGCGTCCTGCGCGACAAGTCCTTCGCCAAGATGGAGATCGATGACTTCCGCTTCGTCGTCGACGTTCACCTGATGGGAGCGGTGAACTGCACGAAGGCTGTGTGGGACGGGATGCGCGAGCGGAACTACGGCCGCATCGTCATGACCACCTCGTCGTCGGGCCTCTACGGCAATTTCGGTCAGGCCAACTATGGCGCGGCCAAGATGGCGCTGGTGGGCTTCATGCAGACCCTGGCCATCGAGGGGGCCAAGAACGACATCCGGGTCAACTGCCTGGCCCCGACGGCCCACACCCGCATGACCGAGGATCTGGGCGCGGCCCTGCCGCTGGAGGCCCTGGGGCCGGAACTGGTATCGCCGGGCCTGCTGTATCTTGTCAGCCAGGACGCACCGACGCGCTGCATCCTCGCTGCCGGCGCCGGCGGCTTCGAGCGCGCCTATGTCACCCTGACACAGGGCGTCCGCATTGTCGGGGAGGATGCCCCGGAACAGGTCGAGGCCCGGTTCGAAGCCATCTCGGACCGCACCGGCGAGATCGTACCGGAGATGGGCGCCGCCCAGGGCATGATCGAACTCACCAAGGCGCAGAAGGCGCATAGCTGATATGCCGAACCGACCAGCAAACTGACCAACAAAAGGTCCGTCAAACCGACCAGAATTTCGGTCAGCCCGATCAATCAAATCGCCAGGGTCGCCAAAGGCGACCGGCAGGGAGAGAACAATGCGTGAAGCGGTAATCGTATCGACGGCCAGAACGCCAATCGGGCGCGCCTATCGGGGGGCCTTCAACGACACCCAGGCCCAGCAACTCGGCGCCCATGCCGTCAGGCATGCGGTCGAACGCGCCGGGATCGACCCGGCCGAGGTCGAGGACGTCGTGATGGGCGCGGCCCTGCAGCAGGGCTCGACCAACCAGAACGTCGCCCGCCAGATCGCGCTGGCCGCCGGCCTGCCTTCGACCGTCGCGGGCATGACGATCGATCGCCAGTGCGCCTCAGGCCTGATGGGTATCGCCACGGCGGCCAAACAGGTGGTGTTCGACCAGCAGAAGGTGGCCGTCGGCGGCGGGCTGGAATCCATCTCCCTGGTCCAGAACCAGCACATGAACCTGTACCGGATGAAGGACGAGGCGCTGCTGAAGCTGTCGCCCCACATCTATATGTCGATGCTGGAGACCGCCGAGGTGGTGTCGCGCCGCTATGGCATCAGCCGGGATCGCCAGGACGAATACGCCCTGCAATCGCAACAGCGCACCGCCGCCGCCCAGGAAGCGGGCCGGTTCGACGCCGAGATCGTGCCCATGACCACGACCATGCAGGTGGTCGACAAGGCAACCGGCCAAGCCTCCGCGAAGGAGATCACCCTGTCCAGGGACGAGGGCAACCGCGCCGACACGACCCTGGAAGGCCTGAAGGCGCTGAAGCCGGTCTTCGGCGGCGGCGAGGAGATCCAGCAGGGCGAGTTCATCACCGCCGGCAATGCCTCACAGCTGTCCGACGGCGCCTCCGCCTCGGTCATCATGGAGGCCGGCGAGGCTGTCCGTCACGGCCTGCAGCCGCTCGGCGCCTATCGCGGCATGGTCGCCGCCGGCTGCGAGCCTGACGAGATGGGCATCGGCCCGGTCTACGCCATCCCCAAGCTGCTCAAGCGCCACGGCCTGACCATGGACGACATCGGCATCTGGGAGTTGAACGAAGCCTTCGCCGCGCAAGTGCTCTACTGCGCCGATACCCTGGGCATTCCGATGGACCGGCTGAACGTCTCGGGCGGCGCCATCTCGATCGGCCACCCCTACGGCATGTCAGGCGCCCGGATGACCGGCCACGTCCTGATCGAAGGCAAGCGTCGCGGCGCCAAATATGGCGTGGTGACCATGTGCATCGGCGGCGGCCAGGGCGCGGCCGGGCTGTTCGAAATCTACTGACCCGCTCAGACGCCGACATCCTGCAGCGGGGTGTCGGCGTCGAAGGCCCGGCTTAGGCATTCGCCCCTTTTTGGTCGGCCAAGAACCGGCGCCGCTCCGCCTCCATCATCGCCTGCCAGCGTGCTCGCAGTTGCGCCGGGCGGCCGGGGAAACGGTCGTCGAGGAAGGTCGCCTCCACCACCCGGTCGGTGCGGAAGGTGCGGAAGTCGTCGCGGCTCTCGCACCAGGCGACCAGCAGCCGTGTCGTCTCACGATAGCCGATCAGAAGCGGCCAGACGGTCCGCAGCGAGGCCCGGTCTTCCTGATCGCGATAGTCCAGCGTGACCTTCCGCCCCGTATGGATCCAGGCCCGCAACTGACCCATGTCGAGCACCTCGACCTCGTGCGTTTTCCACATTGCGGAGGTCACCGCCGGCTCCAGGACCACCGGGCGCAGGCGTTCGGGAACGGTGGCTGCGATCTTGGCGATCAGGTCGCGGGCCGCCCGCGCCAGGGCCGGGTCTCCCCTGCCCGCCACCCACTGGGCGCCGAGCACCGCCGCCTCGACCTCGTCGGATGTCAGCATCAGGGGCGGCATGTCGAAGCCGCTATCCAGCACATAGCCGATGCCCGCCTCGCCCCGGATCGGGACCCGCTGACCCATCAGGGCGGCGATGTCGCGATACACGCTGCGTTTGGACGTCTCCAGCTCCACCGCGATCGATTCCGCCGTCACGGGCTGGGAACTCCTGCGGAGCAGCTGAACGATCTGGAACAGGCGGTCTGCGCGTCTCATCTGTGTGCTGTATCGGACGACTGCTGACAGCATGCTGGCAGCAGGGTGGCGGTAGTCAATCTCTCACGGCCAAGGCGGTCCCGCCGAGGCTCGTTGGATGGGAGAGAAAATCATGCTGACCCTGTTTCACGCCCCGCAATCACGCTCGTCGCGCATCATCTGGCTGATCGAGGAACTGGGGGCCGACGCCCGCATCGAGTATTGCGAGATCGCCCACCGCAACGGCCAGAAGGTCGGCGAGCCGGACGTCAAGAATCCTCACCCGGACGGCAAGGTCCCGGCTCTGACCCACGACGGCGCCTTGATCACGGAATCGGCCGCTGTGGCCCTCTATCTGACCGACCTGTTTCCGGAGGTCGGCCTCGGCGCCTTGCCCGGTTCGCCGGAGCGTGGGCCTCTGCTGACGTGGCTCGCATGGGCGGCGGGCGAACTGGAGCCGGCGGTCTGGAGCAGGATGACCGGCGAGGCGGATCGCGATCCGATGGCAAAGGCCCGTTATGAAGCGGCCGTCGGTCGACTGCTCGAGACGCTGTGGGAAGGCCCCTGGCTGATGGGCGACCGGTTCACCGTGGCGGACGTGATGATCGGTTCGTCGCTGGGCTGGGCCCGGTTCGCCTTCCCGGACAGCCCCTTGCTGGACGCCTATGCCGAGCGGCTGGCGCAGCGGCCGGCCCGCATCCGGGCGGACGCCCGAGATGCGGCGAACGCGGTAATGGAAGCCGCCTGATCCCCCTCAGGCGGCGTCGGCGTGTCCCTGATGCAGGGTTGCGTCCCCGTCGCCGACGATCTCCACCGCCTTGAGCGCCCCGACAAAACTGTCGCGCCAGATGCCGACATCGGTGTCGCGCACGACCTGCATCAGGGCCTCCCATTTCCGCACCCGCTCGGCCAGCGGCATGGTCAGGGCCTTCTTGATCGCGTCGGCGACTTCCTCGCGACTGAAAGGATTGACCAGCAGGGCCTCGCCCATCTGTTCGGCCGCGCCGGCGAAGCGGGACAGGATCAGGACGCCGGGATCGTCCGGGTTCTGGGCGGCGACATATTCCTTGGCCACCAGGTTCATGCCGTCGCGCAGGGGTGTGACCAGACAGACCTTGGCGGCGCGATAGATGCCGGCCAGCTGATCCCGGCGGAAGCTGCGGTTCAGATAGCGGATCGGCTGCCAGTCCATGTCGGCGAACTCGCCGTTTATCCGGCCGGCCAGGGCGTCGAGCCGCGCCCGGATGTCCTGATAGGTGTCGACGTCGTCGCGACTGATCGGGGTCACCTGCACCAGGAAGACATCGCCGCGCATGTCGGGATTGTCCTGAAGGAACTGCTCGTAACCGACCATTCGCTCCTCCAGTCCCTTGGAGTAGTCGAGCCGGTCGACGCCCACCATCATCGAACGGAAAGCGGCCGAGGCCGCCATACGGTCATAGGTGCGTCTCCCTTCGCGCGAGTTCCGGGCCTCGGCGAACCCCTCGACGTCGATGCCGATGGGGAAGACGCCGATCCGGACCTTGCGGTCGAAGGCCTCCAGCCCGCCGTAGCCGGCCAGCTCGCCGCGCGCCTCGGAGATCACATAGTCGCGGAACAGGTCGAGCCATTCCTGCGTCTGGAACCCGATCAGGTCGTAGGCGAACAGGCTCTCCACCAGCCGCCGGTGATGCGGCAGGGTCACCAGCAGCTGACGCGCCGGCCAGGGCGTGTGCAGGAAGAAACCGATCCGGTTCTTGATCCCCAGCCTGCGCAGATCGCGCGCCATCGGGATCAGGTGATAGTCGTGGATCCAGATGACGTCGTCCGGCTCGATCAACGGGGCCAGAACCTCGGCGAACCGACCGTTCACCCGCTCGTACCCTTCGCCATAGGATCGTTCGTAGGCGGTCAGATCGACCCGATGGTGGAACAAGGGCCACAGGGTCTTGTTAGCGTAGCCGTTGTAATACTCCTCGACGTCCTGAGCTTCGAGATCGACCAGGGCGACTGTGATGCCCGCCCGATCCTCGATCTTCAGTTCGCCGGTGAACTGCTCGGTCGTTTCTCCGGACCAGCCGAACCACAGGCCATCGTATTTCCTGAGAGCGGCGGAAAGGGCCATGGCCAGGCCTCCGGCCGAGCCAGCGGCGGGATCGACAGGCGCCGAGACCCGGTTGGACACAACAATGAGACGTGACATGCCATCCCAACGCCAAGGCCAGGGTTTGGCTGCAACGCAACATCGTGAACCGCCTCCGGGTTGACACGATCCGAACCGGAAACAGCGCCCGATTCAGCGAACGGCCGTCCACGACCGACTGAGGAGGACCGCGCAGTTGATGATCCCGGCCAGCGAATAGGTCTGGGGATAATTGCCCCACAGTTCGTTGTCGCCGAGCGAGATGTCCTCGCTGAGCAGACCCGCATGGGTTCGGCGACTGAGCATCTGCTCGAAGATCTCCCGCGCCTCCTCGGTCCGGCCGTTGATATGCAGGGCCTCGATGAACCAGAAGGTGCAGAGGTTGAACGCGGTTTCCGGCTCGCCGAAGTCGTCCGGCTCGACGTAGCGGAACAGGTAGGGGCCCTTTTTCAGGTCGCGTTCGATGGCGTTGAAAGTGGCCACCTGGCGCGGATCCTGCGGATCGAGGAAGCCCAGGTCCACAAGCTGCAACAGGGAGGCGTCCACCTCCCTGCCGCCGAAGCTGGCGCCGAACCGGCCCTCTTCCGGAATGAAGGCTTCGGCCTCGATCCGTTCGCGGATGATGCGGGCACGATCGTTCCAGACCTCGGCCCGCTGTTCCAGACCCAGCTTGTGCGCCGCCTTGGACAGGCGGTCGCAGGCGGCCCAGCACATGACCGACGAATAGGTATGGACCCGGGCGATGGTCCGGAACTCCCATAGACCCGCGTCCGTCTGGTCGTGCATGGCGAAGGCTCGCTCGCCGACCTTCTCCAGCGCAAAGAAGTCCTCGATCGACCCAGGCCGCAGCAGACGCTGGTCGTAGAAAGACTGAACCAGCGGCAGAACGATCTGGCCGTAGACGTCGTGCTGCAGGTGCTCGCGGGCCTGATTGCCGACGCGGACCGGCTTCATGCCGCGATAGCCTTCGACCGAGGTGACGATCCGTTCGTCGATGTCCTCCTCGAGGCCCACGCCATAGACGGGCTGGACGTGGCCGCCCGCTGAGGAATCCACGAGGTTCCTCAGATAGACGAGGTAGTTCTCCAGGATGTCGTCCGCGCCCAGCCGGTTCAGGGCGCGGACGGTGTAATAGGCGTCCCGGATCCAGCAGTAGCGGTAGTCCCAGTTGCGTCCGCTCTCCGGAAACTCGGGCACCGAAGTCGTCATGGCGGCGACGATGGCTCCCGTCTCCTCATAGGCGCAGAGCTTGAGCGTGATTGCCGCCCGGATCACCGCCTCCTGATAGTCCAGCGGGATGTAAAGGGTGCGGACCCAGTCCTTCCAGTAGGCCACCGTGCGATCCAGGGTCGCCGAGACGCCCGGTCCAACCTCCTGATCGTAGCCTTCATCGGGGCCGAGAAAGAAGGCCATCGGCCGTTCCAGCCGAAACGTCCGTTCCTCCAGCACGTGCGATACCGGACAGTCGGTCGTCAGCCTCAGGGTGATGTCGGTGCACAGATAACGAATGTGGTTGGAGCCGCTCGTCAGCTCCGCCCGGCGCGCACCCCAGTCGGCGGACGGCCGCAAACGCACCCGGATGCGCGGCGCGCCGTCCAGCGGCCGCACGATTCGGGCGAAGGCCAGCGGCCGGTAGGTCCGCGAATGCTTCATGTGACGGGGCGCGAAGTCGATGATCTCGACCGCCGCGCCATCCTCGGCCGTCAGCACCGTGCGCAGGACCGGGGTGTTGGCGATATAGGCCTGACTGACGTGTTTCAGCCCCTCGAGCTCGACGTCCCAGAAACCGTGTTCAGGCGCCGCGCCGTTCATCAAGGCCGAAAAGACCGGGTCGCCGTCCACCCGGGGTGCGCAGGCCCAGACAAAACGGCCATTGCGATCGATCAAGGCCGAGAGGGCGCAGTTGCCGATCGGGGCGAGGTCGAGCGAGGGGCGCCGGGTTGAGGCCAGGGTCATTGTCCCGCCATCCATTTTCCAGACACCTGGGATGCTACAGCCTCAAGCCAGTCCATCACCGCCGGAACGTCGCGCAGGCCATAGCGCGCGGAGGTCGCCCGCTGTGGCCCGACCAGCACTCCGAAGCCGCCCAGGGCCACGGCGGCGCGAAAGCCCGCCTCGTCGGTCAGATCGTCGCCCAGCATGACGGGAAGGGCGCCCGCGAACGGCGGCTCGGCCATGAAGGCCGCGACCGCCGTGCCCTTGTCGGAGCCGGGGGTGCGCAACTCCAGCACCATATGACCGGGCTGGAGCATCAGGCCCGTGGTCTCGGCGAGCTCGCGCGCGAGGACCAGGGCTTCGTCCGCGCTGGCGGGCGACTGGCGGAAGTGAAGGCCGGCTGAAATAGCCTTGTCCTCGACGATTACGCCGGGGCGATCGGCGGCGAAGCGGCGGAAGGCGGCCAGGGCCTGGGCCACGCCGGGGGAGGCCTTTGGCCGATCCACCGCGCCGTCCCGACGCCGACGTTCCAGCCCGTGCACGCCGGCAGCCGAGGGCGAAGCATTGCCGGCGATCCGGTCGATCTCGCCAAGCGTCCGCCCGCTGACGATCGCCATTCGCCCATCCAGCGCCTGATCCAGGCGGGTCAGGACCGCGGTGCGCCTCGGGTCGGCCAGCACGGCGTCCGGCGTAGGCGCCATGGGAGCCAGCACCCCGTCCATATCCAGGAACAGGGCCAGCGGCCGCGCCATCACCACAGGGGGCGTGAGCAGGATTTCGACGAGCGTTCCGGTATCTGACGGCATGAGTATCCAGGTTAGGTTGACGGCCCCACACGTCTGAACGCGCCGGTCCGGCAAAGGTTGAGCGGCTTTTGTCTGAACTTGCCTTGCGTCCACCCGTCATCCCGTCGGCCGCTCCCCTGACCCTCCATTGTGAAACCGCGCCGGATGGGGCAATTCCGCTCCGTGCAACGACAGACGCCGGCAAAGGGCGCCGCAGCAGGATCAGCGCCATGCCCCTCGATATGCCCGCATCGTCTCCCGCCGCCGTCGGCGTCATGACGGACCGCGCGCGCGAGGTCATCCGGCTGAACATCGAGGCCCTGCAGGCGCTTGAGCGGACGGTGGATTCCAGCATCGCGCGCGCCTGCGACGTGATCCTGTCGCGGCAGGGCTATGTGGTCGTCACCGGCATGGGCAAGTCGGGCCATATCGGAGGCAAGATCGCTGCGACCCTCGCCTCGACCGGCACCAACGCCTTCTTCGTCCACCCGGCCGAGATGAGCCACGGCGATCTCGGCATGTTGCGCGGCGACACCACGCTTCTGGCCATCTCCAGCTCCGGCGAGAGCCGCGAACTGCGTGATCCGTTGCTCTTCTGCCAGCGGAACGACATCCCGGTCATCGGCATGACGCAGCGCGGATCCTCCTTCCTGGCCCGGATGTCGGCCGTGCCGCTGGTCATGCCCAGCGTGGCCGAGGCCTGCGCCAACGGCCTGGCGCCCACAACCTCGACCCTGATGACCCTGGCCCTGGGCGACGCCATGGCGATGGTGCTGATGGACCGGCGTGGATTCTCTGCCATGGATTTTGGCCTGCACCACCCGGGCGGTTCCCTGGGCATGAGCCTGCAAAGCGTACGCGAATGGATGGGCGACAATCATGCGCCGCCGCCGACGGTGCCGCTGGACGCCGTCTTCTCCGAGCTGGTCGCCCGCATCACCGAGGGCCGTAAGGGTGCGGTCGCCGTGCTCGATTCCGATGGATCCCTCGCCGGGATGATCACGGATGGCGACATCCGCCGCGCCTTCGCACAGGATATCAGCCGCATCACCGCCGCCGACATCATGAGCAAGTCGCCGATCACCGTCTCGCCCGACCAGCGGATGAGCGACGTCGTCGACCTGCTGACGGCCAACAAGATCTCGAACCTGTTCGTGATCCAGGACGACCGACCGGTCGCCATCGTCCATGTCGCCGAACTGATGCAGGCCGGCTACGTCTCCTGACAGCAGGGCCGCTTGCGGTTGACCCCCGCCGGGCAAGGGTCTACCCCGCAAGCCAGCCGTGCGACGCTTCCGCCGGTCCGGAAAAACCACGCCGAAGGCTGGATTTGGATACGTCGCCTGATGTCGCGGAGCGGTCCGTTCGCTCTGATCTTTCCAGTCTTTTCGTGAGCGATGCGCCTGCGACGCCGTCCGGTGCGCCCGCCGCCTCGGCAGTCGCGAAGACGCGCGCCACGATCTGCGTCGACGGGTTCAACATCGCCCTGGCCAAGGGGTCGGGCATCGCCACCTACGGCCGCAACCTGCTGTCGACCATCGCGACAATGGGGATGGATGGCCAGGTTCTGTATGGCCCGAACGCCAAACGCTCGGCGAACAACGTGCTCAATGAGACCGCGCTGGTCGACGCGGACCGTCCCGGTCCGAAACTGAAGAAATTCGATCGCTTCCAGCGCACTCTGACCAGTCGGTTCGGACGCAGCGCATGGCCGATCACGCCCAGCGGCGAGGTCGTCTGGCCAACGCGCGGGGGCGGTCGACCGGAAGCAAATTGCTTCTGGGCGTCCCAGGATCTGTTCCACCTCGCAAACCGTTCGTTCAATGCCTACGGCAAGGAGACGCCGGTCGATTTCGACACGGTCGGCGACGTAAAACGACCGGATGCGATGCACTGGACGGCCACCCTGCCGCTTTACGCACGCGGCGTGCCGAACATCTACACCATCCACGACCTGATCCCGCTTCGCCTGCCGCACACGACCCTGGATGACAAGGCGACCTATATGGCGCTGTGCAAGGCCGTCGCAGCGCGCGCGGACCATATCGCCGTCGTTTCAGAAACGACGCGTCAGGACGTGATCCGAATGCTCGGCGTGTCCGAAGATCGGGTCACCAACACCTACCAGGCCGTCCACCTGCCCGAGACCCTGACCAGCCGCACGCAGTCCGATGTGGCGATCGAACTGGAAGGGGTCTTCAATCTCGGCTGGAAGGACTACTTCTTCCACTTCGGCGCCATCGAGCCGAAGAAAAATCTGGGCCGGATCGTCGAGGCGTATCTGGCCTCGGGGCTTGAGACGCCCCTGGTCATCGTCGGCGGCCGCGCCTGGCTGGATGAGGGCGAGACCGCGCTTCTGAACCAGGTCATGAAGGACGGCGGCCCCAGCGCCCAACGTATCCGTCGCTACGAATTCATGCCTTTCTCGCTGCTGATCAGCCTGATCCGCGGCGCCAAGGCCACCCTGTTCCCTTCGCTCTACGAGGGCTTCGGCCTGCCGGTGCTGGAATCCATGGCCCTGTCCACCGCCGTTCTGACGTCCACCGGCGGCTCCCTTCCGGAAGTCGCGGGAGATGCGGCCATCAGCGTCGATCCCTATGACGTCCAGGCCATGACGCGAGGCCTTCGCGCCCTCGACGCCGACGAGGCGTTGCGGGACGATCTCGTCCGCCGGGGCCTGACCCAGGCCGCGAAATTCTCGGTCGAGGCCTACAGGGGTCGGCTGTCCGCAATGTACGGCCGCCTCGGCCTGTCGTGACACGATCGGTTCTCTTCGACGCCAGCCGGCTGTTGAGCCGGGTCGAACGGACCGCGCCGACCGGGGTGGACCGCGTCTGCCTGGCCTATGCCGAATGGCTGCTGTCCCTGCCCGACGTCCAGGTCACGCCGGTGCGGGGCCGCAACGATCAACTGGTCGTCGTCGATGAGGCCTGGTTCCGCGAATGCGTCGCCACCCTGCGATCGCGCTGGACCGGCGCCTTCTTCGAACGTTCCCTGACCGAGGACGAGATGCGGCTGATGACCGCGCTCAGCAGCGATACGAAGGCGGCCGATTCCGTCATCGGCAAGCCGCCGACCGATCCGGCGCGGCCCCCGGGACGCCGCCGGCGGGTATGGAAGCAGTTCTTCCGCTCGCAGTGGATCCAGAAGCTGCCGGACAGCACCCTGTATTTCAACGTGGGTCACACGGGGTTGGGCGACGACCGCATCCTGGGGGAGCTGCGCGACCGAGGCATCGAGCGGATCGTCTTCCTGCACGACCTCATCCCGATCACCCACCCCGAGTTCTGCCGGCCGGGAGACCGGGACAAGCACCGCCAGCGGGTGCTGAACACGCTGAACACCGCCTCCCGGATCGTGGTCAACTCCCGCTATACGGCCGATGAGCTGGCCGCCTTCGCCGCGCGCGAGGGCGTGACGCCGCCGCCGATCCACGCCGTCCACCTGGGGCTGGAGCCGACCTTCCTGACGCCTCTGACGGCGGCGACGCCCCGGCCCTATTTCGTGCACATCGGCACGATCGAGGCGCGCAAGAACCTGGCCTTCCTGCTGTCCATCTGGCGACGACTTTACGAACGGATGGGCGACGCGGCGCCCCAACTGGTTCTGGTCGGCCGATACGGCTGGGAGAACGAGGCGGTTCTGGATCATCTGGAGCGCTCGCCAGCCCTGCGCGGCCTGGTGCATCAGGCTTCCGACCTGCCCGACTCGGCCCTCGCGACCCTGATGGCCAGCGCTCGGGCCCTGGTCGCGCCGTCCTCGGTCGAAGGCTTCGACCTGCCGGCAGTCGAGGCCTCCGCCCTGGGCGTGGCCCTGATCGCCTCCGACATCCCCGTGCACCGCGAGCTGGTGCCCGACGCCCAGCTGATTGATCCGCTCGACGGGCTGGGCTGGCTTGACGCTTTGGAAACGGCCACCCGCCACCCTCCGAAAGCCACGCCATTTTCTGCCCCGACCTGGGAGCGTCACTTCGCCGAGGTCGCTCGCCGGGTCGGTCTGTCGCAGTGATCCCAGTTGGCGCTGGCGGGGCGGGTCAAAGGCCGATATTCACCAACCGGGGCTTTCGAAGTACGGAAATCATGACGCGTTCTCTGCTCGCACTCCTGATCGCGTCCATTCTGGCAGGGTGCTCGACCCTGCCGAGGGACGGTCCGTCGAACCGCGCCGTCGTGCGTGGAGCGACTGAAAACGCCGATTACGCGATCGTCGATCTGGACTACGCCGCCGCCGAGCGGATCAAGGCGGTGGCTGACCAGACCTTCGGTTCGCTGGCCGGAGCCGCCAGCCTGGCCCCCGTCGATGTCATCGGCGAAGGCGATCAGTTGGCGATCGCCATCTATGAGCCCAGCGGCGCCCTGTTCGGCGGCGGCGGCGGCAATGATGGTATTCGCTCCGGCAACCAGACGCTGCCGGCCGTCGTCGTGGACCGGAACGGCAATGTCTCCGTTCCGTTCGCGGGCCCGGTCCGGGTCTCCGGCCTGACGACGACCGAGGCCGCCGGCGCGATCCGGCGCGCCCTGATCGGCCGCGTCGGCAACCCGCAGGTCAGCGTGACCCTGGCTGCCAACGTCTCCAACGCCGTCACGGTTCTGGGCGAGGTCCGGCAACCGGGTCGGGCGCCGCTCTCGACCAATGCCGATACGATCCTGGACGTCATCGCGGCCGCCGGCGGCGCCTCGCGGCCCAGCCAGGATGTCGAGGTGCAGATCCGGCGCGGCGACCAGACCTTCGTCGCCCCTCTCACCGCCGTCACCACCCGGTTCGCCGAGAATATCCGCCTGCAGAGCGGCGACCAGATCAATCTGGTCTACCAGCCGCGCCGGTTCTCCTCCTTCGGCGCCCTGGGCGCCGTGACGCAGCAGGACATGCCGGCCGGCGATCTGACCCTGGCGGACGCACTCAGCCGCTCCGGCGGCCTGAACGATGGCGCGGCAAACGCCCGCTCGGTGCTGATCTTCCGCTTCGAGCGGCCCGAGGTCGCCCAGGCGCTGGGCCTGACCCAGCCGGCGACGCCGAAAGGCGTGCCCGTCGTCTACCGGCTGAACCTGGAAGAGGGCGTCGGCTTCTTCACGGCCTCCAGCTTCCTGATCCAGCCCAACGACATCATCTACGCGCCTCGCGCCTTGTCCGCCGAAGTCCGCAAATTCTTTGCCTTGGTGCAGGATGTGACCCGCGTCGTCTACGATCTGTCCGTGACGAGCACCCTGAACAACAACTGACCCGATGCCCGCCTGGCGAGAGTGGCTTCTGGGCAATCGCGGACGCGGCGACCGCAAGACGGCGCTCGTGGTCGCGGGAGACCTGTGGGAGCGGGCGGGGCGACGCGCGCCCGCCACCCTGCCCGCCATCGCCGAGGTCGAGGCCAGCGCGTTGCAGGTCTATGCCGATCATGGCCTGCCCACGCAGCACGGCCACTATCAGCGCGCGCCCGGCGCCCCCGAATGGACCTGGCTGGCGGAAGAGCTTCCCGCCGAACTGCGCTGGGCCATGGTCCTGGAACGGCCGCCCGAGCAGGGCTGGCGCTACGCCACACTGGAGGATATCGGCCGGTTCCCCGGGGCTTCGGGCGAGCTTCTGGCCGCAGCGAACCTGCTCGCCGAGTGTCGTCATCTGAAGGACCGGCTGACGGGGCGCGAACCGGGCGAACCCGGCGACGACATCCAGACCGCCATCCGTCTGGGTTATGAATGGCATGCCCTCAAGGACGCCATGGCGTGGAAGGAAAAGGCGCGCCTGAAGCTCACCACTCCTTCGGACGCCTTGTCGGCTCCGCTGTCGGAGGCCGAACCAACAGCTTCGGCTGTCCCTGGCCGTAAGCCGAAGCGGGACCTCGATGCCAAGCCTGCGCCTGTCAAACCGCCGCGCAAGCCTCGAAAGCCCCGCAAGGCGAAGGCCGACTGATCAGGCCGCGGCTCGACCGTCCGCCATCGCCTCGGCCAGCAGTTCCAGCGAGCGGACCCGAGCGCCATGGTCCCAGATCTGGCTTGTGATCATCAGCTCGTCCGCGCCCGTCGCGACCGTAAAGGCCTCGATCGCCGCCCGCACGGTCGCGGGCGAGCCCACCGCCGAACAGGCCAGGGCCTGACCGATCATGGCCCGCTCGCCCTCGCCGAGACTCTCGGCATAGCCCAGCTTCGGCGGCGGCAGCTTGCCCGGACGGCCGGTTCTCAGGTTCACGAAGGCCTGCTGCACCGAACTGAACAGCAGCCGCGCCGCCTCGTCCGTCTGGGCGGCGAAGACGTTGTAGCCCAGCATCACATAGGGCTTGGCCAGCAGCGCCGACGGCCGGAAGGTCTCGCGATAGATGCGGATCGCCGACATCATCTCGGACGGCGCGAAATGGCTGGCGAAGGCATAGGGCAGGCCCAGATGGGCGGCCAGCTGGGCGCCGTAGGTCGAGGATCCCAGGATCCACACCGGAATATCCTGGCCTTCGCCGGGATTGGCGCGGATGCGCTGATCCTCCGTCGCCGCCTCGAACCAGTGCATCAGCTCCATGACGTCCTGCGGGAAGCTGTCGATGTCGCCTTGAAGGGTGCGCCTGAGGGCGCGGGCCGTCGCCTGGTCCGACCCCGGCGCGCGGCCCAGGCCGAGGTCGATGCGGCCGGGATAGAGGGCGTTCAGCGTGCCGAACTGTTCGGCGATCACCAGCGGCGCATGGTTGGGCAGCATGACCCCGCCGGCGCCGACACGGATGGTCTTCGTCGCTGCGGCCACGGCGCCGATGACGACCGAGGTCGCGGCCGAGGCGATACCGGCCATGTTGTGATGCTCGGCCAGCCAGTAGCGATTGTAACCCAGTCGCTCGGCATGCCGGGCCAGGTCCAGGGTGTTGGCCAGCGCCCGGGAAACGTCGGAACCCTCGGGCACCGGCGCGAGATCGAGAACAGAGAGTGTTGCCATCCCCGCCATATGGGGACGGTGGACGCCCCCGCAAACAGCAACATCGCGTCGACCGGGCGGGGAAGGGCTTCGTCCGATGTCCGGACGAAAAACACCCTGACGAAACGGACGAAACGGACGAAACGGACGAAGTCGCCGCTGTTCACACTCTCCGCGAACCGTGGAAGGGATTGTACCTCAGCCGCAGACCAAGGCGCGTTCAAACCCGAAAACGGCCCGCAAAGCCCGGCGCGGCGGCAATCCGGGCGTCGAACAAGATTTTATCTTCGACGCTCCGGAGCGGATCAGGCGGCGTTGGCCGCCTTGCCGCTCTTGGCCTTCTCGGCCTCTTCATAGGCGCGCATGCCTTCGACGATCAGTTCGGCGGCCTCGCCGGCGTCGCCCCAGCGCTTCACGCGGACCGACTTGTTCTTCTCCAGGTCCTTGTAGCGGGTGAAGAAGTGCTCGATCTGCTCGACCATGATGGTGGGCAGCTGCCGGTAGCTGGCGATGTCGGTATAGTAGGGGTGCAGGGCGTCGACCGGGACGGCCAGGATCTTGTCGTCGCCGCCGGCCTCGTCCTCCATCATCAGCACGCCGATCGGGCGCGAGCGGATGACGCAGCCGGGCACCACCGGCGTCGGGTTCAGCACGATGACGTCGCAGGGATCGCCGTCGTCCGCCAGGGTGTGCGGCACGAAGCCATAATTGCCCGGGTAGTACATGGCGGTGTGCAGGAAGCGGTCGACGAACAGGGCGCCGGACGCCTTGTCCATCTCGTATTTGACCGGCAGGCCCCCTTGCGGGATCTCGATGATCACGTTCAGGTCCCAGGGGGGATTGGGACCGACCGGGATGGCGTCGATGTTCATGGCGGGCTCGGTTTTGTGCGTCTGCGAAGGGAGGCGGGCGTGATAAGCCTCCGGACGGCGAACGGCAAGCGCGGCGCGCGCTGACGAAGAAAGACAGATGAGGGAGTCCGGCGGGAATGACCACGATCGACTGGCTGGGTCTGGCCCTCTTCTTGATGTGCTGGCTGGGCTACGGTCCGCTGCTGAGTCTGCTGGCGCATCGCAGCGGCTCGCTCAACATGGACATGCTGACCGTTCGCCACGCCTGGATGACGGCGATGACACACCGGGAAATCCGGCTGCTGGACAGCCAACTTCTCGGACACTCCATCAACTCCGGCTCCTTCTTCGCCTCGTCCAACCTGCTCCTGATCGCAGGCGTCGCCGGCATCCTGTTCGGCGGCGACCAGGCCCTGAAGGGATTTTCCGCGGTCGGGGCCGAGGCCGTGCCGGTGGGGCTGCTGGAAGCCAAGCTGGGGCTGGTTCTCTTGTGCCTGGCGCGGGGTCTGCTCGATTTCATCTGGTCGATCCGCCAGATGAACTACGCCCTCGCCCTCATCGGCGCGGCCCCTGAAGTCCATTCCGAGGCGGACAAGGTCGCCTTCGGCGAGGCGACGGCCCAGGTCTTGAACCCTGCGCTCTCGGCTTTCAGCCAGGGCGTGCGCGGCTATTATTTCGCCCTCGCCGCAGCGGCCTGGCTTTTCGGACCGGTCTGGCTGTGCGCGGGCGTGCTTTCAGCCTTCGCCCTCCTGGTCTGGCGTCAGTCCGCATCGCCCGCAGCCCGCGCGATCCGGACCGCCAGACGCCTCCTCGAGGTCAATCGCGAGCGCGGAGCCTAGCTGTTTCGCACTGCAATATATCGTCGATGGCCCCGTAGCGCACGAAACGTGTCGTGAAAGCGCTTACATCAAGGCAGGGCCGCCACGGCTACCGGTAACACGCCGTGATCATTGATCACAAAAGCCCGCTTGACGCATTGTGCACCGCAACCTAGATTGTTTTTCGACGCCTCCGGGCGTCATGCCCTTCCTGGGCGTTTCCTCCCTATAGACTTTTATGCCGCGCCCTCGGGCGCGGCTTTTTTTGCCCTGACGCCGGGGCGAAACTCAGCGCGGCCAGGTCTCGGCGGCCAGCGCAGCGATGACCCGGTCGAGCGCCCTGGCGAACCGGTCATGATCGCCGGACGGCTCCAGCGTCGTCTCGTCCAGATAGAGCGCCCGGTTCAGTTCGACCTGCACCGCCTGGAACCCTTCATCCGGCCGCCCCCACCGTTCGGTCGAATAGCCGCCCGCATACGGTGCGTTCAGTCCGACCCGCCAGCCCTGGGCCTCGAACAGGGCGCGGATTGTCCGCATCGTCGCGCCGCGACAGGCCGAGCCGTGCCGGTCCCCCAACACGACATCGACGCCTCTCCGGTTCCGGCTTGTCGCCCCCGCCGCCCGCGAAGGCATCGAATGCCAGTCGATCAACAGGGCCGCGCCATGCCGGTCCCGGGCGGCCCGCATCAGTTCGCCCAGCGCGTCATGATAGGGCGTGTGCACCCACGCCAGGCGGCCCGGCGCCTCGGCCTGCGACAGCCGCCGGTCATAGAGAAGCGTCCCGTCCCCGGCCCGGCGGGGAATGACGCCGAAACCGGCAGAGACCCTGGCCGTCGGCTCAGCCTCGATCTCGCCGTCGAACAGGACCGGATCCAGTTCGGTCGGCGCCCGGTTCAGGTCGACATAGGCGCGCGACACCCGCCCTGCGATGATCGGCACGCCCCGCGATGGTCCGCCCGCGATCAGCCGGTCGACGCCGACATCCTCGGCGCTGCGCAGGGTCGATGAGGTCAGGTCCGCCGCCTCTCCCATGTCGGCGGGTCGCTCCCGGCCGGAATGCGGAGAGGCGAACACCATCGCGCCCGCAAGCCCGTCCGCCGGCGTCAAGACGAAGGCGGGCAGGGGGTTCAAGGGCGGCGGACTGGCGTCGAAAGGCGGCGTCATGGCTCCCGCATAGGGCCTGATCCGCAAAAGTGCGACGCGGATCTTCGATGCGGCCGGAGAGGTTTTCCACGGACCTGTCGGCAGAGCGCGCGATCGCAACGCGGGAATTTCATGGCCGGTTTACAGTTCCGGGACTAGCGTCGGTGTTCTGAACGGGGGAGTTCCACGCATGGCGCGCATTCTGCTGGCCGAAGACGACGCATCGCTGAGGGGATTTCTGACCCGTGCACTTGAGCGGGCTGGCCATCAGGTCATCGACTGCGAGAACGGCGACGACGCCATCGACGCGCTGGAGCATGGTCCCTACGACCTTCTGCTGACCGATATCGTCATGCCGGGGGCGGACGGGATCGAGGTGGCGCGTGTCGCCGCTGCGCGCCAGCCGGGCCTGCGCATCATGTTCATCACCGGCTTTGCCGCCGTCGCCCTCAGCGCCGCCCAGGCCAGCCCCCAGGCCAAGGTCCTGTCCAAGCCCGTTCATCTTCGCGACCTCGTCAGCGAAGTCGAAAAGATGTGCGCGGCGGCTTGATTCGAGAAGGGGCGCCACCGCTCGCCGCCTGACGGCTTCCGATTTGCGCGCAAGCGCCCCCTTCGTTTGGCATGCCCCAATATCACCCCCGTTTCGCCCTTGCGGCCGTCGCATCGGCTGGGTATAGACCGCTCCTTCCCGTTCCGGACCCGTCCGGAACCGTTCTGGCGGATGCGTAGCTCAGCGGGAGAGCACCTCGTTGACATCGAGGGGGTCACAGGTTCAATCCCTGTCGCGTCCACCATTCCTTCCCATCACATTGCAGGCGTTGAAGAAAACTTCCGCCCGCGCCGGGTCCGCAAGCGCCGTCGCGGCCTGCGACCTTCAACGTCATCCGAAGCCTTGGGCGGTTCGCGGGCGAGATCGCGCTCGTGGGTCCGCGGCTCAGGTCACGTCCACGGCTTAGGGCCCGGCATCGGCGAGGCGGATGTCCGGCGCGGGGCCCGTCCTGCCCGGAGGCCGAAGAGAGTCGTCGCGTTCCGGGCGGGTGACTTGAGGCCTGTGGGGAACCGGCCGATACAACGGTCATGACCGATCCGACGCCCGCCGCCGACATGACCTATGCCCGCTATCTGGACCTGGACCGGCTGCTGGCCGCCCAGAACCCGATCAGCGACGAGCATGACGAAATGCTGTTCGTCATCATCCACCAGACCAAGGAGCTCTGGCTCAAGCAGATCCTGCACGAGGTCGCCCTGGCCCAGTCGCTGGTGCGCGCCGGGGATCTTGTCCCGGCCTACAAGAGCCTGGCGCGGGTCAGCCGCATCCAGGCGGTGATGACCCAGAGCTGGGACATCCTGGCGACCATGACGCCCGCCGACTACCTGCGCTTCCGCGGCGTACTGGGCTCCAGCTCCGGCTTCCAGAGCGACCAGTTCCGCCGGCTGGAGACCATGCTGGGACTGAAGGATGCGAAGTTCCTGTCGTTCCAGCTAGACCGGCCGGAAGCCCATGCCGCCCTGTCGGAAGCCCTGGCCGCGCCGAGCCTCTATGACGACGCCCTGGCCCAGCTCGCGGCCGCCGGAATCGCCGTCCCCGCAGAGGCGCTGAACCGCGACGTCAGCCAGCCGTATGAGCCCTCGGAAGGCGTCGAGGCCGCCTGGCTGGAGGTCTATCGCGACACCGAACGCTGGTGGCCCTTCTATCAGCTGGCCGAGAAGCTGGTCGATCTGGACGACGCCCTCCTGACCTGGCGCCACAAACATGTGGTGACCGTCGAGCGGATCATCGGTCGGCGTCGCGGCACCGGCGGCACCGACGGCGTCGCCTACCTGTCGTCTACGCTCGATCGTCGCTGCTTCCCCGAGTTGTGGTCGTTGCGCACCAGGCTTTAGCCCCCTGTCCGCTGGACGGAGCCGACATGAGCCAATCCGGCAACGATGACCTGCGCCGGGGTCTCGAAGAACCGCCGGTCGGGTCAGATCGCCCGCCGCCCCAGCTCCGCAATCCTGTCGAGCCATTGCTCGCACTGGACGTCGCTGATGCCCTCGACATTGCCGACGATGGTGGTCCGGGTCGGGCCGATGCCGACGAAGCTCAGGATGTTGCGCCTCAGGGCGGTCAGCGCATGGGCGAAGTAGAAGCCGCGGTAGATGGCGGCCGGCATGCCCATGGTGACGATGATCCGCGCGGTCCGGCCCTTGAGCCGTCCGTCCCCCAGGGTTCGTTCCCTCTGTCCGAAGGCGAAGCCCGGGCGGAAGGTCTGTTCGAACAGGGCCTTTAGCCGGGCCGGCATGAACCCCAGCCAGAGCGGGTGGATGATGACCAGATGCTGGGCCCAGGCGATATCGGCCTGGACGCCGAGGATCGCGGCCGGCGCCGACGCGGCCTCCCAGTCGTCGCGACGGATCAGGTCAGGGAATTCGAGTCCCGAGAGATCGACCCGGCGCACCTCGTGACCGGCGGAGACGGCCCCCGAGGCGTAGGCGTCGGCCAGGGCGTGGCAAAATCGCCTGGGATCCGGATCAGGATGGCCGTCCAGCACCAGGATTCGGCGCGCCATCAGGCGATCGCCTGTTCGCCCGGAGCCGGGGTCTCGATCGGTTCAAGCCGTTCCACGCCATAGGTGTGGGTCTGGCCGTCCGCCGACACGATGGAGACGTATTCCCCCAGGGCGAATTGTTCCTCGCCGAGGCGGAAGCCGGAGGCGTCCAGATCGTCCCGCCCGTCCAGGTCCAGCAGCCAGCGATCGCCGACCGTGTGCCGCAGGCGGCCCGTGGCGACGGTCGCGTCCCGCACGAACCGGCGCACGAAGCATCGGTCGGGCGCGGCGCGACAGGCCGCGAGATCCAGCCGTCCCGCCTCGTCGAGGGCGGCGACAATGTCCCATCCGTCGCGGGCGTCGCCGTGCGGATGGCCGGGCTCGCGCGCGAGTTCGAGCCGGATATGGTGAAAGCCGCTCATCGCAAACCTCGGGATCAGTGGGTGAGAAGGACGCAGACCGGCGCGGAGGCCAGCAGTTCGGAGGTCACGCCGCCGAGCGCCCATTCGCGCAGCCGGGCATGGCCGTAGCCGCCGCAGACGATCAGCCCGGCCTGGTGACTGGCCGCGAAGCCCAGGATGTTCCGGGCGGCGGTGGTCTTGCCGGGAGGGGAGACATGAGCCTCGGCCGAAATCCCGTGACGCCCCAGCCAGGCGACAACGTCGTCGGTGCGCGCAGCGGCCTGTTCTGCGGTGTCCTCGCCCGCAATCTCCAGGACATGGACGGTGGAGGCGCGGCTCAGCAAGGGAAGGGCCGAGGCCGCCGCACGCTGGGCTTCGCGGCTGTCCTTCCAGGCCACCACCGCCGGCCAGCCGGTCGGCTCCCGCTCCCGCTCCCGCTCCGGCGGAACCACGAGGACCGGGCGCCCGACGGCCATCAGGACATCGGCCGGATCGATGGCGTGGGTCGGCGCGCGCGACGAGCGGCGTCCGAGGATGACAAGGTCCGCAGCCCGGGCCTCATGCGCCACGACATCGGCTGGAAGCCCCAGCCGGCCCCGCCATTCCGTCCGGCCCCGTCGAGACCCGACGAGCTCGTGAAAACGCGTGAGCGCGCCGCGGACCTCCGCCTCGGCGAGGTCGCGGAGGAGGGTGAAGGCCTCCCCGAACATGGCGCCGCCGGTGTAGAGGTCGTCCGCCGGCGGCACGCTGAGGGCGACGCCGCAGGCTCCGATCAGATGGGCGTCCAGTCCGGCCGCCAGATCGCAGGCGAGGCGGACGCGGGCGTCGCTGTCGACGCCCTGATCCACGGCTACGAGCAGGGTCTTGAACGTCATTGTGGGCCTTTCGAAGCTGGGGTCAGCGCTCGCGCGGCGGAGCGCGACGCGGAAGGGCGGTCCAGAGGGCGGCGCCCCCGACGAACCCGATGAAGAGGGCGAAGAGGGCGATAACCGTCGCGACGACGGGGATGGCTTGTGCGGGCATGCGCAGGTCTCCTTCTCTCGCCTTGGTCGCCCAACGGTCGGCGCGCCGCCTTGACCGAGATCAAAACATGCGGTGCCGATCGACGACGCGGAGGCGAGGACCAGGGCCGTGGCCTCGCTCGGAAAGCCGTTCGGACCGCCTTGATCTGCATCAACTCCCGGTGCGCCGCGATGGCGGACAAGACTGGGCCTCGCGGCGTCAGGATTCCACCATGTTCGAGCTCAAGGCTCTCCCCGTCGAATGCGACGATCGCCTCAGAAGCACGGACTGCGCCGGCTGCGGCGCCCGAATGCTGAGCGTGTGCGGCAGCATCGAGGAGGCCGACCTCGGAAGCCTCGACGCCCTGGCGGACCCCGTCACGCTGGAGGCCGGAGCGGCGCTCATCCGCCAGGGCGACGCCGCCCAGCATGTGTTCAATATCACCGCCGGGTCCGTGCGGGTCTACAAGCTGCTGTCCGACGGTCGCCGCCAGATCATCGGCTTCCTGTTCGCGGGCGACCTCCTCGGTCTCGCCACCGGGGAGACCTATGTCTTCTCCGCCGAGGCGATCGAGCCGACCACGGCGTGCCGGTTCCGCAAGAGCGACTATCGCGCCCTCATCCGGGATACCCCCGCGCTCGAGGCCGTTCTGCTCGAACGGGCCAATCACGAACTGGCCGCAGCCCAGAATCACATGCTGCTCCTGGGTCGCAAGACCGCAATCGAGCGGGTGGCGACCTTCCTTCTGGATCAGCCGGCGCACGACCCCGCCCGCCCCAGTCTGACGGACCACATCCGCCTGCCGATGACCCGGTCGGAGATCGCCGACTATCTTGGCCTGACGATCGAGACCGTCAGCCGGATCCTGACCCGGCTCAAGACCATGGGCGTCATCCGCCTGCTCTCCCCGACCGAGCTGCAGGTCCGGCAGCCGGAGCGGCTGCGGTCACTGTCCGACGGCGGCGCCTGACGTCGGGCGGCCGCGTTGGACGCCGCAGGGCGCCGTCAGAAATGCGTCAAGACGTCTCTGGCCGAGCGGCACGGCCGATGATCCGAGGCTTGCGCTGGATCAAGGCTCCGCGACCGCAACCGGGCCACGGTCCTGTCGACGCCTCGCTGGCCGTATTGTGCAGCCGGACCGCGTCGTGGACCACCAGATGCGCCCTGACAGCCCCTTACAGATCGCCATTCCCGGGGCCGGACTGACCGTCCTCGCCCCGGCCGTCAGGAGGGTCTGACCATGCCGGAGGTCGCTCCACCCCCCATCCACGGCGGCGCAGTCGCCGCCGTCGTGGCCCTGCTCGACGCCCAACGGCTTCTGACGCTCGCCGTCAATCGTCCTGACGGTTGGCCCCAGGCGACCACTGTGGGCTACGTCAACGAAGGGCTGAATCTCTATGTGGTCGTAGCGCGGACCAGTCAGAAACTGGCGAACATCAGGGCCGACTCGCGAGTCTCCGTCGTCATCCGCAGCGAGGCGCAGCAAGGCGACGCCGTGGGCGTATCCATGGCCGCCCGGGCCGTGGAGATCACCGATCCGGTCCTGGTCGAGCGCCTCGATCAGTCCGTCCGGGAACGGTATGCGGACCTGCACGTCTTCGGACCCGGGGGCGATTCCGTCGCCGTGATCCATCTGCGCCCCGAGATCATCTCGCCGGTCAGCGTGATCGCGGGGCGCAGCCACTCCCAGACCTTCAGCCTCCAGCCCGCCGATACGACTCCGCCCATCGTTGCGGCCCCGCGCGTGATCGACCTGATCTGAGCCGACGCTTCGCGCATCGTCCGCGACGAACCGGGCCTGCTGAGGATCAAGAGAGCGACCTGCAGGCGACGGTCCCGGGCCGACGCCCTCAGTCGCCGAAGCGGAAGGTTTTCGCCAGCAGACCGGCAACAGTCTCAGGCGCCTCGGAACCCGCCGCCCAGACTTCTCCATCCCGCGCCCGCGAGGCTGCGGCGTCGAACAGACGGGTCATGCTCCGGGTGTCGAACTTCAGCATGACGCCATGGCCGGCCGTGTCGGGGATCGAGGCGACCGCCAGCGGCAGGCCGGCTCCGGCGCAGAAGGTCGCAGTGACGCTGATCGCCTGCCGATAGGAGAACTGCAGCATGGTATCGAAGCTGCGCAGCAGGATCGTCGGGACGTTACTCGCCGTCGCCAGGGGCGCGGGCTCCAGGATGGTGTTGGCGATGACATAGACGCGACCGCCGCGCATCCGCCGCCCCGCCCCCTTCAAACGCAGCAACGCGTCTGGAAGCACGAACAAGGGGGCCGCAACACCGCCGTCGACGTGCATTTCTTCGTAGACCCGACCGCCGGACCGACAGGCGATCATGCGCGGCGGAAAAACCCCCGGCAGGCTGGCGGACGCGGCCAGGATCTGCCGAAAGAGAGTGATGGCGTTCGCTTCTCCGGCCTCGCGCATCTGGCTGGCGATCGCACCGAGATCCCAGATGCAGGCGCGCTGTCGATCCAGGTCGGTGGTCGCCACGAACAGGCGACGGCCCTCGGCGTGCGCGGCCGCCACGGCCTCAAGCAAGGGTGCATCAATGAAGGGCGCGATCAGGCCGTCGAGTGCGGCGGCGCGGAACAGGCCCGGCTCCAGGCCCGGGGTCGCACGGCGCAGGGCGAAGAGCGACGCAGCATGACCGCCCGTGTAGGCGTCCTGGAGCCGGCCGTCCCAGGCGGGGCCAAGGAAGGCGAAAGGGGCGATCAGGGCCCCGGTGCTGACGCCGGTGACCAGGGCGAACTCCGGACGCCGCCCGGCCCGCGATAGACCGACCAGAAGCCCGGCGCCGTAGGCTCCGCCTGCCGCGCCGCCGGAAATCGCCAGGACATTGAACGGGACACGCGACCAGGGTGCACGCGGCGCCGCGATGCGATCCATGGCGGAGGCCAGACCGTGTTCCGCCTCTTGCGCGGTGAGACGCACATCCTTGAAGCCGACCGGCTGGCCGGGGTCATCGGCCAGATCGCGCTTGCGGCGCAGGAAGGAGCGGGTCGGCGCGTCTGTCATGGACCTCGGTTCCGGCGGCGTTGCGACGCCGCCACGTTGACAGGGCTCTCACGACCGTTCTGATCCGATCCGCCCGGCCGATGCAAGGTCGGGTCTCAGGGGGCCCTCCCAGGCGGGCAACGGCGCCGCATCTGATCTGGATCAAGGCCAGGCCGGTCAGATGCGCGTCCTCTCGTCCGTCGGCGCTCTCTGCAGGAACAAGAGCTGCGAGCCGCCCTGGGAGGACTCTTATGAGCTACAAGTCCATCGTCGCCCTGACCTTTGGTCATGCCGGCGACGCCTCGACACTCCGCTTCGCCGCCGCGCTCGCCGTCCTCAACAAGGCCAGGGTGGTCGTGTTTCCCTTCATGCCCGACCCGATGGTCGATCTCGTCAGCTACGGCATGCTGCTCGGCACGACCCTTCCGGATGAGACGACGTCGGCGATCCTCGCGAGCCAGAAGGCGGCGAGAGCCACGCTGGAGATGGAGTGTCGCCGCATCTGCAATGCGGCCGACCTGGTCTTCGGAGACGGAGAGGGCCTTCCCCGCATGGCGTTGGCCACCCCCACGGGCCGGGCGGAGATCGCATTGAGCCATTGCCTGGCCCTGGCCGATCTGGTGGTGATCAGTCAGGAGAGCCTGACCACCTCCCTGATCGCCGAGGAGACCTTCGCCCAGACGCTGCTGCAGCGACGCGTCCCCATCCTGATCGCCCGGGGGGATCCTTCTCGCCTGGAAGGACCGGTCATGATCGCCTGGGACGGCAGCGCCGAAGCCGGCCGGGCGGTCAGGCAAGCCCTCCCGCTCATCGCCATGTCGTCCGCAACCACCGCCGTACAGTGCGCCAAAGGTCTGGACCCCGTGGCCGCCAATCCGTCATTCGATCCTCTGCTCGACTATCTCAGCGCCCATGCGGCCGGAAGCGCCAGCACCGAGACAGTCAGGGGCGGACCAGAGGGTCTCGCGCTGGTCGAGGCGGCCAAAAGGTTGAAGGCGGGAGTCCTGATCGCAGGGGGCTACGGACACAGCCGCCTGCGCGAGGCCGTCTTCGGGGGCGCCACCCGCACCCTGCTTGACGATGTCGAGGGGCCGTCCCTGTTGATGGCGCACTGAGATGTCGATCCGCAACCTCCTCATCGATCTCAACGCCGCCGAAGATTTGCCTCGGCTGCACGTCGTCCTGGCTCTGGCAGCCGATCCGGGCGCGGCCGACCTGACTGCGGTCGCCGCTAGAGGAGTCACGCCGCCGGGCCACGGCTTTCCCGTCGGGCCGGGCGTGATGCAGGTGCGAGAGAGGGATATCCGAACCGCCGTCCTGTCCCTCCAGGCCGATCTCGTCGCGCGCGCGGAGGACCTGCGGCTGGAGTGGGGGGGCGATGTGACCGCCGACGGCCCCCTGCCCTGCCTGAGGATTCATTGACCGGCGCCCCGACCTGGCCTGTCGACCCGGCGGTGCTGCCCGGCTTTCTGCTGGCCATGGTTCTGATCGAGCTCACACCGGGCCCCAACATGGGTTACCTCGCCGTGATCGCCGCCGGACGCGGCCGCCTGGCCGGCGTCCTGAGCGTTCTGGGCATCACCGCCGGGCTGGGCGTCTACCTCGCCCTGGCCGTGTTCGGCCTCACCCACGGCCTGACGGACGCGCCGGTCGCGATGACCGCCCTGAGATGGGGCGGCGTCCTCTATCTGTTCGTGCTCGCCGCCGAGGCCCTGCGTCCCTCGACAGGAACGATCGCCACGAATGGCGGCGCCGGCCGTCTCGTGGCGCGCGGCCTGCTCGCCAACCTCCTCAATCCCAAGGCCCTGCTGTTTTACGGCGTTCTCCTGCCGGGCTTCGTCCGGCCGGACCACGCGGCCCCGTGGGTCCAACTGCTCAGCCTGGGTCTGGCCCACATCGCCATCAGCGTCCTGATCCACCTCGGCATCGTTCTCGGGGCCGCGCGCACGACGGCCACCTGGGGCGCAGGCCGGCGGCGGATGCTGCGCTTCATCTCGGCGGCGGGCCTCGCCGCAGTCGCCCTTTGGCTCGCCCTGGCGAACTGACGAAAGGTTTCTTGATGCTGACCCTGACATTTCACGGCGCGGCCGGTTGCGTGACCGGCTTCTGCGCCCTGCTCCAGACGGACCAAGGCCGTTTCCTCGTCGACTGCGGCATGTTCCAGGGCCCCAAAACCCTTCGGGCCCTCAACCACGAACCGTTCCCTTTCAATCCTGACTCGATCGACGGGGTGTTCCTGACCCACGCCCACATCGATCACTCCGGCCTGCTGCCGAAACTGGTCAAGGCCGGCTTCAAGGGCTCGATCATCAGCACCCGGGCGACCCGGGACCTTTGCGAGGTCATGCTCGCCGACTCCGCCGACATCCAGCAGGGCGATGTCGACCATCTCAACCGGCGCAACCAGCGGCGCGGAATCGCACCGGTGGAGCCGATCTACGGCCCGGAGGACGTCGCCCCGACACTGGCCCTGTTCGAGACGGTCAAGTTCGGGGAGTGGCTGGATCCGGCGCCGGGCCTGCGCGTCCGCTACTGGCCGGCCGGCCATCTCCTCGGCGCCGCCTCGATCGAGCTGGAGATCGAGAACGCCGGCGACATCGTCCACATGCTGTTCTCCGGTGACCTCGGGTCGGGCGAGCAGCCCTACCTCGTGCGGCCCGACGGACCGGCCGGCGTCGACCACCTCGTCCTCGAATCCACCTACGGCGATCGCGTGCGCGAGGACATGGACCTGGCGCATCGGCGGGCTCTGCTGGCGAAGGAGGTGCGAGCCGCCAAGGCGGCGGGCGGTCCCCTGCTCATGCCGACCTTTGCGATCGGACGCGCCCAGGAGCTTATCCTCGAGCTCCTCGCGATCATGGAGGCGGAGCCGGACCTCGCCACCGACATCTTCCTCGATTCCCCGCTCGCGATCGAGGCGACGGAGGTCTTTCTGCGGCGCGGCTGGAACGCCGACGCTTCGGTCAATCCCTATCTCCCGCTTCGGAATGCGCCCAGGCTCCACACCCTGTTGAGGCCCCAGGACAGCGACGGGCTGGAACGGCTGCGCGACTGGCACATCATCCTGGCGGGCAGCGGGATGTGCGACGCCGGCCGGATCCGTCGCCACCTCAAACGGCTGTTGTGGCGCAAGGAGACCACGGTGCTGATCACCGGCTTCCAGGCCGCCGGGTCGCTCGGCCGCATCCTTCTGGAAACGCCGCCGATGGTTCGGATCCAGGGGGACGACGTTCGCGTCAACGCCCGCATCCGCTCCCTCGACGTCTATTCCGGTCACGCCGACGCCCCCGCCCTGATGGACTGGCTGGCCGCCCGCGAGCCGGTTCGAGGTCAGGTCTTCCTGGCCCATGGCGAGCCCGAGGCGCTCGAAGGCCTGCAGGACCGGATCACTGCGGCCGGTCGCTCAGGCGACCAGGTCACCATCCCGCGTCTGGACCAGACCTTCAGCCTGACGCCGACGCGCGCCGAGGCGCTCGACGGGCCCGCGGCCCGACTGGCGCCCGGAGCGGAAGCGCGCCCGGACTGGCACAACGCCCGGGCGGGTCTGCTCGAGACGCTCAACGAGACGCTTCAGGCCCTGCCGACGGACGAAGAACGGGACGCGCTGCTGGCGCGCCTGACGGCGGCGGTCACGGCCGGGGCGGGGCGCGGTCGTCCGTGACCGAAGCGCCGCCCAATGATCTGCAGCGGGCCTCGCCTTCCTTCCGTCTTGCGGCTCTGGACCAGGACTTTCTGCTCAGCGACGCCATGCGGGGTGTTCGGATCCAGCTTGAGTTTGGAAAGGCCGAACTCGCCCTCAAGGCCTGGGGCGTCCGATCGACCCTGGTCGTATTCGGCAGCGCCCGCGTCAACGAGACGGGACCGGCGAATCACCGCCGCTGGTACGCCCAGGCGCGCCGCTTCGGCGCCCTGGCCTCTCTGGAGGGCGGCGCGGTTCGAGGCGACGGAGACGTCAGGGACAATGTCATCGCCACCGGCGGGGGCCCGGGAATCATGGCCGCCGCCAATCGCGGCGCGGCCGAGGCCGGGGCGCCGTCGATCGGATTCAACATCACGCTTCCCAGCGAACAGGAGCCGAACCCCTGGACGACGCCCGACCTGACCTTCCGCTTCCACTATTTCGCGATGCGCAAGATGCATCTGGCGATGCGCGCCAACGCCCTGATCGTCTTTCCCGGCGGCTTCGGCACCCTGGACGAACTCTTCGAGATTCTCACCCTGCGTCAGACCGGCAAGGCCCCGCCCATCCCGGTGATCCTGTTCGACCGGGCCTTCTGGACCTCGCTGATCTCTTTTGAGGTCCTCAAAGCCCAGGGCTTCATCTCGCCTGCGGACCTCGATCTCTTCACCTTCGCGGAGACTGCCGAGGACGCCTGGAGGGCCCTGCTGGACGGCGGCCTGATTCCCGGACGCCCCCTCGGTCCGAAGCCGGCGCTGTGAAACGGTCAGCCGCCCCGCCCTCGCATGCGGTCGAATCGCGTCCCGGCCCCGGTTCGGGGCCGTCCGCACGACCGGCCGTCATCCTGACGCACCGCCAGTCTCTCTGCGCCGTGATCGTCTTGGCCCTGCAGCTGGCGGCCTGCGCCACCCCTGTCGCGGACGCGGCGGTCCGGCCCCTCAGGGACCTCAACCTTGTCCACACCGACTTGCCCGCCGCCCTCGTGAATGTCGTGGCGGCTCCCTATGCGCCTCCCTCTCCCGACGACTGCGAAGGCGCAGCGGCAGAACTCGCCGCTCTCGACGCCGCTCTGGGCGAGGACATCGATACCGCGCCCTCCTCGACATCATCCGGCCCGACGGCCTTGCTGCAGGATGCGATCCAGGGCCTCGCTGATCTTCCCTATCGCAATGTGTTGCGGCAACTGTCCGGCGCCGCCGCTGCGGATCGCACCCGGGCGAAGGCGATTCTGGCGGGGATGGTCAGGCGCGGCTTCCTGAAAGGCCTGTCGCAGGGTCGCGGATGCCCGAACGTCGGACCGGCCTGACGGCTGGATTTGCGCCAGATCAAGGCGCGGCCGCCAGAAGCGCCCATCCTCTCAAAGGTTATGCTGCGGAGAGACCAGATGGGCCGTTTGACCGACAAGACAGCGATCGTGACCGGCGGAGCCCTCGGGCTGGGGCGGGCGATCGCCACCCGAATGGCGCAGGAGGGTGCGGCGGTCGCCGTTCTGGACACGCTTGAGCCCGAGGGCCGATCGCTGGTCGACGAGCTCACGGCCCAAGGTCTGTCGGCTGCGTTCGAGCGGTGCGACGTTACGATGGAGACCGACGTCGCCGAGGCCTTCGCAAGGGTCGCCGCCCGCTTCGGGGGCTTCAACACCCTCGTCAACAATGCCGGCGTGGCCGGGGTGAACAAGCCGACCCATGAGATCACGGAGGCTGAATGGGATCGGGTGCAGGCCGTCAACGTCAAGGGCGTGTTCTTCGGGGTCAAACACGCGATCCCCCATCTTCGCGCGGCCGGCGCCGGGTCCATCATCAACCTGTCGTCGATCTACGGCCTGGTCGGCGCCGCTGACTCTCCGCCGTATCACGCCTCCAAGGGCGCTGTGCGTCTGATGTCCAAGACCGACGCCATGCTCTACGCGGGGGATCGCATCCGGGTGAACTCGATCCATCCGGGCTTCATCTGGACGCCGATGGTCCAGCACCATCTCGAGGCCCTGGGCGATCCAGCGGCGGCGAGGCAGGCGATCGCCGATCTGCATCCTCTCGGTCATATCGGCGAGCCCGACGACATCGCCTGGGGCGCGGTCTATCTCGCCTCGGACGAAGCCCGGTTTGTCACGGGGTCCGAGCTGGTGATCGATGGCGGCTACACGGCCCGGTGATCCTGATGACCGCCGGTGACCAACGCTCCCTCCGTCCGGTCGTCGCCACGACCGGCGAAGAGACCCCCGGCCGTCGGGCGAGCGTCGGCCGCAAGGTCGTGCGCGCGCGCCCTGAAACCGGATCGAGCCGGAACGAGGCCGGCGAAGCCCGTCGGCAAGGTCGGCGACCGGGGAGGGGACGGTCGTGTCTCAGCTGAGATCCCTCCTCTATGTGAGTCGGATCCTGATCCCTTCCGCGGATCGGCCGACGGAAATCGACCGCATCGTCACGGTTTCGGCGGCACGCAACCGGACTTTGAACGTCACGGGGGCCTTGATCGTCACGAAGTCGAGATTCGCGCAGGTGTTGGAAGGGCCGGACTCCGCGATCGAAGGGCTCATGGCGAGCATCCGGCGAGATCCCCGACACGGCGAACTGGCCGTGGTGTTCGATCGAGCCATCGCCGGACGCCGCTTCGACGGCTGGTCGATGGCCTACTCCGGAAACGCCGAGTATGTGACCCGGCTCGTCGATCCTCTCGGCGGGGTCTCTGCCCCGCCTGACGATGCGGACGCGCTGCGTCTGATCGGCTTCATGAAGGGGATGGCGGGATCCTGATCGCGCCCGCCCGATCCTCCGCACACCGTCGGGCCAAGGCCCTGCGGTTCCAGGCCGTAGTCCGTTTCGAAGACCGGTTGGCGCCGCCGCCTTGATCCGCATCAAGGCGCGCCGCTGCAATCGAAACCATAGTGCCGCCGAGGAGTCCGTCATGCGCATGATCCTGTTTGCCTTCTTGATCGCCACCGGCGGCTGTTCGGTATCGCGCGGGCCGACCGAGCCGCAGACCGTCGCCGTTCTGGCGCCGGGCGGCTCGTGGGAGGTCACCGGCTCGTCCGCGCGCGGAGAGGTGCTGGCCGAGATGCGCTGTTCCAGCTGTCACGCCGTGGGCCGATCCGGACCCAGTCCGATGACGGCGGCGCCCCCTTTCCGCGGACTCGCCCAACGCTATCCGGTCGCCGACCTGCAGGAAGCCCTGGCCGAAGGCCTGGTCACGGCGCACCCGGCGATGCCGCAGGTCGAGATGGAGGCGGACGATATCGCCGATCTGATCGCCTATCTCGACAGCGTCGGCTCGGCAAACGGACCCCCTCCGTAGCGACCCTTAGGGGCGAATCCCGAATAACGCGCCCGGTCGCCTCGGCTTAAGGCTGTCCCTGTCATCAAGACAAGGACGGCCCGCCATGACCCTCGCCTTACCGCAAGGCCCCGTATCGAGCCCGCATCACGCCGACGCCTGGCAGGGCGCCGCGCGTCTGAAGTTTCGCCGGGGCGCCGAAATCTACGTCCAGGACGAAGACGCCGACCTCATCTATCAACTGGTCGAGGGCGTGGTCCGGACCAGCCGTCTGTCAGCGGACGGACGCCGTCAGGTCGGCGACTTCTACTATCCGGGAGACGTCATCGGCATTGAGATGGACGCGGTCCACCGGTTTTCGGCCGAAGCGCTCGGCGACTGCGAGGTGCTCGCCCTGCGCCGCGCCGGATCGGCGGCCTACGACGCCGGCCAGCTTGACCGCCTGATCTGGCAGGCGACGGCTGCGGAACTCCAGCGGGCCCAATCCCACATGTTGCTCCTGGGCCAGACGACCGCCTGCGAGAAGGTCGCACGCTTCCTGATCGATATCGCAGCGCGCTTCAGGGGCGAGACCGTCGCCCTGCCCATGGGGCGTCAGGACATGGCTGACTATCTGGGCCTCACCATGGAGACGATCTCGCGCATGCTGGGACGGCTTCAATCCGACGGGCTCGTCGAATTCATCGGCGCCCGAACCTACCGCATCCGCCGGCTCGGCGCCCTTTCGGAGATGGCCGGCGCCTGACTGTGACGCTTCTTCCGCGGGTCGCGCGTGCTACGATCGGCGACGCGTCGTCGCACTCGCGATCGGCCCGGAGTGCGCCGATGCAGCTGACGTCCGCTATCGACCGGTCCCTGTCCCGCCGTGAGGGCTATCTGGCCGCCATCGTCGGCGCCGTCATCGCCGTCGGACTCCGCCTGGCGCTGAGCCCGGTCTTCGACCAGCGCAGCCTGTTCATCCTCTATGTCCCGATGGTGCTCGTCGCCGCCGCCCTGGGCGGGCGCGGCCCGGCGCTGCTGGCCACGGCCCTGGGTCTGGCGATCGGCGCCGTGACGCTCCAGGGCGCCCTGTGGTCTGATCCCGCCAATCTGATCGACGCCTTCGGCTTCGCCCTCCTGGGTCCCTTCATCGCCGTCGCCGGCGAGCGGCTGCGGCGGCGAAGCCGGGAGGCGGCGAGCCGCCAGGCCCATCTGCAATCCATCCTCGAAACGGTGCCCGAGGCGATGATCGTGATCGGCGACCAGGGCGTCATCCAGTCGTTCAGCGCCACCGCCGAAAGGCTGTTCGGATGGTCCCCGGAGGACGCCATCGGACAGAATGTCCGCATTCTCATGCCCGAACCCTATCGAACCGAGCACGACCATTATCTCCACCGCTATGAGCGAACCGGCGAACGCCGGATCATCGGCACCGGACGGATCGTGGTCGGCGAACGCAGAGACGGGTCGACCTTTCCCATGGAACTGGCCATCGGCGAGGCCAGGGTCGGTACGAGCCGGTTCTTCACCGGCTTCGTTCGCGATCTGACGGAGCGCCGCGATCAGGAGCGACGCCTTCAGGAACTGCAGTCGGAACTGGTTCACGTCTCGCGCCTGACCGCGATGGGCGAGATGGCCTCGGCCCTCGCCCACGAACTCAATCAGCCCCTGTCTGCGATCGCCAGCTATATGCGCGGATCCGTGACTCTGCTCGACGGGCCGGACCCCGATCTCGCCAAACTACGCAAGGCTCTGGACAGCGCTGCAGGTCAGGCCCTTCGGGCCGGTGACGTCATCAAACACCTCAGGGAGTTCGTGGACAAGGGCGAGACCGAACACACGCTCGAGGATCCCGCCAAGTTGATGGAGGAAGCCAGTGCGCTTGCGCTGTTGGGGATCAAGGATCAGGACGTCCGGGTCGATCTGCGCCTGCCGCGCGATCTGGGAACCGTGATCGTCGACAAGATCCAGATCCAGCAGGTGGCGCTCAATCTGATCCGTAACGCCCTCGATGCGATGGCGGGGTCGCCGCTTCGCCAGCTCGAGGTCAGCATTCGCGCCGACGACGACCACATGATACGGATCAGCGTCAAGGATACGGGCCCGGGCCTGGAGCCGTCGGTTCGCGAACGTCTTTTCGCCCCCTTCGTCACGACCAAGGCGACGGGGATGGGAGTGGGGCTCTCGATCTGTCGCACCATCGTCGAGGCCCACGGAGGGCGGATTTGGGCGGACGACAATCTCGATGGCGGCGCGACCTTCTGCTTCACCCTGCCCCGGGCCGGGGATCCCGCGCATGACTGACCGCATCCATGTGATCGACGACGATGCCGGCCTGCGCGAGGCCCTCGCCTTCCTGCTGGACGTGAACGGCTTCGATGCGGCCTTCTACGCGTCCGCGACCGAGTTTCTGGAGGCCTTGCCTGTCGCGGATGGTTGCGTCCTGACCGACATTCGCATGCCCGGGCTGACCGGGCTCGACCTCATCCGCGAACTGAGATCGCGCGGCGAGACCCTGCCGGTGATCGTCATGACCGGGCACGGCGATGTCGCCCTTGCCGTGGAGGCCATGAAGGCCGGGGTCATCGACTTTCTGGAAAAGCCGTTTGACGACGGGCATCTGATCGGAGCGATCCGACAGGCTCTCTCGGTCCACCGCGCCGGGCCTGCTCCCGAAGCGGCCCGGCTGGAGGCGCAGGCCCGGCTGTCTGACCTCTCCCCTCGCGAGCGCGATGTCCTGGAGGGCGTGGTCGAGGGCAGGCTCAACAAGCAGATCGCCTTCGATCTGGCCATCAGCCCCCGAACCGTCGAGATCTACCGGGCCAATCTGATGACCAAGACCGGAGCTCGCAACATGGCCGAACTGATGCGGATCGCACTCGCCGCCGGACTCTGAGACTTTCAGGGCGTCGAGGGGCCGCGATCTTGATCGCGACGGCGCCCACCGCTGACCTCAGACTCAAGGCCGCGGCCGCTGGCGTCCCCATCGTGCAAAGCCCCTCCTCGATGAGGCGCTGCCGGGTTGCCTGCAGGGTCTGACTTGCGCCCGGGCGTTCTTGATCTGCGTCAGTGCGCGGCGAGCCTGGAGGGGCAGGAGTCTGCGTTGCGAACACTCTCGCCGCCTCGGGAACAGGCTCATGAAACACGTGATCGTCGCCGCCCACCCGCGCCCCGACAGCTTCACCCTGGCGATGGCGAAAGCCTATGCGGCCGAGGTTGAGGCTGCGGGCGATGTCGCTCTCTTGCGCGACCTCTACCGGATGCGGTTCGACCCCCTTCTGCACCCCGGCGAGTTGCCGGATCATCCCGGCTTTGCGCCCCGCTCCGATGTCGTCGAGGAACGCCGGGAAATCGCCGACGCCGATGTCTTCGTGCTCGTCTATCCGCTCTGGTTCAACGCGGCCCCGGCCATGCTGAAGGGCTACATCGACCGGGTCTTTGGCATGGGCTTCGGCTATTCGCCCCACAGCGAGGGCGGCAATCATCCGCTGCTGGCCGGCCGAAAGCTGGTCAGTTTCAGTTGCTCGGGCGCGCCCCAACACTGGGTCGAGGCGTCCGGGGCCTGGAGCGCGATGCTGAGTCATTTCGACAGCCATCTGGCTGCGGTCGTGGGGCTGGACGTGATCGGGCATCACAATCTCGGCGGGATCGTTCCGGGCCTGCGCGCCGATGTCGTCCAGGGCCATCTCGACGAGGTGCGGCGCCACGCGCACGCCATCGTATCGACCTATCGTTGACCGGCGGCCACGAGGCCCGCACCAGGCCATAAGGTTTCGTTGACCCCCGCGATAACGGCGGCCGATCTGATCGGCTACGTCGTCCGGAGCTCGCCGGCGCCGATGTCGAACCGCCAGGCCGAAAGCGCCAGATGACCCGCCTTCTCGCCGTCCCGTATCCACGGGAAGGTCCGCAGATTGCTCAATGAAAGACTGAGGACCGCGGCCTCGATCGCGGTTTCCAAGGCTTCCCCCGACCCCGGCCCGGGCATCGGCCACATCACCGGTTCAGCGATGTCCATCCAGGGGCCGAGGAAGTCCCGGGCGTTGCGAAGCGGCCCATGGATCATGGCGTGAATGCCGTCGCAGTTGGCATGCCCAAGCACGATGATGCGGCGGACCTTCAGGATCTTGACCGCATACTCCAGCGCCGCGCTCGTCCCGTGACACCCGCCGTCAGGGGCATAGGGTGGAACCAGGCCTGCGACATTGCGGATGACGAACAGCTCGCCCGGCTCGGCGTCGAAGATGGTCTGAGGATCGATCCGGGCGTCGGAACAGGCGATCACGGCCGCGGCGGGCTGCTGACGTCGCCGCGCGAGTTGGGCATAGCGCTGCGCCTGGGCGGGCCACACCCCTGTTCGGAAACGGTGATAGCCCGCGATCAGCGGGTCGTCTGGACGGACCGTCATGACGCCGCCGGACGACGACGGATCATGCGCGTGATCCGGCGCCAGCGCGCGCCATGACTGACTTCGCCGTCCGGCCATATCCGGATCACAGGTTCCGTGAACCCGCCTTCCTGGCCTGTCCGGCGCTCAGACACGGATGTCGAAGGTATGCCGACTGGGTCGGCGAATCCCGGCGTCATCGCTGATGGCCCGCGGCGGATCGACGGGACGATCGGTGGGCGTGCTTTGATGGGACGCCACCCGACCCGTCATCTGGGAGAGCTGAAGAGCCCAGGCCTGGACGGCGGGGTTGGGTGATGTGCCGACCCTCATCCTTGCCCTCCGTCACCGGAGATCAGGTCGAACGACGCCGGATCGACGTTGAGAAGCGTGCAAAGGCGCAAGATCACCGCCCTCTCCTCGGCGTCAAAGCCGCCGTCGGCCTCGGCGACGGCGCAGGCGGTTTCGATCAAGGCGCGAGAGGGCCCGGACTGGCCGCGCAGGCGCGCAACGGCGACCTCCGCCGTCGCCTCGCCGTCGTCCAGGTCACGCTCGAAGCGCAGGTTCAACGCCTCGAACAGGACGATCACGTCGTCGGCGCCGAAGAAGGCGATGGCGGGGGAGTTGCGCATTCGATCGATCATGCGCGTCCGCTCGTTGAGCGTGACCCAACCGTCGGCCTGGGCCACCATGGCGCAGCCTGCGACGATGGCGTCCATCTGGACGACGTCGCCGGGGGTCCAGACCTCGTCCCGGTCGATCGGGGCGCGTCGTCTCAGTAGTCTGTTTGATCGTGGCATAGGGACCTCACGTCTGTCGCCGGTGGACGGCGCACAATGATGTTGGGAAGCGATCGGGGTCGGCGACCGGGGAAAGCCGCCGACCCTTCTGGTCGCTAGTGCGACGCGGACGGCGTCTGACGGCCATCGAAGACGGCAAGCCGGTCCTTGATGACCAGCTTCTTCTTCTTGATGCTCGCGACGGTACGGTCGTCGGGTCGCGGTCGCGCCCGTTCGTCCCTCAGCGCCATCTCCAGCAGGGAATGAAATCCCCGTAGCCGGCGCGCCAACACGATAGACATGGAGCCTCTCCTTCTCTGAAGGGGAAGCGCTCGACGCCGAAGCCGTCGGTTCGATGGGGATTAACAGCCGGACCCCGTCATCGAGCGCACCCGATGCGATCCGACATCACGATCGACATCGATCGTCAGAGGGGCCCGGGCCGCACACACACGCTGCACTCCTGGCGCCAACCGCGCCAATAAGAAGTGCTTATGCCGCTGATGACCAAGTATTATGATGTCCCACCAAGATTCGCCAGTCTGACCTTAACAGACTGCATTGCGGCCTACAGAGAATTGCTCGCCATGACGGCCGCAATCACTGGATCAGAGATACGAAAAGCTTACCCGCTCTCGTCAAATGCTGCGCCATCTGTTGACGCGGTGCGACTCTGCCTTCATTACCGCCCCTCCACGGGTCCGGGCCCCTCTGGCAGCCGAGGCGTCGGCTGCGATGTCGGATCCCCGCATGGACGGCGTAACGCAGCGCCATTTTCATTATTCAGGGGTGCGGGATGTTTGAATCCCTTCCGTTTCTGGCTGCGACCTATGTGGGTCAGCCGGTCTGGCTTTGGATCGCCTTCCTGGCCTTCATCGGCTTCCTGCTGTGGATCGACCTCGGCGTCGTGAACAACAAGGATGGCGTTGTATCGGCCAGGAAGTCGGCCGCGATGTGGGCGTCCTTCGCCTCCATCGCCATCGCCTTCGGGGCCTACGTCTATTTCGTGTATGAGCCCGATGCGCGCTACTACATGAGCCCTGACAATCTCAATCAGCAAGCCGTTCTGCAGTATTTCACGGGCTATCTGCTCGAGACGGCTCTCGCGTTCGACAACATCTTCGTCATCGGGATGATCTTTACCTTCTTCGCGGTCCCGCGCGAGTACCAGCACCGCGTTCTGTTCTGGGGCATCATGGGTGCGATCGTGTTCCGGGCGATCTTCATCTCCCTCGGCGCGGCGATCGTCAACGAGTTCACCTGGGTGCTATTCATCTTCGCCGCCTTCCTGATCTTCACCGGCTGGAAGATGATCTTCGGCGGCGAACACGAGATGGATCTCCACCAGAATCCGGTTCTGAAGTTCCTCAAGAAGCGGATGCACGTCACCGACACGATCGAGAACCACAACTTCTTTGTGAAGCGGCCCGATCCCAAGGGCTCGGGTCGGCTCGTGCTGTTCGCGACCCCGCTGTTCCTGGCCCTGGTCATGGTCGAGGTCGTGGACGTCATCTTCGCGGTCGATTCCGTGCCGGCGATCTTCGCGGTCACAAAGGACCCCTTCATCGTCTACACCTCCAACATCTTCGCGATCCTGGGCCTGCGATCGATGTATTTCATGCTCGCGGAGGCCGTCGCCCGCTTCAAGTATCTGAAGTACGGACTGTCGCTGGTGCTCGTTCTGATCGGGGTCAAGATCATCTGGAACTTCGGCCTGTACAAGGCGTGGAAGGACATGACCGGCGAGGCTCTGGTGCCCTACCTCGAGCCGCAGTGGTCCCTGATCGCGACCCTGGGCCTGATCGGCGGCTCGATGCTCTATTCCTGGATCAGGACACACAACGGCAAGGACGGGCCGGAACGCCCGACCCGCTGAGCGTCCCGATCAGCGCGGCGTGATGCTGTCGGCCCTGACGGACGGGCGTCATGACGACATCGGGCCGCGCTCCAGGGCGCGAAGAACCTCCTGGGCCAACAACCCGGCGGGTCCGCCCATGCCGCGCGTGGACACCAGGGCGATCTCACTGTCGCTGAGCGGCGGCAGCGGGTCGCCGAGAACGGTCAGGTCGCGCGGGGCCATGGCGGCCGGCAGGACTCCGACGCCAAGGCCGGCCCGCAGCGCCGCCATCTGGCCCGCGAGGCTGGGCGAGGTGAAGGAGGCGCGAAAGGCCAGGCCGGCCCCTTCCAGCGCGCCCAGCGCCCGCTTGCGATAGATGTCTGGAGCCGGAGCGACGATCAGGGGCAGAGGGGACGCCTCCAGGATCGACGGGTCGAGCGCCACCCAGACCAGGGGCTCGCTCCAGACCCGGACGCCGAGCTCGGGTCCGACGGGCTCGCGCTTGATCAGGGCGAGATCGAGCAGCCCGCGTGACATCTGGTCGAGCAGATTGGCGGTGTAGTCGCACGTCACGGACAGCTTGATGCGGGGATGGCTGCGCGCAAAGCCACCGAGGATGCCCGGCAGATGCATCGTCGCGACGTCCTCCGGCGCGCCGAACCGGACCTCGCCCTCCAGATCGCCCTCGCCGAGCGTGGAAACGATTTCGTCGTTCAACCGCAAGAGCCGGCGCGCCTGCGGCAGCAGGCCGGCGCCTTCCGTCGTCACGGCCACGCCCTTGCCCGCCCGATCCAGAAGCGGTGACCTCAGTTGATCCTCCAGTCTGCGGATCTGCAGACTGACGGCGGGCTGGGTTCGCCCCAACAGGGCGGCCGCCCGAGTGAAGCTCCCCGTTTCCACGACCGTCACGAACGCCCGAAGGAGGTCGAGCTCGAGATTGACCAGGCGCGACTTCACGTCATTCGAATCCGTTATAGAGAATATTACTCTAATAAACTGGATTGGATGAATCGTCGAGGGCAGAGGACGCCAGCCTCATACGGACTCCCCTGAATGCCCGACCTTTCCGCCAGCCTCGCCCTGCTCACCTCGCCCGCGATCCTGTTCTTCTTCCTCGGCGCGGCCGCCGCCTTCGCGCGGTCGGACCTGTCCATACCGGAGCCGATCGCCAAGGCGCTGTCGCTCTATCTGATGCTCTGCATCGGCTTCAAGGGCGGGGTGGAGGCGCGCGCGGCGGGGCTGAATGGCGATTTCCTGTCCGCCGGCGCCATCGGCATAGGGCTCAGCGCCCTGATGCCGCTTGTCGCCTTCGTCATTCTCAAACGGATGCCGAGGCTCGATCGGTCGACGGCCTGCGCCCTCGCGGCCACCTACGGGTCCGTTTCGGTGGTGACCTTCGCGGCCGGCCAGCAGCATCTTGCCGCCGTCGGTCTCGCATCGGGCGGCTATATGGCGGCCGTCCTCGCCCTGATGGAGACCCCGGCCATCCTCACGGCCTTGCTTCTGCTGAACGGCGCGGGCCGCGGCGAGCCCGGGAAACGCAGAGCGGTCCTGAGGGAGGTCTTCTTCGGCGCCGCCACCATCATGCTGCTGGGCAGCTTTCTGGTGGGCCTGGTCTCGGGCGCGGCGGGGATGGCCAAGCTGGAACTGTTCGTCGGCCCCCTGTTCCAGGGCGCTCTGTGCTTCTTCCTGCTGGACATCGGCCTGATTGCTGCGCGCAGGCTGATGGAGGGCGGGCGCAAACTGAGCCCTGCGGTCGTCGCCTTTGCTCTGGGGTTTCCCCTCCTCTCGGCAGGCCTTGCGCTTGGACTGGCGCGGCTCGTCGGGCTCGGCGTCGGCAACGCGGCCCTGCTCACGATCCTGGCCGGCTCGGCATCCTATATCGCCGTACCCGCCGCCATGCGGCTTGCGGCGCCCAAGGCGGACGCAGGCGTCTTCGTGACGGCGTCTCTGGCCATCACCTTCCCCTTCAACCTGACGGTCGGCATCGCCCTCTATACCGCTGCGGCTGTCTGGCTCTGGAGGTGAACTCGCCCTCGAATCGCCAACCCCCTTCATCCCCAGGACCATCTTCCGGAACTCGCCGGACCTCTCACGGAGCCAGTATGAACATCCTTTCCCTCGTCACTGCCGCCGCCCTGATTTCGACGGGTGCGCCGATGTCAGCCTGGGCGATGCCCACGTCCCGGACGACGCAGACCTGTCCGGCCGCCACGACGGCCGACATCGAAGCGCAGTTCGGGCGCTTCTCCGAGGCCTGGGCGACGCGCGATCCTGATGTCGTGACCGACCTGTTCACCGATGAGCCGGTTCTGTTGCCGACCGTCTCCAACACGCCCCGCACCACCCCTGCCGGCGTGCGGGACTATTTCGTCAGCTTCCTGAGAAGCCACCCCGTGGGGCGGCTCGACACCAGCACCATCGAGATCGACTGCCACACCGCCTCGCGGGTCGGGACCTGGACGGTCACCCTGACCGACCCTGCGACGGGTCAGACGCGTGACGTCCACGCCCGCTACTCGTTCATCTACCGGTTCGAGGACGACGCCTGGAAGATCGACCATCTGCACTCCTCGATGATGCCCGAGGCCGCGCCGGTCCCCGCGCTGCACTGAGGGCCCATGCCGTTCGTCGCCCGGTGCGGCGATTGCAATTCTCAGGCTCAGAAAACAGAGGAGAGGCTTACTTGGGCCAGAAAATCGATACGCCTTGCGCAGATCTGGAGACGATCGACGCGCGCATCCATTGGGTTCTGGAACATCCCGACATGAGCCCCTGGCTCAAGTCGGCCCTGAAGTCCTCACTGATCGAGGACCCGATCGACCTGACCAATGACCTCCAGATCCTCGCGAATCTGATCGCGACCCGGAGTAGCTTCCTGATGCGTCAGTCGCCTCGCGATGACGCACGGTCATGATGCGATGAGCCTCTGCCTGACAGCACGGCCGGTCACGCAACCGGGGTGACGCCGGCAAGCCTCCAGGGCAGGGTCTCGCCCGCGTGGAACGGCACGACTTCGCCCTCGGGCAGCATGGTGATCCGCTGGGGCACGATGACATCGACCCGTTCCAGGACGATGCTGTCGGTGTTCAGCGGCAGGCCGTAGAAGCGCGGGCCATGTTCGGAGGCGAAGGCCTCGAGTTTGTCCAGCGCGCCGTCTTCGTCGAACGTCGCGGCATAGCTCTCGATCGCGAAGGGCGCGTTGAAGATGCCGGCGCAGCCGCAAGCGGACTCTTTTCGTCCGATCAGGTGCGGCGCAGAATCCGTCCCGAGAAAGAATTTCGGCGACCCTGACATGGCCGCGCGCCGCAGGGCGAGCCTGTGCCGCTCGCGCTTGGCCACCGGCAGACAATAGAAGTGCGGGCGAATGCCGCCCGCGAACATGGCGTTGCGATTGATCCGCAGATGATGGGGCGTGATGGTCGCCGCCAGGTTCGGGCCTCCGCTCTCGACAAACGCGACGGCATCCGCGGTGGTGATGTGCTCGAACACCGTTCTGAGCGCCGGGAAATCGACGGCGATCTTCGAGTAGACGCGCTCTATGAAGACGGCCTCGCGATCGAAGACGTCGACGTCCGGGTCCGTCACCTCTCCGTGGAGCAGCAAAGGCATGCCGAGCCGCTGCAGTCGCTCCAGGACAGGATAGATCTTGCGGATGTCGGTGACGCCGTGATCGGCATTGGTGGTCGCATGGGCGGGATAGAGCTTGCAGGCGGTGAACACCCCGGCCTCATATCCGCGCGCGATCTCATCGGGATCAGAATCGTCGGTGAGATAGCAGATCATCAAGGGTTCGAACGCGAGACCGGGATCCAAAGCCTCACGGATTCGCGCCCGATAGGCTTCGGCCGCGGCGACCATGGTGATCGGCGGCGTCAGATTGGGCATGACGATCGCGCGCCGGAACTGGCGCGCCGTGTGGTCGACAATCGACCCCAACATCGGGCCGTCGCGAAGATGAACGTGCCAGTCGTCCGGGGCACGGATCCTCAGCCGGGTCGCGTTTGATGGTTCCTGCATTCCGGCAGCCTAGCCTTGCCTGACAGAGAAGGTAAGCGCCCGGGGCTTGCGACGTAGAACTTGAGCCGCCCTGCCCCACCGCCGTCGGCCGCCACCCGCAGCAACCCCGGCCAGAAAGGAGCGGATCAGGCCTATGAGCCCGAGACCCAAAAGCCGCAGAGACCCGACGCGAATTCAAGGTCGACGACGGGGGTCGAGCGGCTGTCACATGTCCAACCGCTGCGGCGAGACATCGAGGCAGGTCAGAAACTACTGCACTGTCATTGGAAGAAATGGCGCCCCGCGCAGGATAAAGGTAACGAATACGTATCGCCGTTAACGCTACGCTAGAAGCGCCAATCTGCGCAACGTGCCGCCCTTCCCCGATATAGCCAGCCACTAATACTACTCCGCCGAGCCTGCAGGATGGTTGTATTGACGGACGAAAAGCGGGGGGAAGTAGCCCGCTTCCTAAGTTGAACCATCGTAGCGGGTCCATTGATCTCGCACGCAGCGGACCCGTCCCTGACCGACTGCCCTTTCGAGACGGGCGCGCCGTCCAACCGCCAGCCTTGCCATTTTTGAACCGATTGCGCGCCGGCGGCTTATCTCCGCTTGGAACTGAGATATATGTGTTTCATTTTAACATTCTTGGTGATACGCATGTGCTATGGAATCCTCGCCCGACCCGGAACATTGGTTAGCACTGCTGCACCAACTACCCGCGAAGCCACCCTACATGCGCGTGAAGATTTGGCGTCGCTTACAAGCGATTGGCGCGGTGCCGCTCAAAAACGCGGTTCATGTGCTCCCCCGTCGCGAGGAAAACGAAGCCGCATTCCGCGACCTGCTGGGAGAGATCACGAACAGCGGCGGCGAGGCGGTGCTGATCAACGCGCAGATGATCGAAGGCCAAAGCGACGCGGAGCTACGAGGGCTTTTCGACGCTGCGCGTGACGCCGACTATGACGAGGTGGCCCTGGCCGCACACAGGCTGCTCGACACCGGGCCGACGTCGGGGGCCGAGATTGCGAAACTCCAGAGACGGCTTTCCGAGATTGTCCGGCTAGACTTCTTTGGCGCTCACGGCCGTCAAGGTGCGGAGGCGGCGCTGCGGGAGTTGGGCGAAAAGCGCTATGCCCATCCCGATGTCGGCCGCACGGGCGAAGCGGCTGCGTTTTCGCCCGCCGACCTCAAGAATCGTGTCTGGGTGACGCGGCGCGGCGTCCATGTCGATCGCATCGCCTGCGCTTGGCTGATCCGACGATTCGTCGACCCCCACGCCAGCTTCAAGTTCGTCGATGGCAGGAGCTACACGCCCGATGCGGGCGAGCTGCGCTTCGACATGGCCGATGCCGAGTTCACCCACGAACAAGACCGGTGCAGCTTCGAGACGATCGTGAGGCGAGCTAGGCTCGAAGATGATCCCGCACTCGTCGCGATCGGCGAGATTATCCATGACCTGGACATAGCGGACGGCAAGTTCGGGCGCTCCGAGACGCCAGGCCTTGGTGCCATGCTTGCAGGCGTATGCGCGTCCACAGATGACGATCTCAAGCGGATCGCCAACGCAAGCGACGCGCTGGACGGCTTCTACACGCATTTCACTCTGGGCAGTCCACTCGATCGGCAGTCAGCGCAGCGCGTTCGACCATCGGTCGAGGGATGACGATCATGATCTGAGGAACGTAGCGAATGAGCACAAAGGTGGCGGGTGGGGCATTGGATCCTGAGAACGGAGGCACATTGCCCGACCTTTCTTATGCGCAGATTTTCGCGAAGTTCCTGCGGTTCGGCTTCCTGGCCTGGGGTGGCCCGATCGCCCAGATCGCGATGATCCGCCGTGAGCTGGTCGATGAGGAACACTGGGTCTCCAGCGCCAGGTTCAACCGCATCCTCGCCGTCTATCAGGTGCTCCCTGGTCCGGAGGCGCACGAGCTGTGCGTCTTCTTCGGCACGCTTCCCAAGGGAAAGCTCGGCGGCCTTCTTGCGGGTCTGGGATTCATGATGCCGGGCTTCGTCCTAATGTTCGCGCTGTCGTGGCTGTATCTCTCCACCGGGATCATGCAGACTGCCGCCGCGACCGCAGCATTTCTCGGAGTGCAACCCGCCGTCATCGCCCTGATCGTGCGCGCCGTGCACCGGATTGGCGGTCACATCCTGCTCGACCGCTGGCTTTGGGGTATCGCGGGCGTCGCCGGCCTGGCGGCCCTCGTCGGCACTCCGTTCTGGCTCACCCTGCCGATCGCGGGCCTCGTCTATATGTTCGCGGCGCGCCATCAGCGGGTGATGGCCGGCCTGCTCATGGCCGTGCTCGTCGGGGTCGGCCTCTACTTCGCCTGGGTCACTTTCGGCAGTACGGTCGGTGGGGATGCGGTCTCGGCGCAAGCCATCGCAAACCAAAAGCCGTCGCTGCTGGAGCTTTTCATCTCGGGCCTCAAGGCCGGGCTCCTCACCTTTGGCGGGGCCTACACAGTCATCCCGTTCCTGCGTGCAGATGCGGTCGGCAATGGATGGATGACGGATGCGCAGTTCCTCGACGGGCTCGCCTTATCGGGAATTCTGCCGGCGCCCCTGATCATCTTCTCGACGTTCATCGGATATTTCGGCGGCGGCCCACTCGGAGCGATCGTCATGACGATCGGCATCTTCCTGCCGGCATTCAGCTTTTCTCTGTTCTTTCATGACCAGCTTGAACGGTTGGTAGACAACGAAAAGATCAAGACCTTCCTAGAGGGAATATCCGCAGCGGTCGTCGGGCTGATCGCCGCCACGACGCTGGAACTAGGGCAAAAGACTCTCGTGAACGTGCCCGGCGTGGTGATCCCGCTCGCAATCTTCGCCGTCGCCCTCGCGCTCCTTTATGTGTTCAAGGCCAAAACGACGATCCTGTGGGTTGTTCTCGCCGCGGCGGGGACGGGCCTTGCCCTGTTCGGATGATCGCGACGCACCATCACTCTTACGCAGCCTAATCAATCATGTTGGAAAGGACCGAACGTGGCGATCGACAATCTCTCCCGACGCAGTGCAATCGCAACCATAGGCATAGGAGCCGCCGCCATGACGATCAACGAAGCCTCCGCCCAGACGCCGGCCGCCGCGCCGCCGACTGTACCCGCCTTTGCCAGCAACCATCAGATCAAGCCGCTCAAGTTCGATCCGGCCAAGCTCGAGGGCCTGTCCGAGCGATTGATCACGTCGCATCACGAGAACAACTATGCCGGCTCGGTCAGGACGCTGAACGCATTGCGGCCACGGCTGGCCGCCGCGCTCGCCGATACCGAAGCGCCGCCTGCCATCTACGGCGGCCTCAAGCGCGAGGAACTGCACCGTACCGGCTCGGTGGTGCTGCATGAAATCTACTTCGACGGGTTGGGCGGCGACGGTCAGGCGGCCGGTTCGGTCCGCGACGCGATCGACGCCGCCTTCGGCTCGTTCGCGAACTGGGAGGCCGAGTTCCGGCGCACCGGCATGAGCCTGGCGGGAGGGTCGGGCTGGACGATCCTGGGTTACAACCTCCACACCCGCTCGCTCAACAATCACTGGGCTTGGGACCATATGCACGGCGCGGCGGCTGGCGTGCCGGTGCTCGTCCTCGATATGTACGAGCACAGCTTCCACATGGACTATGGCACCCAGGCAGCCAGATATATCGATGCCTGGTTCAAGAACCTCGACTGGGAAGCAGTCGACCGCCGCTATGCGCATGCGATCGCCGCGGCCAGCGCCTGAGTTGGAAAGCGGCGATGAACGGGAAGCGAGCGAAGTCAGCCTTGGCCACTTGCCCCAAGATCGGCCTGCTGTGGCGAACCGACGTCCCTACCAGCCCCGCGGACGCGCACAGCGCGCGCCAGTGGCCGATCATGGCAGCCCTGCGTGAGCTGGGCGGCGAGGTCGAGGCGATTGGATATGCCGACGAGACGGCTGGTACAGCGCGCGACCGTCTGCTGACTTGCGACGGCGTGATGGTCTGGGCCGACCCGATCAGCGACGCCGGTGACCGCTCAAGGCTCGATCCGATTTTGCACGAGGCGGCGGGGGCGGGCGTCTCGATCAGTGCGCATCCCGATGTCATCGCGAAGATGGGCGTGAAAAACGTGCTTCATTCCACGCGCGCGCTAGGCTGGGGCACGGACACCCACCGCTACGCCGATCTAGAGGAACTGCGCGCGCTGCTCCCCGAACGCCTCGCTTCCGGGGCGCGTGTGCTCAAGGAAAACCGGAGCAATGGCGGCCGGGGCGTGTGGCGGGTCGAAGTTGTTGACCGGGGGCGCGGCGCCCAACCCAACGTTTCGGTCCTTCACGCCGCGCGGGGCAGCGTTCCGCTTGAGATGCCCCTCGATGCCCTGATCGATCGGTTCGCACCCTATTTCGAGCGGGGCGAATGCCTTATCGACCAACCCTTCCAGCCGCGGCTCGGAGACGGCATGATTCGCTGCTATGTCAGCGCGGACAAGGTCGTCGGTTTCGGGCATCAACTGATCCGCGCGCTGTTGCCGCCACCCTCCGAAGGGATCGACTCGCCGGAGGCGCAGCCAGGTCCACGGGTCATGCACCCCGCCGATGCGGGCGCTTTTCAGTCGCTCAGAGACAATATGGAACAGTCGTGGATACCTGGTTTGCAGCACATCCTCGCCGTCGAGCGTGACGAGCTCCCGCTGCTCTGGGATGCTGACTTCCTCTACGGGCCAAAGGATGATCGCGGCTCGGACAGCTATGTCTTGTGCGAGATCAACGTCAGCTCGGTAGCGCCGTTTCCGCCCAGCGCCGTGCGGACGGTAGCCGAGGCCGCGTATCGGCGCGCGGTTGCCGCGCGGGAGCGCCGTGTCGCCGGCCGAGGAACCGCCGCTTCGCCGGCATAAGCGTTCGCGCGTTCCGGGACACGCTAGTCGGTCTCTGGACTAGCGGAGCGTTTTCGGTCGCGCTTAGTCAGCGATGCGCGTTCAAGGCGGCCGTCTCCGCCAATTCCCGCGGTAGTCTGATTTCGACGGCCAGGCCCGGCTGGAGCCGTGCAAAGGTCAGTGTTCCGCGGTGCAGCCGAGCCACGGCGTCGGCGATCGCGAGGCCGAGACCGTTGCCGGATTTACGCCGCGCTCGGTCCAAGCGCCCGAACGGGCGCAACATCTCCTCGACCTCGCCATCGGTTACGCCAGGACCGTCGTCCACGACCGCCATCGTCACCGTGCCCGCGTGCTCGGTGACCGAAACATCGATCCGAGCGTGCTCACGGGAGTATTTGAGCGCGTTCTCGATCAGGTTGGCGAGCGCGCGCGCCAGCAAGTCGGCGTCACCGGCGACCGCCGTGCGAACCGAGCGGACCGAGATGTGGCGGCCGGAAGCCTCAATCTCCGCACGGTAGGCATCCACCACCCGGTCCACGATCTCCGCCAGATCGATCGGCTCAAATCGCGCGCGAGCATTACCGGCATCGATCTCCGCCAGCTCCAGCACCGCGCTGAACAGACGGAGCGCCTCGTCGAGCCCCGCCATCGCCCGTCCCAGCGCCGCGGTCCGTTTCTCGCCATCGGGCTGCGCGAGCGCCGTTTCGACCGCGTGCCTCACGCGTGTCAGCGGCGTGCGCAGGTCATGCGCGACCTCCGCCGACACGCGGCGGATCGTGGCGACGAGCGTGTCGATTTGGTCGAGCATTCGATCGATCGCCAACGCGAGTTGATCAAGATCGGTGCGCGCGTGAACTGGAGCTCCAGTCCGCGCAGAGAGATCTCCGCCCTCGACCGCGCGGACAGTGACGTTGATCCGCTTCATCTGGCGGAGCGTTTGCCGTGTGGCAAAGAGGCCTGCGACGATGCCAAAGACCAACGCGATTCCGCCGGCGATCAGAGTGGCCCCGAAAACAGCGTCGCGGATCGCTTCGCTTCGCTCCATGTCCTCCCCGACGATTAGAAGGGAGCCATCGGGAAGGCGTTGCGTCAGCGCCAGTAAATGAACGCCCTCGATGCCAGGTCGCGGCGAAGGCTGATCGGCGAAATGCCAACCGGTCTCTCGCGGCACCACCTGAAGGTCGCCGATCAACGTGCGTCCATCTGGACCAATGAGATAATACTCAGGCGAACCCGGCCGTTCGGCCTTCGTCCGGATCATGGCCAGTGCGCGATCAAGCCCTCCCCGGTCCGCCTCGACGGCGATGACATGCGACTCCAGCTCGATGCGGTTTCGAGCCTCGCGTTCAACGACCCCACGCGTTGCGATCCAGCCGCCGAGCGCGCCGGCGACCATGCTGATGACGAGCAGAAGCGCGTTGAGGGCAACAAGACGCGACACCGTCGAGCGCAACAGCCGGCTAATCACTCCAAGCGGCATAGCCTTCCCCACGCACGGTATGGATCAGGGGGGGATCGTCACCGCGATCGATCTTGGCCCGCAGCCGACTGATATGGCTTTCGACGAGGTTCCTGCCAGGATCGAAACGGAACTTCCACACGGTCTCCAGCAGCATCAACCGCGTGAGCACGGCCGGCGAGTTCAGCATCAGTAGTTCGAGAAGCTGGAACTCGCGCGGTATTAGTTCGATCGGCGTGTCGCCTCTCCGCACCGTCCGAGCGAGGCGGTCGAGCGTCAAGTCGCCCAGCGAGAGGATGCTGGGCGGGCCGGCTGCGCGGCGCTGCAGCGCTTCAACGCGCGCGACGAGTTCGGCGATTGCGAACGGTTTGACAAGATAGTCGTCGGCGCCACCTTCAAGACCTTCGACTCGTTGGCCCACTGAGCCTAGCGCCGTAAGCATCAGCACGGGTGCTACGACTTGCCGACGGCGCAGCTCGGTGACGACCGATAGCCCATCCATCTCTGGCAGCATTCGGTCAACGATCAGCAACGCGTGGGCGCCGCTCGCGGCGCGATCAAGTCCGCTTTTCCCATCCTCCTCCCAATCCACGGCGTGACCACGAGCACGCAGCGCTTCAACGACAGCGCTCCCCGTATCCTCGTCATCCTCGATCAGTAGCAGGCGCATAGTGCGGAGGCATCTCCTCTGCGTTGTTGGAGAACCATAGCCTTGTGCGAGCAGCATCGACAGTGCGCGCCAGTGTCGTTTGCCGCCGGCCGCTTTCGCACAAGGGTATGTTTGCGCGTTGTAGTGCAAAATGCCGCCAGCGGACCTTGTGAATCTACAAGGTGCCTTGCGGTCCGCGCCGATGCATGAGTCTCGCAGCCTTGGCGTGCCCGAAGAAGCATCGACCAGCATGTCATTATGCATCAGGAGTTGAAGCAAAACTATGCGAACGGTGTTGTTATCGGGGTTGGCCACGCTGCTGCTAGCCGCGCCTGCTTGGGCGGCACCGGAATGGACGAAGGTTGACGCCGCGCTGGGGCGCGTCGGCGTCGAGCAGGCCGACGGAGTTCGTCGCTACGGATTTCCTCGCTCCGACCTGCGCGTTGTCTTGGATGGCGTCTCGATAGAGCCTTCGCTGGCGCTCGGCTCCTGGGCCGCGTTTCAGCCGATGGGCGACGACGTGATGGTAATGGGCGATCTTGTGCTCACGCACGAGGAAGTGAACCCCGTGATGACCCGCCTTTTGCAAGGCGGATTCACCATCACCGCGCTCCACAACCACCTGCTGCGGTCTGCGCCCGGCACCATGTACATGCACATAGCTGCGCATGGCGATCCGGTAAGGCTGGCGGCGGCGCTGCGCCAAGCCATTGCCGCAAGCCGCACCCCAATGTCTCCACCGTCTCCTGGCGCGGGAGCACCCTCCCGCCTCGATCTCAACTCCGATGCTTTGGACGAGCTGATGGGAGCCGAAGGCAGGGTCAATGGCGGCGTTCTGCAATACAGTATTCCCCGTGCGGAGCGGCTCATGGATGGCGGCATGGTGACGCCTCAATCAATGGGAACCGCGACCGCAATCAATTTTCAGCCTACCGGCGGCGGCAAGGCGGCGATCACGGGCGATTTCGTCCTCATCGCGAGCGAAGTAGACCCCGTCCTTCGAGCGCTTCGAGCGAACGGGATCGAAGTCACCGCGCTTCACAATCATATGTTGAACGACGAGCCGCGCCTGTTCTTCCTGCACTTCTGGGCCAATGACGACGCGGCAAAGCTCGCACGCGGTCTCCGCTCGGCACTCGACACAATGAACAATCGACAAAATTAAGATCGGACGACGGCCAGTCGGGCCGCGACCGCCGCCCGTTCATCCCCCGGCCCCGAAGGAAGTGGAACGGAACATGGCTAGCAAACGAACTCTCGTCATCGGAGCCAGCGCTGCTGTGTTGACGGAACATGGCTAGCAAACGAACTCTCGTCATCGGAGCCAGCGCTGCTGTGTTGGCGGTGGCAGGCGTGGCGCTCGCGGCGCAGCAGAACCATGAGGCGAACGAAAACCGCATTATCGGCGAGCATAGCGAGGAAGAAGTCGCACTCGACCAGGTGCCGGCGGCCGCGATGAACGCCGCACGCACACGACTCGCGTCCGTCCGCGAAGCCGAGCTGGTGACCAGAAAGGCGGACGGCAGCACGCTCTACGAGATCGAAGGCAAGGACCAAACTGGCAAGAACGTGGAGCTGTTCGTAACGCCGACAGGCCAAATCCTCGGGAATGAAAACGACAGCGATGAGGATGGCGACTGAACTCTCACTCGCCTGAATGGGCCTGAATGAGGGTAAGGCCCATTCCTTGACAACAACATCCGAGGATCAAGTATGTTTAGGACTATCGGTTATAGCATCGGAGCGTGTCTATCATCCGTCGTGCTCGCTGCTTCTAGTTATGCGCAGGAACAACCGACTCACACGAACGGCTCTGAACTTGTTGCAAGTTGCCGCGCCAACAACCCAGCGTGCGGCGCGTACCTTCAAGGCGTGCTGGACATGATGATAGTGGCGCGGGGTAGCGAGTGTGGGGCGCCGCGTTACGATCGGAATAGATTGCGTTCAGCCTATCTGCGCCCTACTTCATGGACGTTCACATGGTCGCTGGCGCCGAACAAGCATTGGCTGAAGCTTGGCCTTGCTCGCCACGACGATAGGAGGAAGTTGCGTCATTCCCAATCGCTCCGCAACGGCGCTCAGATAGGGTTGTTTCTGGCAGGTATCTGATATCACTGAACGGAGTAAGGAGTTCCGCTTGCCCTTTGAAATCCGCCAGCTTCGTTATGCTATCGCCGCTGCGGATCATGGTAGTTTTTACAGAGCCGCGCGGGCACTTGATATTGAACAATCGACCCTCAGTCGCTCCATTTCGAAATTGGAGCGCTCGATAGGAATGTCTATCTTCGAGCGGTCGCGGGCTGGGGTCAAAACGACGCTCGCCGGAGCCGCGTTTATTCGTGGCGCGCGACCAATGGTGGCAACGGCAGATAAGCTAGTCACCATGATGCTTGCAGCCGGCCAGGGCCGCGCTGGCGGTTTACTGCTCGGGTATAATAGTTCGGTCTCCGCCGGCAATCTCCGAGCGACCCTCATTAGCTGGCGCGAAGCGCATCCTGACGTCGAACTGGAATGCGTCGAGGCGGATCGCAGCGTTCTGCTCGCTGGGCTCGACACGGGCGAAATCGACATAGCGATCCTGGTGGGGACGCCCAGCCACAACGGGTTTCGCTGCGAGCCGCTATGGAGCGAGCGGATGCTAGCCGCGTTGCCCGCCTCACATCCGTTGGCTCAACGTGACATCATTCACTGGACGGATCTTCGGGGCGAGCACTTCCTTCTACCTGCGGCCGATCCCGGCCCGGAAATCCGCGACATGCTGCTTGGCAGACTTCCGATCTCAGGCGGTAAGCCTGACATTCGGATGTCGCGGGCGAGCCGTGAGACCGTGCTGAGCATCCTCGGCGCCAACTCGGGCGTCACCATTGTCTGCGAGGGATCGACCGGAGCGATCTATCCTAGTGTCGTCTATCGGCCGATTCATGGCGAACAAGGGCCGGCACTGACAGGATATTCGGGTTGCTGGCGAGACGACAATCGCAATCCAGCGTTGCGGCGCTTTCTTGGATTCATCAAGACCCGCTATGCTCTGTCTTTTGATTTCTCGAGAAGATTTCGGTAAACTAGACATCCAGTTGGTGGAGTTAGTTTCGATGTCACAAGGCAGGACCATAATCATCGTTCTTGTTACTTTAGTCATCGGCTTCACAGGCGGTTTTTTCTTGCGGCCGGTCCTCGCCCCCCTTCGTCAAACAGCGGTCGCCGTCAGTCCGGCTGCCGCCGCGCCTCAGCCGACCGCAGCGCGCGGCACTCAGTATTTTGCGGCCAATCTCGACGAGGCTCGGCAGATCGTAGCAGGGTGTCGTGACGGCTCGGTGCGCGGTGATGAATGCGCCAATGCCGAGCAGGCAGTTATCGAGGCCGATAGCCGGGATCGCTTCAAGCGTTTCACCGGTAACTGAAGGCCGGGAATCCCTTAACTGCCTTGCGCGCGGTTGCGACGAAAGCCGCGGTCGGTGTCCATGAAGCGTGCAAGCATAGGCGCGATCAGCTTTTCCGGCGGCATAGGTTGCTGGCCGGTCTCCGCCGCGAGCGCGGCGGCGTAGGCGACAAGATCGCGGTGGACCCCGGCGGGCAGCTCCACAGCTAGTTTGACAGGCCGATCGTCCACCAATGGCCCCAGCTTCAATTTTGTCATCGTGTCGCTCCCAAAGGTTCGAGCACTAGGTCGCGGGTGATGACCACGCGCAGCGGATGGCCCGGCCGGATGGTAAGGGTCGGCTGCACGTTGAGCTGCCGCCG
>NZ_NCEQ01000003.1 GCF_002280785.1 Brevundimonas subvibrioides
GATCTCGCGGGGCGAGAAGCTGAAATAGCTGGGGATCAGGTCGCCCAGCCGGCTCTTGGCCTTCCCCTCGGCGGTATTGCAGTCGTTGCAGATGAGCGTGGTGAAGAACCGCATGGTGAGGTCCTTGCAGGCGTCGACGCCGCGCCGGAGATCCCGGCCTTCCGGGGTCCGGTCCTCGATGTTCACCAGCGGGCGAAGCATCTCTTTGGCGTGGTCGCGCAGGTGGTCGTGATGCCATTCCAGCTGGCATAGAAGGACGCCGTTATCGCTGACCCGGGCGATCTGAGGCTTGCGCCGCTGACAAGCCTCGCAGACCCAGTCACGCCGAACCTCGGCCCAGTTGCTGTTCAGATTGAGCTTCTGCGCGCCCAGGCTGAGCATCAGGGCCTTGGTCTGCCGGCCCCAGGCGCCGTCTGCCTGGGGCAGCAGGGACTCAAGGTCTTCGTCGGACACCGCTCTGAGGTCGGGTATGACGAGAGAGAAGGATGCGGTCATCGAGGAATCCGGATGTTCAAGACGAACTGCCTTGAGTGTGCGCCAGATTCGGACGTCCGCTCGACATCGACTCTGGGGTCCCCAATTCCGAAGCTCGCGGGTCAGGCCTCGTCAGGCGCGGCCCGCTGGCGCGCCGCCAGACTCCGCCAATGGCAGCTCCATCGCGTAGCACCAGTAGATCAACAGGGCCTCGGTCAGCGCCTTGTCGTCCAGTCCCGACGGAAAGGTTGTTCCTGCACGCTCACCGGCCATTTCATTGACCTGGATCACGGCCAGCGCCTGCGTCAGGCGAGAGCCCAGCACTCGGCCGGCCTCCGGCGAAACCCGCTTCCAACGCCTGAGGCGGACGCGGTCCTGAATCGCGTCATCTGCAGCGGATTCTGATGCCGAGGCATAGGCGACATCGCGCCACGGAGCGAAATACTGCGCCTCCGGCCAGAGGAGCCGAGACTGGTCACCCCAGGGGATGACGACCGGCCTGCTCTCTACCGGCCGCGAAATCGCGCTTTCGCAGAACGTGCTCAGAAGCTCAAACTTGTCCATTTCGGTCTCACGAGGCGCGGAAGGGCGACGCCGTCATCGTTGGCTGAGGCTCGGCGCTGGAAGGTTGTTGAGCTCACAAATCAGCGCCCGACAACGGTCGAATATGATTGCCGCGAGGTTCGGCGGATAGACGTGTTCGCTTCCGTGGGCGATCTCATTGCGAATGTGGACGAGCAACGCATGATCGTCGCCCCACTGACTTTTCTGCGGGGCCGACAGAATGTTGCGTTCAACCGCATAGCCCAGACGCCTTGCGAGACCGGGCATCTTCTTCGCGTCAGCGCCGAGTCGGGTCTTGAGGGCGAACTCGAGACTGGCCAGGGCCTGGCCGGCGGCGACCACCATCAGTTCATAGTCGAGCCAGCCATAGATCAAGGCATTCAGGGCGCGTGCGTAAATCCTGACCACGACGTCCGGCGCACCGGCAGGCAGCTCCAGATCGGCGACCATGTCGTAGTGGTCGCGGAAGCTCAACGGGCGCAGGCCGTCGACCGGGTCGTCCGTCATCACGATCCGGTATCGGGCGTCGGGCTCCAGGGCCTCCGCGTAGGTTTTCATTCGCGTCTGTCCCTTGGCAATGACGCCGCTGTCCGGCTTTGTAGGTCGATGGGCAAGTATGATCCGCTTCGGGACTATCTCCGCAAACAGAAGACCGACGAACTCGAGCTCTCTTTCGTCGAGATGGAGCGAAAGATCGGCTATATGCTACCCAAGAGCGCAAGCCTGCCGCAGTGGTGGGCGAACACGACCGACCCGGCCACGACCCACGTTCAACGCAAGGCCTGGGGCGACGCCGGCTTCGACGCCTTCCTGATCGCCGGCGCCGACCGCGTCCGTTTCAAGCGGCTCCAATCGAAGCGGGTCGCCCCCTAGCCTCCGAAGTCGAACGCAGTCTGGTTCTCTGGAACTCCAGATTTCCGTTTCCGACGGCTCCTGACGGGCTGATCCGAGCCGGTCGCAGCCTCAGGCGCGTGCGATCTACGCGGCTCTTCCAGGGCTCTCCTGACTGGCGGTTTAACCGGCTCCGGCGCCGCCACTATGGCACGGGGCTCCGGCAAACGCTTTGGTGTCCTCGCCCGTTTCCAGGCCAGCAGTTCGCTCTGCCACCAGCCCACCCGATTCAGCGAGACCTGGACGCAGGCCGGGAAATCCCCACTCTTCTGCATGCGCCAGACTGTGGTCCGGCTCAGCCCGCAGATTACCTTCACCTGCGACCAGGGGAGAATCCGGTCCTCCAACGCGTCAAACGGAGGCGGCTCGCTCACACTGTCCATGACACCGCCTCATCCGCCCGGCGTTCCAGAACCTCCGCCAGCAACCGGGCGTCTCGCGCCGCATCCACCGGATCTCGAATTTCCCAGGTGCGAAGAACGTCCTTCAGGGCGAAGCTGACCGCCGGGTCGATCAGCAGGTCCGCCACGCTGGGCGCCCACTCCGTTCTGAAGCCCTCCAATCTCGCCTCAGCCATGACGCCGACCCTTGGCCGCGGGCGGGGCAGACGCGCGAAGGTCGCTGATCTGGTTCAGAGCCCACGCGCGAAGCACGCCACGCGGATAGTAGGGCCTGTGCCGAACATGCAGACAGGGAGGGCCATTGCCTCCGGTGGACCAAAGCCGGGCGAGCGTCTCAGGCTTCATGCGGATGCCGAATTGGATCAGGAAGACGGACGCTTCCTTGCGGGTCAGCAGATCCTCATCGGCGGCGCCAGTCACAGCCGCCACCGGTTCTGTCGCGGGGATCATCGGCGGGGCTCCGGGGCCCGGCACTCCCAGGAGTTACGCGCGCCCCTCCCCGCCGAGAGCGCGAGGTAGCAGTCAACGGCCGCGGCGACATAGGCTTGCGTCTCCGCTATGTTCGGTATGCGCCCCAGCCGGGCGACACGATCCGGCCCCGAATTATACGCCGCGAACGCCAGCCGAACGTCGCCGAAGCGGAGCAGCTGCCGGGCCAGATAGTCGGCCCCGCCATTCAGGTTCTCGATCGGATCAAACCGGTCGCGAACAGCGAGGTCGGCTGCGGTTCCCGGCATCAACTGGGTCAGGCCGCCCGCCCCGACCGGGGACACGGCGTCAACCCGATAGGCGGACTCCACGATCACCAGGGCGTGAAGCATCTTGGGGTCGAGCCCATGCCGCTCTGCGGCCGCAGCGATCGCGTCCATGAAGGGCTGGGACAGGGGCGCAAGTCGGGGCGTGAGGTCGTCGACGCCGGCCAGATCCGACACAGGCTGCGCGGCGGGGCGGCCGAACAGATCGCCGCCGGAGTTGCGCCAGTCGACCGTCTGAGCGGATGCGTTGCCCGCTGCAAGCACCAGGGCCAGAGCGGCCCAAAAGGGTCTCACCATGTCAGGGCCTCCCGAAACACCCCCTCCAGATCCCCGGTTCGGACGGGGCCAAAATACCGACTGTCGAAACTTCCCGGCGTGTCGCCGAGCAGGAAGAGCTCGTCTGGGGCCAGCCGGCGGCAACCCATCCAGGCGGGCAGAGCGGCGCCACGACGATCACGATCCAGAACCGGGGCCATCCGGCCCGGTATCCGAACCCAAGCTCCCTCTCGGCAGACCGGATCGCCGCCGACGGCCGCCACCCGTTTGATCAGAAGCACTTCCCCCGGCATCCCGAGCGCGCCCAGATACTGCCGGGCGATCGGCGGCTGGGGCAGAGCGACCATAGCGCCCCTCTCCACCGCGCCGCGAGGCTGCCGCAGATAGAGGCCACGCGGTACGCTGGGGCTCTCGTTGACCAAAGCCAGGGCTGGCGTCTGATCGGCAATCAGGGCGCCCAGGGTGAGGAAGAAGACGGTGACGCCGAGCACGGCCCAGCGGTTTCCAGTATCGAGAGGTGTCCAGGTCATGGCCGGTACGGCTCCAGGATCAGGTCGCGGGTGATCATCACGCGGACCGGAGCGCCGGCGCGCAGACGGATCGACGGCCGGACGTCCAGCTCTCGGTCCACGAGCCGCCCACCGACCTGGGAGCCCTCGATGGCGGCGGCGTCCCCTGCGTCGCCGAGCAGGCCGCCTGAACCCTCGCCATCGCCGTCGCGTGCGATCTGACCGAGGGTGGTGATCGCGCCGGCGAACAGGGTTCCGATCAGAAGGGGGAACAGCCGTCGATCGACCTGGCCGCGCACGCCCACGGCTCCTTGCGCATCCACGCCGGGCTCACCGGTCAGCACCAGGCTCTTGCCATTGGGCAGGATCAGCCGGTCCCAGGTCAGGAAGGCCCGCCGGTCACCATAGGCGCTTTCGCCCTCATGACGGCCGATGAGCCGGGTCCCCTGGGGCAGGACGAGATGGCGGCCACTGACGGTGTCATAGACATTCTGCGACACCGTCGCCACGAGCGGACCCGCGCGCGCGGTGTCCACCCCGGTCAACAGGACCGCAGGAATGATCGCGCCGGCTTTAAGCTCATAGGGCGACAGCGGCGCCGTCAGGGTGTGGCCATTATAGGTCGCGCCGACGTCCGCAGCGTCCGCACGAGCGCCGGCCATAGCTGGACCCGCCCCGGCACGCGCGGCAGGACCGGCCCCGGTCGACGGCCCCTCGAAGAACAACCCCGACCGCGCCGCCTGTTCGCCCGGACTGGGCCCGGTCGCCCGGGTCGTCCGCGATGGCGCATAGCCGGCGCTATACCGGGCCGGCGCGGGCGCTGGCGGTGGAACACCAGGCTCCGCCGTCTCGGGCTTGGCCCCATTGCGCGGCTCGGGCAGCCGGTCATAGGTCGCGGGCTGGTCGGTGACCGCTTCGGAGGGTCGAACGGAGCCCCGCGCCTGGTCCTCCCGGCCTTCGACGGCGCGGAGCCGGGCGCTGTCGCGCAGTTCCGGCTGGACGACGAAGGCCCAGGCCAGGGAGCCGGAGACGAGGATCACGCCGCCGATCACGATGGTCTGCACGACCGACTTTCGCAGCCGGGTGACCGGCGGACGCGGAGCCCGCATCGACAGGCCAGGCGGCGGCGCCTTGGCCTTGCTGGCCAGGTCGGGTCTGACCTCAGGTCCGACGCCGGACCCTGCCGAGGAAGCGACGTCCTCGGGATTATGGGGGGTATCCTGGAACGAGGTCATCGGGCGGCTCCCTGGAGGCGGCGGATACGAACGATCTGGGGGCGACGATCGCCGAGCCTGAGCTCGGCGCGATCGAAGACGCGATCGACGATGAACACACCTCCGGCCTGGCGGTAGTTGACCATCTGGGTCTCGCCGTCGGCGGCGATCACGAAGAGGGCCGGCGCCTCGTCGATCTGAAGATCGGGATCGAAGGTGATGAAGGTGCGCTGCCCGTCGTTGAAGACCGAGGCGGGCGTCCACCGTGCACGGCGCCCCTGCGGCTCTATCCGGTAGCGGGCGTCGATAGGACCCTCCGGCATCGCCACCGGGTCCGACACGCGGATTTCCGCAGCTTCGACGATCGGCACCCTGGTCGGGGGATCCATCGCCCCGGTGTCCCAGGCGATCGCGGCATTGAACCCTGAGGCGTCACCGCTCTTCAGGTCGATGAAATAGACCCGTCGGTTGGTGGTCAGGACCAGATTGGTCTCGAGTCCTCGTTGCAGCGGCTTGAGGAGGACGTGGGTTCGCTCACCTGCGCCCTCCCCGGACGTGGTCTCGCCGATCTGCCAGCGGACGGTGTCGCCGGCCGCCTTGGAGACCAGGGTCTCGCCGGCCCCCAGGGTCAGGGTGGTGACCCGCAGAGGCGCCGTCCAGACCTCGAACACCCGACCTGGCGACCAGGCGAACACCTGGACCCCGCCGACGAAGGCGTCCGATCGCGAGGCGGCCCGGGCGTCCAGATTGGCGGCGACGATGGCGCGGCGGCCGGTCATCCCCGTCGCTGGCGCCACCGCCGTCGGCTGCGCTTCATAGGGCGTGCCGACGGGAACGGAGGGCGCCGGGGTCGCGTCGGCGACCAGCGCATCATCGACCTGCACCGTCGATTGCGGCAGAGGTCCGGCTTCGGCGATGACGGCAGCCTCGGCCGTGACGACAGGCAGGGGCTCAACCGTCGGCGGCATGGTCGTTCGGCCGAATACGGCGCAGCCGGACAGGCTGAGGCCCAGGCCGGCCAGGATCAGGAAGCGTCGGGGGTCCATGATACGTCCTCGATTTTCAGTCCAAGGGGGTTCTTCATCAGCTCGGCCTCGGTGCGGGGCGGCTGGGTCGTTGTGGTGATCAGCGCGCGCCAGCGCTCGACGCCGGCCTGCTGGCCGTTGACGAAACGGGTCTCGCGCCACTGCAGATCGTAGGTCCGCTCGGTGCGCCGCACGACATTGAGCACCTCGACGTTGACGGCCTCGCGCCCCACCTCCGCGAAAGGGTCGTGGGTCTGGGCCCAGGCGTTGAGGAAGCTCGCCGCCTTGGGCGTCATCAGGTCGTAGGCCCTGAGCCAGTTCTGCCGGATGACGATCGGGTCGATCGACTTGGAGCGGACGTCACGCACCCAACCCGCGAGAGCGTGGCCGATCTGGGCTTCGGTCGGTTCGTAGCGGCCGCCGATCGCCGTGATCCTCTGGGTCTGTCCGAGATCGGAGACCTCGACCACGAAGGGTTTGACGACGGCCCGGTCGGCCTGGACCCACCAGCCCGCGCCAAGGAAACCGGCTAGGACGAGGTTGGCGACGGCGACACGGCGCCAGTTCCGGGCATGGGCCAGGGACAGCCCCATCCGGTCGTCCCAGATCTGGCCGGCGCGCTGATAGGGGGTCGTCTCGGGCGCCGAGGCCAAGGCGCGTTTGGGACGAAAGAAGGGGTGCATGGTCAAGACTCCTCGGTTCTCAGGTTGGGAGACAGGACGCCGCTGGTCTCACCGGCGGGCATGAGCCCGCGGCCGGCGTTGGCGACGAAGAAGGCTTGCAGGGCCTGGGCGCGCGCCGGCGGTCTCGATCCGCCGGACGAAGCCGACCGAGCGGCGGCCCGATGGAAATCGGATCGGGCGGCCTGGGCCTCCGCCACGATCTCTTCCGCCGGTCGCCCAGGCCGCGCCCCGGCACCGGCGCCGTCGTTGGCCGCGCCGCCGGATCCCGACGCTTCTCCCGAAGGCGATCCCGACGTTTGGCGAGGCTGCCAGACGACCGCAGGTTCGGAGACGCCGCTGGAGGGAAATGTCGGCGCGGCTGACATCGCCCCGCCCGATGGTCGACGCGGGCCGGACGGCGACGGATTGTCATTGGAGGGTTTGGGAGGCGTGGACGGCGGAGGCGACATCGGCGGGGTCGGAGACCGGCCCGCCCCTGCCCCGGCCGCAGCCCGGGCCGGGCCAGACATCTTCGCTGCGCCGCCTGCGACCGCCGTGCCCGCACCCGCGACCCCGGCTCCAGCCAGGGCGGCGCTGCCGCCGACGGCGATTCCGGCCGTGATGGCGGCCCCGGCGCCCAGGGCCGGCCCGCCCGTGACCAGGGCCGAGGCCAGATTGGGGATAAACATCGCCAGCATGGCCAAAAGGATCGAGGCGACGAGGATGCTCAACGCCTCGTAGATGTCGGGATTGGCGGAGGGCTGGAGCTGGTCGAAGACGGTCCTGGCCCCGGAGATGACGATGGCCAGGGCGAGGACCTTGAGGCCCGACGACACGACGTAACCCAAGGGCCGTTCGGCCAGGAAGGCGGACTTGTTCCAGATGCCGAAGGGCAGAAGGATGAAGCCGCCGAGAGTGACGATCTTGAACTCCAGCAGGGCCACGATGATCTGCAGGGCGAGCACGGCGAAGGCCAGCATGATGCCGATCATGGCCAGGCCCAGGATCAGGGCGTCGGCCATGTTGCCGACCACGTCGAGCGGATTGTCGACCGGCGCGGGCGTCTCTCCGAGCGCCTTCACGATCTCCCAGCCCTGGGCCAGGATCGCGCCGGGGTTGAGGAAATCGGCCCGGCTGAGCGAACCGCCGCCGGCGGTCAGCCCCAGTTCAATGAAGCCGGCGTAGATCGTCTCGGACAGCTGTTGCCAGTCGTTGATCAGCCAGGCGAAGGCCCCGATCAGCAGCACCTTGCCGAAGCCTGAGGCCAGAACCTCCCGATTGGAAGACATCGCCCACTGGATGCCGGTCAGGGCGACGACCAGGACGATCAGCAGGCCGAAGACGCCATTGACCGCGCCGTGCAGGGCGTCGAACCCGGCCGAGATGGTGTTTGAGAACACCACCATCAGCTCATTGGGGGTTTCCACTCCGACCGACATCGTTCCGCTCCTCAGTCCCGCGCGTGCGACAGGGGATCGAAGGTCGGTGCGGCGGGTGTTCCGGCCGAGCCCGCCCAGCGGCGGCGACGGGCCTCGTCCCCCGAGGCCTGGGTCGCGGCGTCTCTGGCCGTCGCCTCGGCCAGAAGCCGGGACTGGGCCAGCATGATGGTGCGCAACGCCGCCAGATCCTCGGCGAGGACAGCGAGCATCTGGTTGGAGGACTGGATCGCGGCGGTCTGGCCTGAAGCGGCCTCGCTGGCCGAGAGGGCGCCCGTCAGCCGCTGATTGCGTCCCTGTCCAAGACGTTCGAGCTCGGCCGCCGTGCGGGCCACATCCTCGGCCGTTCGCCGCGCGTTGGCGGTCCGGGCCTGACCCTGTTCCAGAAGCCGCAGCATGTCCGAACCGGACAGGTCGTCGGGATAGAGGGTCTGGAACTGTTGCTCCAAACCGCTGACCGAGCTGGCGATCCCGCGCGCCGTGCGGGCCAGTTCGGCCATGTCGCGCAAGGACTGACTGTTCCCGGTCAGATGGCTGTAGGGCGAAGCCGCAAGGCTCTTGGCCTCATTGGCCAGGCTCTCAAGCTGACGCGCCGCCTGAAGGGCGTTTTCGATATGGTTGCGGGGGTCGAAGACGACCTGTTGCGCGGGAACGGGGGTCGCGGTCGCAAGCAGGCCGACGGCGACGAGGCCGGCGGCCAGGATCTGGACCGGTCTATTCGGCCGCAAGCGGTCGGGCGAAGGCGTCGAAAACAGCATCAACATTGTACACTCCCTTGGCTGTGAGAAATTCCCGCGCGAATCCGGCCACTCCGGAGGCTGCGAGGATGTCATCGATGAGGGTCTGGTCTTCCGGCGCGCTGGCTCCGCACAGAGCGAGGGCCACACCGGTCAGGCGCAGGTCGAACAGGCGTCGGCCGCGCGGCTGGCGCCAGTAGTAGGCCCGCTTGGGCGTGGCGAAGGCGATCAGCTCGAGCTGGCGCCGGCTCAGGCCGAACCCCTGATACAGGCGGGCCGAAGACGGTTCGAGCGCGCGGGGGTTGGGCAGGAAGACCTGGGTCGGGCAGCTCTCGATCAGACTGGCCGCGATCGGCGAGGACGCGACGTCTTCCAGGCTCTGGGTCGCGAACACCACGGCGACCCGCTTCTTGCGGAGTGTCTTGAGCCACTCCCGGATCTTGGCCGCGAATGCCGTCTCGCCGAGAAACAGCCAGGCCTCGTCGAGCACCAGCAAGGTGGGTCGGCCGTCAAAGCTGCGCTCCAGATGATGGAAGAGCGCCGAGAGGACCGGAGCCACGGCCGAGGGCGTGGCCATCAGGGATTCCAACTCGAAGGTGTCGAAGCGACTGGGGACCAGCGCCTCGCCCTCTCCGTCGAGCAGGGCGCCGTGCGGACCTTTGAGCGTCAGGGGCTCAAGCGCCGCTGCCACAGCCTTGTCCTGAACCAGGGCGCAGAAGACCGTCAGGGTGCGCTGCGCCACGGGGGCGTCGGCCAGGGCCGCGAGCGCCGCCCAGATCTCTTCCCGTATCCGGGGCACAGGCTCCAGCCCTGCGAGGCGGACGGTTTCGGCGATCCATTCCGACGCCCAGGCCCGTTCGATCTCCTGGTCGATGCCCGCCAGAGGCTGGAGCGAAAACCGGGCGCCGGGCTCCAGCGCGCGCCAGCAACCGCCCGCGGCGAGTGTCGCGGCCCGAGCTGAACGGCCCTTGTCGAAGAAGACCACGCGCGCGCCCGGGTAGCGGAACCACTGCAGGGCCAGGAAGGACAGCAGCGCGCTCTTGCCCGAGCCGGTCGGCCCCACAACCATGGCGTGGCCGACATCCCCAACGTGAAGCACCAGCCGGAACGGCGTCGAGCCTGTCGTGCGGGCTGTGGCCAGCGGCGGTCCATCGAGGTTGAGGTCCATGGCCGGCCCGGCCCAGACCGCCGAGACCGGCAACAGATCGGCCAGATTCAGCGTCGAGACGAGCGGCCGGCGGACATCGGCATAGGGCTCGCCCGGCAGGGAGCCGAGCCAGGCCTCTACGGCATTGAGGTCCTCGATCCGAGCCAACAGCCCCTGAGCGTTTAGGGCGGCTTCTATCGCCCGGGCTTTGGCGGCGGCGCCGGCCTCAGTCGCGTCGAGCACGGTCACCGTCAGAGTCAGATAGCCGAAAGCGCAGGCCTCAGCCCCCAAGGCGGCCAGGGCTCCGTCGCACTCCTCGGTCTTGGAGGCGGCGTCGGTGTCAAGGAGTGGCACCTCTTCCTTGGTGATGGCTTCGCGAAGGAGGACACCGACACCCTTGCGCTTAGCGAACCAGCGCTTCCTCAGCTTGACGATCTCGCGCTCGGCTTCCGGCTTGTCGAGACCGATCCAGCGCGCCGTCCAGCGGTAGGGAAATGGAAGGGCGCCGAGCGCATCGAGCAAACCGGGCCGGGTGACGGACGGCAGGCCGCGCACCGACACGACCTTGAGCCAGCGGTCGCCGAGACGCGGAGCGATGCCGCCCGAGAGGTCGGCGTCGGCCAGCCAGGCGTCGAGAAACATCGGAGACTCAGGCGCGGCGACGGGGAAGGTTCTCGGCGACACGCAGTCGTGCAACCAGGTCAGCAGGTCCGTGTCGTCGAGCGGATCGATCTCGGGAAGGGCGTCCGACAGGAGGTCGAGCGTGGTCGCCGCCTCCCGGGTGAAGACCGCCAGGGCCTGGCGCCAGTCCGCGCCGCCCTTGGCCAGGCCGTCGAACAGCCAGCGTTCCATTCGACGCGTCTCGTCGGCCGGCGGGAGCCAGGTCAGGGCCAGCCGAAAATCGGTCTCGAAGGCGGGATCGCCCGCCTCGAACCGGCTCCGGCGCTCCTCGTCAAGAAGCCATGCGACGTCCAGGTCGACAGCACTCTCGGGATATGAGGCGGCCTCGCGCCGCCGCGCCTCCATATGCAAGCACCAGCCCGTCCCGAGCCGCTTGAGCGCATTGTTCAGACGCGCCCGGACGGCCATCAGCTCGTCCTCGGTCGAGGATTCAAGGTCCGGTCCCCGGAACCGGAAGCCGGTGGTGAAGGAGCCGTCCTTGTTCAGGACCACACCGGGGGCCACGAGAGCGGCCCAGGGGAGGTGGTCCGCGAGAGCCGCCGGCCGTCTGCGATGCTCTTCGAGAAAACGCATCGGGACCTCACGCGTCCAGGTGGCCAGGCAGGGCGAGATGTCGCCGAAGCACGTCGAAAAACCGGCGATCGGCCCTGGCCGCCCACAGGCCGATCGCGTGAGCGACGGCCCACCAAAGAAGGCCAAGCCACCAGATTCGCAGGGCCAGACCGAGCACCACGGCGATGGTTCCCATGGCGATGGCGTAGTCCCGGGGCATACCGGCCATAAGGACCGGCTCGGTCAGGGCCTGGGCGACCGGAAGGTCCCAGCCCTCCGGTCGGCCGTCCTGGAGGGAGCCGGCCATCATCCGATCTCCGCCCCGCCGGCGAAGCCGAAGAAATCAAGGAAGAAGGTAGAGGCGGCGAAGGCGATGCAGAGGCCGAACATGATGCCCAAGCCGCGCCTCATCGAGGATCCGTTCTCGCTCATCGCGATCCCGGCGCCGAAGATGACCACCGCGACCACCGCCGCGGCCTGGACCACGGGCCCGGTGATGGACTGGACCACCTGCTGGAGCGGCCCCTCCCACGGCATTCCCGAACCTCCGGCCAAGGCCGGGCCGGCCATCATCAGGCCGCACGTCATCATCGCGCCGAACAGGCGGCGCCCAAGTCTTCTACGCATGTCTTGCTTCCTGTGTTCAGCGCGTCTCAGCGAGACGCACCACATTGCAAGCAAATATATCCACAGGTTGTCAACTCTGTGGATCGATTATTTTACGCGACTTGCTGACAACTGTCAGACAACTCGTAATGACTCAGAATATGACTTGCGACGACTTGCCATCCGACAGTCGATCTAACTTTGGTGACGACTTGCGGAGACTTGCGCGCCAAGCCCGACAGCGCTCATTGCTGAAGGAAGCCGCCTCAATTGCGGGTAGAAGATTGGCCTCAGGTCAGGACTCTGGTCGCGTCATCGCCGTCAGCCGAGGGCACGCTGTCGAGGATGACCGTGGCCTGTCGTCCGGCGGCGGTGCGGCGGATGTGGACAATCCGATTGACCGCCTGGGCGATCGCTCGACCTGGCGTGCGCGACGAAACCTCGGTGAACAGGCCCTCGATGAGACGGCGTAGTCGTCCAGATCGGCATCAGGGCTAGGCTAATCCGTCGTAGATTTGCAGGCGGATCCCGGCGTCGTCGGCCACACCCGGATCCATGAAGGCGTTGGTCTCGCGGAGGGGGCCTTGGGTTTCAGCGAGCGTTGTCCAGGGCAAGGAGGCGACCCAGCGCTGGGCGAAGTCTAGCGTCCTGACCAAAGGTCGAGGATTGCCGACGTTCGACAGAGCCTTCAGGGCGCTCAGATAGTTGCTGCGAAAGATCGTGGGAATGACCAGTCGTTCTTCGCTCTCGGCCACAAGCTCGGCGTTCATCATGATGCGGGCGATGCGTCCGTTGCCGTCGGCGAACGGGTGCGCCTCGGAGATGAGAAACATCATATACACGGCGCGGGCGAATGGCGTTTCAAGGCCGCGGTACAGGTCGAACCCCTGGGCCAATGTGCCCTCGACCTGATCAGGCAAGACAAAGAATGTCTGTCCGGCCCGATTGGCTTCACGCTTGAACTGACCCGGGCCCTTGTCCGGGCGAGCGCCCATCAGGGTGGCATGCCGCGATTTCAGCAGGGTCGTCAGTTCCTCGGGCGTGCGAGGGCGGCGCCCCATTTCGACGGGATCGGAGACGATGCGCCATGTGCCGAGCACATCGTGTGCGTCGGCCGGCCGTTCGGGCGGGATGACGTTGTTGAATACGATGTCCGCCGCTTCGCCCACGGCGAACTCCGTCCCTTCGATGAAGTTGGAGAAATAGGCCTCGAAGAAGGCCAGGGTCGCGCGGGCCTCGCCGGACCGCTCCCGCGCCTGCCGCATGGCCGGCGCGGTGGCCCGCAGCTCGGAATAGAGGGCCTCGAAGAGTTTGATCCGGTCCGGGTCATAGGGCGCCCCGCCTCCCCGCGCCTTCGCACGATGGGTCTCGAGCGGCGCCTCGCGTGTGCCGAGCAGGGCGCCGATAAGGCGATCCAGTTCGATCATCTCGTTATCACGGTTCAAGGCCGGTGCGATGCGGCGAGCCTCGTCGCGCAGAGCGTTCAACGCCGCCTCGCCGGCGCGGCGCACGATGTCGTCGAGTCGGGTCTCCAACTCGGCGCGCGACAAGGTGCGGCTGACTTCGCCGGTGCGGCGACGGGACGGCGCTATATTATCGAGATAGGCACGGGCCAGCGACGACAGGTGGAGACCGCCGATATAAGGTCGATCGCTGTCCAGCGGCGGCGGCCCTCTACGCGGTCGTATTGTCAGTCCGGGCAAGACCACCTCACGCTTCCGGGCGGAGACGACGAAGACCGACCCGTCGGCTGCGGGGGCGTTCTCGATGGCCGTCCGGTCCGCGATCAGCGCATCCGGCATATAGGCTGCAACGACCTGCCACAGGTGTCGGCGAATGATGGTTTCCGGCGCGTCGATCAGATTGCGCGTATAGAGCCGGGGGCCAAGTTGACGCACCAAGCCCTGAGCGCGGGCCCGGGCCACGGCATCCGAAAGCGCCGTGGTCGAGAGGAAGACTTCCGGCAGATCGGCAAGGGGATTTCTGGGCATAGCAACGGGCTCCGCAGGCTTCATACAGGATTCGCGCGGTTTAAGCGCGCCCTTCTGCGGACTTTTGGGGTTTAAGGCCGACTCTTGATGCCCGCGAACACCTCTCGCCGATGACCCGGACGGAAAGGAGGACCCTCCGGGGTCGCGGTCAGGCCAGAAGGCTGATGGCGTAACCGTCGTCACCGGACGGCTCAACGCCGAGCACGGCTGCGACCCGTCGTCCGCTATCGGTGCGACGGATATGGACGATCCGATCGACCGCCTGGGCGATCGCCCGGCGCGGCGTGCGCGATGACACCTCCGCGATCAGGTCCTCGACGCGACGTAGTACATCGTCGGCCGAGTTTGCGTGGATGGTCGAAAGGCCGCCGGGATGGCCCGTGTTCCAGCTCTTGAGTGTCTCCAGAGCCGCCGCCCCGTCCCGCATTTCGCCGACGACGATGCGATCCGGGCGCATCCGCAGCGCATCTCGCACCAGGTCGACCACACCAATCGGGATCGGTTGCCGACGCGTCAGAACCGACACCGTGTCCCAGGCCGAACATTGGAGCTCGGGCGTGTCCTCGACCAGGAAGACCCGGTCCTGGGCGAAGGCCGGTTCGGCGAGCACGGCGTTGGCAAGGGTGGTCTTGCCCGATCCGGTGCCGCCCGAGATCAATATGTTGAGCCGCTCCTCCGCGGCCCGACGCAACACGGCGGCCTGTTGTTCGGTCATGGAGCCGTCGCGGACGTAGTCGTCCAGGCCCCAGATCACCGAGGGCCGTTTGCGGATCGAAAAGGCAGGCGCGCTCGTGACGGGCGGTAGCATCCCCTGGAACCTCTCTCCGGTCCCGGGCAGAACCCCTGCAAGTCGAGGATCGTCACGGGTGACGGTTTCGCCGACATAGTCGGCGATCAGCCGGATGACCCGTTCCCTCGATTCGGCCGACAGGGTCGATCCTGTATCCCGCCGCCCCTCGCCGCTTCGGTCAAGGATCAGACGGCCGTCGGGGTTGGCGAGGATCTCGACCACCGCCGGCTCGACCAGGGCGGCCAGGACGGTGTCGCCCAAGGCATGGCGGAGCGCCTCGAGCTTGCGTTCGGCGATGATGGGATGCGCGGCCATCAGTTGGTCTGGCCGAAAGACCGGTCTTCGTCAGGCACAGAGCGGTCGGTCCTCCCGGCCACGATGCGTGCCGCCGTGGCGTCCAATAGACGTTCGATGCGACGATCGACGGCCGCCTGAACCGTGGGGTCCTCATCGACGATTGCGTCGGGGAGCCGAACGAAGAAGGCGCGCGCCACCTCAATCAAAAGCTCTTGAACGATCTGCATGTCGCGAGCGGTGGATCTCATATGGTCGCGCAGGGACCGTTCGAGCTGCAGCAGACGATCCTCGGGGTCGGCCTGGGGGCTCTTCTGCAGACCGCGTGCGATGGCGCGTCCCGCCGCCTGGCTGAGCGGCATCTTGCCGCTGCGGGCCTCCCGATTGAGACCGGACACGATCTTGGGATCGGTCAGATAAACCTGCACGCGGGCGCTCGCCGCTTCTTTCCTAGCCATCGCTCAGTCCTCGCAAATGATCGAGAGCCGCGTCCTGTGCGGCCATCTCCTGCGCCACCCGTCCGTAGATGTCGGCCACGCGGGCCGCGACCTTCTTGTCGTCCATCGCCGCCGCCACCTCCTTGAACAGCGGCAACGAGGCCTCGGCGTCCTCGCCCAGACTGCGGCGACCCGTCCACGGGTTCGGAGCTCCCGGCGGCGCATCCAGACGTGCGGCCTGGTCGGGCGCGACGTCGCGCGCCCGCGTGCGAAAGGGTTCGCGAACATCATAGAGGAGCTTGGTCGTCCGCAGAGGCCGGGCGCCGGCAGCGAAGACGAGCTGGATGTCGTCCGGAAGAGCCCGGACCTCACCGGGCTCCAGCAGCGGCCGCTCGATCTGGGAGCGCGACACCGAGCTCCGGCCGGCCGCCAGACCCGCCGGCGAACTCCGGCTGGTCCGCGTCTCCAGCACCGACCCGGTCAGCTTCGAGACCTTGTCCTGGGTCAGGGGATCGAGCGCGCTGAAGGCGGTGTACACATGCAGGTTGTCGAGGATCGTATTGTTGACGCCATAGGTCTCGACGATGTCGTTGAGAGACTGGGCGACGAACATCACCTTGACCCCGTAGCCGCTGAGGAGCCGCAAGGATTTCTCAAAGAAGCTCACCCTTCCAAGCAGCGGGAATTCGTCCATCAGCATGAGAAGGTTGTGGCGTTTGGGTCGCCCGTCGGCGGCCTCGGTTTCCCGTACCGTCAGGGCCTGGGCGGCGGCGTAGAAGAATAGACGGACCAGCGGCCTGAGCGCTGCGGCGTCAGCTGGGGCGACCTGGACGTAGAGGGACAAGGGCGCCTCGGCGCACATCAGATCGCCCATGGAAAAATCTGACCGGGATAGCGAACGCTCGATGTCCTCGCCCGCCAGCCATTTGAGGTAGGAGCGCGCCGTCCCCTGAACCGAGGTTCGGAAACGGTCGTGCATCGCCGCGTAGCCCTTGACCGCCGTGGCGATGAAAGGATGGGTCTCCGGCTCTCCGTTCGACCCCGGCCGATGCAACGCCCGGGTCATGACCTCGGCGGCGGCGTCGAGATCGGCGAGCATCTCTCGGACCTTGAGTAGGGTCTTGTCGGCGTCCTCGGCGGTATAGAGAACGTGCAGGATCGCGGCCTCAAGGATCTCCGACGCCGCCTTGTCCCAGATCGCCTCGTCGTCGCGGGCGCCGCCGGGGTCGGCCAGTATCGAGACCAGACGCTGGACGTGGGCCAGTTCGCTGGGGCCTGGCTGGATTTCGGCGAGCGGGTTCCAGCAGGCCGAGGCCGGGTCGTGCGGATCGAAATAAAGGGCGTGACTAAATCGGGCGCGCCAGCCGCTGCTGAGCCGCCAGAGCTCCCGCTTGGGATCATGAACCAGCACGCTGGCGTTCCACGACAACAGCGTCGGCATCACATGGCCGCGCCCTTTGCCCGACCGGGTGCCGCCGGTCACGAGGCTGGGACGGAGGTCCGTCGTGGCGAGAACCTTTCGCCCGAGAACACCGAGGATGCAGCCGCCAACGGCCGTCAAACCTGCGTCCCTGGCGTCCTTGAGCTTGCCCCAGCCTCGGATACGGCGATGGGGCCTCTGGCCAACCAACGCCCCTAGTCCCAGTCCCGAGATACCGCCGAGCAGGATCAGAGGAGCGCACCGTGACATCGCCGCCTGCGCCTCCGCACCGAAGGCGGTCCGCCATTGCAAGATGGCCCAAGGGGGATACAGGGCGAGGTCGGGGCCGATCCGCCAGGCCGGTCCCAGAGCGTCTGACCACTGGTACGTCCATGCGAACATCTCAGTCGCGGCCTGGGCACCCACTACGAGACCGAGCCCCAATCCTGTCAGCTTCGTCCACACCTCAGGAGTCCGGAGGCCGGACAGCCCGGCCAGCCTCGGCTTCGAGGATCAGCAGGGGTGCGGCGTCCATGCGCCGGTTGTGATAGACGGCCAAGGCCTCCACGAGATCCGAACTCGTCGACTGCTTGAACAGCCGAACCAGGGCGTCGGCTTCTTCGTCGACATTTCCGAAGACCTGGCGCTCGACGCCGGCGAACTGGACCAACTGGCTGTTGACCCGCTGGTAGGCGTCCACCATGGCTGCGTTCCCCGTGCTCCTAACAGCTCGCAGCATCTGCTCGGCTAGGCTGCGGCAGACCGGCGACGGTCGCGATCCGCGATCGACGGGTCGAGGAGCCCGATCGAGCCCATTGAGACTCGTCTCCAGACAGACGAGTCGAAAGGCGAGCCGATCACGGACGAGGGCGGGGTCCAGCCGTGGCGCCAGGAAGCCGCCCATAGGGGCCCGTTCCATGAGTCCAAACCCGCACAGCCACCCCAGCGCCTCTCTCACCGGGGTAGGCGACAACCCCAGACGTCGCGCCTCCTCGATGATCACCACAGGCGCGCCCGGCGTGAAAGCGCCCTGCTCCGCGCGGGCGCGGAGGCTTTCAAGGGCTTGGGTAAAGGGATCGTGCTTGCGGTTCAACGCTGACTCCGATGGCAAGACCCGCACTATGGAGCCGGGTGACGCCTCGCCAATGAGTTGCGCCGAGCTGCGATCCCATCGTGCCGAAAATCGTCCGAAGACCGGTCAGAAGCCGCCGCAAAAGATGCCAGTTTGCGGCCTATTTCCCTGTTTGCTTTGCCTCCGATACACATGATCGTCGATCAGGAGACGGACTGATTCCACGTTGACTGGCGGAAGGGTATGCGCGGATGGGTGGAGACGAACCAGAGCCCCGAAACGACGGCGCGCTGCTCTCGGCGACCCTCAAGTCGCTCCGCCGCCACCGCCGGATGACAAAGGGTGAGACGGCCGCCGAGATGCGGATCGCCCTGCGGACCTATGCCCGTTTTGAAGCCGGAGAGACCCGGCTCAACCTCGACTATATTCACCGTTTCGCCGCCGCCACGCGAAGCGACGCCCAGGCGATCCTGATGGCGGTGGCGATCGGATCGCCGGAGCACGCCCGCCGGTGCGCCGAGAACCAGATGGGGGCTATCTACACCATAGGGCTCGAACAGTTCGATAGTCTGCTCGGCGACGGCATCCAGGCCCTCGACAGCCGCACCCTCATCGCCGCGATCGTGCATATGTTCGAGGCGCTGGCTCAGACGTTGCAAGGCGGTGACCCTGCCCGCAAATGGATCGAGCAGGGCTCGGCCGACATTCGGTCAAAACGCCCCAACCCGGGGCGCTAAGTCCCGAATATACTCCGGATATAGCCCGAATATACTCCAGATATAGCTTTGCAAGTGGAGCATCCGCGCGCTCACTGGTTGCGCCACATCCGTGGCGATCAACCAAAGGAGACCGAGATGAAGACCACCAAACTGCGCCTGGTCAGCTTCGGCAGCGCCAAGGCCCTGACCCGCGACACCCTGCCCGGGCCGTTCCTGGAAATGAACGTCATCCAGAGCCGCACGGCCGAGGGCTGAGCGCCGGCGCGGACGGTCGCGTCAGCGGCCGTCCGCAACCGGCTGCCAGTGTCCACTTTCAAGCAGGGCCTTGATCGCAGGCTCAAAACTTCAAGACGAGAACAGACCATGCGCGCCTCCAATCTTCATATTGTCACCTTCGGATCCGCATCCGTGCTGACACGCGATGGGCTCGGCTCCTATCTTGAGATTTCCCTGCTCAATACGCGTGTTCCTCCAGGTTGAGAGGGGCGGGCCTGTGATCGATCCCGCCGCCTCAAAGCACACGTCCCGCCATACGCCCGACGCTGTGTCTGCGGCTGAAGATGTCTATCTCTGCAAAGTCTACGAGGACGTTGTCGTCCTTGATCTGAAGGCGGATCGATATCTTTGCCTGCTGGATGCCGGCACATGGCTACATCCGCAGCCCGATGGCCGCCTTATCCTAGGACCTGATGGGCCAACGGAGGATCTGGTGGCGGCAGACATCGCCGTGCGAGGGTTCATAGACCGCCAGCGGCGCGCATCCAAAACCCCGACGCTTGAGCTCTCAGGATCACACAAGACGTCGCCGATCGAGACGCTTTGGGCGGCCTTGCAGATCCTGGAAGCCACGCAGGTCTTTCGGCGCAAGACCCTGGAGCAACTCGTCGCCGCCGCGATCAGGCCACCGGATATTCGAGGTCGACGCACGACATCCGCCCAAGCGTTTGGGGCTTACAAGCACGCAGTAACCTGGGTTCCCGGAGAGGGAGAGTGCCTGCAACGGGCCTTCATATTGAAACGTGTTCTCGCCGGAAGAGGAATCCACGCCGACTGGGTGTTCGGTGTCCGCACATGGCCGTTCGGAGCCCATTGCTGGCTTCAAATCGATGACATGGTCGTTGGCGACACCCTCGCCCGCGTCAGCAACTACACCCCCATTATGGTGGTCTGAGGTGGGCGAATACCTTGTCGTCAGCGCCCCCGTCGCGAGCGAGCGGTCCAGAGCCTTGAAAGACGACGCCCGCATCGCCGGGATGGCCGTCTCCGACCTCGCCCCCAACACCTGGCTGGCGGTCAGCGGACCGCACGCCCCAAAAACGCTTGGGGTCGGCGCCTGGACTCTGATTGGGGACGTGTTCAACCGCCGCAGTCCAGTCTTGCTCGATATTGGCGACGATCCCTTTTCCTACGAGCGAAAACTAGTCGCCCGGTTCTGGGGGCGTTACGTCGGCATCCGGCTGTCCGGAGCCGGTGAGGTTACGGCCGTTCTCCGGGACCCCTCGGGCGCGCGGGAGTGTGTGACCTGGATGCAGGAGGAGATTACGCTCGTCGCGTCCAGCGCCCCAGATTGGTTGCTTCGCCGCCTCTCTCCACCGTGGCGCATCGACTTCGAATGCCTGGCGCGAGCGCTGCGCGATCCCCTGATGTCTTCTGGCGCACTCCCGCTCGATGGCCCCATTTCTATTCCCCCTGGCGCGTTTCAGGCGTTTCCTCTGGAGACGCCCGCCGAGCCACTTTGGTCGCCCGCCCTGTTTGTAAAGCGCTCTCGAGAAAGCAGGCTTGATCCGAACACGGCGGGGACCCGCCTGCGAAGCGCGGTCGATGAAGCCGTGTCCGGTCTGGCCGGTCTGCCGCCAGCCATGGCGTCAGAGATTTCAGGCGGCCTGGATTCCGGCATCGTCGCGTCGAGCCTCGTGCATCAGCAGTCCGGGAATGTCCGCCTTTGGCTCAACGCCCATGGAGACACACCAGAGTCCGATGAACGTCCCTTCGTCGCCGCCCTGGCCGACCGTTTGGGCATCTCGCCGGTCAGCGTTCCCCTGGCTTCGGCGCCTGTCACCGAAGCGGGGTTGATGCGCATATCCGGGGACTGGCGTCCGGGGATAAACGGGCTGGACGTGCATCATGATCTGGATTGGGCGCAACGGGTGGAGGATGCCGGCGCCACGGCCATCATGACCGGTAAAGGCGGCGACTCCATCTTCGTGCAGGGCGCGACGACGGACGTATTCACGGACCTGTGGCGCAGCAGAGGCCTGCGATCCCTCCTCCATCCTGACGTGCTCAATCTGGCGGCGCTGAACGAGATCTCGATCTGGTCGATGGTCCGGGAGGCGCGGCGCTATCATCGACAAGGAAGCCGACCGCCGTCCAGGGACGACGGCCTCCTCGGACATTCGGCGGGCGAGCGGACACTACACCCCTGGCTCGCCGCCGGGGAGGACATTGGACCCGCGAAGAGATTGCAGATCGCCGGGGTGATCGACAACATCTCCCGGCACGCGCCCTCTCTCCAGACCGAGACGATCGATGTGCTCAACCCCCTCTGCGCCCAGCCGGTAATCGAGGCCTGCCTGTCCATTCCGGCACCGATGATGACGTTGGGCGGTCGCGACCGGGGTCTCGCGCGTCATGCTTTTCGTGACCGGCTTCCCGAGCTGATCGTGAGGCGGCGATCCAAGGGCAACCTTACGCGAATCTACGGCCGGATGATTCTGAACAGCCTCGACGTCATGCGCCCCTGGCTTCTCGACGGGCGGCTGGCGGCCACGGGGATCCTTGATCGAGCCGGCGCCGAGATCCTGCTGACCCGGGAAAACCTGATGTGGCGTGGCCACTACGGAGAAATCATGGTCGCTGCTGCGTTCGAGGCCTGGGTGCGGACGTGGGAAGCGCGTCTTGTGCGTCCGGCCTGACGCCTGCCGGCATGGCCAGGGTGTCATCCAGCCAGTCGAAAATCTGCGCATAGAGATCGCGGATGTTGGCCGGACTCCAGACCGCATGGTCCTCGCCCCAGTAGGTCAACAGACGCGCCTTGCCGCCCAGCCGATACCGCGCGCTGAACATCAGCTCCGCTTGCGACATTGGAACGAAGTCGCGGTCGGCCGTGATCAGCATCACGGGGGCCTGAATGCGGTCAGCCGCGAGATAGGGGCTGCTGTCGACGTAGCCCTGTATGTCGTTCCACGGCGGCCCGTTCAGCCCACCCTGCCCGGTCTCCAGCCAGCCTTGTTGATTGCGCATCATATGACGGTCCTCCGCCAGGCTACGCGTCACCGGGACGAACTCGCCCCACTGCGAGAACATCTCGCTCATCCCCGCCCACGAAATGTAGGACCTGTATCGCGAGGACCGCGTTGCGATCGCCAGGGCGACATAGCCTCCAAAACTGTGGCCCATCACCGCGATCCGATTTCCTGGAAGCTCCGGATGCGACTCCAACGCGGCGTCGACAGCCGCATCGACGCTGCGGACATAGAAGTCTGCTCCCGTCGCGTCTGCGTGATCGATCGGAATGGCCGGGCTCAACACCGCGAAACCCGCCCCCGCCAGGACCTGGGCCCGAAGGCCGTAGGTCAGATTGAGCGGCCCCGTCCAGGCGCCCGAATCCACGGAGCCCGGATAGACATCGACTACCAGTCCCCGGACAGGAGCTGTGTTCCCCGGCAGAAAAAGCCAGCTCCGCGCGGGCCGGCCGAAGGCGTCTTTATGATCGACGCCGACCGGACGGCTGAGCTCGACCTGGGTCAGGCCTGTATTGGTCTGGTCGATGTCGTGCTCGGCCTCCGAGGTCCTGAGGCTCAAGGTCTCGACCAGGCCGTCATGACGCAGGACCAACGCCGCTGTTCGGGTCGCGGCCAGGACGCGCGGGTCAGACGTCTGCGTGCGTTGGGCGAGGGGCGACACGACACCGTCTGCGGAAATGCCAAGGTTCACGCTATCGGGAGAAAGAGCTGCAACCCAGTCCTGTCGCGGCGCGTCGTTGACCTTGAGACGAAAGGGCTTCTCGATGTCGCCAATCACGACCTCGGCGACGGAGTGATCGGTGGACGTGACGCGATCAAGGCCCGATCCGTCTCCTCGCCAGAGCGCGCCGTCTCCGAACATGAAGACACTCTGCGGCGTGACCGCGGCGATCCGCCCTGCTGGGGCCGCCAGGAGAGCCGTGAGCGGAAGGGGCGTCGTGTCTTCAAGCGCATACCAGTCGAAGCGGTCGCTGTCGGGGCGGCGGGCGTAGAGGACGGGTATGTCACCCATCCAGTCGGCCTGGACGCCCCGCAAGGTATCTATACCCCCGTTGGCCGGCCGCACCTGAAGATCACCGCGTGGCACTGCGGATATCGAACTGGCGCCGCCGATCCGGAAAAGTGCTCCATCGGTCCATGCGTCTCCGTCACGGCGCGCCCAGACCAGCACCTCCCGCCCGTCTTGCGACCATCTGAGGAGATGCGGCGCGATGTCGAGCGAGAGTTCCAAGGCCGTAATCCGCGCGGTCTCAAGATCAACGAAGCTCAGGCGCTGGCGCATGGGCGTGTCCATCTGGACGATCGTCTCAGGTCGAACGGGCACGAGCTCGCCCCCCTGGATCAGCGCCAGTCGTCGTCCGGTCGGCGCGATCGAGAAGTCCTTGAGCGCGCCCGTTGCGAGGATGCGCTGAGTCCCGGCCGTGACGTCCAGCAAGGTCAGTGCCAGCGGCGGCACGGGGGTCTCGGCAAACGCCACGCCGGCGTCGGCCTGCATCACCGTGCGCGACGGGCGCTGGCCTATGGCCGTGGTGCGCCAGGCATCCATCATGGCAGCCTGGCTGCCGTCATAGTAGCGGAGCAACCACGGCAGGCTTCCATCCGACCTGACCATGAGCACAAGCTCGGTTTCCGAGGCCCATTCCGCTGCGGCGCCGGTCACCGGCATCTCCGGCGTCAGGCCCGTCCATAGAACGGAACGCTTCGCCACCGACGCCACGCCCACTTCGAACCGATTCCCACGCAACCGATAGACTACGAGGCGCTCACCAGACGGCGACCAGACCCCCCGGATCAGGCCTGGTCCTTCTCCAGGCAGGAGGCGCTCGGGCGCCGCGCCTGGCCGGGCCATCTCGACCCGCCACAAGTCGGTCGTTAGCCACTGGGAGCGCGGGCCGAGATCGAACCTCGGCGCAGCGTCATAGGGGCCTCGTTTCTCATAGATCCCCCACCGTCCATCGGGCGACAGGGAGGCCCGGCCGAAGGCTTCGGTGGAGACGATATCGTCGACCGTCAAAGACCGCGTTTGCGCGGCAGCCATGGGCGCGAGGCACACGAGCGCCATTGCGGCCCACAGCAGGTGGGAAACCAGTTTCGACATGACGCTGATTTCACCAGCGCTTGATCAGCTGCAGCGCGACCGTGCGTCCCATCAGGCTGGATTGCCCGGGATCGAAGCCGAAGCCGGACGGCGCGTCGTAGAAGGGCGGATCTTGGTCGAAGAGGTTCTGGATCGTCAGGGCCAACCGAAGTCCGTTCAGAACACCGGTCGAGGGTGACCATCCGGCTTGAAGATCGGCCGTATTCCAAGCGTCGATGCGCGCGCCTAACCGATCCCTGTAGTCGCCGACATGATTCCAGTGGAGATCAGCGCTCCAGTCGCCATTCGACCACCCGGCTCCGATCCGGGACCGCAGCCGGACCGGATAGCCGATCAGGTCCACGACCTCGCGGACCAAAGCCGTGGGCGTCGTCTGGCTTTCGTAGCCGAGGATATAGGAGGCAGAGCCATCCAGGGTGATCCGATGCTCGCGCAGGGAAATAGGGTAACGTGCGGAGAGGTCGAATCCGTTCACCCGCACCGCGCCGGTGTTGACCCAGCGCCCGTCGATGATCGCCCCGTAGCTGGTGGCGGGATACAGCGTCCCGAAGGCGAAATCCGGCCGGCTGATATAGCTCTGGACCAAGGCCAGGTCCGCCGCATTGGCGCCGGGTGAGACGCGTGTGACGAACGGCGCGAGCGACGGGTCGGTCAGGACACCGGCGAGGTTCTCCGTCGCGGGCTGGGCGATGCGATCGGTAAACCGGGTGTCGAAATAGCCGGCGCTGAGGTTCAATCGACCCCGCGGACGGTAATCGAACCCGATCGTGAAGGTTTCCGCCGTTTCCGGCTTCAGGTCGGCATTGCCGCCGTATTGATAGAGGGCGAGCACACTCCCTCCGTCGCCGCGCGGAACCGTTGTGAGGGATAGGACAGAGGCGTCATGGATCTGCGGAAGCGAGGCGGCGCGAAACGAGGTTCCCCACGACGCCCGCAAAGCCAGGTCTCCGACCGGCGACCAGACCACGCCAAACTTGGGGTTCGAGGTCGAGCCGAAGTCGTCGTAGTCTTCGTACCGACCGGCGACCGAGAGCTCCAGGCTGCGAACGCCGGGCCTGGCGTTGTCCGCCCCGACCAGCGGGATGCGGGCCTCCGCAAAAACGGCGCTCACCCTTCTCTCCGCCTGGGGCGTGACGATTGCGACGGGTGATGCCGCCGCCGCGAAGGTCAGGGTTCGGGTGTCGAAGGTGTCCTGCCGAATCTGCGCCCCGAGAGCCAGCTGGACGTCCCCGCCCGGAAGTCGGACCACTGGCCCTTGCGCCAGGAGATTTGCGGATTGGGCGCGGCTCCGGTCATGACTTTCCGTGAACCCACGGCCGATGAAGTCCAGCACCGTCCTGCTGTTGGCGGCGCCAGACCCGAACGGATTGAAATATCCATCGACCGCAGCCCGGTATGAAGTCGCCGGATCGTCTGCGATGGTCCCCAACGCTTCATTCAGAAAGCGGCTGTTGACCCGGCCTCGAACAGCGCCGTCCCCCCGCTCCTCGGCGACGGCCAGATAACCATCGAGCGACCATGAGGCGCCCAGATCATAGGTCGCGCTGGCCGTGACGCCGAGGCTTTCCGAGGCGCCGGTCTGGCGCGTATTGCCCAGATCGGCCAGGAACGAATACCCGACGATGTGGGACGCCGCGCCGGTTGGCGAGACGAAATAAGGGTTTGAACGCGTGACGTTGAACACGCCGATACTGGCCGCGCCTGCGAACTCATACGTCCGGCGATTGTAACGAACATCGGCGGTCAGCTCGAGGCGATCCCCGACAGACTGATAGATCCGACCGTAGACGCTATGGCGGTCGAGCGCAGGCGTCAGGTCGACTCCACGGCTGATCGACTGGAGATTGGACCCTCCCGCAACGAAATCCGCGGCCGTCTGCGCCGTGCCGGACGCGTTCGGCCTGATGGCGTACTGGGCAACATAGGCGCCCGCCGCCGCATTGAAGATCAGGATGTTGCCCGGAATACTGTAGAGCGCGCGATGGTCCGTGCCGCCGAACGGCCGCAGGTCGCCCGTGGCGGTGTAGTTGCGATCCAGCGAGCTCAGCGGGTTCGTTGTCTGGTATTCATACGATAGATAGGCCGAGCCGGTGGACCATGACCGGCCCGCCAGATGCGATACGATGAAATCTTCCGCACCGCCTTCGGCGAGACTGACTCTCGCCCGACTTTCCTGGCCGTTGAAGGCCTTTCGCATGATGACATTCACGACACCGGCGACCGCGTCCGCCCCGTACAGGGCGGAGGCGCCGTCGAGCAAAACGTCAACGCGCTCGACGGCGGCGGACGGAAGCGCGGAGACATCGCCGAACTCGCCACGAAAGCCCGTGCCAGCCAACCGACGACCGTTGACGAGCGTCAGGGTGGACGCCGGCCCCAGCCCCCTCAGGTTGACGCCCGTCGCATTGACGGCGTTCGATCCCTGGCGATCGGAAGCCGTCATCTGCACGATCGGCGTGCCGGACCCCGCATAGTTCTGCGGGAGGTCCGTCAGAATCTCGGCGACTGTGCCTAACCCTCGCCGGTCAAGAGCGTCGCGGCCGAGCACTATGACCGGCGAGGCGAGGTCGCCGGCCCGCTTCAACAGCGTCCCTGTGACGACGACATCCTCAAGGGCGGTCGCAGGCTCTGCGCTGGTCAGGGTCTCGGTCGAACGCCTCAGGAAGATGACGCCTGGTCGGCCTTGTGACCACGAAATCCCCGAGCCCGCGAGAAGGCGGCCAAGAGCGTCACGAGGCGCAAAGCGTCCCGCCAAACCGGGCGTCGTGCGGCCCGTCACGAGATCACCGGCGAAGAGTATCTGCTGGTCGGACTGGGTCGCGAACAGGTTCAGCGCATCGCGCAGCGAACCCGCCGGAATGTTGAACTCACGCGCATCCTGGGCGCAGGCCGTCACGCTGATGGAGACGACACAGGCGACGATCGCGCTGCCGGACAATAAACTCAAGCGACTCATATTCATGGCTCCCCTCGACGCCACACAGCGTCGAAAAGGAGGTGATCGGGACCCCGGGCGACCCCGGTGCCCCGAAAGATTTATTTTCCGCGTTCCGACAATCGAATCGATCCGTCTGGACCTGCGGTCGGCTCCAAACCGAAGACGCCTGAGGCAGCCGCGACGAAAGCGTCCCGATCCCCAGTCTTGAACACGCCGTTGACCGGCACGGACGCAAGATCCCCCGCGTCCAGAACGACCTTCGCGGTGAGATATCGGTTCACCTCGGCGACCGCCTCGCTCATCGGCGTGTCGCGAAACACGATCCGGCCCTCGGTCCAGCTCGTGACTGTCGGCACATCGACCGCACGGCTGACCGTTCCGGCTGTGGTTACTTTCGCCTCCTGGCCCGCCGCTAGCCGCAACGGCCTTTCGGGGCCTGAGAGGCGCATCACATCTACCGCGCCGCTCACAAGGGTTACACTGACGCCGGCGCCTTGCCGCTGGACATCGAAGACCGTCCCCACCGCTGTCACACGCGCATCCCCTGCGGCGACGACGAAGGGCCGCCCTGCGTCATGGGCCACGGTGAACATCGCCTGTCCGCGTTCAAGGTCGACAAGGCGCTGGCCGTCGTTGAATCTGACCCTCATTCGAGAATCGGTGTCGAGGCGAACGGACGACCCGTCCGCCAACTGAACGACCCATTGCTCGCCTACGCCGGTTGTGAAAGTGGATCGCCCCTGCCACCACGTCCATCCCCCGAACGCCAGAGCCGCTGCTGCGCCAATGGCGGCCATGCCCAGAAGTGTCCTGGTCGTTCGATCCTCGGATGTGTTGCGGAGGCGACGCGACATGGCATCGTTGAGCGCCTCGGTTATCTCTGGCTGACCAGCGAGCTTCCGGCTCTCCGTCCAGATCGTTTCCACGCGCCGATAGGCGTCCGCATTCTCCGGCGACTGCCGCCAGTCAAAAAAATCTCGGATCGTTTCTGTCCGGACGGTGCGCGCGCCGAGCCGTTCGTGCCACTCGGCCGCTTCTTTGTCCGCAATTTCAACCCGCGCCTTCGGGTTGGCCATGATACGTCCCATCCCCTAACGCCGAAGCTCGGCGGCGCACTGGGCCAAGGCCTTGGTCATGCGCCATTCGACGGTCTTCGGACTAATGCCCAGTTGCTCGGCAATCTGATTGTTCGTCAGCCCGCCGAATCTGGATAGCACAAAGACATCTCGGAGAGGTTGTGGCAAGGCGAGGACGATCTCCTGAATCTCCACCACAGCGTTCTGGGTGGGCTCAAACACAGTGGTGCCTAACGGAAAGGCGCTGTCGAGTATCTGCCGCCGCCGCCGAGTCTGGCGATCACCGCTGAGACCTATGTTGAAGGCGACCTTCAGCAGGAATGCACGGGGGTGACGGATGTCTAGATCCGCCTCGATTCCCGCTACGCGCAGCCAGATTTCTTGGACCAGGTCCTCAGTATCCGTCCCGAACCGGCGACGGAGTCTTGCCACAAGCCAAGGTGAGTAGCGGCGGTAAAACCCCTCAAGCCGAGTGCGGCTTCCCGAGCCCGAACTAGCGGACACTCCGCCGGTCTTCACATCCGACATGGCTACCTCCGCTCGAAAGCAAATCAAATGCCCTTCGGGAGAATCCTAACGGATGGGTTGAATGGTTACTATAGTGACTGGCGGAGTTTGGCGATTTCCAGCCGGCTGTGGCGATGGAGTTGCGGGAGAAATTTGGGCTTAATGTCCGCCGCAGCCGGAAAGCTAAAGGCATGACCATCGAAGGTTTAGCCCACCACAGCGAGCTATCTTACAGCTATGTGGGTGAGATCGAGAGGGGGCTTCGAAACCCGACTCTTGATGTCGTGGAGTCCTTAGCGAAGGGCTTAGGCATAGACGTTGCCATGCTGTTCGAAAGCTAGGCTTCCCGCGTAGACACTGCCCTTCGCAGCATTCTGAAAGCAGCGGGCCGCCGACTGTTTGGTTACTATAGTAACTGGCCCTAGCGCGCTGCCTAGTTGTGTTAGCCCAATGGGGTTAGCCGGCATTTTTGGACGCAACGTACGGCGGCGCCGCCTTGATAAGGGGATCACCCTTGAAGCGCTCGCTCATGACGTTGGCTTATCCTACAGCTACGTTGGTGAGTTGGAACGCGGCAGGCGCAATCCAACGCTGAAGGTTATTGAACAGATCGCACGAGCGCTCGAAGTGGATCCTCTGATTCTCCTGCAGACAGAAGTCAGCGAAAGTCCGTAGCCGCCAAATCCCACCGAGCCGCCATGCCCGGTCGCCCGAGTCTGATGTTGTGCCCTTTGGCCCTTGTCCGGCGCGAGGGCATCACCGCGCCAGATCGGCTCCCTTGTTTGCCATCACTTGGCCCAAGCCAGGCCCGGCAGGGGCCAAAGTGATGGTTTTTCCGATCGATGGCTGGGTCGCGGTCGCCCGAAGCCGGGCATAGTGCTCACATCCGGCGTCGTCTCGAACCACAAGATAGGGCGCCGTGCCCGCCTCGTCGTGGAACCCGGTTTTTACGACCATGCCCCGCACTTTCTCCCGACCCAAAACCCGAACGTCCCTCGCGCCCTCCAGCCGACGCTGATTGAGGGTGCGGATGATGTCTCGGCGCAGCTGAAGCGTGCGCAGTTTCGCCTCCATCTCGCTGTCCAATCGATACCGCCGCCCGGATCGTGTCGCGAGCCCGAGCCGCTCCAGATGTCTTAGCCGCCCCCGCGTCAGAGCCGCCCAGGCGTCGGTCGACCCGACCCCGTCATCGACCATTCCGTGCTTGTTCGTCCCGGCGATCAGCCGCCGGTCGAAACCGGTAAAGCGGTCGGCCTCCGTTTCCTTCCAGATGCGCCGTTCTGCCTCGACCCGAGAGAGGTCGCCCAGCCGCTCTTGCGCCACCTCCTGCGCCCGCGCGCGGAACCCGTAGCCGATATAGTCGCGAGGAATGACGAGGTCTCGCCCATCCTCGCGGCGTCCCCGGACGAGCACATGAGCATGGGGCTGATCGGTGTCGAAATGGCAGGTCGCCACCCATTTCAGATTGGGCTCTCCGAGGTCCGCCGAGACCCGCCCCATGACCTCGCGGACATAGGATTTCATGTCGAGCCGTTCGCCGTGTTCAGGCGAGATGATGAACCGGAAATGGTGCCGGTCCTGGCTCCAGCTTTCGGTCTCAACGCCGGGCTGAGCGCCATCGACACTGCGGTCGAAGAACTCCGGCCGCTCGCCTTCGACGCCGGCGCCTTGTCGTCCGAGATAGGCCACATGTTTGGCGAGTGCGGCCGCCCGGTCGGCGCCCTTGCCCATGTGCCGCGAGACCAGCGCCTTGACGATCACCTTCTGGCGGATGTCCAGACGGAAGGCGCGACCTGACCGGTTCTGGGCCGCCTTGAGTACCCCTGAACGGTTGCCGAGAGCAAAGGCTTTTGAGCTCGCCAGACGCTTCAGCATACCGTTCTTGACGTTCATCCGTTCGGTCTTGAGGGACAGCGGAAGGCCCACACGCACGGCGTCGGCGGCCTGGCCAGAGCTGGCTGCAACCCTGCCGTCTATCTCTTCCCGGATCAGCATTCGCAGTCCTCCAGAGCCTATGGCGAAGGTTCGAAGGACGACAACTCAAGACAAGTCGTCAATCCCGCTCCAAGCCGCCGCTAACTGTCGGACAGAATAGAAGAAATCAGCGCAGCCAAAAACACCCTTTTATCTTGCCCTCCGACCCTTTTTGCAGATTGTCATCAATCGAAATCATGAACCGACATAACCGATCCACAGTGATCATGTTCAGCCGCGCCGGCCGAAGCCACACGCACCGCCCCGTCATAGATCGCGTCGTGCGCCCGGATGACAAACAAAAACCCGCCCGGCCGAAGCCGAGCGGGTCGTTGATCTCAGGTGCAATCTGTCAGGCTGCTCGAGCCTTGATGGAGACGTGCCGCAGCCCCGACTCCATCGCCTTCTGTCCAAGGTTGAGCGCGGGTCCGAACGGCCGTTGATCCACCCGTGCCCGATCCACCGAATGGACCAGGGTGAGGCAGACCTCCGGCTCAAGCGCGATCAGCTCGTCGTTCGCCCGGAAGGGAGCGGCCTTGCCGTGGGTGTCGAAATCCGCGCGGGCGAGGATCAGCTTCACCCCCTTCTGCTGGGCCCATTTGATCGCCAGCTTCTCGGATCCTTTCGCCCCGGTCGTCGCCAGAGCCATGTCCGGCCATTCCTGTTTGGCCCAGTTCAGGGCGTCGAAGATTCGGCCCGCATCCTCTGACGTATCCGCCGTCGGCGCGCCCCGGAAGGCGATCACCGGACCGCCCGGATCCGCCTCTCCCGACTTCCGATTGCGGATCGCCCGGATCGCCTGTTTGGCTTCCAGCTGCGCGGCTGTCAGATGCGTTCCGCGCCGTGATCCTCGCCAGGCCGTCCAGACCTCGCCGGTCGCGACCGTCCAGGTTTCCGACGCCGCGTCCCGGATGAGTTCGCAGGCCTGCGTCGCCGCGTCTCCCGCTCTCGCCTTGGCCGTCGCTTCCTGAATTTCGGTGTCGGCGGCCTCCGATCCGTCGAAGTCCCGGTCGAGCGATCGCATCGTATCGCGCGCCCGGTCCGCGTCTCTCTCGATCCGCCCAGCCGCTGAATGGAAAGCGCCGATCAGGGCTTCGCCGATGAGCGTTTGATAGTCCTCGAGCGCGGTGTCGGAGATCACATCCAACAGCTCGGTCATGAGCGCGCGCCCGAGCTGGATCAGGGCGTCCTCGGTGGGATGCGGACGCTGATCGCCGAGCGAAGCCGACAGGTCGTCGAAGGCGGAGTCGGACTTCTGGGAAGCGGAGGCGGTGAAGGGATTGTTGTAGAAGGTCATTGGAACATTCCTTGAGAATGTCGAGCGCCCCATGCGCAACGACCCCGGTTTTGGCCACAGCGGGGTCCCCGGCAGTCACCGGAGCGGAGGGCCCCTTGCCCTCCGTGGAGGGAATAAGGCGAAGCCGTTGACTTCCGGGGTGCTGTGACAAAATCGGAGGGCGTTGTGTGGGGGCAAGTCGTCGTCGCCCTTCGCGACGACGACACCATTCGGCGCCGTTGCGCCGATGCGGAAGACAGGCCAGCGATCTTCGGCGGAAGGGTTGGCGGCGAGCCGCCAACGGAGTGACGCGCTGAACAGGAGCGCCGATATGCGGCCGCGCATCGCGCTAGAGCGATCCTGTTTTAGAGAAATTCTCCAAGCCCGGGAAAGGGATCGGACGGCGCCTCTGGCCAATGATTGGCGACGAACCTCAAAGGCGCAGCGCTGGTGGCGTAAACGAAGCGTGCGGCTTGAGTCACGATCTTGCGGTTCAGGGCCGGCACAGCCGCCGGCCCCCGGAACGCTTCCTCGAGCACATCCATGTAGTCCGCCGAATTCGTCCAGGCGAGCAGACGGCGTGGACCAACAGGCAGCACGACATAGGCGTCCCAGCGGCCAAATCCGTTGTGGCTTACCAACGGTCGATCGCAGGTTAGAAGCTCATGACGAGGTGTGACCATCGTGATGAGGCGCCGGGTCATTCCGTTCAAATGCGCGCCCAGTTTGGGGAGATCGCTGAGTTTTGGGATGAGGTGACCGCCGAGTATCTGAGCCGAAGGGCCGTCGAAGGCGGCCCGATACTCATCAAACGAAGGATCGCCCGGATTACGCTGCGCCTCGTAAAGATCCCGGCTCTGAGAGATGACATCGTTGTAGGTCCTGCGGGCCAGGGCCTGCAGTTGGGCCACGCGTATGGGATCCCTTTGCAAGAGAGACATAACAAACCTCGACAGACCGTCGTTGTGGCGCTTGGCCAGGAGGACCGGTCCGGGTTGCTCGAGAAGGTCGAAGACGTCCGACGCATCTTGATCGACACGTCGAAAGAAGACTTTTTCGATGTAGTCGCGACGCGCTTCCGGCAGCGCTGGGACGGAGTACAGGTTCTCGACATAGCCGGTCTGGATCGGAAATTTGGGGCGCGCGATCACCTGCGTGTGCGGACGCTGGAATTCCCACAGTTTCCGCTCAGGCCCTGCCCACCTCTTCAGATAGAACTGCGGCACATAGTGGTGACGCCAGGAGTCGGACTGTGAAGGCGCCGCAGGCATTTGTCGTCTTACCTCTGGGACCGCACGACGCAATGCCTGTGACTGGCCATGCCTGATGCGCGCGGTCAGCGGCCCTTGGCGAAGCCCGAATCCGGCGGGATATGCCCAATCTCCCGAACTAAGAAAAACGGCGACCTCGCAGAGGCCGCCGTTCAGTTCATTGTAACCAAGGTTTGCAGCTCGGACAGGTGGATCTCAGGTAAGCCGCGCCAGACGTTCGAGGCCGCGGAAGTTTTCTGGCGTCGGTCGATAGGCGACTGACGCGTGCGAAGCGCAAAAGGCTCCGCGCGCAATCGGCTGACCGCACAGGCTAAAATCTGCCGCTCCAGGTTCGCCGAAAGGCCAACGACACTCGCAGCGTCGAACTGACAGGACGGTCGCCAGACCATGTTCCGTCGCAACTTCGGGAGCAGTATCGATGGTCTGAACAGTGATGGAGCGGGCCGGTGCGTGCTGCGGTGTGTCACGACTGACGACAGGGCGTTTGGGCGGTCGGCCGGATCGACCAGCAGACAGGCCCATTCTATGGACCTTGCCGAGCACAGCGCTTCGGCTGATGCCATTGGCAAGATCGCGTGCGATCTGGTCGGCGGTCTGGCCCTCGAGCCAGAGGCTCTTCATGCGACTGATGCGGTCTTCGGTCCAGGCAGAGGCGGTCATGGGACGTTCCCGGTTGACGAGCCCGATCGGCTCGCCTCGCGCCGCCCTCCCTTTCCCTTCACCACAAAGGAAAGGGGCCCGACGCTTTCGCGCCGGGCCGCTGCCGTCTTGTCACCAGATCAAAACGGAATGTCGTCGTTCAGGTCGTATCCGCTCGCGGGTTCTTGAACCTGACGGCCTGTGTCGCCGGCGTCCCCCTCACCACCGTCGGAGGATTCACGCCTGTTCTTCAGGCGGATGTCGCCGACGACCACCCGCATGTCATAGTGCTCGACGCCATCCTTGCCCGTCCAGGTGTCGTTCTCGACGTGGCCCTGGATCACGACGCGACTTCCCTTGCGGGCAAAGGAGCCGATGTATTTCTCGGCGGTCGCCTCGTTGAAGCAGATGCAGTTGAAGCCGGTAGTGCGTTCGCCCGGCGTACCATCGGCCTTACGGAAACGGGTGGTCTCGAGCACGCGGAAGGTCGCGCGTTTCTTGCCCGATCCCTGAGCGGAAAGGACGGAGGGATTAGCCGTCAGATAGCCTTCGATGATCACGGTTTGCATGTCAGTCTCCTGATGAATGGTGGTTGAGGGGTCAGGCGGCGGCGCGATCGGCGCCGTTGTCGCGGGCGTCGCGGTCTTCGGCCCAGTCGAGGACGGTGAGCCGGTTGACGACCAGTTCCTTGGCAGTCCGCTCGGTCCCGTTTTTTGCGGTGTAGGCTGTGTCGATGAAGGCTCCGATGACCACAGCCTCGCAGCCCTGAGCCAGGCCGCGGGCGATGACCTTCTCGTTCAGGCCCTTGGACCAGCTCACACAGTTGACGCCGACGAGCCGGTCCTTACCGGCGTTGTCGACGCCGCGGCTTTCGAGCAGGCGGAACACAGCCTTGCCGAAGTCGTCGGTGATCTGGGGGTCGGCCGCCAACCGGCCGGTGAACATCACGTTCTGCATGTCAGTCTCCTGGATATCCGAAGCGTCGAGAAAGCCGATCTCCCCCATCCCGCTTCACCCGGGACCTCCCTTCCTCCCGACCTCCTCTCCCGGACGGGCCTTCGCCCCGCCCGGCTTCAACTCAGGCCGCCGCACCGTCGAGGACGGTCTGCACCGGATGACGACGCAACACCGCCTCAACCACCTTCGGCTGATCCACCGGCACGAAGACCCGCGGCGTGAAGGCGATGATCTCTACGAAGCATCCGAGCGCGACCAAGGCGTCGCGGTCGGTCCGGCCGCCGACCACCTCGATGCGCCACCGATCCATGACCCGCGCCCGCTTGAGCCACAGACCGCCCTCGAGCGAGAGTTGGACACTGCGATCCACGAGCGTCGCAAGGGTCCGTGCGCCATCGGACCAGGCGTCGCCGACTTCGGTGAGGCCGAGCGCGGACTTGAGCGCCCGCGCCTGAACCCCGTCGAGGACACGGCCCAGCCAGCGCCGCCCGTCCGGCGCGCGAACGCGCCGGACCGAACAGCCGCGCGCCGGCAGCCGGCCCCAGATCGGGAGCAGCAGCCCGGTCGCCAGGGTCAGCTCGCGCGTCCGCCACGGATCGGTTCCTGCGACCTCCTCGTCCCAGACCCGGCGCCACTCGTCGGTCTCGACCATCTTCCAGGACGACTCGTCAAATGCCTTCTCAGGCATCGTCTGGCGGTCGTCGGGTCGGACCAGCCGCACGGCGGCGACCAGCCGATCCTCCTCCGTCGCCGTGGTCAGGCCCAGTTCGGCGATCGCGGCCCGCCCCGACTTCTCGTTGACGACCAGCTGGTGGGCAACCTCCTCGGCCCGGATCAGGGCGTCGTCCGAGCATAGGATCTCACGCCGGACCTTGAGAGAGAAGGTGACGAGCGCCGTCTCGGCGCCGGTCGAGACATCCGTCCGGATCACCTCCTGATCCGTCACCTCCAGCTCCTCGGCCTCGATGTCCTCCAGACCGCGATCCAGATCGCCGGACGCGGCGGCCCGTTCGAGGATGCCCGACAGAATGCGATCGAAGTCCGCGAACAGGGCGTTCTGGTCGGCGATGCGCAGGGCCAGCAGCCGGTTCAGGAAGGTGTGGATCGGCGGCAGATCGTCCGAAGGCTTCAGTCCCCCGTCAGCGTCGAGCAGTTTGAGACTGGTCTTCACCATGAAGGTCTCAAGCGTCATGGACTCGAGCTCGCCGAAGGTCAGCGCGCCGTAAAAGACCAGCAGGGCCCGGCGCGCCCAGGGGCTTTCGAGATTGTCCTCGGCGCGGAACAGACCCGCCCCGGCGGTGCGGCGCTCGCCCCGCGTCAGGGCTCCCAGCGAGTCCAGACGACGCGCGATCGTCGAGGTGAAGCGCTTCTCGCCCTGGATGTCGGTGGTGACCGGGCGAAACAGGGGCGCCGACGCCTGATGCGTCCGGTGGCTACGGCCCAGACCCTGGATGGCGGCGTCCGCCCGCCAGCCCGGCTCGACCAGATAGTGGACGCGGCGCTGCTGGTTCGGAGCGGAAAGGTCGGCGTGATAGCTCCGGCCCGTGCCCCCGGCGTCCGAGAAGATCAGCACCCGCTTGCGGCCCGACATGAAGGCGTCGGTCTCGGCGCGGGCGGCGGAAGCGCCACGCCGCTCGACGACCCGACGACCCTCCCGGACGACGACCCGACGGGATCGGCCGGTGATCTCCGCGACGGTGTCCGTGCCGAAAGCTTCCAGAAGGGCGTCGAGCACGCCGGGCACGGCGGGCAGACAGGCCATCCTCGCGATCAAAGCCTCGCGCCGCGCCAGCGCCTCCTGGCTGACGGCGGGACGCCCATCGTCCATCACCGAGACCATGACGATATTGCCGTCGCCGTCTTCGATCGCCTCCATCAGGTGAACGGGGAAGGCCTCGCGCAGATAGTCGAGGACATATTCGCGCGGGGTCAGATCGATCGAGAGGTTGTTCCACTCCTCAGGCGGGACGGAGGACAGCCGACGCTCCATTACCGCCTCGTTGGTCGAGACGATCTGGACCACTGCCGACCGTTCCGATGCCAGGTCATCGCGGATTGCGGCGATCAGGCTCGGCGCTTTCAGGCCGGCCAGCAGATGGCCGAAGAAGCGCAACTTGGCCCCCTCGAACGCCGAGTGAACCGCAGAAGCCGCCTGGCCGCTCTTGGGCTTGCCATCTTCGTCGCTCAGGCCCGTGGCCTTGAGCGCTTCTGCGAGGTTGGCGTGGATCAGCTGGAAGGCGTCGGCCCAGGCGTCCCAGATCCCGATGTCATCGGAGGTCAGGGGGTGGACGAGGGGCTCGTATTCGACGCCCTCGAACGACAGCGACCGGGCCACATAGAGCCCCAGCGCCTTGAGCTCGCGCGCCACCAGCTCCATGGCTGCGACCCCGCCCCGGTCCATGGCGTCGAGGAAGTCCGCCCGGGACATGAAGGGCGCCTTGGGCCCGCCCCAGAGGCCGAGACGGGCGGCGTAGGCGAGGTTCTCCGCCGTCGTCGCGCCGGTCGCCGAGACATAGAGGATCCGCGCGTTCGGCAGCCGGTTCTGCAGGGCCAGGCCGGCCATACCCTGCAGGGACGCCTTCCTGGTGCCGCGCGCGCCCTTGCCGCCGCCTGCGGCATTGGCCATGGCATGGGCCTCGTCGAAGGCGATGACACCGTCGAAGTCCTCGCCGAGCCAGGCGACGATCTGGTCGAGCCGAGATTGACGTCCGCCACGCGCGGGCTGGCGCAGGGTGGCGTAGGTGGTGAACAGGATGCCGCGATCCAGACGCACCCCCTCGCCCTGTTTCCAGCTCGACAGCGGCACGATGTCGTGGGCGCCGCCGCCGATCGCCGACCAGTCTCGCCGCGCATCCTCCAGCAGGGCGTCGTTCCGTGACAGCCACAGGGCGCGCACCCGGCCCTGGGCCATGTTGTCGGCGACGATCGCCGCGATCTGGCGGCCCTTGCCGCACCCGGTGCCGTCGCCGAGGAAGAAGCCGCGCCGGAACTGGATCGCGTCGGCGTCGTCATCGCGGACCAGCACGACCTCATGCGCGGCTTCGCCGAGCTGGAACCGGCCCGGCAGATAAGCTGCGTGGGCTTCGCCGGCGTAGATCACGGTCTCGGTCTGGGCGTCGGAGATCCGCCCGTCGCCCCGTAAAGCGGGCGGCAGCACCGGGCGATAGGTCGGCGCCGGCGGCGCGACCGAGGCCATGGGGCCCGATTCCACCAGCGGTGAGGGATGCGGCCGCGGATCGGGCAGGACGATCCGGGCAAGGGCGTGAGCCTGGTAGAGGCCGACATCGCGCCCTTCGCCCTGCCAGACAAGGACCTCATAGGCGAGCGGCGTCGCGCCCGCGAGGAAGGCGAGCCGACCGGCGGGCAGGGTCACCGTGCGCTCGCGTGGCGAGAGCCAAGCCGCGGCGTCCAGCGTCAGCCGCACGCGAGGCTTGGCGGAACCACGTCCGGGGAAGGCGGCGACGACGCGGGCGGTCGCCTCCAGGGCGTCGGGCTGGTGCAGCAGACCGTCCCAAGCGCTCGTTTCGGCCCGGTCCATCACCAGCAGACCTGTTTCGACGGATGTGCCGTGTTTGGCGAAGGCGCGCCCCGGAAAGGCCACGGCGCCGACCATGACACCGTGGTGTTCGAGCGTGCGCCCGAAGCCGGTATCGGCCAAGGCGGTCAGCGGCACGATTGCAGTCATCCGCCCTCCGTCCGCCAGGACCTTAAGGGCGGCGATCAGGTGGGCGTCGAGGTCCGAGAAGGGCGGGTTGCAGACGACCACGTCGAACGCGCCAGCCTGCCTGAGCAGGTCTGGCAGATGGCGACCGTCGTGTCGGCTCCGGCTGGCTCCGACGAACAATCCATCCAGCAGGGCCGCCCGCGCCGGTGCGATCTCGTTGAGGGTCAGCGTCCCGCCGCAGGCTTCCGCCACCACAGCGAGAAGGCCTGTGCCGGCCGAAGGCTCCAGCACAATGTCGCCGGGACGAACCTGTGCGGCCAGGACGGCCAGCGCGGCGAACTGGGGCGGCGTGGAGAACTGGTCGAGCGCGACCTGTTCCTCGCTACGGCGCGAGTGGGTCAGGCCCAGCGTCGACACCGACGCCAGCAGCGCGGCAACTTCGGCGGGAGAGTCCTCAAGCCGGCCCACCTGCGGCGCCAGACGCCTGATCTGCAGCACCGTCGCGGCCTCGATCGCGTCATAGGCGTCGCGCCAGGACCAGCCGCCCTCGGCGTCGGACGCTCCGAAGGCGGTGGTCATGATCCCGGCGACTAGTTTGCGGTCGAGGGGCCGCGATCGCGCCAGCTGGGTCGAGAGCGCCCGGGCCGCCGCCAGGATGTTGGCGGCGACATCCGAGGTGGGATCGGCGAACAGATCCAGGGAGTGAGGCGGCGTGAGGGTCGAGGTCATGATCAGCTCCGATCGCCTGGAGCGGAGGGCTCCTCCCTCTCGGTCCTCCAGGTCGCCTCGCCCCGCCCTCCCTCCACCTCCCGGCGCCTCGCCGATCACAGCAAAAACGCCGCCCCGGCCGAAGCTGGGACGGCGTTCAGGGCTCACCAACTGTCAGGCCGCGGCCGGATCGAGCGCCGCCTCGCCGGCCGGAGTCAAGATGAACCCTCCCGGACCTTCGCCGGCGTCATCGCCGCCAATGTCTCCTTCGTCCAGATCCTCGATGGTCTCACCGCCGTCAGGGTCCGGCCTGACCGCCCACGACAGGCCGGCTGGCGCCCAAGTCCGCGACGCCGCCTGTTCGGCGACCCAGTCGACCAGTTCGTCCTTCTTCAGCGAGGCGGCGCGGACATCCTCGGCCCTCATCTCGACCAGCATGTCGAGGAGCTGGGCCTTGGAATGAGGCCGCAGGAACGGCACGTCGGGCGTCCAGTGCAGGGTGATGTCGGCCCCGCAGAGATCGGCGAGTTCCGCCGCCTCGGCCCGGGCCTGTTTGCGGATGCCGTCGGTCCTCGGCTCTCTCAGGTCCAGACTGATGGCGGCGAGCTCCGCCAGCAGGGCCATCTTTTCCCCGTGGGGCAAAAGGCCGACCCAGCTCACAGCGGTCAGCCCGGACGCCTGCCAGGCGGCGCGGCGCTCGTCGAGCCGCTGACGCACCACCCCGTCCAGAGTCTCGATGGCCGGATCCCTGCGCGAGCCATAGGCCTCGGCGTGGATCGTCGTGGCCGACTGCGACGTCGCCAGGTTGATCCGCAACACGAGGACGGAGAATAGGCGCGCGATGACCAGGATCAGGGCGGAGCCCGGATCGTCGGCCAGGGCGCGGATCAGGCCTCGGGTGGCCACGTCGGTCCGCACCGCATGCAGGGCGTGGTTGACCCCCTCGGTGTCCACCAGCGGAGCGTCGGCCTGTGGGGGTTCATACCAGGTCGAGCGGACCGGCGGCTCGGCGTCGTCCGCGTGATGTTCATCGCCATCACCGGTGCCGACGTCACTGTCAGGCTCGGCCGGCGAGTAGCAGCGGACATCGATGCCGGACCCGGATGCGGGCGAGATGACGATCGCGGTCACCACCCGTCCGCCGACGCCGGCCTGATCATTGGCGATCTTGGCGCGGATCAACCGCATCAGGATCTCGTCGGCGCCGTCCCCGGTCGTGTCGGCGTCCCGGGCAGCGTCGAAGGCGGTCACGCAGGCCTCGCGCGTGTCGCGCCAGACCGCCATCTCCGCCTCGTCGAGGTCTTCGCTGCGGTGACCCAAAGGCTCCAGATCGTCGGGCATCTCCGGCTCGGCGCCGGCCGTCACATGGACCTCGACGCCCTCGGTCTCGAAGCTCAAGGCGAGCCGACGCACGCGGGCGAGCCAGAGGTCGGAGAGTGTGTTCGGATCGAGCAGGACCGGAGGCAACTCGTCGAACAGGTCGGTCTCGATCCGGCCGCCGGCTGCCGCGTACTGGTCGGGACTGACGAGGGCGCAGCGACGGTCCCGGATCGTCACTCGACCGGACGGCAGTTTCTCGTTGATCCGCCATTCCTGGAAGCCGTAGCCGGCCAGGGCCTGTTCGGCGATTTCGGCCTGCTCCTTGCGATTGGACAGCCGGGTCAGGGCCCGCGCGTTTTTCAGGGTGATGCGCCCGGCCTTAAGGGCTTCGAGCGCCACCGGCGGCAGGCCGGCCAAGGCGGCGAGGCGCTTGATGTCGATCTCGGCATAGCCCAGGGTCCGGGCGATAACCTCGGCCGTCAGCTTGGACTTCAGCATCCGGCCGATGGCGCCGATGATATCGGCGACATGGATCGGAAGGGCGGTGTTGGTCAGGACCAGCGCCGCCGCCTGGCGCGCTGGATCTGTCTCGACGTAGATCTCGACCGGATGGTCGTCGTCGATCTCGCCCGCGTCGAACAGCAGGCCGAGCGCCAGGCGCCGCCTGCGCCCGTCCAGCGCCATCCAGGGCTGTTCCTTCTTTCCGCGACCGGGCCTGACGGTCAGGCGTTGGAGCTGGCCGGCCGCGCGCATCGTTGCGGCCAGTGTGGGGATGTCGTCGTCCGGCGGCTCGTTGAAGCGCAGGTTCTCCGGCGCGATGCCGAGGTCGCCAAAGCGGACGGTGCGTTCATCGCGAGGAACGACGACGACCGGCGTGTCGGCATGAGGGACGATGACGGGAACGAGAACGGTCATGAGGATGGTCTCCGGCCGGGCGACGGGGCCCATCCCCGCCGCTCCGGCGCCCCTCAGCGCCCTCGCTCCCCCCTTTTCCTCACCGCACACGCGACCTCGTTCCAGTCGCCGAGCGGCGGGTCCGGCCAGAGTATCCGGACGTTGATCCCTGTCCGAACGAGGCGGCGCCGGAGCCGATCGGCTGCGCCCTGTCCGACCGCTCCGCTATCCGCCGCGATCAACAGGCGCTGCACCTCGGGCGGCGGCACCCAGACCGCGAGGTTGTTCGCCGACATCAGCGCCCAGCCCGGAAGCTGGAACCGTTCGATGGCCGAAAGCGTGGTCATGACGCCCTCGCCCACGAGCATCTCGGCGGCGCTCGGCGAGAGCCGGACGGCCGCGCCGGGCGGCACGATCCCGACGGTCTTGCGGGACAATGTAAGCCCGGCCGCGACAAGGCCGTTCGCTTCCAGATAAGTGATTTCAACGGCGGTAAGCGCATCATCAGCGTCCGAGACCTGGGCGACGAGCGCGGGCCGGCTGCGGCTCCCCTCCCGATAGACGGAGATCGGCGCAGAGGGATGAAACCGGAGGCCAGACGCGTTGTGGCCGCCCACGACCGCGCGGCGCCTCAAATGGCGCGACGCAGGATCTCCGGACGCGAGCGCGACGCCGCCATCCCACAGGCGACGCGCGGTTTCCGATCGAATCTGTCGATTCGGCCTGGGAGGCGAGGCGCCGGCTTGTCCGGCGCCGGTGAGGCGGCCGGCGTCGTCGATGAAGCCGGAAGAGCGAAGCAGGTCGCGCATCTCCCGCCAATCGGCCGCTCCGAAACCGTGGATGACGACACGGCCCTCGCTCAGCAGCAGCGAAACGGAGCGGTCATGGGCGCTATGGCCGGGCGCGGGCACATTGGCGCGCCGACCGCCCTGATAGAGGTCGCCGCCGAAGGCCGCGACGATGGCGTGCAGGGTCATGTCCGCCTCAGAGCAGGCCGAGGGTGCGGAAACTCGCGGTGCCTTCCCGCCCGATGACCAGATGATCGTGGACCTGCAGGCTGAACACTCGCGCCGCGTCGACGATCTGGCGGGTCATCTTTATGTCGGCCTGGGACGGCGTTGGGTCACCGGAGGGATGGTTGTGGACCAGAACCAGAGCCGAGGCCGAGAGCTCCAATGCCCGCCGGATGACCTCACGGGGATAGACCGGCGCATGATCGACGGAGCCGTCCGCGATCAGTTCGTCACGAAGCAGGCTGTTTCGATGATCGAGGTACAGGGCGCGAAACTGCTCACGGGGGAGATGCGCGAGAGCCACGCGGGCGTAGGCGACGAGGGCGGACCAGGACGACAGGACGGGCCGGGCGGAGGCGGCGCTGCGCGCGAGCCGGATGCTGAGTTCACGCAGCAGCTTCAGGTCCAGAATGGCGGCGGATCCGAGCCCCCCGAACCCGGCCAGCTCGGAGACTTCAGCAGCCGCGATATCGCCGAGGGTTTCAAACCTCTCCATCAAATCCGCGGCTGAGCGATCGACATCCGTCGGAGGGAGCCAGCGGCCCAGCAGGAGAGCGAGCAAGGCCTGGTCATCCAGCGCCGACAAGGTCGACGGTTCCGTCTTCGGCACGCCTGCCCATTGGGAACGGGAAACCGGCGAGGGATTGGTGATCGATCGCATGGCGACCTCCTGTCAGCGCTCCCTGTTGGAGCACCGACCGCCGCCCTCGCTTTTCCCTTTTCTCTTCGACGCCGCCTTGGCGACGCGACAGCAGCGCCTCATCGTGCGTCGATGAAATGATTCTGCTCGCCGCCCTGCTGCTCTTCACGCCCGCCATCGCCCATGCGGACCCCTGCGAGGGTCGGCTGCCGGCCCGCGCCGGCGAGACCTTCTTCGGGGTGGTCCGCTACATCGGCGATGGCGACAGCCTCTGTGTCGGCCCCGGCACAAATCCGGCGACGTGGATCGAAGTGAGACTTTCGGATTTCGACGCGCCCGAGCTGCACAGTCCAACCGGCCGCGCTGATCGCGACCGGCTCGCCCGCATCGTTCAGGGACAGGTTATGACATGCGTCGCGGTGCGAGGCCGAAATGGCAGGGTCATCGTCTACGACCGCGTCATCGGCGCCTGCCGTCTTAACGGTGTACGGGTCGGTGATCTTTTGCGGGAAGCTGGCGGGCGCGAGGGCGGTCACTAGCAGATAGAGCTGCGCTACCGCTTTGCTGGTCTCATCGAGCCTCTACAGGTATTTTCCATCTCGATAGACAAGGCTCGCGCCATCCTGCGCCAGCTGCACGTCGACGATCCGCCCGATCATCGCAACGTGAGTTCCATAGGCGATTGTTTGCTCGACCCGGCACGACATATTTGCCAAGGCGTCCTCTAGCCAAGGCTGGCTGTCCCCGTCGGTCGTCCAAGAGCCGTGAGCGAAACGTGCTGCGCCGGAAGGCTTTCTGGAAAAGGCTGCGGCGATACCCTCGTGATGGGCCGCCAACACCGTCAATCCGAAGACCCCAGCGCTCTGTATCAGAGGCAGAAGCGATGCCGTCTTGTTCAGACAGACAAGTACGGATGGGGGAGCCATTGAACACGAGGTGGCGGAAGTCACCGCCATGCCGTTGATGTCCTGCCCGTCGCGGCAGGTTACGATACAGACCCTTCCGGCATGACGGCGCATGGCCTGTTTGAACGGCGCGAGCAGAGCGTCCTCAGCGGTAGGCAGAATCGCGGTCATGACGGCGCTCCTCCGAGACTGCGCCAGCCGACAATCTGCAGACCATAACCCTCCAAGGCGGTCGGTTCTGGACGGGTCGAACTTAGGAGAACCATCGCCTGAACGCCGAGGTCCAGCAGGATCTGGGCTCCGATCCCATAAGCCTTCAGTGCACGATCGGATGACGACACCACCCCTTGAAGACGGTCCGCCAACCCTGTCAAACCGGGTTCGCGCAGGAACACCATGACCCCGGCGCCCTCATTCGCCCCGATCTGTCTTAGGGCCTCCGGGACATGGGTCGCGCGGCCCTGCACCTGGCCGAGGACGTCGGCTGCAAAATCGACCTGATGCATACGCACCAGGGTCGGTTTGCCGGGCTCGATCCGTCCATGCACCAGGGCGACATGTTCGGCGCCGTCGATCTCGCTACGGTACAGGACCAGTCGGCACGAGCCGCCGTGGACGCTTTCGAACGGCGCCTCCAGCGTGCGATGGACGTGACGTTCGGTGCGGCGTCGATGGGCGATCAAGTCGGCGATCGTGCCGATCTTCAGACCGTGAAGCTGGCCGAAGGCGATCAGGTCCGGCATCCGCGCCATGGTGCCGTCGTCGTTCATGATCTCACAGATGACACCCGCGGGGGTGAGCCCGGCCATGCGGCTGATGTCGACGGCCGCTTCGGTATGGCCGGTGCGAACCAGAACGCCGCCGTCACGCGCTACGAGCGGAAATACGTGGCCGGGAGAGACGATGTCGTCGGCGCCCTTGTTCGGCTCAACGGCCGCCTGGACTGTGCGTGCGCGGTTGGCGGCGCTGACGCCTGTGGTTACGCCATCGCGCGCCTCGATCGAAATCTACGCCGTATACCGACGTTTCTCTCGCGGCTGACTTGGATTAGATAACTGATTATGTTTCTAAAAAGTGGTAATCGGCGACGGTTTCGAAACGCGACCCTCGGTATAGAGCCGTTGCGTGGGCTTGGCGGCGCAGGGCCCAAAGAACGCGTGGGCAATCGATCCAAGCCGCTGCCCTGATTACGCTCCCAGGCCCGGAGCGCCGTAGCGCTACGTCGTGACTTGTGACCTAAACAGACGTGTGACGTATTCCGAACGATGATGTCGCTGCGTCGCGCCCTGTTTCGGTTCACTACCGCCTTGATCGCGGTGCTTGGTGTGATGTTCATATCGACCGTCGTCATCGCCTGCGAAACTCGGCCTTCGATGGAGCCGCCCGCAGCAATGGCCATGTCTGGAGACTCAGGCTCTTGTCCCGACGCGCCGGACGTCAGTTGCCAAAAGGCCTGCCGGCTCTTCTGTCACGGACTCGTCGCCGCCCTGACCGAACCGGCCAGACCGATTTCGACGGCGTCACTTCGATACCGTCACGTTGTGACGGACCGTGAGAGCTTTCACCACGAGGCCGAGGATCCACCCCCACGAGTCTGATCCCAGAAGAAAGACAGCAATCTTTTCAAACTCAAGGACCACTCACTATGAAACGCACTGTGACCCTCGCGTCCCTCTTGCTGCTGGCCTCCGGCTCCGCCGCCCTCGCGGCGTCGCCCGGAACGATCGCCCAAGCCGCCTCAATCTGCTGCGAGATGATGGCCGCCTGTTGCGAGATGCTCGCCGCCTGCTGCTAAGGGTCGAACGGGGTGCCCGTCCATCTGGGCGGGCACCCTATCGTCCAGCATACCAAGCTCGCGTTTGCTGTCCGCCGGAGCCGAAGGCCGGATACCCATCTGCGATGAGGGATCACGCATCGATGTCCGTATAACCCTATGAGCCCTTCTGGTTATTCGGAGTTTCCAACATGTCTTCTCGCAACATCCTAGCCCTGATCGGTGCGGCCGGAGCCCTGCTGCTGGTCGCGACCCAAGCCGACGCGCACGCCCGTGTCGTCGCGACCAGCCCGGCAGCCAGCGCCACGGTCGCCTCTACCCGCATGATCACCGTAACCTTTAGTGAACGCGTCGCCCCCGCCTTTTCGGGTCTGGACGTCGTCAACGCGGCCGGCACCACAATCGCGGTGACCTCCTCCGTATCCGATGACGGCAAAACCATCTCCGGCCGCACGGGACGTGCCCTCTCGGCGGGTGTCTATACGGTGAACTGGCGCGCGGCGTCCAACGACGGCCACCGCATGACCGGTAATTTCGCCTTCACCGTCCGCTGAGTCCTTGTGCTCGATCTTCTGGTCATAGGGCTGCGGCTCGCACAGTACGGCGGCGCCGTCATCCTGCTGGGAACGCCCCTGTTCCTGCTTTACGGACTGCGCGCCACAGACGCGCTGGCTCAGACTTGGCCGCGACGTCTGCTGGTCGCGGCCAGCGCCGTCGTGGCGGTGGCGTCGGCCGGCGGTCTAGTCGCCCAGACCTCCGTCATGGCGGGCTCGCTTGCTGAAGGCCTGAAACCGGCCTCGCTCGGCTTCATGATCACGGGCACCACCCTGGGCCCCGCATTTCTTCTGCGGGCCGGGGTCGCCCTGGCGGCACTGGGGCTCGTGCTCATGGCCCGGCCGTCTCGACTTCAATGGATGGTTCTCGTCGTCGCCGGCCTCATAGTGAGCGCTAGCTTCGCCTGGACGGGCCATGGCGCGGCGACCGAGGGTCTCGGTCATTATCCACATCTGATAGGCGCGATCCTGCACAGCTGGGCCGCCGCGCTTTGGCTCGGAGCCCTCGCCGCGCTTCTGGTCATGGTCACGTGCCACCAGCCGGGCGATCCACTGTCCGATCGGATTATGCACCAGGCTCTGCATGGCTTCTCCGGCGTCGGCACGGTCGCCGTGGCAGTCCTAGTCCTGAGTGGTCTCGTGAACAGCTGGTTCATGGTGGGCATCGACCAGATCGGCGGGCTCGTGACCACGCCTTATGGCTGGCTGCTTCTCGCCAAGCTGGGCCTGTTCGGCGTGATGCTGGCGCTGGCGACGTCGAACCGCTTCCACCTCACGCCAATCTTGGCCGAGGCCCTCGACGATCCGGACGACCTGCGCGTCGTCGTGTCCCGACTCAAGCACAGTCTCGCGGTCGAGACCCTGGTCGCCCTGGCCCTGCTGGGGGTCGTGGCCGTCATGGGCACGCTGGCTCCGGTCTCGGCCATGGTCAAGGGGATGTAGCGACGACGTCCCAGATCCCTGAGACTTATGCTGGTAGGCTCGGGCCGCAGTTTCGCCCGCGGCTTGAGGGACCAGGCCGCGGGCTGCGTATTGGATAGGTGGGCTGTGTGGAGAGTGATGAATGACACGTGATCTCGATGATCTCCTGGCGCGCATGCCCGCTCTGCCGATCGACCGATCGCTGGACACGCTCGATGCGGACGTCTGGGCGCGCGTCGACACCCTGCGGAGCGAGCGGATGATGACGCAGCTGCGGACCGGTGCCGTCGCCGTAGCGCTAGTGACCGGCCTCGCGGTGGGCGGGGTCGGCGTCGTGACGGCACCTAAGCCGCCCGCCGAACTGTCGATCTTCACGGTCGAGGCGGGCCTATCCCCGCTGCTCAGGATGGACGTCCGCTCGTGAGGACCGGCTGGCGCGCGATCGTTCTGACCGCAGTCCTGGCGGCGTTCGCCAGCGCGGCGGGCACGTGGATCGGAGCCAGCTGGGTCATGACCCGCCGCGAGCCTCCGTCCCTGCACGACATCGTGCATGACGAACTGGAGCTGACGGCTGACCAGCACGCTCGGATCGAGGTCATAGAGGCGCGGTTCGCCGTCATCCGGCCTGGCCTTGAGGCCGAGGTGCGCGCCGCCAATCAGGAACTGGCGCGGGCCATCGAGCAGGGCGAAGGCGATGGCGCCCAAGTCCAGGCCGCCGTGGATCATTTCCACGTCGCCATGGGCGCGCTGCAGAAGGAGACGATCGCCCATGTGTTCGAGATGCGATCGGTGCTGACACCTGCCCAGGCTGCCGTCTTCAACGACCGGATCGTCGAAGCGCTCACGCCGACCGAGTCCTGAGGGGCGGCATGGACAATGGCGACCTGCCGGTTCGGGCCGCGGCCGGCGACCGGGCGGCGTTCAGTGACCTGATGCGCGAGACCCGGTCCGCCCTGTTCCGCTTCGTCCGGCGCTATGTGGGCGAAGAACAGGACGCGCTCGATCTGTTGCAGGAGACATACGCATCAGCCTGGCTCGCCATCCGGCGATACGACCCCGCCCGGCCATTCGAGGCGTGGCTGCGGACCATAGCCCTGAACAAATGCCGCGACTGGTCCCGGCGTCGGTTCGTGCGACGCATCGTTTGGGGCGCGACGGACCTCTCGTCGCCGCAGGCCCTGGCTGTTCCCGACGAGGCGATGAGCCCCGACGACCAGATCGATGACATGCGCCGCCTGAATCGACTCAATCTCGAAGTGAGCCGGCTGCCCGCGCATCTCAAGGCCCCACTCATTCTGACCGCGATCGAGGGGCGGAGCCAGTCCGAGGCGGCGGCTATTCTGCGGATTTCGGTCAAGGCCGTGGAGACGCGGGTCGCGCGGGCCCGGCGCAGGCTGTTCGATGTCCTGTCCCCGGCGGAGGCGGGCTGAACGGAGCGAGGGCTACGGCGCGCCTGTGCGTATATTGAGATGTAGGCGCATCGGCACCCTTTCCCCGCCGCCGATCCGCGCACAGGAGATATCCCTTGAACCGTTCCCTTCTCGCTGGCTTTGTCACCCTGGTGGCCCTCGCGCCGCTCTCGCTGGCCCAGGCCCAAAGCCATTCGCACGCAGGCATGTCTGCACAAGAGCACGCCGCCATGCCGGCCGCTCCCGCCTCCGGCATCGTCACGGTCCCGGCCGACAATGCCATGCTGAGCGCCGCGCCACAGACCTTCAGTGCGACCTTCCCCCACGCCATGACCCTGAAGTCGCTGACGGTGACCGGCCCGGCAACCGATACCGTCAACGTCGAGATCGCTGCGAGCACAGCACCCCAGATGACGGTCACCACCCCCCTGCCCACACTTGCGCCCGGCAGCTATTCCGCTGCCTGGACCGCGACGGGCTCCGACGGCCATGAGATGAACGGCACCGTTCGATTTATGGTGCACTAAAGGCCTCGTCGCGTCATCCCCGGGGGCGAACGCCTGAAGTGGAAAGAACGCCGTGCAGCCTCGCTGCACGGCGTTTCTCATGAGACGAAAGCCGTGTCGGCGAGCAGCCCGGGGGGGTTAAAACCAGGCCCGAATGCCGACCACAAGCCGGGTGTCCTCGGCGCTCCCGCCGCTGGCTTCGATGAAGTCCCGCGTGTTGCCGAAATTCCTCGTCCACTCGACGCCGACATAGGGCGCGAACTCTTTGCGGACCTCGTAGCGCAAGCGTGCGCCGAGCTGAACAGACGAGAGACCAGAGCCGACGGAAAGCTCGGGGATGTCCTCTGCGGACAGGCTGATCTCTATGCGGGGCTGAAGAATCCAGCGTTGGGTGATACGCTGATCGTATTCCGCTAGCGCTCGCGCCGTCAGCTCGCCCTTATTGGATAGGAACAGGGCCCCATCGACCTCGAACCAATAGGGAGCCAGTCCCTGAATGCCGACGACGAGGTCGGTGCGATCGGCCTCCGGACGGTAAGTCTGTCGCACGCCGGTCTGAAAATCGAAGAACGGCGCGAAGGCGCGGCTGTAGAGCGCCTGGACCTCCGCATCCTCCAGACGGCCTGCAAAGTCGCCGCCCCCCTCCGACTTCCACCAGAACCGATTGACATCGCCGCCGACCCAGCCTTGCGCATCCCAGCTGTAGGCCTCCGAACCCTCGCCGAAGCTCGCCTCCAGACGATCGATGAGGACCAGACTGGTCCGGACGTCGCCATGCTCAATGCGCAGTTGCTCGCGCGACGCCGCCATCTCAGCGGGATCGAAAAGACCGTCAGCCGCATGGACGGGACCCGTGGTCGCTCCAACGGGAGTGGGCATCTCCGGCACGCGCCCCGGCGTGTCCGAGCTGGTCGGCACGTTCGGCGGCATGACCATCCCCGACATGTCATTACCGGCCGGCATCCCGTCGGCGGGCGTCTGCCGTCCCATGGTCGACATGTCGTGACCCGCATGCGGATCGGCCTGTGCCGCCGGGGCGGGTGGCGCAGCGCCTGTCATGCTGGACATATCATGACCCGCATTTGGATCGGCTTGGGCCGCAGGCGCGGACGCCGCGTTCGGCGTCATTGTGGACATATCGTGGCCCGCATGGGGGTCCGCCTGGGCCGCTGGCGCGGGCGCCGTCCCCGGCGTCATCGTGGACATGTCATGACCGGCATGCGGATCGGCCTGAGCCGCCGGCGGGGGTGACGCGCTCGGCCCCATCGTCAACATACTGTGACCAGCGTGCGGATCGGCCTGGGCCGCCGGCATCGGCACCGTGCTCGGCGTCATCGTGGACATGTCATGCCCCGCGTGGGGATCTGCGGACGAAACCCGCTCCGGGACCGAACCTAGCGGACAGACCGGAGCACCGGCGACCCCGATCCGGGCCGTATCGCCGGTCGCCGCGCCCCTCCGGACGCAGCCCGCCGGCAAGGGTGCGGTCTGGACGGGCTGAGCCGACGCCGCGTGACCGGCATGGGATTGCGCCTGGGCCAGAACCGGCGTGGCGGAAGCCAGAAGCAGGGGAACGAGGGCGACAGCGGTCCGGATCATGCGACGGCTCCATCCATGGGGCGCACGGTAACGACGTTGAACATCCCGGCGTGCATGTGCATCAGCATGTGGCAGTGGAACGCCCAGTCCCCTGGGTTGTCCGCCGTCAGGTCGAAGCTGACCTTGCCGCCGCCTGGCACATTGACGGTGTGCTTGAGCGGCTGGTGGCCCGCGGGTCCGCCGGTCACCAGTTCGAAGAAATGGCCATGCAGATGGATCGGGTGGGCCATCATCGTGTCGTTGACCAGGGTCACGCGCACCCGCTCGTTACGCTCGAAGCGAATCGGCTCGACCAGCTCGCTGAACTTCCTGCCGTCGAAGCCCCACATGAACCGTTCCATGTTGCCGGTCAGATGGATCTCCATCGTGCGGGCCGGAGGGCGCTGGTCCTTGTTGGGCGTCAGAGACACCAGATCGGTATAGACAAGCACGCGGTGCGGCACGGTCTCCAATCCCGTGGGCCGTTCGCCTAAGCGGTTGGTCGGCGACATGGCGATCGAATCCACCCCGACGCCGACAGCCATGTCCGGTGGGGCGTTGTCAGGATCGCGCATGTTCATCCCCGACATGTCCATAGCACCCATGCCGGCCATGTCGCCGCCAGTGGCCGACGGCATGGCTGGCATCGCACCAGCCGCTCCGGACCCGTGATCCATCCCCGCCATGGCCCCGGCCGATCCCGACCCGTGATCCATGCCAGCCATTCCCGACATGCCGCCCATGGAGCCGTGATCCGTTCCGCCCATGCCCATGTCCTTCATGGTCATGTTCGGCACCTCGCGCAGGGCCGGAACCTCGGCGGTCATGCCCAGACGCGGCGCCAGAGTGGCGCGGCCCATGCCGGACCGGTCGATGGCCTCCGACACGATGGTGTAGGCCCGGTCCTCGGTGGGCTGGACGATGACGTCATAGGTCTCCGCCACCGAGATCTGGAACTCGTCGGTCTCGACGGGGCGCACGTTCTCACCGTCGGCACTGACCACGGTCATGGCGAGGCCCGGAATGCGCACATTGAAGATCGACATGGCCGAGGCATTGATCACACGCAGCCGCACGCGTTCGCCGGGCCGGAACAGCCCGGTCCAGTTCTCCTGCGGACCGTGTCCGTTGATCAGATAGGTATAGGTCGTGCCATTGACGTCGAGAATGTCGCGCGGGTCCATGCGCATTTCGCCCCACATCCGGCGCTCCTCCAGTCTCATGCCGTCGCTGCCGTCGATGAGGCCCGCCAGAGTGGTCCGCCGCCGGTTGAAATAGCCTGGGCTCTTCTTCAACTTGGTCAGGATCTCGTGAGGATGCATGAAGCTCCAGTCCGAGAGGACCAGGACATGCTCGCGGTCATAGGGGACCGGGTCCGCGCCGGCCGGGTCGATAACCAGCGGCCCATAGTGTCCGAGCGGTTCCTGGAGACCCGAATGGCTGTGATACCAGAAGGTCCCGGACTGACGGATCGGGAATTCGTAGACGAAGGTCTCACGCGGCTTGATTCCGGGGAAGCTGACGCCGGGCACGCCGTCCATTTGGAAGGGCAGCAGCAGTCCATGCCAGTGGATCGACGTGTCCTCGTCGAGCGTGTTGGTCACCGACAGGCGCGCGTTCTGGCCTTCGCGCAGCCGGATTAGCGGACCGGGCAGGACACCGTTAAGGGTGATCGCCCCGCCGGTTCGGCCGTTGACCGTGAAGGGCGAGCGACCGACCGTCAGCGCGATGTCCGGCCCGGTCAGGGTCGGCAGGTCGGACCGCAGCCCCGGCGTCCCCGTCTGGGCCCAGGCTGGCAACAGGCCCTGGAGGGCCAGCACCCCACCCCCGGCGACGGTTCCCCGCAACAGGGCTCGACGATCGAGCTTCATTAGACACTCCCAACTTGATCTGGATCGCCCCGCCGCACGGCACCGAGCGTCTATGATACTCTACGCAGGCGGCGTCCCCGCCCCTCGCGACAGCCTGTCGCACAGGACTGTTTGGCCTCGCTGACGCCATTCGTTCCGCCTGATCTGCCTATAGCTTCAATGCCCGCAGCCGTAGCGCGTTGGCGATCACGCTGACTGACGACAGCGCCATCGCCAGGGCCGCGAGTGCCGGCGACAGCAACCAGCCGAACAGTGGATAGAGCAGTCCCGCTGCGACGGGGATACCAAGCGCGTTATAGCCGAATGCGAACACCAGGTTCTGACGGATGTTGCTCATCACCGCCCTTGACAGGTGGCGTGCGCGCACGATCCCCTGCAGATCGCCGCCCAGGAGGGTCACGCCCGCGCTCTCGATCGCCACGTCCGAGCCTGCACCCATCGCCACGCCGACATCGGCGGCGGCCAGGGCGGGCGCGTCATTGACCCCGTCTCCCGCCATGGCGACGACCCGACCCTCTGCGCGCAGGCGTTCGACGACGGAGGCCTTGTCCTGGGGCAGGACCTCGGCCTGGACCTCGTCGATCCCCAGCCGACGAGCGACGGCTTCGGCGGTCGTCCGGTTGTCGCCGGTCATCATTACCAGTCGCAGGCCGGCGGCCTTCAGCGCCGTGATCGCATCGGCCGTGGTCGCCTTGATCGGATCGGCGTTGCCGAGGACGCCCGCGGCCTGGCCATCCACAGCGGCGAAGATGGCCGTGGCCCCGTCGCCCCTGAGCGCGTCAGCCTCCGCTTCGAGCGCCGATACATCTACATCGAGTTCATTCAGGAATCGCGTATTGCCCAGCGCGACCCGCTTGCCATCGACCACGCCCGAGACACCGCGCCCGACCGGACTGTCGAACTCCGTGGCTTCAGACAGGGTCAGCTTTCGGTCGGTCGCGGCCGAGACGATGGCGTCCGCCAGCGGATGTTCGCTGCCCCGCTCCAAACTGGCGGCGAGACGCAGCAGCTCGGCTTCGTCGAACCCGGATGCGGGTCGGATGGCCGTGACCGAGGGTCGCCCTTCGGTCAGGGTGCCGGTCTTGTCCAGCACCAGGGTGTCGACCTTTTCGAAGCGTTCCAGAGCTTCGGCATTGCGGATCAGGACGCCGGCCTGGGCCCCGCGGCCGACCCCGACCATGATCGAGATCGGCGTCGCCAGGCCGAGCGCACAGGGACACGCGATGATCAAAACCGATACCGCCGCGACCAGAGCATAGGACAGGCGTGGCTCGGGCCCGACCAGCCCCCAGACCAGCGCCGCCATCAGGGCTATTGCGATCACCGCAGGCACGAACCAGCCCGAGACCGTGTCGGCCAGGCGCTGGATCGGCGCGCGGCTACGCTGGGCCTGGGCCACCATTTGGACGATCCGGGATAGCAGGGTGTCAGCCCCGACCTTGTCGGCCCGCATGACGAACGAGCCGGTCCGGTTCAGCGATCCACCGACCACGCTCGCGCCGGGTTCCTTGGTCACGGGCATGGACTCGCCGGTCACCATGGATTCGTCGATCGACACCCGACCGTCCAAAATCTCGCCGTCGACCGGCACCTGTTCGCCCGGCCGCACGCGCAGCCGGTCCCCGACGACGACGAGGTCGAGCGTGACGTCCTCATCGGTCCCGTCGTCCCGTACGCGGCGAGCGGTCTTGGGCGTCAGGTCCAGCAGGGCCCGGATGGCGCCGGAGGTCTGTTCGCGTGCCCGCAACTCGAGGATCTGGCCGATCAGGACCAGGACGGTGATGACCGCCGCCGCCTCGAAATAGACCGGCGCGCTGCCATCCATGCGTAAGAAGGCCGGCGGAAACAGGCTGGGCGCCAGCACCGCCACAACGCTGTAGGCCCAGGCCACGCCGACGCCCATGGCGATCAGGGTGAACATGTTGAGCTTGCGGGTCCGCAACGAAGTCCAGCCCCGTTGAAAGAAGGGCGCGCCGGCCCAGAGCACCACCGGCGTCGCCAGGGCGAACTGGATCCAGTTCGAGGTCTGGCCGGGGATCCGCATCATCAGTCCCGTCAAATGCCCCCCCATTTCGAGCGCGAACACCGGCAGGGTCAGCGCCAGCCCGACCCCGAAGCGACGGGTGAAATCGGTGAGTTCGTGGTTGACGGGAGCCTCGGCCGTCACGGTCTCAGGCTCCAAGGCCATGCCACAGATGGGACAGGACCCTGGCCCCTCTTGTCGCACCTCCGGGTGCATCGGGCAGGTATAGATGGCCCCGGGGATCGCGGGCGCGGGCTCGGGCCGGTCGCCCAGATATTTCCCCGGATCGGCGACGAACTTCGTGCGGCACCCGGCCGAACAGAAGAAATGCTCCGTGCCTTGATGCGTGGCCTTATGGGCCGTCGTCGCCGGATCGACCGTCATGCCGCAGACCGGATCGATCGCCTTGTCGCCGACATCGGGGCCGGCCTTGTCGCTGGCGCCCTGCGAACAGCAGCAAGACTTTCGGCTGGCTGCGGCAGGGTTTGCGTGAGGATCGGACATGGCGGCGTCTCCGGGATGACAGGCCTGCGACATATACCCACTGGGGGTATATCGCAAGATACCTGCATGGGGTATAACTGCGTTGAACCGGAGTCGATCCATGCAACCCGAAACCACGCCCAAGGTCATCAACCGCCTGAACCGCATCGAGGGTCAGGTGCGGGGCATCATTCGTATGGTCGAAGATGACCGCTACTGCGTCGACGTCCTGACCCAGCTCCAGGCCGTGCGGGCCGCGCTGAACCGGGTGGAGAGCGAGGTGCTCAAGGACCATCTCGACCATTGCGTGATGGGTGCCATGACCGGCGACGACCTGGCGGACCGCAAGGCTAAAGCCAGCGAATTGATCGAACTGCTCGGACGCGCCACGCGCTAACCTCGGGGAACAAAGGTCTCTGCCGGTCGCTATCGAATCAGATCTAAGGGAACCCGCCATGAAACGCCTCAGCCTCGTCCTCGCCGCCTGTGCCGTGGCCGCCGCCTGCTCGCCCCAGTCCCAACCGGCCGCCGACAGCACCGCCGACGCCGTGCCCGGCGACGGCGCCACGATGGCGCACGACAAGATGAGCACGGACAAGATGGCCATGATGGCCCCCGCCGAGGGCGATAGCGAAGCGACGCGTGGCTACAAGGCCGCGATGATGGGCATGATGCAGGACATGCCGGCCTATGAGGGCAACGCCGACATCGATTTCATGAAGCAGATGCGAGGTCATCACCAGGCAGCGATCGCCATGGCTCAGGTGGAACTGGCCCAAGGCCAGAACGCCGAGGCCAAAGCACTGGCGCAGGAGATCATCACCGCCCAGGAACGCGAAATCGGGGTGATCGACGCCTGGCTGGCCGCCAATCCCGCGTGATAAACCTTCGACGTATAAGCTGACGCGAGGGGTCCGCCCCGCTCCCGCGTAACACAGTGAAGGGGCCAATGATCGGCCCCGACAGCGGGGGCTGAATGACGTCCGTATCGCCGACGATCGAGGGGTTTCCCGCCGACCTCAAGGCGCTGACCAGTCTTCGCGCCTTCCTGGCGCTGGGTGTGGTGCTGTTCCACTACCAGCTGCAGTGGGATCCGACGCTCGGTTTCAGTCCGATCATCGAGCGCAGCCGGTTGGCGGTCGATGCCTTCTTCATGCTGTCGGGCTTCATCATGGCCCACGTCTACGGACCGAGCTTTGCCAAGGGCACATTCAGCTATAAGCGGTTCATCGTCGCCCGTACCGCCCGCATGTATCCGCTGCACCTAGCGGTGCTCGCCGGCGTGCTGGTCATGGTTCTGGCGGCCGCCGGGCAAGGCGTCCGGTATGACCCGGCGACCTACACCCCGCAGGGCTTCTTCCAGACCCTGTTTCTGATCCAGGCCTGGTTTCCGAGTACCCTCGGCAGCAACTGGAGCGGCCCTTCCTGGTCGTTGTCGGCTGAATGGTTCGCCTACCTCCTTTTTCCTGTCTATGCGCTGGTCGCAACGCGATTGAGGCATCGCCCTCGCCTACTGCTCGGACTCGGGGTCGTCGGCTTCATCGCGATCGATGCGGTTTATGGGCAGATGTTCGGCAAAGTGCTTCCCCGCGCTGAAGACGACATGGGCATAATGCGCATCCTGCCAGAGTTCCTGATCGGCATGGGGCTCCATGGCTTGGGCCAAGGGCTGCGATGGTCGCGCGCCGTGACAATCACGGCCACCGTCGCCGCGACGCTTGCCCTCTTCGCGACCATGCAGTTCAGTCTCGACGATCGGTATGTCGTCGCCCTGACTGCGCCAGTCATTCTGTGCTGGTCCATGCTGGCCAAGGCCGGTTGCGAAGGCCCCCTGTCCTCACCTGTTCTGGTCTTCGCCGGCGAAGTTTCGTTCGCGCTTTACCTGGCTCACATGCCTGTGCTCGTTGCCTACAAGGGCATCGCGGCTGAGATGCGCGGGATCGACAGCGGCTTCGTCATGACGTCGGCAGAGCTGATCGGTCTCTTTGTCGTGACGGTGCTCGTCTCGGTGGCGCTACACCTTTTTGTCGAGCGCCCAGGCCGAAGCTCGATCCGCACACGCTTAGATGGCGTCGGCCGCAGACCTGTGGCGAACACTGACTAGAACTAGAAGGCCGTCCAGCCCGACGCCAGACCGGCATGTCCGGGCACCGATCCGCATGCAGGCTTCTTGAAGCGTGCGTTCAGGCAGCGGGCATGGCGCGCGATGACCAGTGGATGTGCTGGATACGCCAACCATTAGGTCCGCGCTTAAGGATCATCGTCTCGACCGTCAGGCGACCGGTCGCGCTGTTGCCGGCCTGGCCCTTGGTTTCTCCTTCGCTCACAATCCATGCCACATCGCCGGACGCCCATCCCGCGCGACGCGATAGCGCGGACTGCGATGCCGCCGCATAAGCCGCATCGGCTTCCAGATGGTGCGAAGCGTATTCGGCGCGCGACCGTTCGGCCGCGCCCTCTTCGAAGATCATCACGTCATCGGACATTAGAGACAGGGCGGCGGCCGTGTCGCCGGTCTCCAGCGCAGCGTGAAAGCCATCAACGACGCCGGCCGCCTCTTCGGCCTCTCGCGCCACGGCAACAACCTGGGACGAGGCGGGAGAAGCAGACGCGATGAGTGGCCCAACGGATATTAGAACGGCGGCGGCAAGTGCGAGGCGACGTGACATGGGGCGACTCCGGTTCAGGGCAGCGAACAGCCTAACCGGAGAACACCCGCGATGTCAGTCCTTCGGCGTGATCGTCCCCGCCGCCTGGAGGCACGCGTCGGTGCATCGGCGGCAGGCTTCTGCGCAGATCCGGCAATGCTCATGCATCTCCGCATGCTGGTCGCATTCGGTGGCGCAGGCCGCGCACGTCTCCGCGCATACCTCCAGCATTCTCTTGATGACCGCCTCATTGCTGCCTGTGCGACGGGCACCGATAATGCTCGTGGCGGCGCAGACGTCAGCGCAGTCAAGGTCGAGCCGGATGCTCTGGACGAGGTCGGCCACCATCAACTCGCCGAGACAGGCATCAGCGCAGATTCGACAAATAGCGGCGCAGGCGTTGGCTTCCTCGATCGCGCGGACGAGGGCTTCGTTGAGATTGCCTTCAACATGGAGGTGACTGCTAATCATCGTGCCGATGTGCATTGAAACGTCCTTCCAGTTGGGTTCCGCTGATTGAACCGGACGCCCCCGACCGAGGTTCCGTTCTGGCACCTGCGGACCGGCATAGTAGCCTCGACACACCTCGGCATGCGCCGCCATCTCCGGGTAAGGAGAACTGGCGGGATTGGGTTTCGCGAGGCGGATATGGTGTTACCGCCCATCGGCTTCGTTTTCAGCCTCCGGCACGCCTAGGCTTGCTCCACCGGTCTATCGTGAACAGGATATCTCGATGAAACGATTGACCAGCGAGATCATCGTCGATGCGCCGCCCGAAAACGTCTGGGACATCCTGGCCGAAATTCCGGCCTATCCTGATTGGAACAACTCGACCCGGATTGTACCCGACGGCAAGAAGCCGGACGAGATCACCTATGGCCTGACAGCCGTTCGGCCCAACGGCCAGGAAGTGTCATGGAGGCTGACGGGCCGCATGCTCGATCGTCGCAAGCCGGACCTGATCGCATGGCGGTTAGGCATGCCCGGCTTTGTCTTCTTGAGCATGGCCTACACCCTGACGCCGCGCGGCGTCGGAACCCACGTTCTGTTCTCCGCCGAAGTCAGCGGATTGGTTCCCAGGATCTTTCCAAATCACTTTCCGAACTTGCTGCCCGCCCCGATGGCCGGGACCTTGCGCGCGTTGAAGCGCCGCGCTGAAGTAACGGGCAGTCGGCCTGCTCCGGTACCTGTCACCCGCAAGAAGCCGCGTCATGGCGGACCCCCGCCCCGCCGACGCTGAGAGACGCTGCCGCTGACGCCGAATGCGGCGCAAGGGGCTTCGCTAACGGCGACGCATCACGGCCCAGGTGAAGGGCTGGATCGCGCCACCGGGTGAGCGGTGCTCGTCACGCCAGACGTCGTGGGCCACAAAATCAGAGGCGAATTCGGCAATCAGGCCGGGCCCGCTGTAGCGCTTGACTGGCAAGCCGCTGCACCGCTCAGGTCCGTCATCGGCGAAAGTGGCGATGACAAGCCACGACCCTGCGGATGTGGCGGTTCGTAGCGCAGCCCCATAACCGTCCCGTTGCCCGGGTTCGGTCATAAAATGAAACACGGCGCGATCGTGCCAGACTTCGAATAGACGGTCGGGACGCCACTGGGTCACGTCGGCCACGAGCCAATCCACCTTGGAGGCACGCGATCCGAGCCGCGAACGCGTGGTCTCAAAGGCCGAGGAGGCGATGTCGACCACGGTCAGATCGGTCGCTCCACGATCCAGGAGGTGTTCGACCAGACGGAACGATCCCGCGCCGACATCCACGAGCGAGGCCCGGACAGGAATGTCGGCCAGAGCGAGGGCCTCCAGCGACGCACGGGGTTCCGGCTCGTACCAGCTGACCGCATCGTCCGCGGTGGTCTCATAGACACGACCCCAATGCTCGGCATTGACGCCAGATTCGGGATCGTCGGTGGTCGCCTCCGTCATCGTTGCCCCTTTTTTCTCGCGCCCGCCCCGCTCAGAGATGAGGGTTTTCCCCATGACCGGACCCGGAAGGATCGCCACTTGGGCCAGTCTCCACCTGAACCGTGGCGTGTTCAATCCCGTGCACGTCCTGCATCGCCGTCAGCACCCGTCGCCGTACATTCTCGCCGTCCTCACCAGACACCGAGACGTGGACCGATCCGTTCACATCGTCGCTGCTGATGCCCCACAGGTGCAGGTCATGCACGGCCGCCACGCCCGGCACTGCGGCGATCGTCGCCCGGACGACGTCCAGCGCCAGACCCTTGGGCACGCCCTCCAGCAGGATGTGGGTGGTGTTTTTGAGCAGGACCCAGGTCCGGGGCAATACCCAAAGCCCGATTCCGATGGCCACCACGGGATCGACCCAGGTCCAGCCGGTCGCCATGATCAGGAGCGCGCCGCCGATCACCCCCACCGAACCGAGCATGTCGGCCCAGACCTCCAGATAGGCCCCCTTCACATTCAGGCTCGCCTCGACCCCCGACGCCAACAGCCGCATTGAGATCAGGTTTACGCCCAGGCCCAGGGAGGCCACGATCAGCATGCCGATCGATCCGACAGGTTCGGGATCGAACAGCCGCAGCACGCCCTCGTAGAAGATGTAGCCCGCCACTAGGAACAGCAGGACCGCATTGAAGGTCGCCGCGAGGATCTCGAAGCGCCTATAGCCAAAGGTGCGCAGGGTGTCGGCCGGACGCTCGCCGATCTTGATCGCCGCCAGGGCGATGGCCAGGGCCACCACATCGGTCAACATGTGGGCAGCATCCGACAACAGAGCCAGGCTCTGGAAGACCACCGCCCCAATCACCTCGGCGATCAGGAAGGTCGAGGTCAAGGTCAGGGCCCAAACCATGCTGCGACTGCTGGCCCCCGCGCCGTGGGCGTGTTCCTGGCTCATCGGTCGTGTTTCCCTATTTGATCGAGGCTGTGACCCAGCTGAGTCCCCTCGCGGGCCACCGGTGCCGCACCGGCGGGCCAGCGCAGCACCTCGATCGCCTCAAGCGTGATCGGGCCCAGTGATTCGAGGTCGGCCAGGCTATGGACGAAGGCCCGGAGCATCGGTTCTTCGTCCAGGAATTCGATGACGGTGGACTGGACGTCGTCGAGCACCGCACGGCGTCGCCGCTGCGGCGTGTGGCCGAAACCGACGATGGCCTCGAACACGGTGCCGCCGGCCACGCCCATCGCCCGCGCCCGCGCCCGGGTGGCGACGACCTCATGCAGTTTGTGATCGCCGACATAGGCGCTGTCGTCGGTATAGATTCTCAGTCGCTTGATCGGGGTCGGCATGATCGGCTCCAGCATGGATTGCAACGCTGCGGCGGGTCCGGCGATGCATCGGGACGGCCGTTGGGCCGCCCCGATGCGACCGGCCTTAGTCGTCCATCCCCTCGGCGGCGCGGTGCTTGACGGCCTTTGCGGCAAAGGTCGGCAGCACGAGCAGCGTCAGGACGGTCGCGGTGATCAGTCCGCCGATCACCACGGTGGCGAGCGGCTTCTGGACCTCGGCACCGGCACCGTGGGCCAGGGCCATCGGGATAAAGCCCACGATGGCGACCAGCGCCGTGGTCAGCACTGCTCGCAACCGGCTGTAGGCCCCCTGGATGGCCGCGAGATCGGGTGCCAGTCCCTCCTGCAGCCGTTCTCGTATCGCCTGCATCAGCACCAGCCCGTTCAGGGTCGCCACACCGGACACGGCGATGAAGCCCACCGCCGCCGAGACCGAGAACGGCATCCCGCGGAGCAGCAGCGCCAGCGCCCCGCCCACCAGCGCCAGCGGCACGCAGGCGAACACCAGACCGGCCTCCGCGAACGAGCCCAGGGCCATGAACAGCAGGATGCCGATCAGCACGAAGACGACCGGGATCACCAGCCCCAGCCGTTGCTCGGCCCGCTGCAGGTTCTCGAACTGACCGCCCCAGTCCAGCCGGTATCCGACCGGCAGGGCGATTTCCCCCACCGTCGACTGGGCCTCGGTGACGAAGCCGCCTAGGTCACGGCCGCGCACATTGGCCTGAACCACCATGCGGCGGCTGCCGTTCTCGCGACTGATCTGGTTCGGTCCTTCGGCCGTCCGGATCTGCGCCACCGACGACAGCGGCACCACCACGCCCGAGGCCGAGATGATCGGCAGGGCCGCCAGGGTCGCCGCATCGTTGCGGGCGGCATCGGGCAGACGCACGACCACGTCGAACCGGCGGTCGCCCTCGAAGATGCGTCCCGCCTCCGTGCCGCCGATCGCGGTGGAAACGGCCTCGCTGACATCGGCCGCGGACAGGCCGTAGTTGGCCGCCGCGAAACGATCGACGCTGATGGTCAGGGTCGGCAGGCCCGACGCCTGTTCGACCCGAACGTCGGCCGACCCCGGCGTTTCTCGAAGCCGGGCGGCGACCTGTTCGGCGGTCGCCTGAAGCGTGTCGAAGTCGTCGCCATAGACCATGACGGCGAGATCCGTCCGCACCCCGGAGATCAGCTCGTTGAAGCGCAGTTCGATCGGCTGGCTGAACTCAAAATTGTTGCCGATCTGGAGGGCGGCGACCTCCTCGATCCGCTCGATCAGGGCTTCCTTCGAAAGGTCCGGATCGGGCCAGGCCTCGCGGTCCTTCAGGATGATGACCGCGTCCGAGATGTTGGGCGGCATCGGGTCCACCGCCGCCTCGGCCGTACCGGTCCGAGAGAAGACGGTCTCGACCTCGGGCTGGGCCACGATGGCGCGCTCCAGGGCCATCTGCATGGCCAGGGATTGCTCCAGCGAGGCGGACGGCACGCGCAGGGCCTGCATGGCGATGTCGCCTTCGTCCAGGGTCGGGATGAACTCCCGGCCCAGGGACATGAACGACACCACGCCGATCCCCAGCGTCACGACGGCGGCGATCAGGACGGTGGTCGGGCGTTTGACCGCCTGGGCGATGGCCGGCTCGATGCCGCGACGCGCGAACCGCAGGATGCGGGTCTCGTGCTCGACGGCCTTTCCGTCCGGCCCCAGGTGGACCGTCTTGGGATCGCGCACCAGAAGCGCCGTCATGGCCGGCACGAAGGTGAAGGAGAAGATGAAGGCGCCGACCAGGGCCAGCATCACCGTCGCGCCCATGGGCACGAACGTCTTGCCCTCGACGCCTTCCAGCATCAGCAGGGGGGTGAAGACCAGCAGGATGATCAGCTGGCCGAAGGCGGCGGGTTTCACCATCTGACCGGCCGCTTTCATGGCCACGCCGAGGCGTTCGTGGCGCGTCAGCCTGCGCCCGAGTTCGCCCCGCCGCTGGGTCAGCATCAGCAGGGTGTTCTCGATCACCACCACCCCGCCGTCGACCATCAAGCCGAAGTCGAGGGCGCCCAGGCTCATCAGGTTACCGCTGATCCCGAACCGGTTCATGCCGATGACGGCGAACAGGAAGCTGAGCGGGATCATCAGGGCCGTGATCCCGGCCGCGCGGAAGTTTCCGAGCAGCAGGAACAGCACCACGATCACGAACAGGGCGCCCTCGGTCAGGTTGCGAGCCACGGTGGTGATGGTTGAATTGACCAGCTGGCTCCGATCCAGAACCGGGGTGGCGACCACGCTGGGCGGCAGGGAGGTGCCGACTTCTTCCAGCCGCTCGGCCGCGGCCTGGGCCACGGTGCGGCTGTTCTCGCCCGCCAGCATCAGGGCCGTGCCGAGGACGGCCTCGTGCCCGTCGCGGCTGGCGCCGCCCAGGCGCGGGGCTTGGCCGATCTCGACGACCGCCACATCGGCAACGCGAACCACCAGGCCGCCGCGGTTGACCACGGGGGATTGCGCCAGATCGTCGATCGTGGTGGCCAGGGCGTCGGTGCGAACCACCAGGGCCTCGCCCGCCCGCTGGACATAGCCGGCACCGGCCTGGGTGTTGGCGCGATCGAGCGCCTGCACCAGATCGTCGAGGTCCAGTCCATAGCGGGTCAGGGCCGAGGCGTCCGGCCGGACGGCGTATTCCTTCACATAGCCGCCGTTGACGTCGATCCCCGCCAGGCCCGGCGAGGTGCGCATCTGGGGCGCGATGATCCAGTCCTGAACCGTGCGCAGGTAGGTGGCCCGCTGTTCGGGCGTCGTCAGGCGCTCGCCCTCGGGTGTCAGATAGGTGCCGTCGACCTGATAGCCCGGCTTACCCGTGGCCACGGTGTTGGTGGCGCTGAACGGCTCGTAGTCGACCGTCCACATCAGGACCTCGCCCAGGCCCGTCGTGATCGCGGACAGGTTGGGCTCGACCCCGTCAGGCAGGTTCTCGGCGGCTTGACGCATCCGTTCCGAGACCTGCTGGCGCGCGAAATAGATGTCCGTCTGGTCGGTGAAGATGACGGTGATCTGGCTGAAACCGTTGCGCGACAGAGAGCGGGTGCTCTGCAGTCCCGGGATGCCGGCCATGGCCGTTTCCAGCGGATAGGTGACTTGTCTTTCGATCTGTTCGGGCGCCAGGGCGGGCGCGACGGTGGTGATCTGGACTTGGCGGTTGGTTATGTCAGGGACGGCGTCGATCGGCAGTTTGGTCAGTTCGAACAGGCCGAAGGCGGCGACGATCGCCACGGCCATGACGACGAACCAGCGAAAGCGGACCGAGGCCTCGATGAGAGCTTTGAACATGATCTGTCGCTCCCTTAGTGGCCGTGCTCGGCTTCGCCCTTGGCGAGCTCCGCCTTCAACAGGAAGGCATTGGTCCCCGCGATGCGTTCGGGGCCGGTCAGGCCCCGCACGATCTCGGTCCGCCCCCCGGCCGCGCGACCGATCAGGACCGGTACGGCCTGGAAGCCGGTGTCGGTCCGGACGAAGACGACCGACGCGCCTTCCACAGTCTGGATGGCGTCCGACGGCACGGTGACGCCGCCGACCGTGTCCCCGGTGACGACCGTTCCCGTGATGGCCGAACCCGACGGAGGCAAGACGCCGCCGGTCGGACGCGCGCGGATCACGGTCGCGCCGCCATCGATCCCGCCGCCCCCGGCCGCGACGCCTGTCACGATGCCGGTGACGGCACCAGACGGGGTCTGGACCTGGATCGTGCTGCCGGCCCGGACCTGGGCGGCCAAAGCGGGCGCGGCGTTAAACACCATTTCGATCCGGTTGGGATTGGTCACCTCAGCGATGACACCGCCCTGGGCTGCGAAGCCACCGGGGCCGACCTGGACGCTGGTCACGACGCCCGAGATGGGACTGACTACGTTCAGCCGACCCGAGGCGTTGGGCGAACCCGCCGCCGAAGATCGGGCCCGGGCCGCGCGGGCCGCGGCTTCGGCGCTGAGCGACTGGGCGCGTGAAGTCTCGACCTCTTGCCGCGCGACGACGCCCTGCTCCTCCAGATTGCGATCGCGCTCATAAGCGCGCCGGGCTGCGTCCGCCGAGGCGGCGGCGGCATCGGCGTCGGCGCGGAAGGTGGCCGCCTCGCCGCTGACCAGGACGGCCAGGGATTGACCGGCTCGGACCGACTGGCCGGGGGCCACAAGGACGCGTTCGACACGGCCGCCGACTGAGGCCGCGACGGCGGCGCGGGCATCGACCATCGGTTCGACACGACCGGACAGCCGGGTCTCGCCGCCGCCGCCGCCGCTGGCGGAGACCAGGGTGATGCCGACCGCCTGGATCTGGGCCGCCGTCAGTTCGACGACTCCCTCTTCGCTGCCGCCTTCTTCGGCAGCGCCCTCCTCGCCTTCGGCGTGCTCATCCTCCGCCGACGCTTCGGCAGGGACGGCGGCAGGCACTGCCCCAGGGCGCTCGCTGAAGAGCCAAAGTCCGCCGCCCAGCAGAACTGCGGCGGCGACCCCGCCCAGCAGCCAAGTTTTGTTGAGTCCAGATTTGCGCGTCATTGAGCGGCTCCAAAAGGGGCGCGGCCATCAAGGCGCGCGAGATCGATTTCAGCCCGCACACGGGCCAGTCGGGCATCCAGGGCGGCGTTGCGGGCGGCGATCAGGGCCGCGCGCGAACTGCGCAACTCCAGTTGAGAGATGCGTCCCGCTTCCGCGCCGATGCGCGACAGGCGATAGGCTTCCTCGGCCGAGCTCACACCGCTGTCAGTCGCCGAGACGCGACTGGCGGCGGAACCGAGCCGGGCCCTAGCGGCGACGCGGTCAGCCTCGGCCTCCTGCCGGGCGCCCCGCAGCCGGGCGTCGGCAGCGCGGAAGTCGGCCTGGACCGCCTCCACATTCCCCCGGTTCCGGTCAAACAGAGGCAAGGGAACGCTCAACCCGAACGTCAGGGCGGTCGCGTCCTCGGCCTCGAAGCGCCGGACCCCGACCGAGGCCCGGACATCGGGCCGCGCGCGGATGCGTTCGACGGCGATCCGGCGATCGGCGGCTTCGCGTTCGGCCTGGGCGACCAGGACCGCCGGCGCCACCGTGGCATCGGTGCCGACGAACGAAGGCGTCCGGTCCAGCAGGGTCTGTTCGATCGAGGTCACCGGCTGGACCAGCATGGCGAAGCCGGTGAGGCGGGCGAAGGCGGCGTCGCGCTCGGCCTGGGCCTCGTCGAGCCGGGCCCGCGCCGCGGCAGCCTCCGTCTGGCCTTCGATGCCGCGCAACAGCGGTTCGCGCCCCTCCTCGACCAGGGCCAGGGCGGCCCGGGTGTCGGCGAGCGTCAGGGTCAGGGCCTCGGTCGCCAGACCGAAGCGGCGATCCGCTGCCTCGGCCTCGGCATAGTAGAGCGCCAGCCGCCCGGCCGCGTCCGCGGCGACGAGGTTGGCGCGCCGCGAGGCCGTGTCGGCCTCCGCGCGCGCCACATCGACCCGGGCGCCCCGTCGGCCCCACAGTTCCAGGTCCGTCGACAGGTTCAGGGAGGTTTCGGCATTCTTGTAGCCCTCAAAGGGGCCGCTGCCGAAGGCGTTCTCGGCCTCCAGTCCCAGGACGGGGTTGGGGCGGACCCGGGCCTGCCGAACGCGCGCCTCAGCGGCGTCGAGCAGGGCTCCGGCTTCGCTGATCAGGGGGGTGTCGGACAGACGCGCGACCAGCGCGTCATAGCCGGGAGCCGGATCGGCCAAGGCCGGTCCGCTCAGCGCGACCGCAAGGGCCGCGACGGCGCAGCCGACCGCGAATCGCGGCGGCCTACGAAATGAGGAAGGCATTGTGGGTATCCCATGAGGTTTGACGAGAAGACGCGCGATCGCGCGAAGTCAGGTCAGACCCGGGGAGGTCGCTCCGGTCCCGCGGGCACGCGGGAGGCCAACAGGTCGTCGCCGGTCATGCTCCGCAAGGCGACGCCGAGTCGAGCCGACGGACCGTAGTCAGCAGCGGTGTTCAGAACGCTCGCTGCATGATGACAATGGCCGTGGCTGCAGACGCCGTGAAGAGTCTCCACCTCACCTGCGTCGGCGGGATCACCGTCCATAACCTGGGCGGCGTGAGGCGGTTCGAGTTCGGCCGAACAGGCCACGGCATCGACCGTAGGCACCAGAACCAACACCGCGACGAACAGCGCGATGAGCGCCGCCGTGAGTCGTTGCCTGGTCAGGATTAAGCCCATGCCGCCCCATAGCACGGAGGGCTTAATCATCCATATCTTTTGGGTGGGCTGCGTCATGCCGCCCTCAACTCCGCACGGGACTGACGCACGATCGACACCGCCGACTGGAGGAAGAGACCCGCCAGGATCACGCCGGCGACCAGATCGGGCCAGCGGGAGCCCGTGACCAGCACCAGGGCGCCCGCCCCCGCGACCGCCAGGCTGTGAACCAGATCATTGCGGGTGCACAGCCAGGCCGAGCGGACTTGGCGTCGCCGTTGCGGAACCGGATCAGCAGCAGGGCCGCCAAGGCATTGGCCGCGAACCCGAACAGGCCCAGGCTAGTGATCACAGTGCCCTCAATCGGCGCGCCGGTCACAGCCCGCCAGATGGCGAACCCGAGAATGGCCAGGGCCAGCACACCGAGGCTCGCGCCCTTCAGCAGGGCCGCCCCGGACCGCACGCGAACCGAACGTCCTATGGCCCACAGGCTGAGCGCATAGGTCACGCTATCGGCCAGGAAATCCAGTGCATTGGCCCCAAGCGCAGCCTAGCCCTGTACCAGAGCCCCGCCGCCGACCGCGACGAAGGCCACAGCATTGATGCCGATGACCAGCGCTAGCACCCGGCGATAAGCAGGCGACGCGCCGTCGAACTTTACCGCCTGACCACAGCAGCCATAGGCCTCAGGCGGTGCGCTTCGAAGGGTGTCGGCGGCGGGCAGGGTCAAGTGGTTGTCTCCGTTGGAACCCCTTGTGCATCCTCTAGCCACTAGAGGATCAAGCATCTATCTGTCCGCCTATGTCGATTTCTTCGCCCACATCCGCGCTGCGCTCCATCGGACGGCTTTCGCTCGAGACGGGGGTCAAGGTTCCGACCATCCGCTTCTATGAGAAGATCGGTCTTCTGGCCCCGCCGCCGCGCACGGCCAGCGACCGGCGCCTGTATGACGGCGCCGCCTCGCGCCGCCTGGCCTTCATCAGGCATGCGCGCCAGCTCGGTTTCGATTTAGAGGCGATCCGGTCCCTGCTCGATCTCAGCGACCAGCCCGACCGCCCCTGCGCCGACGCCAATGTCATCGCAGCCCGGCATCTGGCCGACGTCGAGGCCAAGATCGCCCAGCTCCAGGCGCTGCGGGTGGAGCTGTCGCGAATGAAGGCGGACTGCGCGGGCGGCCGGGTCTCGGCCTGCAAGGTGATCGAGGTGCTGCACGACCACGGTCGCTGCCTGTCATCCCACGACACTGTCGATGCGGCACCGGCTCTGCCGCGATAGGCCCTAACGGGTCCGGCCTCAGCCGCCGGGTCCCGGCCAGCGATTGTGCTTGTCGTCGATCACGAAGGGATGGGCGTGGGCGGCGCCGGGTCCCCTCCCTGCCCCGTCCGTCAGATGCGGATCGTCCGGTGCCAATTCCGGATGGCTGTGGGCCAGGGTCTCAGGGTCTCGCGCTGGCCAGATCAACAGACCGAGCACAGCGCCCGTCGCGCACAGCGCCGCCAAGACTAGGAAGGCCGCGGCAGGATCGGCCTCGGCGCTGACCAGTCCCGCCACCGGATAGGCGATCAGCCAGCAGGCGTGGGACAGGGCGAACTGGGCCGCGAACAGGGCCGGTCGATCCTGCGCCGTCGATGATCGCCGAAGCGCCCGTCCCGCCGGGGTGATGGTCAGGGAATAGCCGAACCCCATGATCACCCACAGACCGATCAGGACCGGATAGCTGACCGCCACCCAGGCTCCGGCGAGCAGGACCGTGGTCATCACACCGGCTCCCAGCACCATGGCGGTTCGATCCGACATCCGGCCCAGCAGGCGCGGCAAGACGACGGCCGCCGTCATCGACCCGCCGCCGAACGCCGCAAGCGCCCAGGCGGTCGCCTGTTGCGACAGGCCGAACTGCGACTGCACCAAAACCACAGTGTTGACGAACACCATGGCCCCGCCCGCCGCCGTCGCCAGGCTGATGGCCAGAAGGCCCCGCAGTCGCGGCGTAAGGGCGAACAGCCGCAAGCCCCCGGTCAACCGTTGCATGAAGGGTTTGGGCTGGATCTTGCTCAGCACCGGCAGGCTGGCCCCGACCACGAACAGAGCCGAGACCACGAACCCCAGGGCCGTGCCGACAAACAGGTTGTTGTAGCTGATGAAGGCCAGTAGCAAGGCCGCCAGCACCGGACTGGCCACGCTTTCCAGATCGGCCGCCAGCCGCGAGAGCGACAGGGCCTTTGTGTATTCCGCCTCGTCGGGCAGCAGGTCGGGAATCATCGCCTGAAACGCCGGGGTGAAGGCGGCGGACGCGACATAGAGCACGGTCATCAGCCCATAGACCTGCCACGGCTCGCTGACGAAGGGCAGGCTGACGGCGACGCCCGCCCGCACGACATCCAGTGACACCAGCAGGGTCTTCCTGGGCAGACGGGCCGACAGGGCGCTGGCGAACGGCGCGACCCCGATATAGGCGATCATCTTGATCGCCAGCGCCGCGCCCAGGACCTGGCCTGCGTCTGCCCCGGCCAGATCGAAGGCCAGCAGACCCAGAGCGACCGTGGCCATGCCGGTCCCTAGTAAGGCGGCGACCTGGGCCGTGAACAGGTTGCGATAGGCGGCGTGGCGAAGCGGCGAAAACATATGCATCTCTCTCGAGGGTCGCGCGTCAGCTGAACATGCCCCGTCATCGGTTCCGATCGGACCGACGACGGGGCGGGATCGGTCAGACGACCCGCTTGACCTCGCTGTAGGCGCCTTCGGTGATCAGGGTGATGGTCACCGGCGCGCCCGTGCGGTTACGCCAGAACCAGCCGTGACTGCCGGTGAACACCGCCGTCAGCGTATCCTCGACCCGTTCGGACGAGCCCTTGGCATAACCGTGGTAGGAGGTGCCCGGCCGGTCGGCGTGGGTGTCGTAGTTGATTCGACCGCCGCTGCTGGACCAAGTGTAGCGGACCGTGGCCCCCTCCTGCATCACGAGCTTGATCTCGGCGCCCTGGTCAGGCGCCAGGGTCAAAACCGTACGGTCCGACCGCGTCCCGGCCTGGGCCGCCGTGACCACCGGAGCCGCGCCGGGAGCTGCTGTCGCCGGCGCAGCCGCATCCGCCGTCGGGGCGAGCGGAGTTGAGTCTGTTGTGGGTGCCGGTGCCGGAGCCGCGGTTGCCGCGCTGGCCTCCGCCGCCTCCTCCGCCTGAGCTTCGGCGGCGAGCGAGACCTTGATCCGGCCCATCTCGGTCAGGCCGAACACCGAGCCGACTCGGGTCGGATCGACTCCGTATTCGGCGGGCATGACGACGGTGACCAGCAGGCCGGCGGCGATGGCGGCGGCGATGCCGGTGGACTTCAACAGCTTGCCCGTCGAGGGCAGTTCGGAGGCGGTGGGCTTATTGGCGTTGTACATGGGTCAGTCTCCGATCAGAGGACGAAATAGCCAACGAGCTGGTAGCCCGTCAGAACGAAACCGAGGGTCATCAGAACGACGTTGGCGACATAGGCATGCCGCCAGAAACTGCCGGTCTTCCGCCAGAACCCCATGGCAATCAGGATGGCGCCCAGGGCCAGGAGCTGGCCGATCTCGACGCCGATATTGAACGCCAGCAGATTCACGAACAGGCCGTCGGGGGCCATGTTGAAGTCCTGCAGCTTGGTCGCCAGGCCAAAGCCATGGAACAGGCCGAACACCAGGGTCGCGACCTTGGTGTTCGGCTGGACCCCGAACCACCGCTGGAAGGCCCCGAGATTATCCAGCGCCTTGTAGACCACCGACAGGCCGATGATGGCATCGACCAGATAGCTCGACACGCTGACGTCCATCAGCACGCCTAGCAACAGCGTCGTGGAGTGGCCGATGGCGAACATCGTCACATAGATCGAGATGTCCTTCATCCGGTAGAGGAAGAAGATCACCCCGAACAGGAACAGCAGGTGGTCATATCCGGTGACCATATGCTTGGCCCCCAGATAGACGAACGGCCAGAACACGATGCCGGACGTCTCCTGGATATAGCCCTTGTCGCCCTCAGCCACGCCGTGGGCCAGGGCCTGGGCGGTGACGCCGTCGATCAGGAAGAACAAGAGAACGGCAAACAGCGCCGTCACGGGAGATTTGAGCCACGACCAGGGGTCGGGGCGGTAAGCCACTGTCATGGGGACCTTTCCAGGGGTTGGGTCGGCAGGAAGGAAAGAGGAGAGCCGGTTCATCGGCCCCCCCGCTTGGGCCGGAACGGAAGGTGGTCGAGCCAGGCCGGACGCGGGCGGTCGCTGGACCGATCGCGGCCATGCACCAGGCTGTAGAGCGCGGGCAGGACCAGCAAGGTCAGGATCGTCGAGGAGAGGATCCCCCCGATCACGACCGTGGCCAGCGGACGCTGGACCTCGGCCCCGGCCCCGACGTTCAACGCCATCGGCACGAAGCCGAGACTGGCGACCAGGGCGGTCATCAGCACGGGGCGAAGGCGGGTCAGGGCACCCTCTCGGATCGCTTCGGCGACAGGCTTGCCTTCCTCGATCAGGCTACGGATGAACGTCACCATCACGACGCCGTTCAGCACCGCCACGCCGGACAGGGCGATGAAGCCCACGCCCGCCGAGATCGACAGCGGAAGGTCCCGCAGCATCAGGGCCGCCACCCCCCCGGTCAGCGCCAGAGGTACGCCGGAGAAGACGATGGCCGAGTCCTTCCAGGAGCGGAACAGGGCGTACAGCAGGCCGAAGATCAGCAGCAGCACCGCCGGCACGACGACCTGAAGCCGTTTGGCCGCCGAGATCAGCTGCTCGAACGTGCCGCCATAGGTGACCCAGTATCCGGCCGGCACCTCGACCTCGGTCTCGATCCGGTCCTGGACCTCGCCGATGAACGAGCCCAGGTCGCGGTCGCGGACGTTGGAAGTGACCACGATCCGCCGCTTGCCGTCCTCGCGACTGATCTGGTTGGGACCGACCGTGAGGGCGATGGTGGCGACCTCGGCCAGGGGCACGAACTGACGCGGCTGTCCTTCGTTCGCCGGCAGCGGAACCTGCAGGCGACCGATCGCGTCGGTGTTGGACCGGATATCCTCGGGCAGGCGAACGACGACATCGAACCGCCGATCGCCCTCGAAGATCTGGCCCGCCGTCGTGCCGCCCATCGAGGTGGAGATGACCGACTGCACGTCGTTCACGCTGAGGCCCAGTCGGGCCATGGCCGTCCGGTCCGGCGTGATCTGCAGCACCGGCAGACCCGTGACCTGTTCGGTCTGGGGATCGGCCGAGCCTTCGACGCTCGCCACGATGGTCTCGATCTCGGCGCCGAGCCTCAGCAGTTCATCCAGGTCGTCGCCGAAGATCTTGATGGCGACGTCGGCGCGCACGCCCGAGAGCAATTCGTTGAACCGCATCTGGATCGGCTGGGTGAACTCGTATTTGCTGCCGGGAACCTCGTTGACCGCCGCTTCCATCTCCTCGACCAGCTGGCCGCGGGACTTGCGGGGATCGGGCCAGTCCTTGCGATCCTTCAGCATGATGAAGGTGTCGGCGACCGAAGGCGGCACCGGATCGGTGGCGACCTCGGCGGTGCCGATCTTGGCCACGACCCGCTCGACCTCCGGGAAGGTCGCGATCCGGGCCTCCAGGGCCGTCTGCATCTGAATGGCCTGGCTCAGGCTGGTGCCGGGGATGCGCAGGGCGTGCATGGCGATGTCGCCCTCGTCCAGGTTCGGAATGAACTCCGACCCCATCCGCGACGCCCCGAAGCCGGCGAGCGCGACCAGGAAGACCCCCAGGCCGATCATCAGGAACCGGGTCTTCAGGGCGAAATCGAGCGCCGGCTGATAGCCGACCCGCGCCCAGCGCATCAGGAAGCTGTCCTTCTCCTCGACCTTGCCGGTGACGAACATGGCCACCGCCGCCGGCACGAAGGTCAGCGACAGGACCAGGGCCGCCGTCAGGGCGATGACCACGGTGATCGCCATCGGATGGAAGGTCTTCCCCTCGACCCCGGTCAGGGCGAAGATAGGCACGTAGACGAGCGTGATGATCATCACCCCGAACAGCGACGGCCGGATCACCTCGCTGGAGGCCGTGGCCGCCAGTTCGAACCTTTCTTCCCGAGTCAGGATGCGACCCAGACGATGCTGAGCCTCGCCGAAGCGACGCAAGCAGTTCTCGACGATGATCACGGCCCCGTCGACGATCAGGCCAAAGTCGAGCGCGCCGAGACTCATCAGATTGCCCGAGGTCCCGGTTCTCACCATGCCGGTGATGGTCATCAGCATGGTCACGGGAATGACCGCCGCAGTGATCAGGGCGGCGCGGATGTTTCCCAGCAGCAGGAACAGCACGACGATGACCAGCAGGGCCCCTTCGAGCAGGTTCTTCTCGACCGTGTGGATGGCCCGTTCGACCAGGTCGGTCCGGTCATAGACCGGCGAAGCGGTCACGCCGTTGGGCAGGGCGCGCGCGGCTTCCTCCAGGCTCACGGCCGCAGCCTGGGCCACGACGCGGCTGTTCTCGCCGGCCAGCATCAGGACGGTGGCCAGAACGGTCTCCTTGCCGTTCTCGGTCGCCGCGCCGGTCCTCAGTTCCTCACCCATGCCGACATCGGCGACATCGGCGATGCGGATCGGCACGCCGCCGCGCGTGGCGATGACGACATTCCCGAGGTCCTCGGTGGTCGAGGCCTGGCCCGGCACGCGGATCAGATATTGTTCGCCATAGCGTTCGACGTAACCGGCCCCGACGTTGGCATTGTTGTTGTCCAGAGCGTCGACGACCTCGGCCATGGTCACGCCATAGGCGGCCAACCGGTCGGGGTTCGGGGTGACGTGATACTGCCGCTCATAGCCCCCGATGGTGTTGACCTCGGTGACGCCCTTGGTGTTGCGCAACTGGGGCCGGATCACCCAGTCCTGCAGGGTCCGCAGATCCTCGGTGGTATAGGGCTCTCCGTCCGGGCGGCGGGCGCTGGGTTCGGCCTCCACCGTGTACATGAAGATTTCGCCGAGACCCGTGGCGATGGGGCCCATCTCTGGCGTGATGCCCGGTGGCAGCTGGCTGAGCGCGTTCTGCAGACGCTCATTGACCAGCTGGCGCGCGAAATAGATGTCGGTCCCGTCCTCAAAGATGACGGTGACCTGGCTCAGCCCATAGCGAGAGACCGAGCGGGTGTATTGCAGGCCTGGCACCCCCGCCACCGCCGTCTCGACCGGGAAGGTGATGCGTTGCTCGGCCTCCAGCGGCGAATAGCCGGGGGCCTCGGTGTTGATCTGGATCTGGACGTTGGTGATGTCCGGCGTGGCGTCGATGGGCAGGCGCTGGAAACTCCAGACACCGACCGCGCAGGCGAGCAGGACCAGCGCCATCACCCCCCAGCGGAAGCGGATCGACAGCGCGATGATGCGTTCAAGCATGGTGTGCGCGCCCCCTAGTGGTCATGGCTCGCGCCGGACTTGTCGATGTCCGCGCGAATGAGGAAGGCGCCGTCGACGACGTATTCAGTGCCTGGCGCGAGACCGCCCAATACCTCGGTCCATTCATCGGTGCGGCGGCCCAGTTCGAGCATCCGCACCTCATAGGTGTTCCCGACCTTGGCGTAGACAACCTGGAAGTCACGGAACGGCATGATGGCCTTGGTTTGCACGGCGAGTGGAACCTCGCCCTGCCCCACCTGCACCGTGCCTTGGACCCCCAGCCCCGGCCGCCAGACGCCGCCCATATAGGCCAGCGCGACATGGGCGGTCAGGGTCTGGCTGGTCGGGTCAGTGCCCGGCAGGATGGCCTCGATCACGCCGTTGAACCGGTGCTCACCGGCCAGGCTTGTCACCTCCACCCGCTGGCCCGTGCGGACCCGCTCGGCGTCTCGGGGATAGAGAAAGAACTCGGCGTGCAGCCGCGTCGGATCGCCGATGACCAGCATGGGCTCGCCGTTGCCGGTGATGGCTCCGGGGTTGGCGTTCCGTGCCATGATGACGCCGGAGATCGGCGCGGTGACCGAGTAGGTCTGCAGGCTCTCGCTGGACTCGACCCGCGCGAGGACCTGACCGCGCGAGACGCGCTGACCGAGCGTGGCGTTCAACGACATGATCCGACCGGGATAGCGGGCATGGACCTCGCTCTGGCCCTCCGGCGTGATCTCGACCCGACCGGTCAACGGCAGGCTTTCGCCCAATACCGCGCCACGGGCCCGCTGGGTCGTCACACCGCCGGCCTGTGCGGCGGCGGCCGTGATGATCGTGCGCCCCTCATAGGACGGATAGCTCCAGGTCGATCGCTTGCCCGCATGGGTGGCCGCCACCGAGACATCGAACGAATGCGGCTCTGCCACGACAGTCGGACTGGTCAGATAGTCCTCGGTCGCCGTGAAGACGAACCGGTCCACCAAAGGCCCCAGGCGAGTCAGGGCGATGGACGCCTGGACCTGACGCGGATCGACAGGCTTGTCCTTGAGATAGGGGTAGAGCCGGTACAGCGGCTCAGGCCCCTCCTCGAAGATCGTGATCTCCAGGGCGAAGTCGCCGTCGCGCAGCATCCGCCCATTGTGCGGCCCGCGTTCATAGTCTGCGGCGGCGGCGGCGGCCGCCTCCGGGCTCAGCTTTTCGGGCGCGCCCTCGCCGCAGCCTGCCACGGCCAGGGCCAGCGTTAACAAGGGCGTGGCCAGGCCTCGCCGTGCGGTCGGATAGCGGATCATGGTTGCATCTCCAGGCCGGTCAGGCCGCCATGCGCGCCGGTCAGCCGGTCAAGGCGGGCGCGCTCGATATGAAAGGATCTCAGAACCGCCACCCGCCGCGCGCGCGTCTGCAAGAGCGCAGTCTGGGCCTGGATGACGTCGTTGTAGGTGAAGCCGCCCCGGTTAAAGCCGTCACGCACGAGAACGACGGCGCGCTCGGCCTGAGGCAGGGTCTCCTCGCCGATACGCCGCGCCTCGCTGGCCTTGGCCGACAGCAAGACCTGAAGCCGGGCGATCTCGCGGTCCCGTTCGATCCGCAGGGCGGACAGATCGGCCTCAGCCGCGATCCGTTCGGCCTGAGCCCGTTCAATGGCCCCCTGGTTGCGATCATAGCGGCCGAGCGGAATCGAGCCACCGACCACGAAAGCGAGCGCGTCTTCGTTCCAGAGATGCCGCACCCCCACGCTGACCGAGGCGTCCGGCACGGCGCGGGCTCGCTCAACGGCGACCCTTGAGGTCGCGATATCGCGTTGGGCCACGATCGCGGTCTCATCGATGATCGTGGGATCACCGGCCGGGCGGCGCGACGCGCTGGTGTCGATGAAATCCTCGTCCCGCAGCACGAAATCGGCCGGTCCCATCCAGAAGCTGGCCAGGGTGGCCCGTCCAAGACGGGCCGCGATCTCGGCCTGATCAAAATCGATCTGGGCCTGGGCCAGTTCGGACTCGGCCCGTGCCCCAGCGAACAGGGGGTCGCGTGCAGCGTTTACACGGCGCTGGACCTCGGTCTGGAACCGTTCGGCCAGATCGAGTCGTTCTCGCGCGATCTCGACCTCGGCCTGTGCGGCTAGGGCTTCGGCCCAGGCGGTCTGGACCTGTTCGAGCCGGTCCAGCCGTCGGACCTGCGCCGTAGCACCGACCAGCACACCCTCGCTGCGCGCCAAGGACACGCGGGCATCCCGGTCGCCGCCACGCTCGATCGGCTGCTCATAGGTCAGGGTCGTCTCGGAACGGTCGATCAGGCCGATGCCACCTACACCACCGATATTCTCGGCGACCAACCCCAGGGTCGGATTGCGCCGGACGTCGGCTTGGCGCACCCCCGCTTCAGCGGCGCGCACCCGGGCAGCCGTACCCGCGAGGGCAGGATCGGCGGAGGCCGCGAGGGCAAGAGCCTCTTCAAGGGTCAGAGAGCGAGCGGCCGCATCAGCTGGCGGTGGGGTCTGTGCCATAGCGATGGACGGCGGCATGGCGGCCGCCAGAATGAGCGCGAGGACCGTGACGGTCGATGTACGCGCCCACGATCCGGCGAGGCCGGACGATGGGGTCTGCAAGGGATATCTCCAAAAACGGAATGGCGCGCGCGACCGGCTGGCCGCGTCGGATCAAAGGATCGCGCGTGTCCGTTTCGGAGGGTATTCGGGCCCGTCGAGCCCGATGTCTTTCAAGGTTGGGCTTCGCCCGAGACTGTGCTCAGCGACGCGACCCAGCTGCGGCACCCCAGCCACGCTTAGGGCTGGCGTGGTCGATGGCTTTTCGACGCCGCTGTGGTGATGTCCGGTCGGCTGTCCGTCCTTGTCTTGGTCCGGTGCCTCGGGTGTAGTTTCGGTCGGTGCCACGTGCATGTGAGCATGCCCATGGTCGTCGCTCGCCACCATGGAGACCGGAGGCCAGCCGGCCGAATGTCCGACCTCGTGTTGAGCCTGAGCGGACGCGTGCAAGCTCAGTGCCGCCACTAAGGCGACGCATAGCGAGACGCAGAATGTCCGAATCGATTGCGGCAAGGGAACTCCTCAGGCTCCCGTATCCCGCCTCTGCGCAAACTTCAACACGACTGGCCTCCGCATGCGAGGCTGCGACATCCTCGCTTCCCTCGAAAGATCAGCGAACCTCGACGACGAAGACCACAGGCACGATACATTACATCGAACGGAGCCTACCGACATGTCTCTCTCGCCCGCCCCCCAGCTCGCGCCTTCCCGTCGGTCTTTGGTCCTGGCCTTGCCGGGTCTGGCCCTGGCGTCATCGGTCTGGGCTTCGCCGGTGCTTGCGGGCCAGGCGGTTCAGGCCATCACCGTCTACAAGACCCCGTGGTGCGGATGCTGCGGAGCCTGGGTCCAGCATATGACAGCGGCCGGATGGACAGCGACGGTGCGCGAGCTGGAAGATCTGGCCCCCATTCGCCGCCGCTACGGCGTGCCCGACACCCTGGCGTCCTGTCATACTGGGGTCGTCGGATCCTATGCGATTGAGGGACATGTGCCGTCCGAGGACGTGGTGCGACTAGTCCGCGAACGCCCTGATGCCTTCGGCCTTTCGGTGCCGGGCATGCCGGCGGGATCTCCGGGGATGCCAGCCCCGGCCGGCCGGGCCCAGGCGTTCCAGACCCTGCTGATCCTAAAGAACGGCACCACCCGGATGTTCGCCAGCCACGGATGACGCCCGCCGCGACCTCGCCGACGACCCTGGCGATCTATCTCGGCGCGGCGCTCGTCAAGATCGCCGGCTGCTAAGCCTTCTGGACCTCGATCCGGTTGGGCAAGTCGGTGGTGTGGGTCGTCCCAGGAGTGGTGTGTCTGGTCGTCTTTGCCTGGCTGCTGACTTTGGTGGAGGTCGAGGCCGCCGGGAGAGCCTATGTCGCCTCTGGTGCGGTCTACATCCTGTCCTCCCTGGTTTAGCTGTGGCTCGTGGATGGCAGCCGCCCCAATCACTGGGACCTCGACGGGGCCACGCTGTGCCTGATCAGCGCGGGCGTCGCCTTGTTCGCGCTGCGCCTATCTCAAGCTAAGTCAAACTGTCGACTTCAAGTTGCCGATGTCATGCAGAACGATTAACAGTAGGCAGGCTTTCACCGAGAAGATGACAATGCAAACTACTCGCGGTTTATTGACAAAAGCGCTTCATTTGATCTTGCTTGTCGCCGTGCTGCACCAGCTGGTGTCGAGTCGGTTGATGATACCCCCCGGGCGGACCACGAAAGAAAATCTGGCCTACGAAACGCATGAATATGTCGGCCTCGCGAGCCTCGCCGTCGTCATAGCATTCTGGATGTGGTCGCTGGTTCGGACCCGCGAAGTCGGTTTCTCAAACCTGTTCCCCTGGTTCTCACCCTCCCGAACGGCGTCCGTATGGAAAGACCTCCTTGCCCATGTGAAGGCGATCTCTCGCCGGACTCTCCCGAACGAGCGTGGCAGACCCTTTCCGACTGCCGTCCACGGGCTGGGCTTGAGCGCCGTCACCGTCATGGCCGCGACCGGGAGCTTCACCCTGGTCTCCCTAGCGCCCGCGTCGGCGCGAGAGGCCAGCCTGGGCATGCACGAGTTGGTCTCAAACCTCGTCTGGATCTATGTAATCGGCCATGCGGGTCTTGCCCTTGTCCACGAAGCTCTCGGGCATCGTCTGCTGCGAGACATGTTTTCACCGAGAGCCGCCTCGAACAGTTGACGTGGTTTTGAGCCAAGCAAGACCAGAGACAATCAGCATGCATTCGGAAGGCCACAATCGAGATCGCGTGGGCTGGTTGCGAGCGGCAGTCCTCGGCGCGAACGACGGCATCTTGTCGACAGGCAGCCTGCTGGTCGGGGTCGCGGCGGCCGGGTCGAGTTCTGGGTCGATCATCCTCACGGGCGTCGCGGCTCTCGTCGCCGGGGCCATGTCCATGGCTGCTGGCGAGTATGTCTCAGTCAGCAGTCAGTCCGATGCCGAGCAGGCGGACCTACGCAAGGAAGCCAACGAGTTGATGACCGACCCTGAGTCTGAGCTCGCCGAGCTCACTGGGTTGTACGTCCAGCGAGGATTGTCGGCAGGGCTTGCCCTCCAGGTGGCCCGTGAGCTGACGGTCAGGGACGCTTTGGCCGCCCATGCGCGAGACGAGCTTGGCCTTCAGGACATGACGGCGGCGCGTCCGGTCCAGGCGGCGGTGACGTCGGGCTTCGCATTTTCTGTGGGAGCCCTCGTTCCTCTCTCGGTGGCAGTATTTGCACCTGCGCCATGGGCGGGCGTCACGATCACGGCGTGTTCGATCGCCTGTCTCGCTGGCCTTGGTGCCGTCGGGGCTCGCCTCGGCGGTGCGCCGGTCGGACCGGCGGCTATCCGAGTCGCGTTTTGGGGCGCGGCGGCGATGGCCGCGACCGCGCTGATCGGCAGGGCGTTCGGAACCGGGCAGATCGCATGATGCCGATCAAGATCCAGATGGACCTGCAAAAGACCGTTTGGTTGGTCGCGTTTCTGAACCTCGCCTATTTCGGGGTGGAGTTCACGGTCGCGGGGGCGATCGGGTCTGTCTCCCTTTTCGCGGACTCCGTCGATTTTCTTGAGGACGCAGCGATCAACCTGCTGATCGGCATGACGCTTATGGCTTCAGCGACGCTTCGGGCACGGGTCGGTCGATGCCTCGCCATTTTGATCCTGATCCCGGGACTGGCGACGCTCTGGACGGCCTGGAGCCAGTTTCAGGTGCCGTCCCCGCCGCAGCCCACTTTGCTTTCTGTGACCGCAGCGGGAGCCTTGGCGGTCAACCTGACCTGCGCTTTTCTACTAACGCGGTTTCGCGCCAGCCGGGGCAGCTTGACCCGCGCTGCCTTCCTGTCGGCCCGTAACGACGCTCTTGCCAATTTGGCGATCATCGCGGCCGGCCTCGTGACCGCCTTCGTGTGGCAAACCGCTTGGCCGGACCTCATTGTCGGCTTGGCGATCGCGGCGCTGAACGCCGATGCGGCGCGCGATGTCTGGAAGGCCGCAGGACGCGAGGCGACCGTTCCTCAGGCCTGACCGAGAGGCGGCTCGTCCGAGACGCCGTTTTGCCGCAACAGCGTCGTCAACAGCTCGATCTGCTCCTGCTGCTTGGTGATCAAGGTCTGGATCTGGCTGTCACGCATCTGATCCAGTTTTTCATGCAGGGCCATGATCTCGATCTCCGCCTTCAGGTTGACCTCATAGTCATGTGAGGCATCCAGCCGATCTTTCGTCGCCTGCCGGTTCTGGCTCATCATGATGATCGGGGCCTGGATCGCAGCGAGCATCGACAACAACAGGTTCAGGAAAATGAAGGGATAGGGATCGAAGGCGTGGCGGCCGAGGGTGAGATTCAAGATCGCCCAAAACAGCAGAAACAGGCCAAAGCTGCTGATGAAGCCCCAGGAGCCACCCAAGCGCGCGACACGGTCGGATAGGCGCTCGCCGAAGGTCAGGTCGCTCTTGAACGCCGCATTGACGTCCTGCGAGACGGGTTTTCGATGAGCCGTGCGGTTGAGGACGCGGCGTTCTTGTTCCGCGAGCTCCGTCGTGGCCTTGCCAAGCCAGCGCCGCGCGAGATGATCCAAGTCGAGGCTGTCGTTTGTCATCGCGATCTCGTTGTGAGGGGTGAAGCGTTGGATGTGGCGTCAACGCCGCGTCGGGCTCGCTTCCCCCGTCGTCGGTGCGCCGAGCCATCGCCAGCCGATCAATGCCCAGATCGATCCCAGCGCCCAGCCGGCCGCGACGTCGGTCGGCCAATGGACACCCAGATAGACCCGGCTGACGCCGATCAGGAGAACCACCAAACCGGCCACCGCATACATCATCTTGCGGGAGCTCCGGCGGACTGCGCCTGCCGCCAACAACGCCGCGAGCGTGAAATAGATGGCGACGGACAACGTGGAATGGCCGCTTGGGAAACTGTTGGAATAGACATAGCTTCCGTGGGGCACGAGGTCCGGTCGAGGCCGGGCATAGACGAGCTTAACCACATCGCTGGTCAGTTCAGCCCCCAGAGCCACCGTCGCCATCCCTAACGCTTCGCGCCATCTCCTGGCGCGCATCAGCGTGACGACCACGACTATCGTGACGAGCGTCAGGACGGTGAAACCGCCGAGCGCCGTCACGTCCCGCATGGCCTCCTCAAGCCATCTCGGACCGAGCGGATCATTGCGATCGCCCACCTCACGCATAATCAGCATCAGGCGTTCGTCGATCGCACGGGTCTCGCCTTCACGCATTTCGCCTGCGAGGGTGAGAAAGCCCCAGATGGCCAGCGAACCGACCAAGAAGGTCGCGATGACCGCTCCGCTCAGCCGATCGCGCACCCGCCCCAGAGTGGAGGTCAAGCCGAACACGGGCAGTCTTCCGAGCATCAGCTGCCGACGAAGCCCAGAGCGGGCTCCATGCGTTCCCAGGTCACGGTCGAACCCCACCCCTTGCCGAACGGTGCCTGGACATGGCCGTAGCGCAACGAGAGGTGTCGTTCCGCGGCCTCCTCCCCGAGCCCCTTCACCGCCGCCACATAGAGGGCCGAGGCGAGCCCGCTGCGGTCGGCGCCGGACTCGCAATGGATCAGCAGGGGCTTGGGCGCGTCGCGCATGATTTGGATCAACTGCCACGCCTCTTCATTGGTGATGCCTCGCTTCGCCGACATGCGGAAGTCGATGTGGCGCAAGCCCAGGCGACGCGCAGTCGCAATCTCGTCGCGGTACCAGGCCTCCGACGGGTTCGCCCCCCTGAGGTTGATGACAGTGCGGATGCCTTGTTCCCGCGCATAGCGTTCGAGGTCCTGCGGCGACGGCTGCGCCGACCGGAAGGCCTCCGCCTTGGCGACGGCGTGGAAATTGTCATTGGCCATGGTGAAGCTGACGAAGGCCAGGACGAACAGGCCGATGGCGGCCAGTGTCCAGACGGTCGCCGACCCAAGACCGGCAACGATCTTGAACAGCGCGCGTGGGCCGCGCGAAGTCGGCAGGCTGAATCTCATTGGGGTCGCTCCCGGAGCGGGGTGGAAAGGCGCGCCAACAAGGCGGGACAAAAGATCAGGATCAGCGGCACGCCGGCGATCAGACCGGTGATGATCGCGATGGCGAGCGGCTTCTGCATCGCCGAGCCTTCGCCCAGGCCGAGCGCGAGGGGGGCAAGGGCCAGGATGGCGATCAGGGCCGACATCAGGATGGGCCGAAGACGCGCCCGCCCCGCGGCGATCAGGGTCTTGGCGTCCGCCCGTTGGTTCGGCGGCAGCTCCGCGAGGTAGAAGACGCCCAACTCGGCAACGATGCCGATCACCATGGTCAGGCCCATCATGGCGGAGATGTTCAGCTCGGTGCCCGTGGCCCACAGGCCCAAGAAGACGCTGGACGCCGCCAGCACAAGCGTGATGACGATGCTCGCCGCCGCCGCCCAACCCTGAAACAAATAAAGGAACAGCAGTCCGACCAGAGCCAAGGCGCTGACGAAGACCACCGCCAGATCACGGAACGACTTCTGTTGTTCGGCATAGAGGCCGCCGTACTCGACGCGGACGCCGGACGGCAGGCTCAATGAGGCCACCGTGCGCTGAACCTCGCGCATGGCCGAGCCCAGATCGCGTTGATCCAGCCGCGCGGTCACAGCCACAAGTGGCTGCAGATTCTCGCGGGTGACCTGAGGCTGACCGGGCGCGATCGTCAGGGTCGCGACACGCGAGAGCGGCAGGGTGTGCCCGTCGGGCGCGCGAAGGGGCACGGTCTCCAGGGCCCGCACGCGATCGCGCAGATCGCCCGCCGTCCAGACCCGGACGCCGACCAGTTTCTCGCCCTCCTGAATCTGCCCAATGACGTTGCCGCCGACCAGAAGCTGGAGCTGTCGCGTCACCGCCTCGGGATCGAGGCCTTCCAGCGCCGCGGCCGGCCGATCCACGGTGATGACCACGGCGTCACCGGCGACCCGCAGGCCACCGCTGACCTCGACCACGCCCCGGATCTTTCCGATCGCGTCCACGACCATCGGCGACGCCGTTTTCAGCGCCGCCATGTCCGCCCCCAGCAGCTTGACCTCGATCGGCTGAGGCACGGCGGTCAGGTCGCCGATCAGGTCCTCCATCAGTTGCGCCGTCTCGACCGTGAGGCCGGGCACGGACGCCTCGATCTTGGATCTGACGTCGGCGGTGACGACCTCAAGCGGACGTCGGCCCTTGGCCTTCAGTCTTACGAAAAAGTCTCCTTCGTTGGCTTCGGACAGGCCGCCGCCAAGCTGCAGGCCGGTCCGCCGCGAATAGCTTTCGACGTCCGGCGTGGCCTGAAGGATGGTCTCGACTTGTCGCAGCAGCCGGTCGGTTTCACTCAGCGACGTGCCCGGAGCGGCATAGTAGTCGAGGATGAAGCCGCCCTCGTCCATCTTGGGCATGAAGCCCGATCCGACCCGGGTATAGGCCAGCCCGCCGATCAACAGGACGACCAGGCCGACGATCAGAGCGAGCCGACCCGGCCGACCCAAAACGCGGGTCATCAGCGTCTCGTAGCGGCCGCCGAACCGTTCTAGCAGCCCGCCCGCCCGCTCGGCCTGCTCCACGTCGCGCTCGCGCACCCACCGCTCCGCGAGCAGCGGCGCGACGAACAGGGCGAAAATCAGGGAAACGGCAAGCGACGCCGACATGGTGACAGCAAGGGCCTTGAAGAACCCGCCCGTGACGCCACTCAAGAAGGCCAGGGGCGCAAAGACCAATATGGTGGCGAGCGTCGATCCGATGAGCGGTCGGGCCATCTCGGCCGCCGAAACCAGCACACCGTTCTCTCCAGCCTCCGCCCCTCGGCGCTTCTCCTGAAGCCGCCGCATGAGATGTTCGAGCATGACCACCGCGTCGTCCACGACCAGGCCGACGGCCGCGGCCATACCGCCCAGGGTCATCATGTTGAAACTCATGCCGAGAAGGCCGAGCGCGATGCAGGTCGTCGCCAGCACGGCGGGCAGCATCAGGGCGACGATCAGCATGAAGCGCAGGCTGCGCAGGAAGACGAACAGCACAACGCCGGCCAGCAGAGCGCCCAACAGGATGGCGTCGCGCACGCTGCCGGCCGCCGCGGTCACCAACTGTGACTGGTCGTAGAAGGTAATAATCTGAACATCGGCGGGGGTCTCCGCCTTGAAGGCGTCGATACGCCTGCGAACCTCCTTGACCAGACCGACGCTGTTGGCGTCGGGCGTCTGGCGAATGTTGACCAGCACCGCGTCCTGGCCCTGGGACGTGACCCGCGTCCACTGTGGGGTCTGTCGGACCACGACATCGGCGATGTCGTCCAGTTCGACCACGCCGCGCACGCCGGTCCGGATCACGGTCCGGCGGATGTCGTCGATGCCAGTCAATTGGTTGTCGGTCAGTACCAGATATAGCCGATAACGGTCCTCAAGCCGGCCCGCCGCCACGACGACGTTGTTGGACGACAGAACCCGGGCCAGGTCTTCGACAGAGAGACCCAGGGCCTGCAGTCGCGCAGGATCCGCGAGAACCTGATATTCCTTCTCCTGACCGCCCTGCACGGTCACGCTCGCTACGCCCGGCGTCGAGGAGAGGAGCGGTGCGAGCTGTAGCTGAGCGAAGTCCCTCAGCGCCACGGGATCGCGGCTGGGCGACACCAGCGCAAGACCCAGAACCGGAAACACCGTCGGGTCCATTCGACGGACTTCGAACCGCGTCCCCGGCGGTAGATCCGGCATCACCGCATTCACGGCCGACTCGGCCTGAAGGGTCGCAGCGACCATGTCCGCGCCCCAGGCAAAATTGACCGACAGTTCGGCCGAGCCTCGGCTGCTGGTAGAGCGGACCGAGGCCACGCCGGGGACGGTGCGAAGCGCCCGCTCAACCGGCCGGGTCACCTGGCTCACCATCTGCTCGACCGGACGGTCTCCGGCGTCGACGGCCACCACGACCCGAGGGAAGTCGATCTTGGGAAACAGGCTGACGGGCAGTCTGAACGCCGCCGCCGAGCCGGCCAGGGCCAGCAGCACGAAGGCAAGAAGGACGAACCGGACCTGGCCGGAGAGCCAGCGGGTCATGGGCGCGCCACCGGGGTCGCTGCGGCCTCACGCACGGCCATGCCGTCGGACAGGGACGGTCCGCCCTCGATCACCACCCGGTCGTCGGCTTGAACGCCCGAGGTCAGTTCGACCCGGTCCGTCAGTTCCAGTCCGATTTCGACGGGCCGGCGCACCGCCTTGGCACCACTAACGAGGAACACATAGGGCGTGTCGCCATCGTAGAGGACCGCGGCGCGCGGGACGGTCAGGACGCCGGTACGCGTGCCCACCACCACCTCCGCCTTGACGGCTTCACCCGGAAGCAGCGCGCCCGCGGTCGGAAGCGGGACAAGCAGAGCCGCCAGACGCGTGGCGGGATCGACACGCCGGTCGATCGAGGCCACCCGCGAGGGAGCCATGCCGCCCTGATCATGCAGCCCCATCAGCATGACGACGCTGCCCGGCCTGAGCCTCTGGGCGTCTTCGACCTCGATGCCGATGCGGGCATTCAGCCGCCCGGCGGCACCGAGATTTGCCACCACGGTTCCAGCCGGCACCAGGCTACCCGGACTGCTGGGAACAGCATCGACTATCCCGGCAGCCGGCGCCGACAGGGTCAGCTGCCCGCCCCGCGTCAGAGTCTGGAGGTTCGCGCTGGCCTGCCTCGCGGTCTGGGCAGTTGCCGTTGCGGTCTGGACCTCTGCGTCTCCGGCCAGGCCATCGGACCGCAGGCGCGCCAGCCGCTCCGCTTCACTCGCCGCCACCTGCGCCTCGCGGCCCAGCCGCCCGAGGTCAAGGCGCGTCTGAGGACTGGCCGTCAGGGTCACGATCGGTTGCCCGGCCGCCACCGACTGTCCGACCCGGACGTGGACCTGGGACACCTGGGCCTCGAAGGGGGCGGTCAGAGCGCGAAGACCGGCCGGATCGAACTCCACCTGGCCGTAGGCTGTAATGGTTTCGTCCAGGTCGGCACTGACGACCGGCGCAGTTCGAACCTGGGCCACTGGATCAGCTAGCTTTTCGGCGGGCTTGGAACAGCTGGCGGGGATCGCCGCCAAGGCGAGCAGAAGGATCAGGCGGCGCATGCGAAGATCTCCAACGGGGTTCCGACAGCGGTCTGCAAAGCCCGCGTTTGTTCGGCCATCGCCTGGTCCAGAGCGGACAAGGCGATGGACTTGTCGAGCAAGGACAGGCGGGCGGTCTCGGCGGTGATCCGCGCTATGTCGCCTCGCGCCGCCGCGCTCTCGAAGGCGGCCACGGAGGCGCGGAGCGGACCCAGTTGATTGGCCAGGTCGGCCCGTTGCCGACGACCGATGTCGAGCGCGGACACCAGGGTCGCAATGTCGGCCCGCGTTGCGAACAGACGAGCCTCATACTCAGAGCGTAGCTGCTCGCGCGTGGCCCTCTGGATCGCGATCTGGCCGCGGTTCCGGTTCCAGAGCGGTAGATCGAACCCGACGGCGACACCGTTGGTCCGGACGGCTCCGGTGTCCCGGGCCGCATTCAAGGAGAGGTTCAGCCGGGGATACTGCTGAAGCACCGCGACCTGCAGCGTCGCTTCCTGCGCCTCATATCCGGCCCGTAGGGCCTGAAGGTCTAGCCGCTGCGCCAGAGCCCGATCGACCAGCGTGTCCACGGGCGGCAAGCAGGACGACGATGCTTCCAAGCGTGTCAGTTGGAGCGGCGTCGCGGGGCTGAGGCCCAGCAGGGCGTTCAACTCCAGGCGGGCGGCGGCGAGATCGCGTTCAGCGACGCGGAGACGATCGGCCGCGTCGGCCTCGGCGATCCTGCGGGGCTCGACGTCGGTGGCGGACAGGTCCCCCCTGGCTAAGGCGGCCAGCGAGCGGTTCAGAATTGAGGCCGACAGGGCCTCTGTCTCGCGCGTCAGTTGGAGATTGTTCTCCAGACCCTGAGTACGCGCGGCCAGCACTGCCGCCCGATTGCCTGTTTGCCATTCGAGCCAGGCGAGATCCAGGCGGGCTTGTCGCTCCACCGCTCGCGCGCTCCGCAGTCTCTGAGGGCGGAGATAGAAGGCCGATGTATCCAGACCGAGGGAGGCCGCCAGGGCGTCGACGAGCATCGGAGCGGATTGCGGTCGATCCAAGCTGGCGCTGAACTGCGGATCTGGAAATAGGCCGGCGTCAAATGCCTGGGCTTCGGCCACGCCGACCCGGGCACGCTGGCTCCTCAAGTCAGGGTTCAAGACGACGGCGATCGCCGCGAGGGCGTCAGGGCCAAGCGGTGCGGTCAGATCGATGGGCTGAGCCTCGGGGCGTGCCAGCCGAAGGCGATCGGCGAGCGAAGTGCTCGTGGGATCAGCCGATAGGGCCATCGGCAGAGGTGACGGCGCATAGGGCGCGCAACCGGCCAGCGACACGATGATCAATGGCCAAACAAGACTGACCCGCATCACTCCCCCTTCCCCATCATGGTCTTGGTAGCACGATGCGGACGGCCAGACCGGGATGGTTCGGCCCGATCACGAGTTCGCCGTCGTGGAGCGCAGTTATCGCCGCTACCAAGGCCAGACCCAAGCCTTGACCGGGCGTGTTGCGGCTTGAGTCGAGCCGGTAAAAACGTCGTGTGATCCGCTCGACTTGGTCGTCGGGGACGCCCCGACCATCGTCGCGCACGGCGAGAACGCTCTTCGAGCCCTCGTCGTAGGCTCCGATCTGAATTTGCGCGCCGCTGCCCGCGTGCGCCAAGGCGTTGTCGACCAAGTTCGACAGCAGTTGAACCAGCAGTTCGGGGTCGCCGATGACCTCGGCGTCACTATCGACGAGCCGGGTCAGGATGTGGCCGCTTTCCTCGCTGGCGGGCTGATAGGCCTCGAAGACACGATCGACCACATCGCCCAGCTTGACGGGCCTGAACGAGGTCCGGCCGGTGCCGCCCTCCAGTTGGCCGATGCGCAAAAGGGCGGAGAAGGTCTCTAAAACTTGGTCAAGGTCCGCGATCGCGGCGCGAATGGCCGAGTCCGGCACCCGTCCGTCGATGGATTCCGCCTGGGCCCGATCTAGACGCTGGCGTAGGCGGTTCAGTGGCGTCCGCAGGTCATGGGCGATATCGGTCGAGACATGCCGCAGAGCTTCCAGCGCCCGCTGCTGCCAATCCAGAAGAGCGTTCAGGTTGCGGCGGACGCGCTCCAGCTCGGTTCCCAACCCGACGGACGGCACGCGCTCATCGGGGTGACCCTCCATGATGCGCGCGGCGGCCCGATTGATCCGGCTCAGGCGTGCCGACAGTAGTCCTCCAGCCGCTGCGCCCGACAAAGCGGCGACACCGGTCAGACCCAGTACGGCCCATAGACCGAGATCCTGAACCAGCTCCTCAAGCTCATGAACGGCATAGGTCGACTTGCCGACCACAAGCGTGCCCTGAGGCAGGGCCGTGGCCAGGGTACGGACAGGCACTTCCTCGGCCGGACCTCCGTCATCTTCGGCATAGGGCAGCTGAATTTCGTCAAGCCCCTGGCGCGGCATCAGGCCGTCGGGCAACTGCCCCGCCAGTCGCCGACCCTGGGGATCCGTCACGCTGTAAACGAAAAGGCCGCCAACCCGGCTCCGGGCCTCGACCTTGCGCACCAGGGTCGCCTGATCCGACCCGCCGTCCTCCGCCAGCAGCACGCGGGTCTCAGTCTGGAGGTCCGTCGTGAGGGCCTCCGCCGCATAGCGATAGACGACGATCGTCAGGACCGACCACAGAACCCCGCCGCCCAGTCCAAAGACAAGGGCATAGACGAGGGCCAGGCGAACGGCGACCGATTCCAGGGCCCTAGTCATGGTCATCCAATCGGTAGCCGGTGCCCCGCGCAGTCTGAATGCGGTCGCGAGAGAACGGCCGATCGACCTTGGCGCGCAGACGACTCATGTGAGCGTCGATGAGATTAGCGCGGGGCTCGAAGTCGAATCCCCAGACCTTCTGAAGCAGCATGTCGCGCGTCACGACCAGGCCCGAGTGTCGGACCAAAAATTCCAGCAGTCGAAACTCCTGAGGTGTTAAGTCGAGCTCGACGCCGGCGCGCCGGGCCGTGCGCGAACCGAGATCGATCTCGATATCCCCGGCCGTCAGGCGATCGCGCATGTCCAGCGTGCGCGGCCGTCGGCCCAAGGCGTTCACGCGGGCCAGCAGTTCACTGAAAACATATGGTTTGACCAGATAGTCGTCAGCCCCCGCTTCGAGCCCCTCGACCCGGTCCCCGACACCGCCGACGGCCGTCAGGAAAAGGGCCGGTGTGGTCACGCTCGCAGCTCTCGCCTTTTTGACGATGCTCAGGCCGTCGCCGCCCGGCAACATGCGATCGACGATGAACACGTCATAATGGCCTTCGAGGGCCATGTGTTCGCCGTCCTCGGCATGGTCGGCGATATCGACCAGATGACCGGCCTCCCGCAGGCCTCGCGCGGCGAACTGCGCCGCTTCGGCATCGTCTTCGATCAGCAGAATCTTCATCTTCAAACCTCCCCGAGGTCCTCGCCCGGCGCCGGGCGAGGTTGACGAAGGATCAATCCTCGTCCTCGGACCCCTCGTCGATGTCCGATTCGGCGGGGGCGGCCGACAGCGCGCCGGTCGTCATGTCGACCAGATAGGTCGAGACTTGACCGTCACGAGCGAGTTCGACTTCCCACCGGCTGCCGCTCTCATCGTCGAAAGCCGCCTCCAACGCCTTGCCGCCGTTCTGGCGCTCGGCGATGGCTACAGCTTGGGCCAAAGACACGCGCGCGCCCATCACGGTGGCGATCTCCTGGGCGTCGTCGGCTTCCTCGCGCTCGGGCGAGGGTCCGTTTGCCAGGGCCACGCCGCCAATGGCTAGAGCCGACGCCAGGGTCGCCGCAGACAGGCCGATCACGATCGTCTTGCGTTTCATCGTCTTTCTCCACTGTGCCCCAATCGGGCACGGTGACACCCTAGGTGAGCCAACCTTCGCGCAGCCTCGCGGCACAGTTAAACCTTCGAGAGGCACGGACACGGCGAAGCTGTCGTCATGCCGCCGCCCCCTACCTTTACGATGAAACATACTATAGAGGAGTATAGTATGACACATGTCGCAGGCAACAAGAAGAAGCTAGTTACGCGCGTCCGCCGGATCAGCGGCCAGCTAGCGGCGATCGAGCGGTCGATCGAGTCCGGGGCGAGTTGCTCGCAGATTCTGCAACAGGTGGCGGCGGCGCGTGGGGCAATGAGCGGGCTGCTGGAAGAATTGATCGAAGACCACCTCCACAAGCATGTGGCTCGGTCCGATTTGACGGATGCAGAGCGCGAGACCGGAGCCGCCGAATTGCTCGCCATCATCCGCCGCTATTCCCGATAGGTTCGACCATGACGACCGCTCACCCGCATCTCCACATCCACGACCACAACTTTCTGGGTTCCACCCACGACGACAATGCGCGTCGCACCTTGTGGGTGGTGGCACTGACCACAGTCATGAGGCGTCGAACTGCTCATCGCTGCACGCAGTGCCCAGACGTTCCCCTCGCAAAAATGTTGGTGGGCGTGACGATTATTCGGCGGTGCGTATTTCTTGCACGGAGCGTGCGGCCCGTCCGACGATCCCGGGGCACTCCCACCCGGATCGGACACCCGTTCCGAATTCACTTGCCCGAGTTCTGAGCTGAATTTGAACCACCTGGCCAAGGCATGCTTCTCGGTGACCGAAGGGATTCGAGCTATCCAGCATTGACGGTGCGGACCCGCCGCTACCCGCCGCGTGTGAGAACCTTCAGCTTTGAAATGGGTCTGCTGCACAGAGGAACTTCGATCTAGGGTGCTCGATTTCAGCAGGTTTCAGCGGGTTTCACTCCGATACACCCGCCGAAAATCAGCGCTGGCCAGGGTTCTCGGTGTTTTTTTGGTAGCGGTGGGGTAGCGGCGGGAAAAATAGGGTGGGCGACCCCGCCGGGATCGCCCTGCCATAACCTATTGATAGCCTTAGCTATCTCGACTGGAGCGGGCGAAGAGATTCGAACTCTCGACCCCAACCTTGGCAAGGTTGTGCTCTACCACTGAGCTACGCCCGCACTCCGTAACGGGGCCCGGCTGGGCGATCCGTCTCGTCGAGAGCGGGGCCTATAGCGGACCCTGACGGTCCGTCGCAAGGCCCCTTTTTCGAAAATTACCGCTCGGCTCAATCAGCGAGGCTCCGCGAGCCGAGCGATAGCCCCTCAAGAATGGCGCTGATCGGCGCTGCCGATCAGCGGGGAGCCATGCGGATGGCGCCGTCGAGGCGGATGCATTCGCCGTTGATATAGACGTTGCGGGCCAGCTCCAGCACGAGGCTGGCATAGTCCGACGGCTTGCCCAGGCGGCTGGGGAAGGGGATCTGGGCGGCCAGGGCGTCCTGGATCTTCTGGTCCATCCCGGCCATCATCGGGGTCCACATGATGCCGGGCAGGATGGTGTTGCAGCGGATGCCGTCCTGGGCGAGGTCACGGGCGACCGGCAGGGTCATGGCGTAGACGCCGCCCTTGGACGCCGCATAGGCCGCCTGGCCGACCTGGCCGTCCTGGGCCGCCACCGAGGCCGTGTTGACGATCAGGCCGCGCTCGCCGTCCTCCACGGGCTCCAGGGTCATCATCCCTGCGGCCGATTGGCTCAGGACGCGGAAGGTGCCGAACAGGTTGACGCGGACGGTGCGCTCGAACTGGGCCATGTCGTGGGCCTTGATCTCGCCCGTGTCCCTCTTGCGCGAGACGGTTTTCATGCCGGTGGCGATGCCGGCGCAGTTGACCGTCAGCCGCTCCTGGCCGTGGGCGGCGCGGGCCTTTTCGAAGGCGGCGGCGACCGAGGCGTCGTCGGTGACGTCGACGGAGCAGAAGATGCCGCCGATCTCTTTGGCGATGGCCTCGCCCTTTTCGGCGTTGAGGTCGAACAGGGCGACCCTGGCGCCCGTGGCCGCGATGGCGCGCGCGGTCCCCTCGCCCAGGCCTGAAGCCCCGCCTGTCACCACTGCTGCGATCGACCCGTCGAGTTTCATGGAATTCGTCCCTATGTTCTGATTTGAACTTCTGATTGCCGCGGGGATTTAGCCGCCATGACCGCCAAAGCCAAACCCGCGTCGGGGCCGATCACCCCGGAAGACGCCATTGATCCGTCGAAGGCGCTCGTGCCTTCGGTCCAGAAGGTCAACGAGGTGCGGGTGCGCACCGGCTTCTGGCCCAAGCTGGGCCGGGTCGCCTCGCGCATTCCGTTCGCCGACCAGGTCGTCGCCGTCTACTACGCCGCGCGCGACCCGGAGACGCCGATGGCGGCCAAGGGGATCATGCTGGGGGCGCTGGCCTATTTCGTCATGCCGCTCGACGCCATCCCGGACGTGCTCGCCGGCATCGGCTTCACCGACGACGCGGCGGTGATCACGGCGGTCATCGCCACCCTGGGCGCCAATGTGCGCAAGAAGCACCGTGAGGCGGCCGAGAAGGCTCTCGACAAGCTGCGCTGATCCTCCCCGTCGGGGGAGGGGGACCGCGCCTTCGTGGTGGAGGGGGCCGGCTCCAGACACCCTGTGTGCGGGCGGCCCCCCTCCGTCACGTCGCGAAGCCGCGCCACGCCACCTCCCCCGACGGGGGAGGATTTCTAGCTCTCGACGGTCACCACGACCTTGCCCATGACCGTGCGGTCGGACAGGGCCTGGATGGCCTCGTGGGCGCGTTCCAGCGGGAAGGTCCGGCTGACGCGCGGCTTGATCTTGCCCTCGGCCCAGAACTTCATCAGGTCGGCGACATTGGCCCTGTGCCCCTCGGGATCGCGCGCGGCGGCGGCCCCCCAGAAGACGCCGACCACCGACACCGACTTCAGCAGGGTCAGGTTCAGCGGGAAGGACGGGATGCCGGCCGGGAAGCCGACCACCAGATAGCGGCCGTTCCAGTCCATCGAGCGCAGGGCCGGTTCAGCATAGTCGCCGCCGACGCCGTCATAGACCACGTCCGGACCGTCGCGGCCCGAGGCCAGCTTGAACTCGCCCGAGAGCTCCTTCTGGGCCGCCTTGTCCATCGGCCCCGACGGATAGATCAGGCCGTTGTCGGCCCCAAGCTCGAGCGCGAACTGGACCTTGTCATTGGTCGAGGCGGCGGCCGTGACCTGGGCCCCCATGGCCTTGCCCAGTTCGACGGCGGCGGCGCCGACCCCGCCCGCGGCGCCCAGCACCAGCAGGCGTTCGCCGGCCTTCAGCCGGGCCCGGTCCTTGAGGGCGTAGTAGGAGGTGCCGTAGGTCATGATCAGGGCGGCGGCCTCCTCGAACGACATGGCGTCCGGCATCTTGATCAGCGCCTCGGCGCGAACGGCCAGCCGCTCGACCATGCCGCCCCAGCCGGGCATGGCGATGACGCGGTCGCCCTTGAAGACGCCCTTGACCCCCTCGCCCACGGCCTCGACCACGCCGGAGACCTCGCCGCCCGGCGAGAAGGGGCGCTGGGGTTTGAACTGGTATCTGTCCTCGATGATCAGGGTGTCGGGGAAGTTCACCCCCACGGCCTTGACCTCGATGATGACCTCGCCCGCCTTGGGGGTGGGATCCAGCACCTCCTCGACGACGAGGCTGTCGGGGCCGCCGACGGTCTTGGACAGGACTGCGCGCATGAAATGCCTTTCAGGGGTGATGGGGAGAGAGCGGCTCAGGCCGCGGAAACAGGTTTGTCCTGGCGGATCCAGCCGGTGACCGACAGCCGGTTGCCGCCGGCGAACGGGGCTACATAGGTCACGGCGTGTTCGTAGGGGACGGTGAACAGGTTCAGGGCGTTGAACCTGGGCGTATAGGCCTCGGACACATGGCCGTCGTCGTCGATAAAGGCCAGCAGCCCGCCCCAGTCCGCCCGCCAGTCCGGCGTCAGGCTGAGGACATAGGCATAGAGCCGCTGGCGTCTGTCGTGGGCGTCGTTGTGCTGGTTCAGATAGTGGCCCGGCTGGAATCGTGTGGCCTGGCTGTCGACATAGAGGGGCCGATCATCGCCCGTCGCCTCGCGCACGAAGCCCAGAAACGCCTCGCTGTTCAGCATCTCGTGCAAGGCGCGATAGACCGGCCGCACCGGTCTGCCGTTCTCGATGTCGGTCGAGATGCGCACCGTGTCGAACATGAAATGCAGGCCGCTGGAGGTCTCCGTGTGCGCCACGGCCATGAACTGGCGATACTGCTCGGGCGTCAGGGCCTCCAGGGTCTCGACCGGGATGTCGGCGTTCTTGCCGCCGCTGATGGTCGAACAGACCCACAGGTTTTCGGCGACCAGGGTCTCGTACAGGGTCGCGGCGCTGTCCGGCGTCAGGAAGCCCGGGATATGGACGCGGTTGAACGATGTGAACGCCGGGCGGATGTCGCGCCCCTTCAGCCCCGGATCGATCTTCGCCACGTCTCGTCGCCCTGTGGTCAGCCTGTCGTGCGGCGACGGTTGTCACAGGATGGGCCCCGTGTCATCGCCCCCCGACGCTAGCCAGTCGAACCGCTCCATGGAAGGGCGGACGAGCGGCCCAAGGAGAAACGCCATGACCCGACCCGCCCTCATCCTGCACGGCGGCGCCGGCGCGCGTCGCAGCCGCGACTACACCGCCGAGATCGCCCATATGCGCGAAGTGGTCGAGGCCATGCGGGTGCGGCTTGAGGCCGGCGTCCCGGCGCTCGACGTGGCGGTGGAGACCCTGGTCCTGCTGGAGGATTCCGGCCTCTATGTCGCGGGTCGCGGGGCCTCGCCCAACCTGGCCGGCGAATACGAACTGGACGCCAGCCTGATGGACGGGCCGAGCCGCCGCGCGGGCGCCGTCGCCGCCTTCCAGGGCTATCGCAATCCGATCCGGGCGGCCCGCGCGGTGATGGATCACAGCCCGCACGTGCTGCTGGCCGGGTCGGGGGCGGCCCGGTTCGCGGGCGAACACGGCCTGGAGCCGATCGACGATCCCGAAGCCTGGTTCACCCGCGCCGGCCAGGGCGAGGACAACCATCCGCCGGGCCAAGGTCCGGGTGTGGGACCGGCGCTGAGCCACGGGACGGTCGGCTGCTGCGTGCTGGACGCCCAGGGTCGTCTGGCGGCCGCGACCTCGACCGGCGGCGTGTTCGGCAAGCTGCCGGGGCGGGTGGGCGACACGCCGATCCCGGCGGCGGGCGTCTGGGCCACGGACCGGGTCGCGGTCTCCTGCACGGGCCAGGGCGAGTATTTCATCCGCACCGCCGCCGCCGCCCAGATGGACTGGCGGGTCGAGGCGGGCGCCTCGATCACCGAGGCCGGACAGGCGGTCATCGCCGGCATCGGCGCGATGGGCGGCGACGGCGGCCTGATCGCGCTCGACGCGCTGGGCCACCGCGCCGATCCCTTCAACTCCCAGGGCATGAAGCGCGCCTGGCTGACCCCGGACGGCGAGGTCGGGGTCGAGGTGTTCGGGAAGTAGCGCGGGCGTTCTCCCTCCCCCTCGGGGGAGGGAGAACCCGATCCTTACATTACACCGCCGTAACGTGCGCCGTTCGCCGACCCTGATACGGTCGCGCCGCAACTCCGGAGTCCGTTCATGAAATCCCGCCTGAAGTCGGCCGTCGCCGCCCTCGCCCTCGTCACCGCTCTCGGGACCTTCTCGCCGGTCCTGGCCCAGGACGCTGCGGGGGCGCCGCCCGCCGCCATCGAGGTGCCGCCGCTGGGCTTCGTGAAGCGGACCCTGCCGAACGGGATGGACGTCTACACTGCGCGCGACACGACGACGTCGAACGTCACGGTCCAGGTCTGGTACCGGGTCGGCTCCAAGGACGACCCGCAGGACCGCTCCGGCTTCGCCCACCTGTTCGAACACCTGATGTTCAAGGCGACCAAGGATTTCCCGGACGAGACCTTCGACCGCCTGACCGAGGACGTGGGGGGCAACAACAACGCCTTCACCAGTGACGATGTCACCGCCTATCACGAGACCATCCCGGCCAATCACCTGGAGCGTCTGATCTTCGCCGAGGCCAGCCGTCTGGGCTCGCTGGTCGTCGATGAGAGCGTGTTCGCGAGCGAGCGCGACGTGGTCAAGGAGGAGTACCGTCAGGGCGTCCTGGCCAACCCCTACGGCCGGATGCGTCTGTTCCTGCCCATGCTGATCTTCCAGCAGAGCCCCTATCGCCGCTCGACCATCGGCTCGATCGAGAACCTGGACGCCGCGACCATCGAGGACGTGCGCCGTTTCCACGCCACCTATTATCGCCCCGACAACGCCATCCTGATCGTGGCCGGCAATTTCGACCAGGCCGAACTGGACGGCTGGATCGACCGCTATATGGCGCCGATCGCCAATCCGGACCGGCCGCTGGAGGTCACAGACGCCTCCGAGCCGGAGCCGACCGGCCCGCGCGAGATGACCGTCCACGCTCCGAACGTGCCGCTGCCCGCTGTGATGCGCGCCTGGCCGACCGTGCCTTACGGCCACCCGGATCGCGCCGCCCTGACCGTGCTCGACGGCATCCTGTCCACGGGCGAGAGCTCGCGGATGTATCGCTCGCTGGTCTATGAGCAGCAGATCGCCGCCCAGGCCGGGTCCTCGCCCGACTTCTCGCAGCAGGCCGGATATCTGATGGCCCAGGTCATCATGTCGGACGGCCATACGGTCGACGAGGGCCTGACCGCCATTGACGCCGAAATCACGAAATTCCGCGACCAGCCGGTCACCGACGCCGAGCTGAACGAGGCCAAGAACGAGCTGGTCGCCGACGCCCTGCGCGGTCGCGAGACCATCGACGATCGCGCCAGCGCCCTCGGCTGGGCCCTGATCAACACCAATGACGCGGCGACCGCCGACCGCGAGATCGCCGAGATCCAGGCCGTCACCGCCGCCGAAGTCCAGCGCGTCGCCCGCCGCTATCTGACCGACCAGAGGGCCGTGACCCTGCGCTACCTCAACGCCGACGAGGCCAATCCTGTGACGGCGCAGCAGACCGGGATCACCGCCCCGGTGACCCTGGCCGACCTCGCCCCCGTGGGTCAGGTCTTCACCCTGCTGCCGGAAGCCGAGCGCGCGGCCCTTCCCGCGACGACCGATCCGGTCGCCCCGACGACCCCGCCCGTTGCGGACTTCCGCCTCGACAACGGGCTGCGCGTCCTGGTCGTGGAGAAGGATGGCCTGCCGCTGGTCTCCGCCCGACTGAACTTCGACGCCGGTTCCGGCGACGAGGCGGGCGGCAAGGCCGGGGTCGCCGCCCTGACCGCCGCCCTCCTGACCCAGGGGACCGCGACCCGCAGCGCGCCCGAGATCGCCACGGAGATCGAACAGCTGGGCGCCTCGATCGGCGCCGGCTCGGGGCCTGACTTCACCAACATCTACGCCAACGCCCCGGCCAATGTCTTCCCGCAGACAGTGGCCCTGATGGCCGATCTGGTGCGTAACCCGGCCTTCGCCCAGGAGGAGCTGGACCGCCAGCGGGACCAGACCCTGGACAATCTGCGCGTCGCCCTCGCCACGCCCGGCCCGGTCGCCTCCCAGGCCGCCGCCCGTGTGATCTATGGCGACGCGGCCTATGGCGCCCCCGGCTCCGGCACCCTGACCAGCATCCCCGCCATCACCCGTGAAGACGTGGCCGCCTTCCACCAGCACCGCTATCGCCCCTCGGAGGCGACCCTGGTCTTCTCGGGCGCGATCTCGGAGACCGACGCCCGCGCCCTGGCGCAGTCGGCCTTCGGCGACTGGCGCGACACGAACAGCACCGCCGAGGCCCGCGTCGCCCCGCTCGGCCAACCCCTGCCGCCCCGCGTCGTCGTCATCGACCAGCCCGGCGCCGGTCAGGCGGCGGTGACGGTCGCCCTGCGCGGCGTGTCCCGCACCGACGCCGACTACTTCCCCCTGACGCTGGGCAACACCCTGCTGGGCGGCAGCTTTACCTCGCGCCTGAACCAGGAAATCCGCATCAAGCGCGGCCTCAGCTACGGCACCCGCTCGTCGCTGGGCGTGCGCCGCGAGGACGGCCTGTTCACCGCCAGCGCCCAGACGCGCAACGATGCGGCTGTGGAGGTGTCCGACCTGATCCTGGCCGAGATCACCCGCCTGTCGACCACCCGGCCGACGGCGTCGGAATTGACCACGCGTCAGGCCATCCTGACCGGCGCCTTCGGCGACTCGCTGGAAACCGTGGATGGCCTCGGCGGCCTCGTCGCCAACCTGGCGCTCTACGACCTGCCGATGAGCGATCTGGCGGCCTATGTCGGCAAGGTCGAGGCCATCGACGGCGCGGCGGTCCAGGAGGCCTTCGCCGAACACCTGCCGGTCGACCGGGCCAGCCTGGTCATCGTCGGCGACGCGGCCCGGTTCATCGACGCCCTGCGCGCGAAACACCCCAACGTCGAGGTCATCCCGATCTCGGCCCTGAACCTCGACAACGCGGCCCTGAGGTAGGGGGAAAAGGTCTCCTCCCTGTTCGCCTCTTGGCGAATGGGGAGGTGGCGGCGAGCCCTTGCGAGCTGACGGAGGGGCTCTGGAGGCGGCAAGAACCCCTCCGTCTCCTTCGCTCCGCTACGGATCCACCTCCCCATCGCTACGCGACAGGGAGGAGACGCGGCTGTCAGTCCTCGCCCGCCTCGTCGTCAGCGGCATCGGCATCGGCATCGGCATCGGCTTCCTCGGCCACCACGACGTCGGAGGCCTGGTCCAGGGCGTACTGGGCGATCAGGCCATAGGTGACCATCTGTTCCGGATCGTTCGCGGCCCAGGCGCCGTTCGTGACCAGGCCCTGGGCGAGAACCGGGGCGGTGCGCAGCGCTTCCTGCACCTCGGGGTCGTTCATCGCATCGGCGACCAGGGCCTCGACGTCGATATTGGCCAGGGCTTCCTGGGCGATCTGGCCGGCGTGGCGGCTGACCTCGGCCGTGAAGGCCGCGATCTCCGGCTGGTATTCGGTCCAGATGGCCGCGATCCGCGCCTCGCGCTGGGCCTCGGTCAGGCTTTTGTCCTCGGAGATCGCTTCGGCGCGTTCGCCGAACGCCTCCATCCGCGCTTCGAAGGCCCCGGCGGCGGCTTCGATGGCGGCTTCCGACGCCGTCTGAGGGTCTTCGGCGGCAAGCGCGGCGGACAGCGGCAGAACGGCGAGGGCGGCGGACAGCGAGAGGGCGCGGATCATGGCGGGCAGCTCCTTGAGTTCGCACTCAAGGTCCGCCCGACCGACCGTCAGCTCAAGTGAAATCGCGGTAAGGCGGGCTCAGGGCGCCGGGGCCGCCGTCGCCGCCTGCTCGATCTGGGTCCGGACCAGACGCGGGACCGAACGCAGCTGCGGCAGGGCCTGGGTCAGGCCTGCGAGCATGCCCGCGCGCTCGGTCTCGGGCGCCGCGGCCATCTGTTGATTCATGAAGGTCTCGAACGCCGTGGCGAAGGCGTCGGCGTCGGGCTGATAGCGCGCTTCGATGGCGTCCAGAGACGCGGCGCGTCGGGCGGCGTCCGCCTCGGCGACGGCCGTCTGCATCTCCGCCTGCATGGCCTCCACCTTCACTCCGAAGGCCTCGGCGGTCGCCTCGAACGCCGCCTCACCCGGCGACGGAGCCTCGGCCGGCGTCGCGGGAGCCGTCTGGGCGCTGACGGCGGGGGCCATGGTGGACAGGGCGGCGGCGATGACGAGGGCGCGGATCATGTGAGGGCTCACGGGTTCGGGATTTGTATTCGGCTGACAAACGACGCCGGACGGATCGCAGGGGGCGGTCTCAGTGCGAAGGCGCGGCCTCCGGAGGCGGCGGCAGGAGGGCGGCGGCTTCGGCGCGATCGCGCATGGCCTGGGGCAGGGTCGCCAGCTGACCGGCGGTATTCTCGACATTGGTGCGCAGGGTCTGCTGCTCGGCCTCCGGCAGGGTCGCGAACTTCTGCGCGGCGAGGTTGAAGAAGTCCTGGATGAAGGCGTCGATCTCGGCCTGGAATCCCGTCTGGATGGCATCGAGCTCGGCCTTGGCCGCATCGGGATTGAGCGCCGTCAGGCGAGCGGTGTCCTTCATCTGCGCATCGACGGCGAGCACCCGTTGGCCCAGGGCCGCGGACCGCTCATTGAAGGCGGCTTCTTCCGGGGAGACAGGGGCTGCGACTTCCTCCGGCCCGGCGTTCGGCGCCGTCGCGGCCTCGGTCGCCGGAGCGACTTCGGCAGGGGGAGAGGCAGGCGCTTCGGTCTGGGGCGAAGACGAAAGGACGCCGATCAGCAGGAACAGGGGGAGGGACAGGAAGGACATGCAGACTCTCTCGGGTTCAACCGTCGTCCCGTCTCGCGAAATCGTCGGCGGCTCAAGTCGAAATTGCGTGAACTCGTCCTACTTCGGGCTCGGCCGGGTCCGCGCGCCCTGGGCCTGGGCGTTTTCCTGGTAGCGGGCGACGATGGCCGAGATGGCGCGGCGGGCCTGATCCTGGTCTCCGTCGGCCTGGATGATGGCCTGGACGATCTCCTGGTTCATCCGGTCCCGGGTCTCGCGGTCGGTCACGGCGGGCGCGAGGGTCGGGATATCGACCCATTCCAGAGCCGGCGGGATCACGGCCGGAATGGCGGTCTGTGCCAGAGACGGCGTGGCGGCGGCGAGGACGGCGGCGACCGCCAGGAACACGAACTTGCGCATGGGATCCTCCCTGAAAGGAAGGCGGACGATGTCCCCGAACCCTTCATTGCGCAAGACCGCGTTCGCTGAACGGGCCCAAGAGGCGGCTTTCGTCAGACGCCTCCGGGGTTTCAGGTGCGGCGGTCGCGCTTGGCCAGGACCCGCAGACGCAGGGCGTTCAGCTTGATGAAGCCGGCCGCGTCATTGTGGTCGTAGGCCTGGACGCCCTCTTCGAAGGTCACAAGATCCTGATCGTACAGGCTGTTGGCGCTCTCGCGGCCGATGACGGCGACATTGCCCTTGTAGAGCTTCATCCGAACCGTGCCCGAGACCTTCGCTTGCGACAGGTCGATGGCGGCCTGCAGCATCTCGCGCTCGGGCGAGAACCAGAAGCCGTTGTAGATCAGCTCCGCATATTTCGGCATCAGCTGGTCCTTCAGGTGCATGGCGCCCCCGTCCAGGGTGATCGACTCGATGCCGCGGTGGGCCGCGATCAGGATGGTGCCGCCGGGCGTCTCATAGACGCCGCGCGACTTCATGCCGACATAGCGGTTCTCGACCAGGTCGAGGCGGCCGATGCCGTTGTCGTGGCCCAGTTCGTTCAGCCTGGTCAGGATCGTGGCCGGCGACATGGCCACGCCGTCGATGGAGACCGCGTCGCCCTTCTCGAAGCCGATGGTGATGACGGTCGCCTTGTCGGGCGCGTCCTCAGGGCTGATCGTGCGCTGGTGGACGAACTCGGGGGCCTCGACGGCCGGGTCCTCGAGGACCTTGCCTTCGGACGAGGAGTGCAGAAGGTTGGCGTCGACCGAGAACGGGGCCTCGCCGCGCTTGTCCTTGGCGATCGGGATCTGGTTCTTTTCGGCGAAGTCCATCAGGGCCTCGCGGCTGCGGTATTCCCACTCGCGCCACGGGGCGATGACGCGGATGTCGGGCTCCAGCGCATAGTAGCCCAGCTCGAAGCGGACCTGGTCGTTGCCCTTGCCGGTGGCGCCGTGACAGACGGCGTCGGCGCCGACCATGCGGGCGATCTCGATCTGGCGCTTGGCGATCAGCGGCCGCGCGATCGAGGTGCCGAGCAGATAGTCGCCCTCGTACTGGGCGTTGGCGCGGAACATCGGGAAGACGAAATCGCGCACGAACTCCTCGCGCAGGTCGTCGATGAAGATGTTCTCGGGCTTGATGCCCATCTTCAGGGCCTTCTCGCGGGCGGGGGCCAGTTCCTCGCCCTGGCCGAGGTCGGCGGTGAAGGTCACGACCTCGGCGCCGTATTCCGTCTGCAGCCACTTGAGGATGATCGAGGTGTCCAGGCCGCCGGAATAGGCCAGGACGACCTTCTTGACGGGCTTGTCGGAGGCTTTGGCCATGAGGGCTCTTTCGCAGAACGGCGTGGGAGGATTTGGCGGCGCTTAAACGGCCTGACGCCCCGCGATGCAAGGGCGAGACTGTGGCGGACGCCGGCCTATCGCATCGCGTCGCCGCGCATTATGTCGGTCTGCATGACCGACACGCCTGAAACCCCGTCCGACGTCCCGCCTGAACGGGTCCTCAGCGAGCCCGCCAAACGCGCCCTGGCCGAGGCCGCCGAACGTCGCGCGAAGGCCGGGGCGCCGGCGCCGGCGACCGAGCACGGCGGCCCGACCGGCCCGGAACCGACCCGCTACGGCGACTGGGAGAAGAAGGGTCTCGCGGTCGATTTCTGACGCGCCCATCACGACGTCTATGGGGACAACGACGATCGCGCGCCGCGCGGGGCCGACCGCTGACGGGCTGAAGACGCCAGCTTCACGCCAGAAAAGCGAGATTCAACCTCGTCCTGAACGGATTGCTCCCGCCCAGGGGGCATCCGGAACCCTTCCGCGCGGGAAGACCTAGGGTGGCCCCGAACGTCGCGGAGCCGCCCAGTGAAAACGCTTGTCTCGATCCTCACCGCCCTCCTGCTGCTCGGCGCCTCGCCGGCGCTGGCGAGTGAAGGCGGCGGCCAGCACGGCGGGGGTAGCGGCTATGGCGGGGGCGGCGGCTGCGGCAGAGGTTGCGGGGGCGGCGGCCACGGCGGCGGCAACATCAATGTGAACGTCAACGCCAACGCCAACGCCAGCGCCTACGCCGGCGCGGGAGCCGGCGCCTATATCAACGCCCGGGCCTATGACGTCGGCGCGATCAGCGGGCGCGGCGGTCATGGCGGCGTGATCTCGACGGGCGGGGGCTATGGCGGCGACTATGGTTACGGCTACGCCGGCGCCGGATATGCGGTGGTGGTTCGCGGGCCCGGATATGGCCCAAGCCGGCCGTTCGGCTATGTCGCCCAGGGGTTCGGTCGCCGTTACGTGACCACCGACCGCTGCTGCGGCCTGCGCCCGGCGCCCTGCTACGACAACTGCGGCGGCGGCTATCCGCCCCCTCCTCCGCCGCCTCCCCCTCCGCCCCCGGCCTGCGACTGCCGCGACGGCCACGGCCAGGGTCACGGCGGCCATGGCTATGAGCAGGGCTATTCCGGCGGCCGGGGCGGCGCCTCCTACAGCGTGCGCGAAAGCTACAGCGAAAGCAGCCGCTACGGCGGCGGCTATTCCAGCGGCTATCAGGGCGGTTACGACCAGGGCTACGCCCCGCCGCAGGTCCACGACGCCCAGCCGTCCTATCCCGAGCCGGCCTATGTCGAGCCGCAGGTCTATCAACCGGCCCCGGTCTATGTGCAGCCGCCGCAAGACTATTACGGCGACCTGCCTCCCGGCGACACCGGCGACGGCTACACCTACCGTCAGGAGCCCGGCGAACGGGGCTGACCCCCCGGGATCAGGCCGGTTCCGGATAGACCTTGGTCACCGACAGCGACCCGGCCGGCAGGGGCCGCAACAGCGCCCCCTCCGCCTGGGTCAGGTCCAGCCACGCCAGCGCCTGACCGGGCGCCAGAACACAGACCTGCCGGTCGTGATACGGCGCGACATCCGGCCCCGGCCCGGTGGTCAGGATGGCGAAGGCGCCCTGTCTGACCACACCCGCCATCCACATCCACGGCGCGTCGACCAGGTCGAACCGCCATTTGGTCTTTCGCTTGTGGCCCGGCTCGGCGTCCGTGAACTCGAAGAAGCCCGCGGCGGGGATCAGGCAGCGCTCCGACCCGCCAAAGGTCCGCCCGTCGGAGCGAAAGTTGAACACCGGCTTCCCGCCCGGCCCCTTCCACGCCCAGGTCATGGGGGCGAGGCTCAAGCCTTCGCCGGCGCGCAGGACTACCGGCGGACTGTCGCCGATGGCGTATTCGGGCGGCAGGTTCGGCCGCCCGGCCGGAAACACCAGCGGCAGCCCCAGCTGGCGGATCTCGTCATCGATCGTGCCGAGCGTCGGGGGCGGGACGAAGCGGTTGCACATCAGGCGCGGGGGGCAGGACCGGTCATCGGCGGAGACTGACACAGGCGGTCGGAGGAGGCCCGTGTCGATCAGATCAAGGTTCCGTGCTCTATCGAATAGAGCTCTCGGATTTGCTGCCGAAAAATTGTCTGTCCGCCATAGCTCGGGTGACGAACGCTGACCGACGAACGGTCACTGGAGTGACGTTTCGCGACTTCCGAGGCATCGTTGCCAACGGCCACAATGCGGGATGGTTGTAGGACGTCGATAAGGTGACTGAGGATATCTTCCCCGACCTTCCGCTCCTTGCGGCTATGCTGTCGGTTCGAGAATGGCTGGTCGTCGTCGTGCGGATGCAGTGGAAAGACGTTCCATAGGAACACGTTCTCGGGAATGGCGTCGAGCAGTTCCCAAACGATGGAGGCTGTTCGCTCGGCAACGTGAGGACCCGTTGTCGGTCGCTTCGAAGCAACCTCCCAACGTGAGAGATGGCGGCTGAAATGCACGTCGTCCGTCAGAGCGAGGCCAGTCCGACGCCCCCCCCGGTATCCAAGATCGCGCCCAATCCAGATAGCATCCACGCTGCGCTCTTCGGCTCGCTCTATTAAATCGGAGAGCATGTTTGCGCGAACCATCGGCGCATCCGGGAGGTCGTGAACGGAGCAGCGGTCGGCGTAGGGATTGAAGCAATTTTGCAGTCGGGTGGTTTGAAGGGCGGCGACAAACTCATGCATCGGAAGGCGACCAATCCAAAGGCTGATACTCGATAGATCTGGTTGTCCGATTTCCGACGACCCAGCCGCCGTCGTTTACCTTTAGCTCTCGGAAGACGCGATAGCCCTCCAAGATTGCCCTTTCCCAAAGTTTCAGTGGGCAGGCTTGGACCTCGTAACCCTGAACGAATTCTCCGATCGTCTTGGTTAGGCCCAAGGACACGCGCGTTTGCCCTTCAAAGAAGTTTAGCTCCTTTGCTCGACTAAACAGCCAGGCTGAAACGCCCTCTTCGACCACAATCGCGCGCCCGCTATCCTGATTCTCGTCGACCAACGGATCGCTTTTTCTTTTGTGACGGATGATCGCCCGCATCACAGGTGACCAGTGCAGGATCGCGGCGTTGGCGAAATGAAATACGTCATGGAATCTATAGCCATCATTGTCGACGATATTGTCCGTCAACGGATCACCAATGAAGACGCCGTTCCATTGCAGATAGCTGCGAGAGCCGTGTCGCTGGCTCACGCAGATAGCGAATTCCCGCGGAAGCTGTTCTTCAACCCGGAAGGATGCGTCGAAATCTGGAAGCGCAGCTTCGTCTGGTTCCAAAAAGGCACCCCGAGTTTTCGTAACATTCGCCGTCGCCACCCGAGCAAAACTCAATTTCGCTATGCCAATGCATTGCAGATAGGCACCGGCAAATTGCACCACAGCATCTCTGCTCGGAGTATCTGACATCAGCGAGCCAGCGGTACCGGCGAGTTCAAAAAGGGCGCTATCAAAATGACGGCTGGATGATGCCGCCCGAACATCGGCGAAGCCGCCCCCGCTAAAATCGCTCGCTACACCAATAGGTGTGAAACCATCCCCACCAGAGGCTTCCCTCAAAATATCTTCTAGTGGAAGCCCCATCCTTCGGCACAGAGCCGCAAGATACCAGAGCGCGTCTCCAAACTCTTCCTCGGCGGCTTTCAGATATCCGGGAAAGGCAGGCCCCTCGCGAACAAGCTTTTTCGCGGCCGACATGATCCCGCCAACCTCGCCAAAAAGGCCTTGCAGCACCGGAGGGAGGTCGGCGGCAAGAATGTCTGTCGGCTCAACTAAGGCGTTGTATTGCGAAATGGAAACTGAACCAGACAACATCATCTGCGGCCCCTTAGTGTCAGCCACTCATGCGGCATTCCTTGGAGGCCCATACCACCAAGGCTCCTGACCCAATCATCCAGGCGGTCAACGAGGTTGGCGTCGTCAAAGCGCGACTGCCCGATGCCGTGCTTGGCCAACGAGCGTCCGTTCTCATCAACGAGGTCATTAGGAATGACCGGACCCTCTCCACCGAAATAGACATAATGGTCGCTGATCAGCACGCGATTCACGCCTGTGTCCCGGCCGACGTGTTCGGCGCTCAACGTGCCATCAGCTCGGGAATGAAAGGAGTCGCGTTGCCGCCAAGGCGAATCGGGAGTCTCTCGAAAGTAGATGTTGTCGCCGCAACTTTGCTTTCTACTTCCGCACCGGTACGGCTTCTTTTTCTCGAACCGCGGATCGGCGTTGTAGTCGTCAAAAGTCAAAGTGTCGGTCACGCGCATTGCGTGAACCAAGTGCCCGCCTAGTTTGACCGTTCGATCGGCGCTGCCGCTGCCTACGATCCAATCACCGATAGCTGCGCGCTTCCTGATCGCAGGTTTGCAGGTTGCTAGCGTGCACCAACCGTAAAATGGGTTGGGTGCGAATCCGCTGTCATATCGGACAACGTACGAATGGATCGAGGGCATCAGCAGGGATGACGCTTCAACGGAACAGGTCCGCAGGGACCTCCGTCGGGCTTCTCCCAAACATCTTTGCCGTTGATCGCTTCTACGACAGACGCACCGTTCCAGCCAACAACAGCATCCGCGTGCTCATGTAGAGCTGATGGCAGATCACAATCACGCTCCCCGTGCTCCCACACACCGACGATGCGCTTTCCCATTTTGGCCGCGTACTCAATCTCCCAGTTGACCCAATCGCTGTTTTTGGTGTTTGGCGAAACGTAAACGAGAAGAACTCCCGCCCAGTTGATAGCAGGCCCGAGAATGCCGCTCTTTATATAGTTTGGATCACTGGCGTTGTTGAATTTCCCCGTATGGATCGAAGAGTCCCGCACCTCCATGCCTTGCCCAGCGAGCAGGGATTTTAGTTTTCCAAGTCCCGCATCGTCCTCGTGGACGTGACTTATGAAAACGTTGCGCTTGTCCGCCATGCTCGCCCCGCAGTTTAATCGCCCTGAGATTCGCGCTTAAGCTTAGCAGATTAACCCGCGTGTGTCGCCCTCCGGATGAGCGTAACAGCGCGCTCGATCAACTCAGAGTGAGATGCGTCCATATCTGCCAAGGCTTTGAGTTCTTCGTTGGAGGGCCGCTGGGCCGCTTTCCCTCTCGAAGGAATGTCCGAGCCGATTAACTCGTGAGCAATCTTCGCGGCTGCTCCACCAGTTGCACCTATAGGCAACAGGTATGCACCGGCGGCTTTCGCAAGGCGGTATTCTTCTTGAACGCCTTCCGCGACCATTGCTCGTCCATCGGAGAATTTCACGCCGCCGATGAACACGGCAACACCGGCAAGGCGAGCGAGTTCCTTTCGAAGAGCTGTCCACTTTTGGCGATCTGGCTGATCCGCACCCAGGGGCTGAGGAAAGGGCCTCGTTAATAGACGGCGATCGAGGTCCCAACCTCCTGAGTCTTGGAGGGCCTCAAGAAAGCCCGTTAAGGCTGCGGAGCCGACCACTAGTCCCAAGCCATGGATCAATTTCAGCCCCGAACGGCCCATCGCGTCACCAATGCCGCGCGCAACAGCGTAAGCCTTCGATCCATCGTCGCCGAAATTCTCGACAGGCCAACTGCCGCTGATCCAAACGCGCTGTAGCGCAACCTGACGCTCGAGGGCGTTCAGTAGGTTCGGAATCTCCGCATAGTCGTCTAGCTCGACGGCGGTAAGGCCATATCTCCTCAGATCGCGCGCCCAAAGCTCATGCTGCCGTAGCCTGCTTGCGAACTCAGCTCGGTCGTCAAAATCTGACGCGCGGGGTGGTTTGACTAATGCGAAGTGATCCGGTGGGTTGTCCGAAAAACTCTCTCTTATCAGCGCCAATACGTGTTTGACGTTTGGGTCAGTAAGGCTCATCCCGACGAACAGCATCGACATGCTGGTCATTTGGGCCTGAAGCAGAGGCAAGAACGGCCCTCTGCTTTTTCGGAACAATTCGTAGTCGTCAGTCGAAATCACAACGTCGGCTAGTTGGTCGACAGTTCCGTGCATTTTGAAAATGCGAGCGGCCCCTGGTGACGCCCGAGTCGACAGGTCGGCGGCAGAGGAAATGACATCGTAGGGGCGGCTGATCTCGTCAAACGACCGTTCGATGAGTTTGTCGTAATTGGTCGTCCAATAAGACCGGGTGGGAAGCCGCGCCAAGATACGGTTTGTTGCAGTTAAGGGACGGTTAGGCCCGATTTCACGTCGAATGACGTCTCGAACTCGATTTCGGCTTCCGGACTCTTGGATGCTCCATTGGGCGAGCGCGGCCAAATCCTGAATGTCTTTTGACCTAACGCTCAGCTCCTCGCCTATGTCCGCAAGCAAGTCTCGCCAACTCGGATATCCCGCCGCTTGGGACACGCCAGCACCGACAAACAGGGCAGCCTGATCGTCGCCCAGCGCCGAGGCGTAATCAGAAAGGAATCGTTTTTCTGCTGCGCTAGCCAACTTTCGCCCTCCCTAGTGCGCCTCGTCCCAGTTCTTCGCCGCCCGCGCCTCCACCACCAACGGCACCGACAGCGCCACGGCAGGTTCCGCCGCCCCCTCCATCACCCGGCGGATCACCGGGATGGCGGGCTCCGCCAGTTCGTCCGGGCATTCGAAGACCAGCTCGTCGTGGACCTGGAGCAGCATCTTCACGTCCGACAACCCGGCCGCCTCAAGCGCCGCCGGCATGCGGATCATGGCTCTACGGATGATGTCGGCGGCGGCGCCCTGGATCGGGGCGTTGATGGCGGCGCGCTCGCCGAACTGGCGTTCGGCGCCCGATTTGGAATGGATGGCCGGGATGTGGATGCGGCGGCCGAAGACGGTGGAGACGAAGCCCGCCTGGCGGACCTCGGCCTTCGTCGCGTCCATATAGGTGCGGATGCCGGGGAAGCGTTCGAAATAGGTCTTGATATAGGCGCCGGCCTCGCCCTGGTCGATGTTCAGCTGGGCGGCCAGGCCGAAGGCCGAGATGCCGTAGACGATGCCGAAATTGATCGCCTTGGCGCGGCGGCGGGTCTCGGGGTCCATCTGGTCGACGGGGACGCCGAACATCTCGGAGGCCGTGGCCGTGTGGATGTCGATCCCGGCCTTGAAGGCGCGTTTCAGCTCGGGGATGTCGCCGATATGGGCCAGCAGCCGCAGCTCGATCTGGGAATAGTCGGCGCTGATCAGGACATGGCCGTCGCGGGCGATGAAGGCCTGGCGGATCTGCCGGCCCGTCTCGGTGCGGATCGGGATGTTCTGCAGGTTGGGGTCGCTGGAGGCGAGACGGCCGGTGGTGGCGGCGGCCAGCTGATACGAGGTGTGGACGCGGTCGGTGGCCTCGTCCATGGCCGCGACCAGGGCGTCGGTATAGGTGCCCTTGAGCTTGGACAGCTGGCGCCAGTCGAGGATGGCGCGCGGCAGGGGGTGGGTCTCGGCCAGGGTTTCGAGGGTGGCGGCGCCGGTCTCCCACTGGCCCGAGGCGGTCTTCTTGCCGCCGCTCAGGTTGAGCTCGCCGAACAGCAGCTCGCCGATCTGTTTGGGGCTGCCGATCGCGAAGGGGCGGCCGGCGATCTCGTGGGCCTGGGTCTCCAGCTCGGCCATGCGCAGGCCGAACTCGGACGACAGACGGCGCAGGCGGGCGGGGTCGACGCGGATGCCCTCCAGCTCCATGTCGGCCAGCACCGGCGGCATGCCGCGCTCCAGGGTCTCATAGACGGTCGCCAGCCCCTCCGCCGCCAGCCGGGGCTTGAGCAGACGCCACAGCCGCAGCGTCACATCGGCGTCCTCGGCGGCGTAGCAGGTCGCCGGCTTGAGCTCGACGTGTTTGAACGACTTCTGCGCCTTGCCGGTCCCCGCCACCGATTTGAACGGGATCGGGTCATGGCCCAGATGCAGCCTTGAGAGCTCATCCATCCCGTGCCCGTGCAGCCCGCCCTCGAGGACGTAGCTGATCAGCATGGTGTCATCGATCGGCGCGACCCGGATCCCCCGCCGGGCCATGACCGCCAGATCGTATTTCCCGTTCTGCACGACCTTGAGGACGGATGGATCCTCCAGAATGATCTTCATCCGGGCCAGAACAGCGGCCTTGTCCAGCTGATCCAGCGGCGGCCTCGTCTCGATCGCGTCCCCGAAATCCAGCCCGCCCCCGCCCGCGACCGGCTCGTGCTCATGCGTCAGGGGCACATAGCAGGCGTCGTTCGGCCCGATCGCCAGGCTGATCCCGCACAGCCCCGCATGGGTCGCCGACAGGGCGTCGGTCTCGGTGTCGAAGCCCACGACCCCGGCCTCGGTCGCCCGGGCGAGGAAGGCGTCGAGTTCCTCCAGTGTCTGGATGCAACGGTAGGCCTCATGGTCCACCGCCTGTTTCTCGACCCCCTCCGGAATGGCCTGGGGCGCATAGCGGGGCGAAATGACCGGGGCGGTCAGGGGCGCGGGCCGGGCGGGCGCGAAGGCCGACCCGTCGTGTCCCTCAAGCCGGCCGTCGCCGACCCGGCGCAGCAGCCCCCGGAACTCCATCGTCTCCAGGAAGCCGGCCAGGGTCGCGGGATCGGGATCGCGCACCTTGAAGTCGTCGATCGGCTCGGGCGCAGGGGCGTCGCAGGTCAGGGTGACCAGCTGGCGGCTGAGCAGGATCTGGTCCCTGAAGTTGATCAGGGTCTCGCGCCGCCTGGGCTGTTTGATCTCCCCGGCCCGCTCCAGCAGGGTGTCGAGGTCGCCGTATTCGTCCAGCAGCTGGGCGGCGGTCTTGGGGCCGATGCCCGGGGCGCCCGGGACGTTGTCGACGCTGTCGCCGATCAGGGCCTGCAGGTCGATCATCTTGTCCGGCGTGACGCCGAACTTCTCCATCACCGCCTCCTCGGCCAGGCGGCGATCCTTCATCGGGTCCCACATCACGACGGAGGGGCCGATCAGCTGCATCAGGTCCTTGTCGGACGAGACGATGACGCACTCGCCGCCGGCGTCGCGCACCTTGCAGGCATAGGTGGCGATCAGGTCGTCAGCCTCGTAGCCCGGCAGTTCGACGCAGTGGACGCCGAACGCCGCCGTCGCCTCTCGCACCAGCGGGAACTGGGGAATCAGGTCCTCGGGCGGGGCCGAACGGTTGGCCTTGTACTGGTCGTAGAGGGTGTTGCGGAAGGTCTTGTCCGAGTGATCGAAGATGGCGGCGAGATGGGTCGGCCCATCGGCGCCCTTCATGTCCTTGAGCAGCTTCCACAGCATGTTGCAGTAGCCCTGGACCGCGCCCACCGGCAGGCCGTCGGACTTGCGCGTCAGGGGCGGCAGGGCGTGGTAGGCGCGGAAGATGTAGGCCGAGGCGTCGATCAGCCACAGCCGGACGGCGGGCCCATCCTGCGTCAACGGGCGGTCGGTCAGGGGTTCTGTGGATTCGGGCGCGAGATCGGCATCGGACATGGCGCGAACATAGGCGGCGCGACCGGGCGCGTCACGATCCGAAACCGTCAGACACCGCCAGCTTGACCGTAAGGTCGGAAGGGCGTCGGGTGCGCCTGAACTGACGAGGAGGCGGGTCGTGAAGGTCAAGGGGTTCGTAGCGGTGGCGCTGGCCTATCCGGCGGCGGCGATTGCGGCAGGGTTCGTTGTGATGACCGGCTTCATTTTCGTGGCGGTCTTGAGCACCCTGACCAGTGGCCTGGCGGCGAGCGAGATCGGACGCGGTCTCTGGATCGCACCGGTGGCCTGGATCTACGCCATGGTCGTCTATCTGGTCGGCCTTCTGGTCATCGGCACGCCGGTCTGGCTGATCATGGCGCGGCAGAGCCGGGACGCGCGCCGACATGCCGTGCTGGCAGGGGCGATCCTGTCGGCGCTGGCGGGCGCGATTATCCTGTTCCTGCTCGGTGAACCTCCCGTGGCGTGGGAGCCCTGGGCCTTCGCCGCCTCCCTGGCCATTCCCGGAGCTGTGGCGGGATGGACCCTGCACCGCGTGGCCTACGGCAAGGCCGCCGCCTAGAACTCGCGCCAGCTGTCGCCGGGGTCGCGCTCGCCGGGTCGGGCCGACTGCTGGCCCCAGCTGACCATCATCAGCAGCTTGTGGCTGCGGATGCGGTATTCGCCGATCATCGGGCTGACGGCCCCCAGGGGCGCGCCCGTGCGCGCATCATAGACGAAGCCGGAAAATTCGGCGACGCCGACCCGGTCGCGCCGGCTGTAGAGGCTGAGCTCGGGAATCGAGACGACGTTCAGGTTCTCGTTGATCGGCAGGGCCAGCGGCGGCAGGCCGACGACCCGGCGCATCTGCTCCAGCGACAGGGCCCCGGCGCGCAGCTCGAACACGGCATCGGCCTGGGCCTTGTCGTCGGCCAGGGCGAAACCGGCCTCGGACAATGCGGAGCGGATGGCCGAGGTCGCATAGGCCGAGCCCTCTCCCTGCATGTAGCGGCTCTCGACGAAGACCCGCGATCCGGGCGGAATCGGCAGACGCAGACCATCGACGGCCTGATCGGCGGCGCGCGCCATCAGCAGCTGTTCCGTCGCCGTCCGGCCCGGGTAGGTCTCCGACGTCGAGGCGCATCCGGCCAGGAGGGCGGCCAGCACGACCGCGACGCCCGGCAGGATCCGACGCACGCCTACCAGGTCCCGGTGTTGGGCATGGACAGCCATGGCTCGGCGGGCTCCAGCGGCGCCCCTTCCTGCAGCAGTTCGATCGAGATGCCGTCCGGCGAGCGGACGAAGGCCATGTTGCCGTCGCGGGGCGGGCGGCTGATGACCACGCCCGAGTCCATCAGCCGCCGGCAGGTCGCATAGATGTCATCGACCTTGTAGGCGAGGTGGCCGAAATTCCGGCCGCCCGTATAGACCTCGGGGTCCCAGTTCCAGGTCAGCTCGACCTCGGGCGCTCGCTCGGCGGCGGAGCGCTCCTTGTCCTTCGGCGCGGCCAGGAAGACGAGGGTGAACCGCCCCTTCTCGTTCTCGATCCGGCGGACCTCCTCCAGGCCCAGCTGGGTGGTCCAGAAATGCAGGGAGGCGTCCAGGTCGGCGACCCGGACCATGGTGTGCAGATAGCGCATGAGATCGCCTCAGGCTGAGAGGGGGGAGGCCCGCCTTCTAGTCGGGAATCGTCAGCTTCCAAAGGCCGGAAAAGCGCTTTAAGCGTGGCGGCTCAACGTCCTTGCACAAATTGTCGCAGGACGCAGCCGTCGGCCAGGGGGCGGGCGGACAGTCAGGGACATTCAGCCGCTTCATGGGATCGCTCACTCGCGCCAACGCGGCGCGCAGCGCCGGCAAGGGCGCCGCCGCCAAACCGAACACCACCAAGGGACAGCAGGTCGGCGACGTCAGTCTCGGCGAACGGCTGAAGTACGGCTTCGACAAATCCATGGCCGGCGGACCGGTCGCCCTGGTCGGCTGGCTCAGCCTGGTGACCCTGGTGGTGATCGTGATCGCCGCGACCATCCTGGCGATCAGCCGGATGGGCCCGGACGGCGGCTTCAACTTCTTCGAGGCCGCCTGGCAGTCGCTGATGCGGACGATGGACGCCGGCACGATGGGCGGCGACTCCGGCTGGCCGTTCCGCTTCCTGACCCTGTTCGTGACCCTGATGGGCATCCTGGTCTTCTCGGCCCTGATCTCGATCATCTCGGCGGGCCTGGACGCCAAGATCGACGAGGCCCGCAAGGGCCGCTCGCGCGTCCTCGAAACCGATCACACCATCATCCTGAACTGGTCGGCGTCGATCTTCGACATCATCTCCGAACTGGTCATCGCCAACGAGAGCCGGAAGAACCCGCGCATCGTCATCATGGCCAACAAGGACAAGGTCGAGATGGAGGACGAGATCACGGACAAGGTGTCCGATCTCAAGAACACCCAGATCATCTGCCGCTCGGGCGATCCGACCGACCTGTTCGACCTCTCGATCGTCAATCCCCAGGCCTGCCGTTCGATCATCGTGGTGTCGCCGGAGGGCGCCGAGGATCCCGACAGCCAGGTGATCAAGACAGTCCTGGCCCTGACCAACGATCCCAAGCGCCGCGAGGCCCGCTATCAGATCGCCGCCGAACTGCGTGACGCCAAGAACGCCGAGGTCGCCCGCATCGTCGGCGGCGACGAGGTCCAGCTGGTGCTCGCCGACGACCTGATCTCGCGCATCGTGGTCCAGTCCAGCCGCCAGGCCGGCCTCTCGGCCGTCTATTCCGAGCTGCTCGATTTCGACGGCTGCGAAATCTACACGACCGAGCTCCAGGAGCTGACCGGCGTGACCTATGGCGACGCCGTCATGGGCTATGAGGACTCCGCCCTGATCGGCATCCGCTATCCCGACGGCCGGGTGCGCATGAATCCGCCGATGGACGAGATCATCGTCGCCGGCTCGCGCGCGATCATCATCGCCGAGGACGACGCGGCCATCAAACTGACCCCGCTGCCCGAGGACGCCATCGACGCCTCGGCGATCCGCAAGCCCAAGGTGGTGCGTCGCAAGGCTGAACGCACCCTGATCATCGGCTGGAACCGTCGCGGTCCGATGATCGCCTATGAGCTGTCGAAATACGTGCGCCCCGGTTCGACCCTCGTGGTGGCCGGCGACACCCCCGGCTTCGCCGAGGAGATCGCCGCCATGCCGCTCGGGTCGACCAATATGAAGGTCACCTCGAAGACCATCGACACCAGCCACTCGGCCTCGATCGAGGCGCTGGACCCGGTCAGCTACGACTCCATCATGGTGCTGGGCTATTCCGACACCATGGAGGCCCAGTCGGCCGACACCCGGACGCTGATCACCCTGTTGCATCTGCGGAAACTCTCCGAGCGGCTGGGCACCCACATCAGCGTGGTCTCGGAGATGATCGACATCCGCAACCGCGAGCTGGCCGAGGTCACCCGCGCCGACGATTTCGTCGTGTCCAACAAACTGGTCAGCCTGATGCTGGCCCAGGCCTCCGAGAACGAATACCTCAGCTCGATCTTCGACGACCTGCTGGATGAGGACGGCTCGGAAATCTACATGCGCCCGGTCGGCGACTATGTGGACCTGTCCGGGCCGGTGACCTTCTACACGATCGCCGAGGCCGCACGTCAGCGCGGCGAGACCGCCATCGGCTATCGCCGCAAGCGCGAGAGCGAGGCCGGCGACGACCGCAACATGGGCGGGGTGGTGGTCAATCCGCCCAAGTCCGAGGCGCTCGACTACCTGCCCGAAGACCGCATCATCGTCCTGTCGGAAGACTGATCGCATCGATCGGGGCGGGGCTGCGACACCCCGCCCCGCTTGGCGCGTCTGGACGGAGGTTCCATCTATGTACGGCCCCTGTCGCCTAGGAGACCGCCGTTGCCCCTTCTGATGTGCCCCAACGACAATACCCAGATGCAGACGCTGGATCGCAACGGCGTCCAGTTCGACATGTGTCCCAGCTGTCGCGGAGTCTGGCTCGACCGCGGCGAGCTCGAGAAGCTGATGGAGAGCGCCGCCGCCAATGCCGTGGCCGCCGCGCCCCCGCCGCAGGCCCAGGCCTATGCGCCGCCGCCCCAGCAGAGCCAGCCCTGGGGCCAGGCTCCGCAGCAGCCGCAGTATCGCGAACAGCCGCGCTATCGCGACGACGACGACAATCGCTACAAAAAGAAGAAGCGCGACAGCATCTTCGACATCTTCGACTGACATCGAACGTCGCCTCCCCGTCGCAATGCGATGGGGAGGGGGATCCGGAGCGAAGCGGAGGAGACGGAGGGGGTCTTGCCGCCACCCGGAACCCCTCCATCAGCTCGCGAAGAGGCTCGCTGTCCCCTCCCCACGCCTGCGGCGCCGGGAGGTGACAGATCTGTTCAGGCCGCCAACCCCGCCGCCTTCATCAGGCCCTTCAGCGGCGCAAGGCTTTCCGGCGCGGCGGTCAGGGCGGCGCGGGAGTCGGGCGCGCGAAACAGCTTGATCGCCTCGGCCTTGGCCCGGTCTGCGGCCGGACCCAGCGGCGCGGTCTCGCCGGCGGCGAGGCGCAGCAGGGCCGACAGTTTTTGCTGCACTGGCGCGGTCGCCCGGGCGAGCTGGAGGGTCAGCCTGGCTTCGGCCTCGACCACGCCGCCGACATGACCGATCGAGGTCATGATCTGGTCGGTGTCATGCTCCGACAGGGCGGCCGCCTTCACCGATCGATTCAACTGGGCCAGGATCTGAAGCTTCCTGGAGGCGGTCGGCCCGTTGAGGCGCATCTCGCTCTCGAAGCGCAGCGAGGTGACGCAGGCGGCGAGCCAGCGCGCCGCTGAACGCTTGTTCGCAGTGCCGGTGACGTTCTCGCACAGGCGTGTCAGCTGTTCGGCTTCGCACAGGACTGTCTCGCAGGGCACGACATAGGCCTGGACGAAGTCGGCGGTGACCAGGCTCTTGGACCGTTCGGTGAAGGCGGTCTGGACCTCGTCCAGCGTCAGCAGCCGCCCGGCCGTGGCGGTCAGCGACATGGCGAGCGCGCGCAGGATGTCGATCTCGCCGGGCGCATCGGCGGGACGCAGGCGGCGCTGTCCCATCAGTTCGCGCAACACCATACGCGCCAGGGACGCGGCGAGGATCGGGTACTCCCCGGCCTCGATCCGGGCCCCCAGCCGGGCCGCCGGACCGTCGACCGACGGCATCAGCAGGGCCATCCGCGGATCGTGACGGATCAGCATCTCGATCTCGCGCGGCGCGACCATCCGCACCACGGCGGCCAGGCTGCCGCCCTGGTCCAGCGCGGGCCCCAGGATTTCCGACAGGTTGGTCCGCGCGCCCAGCTGCTCGCACAGGATCTGTTCGATCGCGACCATCACCATGGCGCGCGGCGCGCCCTCGCCCGGCGCCCGATCGGCCAGGTCCATCAGCCGGTCGAGACGCGGCCGCACCCCGCGGGCGCCGGCCAGCGCGCCGGCGATGACCCCGCCCATGATGAAGGAGCGATCCGGCGCGCCCGCCAGCTTCTCGGCCACATCGGCCAGCGACCGGTTGGCCAGGTCGGGGAAGGTCCCCTTGCGCCCGGCGGACATCACCCGTTCCATCGCCTGCCCGACGAGCTTCTGATAGTGACGGATCAGCTCATGCGAGGCCTGACCCGTGGCCTGGCTCTCGGGAATGACGACCTTCTGGATCGCGTGCTGCAGTTCGACGCCGGACGCCTCGAGCTTTTCGACCAGATCCGGCCGGTGCAGAAGCTCGAACACGGTGATGCCGTTGCGCCCGAGCCAGTCCTCCAGCACCCGTCCGATCAGCTCGCGGGCATGCGGTGCGTAGAGGTCCTGCGGGCCCAGGCAGTTCGAGCGCTCTTCATCGGCGTTGACGAGGCGCTTCTTCGGCGCTTCCGGCACGCCCCTGGTCAGGACGGTGTGGCTGCTGAACTCCATCGTGTCCGGATCCAGCGTCTCCCTGGTGACCCGCACTGCCACGGCCCGCTTGTCCTTCAGGATTTCCTCGGCGGTATCGACGGCGTGTTTGCGCTCTTCGGTCGCCAGCATCAGCGACCACGGCGCGGGCGCCGTCTTGCGGATATAGAGCTCGTAGTGGACAGGTCCGGCCATCGGGTCGCTTTCTGCGGTCTTGGCCGCAGGTTAGGCCCCAAGGCTTTAAGCTCCCGTTTCGCGAACGAAATCTGGCGCTGGGGCGACTGTGGCCGTAAAGTCACCGTGATCGCGGGCGAACGGTAACGCTTGTCGTGCGTTCAAACGCTCCCGACTTCGGTCAGGATCAGACGAGGAGACCTTCATATTGGCCAACATCACCCTGGTGGACGACGACGAGAACATCGTCGCCTCCGTGTCGCTGGCTCTGGAGAGCCACGGTCACAAGGTGGTCGCCTACCACGATGGCGCCACGGGCCTTGAGGCGCTGGAGGCCTCGCCGCCGGACCTGGCCATCCTGGACGTCAAGATGCCCCGGATGGACGGCATGGAGGTGCTGCGTCGCCTGCGCCAGACCAGCCAGATCCCGGTCATCATGCTGACGTCCAAGGACGAGGAGATCGACGAGATCCTCGGTTTCAACCTCGGCGCCGACGACTACATCCACAAGCCGTTCAGCCAACGCCTTCTGATCGAACGTGTGAAGGCCCTGCTGCGTCGCTCGGGCGGCGACGGCGGCGAGCCGGAACCCTCGGCCGAAATTTCCGGCAAGGCCATCCGGCGCGGCAAGCTGGTCATGGACCCGGCGCGGCACGAAAGCACCTGGGACGGTCGGGCGGTCAAGCTGACTGTCACCGAATTCCTTCTGCTGCAGGCCCTGGCCCAGCGCCCCGGTTTCGTGAAGAGCCGGGACAACCTGATGGACGCCGCCTACGACGATCAGGTCTATGTCGACGACCGCACTATCGACAGCCACGTCAAGCGGATGCGCAAGAAGTTCCGGGTCGTCGATCCCGAGTTCGACGCGATCGAGACCCTGTATGGCGTCGGTTATCGATACCGCGAGAGCTGACTCTCCGGAACCTTCGGAGGACTTGCCGCGCCGCGGCCGACTGATCCGCTTCCGCGGGTCGCGGCTGGGCGGGCTTATCCTTGCGCTCAACCTGCTCAGTCTGCTGATCCTGCTCGGCGGCGCCCTGGCGCTGAACGAGTGGAGCACCGGGCTGATCCAGGCGCGCCAGGAATCCCTTCTGGGCCAGGCTGAGCTGCTCTCAAAGGTGCTCAGCGACAAGGAGTACACACGCGGGGAACCGCTCCCCGAACTGAACCGCGACCAGTCTGCCAAGGTGCTGATCGATCGGTTCGTGTCAGCGGGCCAGCGGGCGCGCATATTTGACCGGGACGGCGTGCTTCTGGTCGACAGTTTCGACGTTTCCGACACAATCGAGGGCGAACCCCTGCCACCGGCGCATCCGGCCGGCACGCCGGCGTCGCCCGAGCCCGTTGATCAAAAGGCAGCGGAAAGACTGCAGCGGGCGACCGTAGCCCTCGATGACGAAATTCTCGCGGCTCTGGCGGGCGTTCCCCAGACCACTGTGCGGCGGTCGGAGAACGGCGACCGGGTGGTATCGGTTTCCCTGCCCATCCGGCATGTCCAGCAGGTGCTTGGCGTTCTGACGCTGGAGGCCGGCGACGTCGACAAGATCCTGGGCGCCCAGCGACGCGCCCTGGTGCCGTTCGCCCTGGTGGCCCTGGGAGTGAACCTGCTGGCCTCCCTGCTGCTGCACCTGTTCGTGGCCCGGCCGGTTCTGCGGCTGGCGGCGGCGGCGGATCAGGTCCGGCTGCAGCGCGCGCGCGCCATCTCCCTGCCGGACCTGGAGGACCGCCGCGACGAGATCGGCGACCTGGCCCGGTCGCTCGAATCCATGACTGAGACCCTGTCCGCGCGGATGGATGCGATCGAACGGTTCGCCGCCGACGTGGCGCACGAGATCAAGAACCCCCTGACTTCGATCCGCTCGGCGCTGGAAACCCTCGATCTGGTTCAGGACAAGGACAAGCGCGATCGGCTGACCGCCGTGCTGCAACAGGATGTACGGCGGCTGGACCGGTTGATCACCGACATCTCCAATGCCTCGCGCCTGGATGCGGAGCTGTCGCGTGATCGGCCGCGCCCCGTCGATCTGGCGGCCCTGCTGACCGAAATCGTCGGCGTCTACGAAACCACCGGAAAGCCCGGGGAGGCGCCGGTGACGCTGGACATCGCCGTCGATGCGCCAGCGCGGGTCATGGGGCGCGACGGGCCGCTGGGCCAGGTGTTCCGCAACCTGATCGACAATGCCCGCTCCTTCAGCCCGACGGGCGCGACCGTGCGGCTCGCGGTGCGTCGGGACGAGAGCGACGCCCTCCTGCCCCTGCGGATAGCCGTCGAGGACGATGGTCCGGGCATCCCGCCCGAGAACCTGGAGACGGTGTTCGAGCGGTTCTACACGTCGCGGCCCCGGGGCGCGGCCTTCGGCTCCAACTCCGGCCTCGGCCTGTCCATCGTGCGCCAGATCGTCGAGGCCCACGGCGGACGGGTCACGGCCACGAACCGGCTGGACGCCTCGGGCTCTGTCAAAGGCGCGCGGTTCGAGGTGGCCCTGCCCACCGTCGGGCGTAGAGCGTGAGCCAGCCCGTCCATGCCACCGCCGTCGCCCGGTACGCCTCGGGCGGCTGGCAGGGCGTCCTGCTGCGCGGCCCCTCGGGGGCCGGAAAGAGCGATCTGGCGCTGCGCCTGATCGACGCGGGCTGGCGCCTTGTCGCCGACGACTATGCCTGGGTCTGGGCCTCCGACGGCCGTCTGTTCGCCTGCGCCCCCGAACGCATCGCCGGACGGATCGAGGCGCGGGGCCTGGACGTTCTGGACGCCGTTTTCCGGCCCCTGGCGCGCATCGTCCTGCTGGTCGACTGCGTCCAGGCGACGCCGGAACGACTGCCCGAACCGCAATGGGAGACCCTCGCCGGCGTCCGCCTGCCGCGCCTGATCGTGGATGTCCGCCCGGCCTCGGCGGCCGTGACTCTGGCGCTCGCCATCGACCGGCTTTAATCGCAGATCGGTTTGGCCTATCTAGGCCCGCTTGGGTCGGAGCGGGGGCTTCCGATCCACCGCATAGGGGATACCCAGCGTTGCAGTCGCTTTCATGATCGGCTCGGCATGATCGGCCTGGTGATCGTCACCCACGGCGGACTCGCGTCCGAATTCCTGTCCGCCATGGAGCATGTGGTCGGCCCCCAGCGCGGGGTCGCGGCCATCTGCATCGGGCCAGAGGACGATATGGAGCGCCGTCGTCGCGACATCGTCGACGCCGCCGCCGCCGTCGATGACGGATCGGGCGTCATCCTCCTGACCGACATGTTCGGCGGCACGCCCTCGAACCTGGCCATCTCGGTGATGGAACAGACCCACGCCGAGGTCATCGCCGGGCTCAACCTGCCCATGCTGATCAAACTGGCCAGCGTGCGCGGCCGCGAAACCCTCGAAACCTGCGTGGCCCATGCCCAGGACGCGGGCCGCAAATACATCTCCGTGGCCTCCTGGGTCCTGGCGGGCGAAAAGTAGCGTCCATGGGTGAGACCATGCCGACCGCGAAGACGACCGCGAACATCTGCAACACCCGCGGCCTGCACGCCCGGGCCTCGGCGAAATTCGTGAAACTGGCCTCCAGCTTCGAGGCCGAGATCCAGGTGACCCGCGACGGCGTCACGGTGGACGCCCGCTCGATCATGGGCCTGCTGATGCTGGGCGCCGGAAACGGTTGTTCGATCGAGATCACGGCCGAGGGTTCAGACGCCCGGGACGCCATCGACGCCCTCAATGAACTGGTCTCCCGCAAGTTCGACGAAGACCAGTAGGGGCTTTTTAGCAGGCTATCGCGCGCGACGCGGTCGCTTGCTGCTTGAGCCTTAGTCCCCGCCCTGCCTCGCCCCGATATGGGCGATGCCCAGCCGCTTCGCGATCCTGACCTGACGATCCCGCTCCAGCGCCGCCTCGCGCTGTTCTTCGGTCCGCGCACCGTCGCACCGCTCGCAGCAGACGCCCTCGACATAGAGCGGCGACGTCCGCCCCTCCGGACTGACCGGCATCCGGCACCCCCGGCAGAGGCTGTGCGTCCCTTCGGCCAGTCCATGCCCCACCGCGACCCGCTCGTCGAAGACGAAGCATTCGCCTTTCCACAGGCTCCCGGCTTCCGGCACCGTCTCGAGATAGCGAAGGATCCCGCCCTGCAGATGGAAGACGTCCGTCACCCCCTCTGACTTCAGGAAGGCCGTCGACTTCTCGCAGCGGATGCCGCCGGTGCAGTACATGGCCACCTTGGGCGGGCCCCGTCCGTCTTCAGTGCGTCGGTCGAGAAGCGCGCGCCCCTCGGTCCGGAACCACTCGGGGAAATCCCGGAACGACCGGGTGTTCGGCTGCACCGCCCCGACAAAGGCCCCGACCTCGCCCTCGTAGTCATTACGGGTGTCGATCACGATCGTGTCCGGATCGGCGATCAGGGCGTTCCAGTCCTCGGGCGCCACATAGGTCCCGGCGTTCACGGCGGGCGCGAGGTCGGGCAGGCCCAGGGTGACGATCTCGGGCTTCACCCGCACCTTCAGCCGATGGAACGGCATCCGCTCGGCGGTGGAGTATTTGACGTCGGTGTCGGCGAAGCCGGGCAGGGCGGTCAGCCCGTCGATGACCCGCGCGACCGCGTCCCCGGGCCCGGCGATCGTCCCGTTCACGCCCTCATGCGCCACCAGCAGGGTGCCGCGCACGTCCTCGCCACAGAGATCTTCCAGGAGATCTCGCAGGGCCGCGGGGTCCGCGACGGAGGCGAAGCGGTAAAGGGCCGCGAGGCGGACCGGAGATTGGATCATCGCTTGTGTGTCAATTCTACGGGCTTTCCGCCAGCCACCGGGATCAGTTTTCGGCGGCCAGATTCTGTCGAAGAAATATTTTTATTCGACGTCTTTTTCCAGACGCCGAGCCCCTTTGAACCGATCTCGCGCGCCTTGGTTCGCGGTCCCCTTAGATTCTGTGGACGTCGAGCCGCTGTGGCCCGGCCAACGGAGATTTCCATGACAGACGCTACCAATCCCGGCGATATCCAGGTCTGGGGCCAACGGCGCCAAGCGAATGGCCTGTTCCCCTCTGCCGGCGGCGCGGGCATGCAGCCGCCACTCGGCACTCCCGCCAAGGAGAAGCGTGACCCGGAAAGCCCCTACTACGACCCGTGCGCTCTCCCGATCGCTCGCCGCGCCTGGAACGCCGACGCCGCCGCGATCGCGCAGATCAATCCGATGATGGCGGCGGCTAACGCGGCATCGCCGGGCGGCAACTTCTCCAACCACGAGGTCATCGTCACGCTCTATCGAGGAAGCGATAACTGGGTCCATGGCACCACGCCCATCGCCGGCCCTTGGTTCGATCCGAACTGCGTCCCGACCCCAACCAATCCCTGCGTGGCGGGGGTCAGCCCCGGCTCCTGGTCCTTCGTCAATACCGGTAACTGGATGGGGGACATTCACTCTCACCCCTGGAACCGCTACTGGGGCGTTGTCGACCGGAATAATTTCCGGAGCACGATCGACAGCATTCTGAGCGTCAACCCGAATCGTGCTGGCGACGCCGCCTGGATAGCGTCCTACGTCACGGTGGTGGACCCCAATTCCCCGACCGGCTACAGTACCTACGCCCACACCTATGACACCCCGGAGGGTCAGGTGGGTCGCGAGGTCAATCCGCTTGCCCTGCCATGCCCGAACCCCTGATCAAGTTGCACTGCTAACGGTAGCGTGCCTCGGCCTCATGGCTGGGGCATGCGCGGCCCAGACTGCGTCGAGGCCATCAATCGGCCCGCGGGATGAGAATCAAGGCTACGAATACCGCATCCGGGCAGAGAACGAACTTGGCGTGAGCCTGCTGGTGCAGCAGCAGCCAAACTTCAGGTTCAGCGTCGAAATCCGCGCCGGTGGCGGCGCCAAGGTCGTAAATCAGGGTGCATGCGCCGCGCTGGACGGGGTCCTCGCGGATTTTGCCACTTTGCCGCCATTGGCGATGGGGCCATGGTCCTTGCGGAATCTCGGTGAAGACCCGCCGACAAGTCTTCCACCACGGCGGTTTCATACGCCGTGGTGGAATGTCGAATTGTCTGGGGAAGCTCCGGACGGCTCGAAGTCGCGTGTGATCATGGACGGCAACCAAGGTCCGCATAGCGCCTGGCTGGACCAGGTCGCCGTGGCGGTCGCGACCTGCGAGTAGCGGGCTCGCTGGCTTGCGAGCGTGAACCTGTAACTCTGAACTTCGGGAACCAAGGCCCCGAAAGAATGCGGGTTAAGGCATCGCCAGATATGAGCGCCTGGTGGAGCCGAGGGGAGTCGAACCCCTGACCTCGTCATTGCGAACGACGCGCTCTACCAACTGAGCTACGGCCCCGTTTTCCGGGTGACAGGCGAGCGCGGGACATAGGCGGGCGCAAGGCGCGGTGTCAACGGGCCGCACGCCGCCCCTCCGGGGAATCCTTGGCCTCGGGCGATTGGCCCGCTAGAAGCGGCGTTCACTTCTTGAAGGAGTTCCCCGCATGGGAATGGCGATCGTCTGGCTCATCAACGCCATCATCAGCCTGATGACCTGGTTCATCATCGGCTCGGCGATCCTCAGCTGGCTGTTCGCCTTCGATGTGATCAACCACCGCAACCGCTTCGTGAACCAGCTGGCCGGATTCCTCGACGCGGTGACGCGGCCCCTGATGGAGCCGTTCCGGCGGATCATCCCGCCGCTGGGCGGCATCGACATCTCGCCGATCGTCGTGCTGCTGCTGCTCAATTTCGCGCGGATCGCCTTCAACAACATGGCCGCCGGCCCGATCATCGCCCTGCTGGGGTGATGTCGGCGCCCGCCGGGCCGTGGCGCAGGCGCCGCAGTGCGACATTCCAGCCTTGCGCCGCGCCCGGACACTCTTAAGGTGCCCCGGCCCGGGCGAGATGCCGCTTTTGACCACGACTAGATGACCTCCACGATCAAGACAGTCGCCGTGATCGGCGCCGGCCAGATGGGTGTCGGCATCGCCCATGCCGTGGCCCTGGGCGGATATCAGGTGCGGCTGTACGATGTGGCCGCCGAGCGGCTGCCCACGGCGCTGGGCGTCATCGCCGCCTCCCTGGCCCGCCAGGTCGAGCGCGGCGGCGTGACCCAGGCCCAGGCCGATACGGCCCTGGCCAGAATTTCCGGCGTCAAGACCCTGGCCGAGGCCGGCAAGTCCGACCTTGTCATCGAAGCCGCCGTCGAGGACGAGGCGACCAAGAAGGCGGTGTTCGCCGAACTGGTCCCCCATCTGGGCGCCGACACCCTGCTGGCCTCCAATACCTCCTCGATCTCGATCACCCGGCTGGCGTCCGCGACGGACCGGCCGGACCGGTTCATCGGCCTGCATTTCATGAAGCCGGCCCCGGTGATGAAACTGGTGGAGATCATCCGCGGCATCGCCACCTCGGCCGCGACCTACGACGCCGCCGTCGCCTTCGCCGAGAGCCTGGGCAAGACCACCACCAACGCCGAGGACTTCCCCGCCTTCATCGTCAACCGCATCCTGGTGCCGATGATCAACGAGGCGATCTATGTCCTGTACGAGGGCGTCGGCAACGTCGCCTCGATCGACAAGGCGCTGAAGCTGGGCGCCAACCATCCGATGGGGCCGCTGGAACTGGCCGACTTCATGGGTCTGGACGTCGTCCTGGCCATCATGAACGTGCTCTACGACGGGCTGGCCGACAGCAAATACCGGCCCTGCCCGCTGCTGGTGAAATATGTCGAGGCCGGCTGGCTGGGGTGCAAGTCCGGACGCGGCTTCTACGACTATTCCGGCGACGTTCCGGTCCCGACGCGCTGATGGCCCGGTTCGACACCCCCGCCGATCTTCCCGGTCAGGCGCCGGTCATCTGGCGCCGGACCCGTGCGGCCATTCCCCTGGCTGCGCTGGCGGGCGTCATGTGGCCGCCGCTGATCCTGACGCTGCTGGTCTGGCCGCCCCAGAACTGGATTCCGGGTCGGGACATCGACTGGCGGCTGACGGTTCTGCTGATCGGCATGATCGCCGTGCCCGCCGGCCTGTGGTCGATCCGGCGCGAGCGGGACCGTCGCGGTCGCCCGGCCTCGCGCCTCGGCGTCGTGTGGCGCTTCATGCTGTATGGGGGCTTGCTGGCCGCCGCGGCCCAGACGGTGCTCGCCCTGGGCATGATGGTCTATGGCTGGGTCCAGTCGGGCGACCTCGGCCAGGGGGTCGGCGCCACCGAAACCACCCTGCTGATCTATGGCGTCGCCGGCCTGCCGGTCGCGATCCTGGTCGGCATCAGCTACGCCCTGTGGGCCGGCCTCTGCGCCGCCTTCATCGCCTTCATCCCCGCGCCGGAGCCGGTGAAGGCCCGTCTGGGCGTTCTCGGCCGCTGACGCTGCGGTCATCGTACGGTTTACGCCTGACGTCATTGCGCTAGAATTGCCGGATGATTGCTTTGGGGGAAGCATAATGGCCATGCCCGCACTCGAGGTTCAGCCTCGCACCGCCGCCGGAGGCCTCGCGCCGACCGAGACCAGGGACCGCATTTTCCAGCTCGACGTGCTGCGCGGCTGGGCGATCCTCGGGATCCTCGCCGTCAACGCCATCGCCTTCGCCTGGCCGTTCCAGGTCATGATGTCCGAGGCGCCGCCTCCGGGCGCGACCAGCCAGGCCGATCTGATCGGGGCGTGGGTCACAGACGTCTTCTTCCACGACAAGTTCCGCACCCTCTTCACCATGCTGTTCGGCGTCTCGATCTTCCTCGTCGGCGGCGAGAAGTCCGACGAGGCGCGGGGCGCGCTGCTCTGGCGACGTCTGTTGTGGCTGGGCCTGTTCGGCCTGCTGCACGGCGTGGTTCTGTGGTACGGCGACATCCTGCTGCACTACGCCTACTGCGGCCTGCTGATGATGATGATGCGCTCATGGAGCGCTCGCCGGTTGCTCTGGATCGGTGGCGGCCTGACCCTTCTGTGGGCCGTTGTCGCTGCGGTCGCCTCCTGGGGCATGGCCAATCTGCCGGCCGAGGTCGCCGCCCAGATGGAGGCCGCCCGCCCGGTGGCGAGCCCCGAAGCCATCGCCGAGGCCGTGGCCCTCTACCGCTCCGGCTGGCCGGCCGGCCTCATGGAGAACATCGAGGTCTGGGCGACCTTCCAACTGATGGCCAGCCCGTTCCTGATCCCGGTGACCGTGCCGCTGATGATGCTGGGTCTGGGCCTGTTCAAGTCCGGCTATCTGCAAGGCCGCGCGCCGCTGTGGACCTATTTTCTGATCATCCTGGTCGGCGGCGCCAATCTGGCGGCCTTCGCCGTCTGGGGCTGGCAGGACACGATGGCCGGCGAGGCCGATCCGACCAGGGGCCTGGCGGCGGCCGCCGGCGGCGCGGCCTTCCTGATCACCCTCTTCTACGCCAGCATCCTGATCCTGCTGGTCCGCTTCGGCCTCAGGCCTCTGGTCGCCTGGCTGGCGCCGGTCGGTCGCATGGCCTTCACCAACTACCTGACCCAGACCCTGATCATGGTCACCCTCTACTCCGCGCCGTGGGGCCCGATGTGGTTCGGCCAGCAGGGTCCGGCCGAAATGTGGATGGTGGTCGGCGCGATCTGGGCCGCCCAGATCATCTGGTCGCCGCTCTGGTTGTCGGTCTTCACCATGGGACCGCTGGAGTGGATCTGGCGCTGCCTGACCTACGGACGGATGGTGCCGATCCGGAAGTAGGGCAGTGGCGAGTGAGGAGTGACGAGTGGCGAGGTCCGCTCTGGACCATCGCGCGTCCCCGGTCACGCCGAGCGGTGGAAGAGCGCCTTGAACTCGCCACTCGCCACTCGCCACTCGTCACTCTAGAACGCCGCCCATGACCGACGCCTCCTCCGCTGCCGAAACGCCTGACCCCATCCGCCCCGAAGCCCGAGGCCCGCGAGGCTTCGCCGACCGGCGCGGGCCCGAGGTCGCGGCCGAACGCCGGATCGTGCGCCAGGTGTCGGAGGTCTATGAGCGCTGGGGCTTCGAGCCGCTGGAGACCGGCGCCTTCGAATACGCCGATGCGCTGGGCAAATTCCTGCCCGACGCCGACCGTCCGAACGAGGGCGTCTTCGCCCTTCAGGACGACGACGATCAGTGGATGGCCCTGCGCTACGACCTGACCGCGCCCCTGGCCCGGTTCGCGGCCCAGACCTGGGAGACCCTGCCCAAACCCTATCGCCGCTACGCTTTCGGACCCGTGTGGCGCAACGAGAAGCCCGGACCCGGCCGCTTCCGCGAGTTCGTCCAGTGCGACGCCGACACGGTCGGCTCCGACCGCCCCGAGGCTGACGCCGAGATCATCGCCATGGCCTGCGAGGGCCTTCAGGCCGCGGGCCTCGCCGAGGGTCAGGCGGTCGTGCGCGTCTCCAACCGCAAACTGTTCGACGGCCTGTTCGAGGCCGGCGGGATCACCGATCCGATCCAGCGGCTGACCGCCCTTCGCGCCATCGACAAGTTCGACCGCCTCGGCTGGGAGGGCGTCGCCGCCCTGCTGGGCGAGGGCCGTCTGGATGACAGCGGCGACTATACGAAGGGCGCCAACCTGCCGCTCGGCGTGGCTGCGACCATCGAGGCCTTCCTCGGATCGGCGTCCGAAGGCACGCGCGCCGAGACACTCGACGCCATCGCCCGCTCGGGCGGCCTCGGCGCCGCCGGCGAAGCGGCTCTGGAGGAGCTGGCCGGGATCGACCGCGCCCTGACCGCCATGCGCGTCGACCAGGCGACGGTCCGGTTCGACCCGACCATCGTGCGCGGTCTGGAATACTACACCGGCGCCGTGTTCGAGGCCGAACTGCTGCTGGACACCACCGACGACAAGGGTCGGCCGGTCCGCTTCGGTTCGATCGGCGGCGGCGGTCGCTACGACGACCTCGTGGCCCGCTTCACCGGCCAGTCGACCCCGGCGACCGGCTTCTCGTTCGGCGTCTCGCGCCTGGCCTCCGCCTTGCGCGCGGCGGGCCGGACTCCGGAGACGGCGCGCGGCCCGGTGGTCGTGATCGTCTTCTCCCAGGACGACATGCAGGCCTATCTCGACGCCGTGTCCGAACTGCGGGCCGCCGGCGTCGCCGCCGAACTCTATCTGGGTCGCGCGGGCATGAAGGCCCAGATGAAATACGCCGACCGCCGCAACGCTCCGGCCGTCGTCCTCCTGGGCGGCGACGAGATCGCCGGCGGCCAGGTCACCATCAAGGATCTCGACGCCGGGCGCGCGGCGGCCGCCGGTCTGGCGGACAACGAGGCCTGGAAGGCCGAGCGTCCTGGCCAGCAGACCGTCCCGCGCGGAGACCTCGTGCGAACCATTCGCACCATTATCGAAGCTTCTTCGAGAATGACGCCGGCCATCGGATGACTTATCGATGTTCAGTCATGAAACCGTCGGTTTTCGCTTGCGGTTTGATTGACTTGAACCGGCCCGGGGCGTCATTTGACCTCACTCGAACGGCGCGGCGCTGACAAGGCGCAGCCGCAGTTCGGAGGCGTTTCGGGGAGGAAACGTCCGCTCCTTAGAGAGCGTGAAAGCCCGCTGCGATGTATCCCCCGCAGCGGGCTTTTTCACGTCTTGTGATCCGCACATTGATCGTCTCCCTTCCCCAAGGGGGAGGGTGGTCGAAGCGAAGCGGAGACCGGGTGGGGGCGGCCCGGCAAGACATCCTCACAAACGGAAAGAGGCGGCCCCTTCAGGCCGCCCCCACCCCGTCGCTTCCGCGACAACCCTCCCCCGAGGGGGAGGGAGACCGTTTCCGCCTACCAGATGCGAACCCGCTCTTCCGGCGCCAGGTAGTAGCGCGTGCCCGGCTGGACCTCGAAGGCCTCGTACCAGGCGTCCACATTGCGCAGCGGGCCGATGACGCGGAACTCGTCGGGCGAGTGCGAATCGGTGGCGATGCGGTTCTTGAGGGCGTCCTCGCGCGACTTCGACTGCCAGACCTGGGCCCAGCCGAGGAAGAAGCGCTGGTCGCCGGTGAAGCCGTCCAGAACCGGAGCCTCGGCGCCGTTCAGGGACAACTGATAGGCCTCCAGACCCACGGCCACGCCCGAGGCGTCGCCGATGTTCTCACCCATGGTCAGGCCCGGATTGATGAAGTGGCCGGGCAGAGGCTCATAGGCGCCGTACTGGGCGCCCAGACGGGTGGTCAGGGCGTTGAAGGCTGTCGCATCGGCCGGGGTCCACCAGTCGCGCAGCACGCCGTCGCCGTCCGACTTGCGGCCCTGGTCGTCGAAGCCGTGGCCGATCTCGTGGCCGATCACCGCGCCGATGCCGCCGTAGTTGATGGCCGGGTCGGCCTCCGGGTCGAAGAACGGCGGCTGCAGGATCGCCGCCGGGAAGACGATCTCGTTGTTGGTCGAGTTGTAATAGGCGTTCACCGTCTGGGGCGTCATGCCCCACTCGGTCTTGTCGACCGGCGCATTCAGGCGGGCGAGATCGTATTCCCAGCGGAAGCGGCTGGCCCGCTCGCCGTTGCCGAACAGGTCGTCGGCGCGGACCTCCAGATCCGAATAGTCGCGCCAGCGGTCGGGATAGGCGATCTTGACGGTGAACTTGGCCAGCTTGGTCTGGGCCGCCGCCTTGGTCTCGGCGCTCATCCAGCTGTAGCCCTCGATGCGGTGGCTCAGCGCCGTGCGCAGGTTGGCGACCAGTTGCTCCATCCGGGCCTTGGATTCGGCCGGGAAATATTCGGCCACATACTGGCGTCCGACCGCTTCGCCCAGGGCGCCGTCGGCGAAGCTGATGCCGCGCTTGTCGCGGCTGCGCTGTTCCAGGGCGCCCGACAGTTCACGCGAGCGGAACTCCCACTGGGCGTCCGAGAACCGCTGCGACAGGCGAGGCGCGGCGCGGTCCACGGTCTGGAAGGCCTGCCAGGCCTGCAGGGTCGCGACCGGCGTCTCGGCATAGATGGCGGCGATCTTCGGCAGGGCTGTGTTCTGGCGCGCGATCAGGCGCGGAATGTCGCCCAGACGCGCGGCTCCGAAATAGCCGGCCCAGTCGAAGCCCGGCGCGTCGGCGGCCAGACGCTGGATCGTATATTCGTTGTAGGTCCTGTCGCGGTCGCGGCTCTCGGCCGGGGTCCAGTGGGCCTCGGCGATCTTCGTCTCCAGGGCCACGATGGCGGCGGCGGTCCCGGCGGGATCGTCCCAGCCGACCATCTCCAGCATCTGGGCCACATAGGCCTCGTACTTCACCTTCTTCTCGGCGAAGAGCGGCGACAGATAGTAGTCGCGGTTGGGAAGGCCGAGACCCGACTGGCTGGTCGAGACGACGTAGCGGTCCGGGTCCTTCTGGTCGGTCGTGATCCCGGTGCCGAAGAAGGAGCCGCCCAGTCCGCCGATCGTCTGGCCCATATAGGCGGCCAGGGCCTCATGGCTGTCGGCGGCGCGGATGGCGGTCAGATAGGGCTGCAGCGGCTGGGCGTCGAGCGCCTCGATCCGGGCGGTGTCCATATAGGAGCGATAGGCGTCGGCGATCTTCTGCTCGTCCGTGCCGGCCTGCAGATCGGTGCGGGCGACCAGGGTGTCGATCATCGCCTTGACCCGGTTGTCCGACAGTTCGCGCAGCAGGCCGAAGGAGATGCCGTAGCTGGACCGGTCCGCCGGGATCACCGTGCGATCCAGGGCCAGGCCGTTGGCGAAGCGGTTGAAGTTGTCTCCCGGCGACACGGACCGGTCCATGCCGGAGGCGTCGAAGCCCCAGGTCCCGTAGTGCGGCGTCTCGGTGCCGCGATAACCGGTGAAGGCCGCATCGCCCTCCTGGAAGATCGACTGGATGGTGCAGGCCTCGTCGATACAGCCGTGGTCGTGGTCCTGGGCGGAGGCGGCGGCCGGCAGCAGGAGCGCGCCGAGGGCCGCGCCGATAAGCAGAGACTTCATGAGGATTTCCTGGGGTTTCGGATCGTCGCCGCGCCGTTGTCGCGCGCTCGGCGCGGACCCTACGCCCGGCCCACGGGCTGTCGCCTTAAAAAAAGTTCATGAATCTGACCGCGCGGCTCGCCAAGCCCAGCCTTTAAGGTGACGATCTCTCATTGAGGAGATCGAATGACAGGCGGGCACGGCGGCGGCGATTACAAGGATCTGGTCGTGTTCCTGGCGGCGGCGGGGGTGGTCGTGCCGCTGTTCAACCGCTGGAAAGTCAGCCCCGTACTCGGCTTCCTCGCGGCGGGCGTTCTGCTGGGGCCGGACGGGCTCGGCCGGTTCGCGGACGTGGTCCCCTGGCTTTCCTGGCTGACCATCGACGACGCCGACCAGCTGGCCCAGTTGTCGGAACTGGGCGTCGCCTTCCTGCTGTTCATGATCGGGCTGGAGCTGTCCTGGGAGCGGTTGAAGGCGATGCGCCGGCTCGTCTTCGGCTTCGGCCTGATGCAGGTCGTCCTCTGTTCCGCCGTCCTGGCCGGCGCCTTCATGCTGCTGGGCCAGCCCCTGGCCGGCGCCGCCGTGCTCGGCATGGGGCTTGCGCTGTCGTCGACGGCCGTCGTCCTGCCGGTCATGGCCGAGCGGGGCCGCATGCGGGGCGTGGTCGGTCGTTCCACCTTCGCCGCCCTCCTGGCCCAGGACCTGGCGGTCGCCCCGATCCTGATCACGGTCACCGTGCTGACGGCTCTATCGGCGGCCGGCGGAGACCTGTCGCCCTCCGTTCTCGGCCCCGCCCTGCTGACACTGGCGCCCGCCGCCGTCGGCCTGGCCCTGATCGTCCTCGTGGGGCGCCTCGGCCTGCGTCCCCTGTTCCGGTCGGTGGCCAGGAGCCGGACCAGGTCCGGCGGCGGCAGCCAGGAACTGTTTGTCGCCCTGTGTCTGCTGGTCGTGGTGGGCGCCGGTGTCGCCGCCCAGGCGGCGGGCCTGTCGATGAGCCTCGGCGCCCTGATCGCCGGCATCCTCCTGGCCGAGACCGAGTATCGCCGCGAGATCGAGATCAATATCGAACCGTTCAAAGGCCTGTTGCTCGGAGTCTTCTTCGTCGGCGTGGGCATCGGTCTGGACCTCGATGTCGTCGCCGCCGAGCCTGTTCTGGTGTTCGGTCTGGCTCTCGGGGTCATCACCATCAAGGCGGTGCTGATCTTCGGCCTGGCCCGGGCCTGGGGACTGTCGGCGCGCACCGCGATCGAGACCGCTCTTGTGCTGGGACCGGCGGGGGAGTTCGCCTTCGTCATCGTCAACACCAGTCTGGTGGAGGGCGTGGCGACGCCGGCCTTCACCCAGGCCGTCCTGGTCGCCGCCACCATCAGCATGTTCGCGGTCCCCCTGATGGCGCTGCTGGGCCAGAGACTGGCCCGGTCCACGTCCGCGCCGCCTGTCGCTGCCCTGTTGCCGGACTCCGGACCGGGTTCGAAGGACGCCTCCGTCCTGATCGTCGGCTTCGGCCGCGTCGGCCGTCTGGTGGCCGAGATGCTGGCGGAGCACGGCCAGAGCTTCATCGCGGTGGACACCGATCCGGCCGCCGTGGCCGCCGGCCGCCGCGACGGCTACGATGTCTCCTACGGCGACGCGGCCCGCTCCGAAATGCTGTCGCTGTGCGGGATCGGGACGATCAAGGCCCTGGTCGTCACCATGGACGCCCCGACCAAGGTCGACGATGTCGTGATCGCCGCTCGGGCTCTCCGAGACGATCTGATCGTCATCGCCCGCGCCCGGGACGACCGCCATGCGGCGCGCCTCTATGGTCTCGGCGTGACCGACGCCGTGCCGGAGACCACCGAAGCCAGTCTTCAGCTGGCGGAGAACACCCTGGTCGACCTGGGCGTGCCTATGGGCCTGGTGCTCGCCTCGATCCACGAGCGTCGCGACAAGTACCGGGCGGTGTTCCAGGCGGCGATCCCCGAGGCCCGGCGCAACCGCAAGACCCGGGCGCTCCGGGCCGGCCCCAGGCCTTAACCAGAAACACGACCCATTTTGGTCATCGTTCCGTGATCAAAGCCCGCCTCCCCCCGGGGCTCGGCGTTGCACGGGTCGCTATCTCACGTCCGTATCCGTGACGTGATCGACCCAGTGTCTGCCCCTTCTGTCCATCTCCTTCGCGGACCCCCGCCGTGAAGCGTCAGCCACAGAGTATTCGTGTTCATGCGTGAGTCCGCGTCGACCGCCACCCCCTCCAACCTCGAAGCGCAGCCCCGGCTGAATCGCCGCCAGGCCGCCAAGGTGCGCACGCGCCAGAAGGTCCTGGACGCCGCTCGCGGCCTGTTCGCAGAGCGCGGCTACGAGCCCGCCACCATCCGCGACATCGCCAAGGGCGCGGGCATGTCCACCGGCGCGGTGTTCGCCAACTTCCAGGACAAGGCCGAACTGTTCGAGGCCGTCCTGACCGAGGACATGGCCGGCCTGGGCCAGGTCATGCTCAACGGCGCTGGCGACGGCTCGACCCGTGATCGCCTCGTCAACGCCCTGACCGCCGGCTACCACGGCTCCATCGACCAGTTGCCGCTGTTCCAGGCCATCGTCGCCCGCTCGTGGTTCCAGCCCGTCGCCGCCGAGACCCGCCAGCGCGCCGCGACGCAAGGGTTGACCGACGTCATCTCCGACATCCTGCGCGCCGGTATCGGCGCCGGCGAGATCAGGCAGGACGCCGATATCGCCCTGCTGACCGAGCTGACCTGGGATGCCTATCTGTCGAACTACCGCCGCGCCGCCTATGACGGCTGGACCGTGGACCAGCTGGCCGACCACATCGCCCGCCAGGTCGACGCCCTGCTGGCCGGCGTCAGCACGAAATAGTCCCGGGAAGAGCCTTCAGCTCTTCCACTTCAGGATCGCCGGCTTGACCGGATTGGAGAAGCCGCGCCCCTCAGCGCGGCTTTTCTGCCATTCGCGCTTCAGCTGCTGGTACCATTTCGCCTGTTTGTCGGCGTCGTCGATCCAGATCAGGGCGGGGTCATAGCGCAGCCCCTCGTTCTGCAGGTTCACCATCCCGCCGTCCTGCTTCAGGAAGGCGGCGACGCCCATCCTCAGGAAGGGCCTGGCCAGACCGAACACCCAGTGGTCGGACCAGAAGATCTGGGTGATCCGGGTCTTCGTCCCGGTGACGGGCGTCAGACAGGTCAGGGCCAGGACCTGTTTCGCTCCAACCTGGATATGCTCCCAGCGATAGCCGGGCAGGCGGAAGGTGATCTCGGTCGCGGGCGCCCCGCCCAGGACCCTGTAGGCGCGCGAGTTCGACGACGGCGCGTGACGGACCATGGCGAAGCCGAGCTCCCGAGGCTCGAAGGCCTTGGACTTCTCGTGCATCGACTGCTCGGAGCGCCACCACCACTGCTGATGCACATAGGGCCCATGGGCGGGGTCCATCAGGCCGACGACCGCGTGGTCGATATGGCTGTCGAAATCCATCCACTCGACGAGTTTCGCCTCCCCGCCGACGACGCCGGGGAAGGTCGGCGGCGGATGATCGGGCTCGGCGTCCGAGCGGGGATCGGCGTGGACGAAGACGAACACCATCCCCTGGCTCTCGACCACCGGATAGGACCGCACCCGGACCCGTTCGACCTCGAACGGTTGTTCGTCCACCAGCGACGGGATGGCGGCGCAGACCCCGTCGGTGCGGAAGCGCCAGCCATGGTAGCAGCACTCGACCGTCTCGGGCTCGCCCGGCTTCTGGACCAGACGGCCGGCCGACAGGGGCGCGGCGCGGTGCGGACAGATGTCGCGCAGGGCATAGACCTGACCCGCCCGCGTCCGCCCGACCAGCACCGGTTCGCCCAGCAGTTCGTGGCGCGTCAGCGAGGCCTCTGCGACGTCGCGCGACAGGGCGACGAAATACCAGGTGTCCAGCACGAACCCCTTGCCGAAGGCTGCGGGCGGGGCTTTCGCCTCGGGAACGGCGGCGGGGCTTTCGGCAGGGTTCATGGGCGTCAGTCTAGACGTCGCCGGAGCTTTCGTCATTCTCCCGCCTTGCCGAACGCATCCGATGTCGCCAACTGCGACGACAAGGGTCGGAAAGGTCGGCGCATCGTCAGGCCAAAGTCAGGAAGACGCATCATGAACAGCCAGATCCTCACCGGCCTCGTCGCCGCCCTCGGCCTGATGGCCAACTTCGCCCTCGTCGGCCCGGCGAGCGCCCAGGACGGACATGCCGCCCATGCCGCCGACCACAGCCATCACCACGCCGACTTCGAGTCGACCCGCATGCACGTCCGGGTGGACGGCGAAGCCGGCCCGGGCGTGCGCGACATCATCCTGATTCCCGGCCTCAGCTCCTCGCCGGAGGTGTGGCAGGGCACGGTCGATCATCTGGGCGGCGGATGGCGCGTCCACCGCATCCATATCCAGGGCTTCGCCGGCGCGCCGGTTGAGGGCAACGCCGAGGGCCCCGTCGCCGCGCCCGTGGCCGAGGAAATCGCCCGCTACATCTCCGAACAGGGCCTGGATAGGCCGGTGGTCGTCGGCCATTCGATGGGCGGCACGATCGGCATGATGCTCGCCGCCCGCCATCCGGACGCGGTCGGCAAGCTGATGGTCGTCGACATGGTGCCCTTCATGGGGGCCATGTTCGGCGCGCCCGGCGCCACGGCCGAGAGCATCGCGCCTGTCGCCGAGCAGGTCTATCAGGGCATGGCGACCGCCGCCCCGGCCGAGTACTACGCCCGCGGCGCCGCCTCGATTACCGGCATGATCAACACGGAATCGAAGCGCGCCGGTCCGCTGGAAGACGGGGCGACCAGTGACCAGCAGGTCTCCTCGCGCGCGTTCCGCGAATTGATCCTGACCGACCTGCGGCCCGAACTGGCCCGCATTACGGCCCCGACCGAGGTCTTGTATGTGAAGTTCAACGACGCCCGGATGACCAACGAGATCACCGACATGATCTACCAGGCCTCCTTCGCCGGCCTGCCGGGCGTGGCCTTGAAGCGGATCGACGACAGCGCCCACTTCATCTTCCTGGACCAGCCCGAGGCCTTCCATGCCCGGCTGGACGCCTTCCTCGCCGAATGAGCGATCCGGTCGCCCCCGGCGTCTTCGATGCTGCGGCCGACATCGTCGACCTCTACGATCGGCGGTCCAGCGACTGGATCGCCGATCGCGGCGCGGTTCTGACCGAAGCCGACCGGCTCTGGCTGGATCGCTTCACCGCCTCTCTGGCGCCGGGCGACACGGTGCTCGACGTCGGCTGCGGCTCGGGGCGGCCGATGGCGGCGGCCCTGCTGGATCGAGGGTTCAAGGTCACGGGCGTGGACTCCTCGGCCCGGCTCGCCGCCCACGCGGCGGCCGACCTGCCGACCGGCCGTTTCCTTCAGGCCGACATGCGCACGCTGAAGCTCGGCCAGACCTTCGCCGGCGTTCTCGCCTGGCACAGCCTGTTCCATCTCTCACCCGAGGATCAGCGGCTGGCCCTGCCGGGTCTCCTCGCCCACTGCGCGCCGAGGTCTGTGGTGATGTTCTCGTCCGGCCCTCGCCTCGGCCACGCCATGGGCGAATGGCGAGGCGAGCCCCTCTATCACGGCAGTCTGGAGCCCGGGGCCTACGAAGCGGAACTCGCCAAGCACGGGTTTTGGATTGAATCCGGCGTCCGGGCGGACGACGGGTCGGTCTGGCTCGCCCGTCGCGATGGATGATCGTTAAGACCCGCGCCATCGTTTCGGCCGAAAGAACCATCACGCTGACGTGAAGTCTTCACGCGCCGTTCACCACAACGGCGTTTTGGTAGGCGATGCGAACGGCTATGACGGCCGGGGTTTCTGAGGATGTCGATGGCCGGTCCGGGGTTCGGAAACAGGAATGCGGGCGGCGGGGCCAGACCGGCGCGCACCCGGCTGCAGCAGGTCCTCTACTGGGGCTCGGTGCTGGCCGTCTGGGGCGCCATCTTCCTGGTGGTCTTCTTCGCCGTGTTCGCGCGCGGCCTGCCGGACACCTCGGCTCTCTATGGCATCGATCGCCAGCCCTCGATCACCTATCTGGACCGGAACGGCGCCCTGATCGCCACGCGCGGCTCGCAGCAGGCGCCGCCCGCCGATCTCGAGGCCCTGCCCGAGTACGTCCCGGCGGCCTTCATCGCCATCGAGGACCAGCGCTTCTACTGGCATCCGGGGTTCGACCCGATCGGCATGACCCGGGCCATGGCCGCGAACATGCGCGCCGGCCGGATTGTCCAGGGCGGTTCGACCCTGACCCAGCAACTGGCCAAGAACCTGTTCCTGACCCCTGACCAGAACGTGCGCCGCAAGGTGCAGGAGCTGATGCTGGCCGTCTGGCTGGAGCTGAAATTCTCCAAACAGGAGATCCTCGCCCTCTATCTCAACCGCGTCTATTTCGGCGCCGGCGCCTATGGGATCGAGGCGGCGTCGCAACGCTATTTCGACAAGTCGGCCAAGGACCTGACCGTGGGCGAGGCCGCCCTCCTGGCCGGCCTGCTCAAGGCGCCGTCGCGCTACTCGCCGGTGTCGGAGCACAAGCGCGCCGCCGCCCGCGCCACCGTCGTGCTGGACGAGATGCAGGAGTCCGGCGTCATCACGCCCGAACAACGCGCCGCCGCCGTGCTGGAGCCGGTTCGCGTGTCGCGGACGCTGGCGACCCAGCACGCCCAGTATTTCATCGACTGGCTCGACAAGGAGATCCGCGGCCTCGTCGGCGAGCCGACCGAGGACATGATCGTCGAGACGACCCTGGACCTGACCCTGCAGACGGCGGCCGAACGCAATGTCCGCCGCATCCTGGACCGCGACGCCTCGCGCGGCGTCCAGCAGGCGGCCCTGGTGGCCCTGGACGGCGACGGCCGGGTGCGCGCCATGATCGGCGGCGCATCCTATGCCGACAGCCAGTTCAACCGCGCCGTCGACGCTCGCCGTCAGGCCGGCTCGGCGTGGAAACCCTTCGTCTATCTGGCGGCCATGGAGGCCGGCTACACGCCCGAGACCCCGGTGGTCGACGAGCCGGTCCGCATCGGCAACTGGAGCCCGCGCAACTACTCCGGGACCTTCGCCGGCGAGATGACCCTGGCCAACGCCGTGGCCCAGTCGACCAATACGGTCGCCGCCTATGTCGCCGACCAGATCGGTCGCGACAGCGTGGCCCGGGCCGCGCGCCGCCTGGGCATCTCCTCACGCATCGGACTGGAGCCGGCCATGGCCCTGGGGGCCGTCGAGGTCTCGCCGATCGACATGGCCACCGCCTATGACGCCTTCGCCAATGGCGGCCGGCGGGTCGAGGCCTATGGCATCAGCCGCATCCGCACCCCCCAGGGTCGGGTCATCTACCAGCGCGGCGCCCGCGACGCGGCCTCGGGTCAGGCGATCAACAATCCGTCGCTCTACTATATGAACCAGATGCTGCGGGGCGTGGTGACGAGCGGCACGGCCCGGTCGGCGGCGATCTCCGGCCGCGACATCGCGGGCAAGACGGGCACGACCTCGGACTACAAGGACGCCTGGTTCGTCGGCTACACCGGCGGCTTCGTCACCGCCGTCTGGGTCGGCAAGGACGACAACACCGCCATGCGCGGCGTGACCGGCGGCGCGGCCCCGGCGGCGATCTGGAAGGGCTTCATGGAGGCGGCCCTGCCGCGCCTGAACGTCCAGCCGATCCCCAACGGTCCGCCGATGCCGGACGGCTGGGTCGCGCCGGATCCGATCGGCGACCTGATCGGCGACGTGGAGGATCCCTACGGCGACTCCACTGTCCTGCCGGGCGGCGTCGACCCGAACCAGGGCGAGCCCTATGATCCGCGCGCGTCCGTCGAGGAACCCCGCCGCGATCCCGCGCCCGCCGAGCGTCCCCGGCGCGACGACCCGCCGGACCAGCGCCCCGAACCCGAGGCTCGGCCGGAAAAAGAGAACAACCCGCTGTTCTTCTGAGTTTCCTTCTCCCCTTGCGGGAGAAGGTGGCCGAGCGAAGCGAGGTCGGATGAGGGGTCGCGCAGACCTCGAAGGTCAGCGCTTGATCACACCAATCCGGCCGCCGGTGTGACCCCTCATCCGTCAGCCTTCGGCTGCCACCTTCTCCCGCAAGGGGAGAAGGATCGATGTCACCGCCCCACGGCGTGCAGCGCCGCCCCGTGGTCGCGCAGCCAGGCGCGGAAGGGTCGGTGGTCGCCGACCAGCCCCTTGACCACAGACCAGTAGGCCGGGCTGTGGTCGGCATGGACCAGGTGCGCCACCTCGTGGGCGGCCAGATAGTCGAGCACCTCGGGCGGGGCCATGATCACCCGCCAGGAATAGCGGATTGAGCGCGACACCGGACTGCACGAGCCCCAGCGAGACGCCGGATCATTGATGGTCAGGGTCACGGGGCTCTGGCCCAGGGCACGAAGATGGAAATCGGTTCGGGTCTGGAGCGCTTCTCGCGCCGCCCGCTTCAGCAGGTTGACGACGCGCCGGGCGAACGCTTCGCCCTCACCGCCCGAAACGATGCGCAGGCCCTCCCGGCCTTCCACCAGCCGGGCCGCCCCCGCGCCGCCCGCGGCCTCCAGCGGGACCGTGACGCCGCGATAGGGAATGACGGCGCCGGGTTCGATCGCCGTCCCGCCGGGCCGCGCCGCCAGCCGCTCGGCGATCCAGGCCGACTTGGTGCGCGCGAAGGCCACCGCATCGGCCAGCCGCCGCTCCGACGGGGCGATGGCCACGGCCTCGCCCTTGCGCGTATCGATGCGGATCGAGATGCGCCGGGCGCGCGGATTGACGCTCAGGCGAAGGGCGTGGCCGCCCTCAAGCGGCAGCCGCTGACCGGTCTGATACTGCGCAGAGCTTTTCATTGGCCGCGATGAAGTCCCGGGTGCGGGTGTAGATCTCCTCGCGGAACCGCCGCCCGTTGAAGACGCCGTAGTGGCCGACGTCCGGCTGGACGTAAAGCACCCGTCGGTCGTCGGGGATGTTGGTGCACAGGGTATGCGCGGCCTGGGTCTGGCCCACGCCCGAGATATCGTCCTTTTCGCCCTCGACGGTCATCAGGCCGATGTCGGTGATCTTCGTCAGATCGACCGGTGCGCCCCGATGCTCCAGCAGGCCGCGCGGCAGCAGGTGCGACTGGAAGACGATGTCGATGGTCTGGAGATAGAACTCCTCGGTCAGGTCCAGGACCGACAGATATTCGTCGTAGAATTCCTCGTGCTTCTCCACCCCGTCGCCATCGCCGGCGACCAGGTGGCGGAAATAGTCCCGGTGGGCGTCGGTGTGTCTCTGCTCGTTCATGGACATGAAACTGTAGAGCTGGACGAAGCCCGGGTAGACCTCCCGGCCGAAGCCCGGATAGGGCCAGGGCACGGTGTGGATCATGTTCGACTGGAACCAGGCGAACGGCCTGGCCTCCGCCAGCTGGTTCGTCACCGTCGGCGACAGGCGCGCGTCGATCGGCGAGCCCATGAAGGTCATCGACGCCGGGCGGTTCGGATCGTTCTCGGCCGCCATGATCGCGGCGGCGGCGAGGACCGGCGGGCCGGGCTGACAGACGCCGACGACGTGGGCGCGCGGGCCGATCTGGGCCAGCATGGTGCGGACGTGGTCGATGTAGTCGTGGAAGTCGAAACGGCCTTCCAGCATCGGCACCTGACGGGCGTTGACCCAGTCGGTGACATAGACGTCGTGATCCTGAAGGAAGGTCTCGACCGTGCCGCGCAACAGGGTCGCGTAGTGCCCCGACAGAGGCGCGACGATCAGCACACTGGGCGCGGCGACCGGCTTTTTGGCTCGCTTCAGGTCGCCGACGTTGCGCGCGAACCGCACCAGGCGGACCCAGGGGCTCTGCCAGATGACCTGTTCGGTGGTGCGCACCGGCTGGTTGTTGATGGTGACGACCTCGAGGCCCCAGGCCGGCTTGCCGTAGCGGCGCGTGACGCTCTCGAACAGCTCGGCCGAGGCATAGGCAGTGCGTCCCACAGCCGTCTGCGAGGCCGGGTTATAGGGCGAGGTCCAGAACTTGCGGGCGACCTGCGCCCCGAGCCGGAAAGGCTGCGCCGACTGATAGGCGAGCTCGTGAAGTGCGTAGAGCATGAAATCCTGTGATCGGCCCCGCCGAAGCGGTGATGCCATCATAGAACGCGCTGCACTGCAAAAGGATTTATATTCCTCCCCAAAGCGAAGCGCCGGGGGAGGGGGACCGCAGCGCCCTTGCGCTGGGGTGGAGGGGGCTGATCCAGACCCGGTGTGTGCGGTTAGCCCCCTCCACCACTGCGTGGTCGATGGCTCCCCCGATGGGGGAGGAATGTCAGCCCCGCGCCATGACCCGCTGGATCAGCTGGGCCGAGCGTTCCGGGCCCAGATCGTGGCCCAGGGCGGAGCGGAACTGGCCGTCGGGGCCCATCAGATAGACCGTCAGGGAGTGGTTCATCGTATAGTCCTCGCCGTCGCCGACCTTCTGGAAATAGGCGCGATAGACCTTGGCGGCGTCGGCGACCTGTTCCGGCGTGCCGGTCAGGCCGATGACGCCGGGCGGGAAGCCGTCGGACGACAGATAGTCCTTCAGCGCCCGGGGCGTGTCGCGCTCCGGGTCGATCGAGACGAACACGATCTGCAGGTCGTCGGCGGCCGACCCCAGCAGGGTGCGCGTCGCCTCCAGCGAGGTCAGGGTCGTAGGGCAGAAGTCCGGGCAGTAGGTGAAGCCGAAGAAGACCAGGCTCCACCGGCCGTCCAGCATCGTCTGGTCGACCGCCTGGCCGTCCTGGTTGACGAGCTGGAACGGGCCGCCGACGGCCGGCTGACCCGTCGCGGTTCCCTCGGCGACGGCCTGGGCCCGGTCCCGTCCCGTGACGACGACCACCGTCACGGTCGCCAGGGCGATGGCGATGGCGCAACAGGCGCCGGCGAACAGGAAGATGGAACGGCGTGGCATCGTGTCTCTCCGGGCCGACAGGGGCGCGAGACCGGTCTATAGACGCCGTGTGAACCAGAGCGAAGTCCGTCCCCATCCCGACGCCTCCCCCGAGGACGTCATGTCGCAGTTCCCGCCGGCGCCGCCGAACTGGGCCAGTTTGCCGCGCCGTAGCCGGGGCTTGTCGCTCAGAACGCTGATCATCCTGCGCTGGCTGGCGATCGTGGGCCAGACGGCGACCCTGATCGTGCTGGACACGATGTTCCACTTCCCCCTGCCGCGATGGCAGTGCCTGCTGGTCATCCTGGCCAGCGTGGTCGTGAACCTGCTGGCCATGGCTCGATTGCAGAGAGTTGACAGCCGCTTGCCGGACGGGCGCCAGACCGGCATCCATCTGGGCTTCGACATCCTGCAGCTGTCGGCCCTGCTGGCCTTTACCGGCGGGCTGGAAAATCCCTTTTGCCTGCTGCTGGTCGCGCCGGTGACGGTGGCGGCCGCGTCCCTGCCGGGGCGCCAGGCCCTGATACTGGGCCTGATGGTGCTGGCCTCGACCACGGCCCTGTTCGTCTGGTCCATGCCCCTGCCCTGGCAGAACGGAGCGGATATCGACCTGCCGGTTCTCTACAAGTTCGGCGTCGGTCTGGCCCTGACGACGGGGGTGGTGTTCACCGCCGCCTACGCCTGGCGGGTGGCGGCGGACGCCGAGAAACTGGAGCTGGCGCTGGCCACGACGCAGGACGTGCTTCAACGGGAACAGAGGCTGGCGGCGCTGGGCGGACTGGCGGCGGCGGCGGCGCACGAGCTGGGCACCCCGCTGGCGACGATCCAGGTGGTGGCCAAGGAACTGCTGCGCGCCTCGCCGGCCGACGGGCCGATCGCCGAGGATGCGCGCCTGATGCTGCAGCAGGCCGAACGCTGTCGCGAGATCCTCAAGCGGCTGTCGCAACGCCCCGAGGACGGCGACCCCCTCTATACGGAGATCGGGCTGAAGGCCCTGCTGAACGAGGTGGTCGATCCGCATCTGGGCTTCGACCTCGACATCAAGGTGGCCGTCCACACGCGCGGGGGCCTGGCGGAGCCGCGCGTGAAGCGGCTGGCGGAAGTGGTCCACGGCCTGTCCGCCCTGGTCGAGAATGCGGCCGATTTCGCCGCCTCGACGGTCCGGGTCCGGGCGACGGCGGACGCACAGTGGATCACCGTCGAGGTCCTGGACGACGGCCCGGGCTTTGCTCCCGAAATCCTGCCGCGTCTCGGCGAGCCCTATGTGACCAGCCGTCCGCTCGGCAAGTCGCGTCAGGCCCTGGCCGCGCGACTGGCCGCCGCCGCCCGACCGCCCCGGCGCGGCAAGACCCCTGCGCCGCCTCCGCCGGAGCCCGACATCGTTCCGAGCCAGGGCGGTATGGGGTTGGGCTTCTTCATCGCGCGGACCCTTCTGGAACGGACCGGCGGCAAGGTGGTCGTCGGTCAGGGCGAGGGCGGGCCGGGGAACAACCGGGGCGCACGCGTCACTGTGCGCTGGGACCGTCGCGCGCTGGAACTGGTCCCGTGAGAACCGGCCGGCCTGCGATCCATCGCCGCACCGCTTGACCCGTCGGCGCGGGAAGCCGACTTGGTGGGTAGGAGAAACTCCGCCATGACGACTGCCACCTCGCCTCTCAACTCCGGCAATATGGAAGACCGCATCGCCGGGCTCCCTGACCGTTCCCTGTTGCTGCTGGACGACGACCAGGCGCTGCGCACGCGTCTGGGCCGGGCGCTGGAGTCTCGTGGGTTCCAGGTGACCACGGCCGGATCGGTCGGCGAGGCGACCGAGCTCCTCCGGACCTACCAGCCGGCCTTCGCCGTGCTGGACATGCGGCTTGAGGACGGCAACGGCCTGAAGGTCGTCGAGGCCATTCGCGAGCGCCGTGACGACGCCCGTATCGTCATGCTGACCGGCTACGGCGCCATCGCCACGGCCGTGGCGGCGGTGAAGGCCGGGGCCGTCGACTATCTGTCCAAGCCCGCCGACGCCGACGATGTGGTCAAGGCCCTGCTCGCCACCGGCGACTCGCCCGAACCGCCCGAGAACCCGATGAGCGCCGACCGGGTGCGCTGGGAGCATATCCAGCGGGTCTACGAGCTGTGCGACCACAATGTCTCCGAGACTGCGCGCCGCCTCGGCATGCACCGCCGGACACTGCAACGCATCCTGGCGAAACGCGCGCCGAGGTAGCCGCTTTCCTTCTCCCCTTGCGGGAGAAGGCGGCCGAACGCAGCGAGGTCGGATGAGGGGTCACGCTGACCTCACCGGCCATCCTTGCCAGCGCTTTCTCCAATCGACGGTGCGACCCCTCATCCGTCAGCCTTCGGCTGCCACCTTCTCCCGCAGGGAGAGAAGGTCGTTTACTCTCGCACCGTCCGCATCGCCGCCAGACGTCCGAAGGCGATCGTCAGCGCCTTCCGCCTCGCCGGAGCCAGGGTCAGCACCGGCGCATCCCGCACCACGGCCCCGCCGAAGGCATCGGCGACGATCAGGCCCGGCTCAGTCGGCAGCACTCCTTCCGGAAACTCCGGAGCCACCGCAAAGAAGAAGGCGTCGCAGAAGGGGGCGTACTGCGGCCATTTGCGATCGACACGATAGTCCGCGATCCCCGACTTCACCTCGACGATGACGATGTCGCCCTTGCGTCCCAGAGCCATGACATCGGCGCGACGGCCGTTCGGCAGGGATACCTCCAGCAGCGGGGCATAGCCCATGTCGGCCAGCAGCCTCGCAGCCCCGCGCGTGACGCCCAGGGTGGTCTCCGGACGGCTGAAGACGAGTTCGAGATGAACAGCAGCGGCGGGCATCCGACACTTATGTTCCGGTTGCGTTCCGCCTTCAAGCCGTGAACCGCTTCCGGTTCACGGCCCAGTCCGCCCTTGTCTGACCCCACAGATCGACGCAGGACTCCTCGAGCGGCGGCGGCAGTCGACCCCGGCCGCGATTGACCGAGCCCAGGCGCGCGGCCAGCTGTTGAGACGCGATATTGTCGGGATGGATGGAGTGGATGACGTCGTCCCAGCCCAGCACGTCGAAGGCGTAGTCCATGGTCGCCACGGCCGCCTCCCGCGCATAGCCCTTGCCCATGGCGTCAGGGTGCAGGCTCCAGCCCACCTCCGGCCCCGGCCAGCCGTGCGGGTTCCACGGGCCGATGCGGCCAATCCACTGGCCGGTCGATTTCTCGATCACCGAGAAGAAGCCTTCGCCGGTCAGGGCCCAGGCGCCGGCCACCGACATCAGGACCCGCCAGACCTCGGCCGGACTCCTGGGACCGCCGATGAAACGGGTCGTCTCGGCGTCGCCTTGGAAATCGCACCAGCGCGGGAAATCCTCCATCGCCGTAGGGCGCAGGATCAGGCGTTCGGTCTCGATCGTGGGGCCGGGCGCAGTCACAGCGGATACTCCCGTTCCAGTTCGTAGTGGCTGCCGTCGTCGCTCAGGACGCTGGAATACAGGCCAAAGCGATCGACGCGGATCGGCGGGGAATGCAGCAGGTTATGGTTGGTGATCCAGGCCCCGATCCGGTCCGGATTGGTCTGGGTCTTCAGGTAGGCGAGGGTGAGGTGGGGGCGATAGAGGCGGGGCTCCATGGTGACGCCGGCGCGCTCGGCCGCCGACTTGCAGCGCCCCGCCAGGATGTTGAGTCGCTCCGAAGGTTCCAGCCCGGCCCACAATGTGTGGCTGCGATGCGCATCGCCGAAGGCGCCGACGCCCTTCAGTTCGATATCGAAGACGCCGCCCGGGATCCGGGCCAGCTCGGCGGCCAGATCGGCGGCGCGGCGCTCGTCCACACCGCCGTAGAAGGCCAGGGTAACGTGGAGCGCCTCGGCCCCGCGCCATTTCGCGCCCGGCAGGCCGGTCTGGCGGCGGCCGAGCGTCTCGGCCACGTCGAAGGGGATCGGAACGGCAGTAAACAGGCGCAACATGCCGCCGTTCGTAGCGTCTGGCGCGAAAGGCGGGAAGCGGCGAGAACCCCTGCGGCGATCAATCCCTTGCGCAGTGGGGTCCAGACCCCGATATTTCCGACATCGGCGCCGGGAGTCTCCCGTCGCCTCAACAGGAGAAGACACTCGCGATGAGCGACTTCAGAAACGGCTACTCGACGCCGGCTCCGGCCAAGGCCGACATGGCCGTGGACGCGGGCCTGCGCAGCTTCATGCTGGGCGTCTACAACAAGCTGGCGCTCGGCCTCGTGGTCGCCGGCGCCCTGGCCTACGCCACCGGCAACGTGCCGGCGGTGCAACAACTGCTGTTCGCCGTGGGACCTGACGGTCGCATCGGCATGACGGTGCTGGGCATGATCGTCCAGTTCCTGCCTCTGGTGCTGCTGTTCGGCTCGATGTTCTTCATGAAGAACCCGACGGCCGGCGGCGTGAACCTGCTCTACTGGGCCGTCGTCGCCTCGATCGGCGCGGGGCTGGGCGTTCTGTTCCTGCGCTATACGGGCGGTTCGATCGCCTCGACCTTCTTCGTGACGGCCGCCTCGTTCGGCGCGCTGAGCCTGATCGGCTACACGACCAAGAAGGATCTGACGGCCATGGGCTCGTTCCTGATCATGGGCGTGATCGGCCTGATCATCGCCTCGGTCGTGAACATGTTCATGCAGTCGGGGACGCTCTACCTGATCATCTCGGGCCTGGGCGTGCTGATCTTCGCAGGCCTGATCGCCTATGACACCCAGCGTCTGAAGATGACCTACTACCAGCTGGGCGGCGATCACGCGGCGATGGGCGTGGCCACCGGCTTCGGCGCGCTGAGCCTGTTCATCAACTTCGTGAACCTGTTCCAGTTCCTGCTGGCCTTCATGGGCGGCAACCGGAACTAGGCTCAAGCCGCGAGCCGCCGCGAGGCGCGCACAGGCTGAACAATGGAAAGCCCCGGTCGAAAGGCCGGGGCTTTTTGCTATTCCACCACCTGGAATTTGCGGCTGTCGAAGACGCGCAGCACCTGCGGCAGCTCGCGACCGCGCTTCAGGACGACGCCGCCCTCGCCGATGACCGACCACTGGCCCTGGCGGGTCTGGAGCGCCGGGCGTTTCTCGATGCGATAGGCGGGGGCGTCGCCGGAGCGGCGGAAGACGGCGAACTCGGCCGCCTCCCTGCCCCCGACCATGGCATAGTCGCGCCATTCGGCCTGGGCCACCATGCGGCCGTAGACCCGAAGGATCAGGTCCAGCTCGCGCCGCTCGAAGAAGACGGACGACGGTTGCGGACCGCCTTCAGCGGAGGAGGGATCGAAGGTCATCCCGATCAATCTAGACGCGGTTCGGACAAACGCCAGCGCCGCCCGCCGCCTCGCCTGACCCACAAATTATCCACGACACGAAATGGCCCCGTTTCGGTCCTTCGTCGGCCCGGTTGGACAGCGAAACAGTAGCTGTCGGCCTGACGGAGTTCGGAAGCGTCCCGGATCCTGAACAGCCCCCCCAGCCCCCCTGGATGTTGCCGTATTTAGGCTTCGCCAGGCCGACGCTTCCTCCAAAGCGAGACGCCCGTCCTGCCTCCCTCCCCCCTCCGGCATGGCGGGCGTTTTGCTGTCTGGCGCGCAGCGCCACACAGCATTGTTGTTTGGGCGCTATCGCTCGCGACGCGGTCGCTCACTGCTTGAGCGCGGGCTTACCCAAACTCTGTGCACCCCGGCGAAGGCCGGGGTCCAGATCACAGACTCAGTCAGCAAGGATCGCTTACCGACACTCCGTCCATCCGCCGGCTTTCGCCATCTGCACCCCGGCCTTCACCGGGGTGAACGGATAGAGAAGCCGCCTCAGTCCGCCGCAGGGATGACGATCTCTACCTCTTCGCCACTGCGCAGGACCGTCAGGGTCGCGCCGCCGCCCGTGCCGAGCGCACGGCCCAGCTCCGAAAAGCCCGAGACCGACATGCCGTTGGCGGCGGTGACAAGGTCGCCGGCGCGCAGGTCCTGCTGGGCCGCGGCTGAACCGCCCTCGACCGCCACGACCAGGGCGCCCGATGCGCTGATCCCGTCAGAGGACTTCACGTCGCGGAAATTGGCGCCGTAGGCCTGGAGCGAGGTCGAGCCGACCTGGACCGGATCGGTCGACAGGACCTCGACGTTCAGCGCCGTGGTCGCCTCGTGCCCGTCGCGCAAATAGACGAGCGCGATCCGGGTTCCCGGAGGTGCGATGCCCACCGTGGCCTGCACCGAGCCGGCGTTGGCGACCGGGCGGTTCTGGATGCGGGTGATGATGTCGCCGCGCTGCAGGCCCGCACGCTCGGCCGGAGAGCCGGGCAGGACATCCTCGACGATGGCGCCGCGCACGAAGCCGAGGCCCGCCTCGACCGCACGCTCGGCGTTCAGCGAGCCCAGGGTCGCACCGATGCGGCCGCGCGTGACCTCGCCGTTGGCGCGCAGTTGTTCGACCACGAACAGCAGGATTCGGGTCGGGACCGCGAAGGCGATGCCGTCGTTTCCGCCGCCGATGTCGCCCGACAGGATCGAGGTGTTGATGCCGATCAGCCGGCCCCGGCTGTCCAGCAGCGGCCCGCCGGAGTTGCCCGAGTTCACGGCCGCGTCGGTCTGGATATAGTCCTCGACCGCGTCGCCCATGCCGGACCGGCCGAGGCCCGAGATCACGCCCATGGTCAGGGTCTGGTCGAGGCCGAGCGGATAGCCGACCGCGAAGGCCAGGTCGCCCGTGCGCAGGGTGTCGGAATCCACCGTCTCCACCTGCGACAGGCCCGGGGCGCGGATCTGCAGGACCGCGATATCCGTCGCCTTGTCGGACCCGATCAGGGTGGCGTCGACCAGACGTCCGTCGGTCATGTCGACGCGGAATTTCTGACCGTCCTCGATGACGTGATGGTTGGTGACGATGATGCCGTTGGCGGCGTCGATGATGACGCCGGAGCCGCTGGAGACGGGGGTTGGTTCGGTCTCGCCGGTGGTCGGCCCCGCCGACATGCCGAGCGTCGTCACCTGGACCACGGCCGGCAGGGACCGCTCCAGCCCGGTCGCGAAGCTGAACACGCCGCGGCGGCTATCGTAGGGGATGGGGAACTCCGGCGCGGTCTGGGCCTGGGCGACGCCGCCGACGGCTCCGAGCAGCGTCAGGGCGAGGGCCGAACCGGTCAGGAGGCGAAGGCGCATCATGGTGTTTCCCCAGTGGTTGATCGGAGCCTAGCGTGAGAACCTTGCCGTGACGATGGCTCCGGGGCGCGCGTCATCAATCGTCATCCGGCCGCCGTGGCGACGCAGGATCGCCCGCACGAAGGCCAGTCCCATGCCATGACTGTCCTTGGCGCGCGGCATGGAGGGCTGGCTGCCGGACATGCCGGGCCCCTGATCGCCGACCGACAGGCACGGACCCTCATCGCAGTCCCAGGCGCGCAGGGTCACAACGCCGCCGTCGGGCGAGAACTTCACCGCATTGTCGACCAGGTTGGCCACGGCGCGCTGCAGCAGGGACCGCACGCCCAGCACCGAGACCGGCTCCCCCTCGGCGACGATCCGGATGTCGCGGATGTCGGCGATGGGCTGATAGAGTTCGACCGCCGCCTCGGCCAGCACATCCAGCCGCACGCTCTCGAACAGCCAGGCCTCACCGTCGCGCAGCGCCATGGCCTCGTTCATGGCCCGGGTGATCTCGGCGATGTCCCGCCCCGCCGCCTCGCCCAGCCGCTTCCGCTCGACCGGATCCTCGGTCTCCATCAGCCTGTCCAGACGGGCCGAGGCGCGGGCCAGCGGGGTCCGGAAATCGTGCGCCAGCTGGTCGGCGGAATCGCGCAGCCAGCTTAACAGTTCCTCGAGGCGGTCGAGCGTCCGGTTCACCTGGCTGGACAACTGGGTCAGCTCCGGGGCCACAGCCACATCGGGCGCGCGGCGCGAGAAGTCGCCCAGGGCGGCGCGGTCCAGCACCGTGCTGACCTCGGCGATGGCGCTGGTCAGGCGCTGGCGGGCGAACAGGGCCGCCGTCAGGCCCGACACCAGGATCAGGGCGCCGGTCAGGGCCACGGCCAGGACCGCCCAGCGCCAGGCGACACCGGCCGGATCGACCACCCGGCCGACGATGACGGACAGCGACCCGATCGGCCGCTTGACCACGATGACGTCGACGCTGCGCGTCAGGCAGAGCTGGCCGGCCTCGAGCCGGATCAGGAAGACGCCGTCGCCCAGCCGCGTCAGGCGCTCGGCCCGCGCGGTCTCCAGCGCCAGCAGGCCGGCGGGCTTGCCGACCGGGGCGCGGATGAAGCGCACGCCCGCACCGCCCTGGCCGGTGCGACAGGTCTGTTCCAAAGTGGTGACATTCTGGGTCGGCCCGTCCTGGAACGCGCTGAGGAAGGCCGACATATAGGCGGCGTCGCCCTCGGTCATGGCCGAGGCGTCCATTGAGGTGTCGGCCGGCAGCTTCGACGCCATGGCGCCGAAGTCGTCGAGCGCCGACAGGGCCGCCTGCTGGCGCTGGTCCAGCCGCGCCGCCTGCCCGGTGACGACCAGCGATCCGGTCAGGGCCACGGCCGCCAGAATGGCCAGACCGGAGGCGAGCTGGGTCAGGGTCCGGCGCGCCATCCAGGCCATGAGGCCGGACGGCTGGATCCTTGTCCAGATCGCGGCCAGTCGACTCAAAGGCTCACCCATTTCCCAAGCCGCGACCCGGGCGCAAAACCGCTGACGCTTCTGCTGGTCACGCCGCGTCGAGGTCGCGGAAGATCAGGCTCTGGCTGCGGGCCGAGACGATCAGGGGATGCAGGTCCTCGCCCAGCTCCGGCGCCTGTTCCTTCAGCCGGCGACGCAGGGCCGAGATGCGGGCGTCGATGATGTTGACGAAATTGTCCGGCAGGAAGGTCCATTCGACCCAGCACCGGTCCCACAGCATGGTCTTGGTCACCGGCTGGCCGCGCGCGGTCATCAGCTCCGAGACGATGGCGAACTCCAGCGGCGACAGGTCGATCAGCCGCTCGGTCCCCTCGACCGTCAGCTTCAGGGTGCGGGCGCCCGGCGACAGGCGGAACGGACCGTTGACCAGGTCGGCGTTGGCCGGTTTGGCCCGGCGGGCCACGCGACGCAGCTGGGCCGCGATCCGCGCCAGCAGCTCCTCGTCGCCGATCGGCTTGGACAGATAGTCGTCGGCCCCGCCCAGCAGGCCCTCGACCCGCTGACGCTCTCCGGTCAGGGCGGTCAGCATCAGGGCCGGCGCGTCCGAAGACGGCCCCGACGACGTCCGCAGCCGCTTCAGCGTCTCCAGACCGTCCAGCCCCTTGGTCAGCCGGTCGAGGATCAGGATGTCGTAGGCGTGGGCGGCGGCCGCGCTCAGCGCCGCCTCGCCCGCATCGACACAGTCCACGGCCTCGAAGCCCGCGCGCAGCAGGCGGTCGGAGACATGTTCGGCCAGGGCCGGGTCGTCCTCCAGCACCAGGGCGCGCCGGCCCGCGAACACCTCCGCCAGGGCCGCGAAGGGATCGGTGTCCGCCGCCTGTTCGATGTCCGTGCTGCTCATACGCCTGTTTCCCCGACCCGACTTCCCGCCAGCTTAGTCTGCACGGTCGCCAGAACAAACCGGCCCGGCCCTGTGATCCTGGGGCTTTCGGCCCGCCCGCGCCGCTGATCCTTCCTGACGAGACCCGGCTTGTCGGCCACGGGCGGCATGATAGCGTCCCCGTCGGCGCACCCGGGCGCCGGACGGGAAGATCGCCATGACCCTGCTCGCCCTCGCCGCCGCCCTCGCGATCCAGACGACCCTGCCCGCCGATCCGGCCTCGGCCGAGGCCGTCGCCGTCATGGCCCCGGTCGAGGCCACCTTCGCGGCCATTGCGGCGCGCGACGGCGCATTGCTGGCGCCCCATTTCGATCCCGAGGCGACCATGATCGTCACGGTCGAGCGTCCCGACGGAAGCCGCGTCATCCGCCGCCTGACGGCCGAGGAATTCGCCGGCGGCCTGCGTCCCGGCGCCGAACGGTTCGAGGAGGTCATGCCCGACCCGATCATCGCCATCGACGGCGACGTGGCCTCGGTCTTCGGCCGCTATCTGTTCAAGGTCGACGGCGCGGTCGTCCACTGCGGCGCCAACCATTTCGACATGGTCCGCAAGGACGGCGCCTGGACCATCGCGGGCATCAGCTGGAGCCAGCGCACGACGGGGTGCGAGTAAAGCCTTCTCCTCCCCACGCAGTGGGGAGGGGGACCACGAAGTGGTGGAGGGGTTCTGGGCGCCCGCAGAGCCCCTCCGTCTCTCCGCTTCGCTCCGAGCCACCTCCCCACTGCGTGGGGAGGAGACGGTTCGAAGCTAGAACGCGCTCTCACCCGTGATCGCCCGCCCCAGGATCAGCGCATGCACGTCGTGCGCCCCCTCATAGGTGTTGACCGTCTCCAGGTTCATCGCGTGGCGCATCACATGCAGTTCGCCGGTGATGCCGGCGCCGCCGTGCATGTCGCGGGCCTCGCGCGCGATGGCCAGGGCCTTGCCGCAGTTGTTGCGCTTCATCAGGCTGATCGCCTCCGGCACCCAGGCCCCGGTGTCGAGCAGACGACCCAGGGCATAGGCGCCCTCAAGACCGAGGAAGATCTCGGTCTGCATGTCGGCCAGCTTCTTCTGCACCAGCTGGCGCGACGACAGCGGCCGGCCGAACAGCATCCGCTCCCCGACATAGTCGCGCGTCGCATGCAGGCAGAACTCGGCGGAGCCCATCGCGCCCCAGCTGATGCCGTAGCGCGCCTTGTTCAGACAGGAGAAGGGCCCGCGCAGACCCTTGACCCCCGGCAGCAGATTGGCCTCGGGCACGAAGACGTCGTTGAGCCCGATGTCGCCGGTGACCGAGGCGCGCAGGGACAGCTTGTCGCCGATCTTGCCGGTGGTGAACCCCTCCATCCCCCGCTCGACGATGAAGCCCCGGATGACGCCGTCGAGCTTGGCCCAGACGATGGCGAGGTCGGCGATCGGCGAGTTGGTGATCCAGTATTTGCCGCCGTTCAGCCTGTAGCCGCCCTCAACCGCCACGGCATTGGTCTTCATCGACGCCGGGTCCGACCCGCCGTCCGCCTCGGTCAGGCCGAAACAGCCGACCCATTCGCCCGCCGCCATCCTCGGAAGGAAGCGAAGTTTCTGCTCCTCGTTGCCGAAGGCGTAGATCGGATACATGGCCAGGGACGACTGCACCGACATGGCCGAGCGATAGCCGCTGTCGACCGCCTCGATCTCGCGCGCGATCAAACCATAGGCGACGTGGCTGACGCCCGAGCCGCCGTACTGTTCGGGCAGCATGGCGCCGAGGAAGCCCATCTCCCCCATCTCGGTCATGATGGCGCGGTCGAAGACCTCGTCGCGGAAGGCGGCGACGACGCGGGGCAACAGCCGTTCGCGGGCATAGGTGCGGGCCGCGTCGCGGATGGCGCGTTCGTCCTCCGTCAGCCGGCTCTCCATGTCGAACGGGTCGTCCCACTTGAAGGTCTGGGTCACGGGTGCGGCGCCGTCGGCCATGGGATCGTCCTCTGATCGCTGGTTGCGTCTTCTGGGGCCTGTCACGCGCGCGTGACGCGCCGGCCCTGTTTCGAGCGCCGGTTTAGGCCAGAATGCGCGCGACGGGTAGAGACGAGCCTCGTCTCAAGCTAGGCTGTCCAGATGATCCGCGCCTTGAAATCCCTGTTCGTCGACCACCCGCGCGAGGTCGAGGAAACCTATGCGCACCACGCGGGCGTGGCCACGCGCATGGGCATGCGGCTGGCGAAACTGTCCGGTTGCGCCTTCATCCACGCCGTGGTTCCCGGCCTGCACAAGACGACGGTGTCCGCGGACATCAAGCGGATGGCCGACGAACTGGGCTATCGCGCCGAGGTCGCCCGCGAGACGCGGATGCGGGACGCCGGCGCCTTCGATCCCGGGCTCTAGCAATGGCGCCTCAAGCCCTGGCGGGCGTCCGCGTTCTCGACCTGTCGCGTGTTCTGGCGGGACCTTGGGCGACCCAGACCCTGGCCGACCTCGGCGCCGAGGTGATCAAGATCGAACGCCCCGGGGTCGGCGACGACACCCGCGCCTGGGGCCCGCCCTTCACCACGAAGACCGACGGCACGCGCGGCGACAGCGCCTATTTCCTGTGCGCCAACCGGGGCAAGAAGTCCGTCGAACTCGACATCGCCTCGCCCGAAGGCGCCGAGACGATCCGCAAGCTGGCCGCGACCTGCGACGTCGTGGTCGAGAACTTCAAGGTCGGCGGGCTGAAGAAATACGGCCTCGACTACGCCTCGCTCGCAGCGACCCATCCGAAACTCGTCTATTGCTCGATCACCGGCTTCGGCCAGACCGGCCCGCGCGCGGGTCAGGCCGGCTACGACTATATGATCCAGGCCATGGGCGGTCTGATGAGCGTGACCGGCCAGCCGGACGGGGCGCCCGGCGCCGAACCGATGAAGGTCGGCGTCGCCGTCGTCGATCTGGCGACCGGCCTCTATGCCTCGAACGCCATCCTCGCCGCCCTGCTGCATGCGCGCAGCACCGGTCAGGGCCAGCACGTCGACATCGCCCTGTTCGACGTCCAGGCGGCCATGCTGGCCAATCAGGCGACCAACTATTTCGTTTCCGGCGTCGCCCCGACCCGGATGGGCAACGCCCACCCGAACCTGGTGCCCTATCAGCCCTTCCCCTGTTCCGACGGCATGGTGGTGATCGCGGTCGGCAACGACGGCCAGTACCGGACCCTGTGCGGCGTGCTGGATCTGGAGGGCCTGGCGACGGACGAACGCTACGCCGGCAACGCCGGGCGGATCGAGCACCGGATCGAACTGGTCGCCGCGCTCTCGGCCATCACCTCGGGCTGGACCATGGGCGAGTTGATGGCGCGTCTGGAGCCGGCGGGCGTCCCCTGCGGCCCCGTCAACACCATCGACCAGGTGTTCGACGAGCCCCAGGCCAAGCATCGCGGGCTGGAGATCACGCTGGAGCGCCCCGACCTGACGGTCCCGACACGGACGGTCGCATCGCCGATCCGGTTCTCGGAAACCCCGGTGCGCTACGACGCGGCGCCACCCCGGTTGGGGGCGGATACGGAAGAGGTGCTGGCTTCGATCAGTCGCTGATCCGCGCGGCGATTTCCCCGGCGGACAACACCTCGGCGCGGACTGACCAGTCGATCAGGGACAGGCCTTGCACGCGACCGAAATGCCGGACGTTCCGCGTCGCCACTGTCCAGCCGCGTGTGAGCGCCTGGCCGGCGATCAGGACGTCGATGTCGCCGATAGGGGTTCCTTGTTTCAACAGGGATGCGCGCAGGCGACCCGATGCCGAGGCGTCGTCGGGCGTGAAATCCGGTTCCGTGAACTGAACCAGTAGTTCTTCCAACTGAGCCAGTCGCCGCTCGGGAGAAGCGCTCAGCAAGGCCCCGCTGACAAGCTCATGCCGGACGACTGGAGAGACGATCAACTCAAAACCATTGAGGATCGCCTGATCCAGAACGGCCTGTGTCGTGCGATGGGGGCTGCGTAGCAGATGAACGAGTTCGCTGGTGTCCAGCGACAGGCTCACCATGGTTCCACGGGTGTGATTGTCTGTGGAGGGGGGTCCGGGAATGGATCGTCCGGATCCATCAGGGCATCGATCCGTGCCCACATGGCGTCCAGTTCCGCCTGCGTCGTGGCCTTCTTGCGAACCGGCTCAAGGATGACTGCGTCGCCTTCCTTACGGATACGAACCTCGCCGCCTTCGAATCTATACGCCTTGGGCAGACGCACGGCCTGGCTGCCGCCGCTTGAGAACAGGCGGGCGGTTTCGGCGACACCCGGGGTCTTGCGCGAGATGGCCATGACGGCGGCTTTCGTATCTACGGACTGTAGATACATTTTCCGGCCGCCATTTTCAATGGAACGGCGTCCTAGAGGTCCAGCAACGCCCGCGCCGGGTCTTCCAGCAGCTGCTTCACGCGGACCAGGAAGGTCACGGCTTCCTTGCCGTCGACGATGCGGTGGTCGTAGCTGAGGGCCAGGTACATCATCGGCCGGATCACCACCTGGCCGTCCACCGCCATCGGGCGCTGGACGATGTTGTGCATGCCCAGGATGCCCGACTGGGGCGCGTTCAGGATCGGCGTCGACATCAGCGAGCCGTAGGTGCCGCCGTTGCGTCCTTGCCCAGCGCCCCGATGCCCTTCTCGATACCCGCCAGCGACAGGGTGTCGGCATCGCGCAGGACCGGCACGACCAGCCCCTTCTCGGTGCCGACGGCGACCCCGATGTCATAGTGGTTCTTGTAGATGATGTCGGTGCCGTCGATCTCGGCGTTGACCGCCGGGATCTCCTTCAGGGCCGCGACGACCGCCTTGGTGAAGAAGGACATGAAGCCCAGCTTGACGCCGTGGGCCTTCTCGAAGGCCTCCTTGTACTGGTTCCGCAGGGCCATGACGTTGGTCATGTCCACCTCGTTGAAGGTGGTCAGCTGGGCGGCGGTGTTCTGCGATTCCTTCAGGCGGCGCGCGATGGTCTGGCGCAGACGGGTCATCTTGACCCGCTCCTCGCGCGGCTGGTCGGCGCGCGGGGCGGCCGGGGCGGCGGCGACGGGAGCCGGGGTCGGCGCCGTGAAGGCCTGGGCCGCGGCGGCCGGGGCGGGCGAGGCCGCGGCGGCGAGCGCGTCGCCCTTGGTGATGTTGCCCTTCGGACCGGTCGGGGCGATCGACTTCGGGTCGAGGTTGTTCTCGGCGACCACGCGCTGGACGGCAGGCGACAGGGTGTCGTTGGAAACCTGGGCCGAGCCGGCGTTGGCGCTGGCGGCCTTCGGAGCGGCGGCGGCCGGAGCGGGGGCGGCAACCCCGCCCGAGCCCGAGATGGAGCCGATGACCTGACCCGGCGTGACCGTCGCGCCCTCGTCGACCGAGATGGTCAGGACGCCGTCGGCGGGGGAAGCGATTTCGAGCGCGACCTTGTCGGTCTCGATCTCGACCAGGATCTCGTCCTTCTTGACCGCATCGCCGGTCTTCCTGGACCATTTGCCGATCGCGCCTTCGGCGACGCTCTCGCCCATGACGGGGATGGTGATGTCGACCGAGGCGGACGCGGCGGCGGCCGGCGCCGACGCGGCTTCAGCCTTTGCCGGAGCGGCCGGTGCTGCGGCGGCCGGCTTCGCGGCGGCGGCGCCTTCGGTCACGGAGCCCAGGATCGCGCCCGGCATCACGGTGTCGCCCTCGGCGAACCTGATGTCGCCGAGCGTGCCGTCGGAGGGCGAGACGACCTCCAGCGAGACCTTGTCGGTTTCCAGCTCGACCAGGACCTCGTCCTTCCGGACCGGATCGCCGACCTTCTTGCTCCACTTGGCGATGGTCGCCTCGGAGACGGATTCGCCGAGGGCGGGGGTCAGGATGTCGGCCATGGTCGGTTCCGGTCGTTCAACGTGTCAGCAAGGTAGGGGAGAACGGCGTCGGGCGGGAGACCGCCTGACGCCGCATAATCAGGCGAGGGCCTCGGAGGTGAATTTTTCGAGTTCCTGCAGATGTCGGGTCATCAGGCCGGCGGCGGTCGAGGCGGAGGCCGGGCGACCGACGTAGCGGGCGCGTTTGGCCTTCAGGCTCATCTTTTCCAGCGTCAGTTCCAGCCACGGATCGACGAAGGTCCAGCCGCCCATATTCTTGGGCTCTTCCTGGCACCAGACCAGTTCGGCGTTGGGGAAGCGGGCCAGTTCGGCCGAAACCGACTTGATCGGCCACGGATAGAACTGTTCCAGGCGCAGGATATAGACGTCGTTGACGCCCTTCTTCTCGCGCGCGTCCAGCAGGTCGTAATAGACCTTGCCGGAGCACAGGATCACGCGGCGGATATCCTTGTCGCCCTTGATCGTGATGCCCGAGACGTCCGGCCGGGTCTGGGCGTCGTCGTGCAGGACGCGGTGGAAGGACGAGCCCTCGGCCATGTCCTTCAGGGTCGAGACCGCCTTCTTGTGACGCAGCAGGCTCTTGGGCGTCATGATGATCAGCGGCTTGCGGAACGGCCGGTGCATCTGGCGACGCAGGATGTGGAAATAGTTGGCCGGGGTGGTGCAGTTGGCGACCTGCATATTGTCCTCGGCGCACTGCTGCAGGAAGCGCTCGAGGCGGGCCGAGGAGTGTTCCGGACCCTGGCCCTCATAGCCGTGGGGCAGCAGCATGGTCAGGCCGCACATGCGCAGCCATTTGCGTTCACCGGATGAGATGAACTGGTCGATCACGACCTGGGCGCCGTTGACGAAGTCGCCGAACTGGGCCTCCCACATCACCATCGTATTGGGGTCGCTCAGCGCGTAGCCGTACTCGAAGCCCAGCACAGCCTCTTCCGACAGGGCCGAGTCGATGACCTCGAAATGGGCCTGGTCGCCGCCGAGGTTGTTCAGCGGGACGTAACGGTCCTCGGTCGTCTGATCGATGATGCCCGAGTGGCGCTGGGAGAAGGTGCCGCGCATCGAGTCCTGACCCGACAGGCGGACAGGGAAGCCTTCCGACACCAGCGAGCCGAAGGCCAGGCTCTCGGCGGTGGCCCAGTCGATGTTCTGACCGGTGTCGATCATCTCGCGGCGGGCCTCGATGACCCGTTTCAGCGTCTTGTGGATGTCGACCTGGTTCGGAATGGTCGTCAGGCGATGCCCGAGTTCCTTGAGCTTCGCTTCCGGCACGGCGGTCTCGCCGCGCCGCTCCTCGCCGTCGGGCAGGCCCACGCCCTTCCACTGGCCGTCCAGCCAGTCGGCCTTGTCCGCCTTGAAGGTCTTGCCGGCCTCGAACTGCGCGTCGAGATAGGCCTCGAACCGCGCCAGTTCGGCATCGACCTCGGCCTGGGTGATCACGCCCTCCTCGACCAGACGCTTCGAATAGATCTCGCGCGTCGACGGCAGGGACCGGATCTTCGCGTACATGATCGGCTGGGTGAAGGTCGGGTCGTCGCCTTCGTTGTGGCCGAAGCGGCGGTAGCAGAACATGTCCACCACCACGTCCTTCTTGAACTTCTGGCGGTATTCCGTGGCCACCTTGGCGGCGAAGACGACCGCTTCGGGGTCGTCGCCGTTGACGTGGAAGATGGGCGCCTGGACCATCAGGGCGACGTCCGACGGATAGGGCGTCGAGCGACTGTTGCGCGGCGAGGTCGTGAAGCCGATCTGGTTGTTGATGACGAAATGCATCGTCCCGCCGGTGCGGTAGCCCTTCAGCCCCATCAGGGCGAAGCATTCGGCGACCACGCCCTGACCGGCGAAGGCGGCGTCGCCGTGGATCAGGACCGGCATGACCTTGGAGCGGTCCAGCGCCCACTGGCTTTCCGGCAGGCCCTTGTTGGCCTCGCGGATGTCGAACGCCTGTTTGGCGCGCGCCTTGCCCAGAACGACCGGGTTGACGATCTCCAGGTGCGACGGGTTGGCCGTCAGCGACAGGTGGACGTGGTTGCCGTCGAACTCGCGGTCCGACGAGGCGCCCATATGGTATTTGACGTCGCCCGATCCCTCGATGTCCGACGGCACGGTCGAGCCGCCCTGGAACTCGTGGAAGATGGCCCTGTAGGGCTTGCCCATGACGGCCGCGAGCATGTTCAGACGGCCTCGGTGGGCCATGCCGAAGACCATGTCGTCGACCCCGAGGGCGCCGCCGCGCTTGATCATCTGCTCCATGGCCGGGACCATGGCCTCGGCGCCGTCCAGGCCGAACCGCTTGGTGCCGGGGAAGCGTTTGTGCAGGAAGCGCTCGAAGCCCTCGGCCTCGATCAGCTTGTTGAGGATGGCGATCTTGCCTTCCTTGGTGAAGCCGTTCTTCTCGAAGGCGTCGGGGCCCTCGAACCGCTGCTGGAGCCAGGACTTCTCCTCCGGCTCGGCGATGTGCATGAACTGGATGCCGATATTGCCGCAGTAGGTGCGCTTCAGGACGGCCATCACCTCGCGGATGGTGCCCGTGTCCAGACCCAGTACGCCGTCCAGATAGATCGGACGGTCCATGTCGGCTTCGGTGAAGCCGTAGAACTCCGGCGTCAGTTCGGGATTGTTGGTCGCCGCCTCGATGCCCAGCGGGTCCAGCGTCGCCTGCAGGTGACCGCGCACGCGGTAGGTGCGGATCAGCATCAGGACGCGGATGGAATCATGGGCGGCGGCGCGGACTTCGGCAGCCGAAGCGCCTGACGGGGCGGGAGAGGCGGCGGCGGGCGCAGCCGCAGCAGCGGCGGCAGGCCTGGCCCTGGGATCGGGCTTCGGCGCGGGCCAGCGGCCGTCGAAAACGCCGGTCTCTTCCGTCGGCTCGGAGACCCCCGACCGGCCCCAGCTTCCGGCGGCCGAAGAGGCCTGCACGGTCGCGGCGGTGTCGCGAAGCTGGTCGAAGAAACCGCGCCATTCGGCCGAGACGCTGGACGGATCGGCCGCCCATTTGTCGTGAAGCCCTTCGATGAAGGCGGCATTGGAGCCGTAGAGGAAGCTGGTCTCGGCAAAGACCTGATTCAGCCGACCGGCATCGTCCGCCATAGTATTCGTCGTCCCGACTTCGGCCCCGGGTTGATCAGCGGTCACATCCGCGTGAGGCCAGCGCGGTTGATATAGGCGCTGTTTCCTTATGGGTCATGACCGAAGGTGGGCGAAAAGGGAGAAAAATGCCTGCTTTCGCTGTCTCCTCCCCGTCGCGCAGCGATGGGGAGGTGGCGCGGCGCATCTTCGCGCCGTGACGGAGGGGGTCTTGAAGCGACGACGGGCCGTGGGGGCGAGCAGAACCCCTCCGTCTCCTCCGCTACGCTACGGATCCACCTCCCCATCGCTGCGCGACAGGGAGGAGACGCCAGGTCTTAGCCCTTCAGCACTTCCACCAGCGTCTTGCCCAGGCGGGCCGGCGATTCCGACATGCGGATGCCGGCGGCCTCCATGGCGGCGATCTTGGATTCCGCATCGCCCTTGCCGCCCGAGACGACGGCGCCGGCGTGGCCCATGGTGCGACCCTTCGGGGCGGTCCGACCGGCGATGAAGCCGGCCATCGGCTTGGAGCGGCCCTTCTTGGCCTCGTCGATCAGGAACTGGGCGGCGTCTTCCTCGGCGCCGCCGCCGATCTCGCCGATCATGATGATCGAGGTGGTTTCCGGATCGGCCAGGAACAGCTCCAGCACGTCGATGAATTCGGTGCCCTTGACCGGGTCGCCGCCGATGCCGACCGCCGTGGTCTGGCCCAGGCCTTCGTTGGTCGTCTGGAACACGGCCTCATAGGTCAGGGTGCCCGAACGCGACACGATGCCGACCGAGCCCTTCTTGAAGATGGAGCCCGGCATGATGCCGATCTTGCACTCGTCCGGGGTCAGGATGCCCGGGCAGTTGGGGCCCAGCAGGCGCGACCTGGAGTCTTCCAGACGGCGCTTGACCTTGACCATGTCCAGCACCGGGATGCCTTCGGTGATGCAGGTGATGAAGGGGATTCCGGCCTCGATGGCCTCGATGATGGCGGCGGCGGCGCCCGCCGGCGGGACGTAGATCACCGAGGCGTCGGCGCCCGTGGCGTCCTTGGCTTCGGCGACCGAGGCGTAGATCGGCAGGGTCTCGCCATGCGACCCGGTCCAGGTCTGGCCGCCCTTGGTCGGATGCACGCCGCCGACCATCTGGGTGCCGTGATAGGCCAGGGCCTGTTCGGTGTGGAACCCGCCCGTCTTGCCGGTCAGGCCCTGGACGATGATCTTGGTGTTCTTGTCGACGAGGATGGACATGGGTCTGCTCTGGCTATTCGGTCAGCGGGACGGTCGGTGGCGAGGCGTCAGCCTCAGCCGACCGCCGCGACGATCTTCTGGGCGGCGTCGTCGAGGTCGTCGGCGGGGGTGATGTCTAGGCCCGACTCCTTGAGGATCTTCTTGCCCAGTTCGGCATTCGTGCCTTCCAGACGAACGACCAGCGGCACCTTCAGCCCCACTTCCTTCACGGCCGCGACCACGCCCTCGGCGATGACGTCGCACTTCATGATGCCGCCGAAGATGTTGACCAGGATGCCCTGGACGGCCGGGTCGGCAGTGATGATCTTGAAGGCCGCCGCGACCTTCTCCTTGCCGGCGCCGCCGCCGACGTCGCAGAAGTTGGCGGGTTCCTTGCCGTACAGTTTGATGATGTCCATCGTCGCCATGGCCAGGCCGGCGCCGTTGACCATGCAGCCGATGTTGCCGTCCAGCGAGACATAGGCGAGGTCCCACTTGGACGCCTCGATCTCCTTGGCGTCTTCCTCGGTCTCGTCGCGCAGCGCCTTCATGTCGTCGTGGCGGAACAGGGCGTTGCCGTCGAAGCTGACCTTGGCGTCCAGGACGCGCAGATGGCCGTCCTTCATCACGATCAGCGGATTGACCTCCAGCATCGCCATGTCGGTCTCGACGAAGGCCTTGTAGAGGATCGGGAACAGGCTCTTGCCGTCCTCGGCGGCCGCGCCGGTCAGGCCATAGGCGGCGTTGATGGCGGCGACGTCGGCCTCGGTCACGCCCGTTGCCGGGTCGATGACGATGGTCTGGATCTTCTCGGGCGTGTCATGGGCGACGGCCTCGATGTCCATGCCGCCCTCGGTGGAGACGACATAGGCGATGCGGCCATGCGCGCGGTCGACCAGCAGCGAGCAGTACAGCTCGCGCTCGATGTCGGCGCCGTCCTCGATGTACAGGCGGTTGACCTGTTTGCCCGCCTCGCCCGTCTGGGCGGTCACCAGGGTGTTGCCCAGCATTTCCTTCGCATGCGCCACGGCTTCCTCGACCGAGAAGGCCAGGCGAACGCCGCCCTTGGCGTCAGGGCCCAGTTCCTTGAACTTGCCCTTGCCGCGCCCGCCGGCGTGGATCTGCGACTTCACGACATACAACGGGCCGGGCAGCGACCGCGCGGCGGCCTCGACCTGATCGACCGAGGTCACGGCGACGCCCTCGGCGACCGGCGCGCCAAAGCCCTTCAGGACCTGCTTGGCCTGGTATTCGTGAATGTTCATGGGGAGACCGCCGCGATCGCTGGGAAGGATTGGCCGCGCTTATAGGCGGGCCGCCTTCGCAGGCGCAACCGTCTCGGGCAGCGGCGCCGCCGCCGACCGCGGTCTCTGCGGTTTCAGACTGCGGTTTTCGCCCTTTTTGCGACGTCTGCCGTAGCCGAAATCGCTGAAAACTGCAGTCGATGCCTAGTCTAAATCACCGGAATCGGCAGGGAATGACTGGCCGAAATCACCGGCGGACTAGTCGACCCAATCGCGCTTCAGAGTCCGCGAGGCGCCGAACAGCAAAAGCGCCGCCATCAGATAGAAGCCCATGCCGGTATAGATGGCCCAGCGCAGGCTCTCCTCGCCGAACCGCGGCGCCAGCAGGTCGCTCATCCAGCCGAAATAATAGAAGCCGACCGCGATCCCGAGCAGGTTGTTGAACAGCAGGAAGATGGCCGAGGCGGTGGATCGCATCGGCGCGGGGGCGATATGTTGGATCGCCGCCGTGATCGGGCCCAGCCAGGCGAGGTTCAGCCCGGTGGGGATCAGGAAGATCAGGAAGGCCAGGATCAGCTGCTGGGCGTTCGACCCGCCGCCAGGCAGGACGAGGCCGATCAGCCAGGGCGAGTTCATCGCCGCGATGAAACAGGGCGCCGAGATGATGAAGGCGATGGCGGGGGTCAGCGGGTAGGCGCCCTTGCCGCGTTTCGCCAGCTTGTCGGCGATGGCGCCGCCCAGCCAGATGCCGAGCATGCCGCCGATCAGGGCGATGCCGGCATAGTACCAGCTGGTCTGGGCCAGGGTCAGGCCGAAGCTGCGCATGAAGAAGAGCGGCAGCCAGCCCGCAACGCCGTAGCCGCACACCGAGGACGAGGCGGCGCCGAGAGCCAGCAGCCAGAAGCTGCGCTTGGGCAGGACGATGGAGGCGGTCTTCTTGGCGATCCAGAAGGACACGCCGATCACCATGGCCAGCAATCCGCCGAAGGCGAGGACCAGGGCGTTGCCGACGGCGACACCGGCGAACTGGTTGAGCGCGGCCAGGATCAGACAGCCGGCGCCGAGACCGAGAAGGATCAGGGAGGCCGTGCGGCCGACCTTGTCGGACACGACCACGGGCGGGGCTGCGGCCTCGGCGGCGGTCTGCGGCGGGCGGGCGGCGTCCGTGCCGCCACGGACCGGGTCCTTCACGGTCAGGCGCAGCAGGGGGGCGATCAGGAGGCCCAGAAGGCCCACCACGATAAAGGCGGTGCGCCAGCCGTAGCTCGCGGCCAGCAGACCTCCGACGAGGGTGCCGGCGGCCGTACCGAGCGGAATGCCGAAGGCGAAGCCGGCCAGGGCGCGCGCCCGCTGGTTCGGGGGGAAATAGTCGGAAATCAGGGAATAGGCCGGGGCCACGCCGCCCGCCTCGCCGACGCCGACGCCCATGCGGAACAGGAAAAGCTGACTGAACGACCCGGCGACGCCGCACAGGGCGGTGAAGCTGGACCAGACGGCCAGGGCGCCGGTCATGATCCACACCCGGCTGGCCCGGTCGGCGAGCGCCGCCAGCGGAATGGCGAGGGTCGAATAGACCGAGGCGAAGGCGATGCCGCCCAGCAGGCCGAACTGGCTGTCCGACAGTCCGAACTCGGCCTTCAGCGGGGCGGCCAGGATGCCGATGATCTGCCGGTCCAGGAAGTTCAGCATGTAGACCAGAATCAGGACCGCCAGCACGTAGTAGCGATAGCCGGGCTTAGCCGGGACTGCTGCGACCGTATCCGTCATCTGGGTTTCCTGTGGACTCTCGTTCCTTGCGCGAACCGTAGTCGTGGCTGCGCAGGCTGCAAAAGAAAAAGGGCGGCGGCTCTGTCGAACCGCCGCCCCAGTTTCGTCATTCGGGGATCAATACCGGACGGTGACCGACGCCGAGAAGGTGCGCGGCGGGCCGTAGAAGGCCGAGATCGAGTTGTTGAAGGTGGCGCCGGCGAAGTTGTAGCCGCCGACCTTGTATTCCTCGTCCGTCAGGTTCCGGCCGGTCAGAGCGACCTGGTAGTGGCCGTTCGGAGCGGTCCAGATCGCGGCCAGGTCGACCAGGGTGTAGGCGTCCTGGTCGAGGATCGGATCCGGCGCGTCGAACAGGTGATAGTCCGAGCGGTAGGAGATCGACGGGGTGATGTTCAGCTCGCCGCCGGCCACGTCGCCCGTCCAGGTCACGCCCCAGAAGGCCGACCATTCCGGAGAGTTCTGCGGCTCGCGCAGGTTGGAGATGTCGACCGGCGCGCCGGTCACCCGGGTGATGAACCGATCGAACTCATTCTTCAGATAGCCGACCGACACGTTGGACGTGATGCTGTCGGTGATGAAGGCGCGACCCTCGAACTCGAAGCCGTAGATGGTCGAGGCGCCGGCGTTGTCGACGACCGAGGCGATGCCGACGGCGGGAAGCGTCGCCACCTGCTGGGTCGTGATCTGCTGGTCCTGGAAGTCCGAGTAGAAGGCCGCCGAGGCGAACGACATGCGGCGATCAAACGCCGTGCCCTTCAGGCCGAGCTCATAGGTGGTGACGGTCTCGGGCTGGTAGCCGTTGACGGTCGATGGCACCAGGGCCGCGTCGCCGCGCATGTCCCAGCCGCCGGACTTGAAGCCCTGGCTGATCGAGGCATAGCCGGTCATCTCCTCGGTCAGATCATACGAAATGCTGGCGCGGGGCGTGAACTTCTCGAAGGTGTCGTCAGCCGTATAGTTGGTCCGGGTGGCGAAGATCGGACGGGCCGTGCCGCCGGTCAGCGGCGAGCGGGCGGCGCCGAGGTAGAAGAAGCGCTGAACGCCGGCGTCCTTCTTGTCCTGGGTGTAGCGGCCGCCGAGCGAGGCGTGCAGGCGATCCGAGAAGTCGTAGCTGAAGTCGGCGTAGGCCGAGAACGACTCCGTGTTGACATAGCCGGCGGCGGCGATCGCGAGGCCGAGGTTGCCGGCGATGGTGTCGAACACGCCCGAGGATTTGCCGTCCAGATAGTAGAGGCCGGCGACGCCCGACCAATTGTCACCCTGCATCAGGGCCTGGAACTCCTGGGTGAACTGTTCGTCGGCATAGACGGCCGGAACGTCCAGGAACGGCAGGGGCGTCTGGTCGAAGTCGATGACGGTGGCGGTGTCGCCGCTGCGCCAGGCCGAGATCGACTTCAGCGTCAGGGTGTCATTGACGGTGTATTCGACCGTGACGGACGTGCCCTGGGTCTGGACTTCCTGGTTGCCCTGAACGCCGGCGTTGGTGTCATAGATGTTGGCCGGGGGCGTGTAGCCGCCGGTCGTCGAGTTCACTTCGCGGTGGCCGTGACGGGGGGCCGAGTCGTCCTCGACGCGATCCCAGGCGAAGCGCACGAACAGCTGGTCGGTGGGGGTCCACTCGGCGCTGGCGCGATAGGCGGTGACGTCCTTGTCGTACTGTTCTTCGCCGGTGAACAGGTTCGTGCCGAAGCCGTCACGGTCGTATTTGGCGAAGGCGCCGCCGACGGCAAAGGTCTCGCCCAGCGGGATGGTGGCCGACACCAGGGCATCACGCTGGTTATAGCTGCCGATCGTGCCGCGACCCATGAACGCGAACTCGTCGCCGAGACGCTTGGTCACGTATTTGATCGCGCCGCCGATGGTGTTGCGGCCGTAGAGGGTGCCTTGCGGACCGCGCAGGACCTCGATGCGGTTCACGTCGAAGATGTCGAGGACGGCGCCTTGCGGGCGGGCGACATAGACGTCGTCGATATAAAGACCCACGCCGGGCTCGAAGCCCCACAGCGGATCCTGCTGGCCGACGCCGCGGATGAAGCTGATCAGGGTCGAGTTGGAGCCGCGGGCGATCTGGACCGTGGCGTTCGGGGTCTGCTGCTGCAGGGCCGTGATGTCGGCGGCGCCGGTGCGCTCAAGCTGTTCGGCCGACAGGGCCGAAACGGCGACCGGAACGTCCTTCAGCTGTTCGTCGCGGCGACGGGCCGTGACGACGACGTCGTCCAGCGCGGTCTGGTCGTTTTGCGGCGCGGCGTCCTGCGCCATCGCCATCGATGACGCGGCGCTCCACGCGGCCCCGGCCAGCAGTACGCTCTTCATGACTCTGTTCATGCGAAACCCTTTTCCAATGATGTTTCCAGCCGAGACGCTTTTATTCAGCGTTCGATGATTTAAAGGGAAACTGACGACCTTTGGCCCCGGTGTCAAACGGCAGAGCTTGCCAGGCCTCACGTCGAGGCTCGTCTGTGGCGCCGTTGCACCGAAGGGGGTTTTCGTGACTAGCTTGGCTTCATGAGCAAGCTGGACGTCACGGCCCCGGTTCCCGTCGCCCCCGCCCGTCGCGGCCGCCCGCCGAAGGTCAAGGCCCAGGGCGTCGGCGGCGACACCCGCGAATCCATCCTGGACGCGGCTGAAGACCTGTTTTCCAAACATGGATTCTATGGCGTCACGATCCGCGAGGTGGCGCGTGAAGCGGGGGTCGATACGGCCTTGGTCCACTATTATTTCGGGGCCAAGCGCGGCCTGTTCGACGCCGTCTTCCTGAGGCGCGCCGAGGTCTGGAACAATGAGCGGGTCGAGGCGATCAACCGCTATGCCCTGGCGAATGTCGGGACGATGACGCTGGAAGGGTTGCTGCGCGCTTTCCTGGAGCCGCCGTTCCAGTGGTCGCTGAAGGGCGGACCCGGATGGAAGCACTATTCCGCCCTGGTGGCCCAGACCAACGCCAACCCGACCTTCGGCGGCGAGACCATGGCCCGATACTATGACCCGGCCATCCGGCGGCTGATCGAGCTGATCAAGCTGATCCTGCCGCAGGCCCGCGATGTCGACCTCTACTGGGCCTGGCATAACCTGTCGGGCGCCCTGACCCTGACGCTGGGCGAGACGGGGCGGCTGGACCGGCTGTCCAGCGGCCTGTGCCGGTCGGGCGATCTGGAGACGGCCTGCGACTATATGGTGCGGTTCGCCTCGGCGGGCTTCCGCGCGGTCTGCCCTCCATCTCCCTAGGGGCTATCGCTCTCGCGACGCGGTCTCTGACGATCTGAGCCTAGCGCAGCGCGAACGCCTGCCGGGCTCCGGCCGCCGGGAGGTCAAAGGCGGCGGCGGAGAAGGTCGGCGGGCCGAAGCGACCGCGCGCGTTGCGGGAGAAGCCATAGGCCTCCCTCGGCAGACCAATCGGCCACAGGGTCAGGTCGCCGTTTCCGTCCGTGTCGTGGAAGGCCGCCACCGCATAGCGTCCGGGCGGCAGGCCGGTGATGACGACGGAGGTCACGGCGCCGGTGCGGTCGACCATTCGGCTGGCGACCGGTCCCTCGCCACGCCGGAAAGCCTCGGCGTCGCGATAGACAGCCACCGCAATCCGCCCGCCAGAGCCTCGCGTGGACAGGTCCAGGGTCAGGTCGGCGGCGGTTGCGGTCGAGGCCAAACCGGCGAGAAACGTCGCCAAAACGCCGGCCATGATTGCCAACTTCATCGAAACGCCTTTTCGTGGACGGGAAAGCCCAGCCACGAGACACGCGCCGGAGAGGTTCGTCCAGCCATGACCGCCACCGTCGCCTCTGTTCGCTCACCGGCGCGCACCATCATGGTGGGACTGGCGCGGAGCCTGGCCATCGCCGCGGCGGCCGGGGCCGTTCTGGCGCTGACCGGGGCGTTCCACACCATCAATGCGCCCCTCTGGGTGAGGCTCGTCTACTGGATGCCGGTGATGCTGGCGGGGGCGATGTGGGGGCAGGTCTGCTCGTTGCTGATCGATCGCTGGATCGACATGGACGAGCGGCCGTGGCTCGCGGTGGCGGCCCTGACCGGGGCGATCACCGGCCCGGTCTCGGTTCTGGTCTGGTTCGTCACCGGCCTGGTGTTCGACGGAGACGTCTATCCGCTGGCGACCCTGCCTCTGATGGTCGGTCCGGTGCTGACCATCACCAGCGTCCTGAGCGCCATCAACGTCTTCGTGTCGAGGGCGCAGCCGATCCAGACCCATGCGGCGCCCGCCGGCTCCGCCCCCGCCCGCTTCCCCGACCGCCTGCCGGTCAAATTGCGCGGCGCGGCGATCCGGGCGGTGCAGGCGGAGGATCACTATCTCCGCATCCATACCGACCGGGGATCGGACCTGATCCTGATGCGGCTGTCGGACGCCCTGGAGGAGCTGGAAGGCCTCGAAGGCTCCCAGACCCATCGCAGCTGGTGGGTGGCGAAGGACGCGGTCCGCGACGTGGCCCGGGGCGACGGTCGCGCGACCCTGACCCTCGACGGCGGCGTCACCGCGCCGGTGAGCCGCCGCTACGCCCGGGCCCTGCGCGAGGCCGGCTGGTACTGATCCCCCGGCGACCGCCCGGTCACGCGACTCGAGCCGGCTACCCCCTCCACGCGCCGTGAAATCCGGCCGGCAGGGCCACGTCGGCCCGCCAGGTCGCGACCGGCCCGTCGGACACCCGGGCGGCGTCGAACGCGTGCAACTCGGTGACGCCCTCGGCCAGGTTGATCGAGGGGGCGATCAGCCAGGCGTCGCGCTCGGCCGAGGCGCCCGGCTTCGGAACGAAGACCGCCTCCTCCATGATCTGGTCGTCGCCGAACAGGAATCGGTCGGATCGGCCCGCGTCCCAGTCCCATGTGGCCAGGCCGGTCGGGAGCGGCCGGTCCGGACGTTCACCGGCGACGTGGGCGGTCAGGCGACGGGCGAGGCCGGCGCGACGCGGATCGGCCTTGGGAAACTCGGCCGTCACGCCGCTGGAGGCCAGTTCGGCGCGGCCGTCGGCGTGCAGGGTGACCAGTTTCAGCACGGCATGTTCGCCGGGGACCGTGCCGCGCTGCTCGACCAGAACCCGGGCCCCGGCGATGGCGAAGGCCACATCGCTGCCGGCCGCGACGTCGAAGCGGATGGTGCCGTCGGCCTCTTCCCAGCCGTCGCCGAGGTGGAAGAAGCTGAAGGTCTCGAGTTCATAGATCCGGGTCGAGGTCAGGTCGGCCTTGTCGACGACCAGGACCTGGGTCCCCAGCTCGGGCTTCCAGGCGAACTGGGTCGAATAGGGCATGCCGCGGTGATCGAAGACCCAGGGCTGGAGCACGAAGATCAGATGCCGCTCCGTCGCGGTGAAGTCGTGCAGATAGCTGGCGCGCGGCAGGCGCAGGACCCGGGCGTCGATCAGGGAGCCGTCGCGGTTCAGGTGCCAGACGATGGCCTGGTCGCCGCTCATGCCGACGTTCCACACCGTGCCGTCGGGGGCGAAACGGGGGTGGGCCTGGAACGGCATGCCCCTCAGGTCGTCGCGCAGGGTGACGAACCGCTCCGTGGCCAGGGTGGCGGCGTCCATCTCCAGCGGTGAACCGCCTTCCCACAGGGCCCAGACCTTGTCGCCCGTGACCATGACGGCGGTATTGGCCGCACTGGCGTCGTCAGCCGAGCCGACCCGGGCGCGGCTGTCGCCGACCGTGCCGAAGCCGGGGGTGACGACGGCGTCGAGTTCGGACTCCGTGCGCCGCTTGGGCGTGTCGGCGAAGCGGGCCGCCAGGGTCACCGCGCCGTCGCTCACCGTGAACGATCGCATCAGCCCGTCCCCGTCGAACCAGTGGGTGGCGCTGCCGCCGGGGCGGCGGAACTTGCCCGGACCGTTGCGGAACAGGGTCCCCTCCAGCCCCGCCGGCGCCCGGCCGTGGACCAGTCGCATGGGGCGGGGCGCGATGTCGCCTTCGAGGTCGGCGGTGGCCAGGGCCCAGGGAGCGGCAACCTCCCGGGCGATCGCGGCACGGACCCTCTCGGGGGTGGCGACGGCGGCGGACAGGGCGGCGGCGCCCATCAGGAAATGACGGCGGGAGGGGGTCATGTCGGCCTCTTGGACAAAGGAAACCGGGCTCAAGCAGCAGGCGACCGCGTCGCCTGCGTTAGCCCTCTTCAAGACTGACGATCAGCGGATGCTGATCGTCTGGGCGGCGGCGCCCGAGACGCTGAACTTCGCGCGGTCCCAGCTGGCGGGGCCCATGTTGCCGACCGCGTTGTTGGAGAAGGCGTAGGGCTCGACCGGCATGCCGAAGGGGTTGGTGTCCATCTGGCCGTTGCCGTTCAGGTCGTGGAAGGCCTTCACCCCGTAGTCGCCGGCCGGGAGACCTTCGAAGGTGACGCTGTGCTCGCCGGCGGCGACGTCGATGCGGGCGGCGCGGACCGGCTGGCCCCCGGCGTAGCCGGTCTCGTCATAGAGGGCGACCATCACGGCCCCGGTGTTCGCTCCGGTGTCGAAGGTCAGGGCCAGGCTGGCCGGGTCGGAGGCCAGGGCGGTGGCGGCGGTCAGGAGGGTCGTGGCGAGCAGGAAGGGGGCGAAGGCGGCGGTGCGGATCATCTTGGCGGTCCTTGTGAGGAGAGGCGTCAGGGGAAGCCTCCGGGGGATCTCGATGTCCCGACGGTCGCCCCGCCCCGCCCCGGCCGCCAGCGGACTTGCGGCGACGGACGGCCCGGCTTCGTGAACGGCGGCCTGTGACCGCTGGCGATGCGCGAACGAACACCTCTGCGCGCCTCCCTGCGTCAATGGACAGGTGGCCAGCGGAGCCGTTCGGGCGCAGAATGGACCCTGGGGCTGACCCTCCACCGGAGACTTGCCGATGACCGCGCGTATCCTCCTTTCATCCCTGCTTCTGGCCGCCGCCCTGAGCGCCTGCGCCACGACCCCGGGCTCCCGTCCGACCTATGGCCAGGAGCTGGACCAGCTGACCGCCGACTGCCGCGAGCGGGGCGGGATCCTCAGCCCCATCCCGGGCGCCCAGACGGGCCGGCCCCAGACCGACTACGCCTGCGAAATCCGGGGCGGGGCCAGCCGGTTGACCCGGAACTAGGGCGTCTTCCCTGCCGTGGTCGGTGGGTCAGACCAGACTCCGGAAATTGGAGTCCAGATAGTCCATTGAGTCCCATCGGGCGTCCGGTCTCGAAAACACAGTCCGCCGGGTCCGGCGAGTCCGGACAGGCCGGGCTGACGGGAGGCGACGGCGGATCGGAGAAGTTTACACCCGCCGACAAGGGCGCCGCACATAAAGCCCCTCGTCAGGGCCGGCCGTTGAAATCACGGGCGGAATCCGGGCGTCCGTTGATGGGTGACAGCAGCGCGGACCTTTGCCATTCTGACGTTCTCTGGAGGGGGAAGTCATGGCGACGCGGGCACGAGCCGGTCTGTTCTTTCCGCTGCTGGCGCTGGCGATCTCGCTGACGGCCTTCACCGGCTTCGCCTTCACCTATCTGGGGCCGCTGGCCGCGGGAACCTACGCCGAGGTGTCGTGGGCCGTTCACGCCCACGGGATCGTCTATCTGGTCTGGTGCGCCCTCCTGCCCGTTCAGGCGTCGCTGGCTCGACGCGCCTTCGCCGTGCACCGGGCGCTGGGGATTGTCAGCCTGGGGCTCGTGGCGGCCATGGCCTTCACCGGCTTTCTGGTGGTCGGGGTGAAGGTGCAGGCGGCCCTGTCGGGCGAGGGGGCGCCGTTCTGGAAATCGTTCGGCGTGCCGATCGCGGCGGGTCTGGTCCTGTTCCTCGGCTTCTATGTGGCGGCCCTGCTGAACCGCGGGCGGCCGGAGTGGCACAAGCGGCTGATGATCAGCGCCGCCGCGACCGTGATCGCGGCGGGAACCTGGCGGCTGTGGGTCGCGGGCTTCGGCTTCAATGACTGGGCCATGCCCGCCGCCATCGCCTCGACCAAGCTCTTCATCGTCGCCGGGATGATCCACGACCTCGCGACCCGCCGCAGGATCCATCCCGCCTTGTGGGTCGGCCTGATCGTCTCGGTGGCCGTCGAGGGAGGCAGTCTGCTGATCGTCGGCACGCCGCTGGAGACGCCGGTCGCCCAGGCGATCGCCAGCTTCGCCGATGTGTTCGGGTGGATGTACTGAGGCGATGACGGCGTCCCGCCTGACGCCTCGTAGCCGGTCGCTGCGCCAGTCCGGCGGCCTCGCCGAGGATCGCGTCTGGGCCCGGCTACGCGGCGGCGCCGTCGACGGGTGGAAGGTGCGCCGCCAGCACGCCATCGGGCCGTACGTCGTCGACTTCGCCTGCATGCCCCTGTGGCTCGTCATCGAGATCGACGGCGGGGTTCACGGGACGGACGAGGCTGTGCTGAACGACCACCATCGCCAGCAGGCGATCGAGGCGCTCGGCTGGACCGTGATCCGTTTCACCAACGAACAGGCCCTGGGCGAACCCGGGCGCATCGACGCCGCCATCCGCGCTCACGCGAAGACGCTGGGTCTGTAACCCTCTCCCGTTGGGAGAGGGCTTGAGCCTCCGGGAGCGCAGCGATCGGCAAGGCGAAAGGGTGAGGGCCGTGCGCTGGAAGGGCGGCGTTGCCCCGACCCCACGACGGCTTCGCCGACCGACAGGCCCGACCCTCATCCGTCTCGCTTCGCGAGCCACCTTCTCCCACCGGGAGAAGGAAGGGGAAGGGCGGCGACCCTCTTCCGTTGGGAGAGGGCTTGAGCGCACGGCGGCGTCAGCCGGCGTCCTTGCGCGAAAGGGTGAGGGTCGTGCGTCGCAGTCGGCGCCGGCCGTTTCCCCGTCCGTGCGACGGCTTCGCCGACGGACAGGCCCGACCCTCATCCGTCTCGCTTCGCGAGCCACCTTCTCCCACCGGGAGAAGGAAGGGGGTGAGCGGCCGCAGGCGGCCCCTAGTGCACCCGCGCCTTCCCGATGCTCAGCCCGTCCGCCCCCGCTGACACGGCGATCACGGACCCGTCCTCCAGCTCTCCGGCCAGCAGCTTCTTGGCCATCGGGTCCACCAGATCCTTCTGGATCACCCGTTTCAAAGGCCGCGCGCCGTAGACGGGGTCGTAGCCCTTGTCCGCCAGCCAGGCCAGGGCGCCGTCGTCGATCGACAGGGTCAGGCGGCGGTCGGCCATCAGCTTTTCCAGACGCGAGAGCTGGATGCGGACGATGCCGGCCATCTGGTCGCGGCCCAGACGCCTGAACAGGATGATCTCGTCGATGCGGTTCAGGAACTCGGGCCTGAAGTGGGCGCGGACGGCCTCCATGACATAGGGGCGGACGGCCTCGACATCGTCACCCTCGCCCTGGTTGGCCAGGGCTTCTGAACCCAGGTTGCTGGTCATGATGATCAGGGTGTTGCGGAAGTCGACGACCCTCCCTTGCCCGTCGGTCAGGCGGCCGTCGTCCAGCACCTGAAGCAGGACGTTGAAGACGTCGGGGTGGGCCTTTTCGACCTCGTCGAACAGGACGACCTGATAGGGCCTGCGACGCACGGCCTCGGTCAGGGCCCCGCCCTCGTCATAGCCGACATAGCCCGGAGGGGCGCCGATCAGGCGGGAGACGCTGTGCTTCTCCATGTATTCGGACATGTCCATGCGGGTGATGGCGGTCTCGTCGTCGAACAGGAAGGCGGCCAGGGCCTTGGTCAGTTCGGTCTTGCCGACGCCGGTCGGGCCCAGGAACAGGAAGGAGCCGAGCGGGCGGTGGGGGTCGTTGAGGCCCGCGCGCGCCCGGCGGACGGCGTCGGCCACGGCTTCCAGCGCCGCGTCCTGGCCCACGACGCGGCCGCGCAGTGCGTCCTCCATCGACAGCAGCTTCTCGCGCTCGCCCTCCAGCATCTTGTCGACCGGGACGCCGGTCCAGCGGGAGACGACGGCGGCGATCTGCTGGGCGTCGACAACCTCCGGCGTGAGCGGCGAGGCGGTCTTCTCGTCGGTCTCGGCCTGGGCCAGCGACTTCTCGATCTGCGGGATCTGGCCGTAGGCGATCTCGGAGGCGCGGCCGAGGTCGCCGTTGCGCTGGGCGGCGGCGAGTTCGGCCCGCAGGCGGTCGAGGGTCTCGCGCAGCTGGGCGCCCTGGCCGACCTTGTCCTTCTCGGCCTTCCAGCGGGCGGTCAGGTCGTCGGACTCGATCTCGAGGTCGGAGATTTCGTCTTCCAGCTTCTCCAGACGCTGGACCGAGGCGCTGTCGGTCTCCTTCTTCAGGGCCTCGCGCTCGATCTTCAGCTGGACCAGACGCCGGTCGATCTCGTCGAGGGCCTCGGGCTTGGAATCGACGGCCATGCGCACGCGGCTGCCGGCCTCGTCGATCAGGTCGATGGCCTTGTCGGGCAGGAAGCGGTCGGTGATGTAGCGCTTCGACAGGGTGGCGGCGGCGACGATGGCGCTGTCGCTGATGCGGACCCCGTGGTGGACCTCATACTTCTCCTTGAGGCCGCGCAGGATCGAGATGGTGTCCTCGACCGTCGGTTCGGCCACGAAGACGGGCTGGAAGCGGCGGGCCAGGGCGGCGTCCTTCTCGACGTGCTTCCTGTATTCATCGAGCGTGGTGGCGCCGACGCAGTGCAGTTCGCCGCGCGCCAGGGCGGGCTTGAGCAGGTTGGAGGCGTCCATCGCCCCATCGCCCTTTCCGGCGCCGACCAGGGTGTGCATCTCGTCGATGAACAGGATGATCTGGCCCTCGGCGGCCGTGACCTCGCCGAGCACGGCCTTGAGCCGCTCCTCGAACTCACCGCGGTATTTGGCGCCGGCGATCAGGGAGCCCATGTCGAGGCTCATGACGGTCTTGTCCTTCAGGCTCTCGGGCACGTCGCCGTTGACGATGCGCAGGGCCAGGCCCTCGACGATGGCGGTCTTGCCGACGCCGGGTTCGCCGATCAGGACGGGATTGTTCTTGGTGCGCCGGGCCAGGACCTGGATGGTGCGGCGGATCTCTTCATCCCGGCCGATGACGGGGTCGATCTTCTGGTCGCGGGCGGCCTGGGTCAGGTCGCGGGCGTAGCGTTTGAGGGCGTCGTAGGCGTCCTCGGCCCCGGCGCTGTCGGCGGTCTTGCCCTTGCGGACATCGGCGACGGCGGCGTCGAGCTTCTCGGCCGTGACCCCCGCGGATTTCAGGGCGTCGCCGGCGGGACCGCCTTCGCGGGCGATGGCGGCGAGGATCCGTTCGGTGGTGACGAAGGCGTCGCCGGCCTTCTTGGCCGTCTCCTCGGCATTGGCGAAGACGCGGGCGGTGGCGCCGTCGAGATAGAGCTGGCTGGTGGCGCTCTCGACCTGGGGGCGTTTCTTCAGCAGGGCCTCGGCGGCGTCGGTCGCTTTCGCGGGGTCGCCGCCGGCGGCGGTGATCAGGTTGCGGGCCAGGCCGTCGCGCTCCTCCAGCAGCACCTTCAGCAGGTGCTCGGGGGCGAACTGCTGGTGCTTGCGGGCGAGGGCCAGCGACTGGGCGGACTGGACGGCCTGTTTGGCGCGGTCGGAATAGAGGTCGAGATTCATGAGAGGTCGGTTTCCCCGGAAAGGCGGACAGGATCCGTGCGTCCTTCTGTGAAGCGACGCCTTGATCTGGGGCAAGACTTGGGTGTGGCGATGCAGCCACACAAGTCCTGACGCGACCCCGGCGACGCTTCCGCAAAATCGACGCCCGCGTCGAGGGCGCCCAGGCGGACGCCGCCCCGCCCCGGCTCGCAGTTGCGAAGGTCGGGAAGCGGTCAGGTCCGCCGGGCGCGCTGGCGCATCGATCGGCGCCGGAGACCCTGATCCCGGGGCTGCGGCATGCTAAGCGGCGAGGATGAAGACTGAGACCTTCGACGTTCTGGTGGTCGGCGCGGGCGCGGCCGGGATGATGTGCGCGATCGAGGCGGGGCGGCGGGGGCGCAGCGTGCGCGTCGTCGATCATGCGCGGGCGCCGGGCGAGAAGATCCGCATCAGCGGCGGGGGCCGGTGCAACTTCACCAATACGGGCACGAGCGTCGCCAACTTTCTGGGCGAGAACCCCATGTTCGCGGCCTCGGCGCTGAAGCGCTACAGCCAGCACGACTTCATCAAGCGCGTCGACCGGGCCGGCATCGCCTGGCACGAGAAGACCCTGGGCCAGCTGTTCTGCGACGACAGCGCCAAACAGATCATCCGCATGCTGACCGACGACATGAGGGCGGCGGGCGTGGTCCTGTCGACGGGCGTCGGGGTCGACCGGGTCGAGCGGGTCGGCGAGGGGTTCGAGGCGGCGCTGTCGGACGGGTCGGTGGTGCGCTGCGCGTCGCTGGTCGTGGCGTCGGGCGGCAAGTCGATCCCCAAGATGGGGGCGACGGGGTGGGGCTATGACCTCGCACGGCAGATGGGCCTGCGGGTGACGGAGACGCGGCCGGCCCTGGTGCCGCTGACGTTCGAGGCGGGGCTGCTGGAACAGACGACGCCGCTGGCGGGGGTGGCGGTCGATGCGGTGGTCTCGGCGGGGAAGACGCGGTTCGAGGAGGCCATGTTGTTCACGCACAGAGGGCTGTCAGGGCCGGCGATCCTGCAGATCAGCTCCTACTGGCGCGAGGGCGAGGCGATCACGGTGAAGATGGCCCCGGGCGTCGACGTGCTGGCGCAGCTGAAGGCGGCCAAGGCCGAGAACGGCGGCAAACAGGCGGTGCACACGGCGCTCGGCCATATCGTGCCGCGGCGGCTGGCCGAGGTGCTGACCGCGCGCGAGGGGGCCGGCGGCAAGCTGGCCGAGGTCGGGGACAAGGTGCTGGCGCGGCTGGATGCGGCGGTGAACGGCTGGACCGTCAAACCGGTGGGGTCGGAGGGCTATCGCACCGCCGAGGTCACCCTGGGCGGGGTGGCGACGGACCAGCTGGACCAGCAGACCATGGCGACGAAATCCGTGCCCGGCCTCTATTTCATCGGCGAGGTCGTCGACGTCACCGGCTGGCTGGGCGGCTACAACTTTCAGTGGGCCTGGAGCTCGGGCTGGGCGGCGGGGCAGGCCTGCTAGGGCCTGATTTCGCCTGTCAGCCCGCGCATTCGTTCAGCACCCGGGCGATCGACGGATCCCACGGCACGACGATGGCCTCGCCCGAGGCCTGGACGCCGAACTTCGCCTGGGTCGTCTTCAGCACGGCGAGACGGGGGTCGGAGCCGGTGACGTCAATGGTGCGGATGGCGGCCCCTGCGTTGCTGCCGGTGGCGGCGAAGACCTCGGTCTTCGCTTCGGTGTAGAGGCGGACCTCTCCGTCCTCGGCAGGGTTCTGGATGGTCCAGTTGATATAGGCCTCGCCCGAGCCGGTGTTGCAGCCGATCGCGAGCGTATCGGCGTAGTCGGGAGACGTGAACAGCACCCCCACGGTGGCGCCGTCGCCGACATCTTCCCATCGACCGGACAGGGGCGCGCCGGCAAGGAGGTCTGCGGCGACCGGCAGTTCGTTGCCGGGCGATTGCGGATCGGGCGCGGGCGCCGTCGCCTGATCGGCGCCGGCGGCGCCCGGAGCCGTGTCGCGGGCGTCGTCCGGAGCGGCCGGTTGTGTGCAGGCCCCGAGCGTCAGGACCGACACGAGCATCAGATTGCGGATCATCATGGGCTGTCCTCCGTCGACCGGCTTATCAGCGCGACATCACTCTGAGAACGACAATCTTCAAACGGAAGCTGACGGCTACGCCCCGCAGCGATCCGTGCGCCCCGATCTAGTGAGATTCAGGCGGCCGGGCCGCCGGGTCGAGGTATTCGGTCCCGGAATGGTGGCCGGCCGAGAGGACGAAGCGGCGGTCGCAGTAGCCGCATTCGACGAAATTCTCGCCGCCCATGTCGAGATAGACCAGGGGATGGCCCAGCACGCCGCCGCCGTCGCAGGCCACGCGCCTTGTGGCGACCGTGATTTCCTCGGGCGGGAGGACGAGGTGATCGGGGTGGCGCGGCGGCATTGATCGGTCCGTGGTCTTGGCGCGAGAAGGTGCGACGCCTAGTTAGACGGACTGCCCCAAGCCTGAAAGCCCCGTCGCGTCGAAAGACGCGAGCCGAAAGCCCCTTATGACCGAGACCGAAGCCCTGCCCGTCAACGCCATCGAGGTGCACGGGCTGGAAAAGACCTATGCCGGCAACAAGAAGTCGCCGCCCAAGACCGCCCTGAGGGGCGTCGACCTGGTCATCCCGCGAGGGTCGATGTTCGGCCTGCTGGGTCCGAACGGGGCGGGCAAGTCGACGCTGATCAACATCCTGGCGGGCGTGGTCAACAAGACCGGCGGGACCGCCGCCATCTGGGGCCGCGACATCGACGAACGGCCGCGTGACGCCCGGGCGGCCCTCGGGGTCGTCCCTCAGGAGATCGTCGCCGACGTCTTCTTCACCCCGCGCGAGGCGCTGGAGGTGCAGGCCGGCTTCTATGGGGTGCCGAAGGCCGAGCGGCGGTCGGACGAGCTGCTGGCGGCCCTGGGTCTGTCCGACAAGGCCAACGCCTATGTGCGGGCCCTGTCGGGCGGGATGAAGCGGCGGCTGATGGTGGCCAAGGCCCTGGTGCACAATCCGCCGATCCTGATCCTGGACGAGCCGACGGCGGGGGTGGACGTCGAGCTGCGGCGCCAGCTGTGGGAGTATGTCCGGCGCATCAATTCCGAGGGCGTCACCATCCTGCTGACCACCCACTATCTGGAGGAGGCGCAGGAGCTCTGCGACACCATCGCCATCATGAACCGGGGCGAGGTCGTGGCCTGCGAGCCGACGCCGCAGCTGTTGCGCCGTCTGGATACGAGGAACGTCGTGGTGACGCCCGAGCACCCGCTGGACGGCCTGCCGACGGTGGCCGGGTTCGATGTCGTGGCGCGGGCCAACGGCGCCTTCGCCATCACTTACAGGAAGGGTCAGTCGTCGGTGGAACAGGTGCTGGCCGCCGTGCGCGCCGCCGGGATCACCATCTCGGACATCACCACCGAGGACCCGGACCTGGAGGACGTCTTCCTGGCCCTGACCTACGGGGATGCGAACGCGGTCAGTCCGACGAAGGATTGAACGGGGCATTCGCCCCCTCCAGGGTCTGGAGCTTTCGACATGTCCGCCGTGGGTGGGACGCGGAGCTTCAGCTTTTTCCGCCTTGGCGGGAACCCTCTTGCAGCTTCGCCGTTGCGTGGTCGGCGCAGTTGTCTCACCGTATCCCGGTGATCCTCGCTCAGGTGGGGAAAACGTGCTTTTCGTAGGCTCAATGGCCACGGACCATCTTGCGTCTTCTGATGCACGCGACCCTGTGCGCGTCGCCCACCGACCCCCGGATGGCGTGCGCCAGGCCCTGCGCGCCGCGACGCACGAGATCCATGAGCGACTCCATCAGCATCCGGCTTTGGCCGCGGTTCAGGCCGGCGCCATCGACCGCGTCGCCTACGGTCGCCTCCTGGCGCGGCTGTACGGATTCCACATCGGCTTTGAACGCGCCGCCCGGATCAAGCCGGAACGGAGCGTCTGGCTTGAGAGGGACCTCGCGGCGCTGGGGATGACTCCAGAGCGCAGGGCCGCCCTGCCCCTCTGTCGCGGATTTCCGGCCCTGGCCCTGCCTGAAGCGCGCCTCGGCGCGCTCTACGTCGTCGAGGGCTCCGCCCTCGGAGGCGTCACCCTGGCGCGCGGCCTGGAGGGGCTCGTTGGCGTCGGCGTCCTGGACGGGCGTCGCTTCTTCACCGGCCATCAGTCCGAAACCGGTCGCGCCTGGCGCGCCTATCTCGCCCGGTTATCGGCCACAGACTGGACGGCGGAACAGCAGGCGACGATCCTCTCCACCGCGACCGCGACTTTTGCACTGTTCGAATGCTGGCTTGGCGGATGGAACGATACCGATGACTGACTCCATCCTCGCCCGCGACCAGGTCGACCTCACCAATTGCGACCGCGAACCGATCCACATCCCCGGGGCGATCCTGCCGCACGGCGCCATGCTGGTGCTCGACGGCGCCGGGCTTCGTGTGCTCCAGGCGGCGGGCGACACCGAAGGCCTGCTCGGTCGCCCCATCAGCGCACTTCTGTCCCGACCGCTCGACGACCTGTTCTCCAGCGAACAGATCAATCGGCTTCGGGCCCTCAGCCAGGAGCCGGACCTGGTCAAGCCGCGCCACCTGCTCGACCCGGTTCTGCGCATCGCGGGGGGCGCCCCGCTCGACGCCAGCGCGCACCGCGTCGACGGCGATCTTGTCCTGGAGTTCGAGGCCGCCGCGACCGACGATGCCTTCGTCACGGATCCGCTGGCGGCCGTGCAGTTGATGGTCGAGGGGTTCAGCGTCGCGCCGTCGCTGTTCCTGCTCTGCCAGATGGCGACGGCCAGCGTGCGGCGCGTGGCGCAATACGACCGGGTGATGATCTATCGCTTCATGCCGGACGGGTCCGGCTGGGTGATCGCCGAAAGCCGCGCCCCCGAACTGGCGCCGTTCCTGGACCTCCACTATCCCGCCGCCGACATTCCCCAACAGGCCAGGGCGCTCTACCTCAAGAGCTGGCTGCGGCTGATCACCCAGGTCGACTACGATCCGGCGCCGCTGACGCCGCAGCTGAATCCGCGCACGGACAAGCCGCTGGACATGAGCCATGCGATCCTGCGCGACGTTTCACCGATCCACCGTGAATACCTGCGCAACATGGGCATCAATGCCTCGATGTCGATTTCCATCATCGTGGCGGGCAAGCTCTGGGGCCTGATCGCCTGCCACAATGACAGTCCCCGACGGCTGCCCAGACATTTGCGGGCGGTGTGCGAACTGTTCGGCTCGATGTTCTCGCTCCAGCTCGAGGCCCGCGAAAGGAGCGAACAGTTCGAGGCCCGTCTGGCCAGCCGCAAGATCCTCCAGGAGTTGATGCTGAACCTCGCAGGCGTCGAGGACTATGCCTATGGCCTGACGCAGCAGACGCCCAATCTGCTCGATTACATCCACGGCGGCGATATCGCTCTGGATGGGCAGCGAGGCGGCGGGGTCGCGGTCCGGGTGGAAGGCGCGACCACCTCTCTGGGAGCCACGCCCGACAGGGCGCAGATCACGGCCATGGTGGAATGGCTGACGTCCTATATGACGGATACCGAGGGCGTGTTCGCGACTGACCGACTGAGCGAGATCTACCCGCCGGCCAGGGATTTCGCGAACGTCGCGTCGGGCCTTCTGGTCATCGCCGTGTCGCGCGATCCCTCCGACTTCATCCTGTGGTTCCGGCCCGAACTGGTCGAAACGGCGCTGTGGGCGGGCGATCCGGAAAAGCCGATGATTTCCGGCCCGAACGGCGATCGGTTGTCTCCGCGCAAATCGTTCGAGGTCTGGAAGCAGACGGTGCGAAACCGCGCCCTGCCCTGGACCGTCGCCGAGGTCGATTCGGCTTTCGACCTGCGGGTCTCCCTGCTTCAGGTCGTGTTGCGCAGGATCGAGGCCGCGTCGCAGGAACGGGCCAAGGCGCATGATCGGGACAAGCTGCTCATGGCCGAGCTGGATCACCGGGTGAAGAACACCCTGGCCAACATCCAGGCCCTGGTCACCCAATCCAGCCGAAACGCCGCCTCGCTGACCGGCTTTGTGGAAGGCCTGGACCGGCGGATCCATTCCATGGCCAAGGCGCACAGCCTGCTGACCCAAAGTCGCTGGGAAGGCGTCTCGGTCGAGGGCCTGCTGACCGAGGAACTGGGCTCCTATATCCAGGGCTCCGGGGTCGTTCATCTGGAGGGTGATGACGCGGTCCTGACCCCCAAGTCGGCGCTGTCTCTGTCGCTCGCCCTGCACGAACTGGCCACCAACGCGGCCAAGTTCGGATCCCTTTCGCGGGTCGAGGGGCAGGTCTCCGTCTCCTGGCGGGTTCCCGATGACGGGTCCCTGATCCTGATATGGCGCGAGAGCGGCGGACCGCATGTGGCCCCGCCCACGCGACGCGGCTTCGGCTCCAGCCTGATCGAGCGCGCCCTCGCCCTGGAGACCGGCGGCAGGGCTGCGATCGATTATGCGCCGACGGGTGTCGTCTGCGAGATCATGCTGCCCAAATCGGCCCTGGTGGAAATCGGCGAAAGAGCCTTGATGCGGGTCGAACCGCCGACGGCTCCCGTTCCCGCCTATGAGATTCCCGACAAGCCGAGACTCTTGATCGTCGAGGACTCCTATCTGGTGATCCTGACCCTGGAGGCGATGTGCGAGGATCTGTCCTGGACGATGGTCGGTCCGGCCACGCGCCTGGGCGAGGCGATCAGGCTCGCTCAAACCGAGACGTTCGATGCCGCTCTGCTGGACGTCAATCTCGACGGCGAGATGTCCTGGGAAGTCGCCGGCATTCTCAAGGACCGCGGCATCCCGTTCGCCTTCAGCACGGGATACGACGAAACCAGCATCCTGCCGGAGCATCTCGCGGGCTCGCAGATCTTCGCCAAGCCCTACCGCATGGCGGATGTCGAGAGCCGGCTGCGCCGGATGATGTCCCTCAACGCGGCTGGCGAAACGACCTGACTGACCCCGGGCCCAAGCCGCGAGCGATAGCCCGCCAGGACTGTCGTTAACCCTTTCTCGACAGCATTCGTTAACCCTGTCGGCATGAGTGCGATTCGACCCGACATCCCGCAGACCCTGCCCGCCACGAGCCCGGCGGGACCGTCGGCCCAGGCGAAGGCCGCGCAAGCCGCCTTCTTCCGGGCGGCGCTCAACGAAGTCCAGGCGGCCCAGACCCGTCCGCAGGCCGCGCAGACGCTCCAGACCGCCCAGACGAGCGAGCCGGACTCCCCCCGCCTGCCCCGTCTCGGCCAGCTGCTCGACATCCGGGTCTAGGTTCGCGACCCGCCATCAGGTGACCCCGGCGCCCCGTGGTGCTAGACGCGCGCGCATCCTTCCCCTCCCCCGGATACGCCCATGCCCGCCGCACCCGACTTTCCGCCCGCCCCCGACGCGGTGACGCCCGTCCGCGCCCTGATCTCCCTGTCGGACAAGACGGGGCTGGAGGACGCCGCGCGCGCGATGCACGAGGCCGGGGTCGAACTGGTCTCGACCGGCGGCACCCGCGCCGCCATCGCCGGCTTCGGCCTGCCGGTGAAGGACGTCGCCGACCTGACCGGCTTCCCCGAGATGATGGACGGCCGGGTCAAGACCCTGCATCCCGTGGTCCACGGCGGCCTGCTGGGCGTGCGCGACGCCGCCGATCACAGGGCGGCGATGGACGAGCACGGCATCGGTCCGATCGATATCGTGTGGATTGATCTGTACCCGTTCGAATCAACCGTCGCCTCGGGCGCCGGCTTCGACGCCGTGATCGAGAACATCGACATCGGCGGCCCGGCCATGATCCGCTCGGGCTCCAAGAACCACGGCTATGTCGCCGTCGCCGTGGATGGTGAAAGCATTGGCCTGATCGTCGAGGCCCTGAAGGCCTCCGGTTCGACGTCGCTGGCCCTGCGCAAACAGCTGGCCGCCCGCGCCTTCGCCCGCACCGCCGCCTATGACGCCGCCGTCTCGGGCTGGTTCGCGGGACAGCTGGAAGACGCCGCCCCGGCCCGCAAATCCATCGCCGGTTCGCTGGCCCAGACCCTGCGCTACGGCGAGAACCCGCATCAGACGGGCGCCTTCTACCGCACGGGGGAAACCCGCCCGGGCGTCGCCCACGCCACCCAGATCCAGGGCAAGGAGCTGGGCTACAACAACATCGCCGACGCCGACGCCGCCTATGAGCTGGTCGCCGAGTTCGAAAGCCCCGCCTGCGTCATCGTCAAACACGCCAACCCCTGCGGCGTGGCGGTCGGCAAGGACCTTGGCGAGGCCTATGCACGCGCTCTGGAATGTGACGCCGTCTCGGCCTTCGGCGGCGTCATCGCCGTCAACCGCCCGCTGACCGGCGCCGACGCCCGCGCCATCACCGAAATCTTCACCGAGGTCGTCATCGCCCCCGGCGCCGACGACGAGGCCAGGGCTGTCTTCGCGGCCAAGAAGAACCTGCGCCTGCTCATCACCGACGGCCTGCCCGACCCGCATGGCCCGGGCGAAGTCTTCCGTTCGGTCGCCGGCGGCTTCCTGGTCCAGTCGCGCGACCGCAGCCTGATCAAGCCTTCGGACCTCAGGATCGTCACCCGCCGCCAGCCGACGCCTCAGGAGATCGAGGACATGCTGTTCGCCTTCACGATCGCCAAACACGTCAAGTCCAACGCCATCGTCTATGCCAGGGACGGCCAGACCGCCGGCATCGGCGCCGGCCAGATGAACCGCCGCGACTCGGCCCGCATCGCCGCCATCCGCGCCAGGGAAGCCGGCGAGGCCAAGGGTCTGGCGCACTCGCTGGCCCAGGGATCGGCCTGTGCGTCGGAAGCCTTCTTCCCCTTCGCCGACGGTCTGCTGGAAGCCGTGGCGGCCGGCGCCACCTCGGTGATCCAGCCGGGCGGTTCCATGCGCGACGCCGAGGTCATCGCCGCGGCGGACGAACAGAACATCGCCATGGCCTTCACCGGCGTGCGGGTGTTCCGGCACTGAACCGTCTTCCTTCTCCCGTTGGGAGAAGGTGGCTCGCGAAGCGAGACGGATGAGGGTCGGCTCTTACCGGTGACGCACGGCCCTCACCCTTTCGCCTGGCCGATCGCTACGCTCCCGGAGGCTCAAGCCCTCTCCCAACGGGAGAGGGGACGTCATAGGGTGTCGCCATGGACACCCTCTCCGACCGCTGGGCGAAGCTTGAGCCCTTCGCCACCGTCGTCGGCCCCGACGACGACCGGCCGCGGCCGACGGCGATCCTGTTCCACGGCTGCGGCGGCCTGCGCGGCCATTTGCCGATGTACGCCCAGGCGGCGAAGGCGGCGGGCTGGCGGGCGGTGATCGTCGACTCCTACGCCCCGCGCGGCTGGTCGCGCGAGTTCGCCATGGCCACGGTCTGCACCGGCCTGATGCTGCGCGGCTGGGAGCGGGGCGGCGACGTCGTGGCCTCGATCCAGGGCGTCTCGGCCCGGCCCGACGTCGACGAGACCCGCATCGCCCTGGCCGGCTGGAGCCACGGCGGCTGGGGCATCATGGAGGCCATGAGCTGTGATCCGGGTCCGGCGAAGGCGCTGGGCGTCAGGGACGCGGAGACCGCCGACCTGTCGGGCGTCAAGGCGACCTGGCTGGCCTATCCCTATGTGGGCGTCGCGGCCCTGAACCGGATGCGGCCCTGGCGGCATTGTCCCAAGACCCTGGCCGTCATCTCGCAACGGGACCACCTGACCACGGTCCGCAACGCAGAGCGGGTCCATGACATGGTCCGCAACTGCGGCGCCGAGGTCGAGACCTGGATCGCGCCGGGCACCCACAGTTTCGACGAGCCGATGACGGCCCTGCCGATGAAATACGATGCCGAACTGACCGGCGAGGCGATCCGCCGCTTCCGCGCCCTGCTGGAAGACGTCGCCGTCGCGCCGCGTCCGGTCCACGCCGCCGCCTGATGGACACCCAGGCGGAGCGCCGGGTCAGCCAAGCGAGGCTTCGACCCGGACCGTCGCCCTGACCGAGTTGGCCATGTCGCAACTCTCGTGCGCCTCGTGGTGCAGCTGGTCCAGTTCGGCCTGATCCGGCTGGCGACCGGCGAAGGCCGTGACGGGCCGCAGGGTCACCTCGCTCATATATCTGCGCCCGGCGCCGTCATGGCCCAGGACGCCCGAGGCCTGGTCGACATACCGGTCCACGACCAGGCCGGCGCGCGCCGCGAAGTCGAGGAACCACAGCATGTGACAGCTGGACAGGGAGGCCACCAGAGCCTCCTCCGGATCGACCGCCGACGGGTCGGAGAAGGGGATGCGCACGCTCGACGGCGCCGAGGACCCGCGCACCACCGCCCCGCCGTCGAAGGTCCAGTCGTGAGCGCGGGAATAGCGCTTGTCCGTGAAGGGCTGGTCGCCCCGGCTCCAGGCGATGGTCGCGACGTGCTCGCTCATCCGGCTCTCCGCTACTTGAGGATGGTATAGGTCATCGCCGCCCGGGCCTCGAATCCCAGCGACCGGTAGAAGGCGATGGTCGCGTCATGCCCGGCAAAGGCGTGCAGGAAGGCGGCCTCGCCGGTCGCCAGGATCTCCCCGACCACCGCCCGCGACAGACCCCCCGCATAGCCGCGTCCGCGATGATCGGGATGGGTGCAGACGCCGCTGAGCTCGGTGAAGCCGTCGACCCGCAGCCGCCGCCCGGCCATGGCCACCAGCCGCCCGTCCTGCCTGACCCCGATGAAGGGCCCCAGCCGCCGCGTCCTTGATCGGAAGGGGCCGGGCCGGGTCAGGGTCGCGAGCGCCAGCATCTCGGGCGCATCCGTCTCGGTCAGGGTCTCGAACGCGAGGTCCGGTCCACCCGGCGTCAGGACCTCGCAGACCATCTGGAGCAGCGGGATGCGGTTGATCACCTCGACGCCCGGCAGGTCGACTTCGGCCAGCGGCCCGCCGGTCTTCTCGACCAGTCCCGCACCGGGGTGAGCCCGGGCCAGTGCGGCCATCGCCGTCAGCGTTTCGGGTTCCGCATCGGCGCCGGAGACGAAGATCCCGACCTCCGGATCGATCCTCACGGCGCGCGCATCGGAGTCGGCGGTGACGAAGCCCGACAACCGGCTGGTCAGGGCATTCCACACGGCGCGGTCCAGCGGATGGGTCATGGCCACGCCTTAGCGCGCAGAAGATTTCGCGTCAGCCCCGGTGACGAGGCCAGGTCCGAAAACCGCTCACCCTCGTCATCCCCGCGCGGGCGGGGACGCGATCAGGCCTGCCAGAAGCCGACGATTTTCTTGACCTCGGCGATGACCGGGTCGGCGATCCCGGCGGCGCGTTCGGCGCCGTCCCTGAGGACGCGGTCGATCTCGGCCGGGTCATCCATCAGGCGCCGCATCTCGGCCGTGACAGGCGCCAGCGACGACACGGCCAGGTCGGCCAGAGCCGGCTTGAAGGCGCCGAAGCCCTGGCCTGCGAACTCGGCCGTGATCTCCTCGCGCGTGCGGTCGGACAGGGCGGCGTAGATGGCGATCAGGTTCTTCACCTCGGGCCGGTCGTCCAGGCCCTCGCCGGGCTCGGGCATGACGCCCATGTCGGTCTTGGACTTGCGGATCTTGGACGCGATCGTGTCGGCGTCGTCGGTCAGGTTGATGCGGCTCTGGTCCGAAGGGTCAGACTTGGACATCTTGGCCGCCCCGTCCCGCAGGCTCATGACCCGCGTCGCCGGCCCCTGGATCAGGGGTTCGGGCAGGGGGAAATAGCCCGGGGCGTTGAAGTCGGTGTTGAACTTGCCGGCGATGTCACGGGTCAGTTCCAGATGCTGTTTCTGGTCCTCGCCCACCGGCACCTCGGTCGCCTTGTAGAGCAGGATGTCGGCGGCCTGGAGCACGGGGTAGGTGTAGAGGCCGACCGAGGCCCGTTCCTTGTGCTTGCCCGACTTCTCCTTGAACTGGGTCATCCGGTCGAGCCAGCCGAGGCGGGCGACGCAGTTCAGGATCCAGGCCAGTTCGGCGTGGGCGCGCACGGCCGACTGCGGGAAGATGGTCGATTTCGCGGGGTCCAGGCCCGAGGCGATATAGGCGGCCGCGATCTCGCGCGTCTGGGCGGCCAGCAGGGCCGGGTCCTGCCACACGGTGATGGCGTGCAGGTCGGCCACGAACAGGAAACAGGGCGCGCCGGAATCCTGCAGCGCCGTGAACCGCTTCAAAGCCCCCAGATAGTTGCCCAGGTGCAGGGCGCCGGAGGCCTGGATGCCGCTCAGGATGCGGCGCGGGCCGGTGTAGGCGGGGGCGGTCGCAGAAGCGTCAGTCATTACTCGAGTCCGGTGGGGGTGGACGCCCCCGGTTCACGTCGCAGCGTCGCCTTCAGTTCGGAGAGGCTGACGGCGCGGAAAAGCACGATGCAGACGCCATACACAAGAGCGCCCACGCCGACGACCGCGATCACGGCGATCTCCTTGGCGAACAGACTCTGGCTGAGCTCGCGGTAGAAGAGGCTGGCGGGGATCAGGACGACGGCCATGACGGCCGATGCGGCCAGCACGCGCGAGAACCTGCCGACGAACCGGACGGAGGGGGCCCAGACCCCTTCGCGGATCAGGGTCCCGCCCAGAAGCGCGACATTGATCCAGGCCGAGACCGAAGTGGCGATGGCCAGGCCCAGCACCCCGTCGATGCCGATCCGGCTGAACCAGAAGAACAGACCTGAGCCCAGGGCCACGGTCACCACGACCGAAATCACCGCGAAGATCATCGGGCGGCGCGTGTCCTCCCGCGCGAAGAAGGGCGGGGTCAGGACCTTGGCCAGGACGAAGGCGGGCACGCCCCAGGCGAACTGGCGCAGCACATCGGCGGTCCGGGCCGCATCCAGGCTGGTGAAGGCCCCGCGAGTCACCGTGGCGTCGATGATGAAGAAGGGAATGACGAACAGGGCCACGGCGGCCGGCAGGGTGAAGGCCATGGACAGGGTGATGCCGTCGTCCAGCGTGCGTCGCCCGCCCTCGTGGTCGCCCGAGACGAAGGCCCTGGTCAGGCGCGGCACCAGGGCCAGGCCGATGGCGACGCCGACGAGGCCGAGCGGCAGCTGGTACAGCCGGTCGGCGTTGTAGAGCACCGAGCGGGCCCCCTCGTTCGACCCGGTCAGCAGCTGGCTGACCACCGAGTTCAGCTGCAGGGCCCCGCCCGCCAGCACGCCAGGAATGGCCAGCTTCAGCGTGCGCGACACGCCGGCCGTCAGCCGGGGCCAGGACAGGTTCAGCCGGATGCCCAGCCGCCGCACGCCCCACCACAACAGCCCCGCCTGGATCACGCCGGACACGGTGACGGCGGCCGAGACGGCCAGCAGGGTCGTCGGCTGGCTCATCGGAAGGAAGCTGGGGGCCAGCAGGGGCACGAGGGTGCACAGGTTCAGGAACACCGGCACGCCCGCCGACAGGGCGAACCGGCCCGAGGTATTCAGCACGCCGGACAGCAGCGAGGCGATGGTCATGCAGGCCAGATAGGGCATGGTCAGCTGGGCGGCCGTGGTCGCTGCGAACATCACGCCGCTGTCGTCCCGATAGGCCGAAAGCAGCACCGGCATGATCCAGGGCATGGCGACCTGCAGGACGATGCAGAACCCGGCCACGACCGCGAACATGAAGCTGAGGGCCTCGGACGCGGTCACGGCCGCCGCTTCCTCGCCGTCACGCGCGCGCACGCCGCCATAGATGGGCACGAAGGCCTGGGCGAAGGCCCCTTCCGCAAACAGGCGGCGGAACATGTTGGGCAGCATCAGGGCCGTGGTGAAGGCGTCCATCATCGGCCCCTGGCCGAAGCGGGCCGACAGGACCAGGTCGCGGGCGAAACCCAGAATGCGGCTGCCCAGCGTCAGGGTCGCCTGAACGAGCGTGTTGCGGGCCAGGCTCACTCTAGATTTTCCCGCTCGTCCCCGCGACAGCGGGGATCCAGGTCCTGGGTGATTCACTTCTGCGCAGGATCAACGTCAGTGCAGGCAAGGCGGCGCCGATCATCCAAAGGTCCGGGTCCCCGCTGTCGCGGGGATGAGCGGAATTTCAATGGCCCTTAGCGCGGTTCCGGCCCGGGCGAAACGGCCTTGCGGGGCCTCAGGTCGGACACGTCGCGGGCGCTGGCGCGGGCGGCGGTGATGCGACGGCCCTGCGGCTGCTCGGGCGCCCGGTCCAGCACGGCTTCCAGCGCCGCATGGACCTCGTCCAGCACGGCGTCCGACGTGATCTTACGGCCCTCGGCATCGGTCACATAGAAGCTGTCCACCGCCCGCTCTCCAAACCCCGCGACATGGGCCGAACGGATCGACAGGGCGTGATCCGACAGGGTGCGGGACAGCTCGGCCAGCAGGCCCGGCCGGTCGGCGCCGGAGACCTCGATCACCGTCGCTCCCTCACTGGCGGCGGCGTCGATCATGACCACGGGACGAACGTCGAACACGGCACGCCGGGGCGAAGGCGCGGGCATGGCGGGGGGGGCGATCGGCGTCTCGCCGCGCGCCGCCGCCTCCAGCGCAGCGATCAGGGAGGTGAGGCGGCGCGGCTCGTCGTGACCATAGGGACGGTCGGCCCCGTCCTGGACCTGGAACACGTCCAGGGCCGTGCCGTCGGCGGCGGTCGCCACCCGGGCCCCGGCGACGTCGGCCCCCGCCGCCGCGAGCACTGCCGTCAGATCGGCGAACAGGCCCGGCCGGTCGCGGGCGGCCAGGGCGATTTCGGTCGTGGCCTCCATCGTGCCCGGTCCCCGGCGCGCCTCGGCCGCCGCCCCGGTGGCGCAGGCGCGGGCGACGAGGTCAGCGTGGTCGGCCAGGGGGTCGGCCCCGACGGCAGTCTCGCCCCGGAACAGGGCCTCGACCCGGCCGTAGAGGCTGCGCATCAACTGGCCCTTCCAGCTGTTCCAGACCCCCGGCCCGACGGCGCGGATATCGGCCACCGTCAGGACCAGCAGCATCCGCAACCGCTCGGGATCGCCGACGATCTCGGCAAAGGCCTGCACGGTCGCAGGATCGGAAATGTCCCGCTTCTGCGCGTAGTCGGACAGGGCCAGGTGATGCCGCACCAGCCAGACCACGATCTCGATCCGCCGGGGATCGACCCCCAGTCGTTCGCAGGCCCGGCGCGCGGCGATGGCCCCGTCCTCCAGCTGCCCCCGCTCCCCGCCCTTGCCGACGTCATGCAGCAGCATGGCCAGCATCAGGGCCTCCGGATCGGCGATCAGATGGATCACCTCGGTGGCCAGGGGGTGGTCGTCCTTGAGCTTGCCGCGCTGGATGTCGTTGATGATGCCGATGGCCTGCAGCGTATGCTCGTCGACCGTATAGGCGTGGTACATGTTGAACTGGGTCTGGCCGACGATCCGGCCCCATTCGGGCAGGAACCGGCCCAGCAGCCCGGCCTCGTTCATGATGGTCAGCACCCGGTAGGGCCGCTGGCCGTGGGCCAGCAGATGCAGCAGGGCGGCCGTGGCGCGCGGGTCGCGCCGCAGCCGGGGCGTCACCAGCGACAGCGACCGGGTGATGGCCGAAAAGGCGTGGGGATGGACATCGAGGTCATGCTGGTCGGCGGTGACGAACAGCGTCAGCAGCTTGACCGGGTCCTCGGCGAAGACCTCCGGCCCCGTGACCGACAGCCGCCCGCCGTCCTCGATGAAGCCGGGCACGCCCAGGTCCCGCTTCCGCCCCGGGATCAGCCGCGACAGGCTCATCGTCTTCTTCTGATGGCGGGCCTCCAGCGTCGCGCTCATGGCCCGGGTCAGGGCCCCGACGTCGCGGGCGACCAGGAAGTAGCGGCGCATGAACCGCTCGACCGCCGGCTCGTCGCCCCGGCCGCGCCACCCCATCCGCCGGGCCACCTCGGGCTGGAGGTCGAAGGTCAGCTTCTCCTCGGCGCGTCCGGCCGCCAGATGCAGATGACACCGCACCCGCCAGAGGAAGTCGAAGGCCTCTTCAAAGGCCCGGCGCTCGCGCGGCGTCAGAAGTTCATCCAGCACCCGGGCGCCCAGCGGGCTTTCCGGGGCCAGCGACCGCGCGATCCAGAACAGGGTGTTGAGGTCGCGCAGCCCCCCCTTGCCGTCCTTGATGTTCGGCTCGACGCGATAGCGGACGGCGCCGGCCCGGGCGTGGCGGCCATCGCGCTCCTCCATCTTGGCGGCGATGAAGGGGCGCGGATCGGCGTTGGTGACCATGCCCTGGAAGCGCCAGAGGAAATTCTCGGTGACCTGTTCGTCGCCCGCCAGAGGCCGGGCCTCCAGAAGCGCCGTGCGGATGGTCATGTCGGAGCGGGCCAGCGACAGGGCCTCGTCCACCGACCGGGCCGACGACCCGACCTTGAGCCCGAGGTCCCACAGGACGTAGAGCATGAACTCGGCCACCGTCTCGGTCCGCGCCGTGGTCTTCCACGGCCGCAGGAAGACCAGGTCCAGATCCGAAAACGGCGCCAGCACGCCCCGCCCGTAACCCCCCACCGCGATCAGGCTCAGCTTCTCCGCCTCGGTCGGGTTGTGGGACGGATAGAGGGTCTCGGTCGTGAACCGCCACAGCGCGAGCAGCAGCTCGTCGGCCGCCGCGGAATAGAGGCGCGCCACCTCCACGCCCGGCAGACCGGCCGCGAGTTTCGCCGCGATCTTCTCGCGCGCCGCGTCGTAGTGGGCTTTCAGGATGGCCGCGACGGCGGGCCGCACCCCCGGACCGGAGACGACGGCGTCGAGGCGGGCGTCGAGGGCGGACATCTAATCCTCCCCCCTCGGGGGAGGTGGCGCGGCGCGGCTTTGCGCCGTGACGGAGGGGGCCCGCCGCGCAATCAGTGTCCGGGGTTGGCCCCCTCCACCACTTCGTGGTCCCCCTCCCCCGATGGGGGAGGAATGGTGCGGCGTCACCGCGCCAGCCCCTTCAGCCGGTAGAGCGCCTCCAGCGCCTCGCGCGGGCTGAGCGCATCGGGATCCAGGGCCGCCACCGCCTCATCGATGGCCGATTTCAAGGCCGGCGCAGGCGGCTCCATCACCGCGAACAGCGGCAGGTCGTCGAGCCGCCCATGCGCGGCCTTTTCGGTCTCCAACCGGTCCAGCACGGCCCGCGCACGGGCGACCACGGCCGGAGGCACCCCGGCCAGCTTGGCCACCTGGACGCCGTAGGACCGGTCCGCCGCCCCCGGCGCCGCCTCGTGCAGAAAGACCAGTTCGCCGTTCCACTCCTTGGCCTTCATGGACAGGTTGCAGACGTGGTCCAGCCGCTCCTCCAGCCGCGCCAGCTCGTGATAGTGGGTGGCGAACAGGGTCCGGGACCGGTTCACGTCGTGCAGGGCCTCGGCGCAGGCCCAGGCGATGGCGAGGCCGTCATAGGTGGCCGTGCCGCGCCCAATCTCGTCCAGAACGATGAAACTCTGTGGCGTGGCCTGGGTCAGGATGGCGGCCGTCTCGACCATCTCCATCATGAAGGTGGAGCGTCCCCGCGCCAGATCGTCCCCGGCCCCGACGCGGCTGAACAGCCGGTCGACGACGCCCAGCCGCATCGATTTCGCCGGCACGAAACAGGACCCTTGCGCCAGCACCACCAGCAGGGCGTTCTGGCGCAGGAAGGTCGACTTGCCGGCCATGTTCGGCCCGGTGACGATGCTGAGGCGCGCGCATCCCGCCCCGTCCCCGTCCAGCCTGCAGTCGTTGGGCGTGAACGGATCGCCGGCCCGCTTCACCGCGGCCTCGACCACCGGATGCCGGCCGGCCTCGACAGCGAAGACCTTCGAATCGTCCACCACGGGTCGGACCGCCCCCACCTCCTCGGCCCATTCGGCGAGGGCGGCGGTGGCGTCGAGTTCGGCCAGGGCGTCGGCCACCGCCTGCAACGGCATGGCCAGCGCCTGGACCGTCTGACGCCAGACCTCGAAGGTCTCGCCCTCCATGGCCAGCGCCCGGTGCCCGGCCTGGCTGATCTTCGCATCCAGTTCCGACAGTTCGACCGTCGTGAACCGCACCTGGGCCGCCAGGGTCTGGCGGTGGATGAAGGGGCTCTCCGGCCCGGCCCGGAACAGGGGCTCGGCGTGTTTGGCCGTGGTCTCGAGGAAATAGCCGAGCACCGCATTGTGCCGCACCTTGAACGGCACGCCGCTGTCGGCCACGGCGCGGGCCTCCAGGTCGGCGACGACGCGACGACTGTCGTCCCTGAGCGTCCGCGCCGCGTCCAGCTCGGGCCGGAAGCCCGGCGTCACGAAGCCGCCGTCGCGCGCCAGATGCGGCGGCTCCTCGGCCAGCCCCCCGGCGAGATCGAGCATCAGCCGCGCCAGATCGGGCGACAGGGTCAGCCGGTCGAGACAGGCGACGATCCGCGCCGGCGGACCGGTGAGGGGGTCAGGCGAGACCGTGAACAGGCCGGCGAGAGCCTCGGCGATGGTCAGGCCCGCCCGGATGGCGGCCAGGTCCCGCGGTCCGCCGCGTCCGAGCGCCAGCCGCGACACGGCGCGCGCCACATCGGCCGACGCCTTCAGCCCGTCGCGCAGGTCCCGTCGCAGCGCGCGCCGCTCCAGCAGCCATTCGACCGCATCGAGTCCATGATTGATCTCGACCGGATTGCGCAGCGGCCGGGCGATCCGCTCGGCCAGGGCCCGCGCCCCGCCCGAAGTCACCGTCCGGTCGATACAGGCCAGCAGCGACCCCTCGCGCTCGCCCCGCTGCGTCCGGTCGATCTCCAGGCTCAGCCGCGTCGCCGGATCGATGGCGAGGAAGCCCGCATCGCCCGACCGGCGCGGCGGCGCCAGGGCCGGGACCTTGCCCGCCTGGGTGGTCTCGAGATAGGCGGCGATCAGCCCGAGCGCAGAGACCTCCGCCTCCTCGAACGCCCCGAACCCGTCCAGCGAGGCCACGCCATACAGGCGCGCGACCCGACCGCCCGCCGCCGCCGGTTCGGCCACGGCGGACGCGAGCGCCTGGACCACGCCGCCCGAGCCGTCGAGCGCGCCTTTCAGATCGGGATCGGAATAGAGTTTGTCGGTGACCAGCACCTCGCTCGGCCGAAACGCCGCAAGCGTCGCGCCCAGATCGCCGATATCGCAGGCGACGCAGTCCACGGCGCCCGCCGACAGCTCGACCACCGCTACGGCCGCGCGGCCCTTGCGGATCGCCACGGCCGCCAGCCGGTTGGCGCCGCGCGCATCCAGCAGCGAATCCTCGGTCAGGGTCCCCGGCGTCACCACCCGCACGATGTCGCGCCGGACGATGGATTTGGAGCCGCGCTTCCTCGCCTCGGCGGGGTCCTCCATCTGTTCGCAGATGGCGACGCGGAAGCCCTGGCGGATCAGCCGGGCGATATAGCCCTCGGCCGCATGGTGGGGCATGCCGCACATGGCGATGTCCTCGCCCAGATGCTTGCCGCGTTTGGTCAGGGTCAGTCCGATGGCGGCGGCGACCACCTCGGCGTCCCTGAAGAACAGCTCATAGAAATCGCCCATGCGGAAGAACAGCACCGCATCCGGCTGCGACGCCTTGGCCGCCAGATACTGGGCCATAAAGGGCGTGACAACGCCCTGATCGGGAGCGGTCGCATCGGTCTTCGGCGGATGGGAGAGGGGGGCGTTCATGACGGTCCGTCAGGGTGACGGATCGTCGGCGTCGGCTCAAGCTATTCCTCCCCCATCGGGGGAGGGGGACCGCAGCGCGCTTGCGCTGGGGTGGAGGGGGCCATCCGCGAACACGGAAACGGGTGCGAGCCCCCTCCGTCACGCCGCGAAGGGGCGCCGCGCCACCTCCCCCAGCGGGGGAGGATTGGAGGATCAGGCCGCGAACTGCCGGCGGTATCCGGCGCTGAGGACGGCGGGTTCCTGGAAGGCCAGGGCGTCCCAGTCCAGGTCGGGACGCGGCGCGTGGGCGGCGGCCAGGACGGCGCGCAGTTCGGCGGCGGAGGCGACGCTGGCTATCACTGCCGCAGCCGGCGGCAGGCCGAGGCAGAAGGCCAGGGCCGCCTGCATCGGATCGATCCGCGCCTCGGCCAGCCGACGCCGGGTGCGCGACAGGGCGACCCCGTGGCCGGCCAGATGCGGCGGCAGGTTTTCCTGATTGGTGAACAACAGGCCGCGTGCGAACACCGACGAGACATGGACGTCGACGCCCAGCCCCGCGAGGTCGCTCAGCACGCCCTCGGTCACCGGCCGCTGGTCGAGAATATTGCAGGGCATCTGCACCACGTCGGGCTGGAAGCGGCGCGCCAGAAGCGTCGGCCCGTCCTCCATCGTCGCCATGAAACCGATGCGTTTGTACAGGCCGCGGTCCTTCAGCGCCTGCATCCGGTCCCACAGGGCGCGACCCTCGGCCCCGGCCAGATCGCCCGCCCCGGACGCCAGCAGGACGTCGCCGCGCGGCAGGCCCATCCGCTCCAGCGAACGACGGGCGCGGGCCTCGACCCGGTCCAGGCCTTCGGACAGGGCCACGGTGCGCACGGAAACGGAGAAGGGCGAGGGGAAGGGCCAGGCCTGTCCCAGCAGCCGCTCGCCGTCGCCCTGGGGGCGGGTGGCGATCAGGGCGACGCCGGCGTCTGCGGCCGTCTGCAACAGGGTCCGCATCGCCTCTTCGCGTGCGCCGACGGGAATCGGGAGCGCGCGCTCAGGCTCGGTCACGACCGCCAGGGCCAGCTTCGCGGCCGGGGAAGGGGAAACGCCTGATTTCACCCGACCATTCTGCACCGGCAATGCTTAAGCGATGCTGAGGGAGACCCTACCTGTTCCTTACCGGCAGAACGTGAGTCGGTCAGTCGGCGCCGGGCTGCCGGTCCGGATGGGCGGCGGCGAAGGCGGGGTGGGCCAGGGCCCGCGCCTCGATCGCCGTCAGGGCGGCGAAGGGCGCCAGGTCCACATTGAACCGCCGCGCCGAATAGAGCTGCGGGATCAGATAGCAGTCCGCCAGGGTCGGGGCGTCGCCGTGCAGCCAGCCCCTGCCCTGCTTCGCCGTCAGGGCGGTCAGGGCCTCGAACCCCGGGACCATCCAGCGTCCGGCCCAGGCGTCGATCTGCGTTTGATCGGCCCCGAAGGTCGTCCGCAGTTCGGTCAGGACGCGCAGGTTGTTCAGCGGATGGATGTCCGAGGCGATCAGCCCGATCAGCCCCCGCACCTGGGCCCGGCCGATGGCGCTCCCGGGCATCAGCGGCGGCTCGGCATAGGTCTCGTCCAGCCACTCCAGGATGGCCGTGCTCTGGGTCAGGACCGCGCCGTCCACTTCCAGCGCGGGCACCAGCCCCTGCGGGTTCAGCCTGAGGAAGGCCTCCGACCGCTGCGCCCCGGTGCGCAGGTCGATGTCCTGCTGTTCGTAGGCGACGCCCTTCAGGTTCAGGGCGATGCGCGTCCGGTAGGCGGCGCTGGAACGGAAATAGCCGTGGAGGATCATCGAACCGTGAACCTCAAGGTTTCGAGACCGGCGACGGTCGCCTCGACCACATCGCCCGCGACCAGGGGCCCGACGCCCTCGGGCGTGCCCGTGAAGATCAGGTCGCCGGGCTGGAGCGCCCACAGTTCGCCCGCCTTCCCGACGATCTCGGCGGGGTTCCAGATCATCTCGGCCAGGGTCGACGACTGTTTCGTCTCGCCGTTGACGGTGAGGACGATGGCCCCCTCCGGCTCCGGCAGGGCGCCGAGCGTCAGGGGGCCGCAGGGCGCCGACTGGTCGAATCCCTTGGCCGCATCCCACGGCCGACCCTTTTCCTTGGCCTGGGCCTGAAGATCGCGCCGCGTCAGATCGACGCCGACGGCCCATCCGACGATGGCTCCACCCTCGCCGATCGCCGCCACCAACTCGACCTCGTAGTGCAGGTTCGCCGTCGCCGACGGATAGGCCGGGTCGCCGCCGTCCGTAACGATGGCGTCGGCGGGTTTGGAGAAGAAGAAGGGCGCCTGGCGCGTCGGATCATTGCCCATCTCGCGCGCATGGGCCGCATAGTTCTGGCCCACGCACAGGATGCGCCGCACCGGAAAACGGCGCGCATCGCCGACGACGGGCAGGGAAACGGTCGGGGCGGGGGGAAACAGGAAAGAGGTCATGGTTGCGGTTGTAGAGCGCTCGCGGGTTTTGAGAAGTGGCTGCCGGCGCGTGACCGGCGGCTGAAACCCTGCCTCCACCCGTTACCCATCACCCACCACCAGCCGCCCTTCTTGCTGCGCCGCAAAGGAACCGCCGCCGCAATCTGGCGTTCAGGGACCTAGGCCTGTATCTACGGTAAAGCTGACAAAACGGAGCGCGGCACCATGGCGACCACCAAGGCTAGAGAAGACATCAAGAACGACCTGAACACCCTCAAGGAGGACCTGAAGGTCGGCGCCCGCGAAGAAACCGCGCGGCTGAAGGCCAGGGCGGCCGAGACCGAGGCGCGCCTGCGCGAAAAGGCCGCCGAGGCCGACGCGCGCATCCGCGAACGCGCCGAGGAAGTGCGCGACCAGGCGCGCGGCTATTACGACCAGGCCCGCGTGCGCGGCCGCGAGTATTACGACGACGCCTCGGAGCGTTTCGATGAAGCCCAGCGCTACATCACCGAACGGGTCCAGGAACGTCCGGTCCAGTCGACCGCCATCGCCCTGGGTGTCGGCGTCGTGCTCGGCCTGCTGCTGGCGGGTCGTCGCCGCTGATGATCGGCAAGGGGCTGATCAAGAAACTGACGGCGGCCTTCGTGGTCGCCGCCAGCGCCTTCGTGGCGATCGTCGCCCTGGGCGCGACCCTGTATTATGCGCTCGCCCTGGTCCTGCCCGCCCTGGGCGCCGCCGCCATCACGGCCGGGGTCTTCGCCCTGATCGCGATCATCACGGCCGTCGTCTTCCTTAACGCCGCCGGCGTGATGGATGACGAGGTCGAGGAAGAAGAGCCCGAAGGTCTCGGCGGCCGGGCCTATGCCCTGTTCCGCACGCGTCCGATCCTCGGCACGGTCGCCGCGCTTGCCGGCGGCTGGATCTTCCTGCGCAACCCGGCGCTGGCGACCATGGTCGCGGCGGCCTTCACCGAGAAATCGCACACGCGGTACCGGCGATAGGCGGAACGGCAAAGCCATTGGCACGTTGATCAGACAGGCGGCGTCGAGGTTGGGCGGCGCCTGTCATCAACCCCTTTCAAGGAGGGCCGTCCATGATTCGCTGGGCCATTATTTTCCTGGTTGTCGCCCTCGTCGCCGCCATTCTCGGCTTCGGCGGGATCGCCAACTTCTCGTTCGAAATCGCCAAGTTCGTCGCCGTGATCGCCATCATCCTGTTCGTCATCTCGCTGGTCGCGGGCGGACTTCGGGGACGCGGGACGCGCATCTAGCCGGCTGAGGCCAGCGTCGCAGACAAGAGCCGCGGCCTTCGGGTCGCGGCTTTTTGTTTGGGCGGCGCTCGCGGCCGGACAGGGCGTCATCCCGATCCGCGCCCTTTCAAACTGCTGCGGACTCCTTCTCCCCCGGCACGGCCGGGTTCGGTGCGGTCTCGGCGTGGCGGGTGTCCTGGCGGCGCGGCAGCTTCCAGGACTTGCTGCATTCGAACCGGTCGCCGGTCCAGGCGATGGCGTTGACGGTGATCTGGTGTTTGTCCCAGAGAATCTCGTTGAAGCCGGGCGGGGTGCCGCGCTCGCGGTGCGACAGGGTCCCGCAGCCGATGGCGTAGGAACAACGGTCCGACAGGTCGATGGGCAGGGCGAACGGCACATGCACATGGCCCGTGGTGATCAGGTCGACCCCCGCCTCGGCGAAGATCGTCGCCGCCGCCTCGCCGCGCCTGACCTCGCCGGTCATGGGCGCGCCGATCATCTCGATCAGCGGATGGTGACAGGCCAGGATCCTCAGCGCCCCGACCGGCGCCGCGCGCAGGGCCTCGGCCGCGCGCCGGGTCTGCTCCAGGTCGATGACGCCCTTGGACCAGTTGGCCCGCGCCTGCCAGCCGCGGGCGGTGGTGACGCCCCGCACCATGACGGCGTCGGAAACGAACTCTCCGTCATGGGCCGGATGGCCGGTCGCCGTCTCGAACGCCTTCCACGGCCAGAACAGCCGCGCCGCCACATCCCAGTAGGGCACGTCATGATTGCCCACGATGACGAAGCGCGGCCTCGGCATGGCCTTGATCCAGGCGCCGGCGGCCGCGAACTCGTCCGGATAGCCCTTCTGGGTGATGTCGCCGGTGATCAGGATCAGATCGCTGGGCGCGGCATGGGCATAGTCGAGCGCGGCGGCGCAGGCGTGCTTGTGCTCGACTCCGAAATGGACGTCCGAAAACTGGAGAACCCGCCCCATGTTCACACGACGTCCCCGGCCGTCCCGGACCCGGAGGCCTCGGGGGGAAGCGGCTCGGGGACCAGGGCCTGGAAGGCCTTGGGGATGAAGGTCACCGTCGTATCGTGCGGCAGCAGGGTCGGCTCGCCATCGAGCACCGCCGGGATCCGCGACCTGGCCCGGATGCGGATGCGTCTGGCGGGCTGGGTCATGACCGAGGGATCCTGACGCCAGTCGCTGAACAGGGCGGCGGCCGCCAGCCGGAAGGCCTGGGCCGCGTCGACCGGGTTCATGGCAACCGCTTCCAGCCCGACCGACTCGTCCATGGCCTGGGAGATCATCGGGCTGATCAGAACCAGGGCCTCGCTGCGCCGCGCCCTGCCGCCATCCAGCTCAACCCGGATCTTGCCGGAGAAGGCGCGGCGCAGGGCGCGTCGGCCATAGGTCCAGGCCAGGCTCAGCTTGCCGGTGCGCATGGCCTCCCGGGCCGGCGCCCACAGGGCCGGCGAGCCGAAGATGCCGGCGCAATAGAAGGCCTGGCCCTCGACCGAACCGCCCGATACGCACTGCGGTGCGCCGTGCTCGAGCGCGCGGCGCAGGGCGACCTTCCAGTCGGCTGTGCCGTAAAGCGCCTTGGGCAGCATGTTCATCGTCCCGCCCGGCAGCGGGGCGACCAGCGGGCCGTTCGGCCCGGCCCTGGACGCGACCGCCCGCGCCGTGCCGTCGCCGGCCAGGACGAACAGCACGTCTGGCGAGGACGCAATGGCCGTGTTGATCTGGGCGTCCATAGTCTGGCCGACCAGTTCGACGACCTCCGCCTCGCACGGATAGTCGGCCAGGATCGCCTCGACCTCGGCCGCCGCGCGCGGGCCTACCGAGCCGGACAGCGGATTGACCAGCACCACCGCCCGGGTGATCGCCACATGAGCGGTCAGACTGCGCGGCCCGGAACCGGAGTCCTGGGCCGCGTCGTCGGGCGTCGGGATTTCGACGTCAGGCAGGGTCGTTTCGGTCATTCGCCCCGAACGCGTCGTTTCCCCGGGCGTTCCGGCGAAGCTTCACTATTGCGTCTGGAGTTTCTCGGCCGTGGTCGCCGCGCCGGCTTCCAGAGCGTCGCCGGTCTTCTCTGCGGCCGCGCCCGCCTTGTCGGCGGCGACCTCGGCGGCCTCGGGGGCCTGGCCGATCAGTTTCCTGCCCTGGTCAACGCCGGCGGTGATCCAGCCATCCATCATCGCCCCGCCTTCGGCCAGCGACTGCTCCTTGACGCCCAGCACCGCGGTCAGAACGCCGAACAGCGCCAGCAGGGTGACGATCAGGCCCACGACCCCGCCTCCGCCACCGCCTCGCCGTTTCGAGCGGGCCCACACAGGGCTGGCCTGGTCGTCGTCCGCCATACGGACCGGTTCAGGAAAACGCATCATAGATAAACCCCCTCGGACTGCCGTGACGCGGACCACGCCCCTCGCGCGCCCGCACTGCAGTCATATGTCATCGTTAACCGGGAGCATAGGCGCGGAACCTCTGCCATAATCCAGCGTTCTCGCTCCCGGGGCGAAACATCAGGAATGAAGGACCATCCTATGAACAAGGCAATTCTCGCGATCGGCGCCGCAGGTCTGCTGGCCACGGCCTGCGCCAGCGACCCGTACGGCAACAGCAGCAGCAACCAGACTGTCCGCCAGGGCGCCATCGGCGCCGGCATCGGCGCAGTGGCCGGCGCCATCATCGGCAACAACGTCGGTTCGGGTAACGCCGCGACCGGCGCTCTCATCGGCGGCCTCGCCGGCGGCGCTGTCGGCGCTGTCCGCGGCTCGCAAGCCGACCGCAACGCCCAGCAGCGCTACCGCGATAATCGCGGAAATTACTACTACTGCTACGATAACCGCCAGGACGAGTGCTACTGGGAAAACGGTCAGCGTCGCTACTAGGATACTGAACCGCAAGGTTTTTAAGGGCGGCTCGTCGATGGCGGGCCGCCCTTTCCGTGACAGAATTCAGGGAGGCGGCGACATGACGATGAAATCGACGATTCTGGCGGCCAGTTTGGCGGCGATGGCGCTGGCGGGGTGTTCGACCCTGGGCGCGCCCAGCCGTGACGAGCTGGTGACCGAGCCCTCGGCCTGCGCCGCCAAGCGGTTCGACATCTATTTCGCCGAGGACCAGGCGAGCCTGACCCCGGCCGCGCGGAGGGCGATCGGCCTGACCGCGACCCAACTTCAGGGCTGCGAGATCAAGACCGTCCAGGTGCTGGGCCTGGCGTCGTCCACGGGCAGCGCCGACGCCAATCAGGCCCTGTCCGAGCAACGCGCCCTCGCGGTGGCCGAGGCCCTGACCGCCGCCGGATGGCCGACGCCCGCTTTTGAACTCACGGCTGCAGGCGATCAGGGCGCCACGACGTCCTCAGGCGTGGCCGAACCCCTGCGCCGCCGCACCGAAGTCCTGGTCGAGGCCGCGCCCCGCTAGGGATCGCGCCGTCCGTGCTCGACGACGCCCAGCGCGTCGGCGAGGCGAACCCTGGCCGATCCGCGCGGCAGCGGTTTCGGCTGGCTCTCATGCGGCGCCCAGCCCGCCAGGTTGACGATCTCGAACGTCGCCGGGATGCGGCCGTCCGCCTCGCCGTACCGCTCTGAATAAAGAGCCGCCGCCCGGGCGATGATCGGTCGCGTCAGGGGCCGGACCGCGCCTGCCAGCACATTGGTCTCGCCCATGGCGCGCAGATCGCGGATCAGGGCGAACAGGTCCGGATAGCGGACCGTCAACCGATCCACGTCCGCCACCGGCAGGGCGAACCCGGCCCGCTGCAGCAGGCCGGCCCCGTCGAAGCCGTCGGCGAAGGGCGACACCCGCGCCTGGGCCCCGCCGCGCTCGGCCAGCTCCGCCTCGGTCAGCACGCCGCGCAGCTCCTTCAGCGTCCCCGCGCCCAGCAGCGTCCCCAGAAACAGCCCGTCCGGCTTCAGCGTCCGCCGGATCTGGCTCAGGGCGCCGGGCAGGTCATTGGCCCAGTGCAGGGTCATCAAGGACACGATCAGATCCGCCGACCCCGGCTCGAGGTCCAGGCTCCTGGCGCCCGGTCCGGCGCGATCCGTCCGATCCCCGACCGCGCGCGGCGATCCGACCCGGCCGGCGGCGTCGCTCCCGGCCAGAGCCTGGGCGAACGGTCCCGGGTGCGCAGACAGGTCGACGGCGAGCGGAAACTCCCGCAAGGTCGCCTCGAGACTGAGAACGGCGTTCTCGGCGGCGCGGTGATGCAGGAAGTCGGCGTCGGCGAAACGGCGCTCCGACCGCGCCAGCCGGGCCGCCCGCCGCGCGGCGTCGAAGATCAGGGGAGGGCCGGGTTCGGTCATGGCTGTTGAGGATGGGGGCTGGAGCGGGCGTTGGGAAGACGGCCGGTCGCGGATCGGTCGAGGGCTGACGTCTTTCGGCCGGGGCCTGGCCGACCTGATCCTGCCGCCCATGGCCCATGACAGCCGCGAAGCGACGGCCGCCGCCGGCCTGACCGCCGGCGCCTGGAGCCGGGTGATCTTTCTGGAAGACCCCGTCTGCGACGGCTGCGGGGCGGCGTTCGAATACGACGGCGGCGACTTCGCCTCCGACCGCTGCGCCGCCTGTCTGGCCCGGCCCTACGCCTTCGCCCGCGCCCGCGCCGCCTGCGTCTACGACAACGCCTCGCGCGGCCTGATCCTGAAGTTCAAGCACGGCGACCAGCAGCAGTTCGCATCGCTGTTCGCCCGCTGGCTGGGCCGGGCCGCTGCGCCCCTGGTCGAGGACTGCGACGCCGTCGTGCCCGTGCCGCTGCATCGCTCGCGCCTGCTGGCCCGGCGCTTCAACCAGGCCGCCGAGATCGCGCGGCCGATCGCCCGGGCGGCGAACCGCGACTATCTGCCCGAGGCCCTGATCCGCGCCCGCGCCACCGAAACCCAGGGCGGACGCAGCCTGCGCGGCCGCAAGCTGAATGTGAGATCCGCCTTCGCCGTGTCCGAAGCTGCGGCGCGGCAGGTCCGCGGGCGGCGCATCCTGCTGGTCGACGACGTCCTGACCACCGGGGCGACGGCCGAGGCCTGCGCCCGCGCCCTTCTCGAGGCCGGCGCCCGCGCCGTGGACCTGGCCGTCATCGCGAGGGTGCGAACCGCGCGGGAACTGCCTAGATAGGGGAACGGTTCGATCCGCACGCCTTGCACCGTGCACGGTCGATCACACTGATTTTTCGGAGCTGCCGCCTTGGCCGACGTCGTCCTCTACACCAAACCCGGTTGCCCCTACTGCATCGCGGCCATGGGCCTGCTGGCGCGCAAGGGCGTCGATTTCACCGAGATCGTGGCCTCCAACGACCCGGAGAAGAAGGCCGAGATGATCCGGAAGTCGGGCGGCAAGGCCACCTTCCCGCAGATCTTCGTCGACGGAAGACACATCGGCGGCTCCGACGACATGCACGCCCTGGACCGGCGCGGCCAGCTCGACGCGCTTCTGGCCGCCTGATGTCTTCGGGCCTGCCCATCGCCCTGATCCAGACCCGCACCCCGGCGACGCAGGCGGCGGCGCTGGCCCATGTCGAGCCCCTGATCCGGCAGGCGGCGGCGCAAGGCGCGAAATTCATTCTGACGCCCGAGGGGTCGAACCTGCTGGAACAGCGCAAGGACCGCCGCGGCCTCGCCATCGTCAGCGAACGGCAGGACGCCGTCGTCCTGGGCCTGCGCCATCTGGCGGCGGAGCTGGACGTCTGGATCCTGATGGGCTCAGCCATCGTCAAGTCGGAGCAGGCCGGAGACGACCGGGCCGCCAACCGTTCGCTGCTGATCGACGCCAATGGCGGCATCGTCGCCCGCTACGACAAGCTGCACGTCTTCGACGTCGACCTTCCGAATGGCGAGACCTACCGCGAGAGCTCGACGATCCGGCCCGGCGACGGCGCGGTCGTGGCCGATACGCCCTGGGGCCGTCTGGGCCTGACGGTCTGCTACGACATCCGCTTCCCGCACCTGTTCCGCCAGCTGGCCAAGGCCGGCGCCGGCATGATCTCGGTTCCGGCCGCCTTCACCGTCCCGACCGGCGAGGCCCACTGGGAGACCCTGCTGCGCGCCCGCGCCATCGAGACCGGCGCCTTCGTCCTGGCCCCGGCCCAGGGCGGGACGCACGAGGACGGCCGCAGGACCTGGGGCCGCTCGACCGTCGTCGGTCCCTGGGGCGAGGTGATCGCCAGACTGGATCACGACGAACCGGGCGTGCTGCACGCAAGGCTGGACGTCTCGGCCGTCGAGAAGGCCCGCTCTTCCGTGCCCGCCCTGCGTCACGACCGGGAGTTCACGGCCCCATGATCCGTTACGCCCTCGTCTGCGATCACGCCCACCCGTTCGAAGCCTGGTTCGGGTCGTCCGACGCCTATGACGATCAGGCGGCGCGCGGCCTCGTCGAATGCCCGTTCTGCGGCTCCCACGCCGTATCGAAACAGATCATGGCGCCGGCCGTCGCGGGCACGAAGACTCGCGGCGCCGATCCCGATCTGGCGGCCCGGCTCCAGACCATGATGATGCAGGCCGCCCGCGAGGTGCGCAGCCATGTCGAGCAGAATTTTGACTATGTCGGGGATACGTTCGCCCGCGAAGCCCGCGCCATCCACGAGGGCGCCGCCGAGAAGCGCGAGATCTACGGCGAAGCCACGCCCGCCGAGGTCAGGGCGCTGAAGGAGGACGGCGTCCCCTGCGCCGCCCTGCCGCCAGTCCCGGTGGATCCGGCCAAGACGAACTGAGGTCCCTTCCCTCCGTGCATCCCGGCGACGGCCGGGGTGCACGGTAGGAGGGGTTGGGGGATCGCCGCTTGAGCACCGAAGACCGTTACGCCGAGTTTCCGCCGCCGTCGTCCCTGGCCCCCTGGGTCAAGGTGATCTGGACCTACGCCAGTCCCGAGCCGTCGGACACCGTGCAGCGGATCGCACCGGACGGCTGTCCCGAACTGATCCTCGACATCGGCGCGCCCTATGAAGAGGAGGGGCCGAACGGCGTCTGGAGCCTCCAGCCCTCCGCCCTGTTCGCCGGCCAGATGACACGGCCCATCGCCATACGCCCGGTCGGCCCGGTCGAACTGGTCGCCGTCCGCTTCCACCCCGACGGCGCCCGCGACTGGCTGGGCGCCCCGCTGAGCACGGCGACCGACGGGCGGCTGGACATGGTCGACCGGCTCAGAGGCGTCCGGCCGCCCGCTGGCGATCCCGAGGCCCAGGCGAAGGCCATGACCGACCGGCTGGAGGCGCTGCGGCTCCAACAGGGCTGGACCGTCGATCCGGTCGTGCGCGCCGAGGTCGAATCCATCATTGACGATGCGCCCGCCGCCGTGCGCTCACCCGCCGACCAGCGCGCGATGCAACGCCGCTTCCTCGACCGGGTCGGGGTCTCGCCCCGGATGCTGCGCTCGGTCATGCGGTTCCGGCGGGTGTTCGACCATGCGCTGGAACCGACGCCCGAGGCGGGCGGCTGGCTGGAGGCCGGTCTGGGCGCCGGCTATTTCGACCAGCCGCAGATGGCGCGCGACTTCCGTCGCTTCCTCGGATGCACGGCGACCGAATGGGCGCGTGAACAGGTCGAACTGGCCCGCGCCATCGCGTCGCAAACCTACAAGCCGGGCCCGCCGCACCTGGCCTAGCCTTGCCTCATCGCCGTCTGACGCGGCCCTGGAGGAAGAACCATGATCCTGACCGCCCTGTTCGTCGCCGGCCTGACCCAGGCCGCGCCCGTCACCGCCGACCAGCTGTCGTGGATGAGCGGCTACTGGCTGTCGTGCGACGGCGGCCGCGAGGTGTCTGAGACCTGGAGCGATCCGCGCGGCGGGCTGATGGCGGGCCACGCGGTGACCCTGCAGAACGGCCGGGCCAGTTTCGAACTGTCGCGCATCGCCCCGACCACGGCCGGAGCGCCCGGCGTCGCCTATTTCGCCGGGGTCGAGGGCGCGCCCGCCGTAGTCTTCCCCGCCGTGGAGGCTGGCGGGACGCGCGTGGTGTTCGAGAACCCCGCCCACGACTTTCCCCAGCGCGTCATCTACGAACGCGACGGAGATGTCCTGAAGGCCCGCATCGAGGGCCAGATGGGCGACCGGCAACAGGTGATGGCATGGGAATATCGCAAGGCGGACCTGAACGCGCGCTGCCCGGGCTGACCACCGGCTGGCGGTCGATGACGGCTGCGGATCTCGATCGCGTCGCCGGGATCGCCGTCATCGGTTTTCCCAACCATTTCGAGGGCCGGGACTGTTTCGAGAACCGGCTCGCCCTCAACCCGGCGGGCTGTTTCGTGCTCCAGACGCCGGGCGGGCTGGAGGGCTATCTGGTCGCCTATCCGTGGACGAGGGACGCAGCGCCGACGCTCAACACCCTGATCGAGGCGATTCCAGCGGACGCGGGGGTCCTCTATCTGCACGACCTCGTCCTGACGCCCGCGATGCGGGGGCAGGGCTGGTCGAGGCCGGCGGTGGCCGCTGTGGTCGATCTGGCCAGGGCGAGCGGCCGGACGACGATCGCCCTGGTCGCCGTCAATGACGCCGTCGACTTCTGGCGCGGCCACGGGTTCGACGTGCGCGAGACCCCGGAGATGGCGGCCAAACTGACGAGCTACGGCTCCGACGCCCGCTATATGACGAGAGCGGTCTAGCTGCGGGTCCAGCCCTTCCCGGCCATACAGGCGACGAAGGCGTCGCGGCTCTCGGTGCGGTCGTCGCACTCCTCGCGGGCGGCGTCGAAGGGCTGGGCGTTGTTGCCGTGCCAGGAGTCGTCGCCGTCGGCGTCGATCACGGTGATGCAGCCCGAGGTCATCAGGGCGGCGGAGACGGTGGCGAGAATCAGCAGGCGTTTCATGGCGGAGGCTCCATTGCTAGGGCTCCTCGTTGCCACCGCGCGCAGCCAGAATCCCGTTACAAGTCTGACAGCTGGATGAAATCTCCGTAAGCTTTGCGGTCAGTCCCGGGTGGCCAGCATCATGTAGTTGACGTCGGCCTCGGCGCTCTCGCTCCAGCGGTCGCTGAGCGGCGAATAGTTCAGGCCGAAGGGGCCGGTCACCGCCACCGGCTCGGCCGACAGCATCGACCGGATCTCGTCCGGCTTGAGGAATTGGCGCCAGTCGTGCGTGCCCGCAGGCACCCAGCGCAGGATGTATTCGGCCGCGATCTTGCCCAGCGCCAGCGACTTCAGCGTCCGGTTCAGGGTGGCGACGACCAGGATCCCGCCGGGCGCGATCAGCCGCGAACAGGCCCGGATGAAGGCCTCCGGGTCGGCCACATGCTCGATGATTTCCAGCACCAGAACGACGTCGAAAGGCCCCGCGCCCTCCGCCTCGACCTGCTCCACCGTCGCCGCGCGATAGACGATGTCGAGACCCTGTTCGGCCGCATGGGCCCGGGCCGTGCCGATGTTCTCGGACGAGGCGTCGACGGCGGTGACGGCGAACCCCATTCGCCGCATCGGCTCGGCGATCAGGCCGCCGCCGCAGCCGATGTCGATCAGGCTCAGGCCCTCGAACGGCGCGCGCGACCGGGGGTCGCGCCCGAACCGTTCGGCCACCCGGTCGCGGATGAAGGCCAGCCGCGCCGGGTTGAACCTGTGCAGGGGGGCGAACGGGCCGCTCGCGTCCCACCATTCCGCCGCCTGGGCCGAGAACCGGGCCACGTCGGCGGGATCGATGCTGGCGCCTTCGGCGATATCGGCAAAACCCTGCCCCGTTTGGGGTTTGCGCATCGTCGACGGGTCGGTAGAAGCGGCCATGGACGCAAGGGTGAACCCCTTTTGCGGCTTTCTGGCAAGACGGAGACGAACGCCACGATGACGCGGCCGACCAACACACGACTGGTGATGAAGTTCGGCGGCACGTCGATGGGCGACCTCGAGCGCATTCGCCGCGCCGCCCGGATCATCGCCGCCGAGGTCAAGGCCGGCCATTCGGTCGCCGTCGTGGTCTCGGCCATGGCCGGCAAGACCAACGAACTGGTGGCCTGGACCGACGGCGCCGGCGGGGCCGCGCCCGGCCTGCCCCTGTCGGACGACGAATACGACGTCGTCGTCGCCTCGGGCGAACAGGTGACCTCGGGTCTTCTGGCCATCACCCTGCGCAACATGGGTCTGAACGCGCGGAGCTGGATGGGCTGGCAGATTCCGATCCTCACCGACGAGGATCACGCCCGCGCCCGCATCGTCGACGTGCCGGGCGAGAAACTGGGCGCCGCGCTGGACGCCGGAGAGATCGCGGTCATTCCGGGCTTCCAGGGCGTGTCGCCGACCGGCCGGATCACCACCCTGGGCCGGGGCGGATCGGACACCTCGGCCGTGGCCGTGGCCGCCGCCCTGGGTTGCGCCTGCGACATCTATACGGACGTGGACGGGGTCTACACGACCGACCCGCGCATCGAGAGCCGCGCCCGCCGGCTCGAGAAGGTCTCCTACGAGGAGATGCTGGAAATGGCGTCGCTGGGGGCCAAGGTGCTCCAGACCCGCTCGGTCGAACTGGCCATGGGCATGCAGGTGCCGGTGCGCGTACTGTCCAGCTTCATCGAACCCGACGAAAACGGCGTGTTGCCCGCCAAGTCCGGCACCCTGATCTGCGACGAGGAGGAAATCGTGGAAAAACGCATCGTGTCCGGCGTGACCATGAGCCGCGACGAGGCCCGTATCACCCTGCTGGGCCTGTCCGACCGGGTCGACGCCCCCGCGGACGTCTTCACCCGCCTGGCCGAGGCCAGCGTCAACGTGGACATGATCGTCCAGTCCCAGGCCCGCACCGAGGGGGCGGTCAACCTGACCTTCACCACCGGGCGCCGTGATGCCGCCCGCGCCGCCGAGCTGATGCGCGCCGCCCAGACCGACATCGGCTTCGAGGAAATCCGCGTCGACGAGGACGTGGCCAAGGTCTCGGTCGTCGGGGTCGGCATGCGCAGTCACGCGGGTGTCGCCCAGACCATGTTCAAGGCCCTGGCGGACAAGGGCGTGAAGTTCCAGGCCATCTCGACCTCGGAAATCAAGATCAGCGTCCTGATCGACGCCGCCTATGCCGAGCTGGCCGTTCGCGCCCTGCATTCGGCCTATGGGCTGGAAGCGGTATAGGGTTGTGTGACCCCGTCCCCATCTCGGGGTCGGACAGGGAGACCGGATGGCCATAGCGGGCGGAGCGATGACAAGGGGACCCCGCGTCCTCCTGCGCCAGATCCGCGAGGCGATGGCCGATGGCGGCCCGGCCCAGGGCCGTCTGGACGTCGTGGTCACCACCATCGCCCAGTCGATGGTGGCCGAGGTCTGTTCTATCTATCTGCGCCGGGCCTCGGGCGAGCTGGAGCTGTTCGCCACCCACGGCCTGAACCGCGACGCCGTCCACGCCACCCGTCTGAAGCCCGGCGAGGGCCTGGTCGGCGAGGTGGCGCGCCTGGCCCAGCCGATCAGCCTGTCGGACGCGCCGAGCCACCCCAGCTTCTCCTACCGGCCGGAGACGGGCGAGGATCCCTATCACGCCTTCCTGGGCGCCCCGTTGCTGCGCGGGGGCAGGGCCATCGGCGTCCTGGTCGTCCAGAACCGGGCCGAGCGCCGCTACGATCCCGACGAGGTCGAGGACATCCAGACCATCGCCATGGTCCTGGCCGAGACCGTGGCTTCGGGCGAACTGCTGGCCCAGGAGGAGCTGCGTGACATCGAGGTCGCGCCCCACCGGCCCGAACGCATCAAGGGCCAACGGTTCGCCGAAGGCCTGGCCTTCGGCCGCGTGGTCCTGCACGAGGCGCCCCTGCCGCCCGAACGGCTGCTGGCCGAGAACCAGCAGGTCGAGGAAATCCGCCTGCGCGAGGGGCTCACGGTCCTCAAGACCTCCATCGACGCCCTGCTCGACGGCGGACAGGGCAAGCTGTCCGGCCAATCGTTCGAGGTGCTGGAAACCTACCGCATGTTCGCCGACGACCGGGGCTGGAACCGGTCTCTGGAGGAGGCGGTCCGGGGCGGATTGACCGCCGAGGCGGCCGTCGACCGGGTGCGCAACGAACACCGCGCCCGCTTCGCCCAGGCCCGCGATCCCTATATCAAGGAACGGCTGCACGACTTCGAGGACCTGGCCAACCGGCTGCTGCGGGTGCTGGCCGGCGACAATCCGGGCCAGCGCGAACTGCCCGCCGACGCCATCCTGGTGGCGCGCAACCTCGGTCCGGCCGACCTGCTGGAGTATCCGCGTCACAAGCTGAAGGGCCTGCTGATCGAGGAAGGCTCGGCGGCCAGCCACGCCGCCATCGTCGCCCGCGCCCTCCAGATTCCCTGCGTCGGCCGTCTGCAGGGCGTGCGCGACCGGCTGAGCGAGGGCGACCTCGTCATCGTCGACGGCGAGACCGGCGAGGCGTATCTGCGCCCCCGTCCCGACATGCTGGAATCGATCCAGTCGCGCATGGCCGTGCGCGAACAGCGTCAGGCCGAGTTCGCCAGGCTGCGCGACGTCCCGGCCGTGACCGTCGATGGAACCCGTATCACCCTGCTGACCAACGCGGGCCTCGCCGTCGACCTGGAGAACCTGGACGAGACCGGCGCCGAGGGCATCGGCCTGTTCCGCACCGAGTTCCAGTTCATGGTGTCGGAGGAACTGCCGCGCCTGAACTCCCAGACGGCCCTGTACAAACTGGTGCTCGACGCGGCCGGCGACCGGCCCGTCACCTTCCGCACCCTCGACATCGGCGGCGACAAGGTCCTGCCCTATATGGAGACCACCGAGCGGGAGGAGAATCCCGCCCTGGGACGGCGGGCCATCCGCCTGGGTCTCGACCGCCCCTCCCTGCTGCGCCTCCAGCTGCGCGCGCTTCTGGCCGCGGGGGCCGGGCGGGAGCTGCGCGTCATGTTCCCGATGATCGCCACGGTGGACGAATTCCGCGCCGCCCGGGAGCTGGTCGATGTGGAATGCGAATGGGCCCGGCGTCGCGGTCGGCCCCTGCCCGCGACCCTGCGCGTCGGGGCGATGATCGAATGCCCAAGCCTGCTCTGGCACCTGGACGCCCTGCTGCCGATGACCGATTTCGTCTCGGTCGGCTCCAACGACCTGTTCCAGTACATGTACGCCGCCGACCGGACCAATCCCCTGGTCTCGGATCGCTACGACGCCCTGTCGCCGCCGGCCCTGCGCGCCCTGCAGTCGATCCAGAAGGCCTGCACCGAGACCGGCACGCCCGTTTCGGTCTGCGGCGAGCTGGCCGGCCGGCCGCTGGAGGCCTTCGCCCTGATCTGCCTCGGCTTCACCCGCCTGTCGGCCCCGGCGGGCGGCATCGGACCGGTCAAACGGATGATCCTGACGACCGATCTGACGGCGGCGAAACGCGGCATGAACAACCTGCTCGGATCCTCGGCCGGATCGATCCGCAGCGAAATCGAAAGCCTGGCCCGGAAGTTGAACGTCGGTTTGTGATCCGTCCCGTCCGGGGACGGATTCAAGCTTAACAAGGCGTTGAACCGGCGGCTGAAATGGGTTATCCACAGGACGATATGAGTGGGCCTCCGGGGGGAGGCGGGATCCGTCATACCAACGTGGTAAGCGGGCCCTGGTCGAGTACGGCGCGGCTGGAATTCCCGGTCGAGCCGAGTGTGGGGCGACGCGTCATGGCGCTGGATACGGGGAATGTCCCCGACGAATTTCGGGCTCATCCGGACTGGAAGGACCCTGTGCCCTCCATCACCGACGCGGCGACTCTGGGCGACGGCCTGCGCAAGGCGCGCGAACTCTCCGGCAAGTCCATGGCCGAACTCTCGGCCGACACCCGGGTGCACCAGCGCTATCTGAACGCACTCGAGGAAAACAATATCTCCGGCCTGCCGTCGCGCGTCTTCGCCATCGGCTATGTGCGCGCCTATGCCGGCGCCCTGGGCCTCGACGAGCAACTGGCGGTCGAACGCTACAAACGCGAGACGCCGGACGCCTCGGTGCCGCTGCAGGCGCCGGCCGGCGTCGCCTTCGAGGAGGTGCGTCGCTATTCGCCGCGCATCGTCGGCGGCATCCTGATCGTGGTCGTGGCCGTCATCGGCTGGAACGTGTTCCAGCGCGTCAGCCTGATCCGCGCGCCCCAGCCCTCCGACATCGCCGAGGTTCCCGAAAGCTGGAGCCTCGGAGACGTTCCGGGCCAGAGCGGCCTGCGCGTCGGCGCGCCCCAACCGGCTCCGGCCGACCAGACCACGCCTGTCCTCTACATCACGCCCGGCCTGGAGGCGCAGTTGACCGGCGTCGATCCGTCCGACACCGCCGCCGTCGCGGCGGCTGCGGCGGCGAACGCCCCGCCCGTCCAGGCCGCCTTCAACCCGCGCGGCGCTGTCTACGGCGCCTCGGCCACCGCATCCCAGGTCGTGCTCCAGGCCCGCAAGACCGGCGCCCTGATCGTCAAACTGTCTGACGGCAGCGTCCTGTTCGCCCGCCAGCTCGCCGCCGGAGAGGCCTGGCGCGCTCCGATCGGCCTGTCCGGGACCATCGACGTTTCCGATCCCACCGCCTTCGACGTCTATCTGAACGGAGAGCATGGCGGGGCCCTGACCGCCGCACTGACGCCGCTCGGCCAGTTGAACACCCGCGCCGCCGCCCTCGCCCGCCAGACCGCGGCCCAGGTCCAGGCCGAGGCCCTCGCCGCCCAGGCCGCAGCAGCCCGCGCGGCGGCCTCGACCCAGCAGGCGGCCGTGGTTCAGACCGTATCGACCGGACAACAGGCCCTGGCGCGCTGATCTCTCCCTCCCCCTCGGGGGAGGGTCGTCGCGCAGCGACGGGGTGGGGACGGCCGGTAACCCGGAGACAGGCCGGTGGGGTCTCGCCTTGCCGCCCCCACCCGGTCTCCGCTGCGCTCCGACCACCCTCCCCGAACGGGGAGGGAGAAGTCGGATCCTGAAGCCGTCATGGCCTTGTCTCCGCTCCGCGCCTATATTGACCCGTCATGAGCGACCATTCCCACATCCGTCCCTGGCGCCACATCGAGCGCCGGAAGTCTCGCCAGATCATGGTGGGCAATGTTCCGGTCGGCGGCGACGCCCCGATCAGCGTCCAGTCGATGACCAACACCCTGACCTCGGACGCCAATGCGACCATTGGTCAGATCCGCGAGCTGGAAGAGGCCGGGGCCGATATCGTCCGTGTCTCCTGCCCCGACGAGGCCTCGACGGCCGCCTTCCGCACCATCGCCCGTGAGGCCAAGGTCCCGCTCGTCGCCGACATTCACTTCCATTACAAACGCGGCATCGAGGCCGCCGAGGCCGGCGCCGCCTGTCTGCGCATCAATCCGGGCAATATCGGCAATGCCGGCCGCGTCCGCGACGTCATCCAGGCGGCCAAGGACCACGGCTGCTCCATGCGCATCGGCGTCAACGCCGGCTCGCTGGAGAAGGAGCTGCTGGAGAAATACGGCGAGCCCTGCCCCGAGGCCATGGTCGAAAGCGCCCTGAACCACGCCCGCATCCTTCAGGACCACGACTTCCACGAGTTCAAGATCTCGGTGAAGGCCTCTGACCCCTTCCTGACCGTCGCCGCCTACCAGCAGCTGGCCGAGGCCATCGACTGCCCCCTGCACCTGGGCGTCACCGAGGCCGGCCCGCTGCGTTCGGGCACGATCAAGTCCGCCATCGGCATGGGCAATATGCTCTGGGCCGGGATCGGCGACACCATCCGGGTCTCCCTCGCCGCCGATCCGGTCGAGGAGATCAAGGTCGGGTTCGACATCCTGAAGTCGCTCGGCCTGCGCCACCGGGGCGTCAACATCATCGCCTGCCCGTCGTGCGCGCGTCAGGGCTTCAACGTCATCGAGACGGTCGGCCTTCTGGAAGAGAAGCTGGCCCATGTGACCACGCCCATGTCGCTGTCGATCATCGGCTGCGTCGTCAACGGCCCGGGCGAGGCGCTCTACACCGACGTGGGCTTCACCGGCGGCGGCGCCGGCTCGGGCATGGTCTACCTGAACGGCAAGATGGCCCACAAACTGGCCAATGGCGGGATGATCGACCACATCGTCGAGCTGGTGGAGGCCCGCGCGGCCGAACTGGACGCCGCCCGCACCGCCGCCCTCGAAGCCGCCGAGTGACGATGACGCTCGCCATCGCCATCCCCGACGCCTGATCCGGCCTCAGGCCAGCACGCCCGCCAGCTGCAACCCCTGGACGCCGGCCAGCAGCACCAGCACGATCCCGACCCCATAGGCGAGAACCCGCCGCGGCACCCGTTTGGCGATGAGGCCGGCGAAGGGCGCCGCCGCCAGCCCGCCGACCACCAGTCCGGCCACGGCCGAGGCATGGTTGGTCAGGGCGTCCGCATCCTTCCAGTGTCCGGTCACCAGGGCCCAGACGAAGGTCGCCGAGATGGCCACGGTCAGAAAGAATTCGGCGGTGTTGACCGTGCCGATGGCGCGGCGCGGCTCCTGACCGGCCCCCACGAGGGTCGAGGACACCGTCGGGCCCCAGCCGCCGCCGCCGATGGCGTCCAGAAAGCCGCCGACCAGCCCCAGCGGAGCCGTCACCCATGAGCGTATGCGGCGCAGGCGGATGTCATGCCCGGCGCGCCACAGGATGTAGACGCCCATCAGCGCCAGATAGGCGACCACGAACGGCTTGATGACCCTGCCGTCGATGCCGGCCAGCACATAGGCGCCCAGACAGCCGCCGATCACCCCGGCGATCGCAAGCGGCGTCAGCAGCCGCCAGTCCACGTTGCGATGCCAGATATGGCTGCCGGCCGAGGCGGCGGTGGTGAAGACCTCGGCCCCGTGCACGCTGGCCGAAGCCGTCGCGGGCGGCACGCCCAGGGCCAGAAGCACCGACGACGAGATCACGCCATAGGCCATGCCGAGGGCGCCATCGACCGCCTGGGCGACCAGGCCGACCAGCAGAAACAGCAGAAACGTGTCCATTCGGCCCCTGGAAGCTGTCGATCGTGCGCGACGGGAAGCGTCACCGGTCCCGCCTTAACCGATTTTACCCGATCGGGTTGCCTGGCCACACACGTCACACGGACTTGTCAGCGGAGACGCGCCGCCGCGCCGCCGGCGCCTGGCGCCGGCCCGCAAGGGAACGAGGGCTCAGTTCGCCGGCGCCGCGGCCCCCGCCTGCGGCCTCGCCACCGTACGGCCGAGGTCGTTGGCGAGGCTGCGCCAGACCTGGATGGGGTCGTCGAGCTGCCGCGGGCCCGCGCCCGCGCTGAGGAGGACGTCGTACTGGGCCACGGCCTGGGGGTCGGCGCCTTCGGTCTCGGGCGCGGCGTAGAAGGCCTTCACGAAGCGGCGGTCGCCGTTCCAGCGCGAGACGATGTCCGGCGTGGCGTCGGCTCCTGAGAAGACGGCCGTGAACTGCACGTCCGGGCAGGCGCCGTCGGTGCAGGAAAACAGGGTCATGACCCAGCGCATCGGGCCGTCCTCGACGCGCAGATAGACCCGGTCGTTGTTGGTCTGGGGCGGGGCGACGGTCAGGCCGGCGGCGGTCAGCCGGCCGGTGATCTCCGCCACCGTCAGGCCGCTCCAGCGGGCCGGGGCTGACTGGGTCGCGGCCGCTGCGGGCGCGTCCTGGGCGAGGGCCGGGGCGCCGGTGACGGCGAGGAGGGCGGCGGCGGCGGCGGCGATGGATTTCATGGGCATGTTCCGTTGAGAGGGTCAGCCTAGGGGCCTTTGCGGCGAACGGAAGGCCGGCAAGGGGTTCAGTCCGTGTGCTCGGCCCGTTCCAGCCAGGACTGCGACGACATCTCGTTCAGACGGGACACTGTGCGTTCGAACTCGAAGGCGCCGTCGCCGGTCGGATAGAGGCCTTCGGGGGCGCCGGCCGCCATGGCGACCAGGCGTGTCTTCGCCTCGTAAAGGGCGTCGATCAGGGTGACGAAGCGGCGGGCGGCCTGTCGATTGTCGGGCGTCAGCAGCGGCACGCCGTCGAGGAACAGGGTGTGGAACCGCCCGGCGATGGCCAGATAGTCCTGCGGCCCCAGGGGCTGTTCGCACAGCTCGGCGAAGGTGGCGCGGGCGAGGCCGCCGGCGGTGCGCGGGATGACCACGTCGCGGCCCAGAACGGCCAGATGCGCCGGGCATTCGGGCATGTCGCCCTTCAGGTCGATCCATAGCTGTTCGAAACCCTCGCCGCGGGCGCCGGCCCCGCCCCCCGGCTGCCTTCCAGGGTCATACCAGACGCGGGAGGCCCTGATCCGGTCGAGCCGCCAGTCGCGGGCGCCCGAGAGCGCGACGACCTGACAGCGCTCCCTGACGCGTTCGATGAAGGGGACGAACAGGGGCCGGTTGATGCCGTCCTTGTAGAGCTGGTCCGGGGCGCGGTTGGAGGTGATGCAGACCACGACCTTCCGCTCGAACAGGGCGTCGAACAGCCGGCCCAGGATCATGGCGTCGGCGATGTCGGTGACCTGGAGCTCGTCGAAGCAGAGCAGGCGCGCCTCCGAGGCGATCAGGGCGGCGACCGGATCGATGGGATCGTCGCCCCTGTGCGTGCCGAAGACGGCCTGGCGCGCCTTCTGGTCGCCCGTACGCCACTGGCGGATCAGGTCGTGGACCCGGGCCATGAAGGCGTGGAAATGGGCGCGGGTCTTTCGCGGCTCGGGCGCATTGGCGAAGAACAGGTCCATCAGGATGGACTTGCCGCGCCCCGGAGGCCCCCAGAGATAGAGGCCGCGCACCTCGGGCAGGCCGCCGAAGAAGCCGCGCTTGCCGAGGTCCTTTTCCAGCCGTGTCAGGGCCGCGATCGCGGATTGCTGCGCCGGATCGGCGGTCAGCAGCCCCGACTTCAGGCGATCGGCATAAGCGCGGGCGATGTGTGACGGCATGGAACTGGGCCTTAACCGGCCCGCCTTCGGCTGAAAAGCGGTTGCTTCGCAGGCGCGAACGCCTAAATGCGGAACCCCGGGATTTGCTTATCCCGGACTCCCCAACTTTCGCGCTCAAGCAGCGAGCCACCGCGTGGCGAGCGTTAGCGCGTCCGAAGGACTAGGCTTATGGGATATGTTGTCGCGATCGTGGGCGCCACCGGCAATGTCGGGCGCGAAATGCTGACCATCCTCGAGGAACTGGAGTTCCCCGTCGACGAGATGCACGCGGTCGCCTCGCGAAAATCCAAGGGGATGGATGTCGCCTGGGGCGACAAGACCATCAAATGCCAGGACATCGAGAGCTTCGATTTCTCGAAGGTCGACATCGTCCTGATGTCGGCGGGCGGGGACGTGTCGCGCGCCTGGTCCGAGAAGATCGGCAAGCTGGGCCCGATGGTGATCGACAACTCCTCGGCCTTCCGCAAGGACCCGGACGTGCCTCTGATCGTGCCCGAGGTGAACCCGGACGCGATCAAGATGGCGGGCAGGAAGAACATCATCGCCAACCCGAACTGCTCGACCGCCCAGCTGGTGGTGGCGCTGAAGCCGCTGCACGACGCGGCGAAGGCGAAGCGGGTCGTCGTCTCGACCTATCAATCCGTGTCGGGCGCCGGCAAGGAAGGCATGGACGAGCTGTGGAACCAGACCAAGGCCATCTATGGCCTCGGCGACGCCAAGCCGAAGAAATTCCCCAAACAGATCGCCTTCAACGTCATCCCCTACATCGGCTCGTTCAACGAGGACGGCTACACCGACGAAGAGCAGAAGATGTCGGACGAGACCCACAAGATGCTGGACCCGAACATCAAGCTGACGGTCACCTGCGTCCGCGTGCCGGTCTTCGTCGGCCACTCCGAGGCCGTGACGGTCGAGTTCGAAAAGCCGATCAGCCCCGACGAGGCGCGCGCCATCCTGCGCGAGGCGCCGGGCGTGCAGGTGATCGATAAGCAGGAGCACGACGGCTATATCACCCCCGTCGACGCGGCCGGCGAGCACGCCGTCTATGTCTCGCGCATCCGCAAGGACCACACGGTCGAGAACGGCCTGGTCCTCTGGGTGGTGTCCGACAACCTGCGCAAGGGCGCGGCCCTGAACGCGGTCCAGATCGCCCAGCTGCTGGACGAGACGGGCACGATCAAGCCGAAGAGCGGATACCGCAGCCTGACCGTCTAGGGCCATGGCGCCGCCGACCCCGACACGCGCCGCCTTCCTGTCGGCGGTGGGTTGCTATGTCATATGGGGGTTCATGCCCCTGCTGTTCATGGGCCAGGCGGCGCTGGGCTTTTCCGCGCCCGAGATCCTGTCGCACCGCGCCCTCTGGTCGGTGCTGTTCGCCGGCGCCCTGGTCCTGCTGGCCGGGCAGTCGAAACAGGTGCGGGCCGTGCTGGGCCAGCCGAAGACGCTCGCCTGGCTGACGCTGGCGACCGTGCTGATCGCGATCAACTGGGGCATCTACGTCTGGGCCTCGACCCACCATGCGACGCTGGAAGCCAGCCTCGGCTACTATATCAACCCCCTGCTCAACATGGTCGTCGGCCTGTGGCTGTTCCGCGAAAAGATCGACAAATGGGGCTGGGTCGCCATCGGTCTGGCGGCCGTGGGCGTGCTGTTCCAGGCGCTGGCGCTGGGGCGGCCGCCATGGATCTCCATCGCCCTCGCGCTCAGTTTCGGCGCCTATGGGGTGATCAAGAAACGGATCCCGGTGGACGCCCAGACGGGGCTGTTCATCGAATGCCTGTTGCTGCTCCCGTTCGGTCTGATGTTCGTGATCTGGCTGCAGACGCAGGGGCTGGGCCATGGGTTCGCGACATGGGAGGGCTTCGGCTGGGCCCTGCTGAACGGGCCGGTGACCGTGTTGCCCCTCGTGCTGTTCGCCTGGGCGGCGCGGCGGATGCCCCTGTCGACCATGGGCTTCATCCAGTTCCTGGCGCCGACGATGCAGTTCGGCATCGGGCTGGCCACCGGCGAACTGTTCACGCCGCTCCGGGCCGTATCCTTCGCCTTCATCTGGCTGGGCGCCGGGGTGTTCGCGGCGGCGGCCCTGTTGCGGGCGCGGGCGGCCAGGCGGGCGATGGCCGTCGCCGAGCCGATCTGATCAGAAGGCCGTGTAGAGGGCCTCGATCAATCGTTGCGCACGGGGGTCGCCGATCAGATGCTGGGACTGGCGGGTCATGGCGTAGGCGGCCGAGAGCCTGATCTCCGGGTCGGCCATGACGCAGCTGCCGCCCCAGCCGCAGTGGCCGACCGCGTCCGGATTGGGGCCGAAGATGTTCAGCCCCGCGTTGCGCATCAGGCCCGCCGCCCAGGTGATGTCATAGGGCAGGACCTTGTCCGGTCCCGAGATGCGCGGCTTCGTCGCCTCGGCGAGAACGGCGGGGGAGAGGATGGTCTGGCCGTCGAGCGCGCCCTCGTTGGCGAAGACCCCCATGATGCGGGCCAGGGCCAGGGCCGTGCCGTGCAGGTTGGCGGACGGGATCTCGATGGAGCGCCACTCGGCCGAGCCGCGCCCGCCGGGGGCCGAACCCTTGTCGAGGAAGGCGGCGGTCTTGATGGCGTCGATGGGGCCGAGGTCGGGGGCTTTCGACGGCTTGCGAAGGGCCGCGACGCGGTCGTGCTCGGCCTCGGGCAGGCCGATCCACAGGTCGAGCCCGAACGGCCTGGCGAAATCCTGCCGCAGGGCCTGACCCAGACTGCGGCCGTCAGCGAGGCGATGGACCTCGTTGGCGAGAAAGCCGACCGTGACGGGGTGGTAGCCGGAGGCGGTTCCCGGAGGCCACATCGGCGCCTGGGCGGCCAGGCGGTCGAGCACGGCGCCCTGGTCGAACCAGATGGCGGGATCGACGGGTTCGTCGAAGCCGGGCAGGCCGTCCTGATGCGACAGCAGCTGGGCGACGGTGACCTCGGCCTTGCCGTTGGCGCCATAGGCCGGCCACAGGTGGGCGACCTTCTCCTCATAGGCCAGCCTGCCGCGCTGTACGGCCGAGGCCATCAGCAGGGCCATGATTGCCTTGCCGGACGAGAAGACGGGCACGAGGGTGTTGTCCGTGAAGGGCGTCTTCTCGCGCGGATCGGCGACCCCGGCCCACAGGTCAATGACCGTCTCGCCGGCGATGACGACCGAGAAGCGGGCCGCCTGTTCGTTCAGCCCGTCGGGGGCGTCGGTGAAATTGGCGGCGAAGGCGTCCCTGACCGCGTGGAAACGGGGCGGGCAGAGGCCGGAAATCTCGGGGACGGATACGGTCATGCCGGGCTTGTATCGGCCGTTTGCGACGCCTGCCACCCGAGGACGCCCTGCGCCGCGACCACGCCGGAGGCGAGGCTGGCCTGGAGCAGGTAGCCGCCCGTGGGCGCCTCCCAGTCGATCATCTCCCCGGCGACGAAGACGCCCGGTTTGGAGGTCAGCATCAACGATGGATTCAGAGCGGCGAATTCGACGCCGCCGGCCGTGGAGATGGCCCGCTCCAGCCCCTGGATGCCGGTCAGCTTCAGACGCACCGCCTTGATCCGTTTGGCCAGCTTGTCGAACCCCGGCGGAATGTCGCCGATCTCGCGCAGCAGGGCGACGGCGACGGGCGACAGGCCGCCGGCCTTGCGCAGGTGGTTGGTCATGGAATCCTTGCCGCGCGGGCGGGACAGGCGCTCGGCGAGGGCCGCCTCGGTCAGGTCGGGGCGCAGGTCGACGACCAGGGTGGCGGAGCCCTCGGCGGCGATGGCGGCGCGCAAATGCGCGGAGAGGGCGTAGATCGCCCCGCCCTCGACGCCGTAGCGGGTGACGACCATCTCGCCGCGCACCGTCTGGTCGCCGAAGGTCAGGCTGGCGGGCTTGAGCACCTGACCGGCGAACCGTTCGCTCAGGATGTCGGACCAGGCGACGTCGAACCCGGCGTTGGCGGGGACCAGGGGCGAGACGGCGACGCCCGCGCCCTCCAGCGCCGGGACCCAGAGCCCGTCCGAACCGAGCCGGGGCCAGCTGGCGCCGCCCAGGGCGAGGACGGTGGCGGCGGGATGTTCGACCCGTTCGCCTTCGGGCGTGTCGAAGGTCAGGGCCTCGCCCCGCCAGCCGGTCCAGCGTGAGCGGGTGCGGATCTCGACGCCGAGCCCGGCCAGCCGGGTCAGCCAGGCGCGCAGCAGGGGCGAGGCCTTCATGGCGCGCGGGAAGACGCGACCGCTGGAGCCCACGAAGGTCGGCTGGCCCAACCCTTGCGCCCACCGGGTCATGTCGTCGGGGGAAAAGGCGTCGAGCCAGTCTGAGATCGGCTCTGCGGCCTCGGCGTAGCGGGCCAGAAAGGCCGACTGATCCTCGGTGTGGGTCAGGTTGAGCCCGCCGCGCCCGGCCATCAGCAGCTTGCGCCCGACCGACGGCATGCGGTCGTGGACCACGACGCGGGCGCCGGCCCCCGCCAGGGTCTCGGCGGCCATGAGGCCGGAGGGACCGGCCCCGATGATGTGGACGGCATGGTCGGAGGGGGTGGTCATGGGCGGGGGTGTAACGCGATGGCGGCCAAAGGTCTCCTCCCCGTTCGCCGCTTGGCGAATGGGGAGGTGGCTCGTAGCGAAGCGAAGAGACGGAGGGGGTCTTGCCGCACGAAGAGCCCCTCCGTCAGCTCGCGAAAGGCTCGCTGCCACCTCCCCATCTGCAATGGGGAGGAGACGACTTGCTTGCGCGGGAACGTCCGTGTCCCGCATACGCTTGTCCGATCATGAGCGTCGCCTTCACGCGCGAGGAGGATCTGGAGGCCACGGCCGCCGATCTGCCCGACCGCCCCATCTCCCCCCATCCCAATCTGGTGACGCCTGCGGGCCTCGCCGCCATCGAGGATGCGCTGGCGTCGGCGAGGGCCGCCTATGCCTCGGCCCAGGCGTCGGGGTCGATCGAGGCGGACCGGACGGCGATGGCGCGGGCGACGCGGGACCTGCGCTACTGGTCCGCACGCCGGGCCAACGCCCAGCGGGTCGAGACCGAGGCCGACGGCCGGGTGCGCTTCGGCGGATCGGTGACCATCGAGCGCGACGACGGGCGGACCCAGACCTGGCGCATCGTCGGCGAGGACGAGGCGGACCCCGCCAACGGTTCCGTCAGCCACGTCTCGCCCCTGACCCGAGCCCTGATCGGCAAGGGCGTCGGCGACGAGGCGATGGTGGCCGGACAGTCTGTGGAAATCATCGCGGTGGACTGAGACATCTCTCCGTGCACCCGACGAATGTCGGGGTCCGGGACCGCGAATTCCGGCATCCGGGATCAGGCATCACCACTTCTGTTCCCGTTGACGACCGTTTCCATCTGGACCCGGGACGCAGTTTATCCTCGGGCTGGCTCTAGCCAGACCCGGGGGCCGGGTGCACGGTGTGCAGGAATGAGCTCTCTGCTCGAAAGGACATCTCTCTTCATGGCCAGAAAACCCAACTACGGCTTCGAACGCATGGAACGCGACAAGGCGGACGCCGAGAAGGCCGCCCGCAAGGCGGCAGCGAAGCTGGCGAAGAAGGAAGCGAAAGCGCGGGGCGAGGACGTCGATCACCCCGACTGGCAACCGCCGGAAGACGAAGCCGTTTAGGCTTCCTTGGCGGCCTGTGGTCGCGACGCGGTCGCTCCCGGCCTGAGGCCTGGCGACCCGGGGACTGGCGATGGCGGCGCGCGGCGAACCCTCCAAACGATCGAACCGGCTGCCGATCACGGAAAAGGACGCGTTCGCCGTGGCCGGCAAGGCGCGGGCGGTGGTCGCGGGCCTGACCATCTCCAATCCCGACCGGATCCTGTGGCCGGCCATCGATGGTCACCCCGCGATCACCAAGCTGGAGCTGGTCCAGTTCTATGAGGCGGCGGCGGAGCGGATCCTGCCCCATGTCGCCGACCGGCCCGTGTCGATCATCCGCGCGCCCGAGGGGATCGGCGGCGAGGTCTTCTTCCAGCGTCACGCCATGCCGGGCTCGAACCCCCGGCTGAAGCGGATCGATGTGAAGGAGAGCGAACCCTATCTCGGGGTCGTCGACGTCGGCGGTCTGGTCGCGATCGGCCAGTCGGGCGGGCTGGAGCTGCACCCCTGGGGCTGCGCGCCCGGCGACCCGGAGACGCCGGACCAGATCACCTTCGACCTCGATCCCGACGAGGGACTGGATTTCGCCGATGTGATCGCGGCGGCCAGGACGATGAAGACGCGGCTTGAGGGGCTGGGGCTCAATCCGTTCTGCAAGACCACCGGCGGCAAGGGGCTGCACGTGGTCGTGCCGATCAAGGCGGACGCCGGCAGCCGGATCGAGTGGGACCAGGGCAAGGCCTTCGCCAGGGCCGTGTCGGAACAGGTGCGGCTGGATGCGCCGGATCGGTTCACCACGACCCTGGCCAGGAAGGCGCGGGGCGGAAAGATCTTCCTCGACTATCTGCGCAACGGCCGGATGGCGACGGCGGTCGCGCCCTGGTCGCCGCGCGCCCGCCCGGGGGCGGGCATCGCCTTCCCGCTGGGCTGGGGACAGGTGAAGTCGGGGCTGGACCCGAAGGCCTTCACGCTCAGGAGCTATCCGGCGCTGCTGAAAAAGGCCGATCCGTGGGCGGAGTTCAGGGCGGGGGCGGTGAACCTGCGGCCAGTGCTGAAGAGGGTTGGGGTGTAACGTCTCCTCCCCGTCGCGCAGCGGTGGGGAGGTGGCTCGAAGCGAAGCGGAGAGACGGAGGGGGTCTTTTCGCGTGCACGAAGAACCCCTCCGTCGGCTCGCAAGAGGCTCGCCGCCACCTCCCCATGCGCAAGCGCGCACAGGGAGGATGACGAACCAGACCTACGCGAACTCCGCCTCCAGATCCGACAGTCTCGCGGCCTGGTCCTCGGCGATCAGGGCGTTCAGCAACGGGTCGAGGTCGCCCTCCATGATCTGGGGCAGACTGTGCAGGGTCAGGTTGATGCGGTGGTCGCTGACCCGGCCCTGCGGATAGTTGTAGGTGCGGATCCGCTCCGAGCGGTCGCCCGACCCGACCTGGGACTTGCGCGTGTCGGACCGGGCCTGGTCCTTCATCTGGCGCTGCATGTCGTAGAGGCGGACGCGCAGGTTCTTCATCGCCTTGTCGCGGTTGACGTGCTGCGACTTCTCCGAGGAGGTCACCACGATCCCGGACGGGAAGTGGGTGATGCGCACGGCGGAATCGGTCTTGTTGACGTGCTGGCCGCCCGAGCCGGAGGCGCGGAAGGTGTCGATGCGGATGTCCTTGTCCTGGATGTCGATCTCGACGTCCTCGACCTCGGGCAGGACCGCGACCGTGGCGGCCGAGGTGTGGATGCGCCCTTGCGTCTCCGTCTGCGGCACGCGCTGGACGCGGTGGACGCCGCTCTCGAACTTCAGCCGGCCGAACACGCCGTCGCCGGTGACGGTGGCGATGATCTCCTTGTAGCCGCCGGCTTCGCCCTCGGTGGCGCTGTCCAGTTCGACGCGCCAGCCGCGCGTGGCGGCGTAGCGCGAATACATGCGGAACAGGTCGCCGGCGAAGAGGGCGGCCTCGTCCCCGCCGGTGCCGGCGCGCACTTCCAGCACGGCCGAGGCGTTCTCGTCGGCGTCGCGCGGGGCCAGCAACAGGGCGACGTCGCGCTCCATGTCGGGCAGGCGGGCGTTCAGCGTCTCCAGTTCGTCGGCGGCCATGGCGGCCATCTCCGGATCCTCGGCCATGGCCCGCAGATCCTCGATCTCGGCGCGGGATTTCGCCAGGGCCATGACGGCGTCGGCGACCGGCTTCATCTCGGCGTGCTCCTTGGACAGGCGCACGATCTCCTGGCCGTCGGTGGCCGCGCCCATGCGGGCCTCCACCTGGTGGAAGCGGTCCAGGACCTGGTCGAGCTTGGACTGGGGCAGGCGCAAGGGCGGGGTATCCATCGGCGGAAGCGAGGCGCGGTCTTACTCCGTCGGGCCTCGCCGTGTCGATGCGCGTGCGTGTCCCGGGCCTTTCACGCACGGTTGTGACAGCCGCTTGCGGCGGACGTCGGCCTCACAAGGGTTACGCCGGGCCGCCCGGATGCCCGGGTCTCCGCCTTGCCCGCAGGCGCTCAGGCCCTCTCCCCGCAGGGGGAGAGGGACCGGGTCGGTCAGGCCAGCGAGGGTTCGATATCCTTGCAGGCCTGCAGCAGACCCTGGACCGAGGCGACCGACTTCTCGAACATCGCCTTTTCCTCGTCGTTGGTGGTGAACTCGACGATCTTCTCGACGCCGTTCGCGCCGATCAGGGCCGGCACGCCCACATAGAGGTCCTTCAGGCCGTATTCGCCCGACAGCCAGACGGCGCAGGGCAGGACGCGCTTCTGGTCCAGCAGATAGGACTTGGCCATGGCGATGGCCGATTCCGCCGGGGCGTAGAAGGCCGAGCCGGTCTTGAGCAGGGCGACGATCTCGCCGCCGCCCTTGCGGGTGCGGGTGACGATGGCGTCCAGATCGGCCTGCGACAGGAAGCCGGCCGAAACCGCGTCAGGCAGGGGCAGGCCGCCGATGGTCGAGTGACGCACCATTGGCACCATGTCGTCGCCGTGGCCGCCCAGGGTCCAGGCGTGGATGTCCTGCACCGAGACGCCGGTCTTTTCCGACAGGAAATAGGCGAAACGGGCCGAGTCGAGCACGCCGGCCATGCCGACGACCTTCTCGTGCGGGAGGCCCGAGAATTTCTGCAGGGCCCAGACCATGGCGTCGAGCGGGTTGGTGATGCAGATGACGAAGGCGTTCGGGGCGTGGGCCTTGATGCCCTCGCCGACGGCCTTCATGACCTTCAGGTTGATGGAGACCAGGTCGTCGCGGCTCATGCCGTCCTTGCGGGGCACGCCGGCGGTGACGATGCAGACGTCCGCGCCCGCGATCTCCGAATAGGCGTTGGCGCCCTTCAGCGAGACCGAGGAGCCGAACACGGCGGTGGCCTCGGCGATGTCGAGCGCCTTGCCCTGGGGCGTGCCCTCGGCGATGTCGAACAGGATCACGTCGCCCAGGGCTTCGCGCGCGGCCACGTGGGCCAGGGTGCCGCCGATCATACCGGCGCCGATGAGGGCGATCTTCGCGCGAGCCATGGAATTCTCCGTCAGGGGCTTGTCGGTGGCCGGCCGCGCTGAGCGCGACTTGAGGCCGGGTTGTGCAGTGCGATGTCAGAAACCGTCGGGCGGCGGTCTAGCCCCGGTGCGCCATGGTCGCAAGCGGGGAAGCGGGGGTTTACCGGCGGCGGGCGTCCTGCGACGGTCGCCGTCTCACAGACGAGGAGCCGACACCGATGCGCGCACACTTCGCCGCCGCCCTTCTGTTCTCCGCCATCGCCGCGCCCGCGATGGCCCAGACGCCCCCCGCCACCATCGGCCAGCAGTATGTCCCCGCCCCCTGGTGGATGCGCGATCCGGTCATCGCCTCGATCGGCTACGTCCGGGTCGAGCTCCAGGCCAACCGCGCCGGCTTCAACGCCACCTTCCAGGTCGTGGACCGAAGCGTCGCCGAGGCGTCGAGGAAGGCCGCCGACCAGGTGCGCGCCCTGTCACAGACCCTGGCCGCCTATGGCGTGGAAAAGGTCCGCGTCGAGACCAGCCTGACGACCCAGCCCCTCTATGACCAGTATCGCGACGAGAACGGGATCCTGCGCGACAACACCCGGGCCGACCGCATCGAACGCTATCAGGCCCAGGCCACCGTCAGCCTGTCGGTCCGCGACACGGCCCTGCTGGAGCGGATCTACGCGACCGTGGTCGCCTCCCAGCCCAACTCCATCAGCCAGGTCTATTTCAGCCTGGAGCCCGACAATGTCGCCAAGTCCAACCTGGCGGCCGCCGCCATGCGCGACGCTCGCACCCGAGCCGAAGCGGCCACGCAGAACGCCGGGGCGACCCTGGGATCGGTGCGGGTCATCGACCCGACCGGCCGGGCCTGCCAGACCGACGTCCTCGCCGGCTGGCCCTCCTACGGTTCGGGCGCGTCCCAGGCGACCACTGTGTCGGAAGACGTTGTCGTGACCGCCAGCCGGATGATGGCCATGGCCCCGCCTCCCCCGCCGCCGCCCGCACCGGGTCAGGCCCCCTCGGAGGCCCAGATCGAGGCGGCGCGGCTGGCGCTCCAGCCGCCGCTCCAGGTCCTGACCGACCAGGCCTGCGTGGTCTACGGCCTCAACTAGTGGCGGAGTTCGTCGTCGACCCGGCCTTCGCGGCCGGGTCCGTCTTCGCCGCCGACTGGCCCCTGTGTCACGTCCGGCTGCAGGACGACGCCCGTTTCCCGTGGCTGATCCTGATCCCCCGGGTCGCGGGCGCGACCGAGCTGGAGCATCTGTCGATCTCCGACCGCGCCGTCCTGATGGAGGAGACGATCCGGGCCGGCGCGATCATCCGCGCCCTGGCCGGGGCGGCGGGCCGCCCGATCGACAAGCTGAACGTCGCCGCCCTCGGCAATGTCACCGCCCAGCTGCACCTGCATATCGTCGGTCGCCGACGCGACGACGGCCTGTGGCCGGATCCGGTCTGGGGTCGGGGTCCGGCTGAACCCTACGATCCGGCCGCGAGAGCCCGCGCTCTCGATCTGATCGATCTCGCATAAGAATTCCGTGCATCCCCGCGAAGGCGGGGATGCACGGACATGGGGTGGGATCAGCGAACCAGCGTGACCGCCCGCTCGCCGCCGCCCTGGGCCAGCGTCCCGCTCCAGCCTTCGCCCGAAGACTGCAGCGACAGTCGTCCGCCGCCCATCTCCAGCACCAGAACGTCCGCCGACCGTTCCGCCGTCGTCAGGGGTCCGACCTCGGCCGTGGCGTCGGCGGTGCGATAGGCGCCGTCCAGCGGCCTGGTCTCGCCCTGGTCCATCAGGGACAGGGTCATCAGCGTCCGTCCCTCGCCGTCCTTCAGCAGCCAGCGCCCGTCCAGCGGCCCCATGCGGGCGTCCATGCCGCGCTCGGCGGCCTCGACGCCCGCATCATAGGCATTGTCCGCCCGCGACGGCGCATGCTCGTAGCTGCGGCGGTAAGCCTCGACCGAGACCGGGGCCGTGATGACGCGAAGGCGGGTATCGCCTCCGCCGTCGCCTTCCTCCGTGACACGGCCGAAATTCGACGGTGGCTCGAAAGGTCGCACCACCGGCGCGTGATAGACTTGGGCCGTATAGGCCACGGGCGCCGACTGCCCCATTCCTGCAGCAGGGGAAACGGCGAGCGAAATCAGTGCGAAAACGACCATGGCGGGCAGCTTGTCGTCTCGCGGCGGCGATGGCCAGCGCCGACGTGCGGCGCGCGAAATCGTGATCGGCCCCCCGCCGTACGGGATGAGGGTGACGGCAAGCCCGTTTTGCACTGCACCCTCGCGTTGACACCGGCCTGCCACCGTCCGTAAAGCCTGTGCCAATCGCGCTTGACGCCTGTTCCGTCTCAGCTTTTTGAGAACCATTCGCATGTCGAACCCTACCGGCGACGCGGCCGACGACCAGACCGGTCGCTTCGTCCCCCAGCCCAACGGCCGCCCTCGTCCCCTGTCTCCGCATCTGCAGACCTGGCGCTGGCACATCACCATGACGGCCTCGATCCTGTTCCGCGTCACGATCGGCGCGGCCAGCGTCGGGGCGATCTTCGTGGTCGCCTGGATCGCCGCCGCGGCCTTCGGACCGGAGGCCCATGCCGCCGCTCTCGATCTGGCGGGCTCGCCCCCGGGTCTGCTCGTCGGCTTCGGCCTGACGGTGGTTCTGTTCTCGCTCCTGCTGAACGGCGGTCGCCACCTGATCAACGACACGGGCGCCGGCCTGACGATCACGTCCGCCGACCGGCTGTCCTCGATCGCCGTCTACGGCCCCGTCCCCCTGGCCATCCTGTTCTGGGTCGCCCTGTTCGCCACCGGAAGGGTTTCGCTGTGAGCGCTCAGGCCCAGTACAAGAATGGCGTCCGGGTCTCCGAACGCCACGGCGCCGGGGAATGGACCCTGGAAAAGATCCTGCTGGCCCTGATGATGCCGCTCGGCGTCTGGCTGCTGTCGACCGCCTTCACCCTGGCCGGCGCCGGATACGACGTCGTCCTCCAGTGGTTCGCCAGCCGGCTGAACGCCGGGCTGCTGACCGCCACGGCCCTGGTCTTCTTCGGTTTCGCCAGCCTGGCCTGGAAGGTGATCGTCGAGGACTATATCCACCGTCCGGGGAACAAGGCCCTGCTGCTGGGCCTGCTGAACCTGATCTTCCTCGCGCTGGCCGCCGCCAGCGTCTTCTTCATCGTGCGGCTGGCGCTGGGTTCGGCGCCGCTGCCGGCCGGTTTCGGGATCTGATCGAGAAAAAATGGCTGACTATCAAATCGTCGATCACGAATACGACGTCGTCGTCGTCGGCGCCGGGGGCTCGGGCCTCCGCGCGGCCCTCGGGGCGGCGCAGCAGGGACTCAAGGTCGCCTGCGTCACCAAGGTCTTCCCGACCCGCTCCCACACCGTGGCGGCCCAGGGCGGCATCTCCGCCGCGCTCGGCAACATGGGCGAGGATTCCTGGAAGTGGCACATGTACGACACCGTCAAGGGGTCGGACTGGCTGGGCGACCAGGACGCCATCGAATATCTGGTCCGCGAGGCCCCCAAGGCCGTCTACGAGCTGGAACACTGGGGCGTGCCCTTCTCGCGCACCGACGAGGGCAAGATCTATCAGCGCGCCTTCGGCGGCATGACCAAGAACTACGGCGAGGGTCCGGTCCAGCGCACCTGCGCCGCCGCCGACCGCACCGGCCACGCCATCCTCCACACCCTCTACGGCCAGTCGGTGCGCCGCGAGGTCGAGTTCTTCATCGAGTATTTCGCCCTCGACCTGATCATGCAGGACGGCAAATGCACGGGCGTCACCGCCTGGAAGCTCGACGACGGCACCATCCACCAGTTCCGCGCCAAGCTCGTCATCCTGGCCACCGGCGGCTACGGCCGCGCCTATTTCTCGGCCACCTCGGCCCACACCTGCACGGGTGATGGGAATGCGATGGTCCTGCGCGCCGGCCTGCCGCTGCAGGACATGGAGTTCGTCCAGTTCCACCCGACCGGCATCTATGGCGCCGGCTGTCTGATCACCGAGGGCGCCCGGGGCGAGGGCGGCTATCTGACCAACTCCGAGGGCGAGCGGTTCATGGAACGCTACGCCCCGTCGGCCAAGGATCTGGCCTCACGCGACGTCGTCAGCCGCTCCATGACGATGGAGATCCGGGAGGGTCGCGGCGTCGGTCCGAACAAGGACCACATCAACCTGCACCTGGATCACCTCGACCCGGCCGTGCTGCACGAGCGCCTGCCGGGCATTTCGGAATCGGCCAAGATCTTCGCCGGCGTCGATGTCACGAAGGAGCCGATCCCGGTCATCCCGACCGTTCACTACAATATGGGCGGCATCCCCACCAACTATCACGGCGAGGTCCTGACCAAGGTCGGCGACAACGCCGACACCGTGGTCCCCGGCCTGATGGCCGTCGGCGAGGCGGCCTGCGTCTCGGTCCACGGCGCCAACCGCCTGGGCTCGAACAGCCTGACCGATCTCGTCGTCTTCGGCCGCGCCGCCGGCCTGCGCGCCGGTGAGGTGGTCGACAAGGCCGCCCCGGTCCCGGCCGCCCCGGCCTCGGTGACGGCCGGACATCTGGCGCGTCTCGATCGCTTCCGCTTCGCCAACGGCTCCCAGTCGACGGCCAGACTGCGCAACGAGATGCAGCATGCCATGCAGTCGGACGCGGCCGTGTTCCGCACCGGCGAGACCCTCGCCGGGGGCGTCGCCAAGCTGCGCGACATCGCCGCCCGCTCGGCCGACATCAAGACCACCGATCGCGGCATGATCTGGAATACGGATCTGGTCGAGGCGCTGGAATACGACAACCTGATCGACCAGGCCCTGGTCACGATCGAGAGCGCGGCCAACCGCAAGGAAAGCCGGGGCGCCCACGCCCGCGAGGACTTCCCCGACCGTCACGACGACGAATGGATGAAGCACACCCTGGCCTGGAAGAGACCCGGCGAGGACGTCGCGATCGACTACCGACCGGTCCACACCTACACGATGTCGTCCGACATCGAGTACATCAAGCCCAAGGCGAGGGTTTACTGAGATGGTTCAACTCACCCTCCCGCGCGGCTCCGCCCCGACCAAGGGCAAGGTCCACAAGGCTCCCAAGGGCGCCAGGAACGTCAAGACCTACAAGGTCTATCGCTATGACCCCAACGTCGACGCCAACCCCTCGTGGGACGTCTTCGAGGTCTCGGCCGACGACCACGGCCCGATGCTGCTGGACGCCCTGATCCACATCAAGAACGAGATCGACCCGACCCTGTCGTTCCGGCGCTCGTGCCGCGAGGGCATCTGCGGCTCCTGCTCGATGAACATCGACGGCCGCAACACCCTGGCCTGCACCAAGGGCTGGGACGAATGCTCGTCCTCGACCATCGCCATCGGCCCCCTGCCGCACCAGTCCGTGATCAAGGATCTGGTGACGGACCTGACCCTGTTCTACGCCCAGTACGACTCGATCAAGCCCTACCTCCAGTCCGACGATCCGGATCCCACCACCGAGCGCCTGCAGTCGCCCGAGGACCGCGCCAAGCTGGATGGCCTCTACGAATGCATCCTGTGCGCCTGCTGCTCGACCTCCTGCCCCAGCTACTGGTGGAACCAGACCGAATACCTGGGTCCCGCGGCCCTGCTGCAGTCCTATCGCTGGATCTCCGACAGCCGCGACGACAAGACCCAGGAGCGGCTCGACGACCTCGAGGACCCGTTCAAACTGTATCGCTGCCACACGATCATGAACTGCGCCCAGGTCTGCCCCAAGGGCCTGAACCCGGCCAAGGCCATCGCCGAGACCAAGAAGCTGATGATCGCCCCGGGACGCAAGAAGCAGGCGGCCTGATCCTTGCCCAAGGTCACCTATATCGAGCACGACGGCCGCGAACATGCCGTGGAGGTCAAGTCGGGCCTCTCCGTCATGGAGGGGGCGGTCCGAAACAGTGTGCCCGGCATTGACGCCGACTGCGGCGGGGCCTGCGCCTGCGCCACCTGCCATGTCTATGTCGACGAGGCCTGGCGCGAGGCGACCGGCAAGCCCTCGGCCATGGAGGAGTCGATGCTCGACTTCGCCGAGGCGGTGGAGCCGAACTCGCGCCTGTCGTGCCAGATCCGCGTCTCCGACGCCCTCGACGGCCTGATCGTGCGCCTGCCGGCCAGCCAGCACTGACCCCGGCGTCGTTCATCGTCGATCCGCGGCTGATCCAGGCCGTGGACGACCTGATCCGCCGCCACGCACGTCCAGGCCACATCCCCCTGATCGCCATCGCGGGCGCCCAGGGGTCCGGCAAGAGCACCCTGGCGGCCGAGGCGGCGACGCGTCTGTCCTGCGCCGCCCTGTCCCTCGACGACGTCTATCTGACCCGCGCCGGGCGCGCCGACCTCGCCGCCCGCCTCCACCCCCTGTTCGCCGTTCGGGGTCCGCCCGGCACGCACGACCTCGACCTGCTGGATCAGACCCTGGCCCGCCTGCGCGCCGCCGGGCCAGGGGACCGCACAGCGATCCCCGCCTTCGACAAGCTCGCCGACGACCGCCGGGCCGAGGCGGACTGGCCCGTCTTTGCCGGCCGCCCCCGCGCGGTCCTGCTGGAGGGCTGGTGCCTCGGCGCGACGCCGCAAGGACCCGCCGAATTGTCCGAATCCATCAATGACCTCGAGCGGATCGACGACCCGGACGCCGTCTGGCGCCGCGCGATCAACCATTCACTGGCGACCCGTTACGCCCGCCTGTTCGCGACCTTCGACGCCCTGCTGTTCCTCAAGGCCCCGACCTTCGACCGCATCCTCGACTGGCGGGTCGAACAGGAGGCGGGATTGCTCGGCATCCGACCTGCCGCCGTGCCCGGGGCGCGCCGCACCGAACTGGCCCGCTTCATCCAGGCCTTCGAGCGCATCACCCGCCATATGCTGGCCGGGGGCGTCACGGCGGACAGCGTCATCGAACTGGACGAAGACCGCGCCGTGCTTCACATCCGGGACCACGGCGGCGCCTGAAGCGCCCGCCGCGCGTTGAGTATCGTGGCCTTGACCCAACCCATCGACCGTCGCCTCCAGACCCGCTCGCCCGCGAACGCGCGCGCCGTCCTGGTCGCGCCCGGGATCGAGATGGCCTGTGTGATCGTCGACACCTCGGCGGGCGGCCTCAAGGTCCGCACCGACCGTCAGCTTTCCCTGCCCGCCCGCGTCACCATTGTGGATGTTGCGGCGGGCCTCGCCATCGAGGCGGACGTCGCCTGGCGCAAGGGCGCCGAGGCCGGGCTCACGCTCAAGGGCCAGTCCGCCCTGCGCGGCCTCGTCCCCTCCCGCCTGCTCCCCGCCCGCGAGGCGTGGATCCGCGCCGGCGGGCGCTGACATTCGCCCGGCGGCGCTCAACATTGGCGATCCGTATAGTCGGAGACATGCGGCTCCAAACCGTCGATCACTAGAAACAGGGCTCCAACCACAGGAAGCCCTCACATGAAAACGACCGTTCGCAAATTCCTCCCCGTCGCCTTCGGCGCCCTGGTCCTGACCGCCGTCGGCGGCGCAGCCTTCGCCGCCGTCCAGTACGGAGACGAGGCGGAAGAGGTCGCTGCAGCCCGCGCCGCGCCGATCTCTCTTTCGCAGGCCGTTACCGCCGCCGAGACCGCAGCGGTCGGCAAGGCGATCGAGGCGACCCTCGAAATCGACCACACCGGCGCCTACTACGAGGTCTCGGTCGCCACCGAGGTCGACCTGAAGGACGTCATCGTCAGCGCGACCGATGGACGGGTGCTGCAGATCGCCATAGACCGCGACTGAGCATGATGAGCGCGTCACGCCGTTTCGACGGGATTCAGACATGAAGGTTCTCGTCGTCGAGGACGACCCCCGCATCGCCGACTACGTTTGCGATGGCCTGCGTCAGCAGGGTCATGTGGTGGATCACGCCGGCAACGGACGTGACGCGCTCTTTCTCGCGCTCGAGCCGGGACATGACGTCCTGGTGGTCGACCGGATGCTGCCGGGCATGGATGGCCTGGCGGTCGTCCGCGCCCTTCGCGCCTCCGGGTCCGGGGTCCCCATCCTCTTGCTGACCGCCCTGGGCGGCATCGACGATCGGGTGGAGGGCTTGAACGCCGGGGCTGACGACTATCTGGTCAAACCGTTCGCCTTCTCCGAACTGTCGGCGCGCCTCGCCGCCCTCGCCCGCCGCCCGGCCATCTCGGCCCGGCAGCACGAGACGACGCTGAAGGTCGGGACGCTGGAAATGGACCTGCTGCGACGGGCCGTCACGCGCGAAGGACGCCCCATCGAACTTCAGCCGCGCGAGTTCCGCCTCCTGGAGGTGCTGATGCGCCATGCCGGAGAGGTCGTGACCCGCACCATGCTTCTGGAACAGGTGTGGGAATTCCATTTCGACCCCCGAACCAACATCGTCGAGACCCATGTCAGCCGCCTTCGCGGCAAGATCGACCGCGAGTTCGGAGCTCCGATGCTGCACACTGTCCGCGGCGCGGGATACAGCCTGCGTGGCTAGGTCACGCCTGCTCAGCTCCGCGGCCTTCCGGCTGGCGGCCGTCTATGCCGTCATCTTCGCGGTGTCCGCCGCCAGCCTGCTCGGCGCCGTCTATGTCCTGGTCACCCGGTATGACCAGGCGCGCCATCGCCAGATCGTCCACACCCAGTCGGTCAACCTGCTGCGCGAGGCTGACGAAGACGGGCTGGGGGAAATTCTCGAACACCTGTCGGCCCAGGACGCGGACGATCAGGACCGACCCGACAGTTTCCTTCTGATCGGGCCCGACGGCCGGGTCATGGCCGGTGACGAACGCCTCGCCGACACGCCGCTCGGCCTCTCTGACATCACCCTGATCCAGTCGGACGGCGCCCCCCTGCCGATGATGGCGGTCCGGGCCAATGTGCAGGGCGGCGTCCTGGTCGTGGCCAGCGACACAGCGGACCTGCTCACCCTGCAGCGCGAGATGCAGTGGTCGTTCGCCTGGGCGGGCGGCCTGACGGCGATCCTGGCGATCCTGGGCGGGGCGGCCACGAGCATTCTGTTCCGCAGCCGGATCGGCATGGTCACGCGCACGACGCGACGGATCGTGGGCGGCGAACTGTCCGAGCGGGTGTCGGTGTCGCCCAACGACGACGAGTTCGACCGCCTCGCCATGGATGTGAACGCCATGCTGGACCGGATCGAGAGCCTGATGGAGGGCCTGCGGCAGGTCTCCAACGACATCGCCCACGACCTGCGCACGCCCCTGACCCGCCTGCGCCAGCGGCTGGAGACCGTGCGCAACGGACCTCAGGCCATCGCCCTCTATCAGTCCGCGCTGGACGCCGCGGTCGAGGACACCGACGAGATCCTCGCCACCTTCGCCGCCCTGCTGCGCATCGCCCAGATCGAGGCCGGCGCCCGCAAGGCCGGGTTCCAGCGTGTCGACCTCAGTCGCATCGTGGCCAATGTCGCGGAGGCCTTCACCCCTTCCGCCGAGGATCAGGGCCGCCGCCTGACCGCGCGCATTGAACCGGACCGGTCGGTCTCCGGCGACCCGGAGCTGCTGACCCAGCTGATCTCCAACCTGATCGAGAACGCCCTGAGCCACACGCCGGAGGGCACGCCGATCGAGGTCGCCCTGACGTCCCTGGGCGATCGCATCGACGTCGTGGTCTCTGATCGCGGACCGGGCGTGCCCGAGGCGGCGCGCGACAAGGTCTTCCGTCGCTTCTATCGGGGCGACGCCAGCAGGACGTCGCAGGGCAATGGCCTGGGTCTGGCCCTGGTCGCCGCCATCGCCGACCTTCACGGCATGAGCATCGCTCTGGAGGATGCTCAGCCCGGACTGACCGTGCGCCTGTCGCTGCGTCGCGCGCCGGAGGCGACTCTCTAGTCGATCCTCGGCATGGTGCCGGCGTTGATCGCGATCCGCCCGATCAACCCCTTCACGATCAGGTCCAGCGGCTGGCCCTCGCGATAGTCGGCGGCGGCGACGAAATTGACCCGGTCCTCGGAGATCAGCGAATAGATCTTCTTCTGATCCTTCTCGGAGTTGCGGGGATCATAGACGGCGATCGAGAAGCCGCCCTTGGTGTGCATCATCTTCATGGTCGGCACATCGGTGTCGCCGTCGCCGAGGAAGATCATGCGCTCGAACGGAATCGCCCGGTCCTCGTCGGCGGTGAACCGGTTGATCCGCTCGTGGTCCCAGTGGTTCAGAACGCCCTTGTTGATGCGGAACAGATACTGGGTCTTGGTCGTGTAATTGACCCCCACCGCCGGCCAGATCGCCACCCCGTGGTCGTCATAGGCGAATTTGGACGCGAAGACGTGGTGGAAGGCGTCGCGGATCGGACAGCCGTCGATCATCTCCTCCAGCCCGGCCGAGATGATGTAGTGTTCGATCTCCAGTCCGTATTTCGCCCCGATGGCGTCGATCCGCTCGAACCAGCCCGTGCCGGTCAGGTCCGACTTCAGCCCGTCGAACAGCTTCACCTCCTGACCGTGTTCGGCCAGCAGCTTTTTGGTGATCGGCTGGTCGCTGTGCCGCGCCCGCTGCAGCATCAGCTGCATATACATCAGGATGTTGTCGCCGTCGGCCGACTTGGTCAGCCGGTCCGCCTCGCCCCAGAAGTCGCCGATCCCCATCCCCACCGAGGGAATGAAGGTGACCTCCTGCATATTCCCCCGCGCCAGGGTCCCGTCGAAATCATAGATCAGGGCGGTCTTGAGGAGGGGTGTGTCGGCCATGGCGGATGTCCGGTGGAGAGGGACTAGGGATTGGGGACTAGGGAATAGGCCGCGGAAAGCCAAGCCCGCAGCGTTTCGATACGTTTTAGTCCCTAATCCCCAGTCCCCAATCCCTAACCCAGCGCCAATTCCGGCGCCGCCGCCCCGCTGTCCGCCTCCAGCGGCAGGTGCAGGATGAAGGCCGCGCCCTTGCCGGGTTCGCTCTCCACCTCGGCCCAGCCGCCGTGCAGTTCGACCAGGGCCTTGACCAGGGCCAGACCCACGCCCGGCCCGCCGCGCTCGCGCTTCACGAACCGGTCGAAGACATGCGCCTGCAGGTGATAGGGGATGCCCCGGCCGGTATCCTCGACCCGGATGCGCAGCTCGCTGGAGTTGGCCTCGGCCCTCAGGGACACCGACCCGCCCTCCGACACCGAGCGCCCGGCATTGTCCAGCAGGTGATCGATGGCCTGCGCCAGCCGCCTCGCATCGGCCCGGATGGCTGGCAGGTTGGCGGCGGCGACGGCCTTCAGGGTCGCGCCGCGTCCCTCGATCCTCGGCCGGTGCTTCTCGACGGCCTCGGCGAACAGGTCGCGGATGCGCACGTCGCCGAGCGACAGCTCCATCTCGCCCGCGTCGATCTGGGCCATGTCGAGCACATCGTCGATGGAGTGGGTCAGCTGGCCGGCGGCGACGCGGATGGCCCCCGCGTACTGGCGGCTGCGTTCGGGCAGATCGCCCATCGTCTCCAGCAGTTCGGAATAGCCGACGATGGTCGTCAGCGGCGTCCTCAGCTCATAGCTGACCGAGCCGACGAACTCGCGCTTCAGCGCCTGGCTTTCCTTCAGGGCCGCCTCGCGCTGGGCCAGGGCCTGTTCCAGCTCGCGCCGCGCCGTCACGTCGGAGAAGGCCACCAGGGTCGCGCCGTCGGGCAGGGGCCGGGTCTGCCAGGCCGCCGTCCGCCCGTCGGTCGTGCGCCCCTCGCCCGAGACGGCGATACGGCTCTCGGGATCGGGATCGGCCACCCGCGCCTTCAGCCCCAGCCACAGGGCCGCGTCGGGCAGGGCCGTCTTGCACAGCTCGGCGATGGCGTCGAACTCCCCCGCCTCCTCCAGCTGTTCGGCCGACAGGCTCCAGAAGGTCTCGAACGCCTCGTTGTGCAGCCGCAGCCGCCCGTCCGAGCCGAACACGGCGACCGCGTCGTTGAGCTTGTCGAGCGTCGCCGTCTGCACCTGCAGCTGGGCGTTGAACCGGCTGCGCAGGCTCAGTTCGCCCGTAATGTCCGAGAACAGCAGCAGGATCCCGCCCAGCGGATGCGGCTGGCGCACGACCCGCAGCGTCCGCCCGTCGGGCAGGGACCAGCTGTCGTCGGCCGCCGCTTCGGTGGCCTCGTAGAACTCCAGCTCCGTGGCCTTCCAGCCCGCATAGTCGATGACCTCGGGCAGCATCCGGCGCTGACGCAGCCGGTCCAGCAGCTCGGCGTGGGTCGGCCGTTCGTTCAGCCAGGCCGGATCGAGGTTGAACAGCACCTGGAAGGCGATGTTGTGGAAGGCCAGTTTCTTGGACGGCCCGAAGATGGCCACCGCATCGGCCAGATGGTTGAGGGTCTCGTCATGGGCCGTGACGTGGCGGCGCAGGGTGTCGCGCGTCTCCTCCGCCTCGGTCATGTCGATGGCGAACACCAGCACCGGCCCGCCGGAGCCCGCCGAGCCGCCGGAAAACAGCGGTTCGGCCAGGATCTTCCAGGCCCGCCGCCGTCCGTCAGCGGCGGTCCAGCGGAAGCCTTCCTGATGCGTCCCGACCCGCGCCGCCTCGGCCGCCAGCTGGTCGGCGCCCCGGTCGAAACTGGCCCGGGTCTCGCGCGCCGCCTCGACCGTTCCGCACTTCACCTCGGCCAGCCACGCCTTGTTGGCCCAGACCAGACGCCCGTCATGATCCACGACCCAGGTCGGCGATGGCGAAGCGTCGGCGATCAGCCCGGCCCCGAACCCGTGCTCGCCTGCGCCCTCGCCCGGCCCACCCTCGATGTCCCCCTGCGAGACGCTCCGCGCCACCGGCGACAGCCTCAGCCAGGCGGTGCCGTTGACGGCGCTGCCCTCGATCTTCCAGGCGTCGCCGTCGTGCGCCTCGAACGGCGTCCCCTCGGCCAGCAGGGCGTCGATCGGCTCGGGCAGGCCGGCATGCAGGGCCTCGGCCAGGGCCGCGCCCGGCGTCCCCTGCACATCCCTGGCGAAGGCCAGCCGCACCGCCTCGATGCTTTCGGATCGCCCCAGCAACAGCGGCGGCTCGCCCGGCGTCAGCCCGATGCGCACGTCGTCGAAGGCGCTCAGGGCGCCGTCGTGCTGGGCCCGGCTCACCGCCGTCGCGGCGCGGTCCCGCTCAATCATGGATTCGCGCGCGGCCACGGCCCGCCGCAGACGCCACGCCCAGACGCTGATCGACAGGGCCAGCCCCGCCGCTCCCGCCGCCGCCGCAAAGGCGATATCGGCCTCCGCCATACCCGTTCACCCGCTGGATCGAATCGCGACCATAGCCGAAGCCGCGCCGGGCGCGAATGGATGGTTAAGGGAATGGTGAGTGATCAGTGGCGAGTGGCGAGTTGCCGCGCCCATGACGCTGGCGCCGCTCACGACAACGGCCTACCTCCTCGCCACTCGCCACTCGCCACTCGGCACTCAGATGACCTGGAACGACCAGACGGCCCCTTCGCTCGACGACTTCGCCCGGCTGGCGCGCCAGGCCTTCGACGCCCTGCCGGAGCCGTTCAGGTCCGCCGCCGGGGATGTGGTCATCCGCATCGACGATTTCGCCGACGCGGAGACCCTGGCCTCGGTCGATCTCGAGGACCCGTTCGACCTGACCGGCCTCTATCACGGCGTCCATATCGGCGACCGCGAAGGCTTCGGCCCTGCACCCGAGCCGTCGCGCGTCTTCCTCTACCGCCGCCCGATCCTCGACGAATGGTGCGAGCGCGGCGACGTCGGCCTCGCCGAGATCATCGCCCACGTCCTGATCCACGAGATCGGCCACCACATGGGCCTCGACGACGACGACATCGACGGCATCGAAGCCGAGGACTGAGGACGTCCAACCTTCTCCCTCCCCCTCGGGGGAGGGTGGTCGACGCGAAGCGGAGACCGGGTGGGGGCGGCGAGGCAAACCACCAAGGCCTGTATCCGCGTCGCCCCCGCCGACCCGTTGCGGACAGTCAAGACGTCCCCCATCGAACCGATTCATCGACCCGCTTGTGGTCGTGCGGGTTCAGTGTCAGACGGGGGCTAACAAACGGGAAAACTTATGAAAAAACTGGCCTCAGCCCTGGTTCTGGGCGGCATGCTCGCGGCCGGCGCTCTCATCGCTCCCGGATTGGCGCACGCAGCCCCGGTCACATGGACCGTCCCAGCAACGACGCTTCCCGACGGGGCGGTTGTCAGCGGCACCTTTGTCTACGACACCGCCACCTCGACCATCAGTAACGTGAACATCACCCAGACGGCCGTGCGTCCGGGCGCCTATACCTTCCTTGCCAACTTCCCTGGGTTCTATCGGGGCGGTCAACGAGCCGCGAGCGTGATCGCGGGCAATGAGACCTGGTATGTCAACACATCGGGCATCCTTGCCGCAGGCGGCGCCTATTCGGCGGCAAGGATTGGCACTGGCGGGTGCCTCTCGGCCCCGGGCGGAATTTGCAACAATGCTGATATCACAAACTCGGTGACCAACGTCACGATTACCGGCGTCGGCGCTTCTGCAGTGCCCACGATGTCGGAATGGGCGATGATCCTGTTCGGCCTGATGCTGGCGGGCGGCGCCGCGCTCTACGTCCAGCGGCGGCAGATGGCCGTCTAGGCCGCTCTTCCCGATCTGTGATCGGCCCCGCTGGCGACGGCGGGGCCGTTTCCATGTCCGCGTCCCTCCCCTGGCAGACGTCTGGAGCGTCCATGCCAGGGCTGCTCGGCCAGGGTCCGGTCCCGGGTCTGCTGCCGATATCGCTGTCCGAGCCGTCAGGGATGTTCGACACACGACCTTCGCGGGTCCGAAATCGGCGCTGGCCGGACCCTTCTGGCCGGCAGGGCGCCGGTCCGGGCGTCGATGTCGCACCGGGATGACTTTGCGGGCCGTCCTCCCATATCCGCCTCATGTGCAAGCGGTTGATCTATTGCGGGGGGCAGGGGCGGTGACGGGACCCGGCCCTGGCGTGAGTTCCCGCCCCGATCCCGTGATGCCCGGTCAGGAAAGCGTCTGGGCCTATCCGCGCCCGGCGATCGCCCAGCCGACCGGCGCCCATGTGCTGATCGTCCACGCGGGCGTCATCGTGGCCGACACCCGCTCTGCGGTGCGGACGCTGGAGACCAGCCACCCGCCCAGCTACTATATTCCGCCCTCGGACATCGCGCCCGGGCTGCTGCGTCGCGCCGGCGGCGGCTCGTTCTGCGAGTGGAAGGGTGCGGCGACCTATTGGGACGTCGTGATCGGCGCCCAGGTCCTGCCGCGCGTCGGCTGGAGCTATCCGGAGCCGACGCCTCCGTTTGAAGGCTTGCGGGACCATATCGCCTTCTATGCCGGCCCCTTCGATCGCTGCAGCGTCGACGGCGAGACGGTCGAGCCCCAGGTCGGCGGGTTCTACGGCGGCTGGATCACCTCGCGTCTGGCCGGACCGTTCAAGGGCGGCCCCGGAACGCTAGCGTGGTGAGCGCGTGAGCCGGGACACGGGCTCATCCCCCGGACGGTCGGTGCCGCGCGGACGCCTGTCGCGGCTGAGCCAGTTCGGCCGGCTGGCGGGATCCGTCGCCGGGGGCATGGTGGCGGAGGGCGCGCGACGGCTCGCGGAGGGCGAGCGCCCGCAGCTGCGAGACCTGCTCCTGACGCCGTCGAACGTCGGAAAGATCGCCGACCGCCTGTCCCATCTGCGGGGTGCGGCCATGAAGCTGGGCCAGATCATTTCGATGGACGCCGGAGACCTGCTGCCTGCGGAGCTGACCGCCATCATGGCGCGGTTGCGCGACAGCGCCCAACACATGCCGCCGGCCCAGCTGCAGAAGGTTCTGGTGCGCGAGTGGGGCCCGGACTGGCGAACCCGGTTCCAGCGGTTCGACCTGCATCCGATTGCCGCGGCGTCCATCGGTCAGGTTCATCGGGCCATCACCCGCGACGGCCGCGAACTGGCGATCAAGGTGCAATACCCGGGCGTCAGCGAAAGCATCGTGTCCGATGTCGACAACGTCGCCGCCTTGCTGAGGATGTCCGGCGCCCTGCCCAGGGGCCTCGACATCGCGCCGCTCCTTGCCGAGGCCAAGCGCCAGCTTGCCGAGGAGGCCGACTACGAACGCGAGGGCGAACAGATGAGGCTGTTCGAGCGCCTGCTGGCCGACACCCCCGAGGTCATCGTGCCCACCCTCGATCCACAGCTGACGACGTCCCGGGTCCTGGCGATGACCTTCCTGTCGGGCCTTCCGATCGAGACGCTCGAAACCGCCCCCCAGGCGGCGCGCGACGCGGCCGTTCGCACGCTGATGACCGTGGTGCTGCGCGAGCTGTTCCAGTTCGGCGTCATGCAGACCGATCCGAACTTCGCCAACTACCGCGTCCAGCCCGAGAGCGGCCGGCTGGTGCTGCTCGATTTCGGCGCCGCCCGCCCGGTGCAGCCGGCCACAGCCCTGGGGTACCGCCAGCTCCTGCACGCGGGTCTGTCCGGCGACCGGATGGCCGCGCGGGCCGCAGCGCTCTCGGCGGGCTTCATCGGCCCGGCCGCCGTCGCGCGACACGGCGGGCGCGTCGACGCCATGATCGATGTGATCCTCGGCGAGCTTCAGCGCCCCGGTCCCTTCGACTTCGGCGATCGCCGCTTCCTCGCGGCCTTGCGCGAACCGGGGCTTGAGATCGCGGCGGACAGTGCGGCATGGCATCTGCCGCCTTCGGACATCCTGTTCGTCCAGCGAAAGATCAGCGGCACCGCCCTGCTGGCGGCCAGGCTGAAAGCCCGGATCGATCTCAGGGCTCTCGTCCAGCCCTGGCTCCAGATGTGAGCGTTCGCCGGGTGAGTTGCGGCGCCCCTGGAGCTCCGCGCTCCCTTGAGTCCCTTTGACCGCCGAACGCTCTGGTCACCCGTTGCCCGCCCTGGACATGAAGACCGTGTGTCCCGTCATCACGCTGACGGCCGCTTTCCGGCGGTGCTGATCCAAAGACGGCAGTCCGCCGTCTGATCGCGGACGCGACCATCACGCGCCGGACCGGCGTTCGGGAAATACGTATTTCCCTCTCGCGTTCAGGGATTTGGCATGCAAACCTAGCCGCGGGACGTGGACAGTCTGTTTCCCAGTATGGGAAGCGTTTCATGTCGATTATCCTGTCCTCCGACCGTGCGCGGTCGGTGCGAACCCTGCTGGCTGCCGTCGCGGCCGGTGTCATGGCCCTGGTCTGGTCCGGGGCCGCCGTGGCCCAGAACGCCTACATCTCCAATACAGGCTCCAACACCGTCTCGGTGATCAACACCGCCACCGATACCGTCACCGCCACCGTGACCGTGGGCAGCGCGCCTTCGGGCGTGGCCGTAACCCCTGACGGCGCCCGCGCCTATGTCTCGAACCTCAACTCCAACACCGTCTCGGTGATCGACACCGCCACCAACACCGTCACCGCCACCGTGGCCGTGGGGGACTATCCTCGCGGGGTGGCCGTCAGCCCCGACGGCGCCCGCGCCTATGTCGGGAACTACAGCGCCAACTCCGTCTCGGTCATCAACACCGCCACCAACGCCGTCACCGCCACCGTGACCGTGGGCAATGGTCCCTTCGGCGTGGCCGTGACCCCCGACGGCGCCCGCGCCTATGTCACGAACCTCGGCTCCAACTCCGTCTCGGTGATCAACACCGCCACCAATACCGTCATCGCCACCGTGACCGTCGGGACCCAACCTCGCGGCGTGGCCGTGAGCCCCGACGGCGCCCGCGCCTATGTTGCGAACTTCGGCTCCAACGCCGTCTCGGTGATCAACACCGCCACCAATACCGTCACCGCCACCGTGGCCGTGGGGACCGGTCCCTTCGGCGTGGCCGTCAGCCCCGACGGCGCCCGCGCCTATGTCGGGAACTACAGCGCCAACTCCGTCTCGGTGATCAACACCGCCGCCAACGCCGTCACCGCCACCGTGACCGTGGGCAGCGGCCCCTTCGGCGTGGCCGTCAGCCCCGACGGCGCCCGCGCCTATGTCGCGAACCTCGGCTCCAACTCCGTCTCGGTGATCAACACCGCAGCCAATACCGTCGCCGCCACCGTGGCCGTGGGCAGCGCTCCAATCGCATTCGGCCAGTTCATCCGGCCGGCCGCTGCCGCGCCCGTTCCCGTCCCCACCCTGTCGGAATGGGCGCTGATCCTGTTCGGCCTTGGCCTGGCGGGTGGGGCGGCGGTGCTGGTCCAGCGGCGGCGACAGTTCGGCTGATCCAACGGCCCCACACGCAAAGAAACGGCCCCGCTGGCGACAGCGAGGCCGTTTTCATGTCTGCTAACCACCCCAAACAGACCCCGGCAACGTCCGCTCCCGGCGCGGCTGTCCAATGTCTACTTTCCGACATGGGGCTAATGGCCGATCACGACCCTGAACTGCCGTTGACGATGTCCGCTTCTGGACAGTGCGCGAGGGGATGATGGTCTCACACGATGAGCAGCCTCTAATCCCTGCGCCAAGCCCTGATCATGAAGCCCGGCGACTGGTCGGATCCCGAGACGGCCAAGGTCGTCGAGGCACTGATGAAGGCGGTCCGCGAGACTAGCAGGCAGTAGGGTCTTCTGATCTTCGCTGCGCGGCAGGGAGGAGACTCAGCGGGGGCAGGACAGGTCGCCCTCTTCTCACTGGGCCAGGCGGCGCAGTTCGCGGGTGCGTTCGGTCGTCAGACGGGCCACACATGTCGACTCAGCGCGAAAGCCGGAGGACTCATAACGGCATTGCTGGTCACGGAAGGTGATCCAGGCTCGCTGCGCGTCGCGCAGCAACAGACGCGCAGGCGGCAACAGGCCATTCATCGTCGCCGTGTACTGGGTGTTCAGCGCCAGGTCGGCCGACTGCTGTTGCTGGGCGACACCTTCTTGCTCCTCGGAAACCGTCAATACCGGCTCCGGCAACATAGGCGGCGTTGAGTCCGGATAGGTCAGATGATCAGCCCAGATTTCGTGGGTCCGTTGGCGTGTCGCGTCGATCTCGCAACCGACCAGCACAATGGTCCGAATGGTCCCACCTTGCACCTGGTCCTCCCGGGCCTCGCACCGAAGCTCCGCATAAGCAGCCCAGGCCGTCTGCGCGGCAGTCAGCAACTCGACCTGACGGGTTGGTTCTCCATACTCTCTCGACCTGATGTCACTGTCGGCCGCCTGCTCCAGGGCGAGGTCGAGATAGCGTTGCATCCGCGTCTCTTCCTTCGCGAGGTCTTCGAACGCGCAGGCGTTCAACTGAAGCGTGGTTCCGCCTCGATCGCAGGTCGGATCGTCACCGCGGCTCCTAACTGACTCAACTTGATCGTCCCGCAGATCTGACTCAACCAGCGTTTCCATACGCACGTCACGGGGCGCAGCAGTCGCCGCCGTCGCGTCTCTGGCGAGGCCGTCATGCAGGACGAGGACGAGCAGTAGCGGAAGGATCATGCAGGGGCTCCGGCGAAACCACGAAGGTAGTGGACCGCAAGATGATGTCCAGCCCCTCTACTTCTTCGGCGTTTGCTTCCGGGGACTCTGGAACTGCAACCATGCGAAGCTTGCATCCCGACGAGGTGAGGTCCGCCTTCCACCCTTCCCGGACCTCGCGAAGGTCCCTTCCGGAACAGACCGCCGCCCCTGGCCCTGAGGCCCGTCAACCCGCCTGCCCCGGTCCCATGAAAAAGGGGCGGCGATCGCTCGCCGCCCCCTTCCTGTCCGACCGAAGCCGGGCGCTACTGCGCCGGGCGCACTTCCAGCGGCAGGCCGAGGGCCTCCAGCTGCGGACGCACCACCGAGGCGTCGCCGACCACGACCCAGACGAACTGGTCGGGCTTGATGACCTGGCGGGCGGCCTCGTCCATCTGGGCGGCCGTCAGGGCGCGGGTGCGGCTGGCCAGAGTGGCCTGATAGTCGTCGGGACGGCCGTAAAGGGCGTTGGAGCGCAGGGCGCCCAGGATCTGGCCCGAGGTCTCGAACCCGCCGGCCAGCGACCGGGTGTTGCCGTTGATGGTCCGCTCCAGCTCGGTCGGCTGGACGCCGTCGGTCTGCAGGAAGCGGTCGTACTGGGCGATCAGGGCCGCGACCGAGTCGCCGGTGCGGTTGGCCTGGACCGGGGCGTTGACGATATAGGGCACGCGGTGTTCCAGGGCGTTGACCCCGCCGCGCACGCCATAGGACCAGCCCTTGGTCTCACGCAGGTCCGAGTTGATCCGCGACAGGAAGTCCGAGCCCAGGGTCACGTTCGCCGCGTTCAGCGCCAGCAGGTCGTCGGTGCCCGAGACGGGCAGGACGGCGCCGCCGTAGATCAGCGACTGCGGCGACTGCGGACGGTCGATCAGGACGATGCGGTTGGTCGGCGCGGGCACGGCGGCGTCGGCGAAGTCCTTGGTCCCCTTCGCCGTCGAGGGCGCGCGCCAGTCGCCGAAGGCGGCTTCCAGCTGCGCCGTCACCTGCGCCAGCGGCAGGTCCGAGACGACGAAGATCGTCGCATTGTCCGGACGCACCCAGGCGTCATGCTCGGCGGTCAGGTCGGCGCGCGTCAGGGCCGTCAGGGTCGCCTCGTCGCCCGACCCGGTGAAGGACCGGCCATAGGGGCTGTCCGCGCCATAGATCAGCGGCGGCAGGGCGCGGGCGGCGATGGCGTTCGGGTTGGTCTTCTCGCTGGCCAGACCCGACAGGCGCGAGGCGCGGATGCGCTCGATCTCCGCCGGGGCGAAGGCCGGATTGCGCACCACGTCCGACAACAGGGTCAGGGACGGCGCCAGGTTGGCGGTCACGGTCGACAGCTCGGCCGAGGTCCGGTCCATCGAGGCCGCGACATTGACCGAGGCCCCCAGACGTTCCTCTTCCTCGGCCAGCTGGTTGGCGTCGCGGGTCGTCGTGCCCTCGTCCAGCAGGTCCAGCATCATGGCGTGGGCGCCGAGGCGGTCGGCCCGGTCGGCGGCGTAGCCGGCGTCGAACTCCACGGCCACGCGGGTGACGGGCACGGTATCGACGTGGGCGTAGACCACCTTGATGCCGTTCGACAGGGCGGCGCGCTCGACGGCGGGGAACTCCAGATCCGGCACCTGGCCGATGGCCGGCATCGGATCGCGGGCGACGCGCTGGATCTCGGCGGCCGGGGCCGGGGCCGCGCCCGACGGACTGGCGGCGGCCTCAACATAGGCCTCGCGCTCACCGGGCGCGATGGTCATGTCGAACACCGGGCGGGTCAGCCAGCGCTGCATGGCGGCCGTCACCTGGGCCGGGGTGACCGAGGCATAGGCGGCCAGCTCGGTCTTGTAGTGGTCCGGATCGCCCGCATAGAGCTGGCCCTCGGCCAGCACATTGGCCTTGCCGTTGACCTGTTCCAGGCTCTGGATCCGGCCCGAGACATAGCGGGTGGCGACGCGGGCGACCTCTTCCTCGGTCGGCCCCCGGGCGATGAAGTCGGCGACGATGGCGTCGAGGCGACGGCCCACCTCGGCGGCGTCCACGCCCGGCTTCACATTGACCGAGATGTCGAAGATGCCGATGCGGTGGAAGTCCGACAGGGACGACGACACCTGCACCGCCGTCTGCTCGTCGCGGACCAGCAGGTTGTCGAGGCGCGAGGAGGCCAGACCGCCCAGCACCTGGGCGCCGACCGACAGAGGCACGGCGTCGTCGCTGAGCAGGCCCGGCACGGCCCAGCTGCGCGTCAGACGGGTGGTGGCCACCCGGTCCGTCATGGTCGCCACGATCGGGGCGGCCAGGGTCGGCACGTCAGCCTCGGCCGGGGTGTTGACCGGGCCGCGCGCGATGGCGCCGAAATAGCGCTCCATCAGCGGGCGCGCCGTGGCCTCGTCGATGTCGCCCGACAGGACCACGATGGCGTTGTTGGGGCCGTAGTTCTCGCGGAACCAGTTGCGCACCGTCTCGAGGCTGGCGGCGTCCAGATCGGCCATCGAGCCGATGGTCGAGTGGCGATAGGGGTGGCCTTCGGGGAAGAGGGCTTCCAGCTGGGCGTATTCGAACATGCCGTAGGGCTGGTTGTCGCCCTGGCGCTTCTCGTTCTGGACCACGCCGCGCTGCAGATCGAGCACGGGCTGGCCGATCTCGCCGAGCAGATAGCCCATGCGGTCGCTCTCGAGGAACAGGGCCTGTTCCAGCGCCGGGGTCGGGACGGTCTGGAAATAGTTGGTGCGGTCGAACCAGGTCGTGCCGTTCAGGTTCGACGGCCCGAGGTTGCGCATCCGGCCCAGATAGGAGCCCGGCGCATTCTCCGACCCGCCGAACATCAGGTGTTCGAACAGGTGGGCGAAGCCGGTCGACCCGGCCGGCTCGTCCTTGGAGCCGACATTGTACCAGACCGACACCGCCACCACCGGCGCCTTGCGATCCTCGTGCACGATCACCGTCAGCCCGTTGTCGAGCGTGAACCGCGTCCACGGAATATCGACCTCGGCGACCAGCTGCGACACCGGGGCGGCCTTCAGTTCGGCGGCCTGGGGCGTGGTCGCCGCCATCGGGGCGGCGGACGTTTGAGCCAGCACGGGGGCGGCGGGGGCGATCACGGCCAGAAGGGCGGCGAGGGAGACGGAGCGAAGACGCATGCGAGAAACAGTCCTTTTCCAGAAGCGCGCAAACATTAACGCCCGCAGGCCGGTCCGCAATCGTCAGGACCCGAACATGGACAAAGAGTCACAATCCCGTCTCACAGCACCCACGCCCTCGGCCTCGCCGCCCCGCCCCCGTCGATCAGCAGGTCGGTCACCGCCCAGACCAGGGCGTCCGCCCGATCCGGGCTGGCCCCGCCTACCTCCCCCATCTCCAGCAGCTCCTCCTCCAGCAGGGTCAGCTCGCCCACATGGCCGACCCGTCCCTGTTCATACAGGGCCGCCACCGGCTCGGCCCGGGCGCGCTTGCCGACCCGCGCCTGCACCCGCCGCACGACCTGGGTCACCCCCGCCCCCTTGAGCACCGTTTCGACCATGTCCCCGCCCTGGTTGCCCTCGGCCACGACCCGGACCGGACAGGCCAGGGCCGCCTCCCAGTCCTTCGCCGTCCTGGCGACCCGCGCCGCCCAGCCCGCCGGCGACAGCCCCCGGACCGAGCGGTCGTCCAGCACCCAGGCCGTCCCCGCCGCCCGCGCCACCACCACAATGCCGCAGGCGTCGCCGCCCTCGCCCGACAGGGTCCCGACCGGCGGATCCACCGCCACCACCGCCCGTTCGTATCCCTCCCTCGCCCCGCCGAGCATCCACGACCGGCCCAACATCCGCGCCCGCGCCATCTCGACCGAGGTGAACAGCGCCCCCTCGGCCTCCAGCACCACCCCGTCCAGCTCCTGCGCCGCCCGTCGCGTCCCGCCGTACAGATCCTGCATCGCCTCCAGAAACCCCTCGGCCAGGTTCTCCGCATTGGCCCCCGTCGGCGCATGGGTCCGCGCGCAGGACGCCTCCGCCAGCACCCGCCGCAGCACCGCCAGGGGCCTGGGCGTCGTGGTGAGAAGCAACCTCGGAACCCATTCTTGTGGGCTACCGCTCGCGACACGGTCGCTCGCTGCTTGAGCCCGTTTCTCCTCCCCCCTTGTGGGGGAGGTGGCCCGCAGCGCAGCGGAGGGACGGAGGGGGCCACGCGCCCCCAGCCTCACACCCAGCCTCAGCATCGCCAGCCCCTCCTCCGGCCTGTCCCAGGCGCAGAACTCATCCCCCCAGGCGGCATGGAACTGCGGTCCCCTCAGCCGTTCCGGCTCGGCCGCAGACAGCATCACCCCGACCGCCCCGCCCGGAAACACCAGCCGCCGCAGCGAGCTCTCCATCACCGGCGGCGTCCGGAACGGCAGGTTCATCAGCCCCGAAGGCCCCTCGACCATGACCGCGCGCACATCGTGCAGCGTCGCCCCCACCAGGGCGATCCGTCCCCCGGCCCCCAGTCTTGCCGCCACATCCGAGACCCACTCCGCCCCCGCCCGCGTCTTCCCCGCCCCCCGCCCGCCCAGAAACACCCAGGTCCGCCACGGGCCAGACGGCGCCCGCTGAGCCTCATGGGCGGCGCCGTCCCAGGCCAACCTCGCCTGATCGTCGGGATGAAGCGCCTCGACCTCCGCCTTCGTCAGAAGCGTGACCCCCGCGTTTTCCTCCCCCTTCATGGGGGAGGTGGCCCGCCGCGAAGCGGAGTGGAGGATGGATCGCATGCGATCCGACGACGGGAGGGGGCCTTCCCCCCGCACCCTGCTCACCCCTCCACCCCCAGCCGCGCCAGGATCGCCGCCAGCGCGGCCTCCTGCTGCGGCGTCCGCGCTCCGGCCGACGCCGCCCCCTCATCCCCCAGCGCCCGATCGAGCCTCAGCATCAGGGCCGCCAGCCGCCCATAGGCATAGGCCCGCGCCGTATCCCCGCCCCTCAGCATCCCGACCGTGGTCCGCACCGCCGCCCGCATCGCGACCGACAGGTCCGCGTCCGCCGCCAGCGCCCGGACGGGCGCATCCGCCTTCACGCCCGAGATCGCCCGCGCCTTCGCGTCCGCCGCCTCCGGCGTCATCGGCGGCTTTTCCGCCTTCAGATCCCGGCGCAGCCAGCCCTCCTTGCCCGCCCGCGCATAGATCTTCCGCTCGCAGCAGCCGTACTCGGCGGCGATGGTCTTCGCCGTCGCCCCGGCCACATAGAGGGCCCTCATCTCCGCCCACTCATCGGGGTTGTGTCGCCTGTGCGGACGTCGGTTCAGGGGCGCTTCGGTCATGCCCCGGATTGTATGGGGACGGCGAAAGGGGGCGCGCTAAAGGGCTATAAATAGAGCCAGGCCTTGATTCGATTGAGGTTCCAGGCCGATCCGTTGATGGGTATCACCCACTGACAGGCTCCATGATCGTCGCGATCGGGATCGCTCAACAGGCCGGCGGCCGCATTGCGCGTTAATCGACCCAGCCGGCAGGGAGCGGACCTGTCAGCAAGCCGGCTTCTCGACACGTTCCCAGATGGCTACGCGCGAGGACACGATTGGGCCGGGTCGCGACGTCTTCGATGGCATTGACCATTCCGAACGCGACGGGCTGCTTTTGATCGCTGAAGTCCAGGTCGAAGTATATGACCACAAACGGCGGCTGACCGTCCGCCAGCAGGAATCCACACGCCAGCGTCCCGGCAGGATGGATCTGAAACTGCTCCAGTCGGACCTGACGCCCCCAGGGTTGAGCGTCGAGGCGCGCGTGGACAAGGTCCAGAATCTGTTGATCCGTGGGCCTGACACCCGACCCGCGCCTCTCAATTGCGCACCCGGGGAGGGCGGCAACTGCGAGGGCGACGACAAGAAGCTTTCGTAGCATCACAAGATCCAGCCCGATGATGGAGACGCGGCTCCTTGGACAATGAAGGAGGCATCCGCCAGAGCATCACCATTGATATCAAACTCGATCAGCCAGCTCCCCGGTGTGCTTTGGCCCACCATTCGGATTTGTCCGGCCTGACCGGTGAAGCTCGAAGTCCATGAGAAAGCCTGATCTCCCGACGCACTCGTGTTCGCGTCAATGCCGGACAGGTCAATCAGGTCACCATTCTCAAAGTCGGTGATCATGTCGAGCCCGTCTACGCCGAACTCGTCGAGGTTCTGGAAGAGGAAGACGTCTTGACCGGCGCCGCCCATGCCGGTGCCGCCGCCGCCGCCGCCCGAGCCCATTTTGGGAGCATCGGCCACGGCGGCTGAGGGGGTGATCAGGACGCCGGCGACCTAAGCCACCTTCAGCGGCAGGATCGCCGCCAGCTCATCCCGCGCGGCGATGGCCGCCTTCGACAGGTCGTGCTGCGTCTGAAGGTTCATCCAGAACTCCGCCGTGGTCCCGAACACCCGGGCCAGCCGCAGCGCCGTGTCCGAGGTCAGGGCCTGTTCCTCGCGCACCAGCCGTTCGATCCGCGTCCGGTCCTTCAGCCCCATGGCCCTGGCCAGGGCGCCGGGCGTCAGGCCGTAGTCGGGCAGGACGTCCTCGCGCAGGTGTTCGCCCGGATGCGACAGGGGCTCGGCGAAGGCGGTGTAGTCGTGGGCGGTCTGTGGGGTGGGCATGACGTCCTCAATGATAGTCCACGAACTCGACCTGTTCCGGGCCGTGGTCGCCCCAGACGAAGCAGATGCGGAACGGGTCGTTGACGCTGATCGACCCCAATCTTACGGGACGATTTGTCCCGCGCGGTCGTCGCCCAGTCTGTGCAGCCGGTGTCCCGGCGGCACACGCAGGTCTTCGACGGAGGTCGCGGCGTCGAGCCGTTGCAGCCGCCGCCGCGTCGCCTTGACCAGATCGGCCGGAAAGCCCTTGGGCGCGCGGCCTTCGAAGACCGACTGCGCCTCGCGGGATTTCCAGCTCTGGATCATAGCAGGTTGTAGCGCGCGGCGCTACGGCGCCTTCGCGGGCCGGCGCGGCGCCTCCTCTTTATCGGAACATAAGAAGAACAAAATGCCCCCGGCATTGCAAGCAAGAAAAAGGGCGGGCCCGTTGCCGGACCCGCCCTCTTCTATTTCAGTCGGTGAGCGACCGGACCCGGCCTGCGCCGGGGCGTCCGGGCGGCGTGAACGCCGCCCGTCCGTTTAGAAGTCCATGTCGCCCATGCTGCCGCCGCCCGAGCCCTTTTTGGGCGCATCGGCCACAGCGGCTGAGGGGGTGATCAGGATGCCGGCGACCGAGGCCGCGTCCTGCAGGGCGGTGCGGACTCCCCTGGCGGGGTCGATCACGCCGGTCACGCAATCCACACCCCTTCCGCCTCTGCCGCCCGGCGCAAATCGCGATCGAAGGTCACAAGCGGCAGGTTCCGCCGCAGCGCCAGTTCCAGATAGAGGGCGTCATAGATGGTCAGGCCGTGGGTCTGGGCCAGAAGCGGCGTCCGAAGCGCCAGCGACGCCTGCCCCACATCGTCGATCTCGAGGTCGAGTGCCGCCACCTTTTGTCGGAACAGCGCGGCCTGGAGTTCGGTGATCCGCCGCCGCCGGATCGCGACCAGGATCACATTCGCCATCTCCGCCGGGAAATGGAACGGCGCGATCAGCGACTGTCCGGCGTCATAGGCGATCCATCGTGCCGCCGCCTCATTGTCCTCATCCGGCAGAACCCATGCGGCCACGACCGAGGCGTCCACGACACGAAGGGCGCTCACCGCGACCGGCTCACCGCTGGCCTTCCCGCTTCCATTCCCGGATTTCATCCCGGGTCACGGGGCCGCCGGTTCGACGGATATCCTCGCGCAGCGCGCTGGCGCTTTCCATCAGGGCCGCGATGTCTTCCGGGGTCCGGGCCTTGTGTGTCACCGCCTCCGGCGGGGCGATGCGGGCCACGACGCGACCGTGGCGCGTGACGACGGTCTCCTCGCCGCGCTCGGCGCGGTCGATCAGTTCGGAAAAGCGGCTCCGGGCGTCGAGCACGCCCAAGGTGGCGGTCATGGCTGAAATCCTGTCCAGAATTCTGCACATAACATAGCATGCTCGGCGAACACGAAAAAGGGCGGGCCCTTGCGGACCCGCCCTCTTCATTTCAGCCTGTGACTGAGCCCTGGACCCCGGCCTGCGCCGGGGCGTCCGGGCGGCGTGAACGCCGCCCGGACGCCTGGAAGTCCATGTCGCCCCCGCGGGGTCGGCTTGACCGACCTCGCCCGGCAAGGATGCATGGGGGACCCTGGACTTCTCCCTAGAAGTCCATGTCGCCCATGCCGCCCATGCCGCCGCCGCCCATGCCGCCGGAACCGCCGCCCGAGCCCTTTTTGGGAGCATCGGCCACAGCGGCCTCGGTGGTGATCAGGATGCCGGCGACCGACGCAGCATCTTGCAGCGCGGTGCGGACGACCTTGGCCGGGTCGATCACGCCCATGGCGACCAGGTCGCCGTATTCTTCCGTCTGGGCGTTGAAGCCGAAGGTGAGCGAGGGGTTCTCGAGCACCTTGCCGACCACGATCGAGCCTTCGACGCCGGCGTTCTCGACGATCTGACGGATCGGGGCCTGGATGGCGCGACGGATGATGGCGATGCCGGCGGTCTGGTCGGCGTTGTCGCCTTTCAGACCTTCCAGCGCCTTGGTCGCCTTCAGCAGGGCGATGCCGCCGCCGGGGACGATGCCTTCTTCAACCGCGGCCCGCGTGGCGTTGAGGGCGTCGTCGACGCGGTCTTTCTTTTCCTTCACCTCGACTTCGGTCGAGCCGCCGACGCGGATGACCGCGACGCCGCCGGCCAGTTTGGCCAGACGTTCCTGCAGTTTTTCCTTGTCGTAGTCCGAGGAGGTGTCCTCGATCTGCTTCTTGATCTGGCCGATGCGGGCCTCGATGGTTTCCTTCTCACCGGTGCCGTCGACGATGGTGGTGTCGTCCTTGGTGATGGTGACCTTCTTGGCCTTGCCGAGCATGTCGATGGTGACGTTCTCGAGCTTGATGCCCAGGTCTTCCGAGATGACCTGGCCGCCGGTCAGGACGGCGATGTCTTCCAGCATGGCCTTGCGGCGGTCGCCGAAGCCCGGGGCCTTGACGGCGGCGACGCGAAGGCCGCCGCGCAGCTTGTTGACGACGAGGGTGGCCAGGGCCTCGCCCTCGATGTCCTCGGCGATGATCAGCAGGGGGCGGCCCGACTGGACCACGGCTTCCAGGATCGGCAGCATGGCCTGGAGGCTGGACAGCTTCTTCTCGAACAGCAGGATGAGGGGCTCTTCGAGTTGAACCTCCATCTTGTCGGCGTTGGTGATGAAGTAGGGCGACAGATAGCCGCGGTCGAACTGCATGCCCTCGACGACGTCCAGCTCGGTCTCGGCGGTCTTGGCCTCTTCAACCGTGATGACGCCCTCGTTGCCGACCTTTTCCATGGCCCTGGCGATCATCTCGCCGACTTCAACGTCGCCGTTGGCGGAGATGGTGCCGACCTGGGCGATCTCGGAGTTGTTCGAGACCTTCTTGGCCGAGGCCTTGATGTCGGCGAGGACGGCCGTGACGGCCTTGTCGATGCCGCGCTTCAGATCCATCGGGTTCATGCCGGCGGCGACGGCCTTGAGGCCTTCCTGCACGATCGACTGGGCCAGGACGGTGGCGGTGGTGGTGCCGTCGCCGGCCTTGTCGTTCGTCTTCGAAGCGACTTCGCGGATCATCTGGGCGCCCATGTTCTCGAAGGCGTCTTCCAGCTCGATCTCTTTGGCGACCGAGACGCCGTCCTTGGTCGAGCGCGGGGCGCCGAAGGACTTCTGGATCACGACGTTGCGGCCCTTGGGACCCAGGGTCACCTTGACGGCGTTGGCGAGGACGTTGACGCCGCGCAGCATCTTGTCGCGCGCGTCGGTGTTGAACTGTACGATCTTGGCAGCCATTGAGACGTCGGATTCCTTCATGATGATCAGGTCTTCGCCTTCAAGCTTGACCTCGGTGCCCGACCATTTGCCGAACAGGATACGGTCGCCGGCCTTCAGCTCCAGGGCGTTGACCGTGCCGCGCTCGTCACGAATGCCGGGGCCGACGGAGACGACTTCGCCTTCCTGGGGCTTTTCCTTGGCGGTGTCGGGGATGATGATCCCACCCTTGGTCTTGGATTCTTCTTCCACGCGCTTGACCAGCACGCGGTCGCCGAGAGGACGAAACGCCATCTGTGTATTCTCCAGTGAAGACTTCAAAAGTTCATCGTAGGGGCTCGGAGACGGCTTTTTGGCAGCCAGGTCCCGCGAGTGCTAACGCGCAGCGGAAGTAGGGTCGCGGCCCAGCAGCGTCAAGACGTGCGCGCTCGATGAACGCCAGATGAACAGGAATTCAATTCAGCCGTTCAGGTTCACGAGCGCAGCAATGGACTTCGTCGGTCACCGTTCGCCCGGGTGGGAGAGCAGGCTTCACCGACCGCCTTGGAGGGCCAGAGAATGAAGATGTTTCGGATGATCGCTGTCGGCGCAGCCGCCCTGACCCTGAGCGCCGTCGCCATGCCGGCCGCCGCCCAGAACTACGGTCGCGGCCATGACCGGCACGATCGGAATGACGACGGCGATGTGGTCGCAGGGCTGCTGGTCGGCGCTGTCGTCGGCGGGATCGCCGGCGCGGTGCTCGGCGACGGCGATGATCGCTATGTCGCCGGGGGAGCCCTGGCCGGGGCGGCTCTGGGCGCGGCGGCGGCCAGCGACGACGACCGTCGCGGCTATCGCTCCTATGGCGGGAGCAGCTACGGCTACAGCTACGGTTCGGGCTACGGTTACGGCAACAGTGGATACCGCTCCGACTGTGACTACTGGCGGGACGGACGCTGCTGGCGCAATCGCGGCCACTGGGAGCGCGAGCACGGCATCAACAGCCGTGAGCGGGGCTGGGACCGCCGCGACGACCGCAGGGATGATCGCCGCGACTGGCGTTCGGATCGGCGAGAAGACCGCAGGGACGACAGGCGCGACGATCGCCGCTGGCGCAACTACTGAGACCTGAAACGGGCCCTGCGGGGCCCGTCTCTACATCAGGCGCGTGAGCAGGGACGCGGTCGAGGGATCGAGCGTCGCCGACGGTCCGCCGGCGGAGACATCCTTCAGGATCGCCCTGGCCAACACCTTGCCCAGCTCCACCCCCCACTGGTCGAAGGAGTTGATGTCCCAGATCACCCCTTCGACGAAGGTCTTGTGCTCGTAGAGGGCCAGAAGGGCGCCCAGCGTCCCGGGCGTCAGACGCTCCATGGCGATAGCGGTCGAGGGTCGATTGCCGGGGAAGGTCTTGTGCGTCGCCAGCCGGTCGGCCTCGGCCGCATCCGCGCCGGAGGCGAGAAGTTCAGCCCGCGCCTCCTCCGTTGTCTTGCCCAGCATCAGCGCCTGACCCTGGGCCAGGGCATTCGACCACAGCGGGCTTTCAGGGGCGTCGGCGTGTGTCTTCGCCACGATGACGAACTCGGCCGGGACGACCTGCGGCCCCTGGTGAATCTGCTGAAAGAAGGCGTGCTGGCCGTTGGTGCCGGGCTCGCCGAAGACGACGGGGCAGGTCTGGCGCGTCACCGGCGAGCCGTCGCGATGCACCCGCTTGCCGTTCGACTCCATCTCCAGCTGCTGCAGGAAGGAGGGCAGACGACGCAGGGCGTGGGCGTAGGGGGCGACCGTGCGGGCGGGCCGGTTCAGGCCGTCGACGTTCCATATCTGGGCCAGGGCCATCAGGACGGGGGCGTTCTTCTCAAGCGGCGCCGAAACGAAATGGTCGTCCATGGCCGCAGCGCCGGCCAGCATGGCGTCGAACACGTCCGGCCCCAGGGCGATGACGCAGCTCAGGCTGACCGCTGACCACAGGGAATAACGACCGCCGACCCAGTCCCGGAAGGCGAAGGTGCGCGCGCAGCCGAAAGCCTTGGCCTTGTCCGGCGCGGCAGTCACCCCGATGAAATGCCTGTCGCGGCCGGCCTCGGGCAGGCCGGCCGCCAGCCAGGCCCTGGCGGCCTCGGCATTGGCGAGGGTTTCCTGGGTGGTGAAGGTCTTGGAGACGACGACGACCAGGGTCGTCTCGGGAGCGAGGCCGGTCAGGGCCTCGGCCATGTCACGCGGATCGATGTTGGCGACGAAGCGCAGGTCGATCTGCGGGTCGACAGGACGAAGCCCGTCCCAGACGACGCGGGGACCGAGGTCCGAGCCGCCGATGCCGATGTGGACGATGGCCTTGAAGGGCTTGCCGGTCGCGCCCGTCTCGGCGCCCGAGCGGACGGCGGTCGCAAAGGCGGCCATGTCGGCGCGGACGGCGTCGACCCCGGCGGAGACGGCTTCGCCGAGGGCGTGGAAATCGGCGCCCGTCGCCGCGCGCAGGGCGGGGTGGAGAACGGCGCGGCCCTCGGTGAAGTTGATCGCCTCGCCGCCGAACAGCCGTGCCCGGGCCGCCTCGACCCCAGCCGAGCGGGCCAGGTCCAGACAGGTCTCGAAGGCGGCTTCTGTCCAGCTCTGCTTGGACAGGTCGAGATAGAGGCCAGCCGCCTCGACCGTCATCCGGGCCAGCCGATCCGGGTCTGCCGCGAACTGGTCGACGATGCGGGCGTCGGCATCCCGCGCTGCGGCGACATCGAAGGCGGTCCAGTCGGTCATGCGAACATATCCCTTTGAGCAAGGTCTCGTTTACGGGTGGGGCGTAGACCGGTTCAATCTTAGATTCGCGAAAAGGTCGTTCACCATGTCCTGTGGCATCGCCATCGCCGCCGCCCTCCTCCTGAGCGACCCCAATGTGGTCCTGGCCGCCGCCGAGCCGGCCGCGGTGGCCGGAGCGCCGGTCTCGGTCGCGTCCGAGCCCCTGTTCATCGACATCGTCAGCCGCGCCGGCGCCCTGAAGACCGTCGTCGAGGGCTGGAACGGCGTGCTGACCGACTTCGACGCCTTCAAGATTCAGGCGCAGGAACTCGCCGCTCTCGACATGCAGGCGCACCTGATCCTCAAGGCGCGAGGCACGGACGGCGACCTGAAATGCATCCTGCGCGGCATTTCCGAGGACATCCCGCTGAAACTCTCCGCCGTCGAGGCCGCAGCGACCGACGAGACGCGCGCCACCGCCCTGGCGGAACTGTCCTACCTGCTGAACGACAACGTCGAAGTCATCACGGCGCCGCCCCAGCCCGAGGTCTGATCAGGCCTCTTCCGGGTATTTGATCGAACAACCATAGGGCTGGGCGTAGGCCGTGCGAACGGGCCGGCCGGCTTCCACATCGTCGAGCGCCGAGCGCACGAAATTGTTCGCGCCTTCCAGATCCTCGACTGTATTGCTCGGACGGTCGTCGATGCCGCCCGTGAACAGGATGCGGCCCTCGCGATCGATCACCCGCATGTCGGGCGTCGTCATCGCGCCGTAAGCCTTGCCGACCGTTCCCTCGGGATCGAGCAGCAGATGGGTCGAGGCGGCGTTATTGCGGGTCCGCCAGGCGCGGGCGCCTTCGCCCTCGACATGGCCCTGTTTGCCCGGCGCGGACGAGATCACGGTCAGCCAGACCACGCCGTCGGCGACAGCCTCGCGCTGCAGGGCCTGCATGGCCCCTGAGGAATAGTGTTTCTGGACGTAGGGGCAGCCCTCGTTGGTCCATTCGATGACCACGGTCTTGCCGCGGAAGTCGGCGAGGGAACGCGCGACCCCTTCGCTGTCGATCAGGGTGAAGGCGGGGGCGAACTGGGCCCGACCGGTCGTCGCCACGGCGGGGGTCGCCTCGGTCGCCGGGGCGGCGGCGGGCGCCTCGGCCTGCTGGCAGGCGGCAAGGGTCAGAAGGACGGCAGCGAGGATGGGCAGGCGGGTCACGGCGGCGGTCTCCTTCGGGTCGGCTCAGGGACGGGCGCTCTCCAGGGCGTCGATCACGACCCCTTCGGTCAAGAGCTGGGGCAGGATGCGGGGCTCGGGCGAGCCGGGCGCATAGAAGAGGTATAGCGGAACGCCGGAGCGTCGTCGGCGCTCCAGCTCGCGGGTGATCGCGTCATCTCGCCGCGTCCAGTCGCCCACCAGATAGACCGCGTTCGACGCCGCCATGGCCTCGGCGACCCTGGGGGAGCTCAGCGAGGTCCGCTCGTTGATCTTGCAGGTGACGCACCAGTCAGCGGTGAAGTTGACCAGCACCGGCCGACCTTCGGCCTGGGCCGCCGCCACGGCCTCGACCGACCACGGGGCCGAGGCCAAAGGTCCGGACGAGGCCGTGGAGGCATCGCTTTCGGCCCGCGCCTGACCGATGGCGACGCCGGTCAGGGCGATGGCGCCGACGATGGACAGGGTCGCTGTCACGGCGCTGATCACGGCTGCCCCGCCTTGCGAGCGACGGGTCTGATTGATCCCCGCCAGCCACAGGCCGAGACCCAGGAAGAGGATCGCCAGGAAGAGGACGCCGAGCGCATCTGCCCCCGCCTGCCGCGCGAAGACCCAGACCAGCCACAGGCCCGCGCCGTACATGGGGAAGGCCAGCAGGCCCTTCAGCCGATCCATCCAGGGACCGGGGCGAGGCAGCTTCGCCAGCAGACGCGGCGACAGGCTGACGATTACATAGGGCAGGGCCAGACCCAGACCCAGCATCAGGAAGACGACCAGCGCCATCGGCCAGGGCATCAGCAGGGCGGCCCCGAGGGCGAAGGCCATGAAGGGCGCGGTGCAGGGCGCCGCCACCACCACCGCCAGCACGCCAGTGAAGAAGGCGCCGACCGCGCCGGAAAGCCGTGACAGGGGCCCGGAACCGGCGGCCTGCAAACCGGCGCCGACATGGAAGACGCCCGACAGGTTCAGGCCCACGGCGAGCATCAGAAGGGCGAGGGCGGCCACGACGCCCGGCGACTGAAGCTGGAAGCCCCAGCCGACCGCCTGCCCGCCGGCCCGCAAGGCGAGCAGGATCCCGGCCAGGACGAGGAAGGTCGTCAGCACGCCTGCAAGAAAGGCCAGGCCGTCTCGCCGGGCCTCTGCGGGCGCGTGGGCGCCGGCGGTCAGGGCGGCCGCCTTCATGGCCAGGATCGGGAAGACGCAGGGCATCAGGTTCAGGATCAGCCCGCCCAGCAGGGCCAGGAGCGCCGCCTGGAGGAAGCCGGTCCATGTCGCCGAGCCGCCGCCCGCAGGCCGCTCGGACAGGTCGAGCGCACCACCGCCGCCCGCCCCGGGCAGGGCCGGGCCGGCAACGGCCGCGATCTCCCAGGCCCCGTCGTCGGTGACGAGGATGCCGCCGATCGGCCCGGTCAGCCCCTCGGCCGCCAGCTTGCCGCCGACGGACAGGTTCAGGGTCACCCCGTCCGGCCCCCGCTCGCCCGGCTGGGGCGTTGAATGGTCGATCAGGCCGGTCTCGAACGGGAAGAACCAGGCGCGTTGGGGCTCAAGGCCCGCGAGCGGTCCGCCGGTCGCGGAGAGGCGCAGCGTCCGGCCCTCCAGCACGGCCCGGGCGGCGATGCCGGCGGGACGGGGGGCGGTCTCGACCACGGCCTGGATCGCGGCGCCGTAGCGGGCATCCAGCGGCGCCGCGCCCTGGCGGATCGGGAGGTCGAGCCTGAGCGTCAACTCATCCGGCACGCACATCTCGTCGCTGCACACCAGGAACAGGGCGCGGACGATGAGGGGCAGGGTGGAGCCGGGACGGGCGTCGGCCGGAACCTCGATCGGCGCCGGCAGAAGCACCTCGCCGGCGTAGCCGTAGTTCATCAGGTGCTGGAGACGCTGGCGTTCGGGCGTCGGCCAGACGATGTCCCCGGCGACGACGCCTGCGGGAAGCGTCCAGTCGAGCGTCGTAGGGCCGCCGGAATCACCCGGGTTGCGCCAGTAGGTGTGCCAGCCGGGCTCGATGATCTGGCGGACGGCGACGATGGCGGTGGAGCCGGGCGCGGCCCACTGGCTCATCGGGACCAGTTCGGCCTCGATCCGCACCGTGCGTTGGGGGCCGGGCTGGGCTAAGGCGGGCGCGCGGCTGATCGCCGGCGTCTGGGCCAGCGCCGGCGCTGTCGACAGCAGCAGCCAAAAGAGGAGGGCGAAAAGGCGCAACATCGCCAGCAGCCTTAGCGGCCTGCGGTCGTCACCGCCACGGCCCAATCCGTCACAGGAACGCCGTCGCCTAGCTGGTGGCGGCGCTCACGGCGGTCGAGACCTTGTCGAACGTGCCGGTGGCCTTGCCTGCGAACAGGGAGATGGCGCCGACGATCACCAGGAAGATCATCGCCACGATCAGTCCGTATTCGATGGCGGTGGCGCCGCTGTCGTTTTTCAGGAACCGGCGGATCAGGCGCATCATTCGGCCCTCCGTTGGGCGAAACCTATAGAAGATCGCGCAACCAGGCGACCAGCGGGGCGTCGGCGGGCGGCATGGGATAGTCCGACAGCTTGTCCGGCTTCACCCAGGCCAGGGCGGCGTGCTCGCGCTTGACGACCACGCCGGACCAACGCCGGCACAGGTACAGTGGCATCAAGAGGTGAAACGATTCGTAAGCGTGGCTCGCGAAGACGAACGGGGCCAGACAGGCCTCGTTGACGTCGATGCCCAACTCCTCGTGCAGTTCGCGGATCAGGGCCGCCTCGGGCCGTTCGCCGGGTTCGACCTTGCCGCCCGGGAACTCCCACAGGCCCGCCAGCGCCTTGCCCTCGGGCCGCTGGGCGATCAACACCCGGCCGTCCACATCGATCAGGGCGACGGCGACGACGAGGACGGTGGGAAGAACGGGGGGGAGGGCGGCTTCGGTCATGCCGCCCAATACCGTCTGGCGTAACGCGACTGCAATCATTGGTCATCCAGTGTGTCCGCCACGTCCTTGCGGATTGGGGCGGCAATCAGGCAAGCAGTTTTGCTTTCGTTCCGTCGGCGTCCGACGGCTTCACCGTGAGATCGTTACCGCCCGCCATGGCCCCCTCCTCCCTGTCAGACACATTGTCGAGCCCCGAGGTCCAGGCCTTCGCCAGCGGATTCCCGGTGCTGGTCGTCCACCTCATGGTCACCTTCGGCCTGCTGGGCGCGGGAGCGGTCATCTACGCCCTCCTGACGCCGTGGAAGGAGATCAGCCTGATCCGGGAAGGCAACGCCGCGGCCGGCGTCGCCTTCGGCGGGGTCCTGCTCGGCCTCGCCATTCCTCTGGCGGTGTCGATGTCGGTGTCGACCTCAGTGGCGGATATAGTCCTGTGGGGCCTGGCGACCCTGGTGTTGCAGCTTCTGGCCTTCCGCATCGTCGATCTGGTCCTGACCGGCCTGCCCCAACGCATTCAGGAGGGCGAGATCTCCGCCGCCGTGCTTCTGGTGTCGGCCAAGCTGGCGACCGCCCTGATCCTCGCCGCCGCCCTGACGGGCTGAGCTCGCGCGGATGCGTTTTCCCCGTCCGCCGGACTGGCTGATCTATTCCAGCGTGGTCTTCGCCCTGGTGCTGGGTTCGCTCAGTCGGCGCGAGAACGCCGATGCCCCGCCCGCGCCCCCGCCGCCCGACGAGATCGAGGGCGCACTGCTGGGGCCCGTCACGCCCTTTGATCCTTCGGTGACGGTGACCGCGCCGGATGCGCCCTTCCAGCCTGTCGCCGGAACCGCCTTCTCGATCGCCGGGCGCGGGCGCTGGCTGACCGCGCGCCATGTCGTCGAGGGCTGTCGTCGGCCGGCCCTGGTCGTCGGCGGCGGTCGCGCCGTGGCGGCCGATGTGCGGCTGTCGCCCCGGGCCGACATCGCCCTTCTGATCACCGCCGGCGGTCCGCCCGCCCTGCCGGTCACGACCCATACGCCCCTGTACGTCGGCCAGCGGGCCTTCCATCCCGGTTTCCCGCAGGGCAGGCCGGGCGAGGTCACCTCGCGCCTGCTCGGCCGCGAGACGCTGAAGGTCCGGGGACGCGGCGCCTATGACGAGCCCGTGCTGGCCTGGGCCGAGGTCGGGCGAACCTCCGGGCTGGAGGGCACGCTCGCGGGCCTGTCCGGCGCCCCCGTGCTGGACAGGAGGGGACGGGTCGTCGCCCTGACCATCGCCGAGGCGCCGCGCCGGGGACGGCTCTACACCACCGCGCCCGACACCCTGGGCCCCGCGATCCGGGGTGAACAGCAGGCGGACGAACAGTTGCTGGGCGAGCCCGTCACCGTCGATAATTATGGCCGGGTCTCGGACGACCTGCGCCGCGACCTGCGGGTCGCCCAGGTGGTCTGTCTGTCGAGGTGAGCGCCCTGCCCGTCGATCCGCATCTCTATCTCGTCTTCCTGGGCGTGATGATGGTCATGGCTGTGACGCCCGGGCCCGCCAACCTTTTCTCCATCGCCACCGGCATGGAGCGCGGCAAACGGGCGGTGCTGATCGCTGTGGCCGGCATGAATGTGGCGACCCTGGTCTGGTTCGGCGCGGCCGCGCTTGGACTCGGCGCCCTGGTGACGGCTTTTCCCGAGGTGTTTCGCTGGGTCGCGATCGCCGGCGCCCTCTATGTCGCCTGGCTGGGTGCGTCCTCGATCCGATCCGCGTTCAAACCTGCCCCGGGCGAGGTCTCGACCGAGGGCCGAACCCACCTGCGCCGACCCGCCTTCGTCGATGGTTTCCTGGTGCAGATCGCCAATCCGAAGGCGGTGCTTTTCTTCACGGCCGTCCTGCCGCCCTTCCTCGATATCGACCGCCCCGCCGCACCCCAACTGGCCCTGTTCGCGGTCGCGGTCATCGGCATGGACGTCCTGACCATGAGCGCCTACGGTCTCAGCGGCGCCGTTCTGGCGCGGCGGATGAGCGAGCCTCGTTTCCGGCGCGGCTTCGGTATTTTCGTCGGCTCCCTGCTTCTGATTGCCGCGGTCCTGATTGTCTCGCGATTATAGAGGTTTGTGAGTTGGCGGAACGTCCCTGTTCATGCGCCGTTCAGGTGAAGTGACGAATTTTCTGCTCGAGTTCAGGAGCCCCCAATGACCTCTTCGATCAAATCCCTTCTCGTGGTGGCCGCCTCGGCCCTGACCTTGGCCGCCTGCGCCACCTCCACCGCCTACGCCCCTGCCGGCTACAACGGCCAGCGCGGGGGCTATGCCGAGCAGCGGCTTGAGAATGACCGTTATCGCGTCAGCTTCTCGGGCAACTCTGTCACCTCGCGGGAACAGGTCGAGATGGGCCTCTTGCTGCGCTCGGCCGAATTGACAGTCGAGAACGGCTACGACTGGTTCTCAACGGTCAATCGCGCCACCGATCGCGACACCCGCTACCAGACCATCGGCGATCCGTTCTTCAACCGCTACAGCCCGTTCTGGGGCCCGTCGTGGCGCTACTTTGGCCCGCGCGGCTGGAGCCGGTGGAACGATCCGTTCTGGGGCCGCGACGACCTCGACGTTCGCCAGATCGACCGTTACGAGGCGACCACCGAAATCGTGATGGGTCGCGGCGCCAAGCCTTCCGGCGACGCCAACGCCTTCGACGCCCGCGAAGTGATCGCCAACATCGGCGGCAGCGTCACTCGCCCGATGTAATCAAGGCATCCGAAGCGGCGGCTCAGGCCACCGCTTCGGATTCCGCCCTTGCCGGCTCCAGGTCGGCGATCGGCGAGACATAGTCCGCCATCGCGTCAAACTCGTTCAAGAAGATCGCCCGCAGGTCGTCCGTCTCCATGATGACCTCGTGCTTGGCGTGATCGATCTCGACATAGCGACCTCGGCCAAGCCGCTTGGCGGCCCAGCGGTTGGTCTGTTTCCAGACGCGGTCGTCGTCGCCCGCCTGCACGATGGTGCAGGGAATCTGGACCGACTTGAGCGCCTTGGGCTTCAGCGATCTTTCGCCCGCGTCGATGCCGAACGCCAGCCAGCCCCAGGTGGGGCCGCCGACCGCCAGGTGCGGACAGGCGTAGAGCTGCTGACGCCACAGTTCGTAGCGGGTCTCGTCGGACGTCAGTGCGTCCTTCTCGAACGTATGGTCAAAGGGATCGTCAGCGTCGTCCAGCACGAAGTCGCCGGCCTTGCCGTGGCGCACGTTCCATCGCACCGCCAGCTTGACCGACCACATCGACCGTTTTCCGGTCTTGATGCGCAGCATGGGACTGGACAGGACAGCCCCGGCGAACCGGGTCTCGCCGGCCTCCAGGCAGAGCAGATTCAGCACCCCGCCCATCGAGTGGCCGACCATGATCCAGGGCTTGGGCGCGCGCGTCTCGAACGCGTCCAGCAGCCGGGCGTAGTCGTCCTGGAACTCCTCCACCGCGCGGGCGTGACCCTTCAACCGGTCCGGCAGCAGTCGCGCCGACAGGCCCTGGCCGCGCCAGTCGTGAGCTAGGACGCACCAGCCGCGCGCGAGGAAGTTGCCGATGACCTCGAAATATTTCTCTATCGGTTCGGTCCGGCCCGGCGACAGCACCACAGTGCCCCGCGGCTTCGGCGCGACCAGGGCGGACGGGGTCCAGAAAGCCGCGCGCAGACGCAGGCCCCCGGCGCCCCGGAACCATTCGCCGACCCCTCCGGGCGGAGCGGCGGCTCCGGGCACGCCCATCAGCGGGGCATTGGCAGCGAAGGCGGCGGCGCGGTTCACTCGGGCTTCCTGAACTTCAAGGTCATGCGATCGCTTTCGCCGATCGCGCGGTATTTGGCGGAATCAAACGCCGGGTCGGGCGCCTCACCCTGGGCCGCCGTCAAGAGGCGCGGCGGCAGGGTCTCGACGCCGAAAGGGTGGTCCTTTGTATCTTCCGGGTTCGCGTTGATCTCGGACGCGGCGACGAAGATGAACCCGGCCTCGGCCGCCAGCTGTTTGACGAACGCCTCTTGGACATAGCCGTTGGAGGCGGCCGGATCCTGATCCTCGTCGGGAGCCAGCCGGTGCTGCTCCACGCCAAGGACGCCGCCGGGCTTCAAGGCGGCATAGGCGTCCGCAAAAGCTTTTTCGGCAATGCCCGCCGCCATCCAGGCGTGGATGTTACGCATGAACAGAGCCATGTCGGCGGTCCCGGCCGGCGCCACGGGTCCGGTCCCGGACCCGAAGGCGCTGAACTTCACGTCGCCGTAGAGCCTGCGGTCCGAACCGAACCGGCGCTCGAAATTGGCCACCAGAGCCGCCTGGGCAGGATCTGTCCCCGGCCCGGTCGCGAAGCCCGCGCCGTAGTATTCGCCATCGCCCTTGGCGAGATAGGGGGCCAGGATCTCGGTGTACCAGCCGCTGCCCGGCCAAAACTCGACCACATGCATCGACGGTTGCAGGCCGAAGAAGCGCAGCGTCTCCAGGGGGTGGCGATAGATGTCGCGCGGCCGGTCGGCGGCTCGCCATGGCCCCTGGATGGCCCATTCGAGTGAGCCTTCCGGCGGCCCGGCGGGAGCCTCGGGGTCGGCGGTCTTCTCTTCCTTCCGGCCACAGGCCGCGACGCCGGAGATCAGCACGAGACCGACGCCGGACAGCATGGCCCGACGCGATGGTCCCGTTCGCCCTATCCGCGCCTGATCCCGCATCAACTCTCCCCAGCCGGCCGTCGCCGGGAGGGCGACGCCGTCCCGGACCGGGTTGGGATAGAGGGGTTCGCCAATGCCGTCAAAGGCTCGAAACTCAGGCGGGCTTTCGGAATCGCAGGGTCATCCGATCGCTCTCGCCGATGGCGTCATATTCGGTCCGTTCGGCCTCGGTCAGGGGCGTCGCCCGGTCGGTGGCGTTGCCTTCGCGCGCGGCGCTGGTCCGCACCGGCGGCAGGGTCCAGACGCCGAACGGGTGGTTGCGGTCGTCCCTGGGATTGGCGTTGAGCTCGCTGCGTGCCTCCAGCACGAAGCCGGCCGCCTGCGCGGCATGAATGACATGGCTTTCCGGGACATAGCCGGTGGGCGCAGTGACATCCGCGTTCAACCCCTCAAAGGCGCGATGCTGTTCCACGGCCAGGATGCCGCCCGGTTTCAGGGCTTTGAAGAAGGCCGCCAGGTAGGGGCCGGTGCGCTGCGGGTTCGAGCGGTGCCAGTTGTGGAAGGCGCGGGCGACGACGATCATGTCCGCCGTGCCGTCAGCCACGACCATCCCTTCCAGCGGACGATTGACGGGGACATAGGTCCCGCCGGTCGCCTGGGCGTAGGGCTGCAGGATCGCGCTCCACCAGCCGCCCCGACCGGGTTCGATCTCGACCACGGTCGAGCCGGGCGTCAGCCCCCAGAAGGTCAGGGTCTCGAAAGGATGGCGGAAGGCGTCACGCGCGACGTCTGCGGCCGGGCGCGCATCCGAGCCGATCGCGGCCTGGAGCGCCTCATCCTCCTGAAGCACCGGCGGCGGCATGGCCTCACGTCGCGCCTCGCGCTGGGCCGGGGTCTCTCCGGAGGAAGGTGCGGTCTGGGCGGCGGCGGCTCCTGCCGAGATCAGGGCGAGGGTGGTGACAAGGACAAGTCTGGACGCGCGCATGGTCGGCTCCGAAACAGAGGACGGGTTGGGCGGCACCTTACGGACAGGTCGCATGCGGGCAAGTGACGATCCCGCAACCGGCCTGCCCTTGACGTCGCACTCAGGCATCCCACCTCTTCATCCGAGAGCGCCGATCCCGGGCTCTCGCAGACCGGACGGGGCCCAACAGGGACCGCGCGGACTGATTCCCACCACCGCTCCGGGCAACGCGGAGCGGCTCAATCTTGCTGATGATCAGGAGATCGACATGCGTACCATCGACTTCACCCCCCTCTATCGTTCCGCCGTGGGCTTCGACCGCCTGGCCGGCCTTCTCGAAAGCGCCGCGCGCACTGGCCCGGAGACCGGCTGGCCGCCCTACAATATCGAGACGATGGGCGAGAACGCCTATCGGATCGAGATCGCCGTCGCCGGCTTCAGGCCCGACGAGCTGAATATCGAGGTCAAGGAAAACCTGCTCACCGTCACCGGCCGCAAGACCGCCAATGACGATGCGTCGGCGAACCGCACCTATCTACATCGCGGCCTGGCCGAGCGCGACTTCGAGCGCCGCTTCCAGCTGGCTGACTATGTGGTGGTGACCGAAGCGTCGCTCGACAACGGCCTCCTGGCCGTCAGCCTGAAGCGCGAGCTGCCTGAGGCCCTCAAGCCCCGGCGCATCGAGATCGCGACGGGTGCGCCGACCGCGGCTCTGATCGAAGGCGAAGCGGCGTAAGCCCCCGCCTTCGCGAATGAACGGAAAGGGCGGTCCTCGGGCCGCCCTTTTTTGTCAGGCGGCGACCGCCGGCTGGACGAGGCCTGTGACGCGGTCGAGACGGGCGTCTGTCAGGGTCGCACCGTCCAGCTTCGCCCCGGTGGCGTTGGAGCCGGACAGGTCCGCGCCCGTCAGATTGGCCTTCGACAGGTCTGCGCGGGCCAGTTCGGCATAGCGCATGCGCGCGCCGCCGAGGTTCGACGGCACGCAGCGGGTCGGACCCAGGGGCAGCGGGCTGATGTCGGCGCCTGTCAGATCGACCTTGGTCATCAGGGCCTCGCCGAAGCGGGCGCCGCGCAGGTCCGCCTTGCCCAGCAGCGCGCCGCGCAGATCGGCCTTCTCGAAATTGGCCCCCTGCAGCTGGGCGCCGCGGAGGTCGAGACCCGCCAGACAGGCGCCCTTGGCGCTCATGGCCGAGAGTTTCAGCCCCTTCAGCCGATCGCCGAGCGGGCGAAGATCCTCGCCGTCCAGAACCGCCGGCCCGCCCAGAACACCGCCGCTTTCGGCCCAGGCGTTGGCGTCCAGCGCCATCTGATAGATTTCCTCGGCCCGGGCAATGGTCGCCGCGTCCGGCTCACGGAGCGAGCCGGTCGTGTCGGTTCGGTCCAGCCTGGCCCGATCCATGGCCACGCCGGTCAGGATGGCGCCGCACAGACGCGCGCCCGCCAGATTGGCCCCGCCGACATCGGCGCCTTCCAGCAGGGCGCCGGACAGGTCCGCATCCTTCAGATTGGCGCCGTTCAGCCGTGCGCCGCGCATCGAGCAGTCGGTGAAATCGGCCCTGCAGGCGCTGACGCCGTCGAAACGCGAGCCGTCGAGAGTGGCCCCCGCGAACCGGGCTCCATCAGCCAGCCCCTGGCGGGTTTCATGGCGGGCCGAGGCGAGACCCCTGGTCTCGTGCGGGACGGCGATCACGCCTTCCCGGAAATCGGCCTGGGTCAGGTCCGCCTCGGACAGGTCGGCGCCCTGGAGGCAGGTTCCCCGGATGTCAGCACGCTTCAGGCAGGCGCGGGTCATGTCGGCGCCGCGCAGGTCGCAGCCGAAAAGGATCGCGCGTTCCAGCCGCGCCCCGGCCATGTTGCAGTTCTCCAGGATCGAACCGGAGAAGTCGGCGTCGTCCAGGATCCGGTGCGCCATCGAGACGCCGGTCAGGTCGATGAATTTCAGCGAAAGCTTGCGACCGCCCGGCCTGCCGGTGACGAACCGCTCGTGGGCGGCGGCGAACATGTCGAAATCGCCCTGGCCGAGGCGGCGTCGGGTCATGGTCATGCCGGTTCTCCCTCCCGCTGAAGTCCGCGGACCCCGGCGAGAACCGCGTCCGTGAAATCGGCATGGCGCGTCTGGGCCCCATGCATGCCGGCCCGGGTCAGATCCGCGCCCGCAAGAATGCAGCGCCGCAGATCCGCCCCGGAAAAATCGACCGAGCGCAGCACGGCTTCAGTCAGGTCGGCGGGCAGAAGCCGCTCGGGCCCGAGCATCAACGGCCCCAGTTGCGCCTCGCGCAGGTCCGCCCCATTCAGTCGCGCCCCGACGAGCCGCGCCCCGCGCAGGTCGGCCCGACGCAGGTTGACAGACCTCAGGTCCGCCCCCTCGAGATGCGCCCCCTGCAACTGCACCCCTTCCATGTTCAGGCCGTAGAACACGGCGCGCTTCGCCGACAGTGCGGTCAGGTTGAGGCCCGTGATCGAACCCAGGCCGCGCAGATCGACGTCGTCGAACACCGAGGGCTGGCCCTCGACCCCGCCGGTCTCGCACCAGTTGGCATGTTCGTGCAGCATCTCGGCCGCCGGCAGCTGGGCCACCGGCTCGCCGGCCGAACCCTTGTCGGTCAGGGCGCCGTCCAGATTGGCGCCATCGGTGCGCCACGAGGACGAGATCACCCCGACCAGAATGGCGTCGCGCAGATCCGCGCCGGTCAGGTCGGCCCCGGACATGTCGGCGCCCGCAAGGTCCGCGCCTCGGAAATTAGCCTGTTTCAGGTTAGCCCGGACCAGCTTGCAGTCCTTCATGATGGCGTCGGAGAAGTCCGCCGACTGGGCCGCGATGCCCGACAGGCGCGACCGCTGCAGATTGGCGCCGACCAGGCTGGCGCCCCGGGCCTGGGTGACCTCACGGCCTTTGGCTTCCAGCACGCGGAAGCCGACCTTGCGGTCCGCCGAGGCGATCGTGCCTTCGCGCAGGTCCGCCTCGAACAGGTCCGCTCCCGACAGATCCGCGCCTCGCAGGCAGGCGCCGCGCAGGTCCGCGCGGCGCATCGACGCCTCGACCAGGATCGCGTCCTGCATGTCCGCGCCGAAGAAGGATCCGTTGTCCAGCGTGCAGCCCGTCAGATCGCAACCGATCATCGCGGCGGCGGAGAAGTCGGCATCAGCCAGATTGCGACCCTTCAGGCTGAGGCCAGACAGGTCCATCCAGGCGAAGACCGCCCGCGCGCCGCCGGGACGCGCCTGCCACAGGCGGTCGTGACGCGCGCAGATGGCGTCGACTTCCTGCTGGGTGATGCGGCGCCTGACGACGCCTTCCTTGACCGCTGACATGGTCCCATGATGGGACGCGTCCGCTTAAGGAAGGTTTTCGGAAACCCTGATTTCTTTCAGCCCTCTGGCGACGATTTGCGCCGCGATCCCGGGTCTGACCTGCGGTTCGTCCGAACCGGACGAAAATTATACCCTGACGAAACGGACGAAACTCGCAAGATACTCAATGACAACCGCGACCTGGACTTCCCGTCCTTGTCCGCAGGCTGCCGTCGGCGGACCAGCGGGTTTTCCGGTTCTGATGTCAAAGGCCCGGTCGAGCAGGTGGTGAGGCCCGGAAGGCCAAACAAGACCTGATGATGAATTAAATCCTACGGCGCCTCAGCTCGCCGACCCATGTCTTGCCCCTGCGCCGGTTCGACGCCGATCCGGTTCAGACTGTAAGCAACCCCTGCTCGGCCAGGGCGTCGGCCAGTTCGCCCGGTGAAGCCCAAAGCCGCGTGTAGCCGGCCTCGCCCAGCCGCTTCAGCTCGGTGACCAGGTCGGCGCGGGCCGAGGCGGCGAACCGGGCGTCGAAACCCTTGCCGTCGGCGCTGATGCGAACCATCGGCCGCCCGGTTTCCAGCCGGTGCAGGAACCCTTCGGACAGGACGGCCGCCTCGTCCTTCATCAGGCCGGTCTCGACCACGAGGCCCGCCTGACGGAGCCGTTCGGTGCCCCGGCCCGAGGCGAACGGTGAGGGATCCAGCGCCGCCACCACGACGCGGGCGACCTTCGCCTCGGCGAGGAACTGGGCGCAGGACGCCCGACCCGACGACCGGGCCCCGCAGGGCTCCAGCGTCACATAGGCGGTCGCGCCCTCGACCTCGGCGCCGGCAGCCGGCACGGCCTGTTCCTCGGCGTGGGGGCGTCCCCCCGCGGCGGTCGCAGCCTCGGCCAGCAGCCTGCCGTCCTTGACGATGACACAACCCACCGCCGGATTGGGCCAGGTCTCGCCCATCCGCTCCAGCGCCAGGTCGATGGCCCGGCGCATGAAGACATCATCGTCGCTCACGCCGCGACGGGCGGGGTCGTCGCTCATGAAATCGCCGGAAGTGCGGTGGCGCGGCCCGCGTCCAGATAACGGGCCGAAACGGGCTTCAGGTCGGCGTCCAGGTCGATGTCCAGCGGATTTCCGGTCGGGATCTCGACGCCGACGATCCGGTCGTCGGGCACGTCGAACAGATGTTTGACGATGGCGCGCAGGGAATTGCCGTGGGCGGCGATCAGCACGTCCTCGCCGGCCTTCAGACGCGGCGCGATGGCTTCGTTCCAGTAGGGCAGGACGCGGTCGAGCGTGGTCTTCAGGCTCTCGGTGTCGGGAATGGCCTGGCCGGCGTAGCGGGGATCGCCCGCGAAATCCCACTCGCTGCCGGGCTCCAGCGGCGGCGGCGGGATGTCGTAGCTGCGACGCCAGATCTTCACCTGGTCCTCGCCGTGCTTCAGGGCGGTCTCGGCCTTGTCGAGCCCGGTCAGGCCGCCGTAGTGGCGCTCGTTCAGCCGCCAGTCCTCGATCACCGGCACATCCTTCAGCCCGGCCGACGACAGGGCCAGGGCGCCGGTGCGTTTCGCCCGGGTCAGGACCGAGGTGAACATCACGGCGGGCCTGAACCCCGCCTCGGCGATCAGTTCGCCGCCACGCCGCGCCTGGGCCTCGCCTTCGGCGGTCAGGTCGACGTCGACCCAGCCCGTGAAACGGTTCTCGAGGTTCCATTGGCTCTGGCCGTGGCGCAACAGGATCAGGCGGGACATGGGTTCTCCGAAATTGACCTTTGGGGGTAGGGCGGCGTCCCGCGAGGGTCAAGCCGGAGGGCGTCGCACGGCCTTCTTCGTGCAGCGATATCAGGGCTCGGGCGTTGTTGTCGGCCTGAGTCCCTGCGTCTATACCGCCGCGACCGGAATCCCCCTGCCTTCAAGGACATCGCATGCTGAAGCCCCGCCAGGACCTGGTTCCGAACACCTTCGAATTCGAAACCATCCCCCTGGTCAAGCCGACAGGCTTCCGGGAATACGACGCCCGCTGGATTCTGGAGAAGGAGATCAACCTCCTCGGCATCCAGGCCCTGGGCCTGGCCCTCGCCACCTATGTTCACGAGAGCGGCATCCAGCCGCGCATCGTCGTCGGACACGACTTCCGCTCCTATTCCTCGACCGTGAAGCACGCCCTGATCATCGGCCTGCTGGAAGGCGGGATGGAGGTGCTGGACATAGGCCTGGCCCTGTCGCCCATGGCCTATTTCGGCCAGTTCGCGCTGGAGGCCCCCTGCGTCGCCATGGTCACCGCCTCGCACAACGAGAACGGCTGGACCGGCGTCAAGATGGGGACCAACCCGCCGGTCACCTTCGGCCCCGAGGAGATCGGCCGGCTCAAGGAGATCGTCCTCGAGGGAACCGGTGTCGCACGGCCCGGCGGGCGTCTGGAGCGGGTCGAGAATTTCCGCGAGCCCTACCTTCAGGAGGTGGTCGGTTCGATCAGGCTCAGCCGCCCGCTGAAGGTGGTCTGCGCCTGCGGCAACGGCACGGCCGGCGCCTTCGCCCCCGAGGCCCTGCGCCGCATGGGCTGCGAGGTCATCGAGATGGACTGCGACCTCGACTACACCTTCCCCAAATACAATCCGAACCCCGAAGACCACGCCATGCTGATGCAGATGGCGGCGCGGGTTAAGGAGACCGGCGCCGACCTGGCCCTGGGCTTCGACGGCGACGGCGACCGCTGCGGCGTGGTCGACAACACCGGCGAGGAAATCTTCGCCGACAAGATCGGCCTGCTGCTGGCCCGCGACCTGTCGGCCCTGCACGCCAACGCCACCTTCGTGGTCGATGTGAAATCGACCGGCCTCTACAAGACCGACGAGGTGCTCGCCGCCAACGGCGCCACCACCGTCTACTGGAAGACCGGCCACTCCTACATCAAGCGCAAGACCGCCGAACTGGGCGCCCTGGCCGGGTTCGAGAAGTCGGGCCACTTCTTCCTCGCGAACCCGATCGGGCGTGGCTACGACGACGGCCTGGTCGCCGCCGCCGCCGTCCTGCAGATGCTGGATCGCAATCCGGGCAAGACCCTGTTCGATCTCAAGTCGTCCCTGCCGGATGCCTGGACCAGCCTGACCATGTCGCCCCACTGCGACGACGAGCTGAAATACGACGTCCTGGCCAGGGTCGTGGCCGAATACGAGACACTGGCGGCCGGGGGCGGCTCGATCCTGGGCCGCAAGATCGTCGAGGTCATCACGGTCAACGGCGCGCGGGTGCATCTGGAGGACGGATCATGGGTCCTGGTCCGCGCCTCGTCGAACAAGCCGGAGATGGTCGTGGTGGTCGAGTCGATGCGATCGGAAGACGATATGCGCGCCCTGTTCCACAAGGAGGTGAAGCCGCGGCTCGCCGCCCACCCCGAGGTCGGGGCCTACAACCAGGAAATCTGAGGCCCATTGTCTCCTCCCCGTTCGCCGCCTGGCGAAGGGGAAGCTGGCGGCGCGCTCTTCGCGGGCTGACGGAGGGGGTCTTCGTGCATCAAGAACCCCTCCGTCTCCTCCGCTTCGCTACGGATCCACGTCCCCATCGCTGCGCGACAGGGAGGAGACCGACGGCGCCGTTTGACCCCCGGCGCGGCGCGGTCCAGAACCGCCGCAACGGGCGGGAGGCGGCGTGACGGGACGGATCGACAGGGTCGCCATAGTCGGGGGCGGCTTCTCGGGGGCCATGCTCGCGGCGCGGCTGGCCGAACGCGGGACCAACTCCATCCTGATCAACCGGACGCCGGACTTCGGTCTGGGCGTCGCCTATTCGACGCCGTTCGCGGGGCATCTGCTCAACGTCCGCTCCGCGCGGATGAGCGCCCTGGCCGACCGCCCCGATCATTTCGTCCGCTGGCTGGAGGCCAATGCGCCCGAACATGAGGATCCGGAGGGGTTCGCGCCGCGGATGATCTTCGGCCGCTATGTCCAGGCGAGGCTGGCCGGGGTCGAGGCCGCCCATCCCGGCCGGATCGAACGCGTGGTCGGGGAGGTCGCGGGCATAGGGGCTGGCGGCGTCGCCCTGTCCGACGGCCGCCGCATCGCCGCCGACGCCGTCGTCCTGACCACCGGCAATCCGGCCCCGCGCACGGCCTCGGGCGAGGCGGGCGCGGTCATCTCCGACCCCTGGGCGCCGGGCGCGCTCGATCCCGTCGGCGCCGAAGACGACATCCTGATCGTCGGCACGGGCCTGACCATGGTCGATATGCTGCTGTCGCTGGAGGGACGCGGCTGGCGCGGACGGGCGATGGCCCTGTCCCGACGCGGCCTGCTGCCCCGGGCGCACGGCGAGCTTCCTGATCCGCCTGCGCGGGCATCGCCCGCCCTGTTGAACGGTCCGCTGTCCGCCCGTCTCGCCGAGGCGCGAAAGATGTCCGCCCGCTCGGGCTGGCGCGAGATGATGGAGGGCCTGCGCCCCATCACCGCCGACCTTTGGGCCGAGGCCGATATCGCCACGCGCAGCCGGATCGTGCGCCACCTGCGGCCGTGGTGGGACGTCCACCGCCACCGGCTGGCGCCGCAGATCGGAGCCCAAATCGACCGGATGCTGGCCGAAGGTCGGCTCGCCGTCGTCTCCGGTCGGGTGAAGGCGATCACGGCCGATGCGGACGGCGTCCGTCTCGACTGGCGTCCGCGTCAGGGCCCGGCCCGGGAACCGCTGACCGCCCGCTGGCTGCTCGACTGCACCGGCCCCGGCCATGCGCCCGAGGCCGATCCCGTGACCGGCCCCCTGCTGATCGACGGCCGGGCGCGGCTGGATCCGTTGCGGCTGGGGCTGGAGCTGGACGCCTCAGGCCGGGTTCTGGCGGCCGACGGAGACGCCGATCCACGACTGTTCGTGCTCGGCCCGCCGGCGCGCGCCGCCTTCTGGGAGACGATCGCCGTGCCCGATATCAGGAAGCGGATCGAGGATGTGGTCCTGGCGCTCGTCTAGCGAAAGGCGCCCTGGTGCCGGTTGAGGCCGCGTTCAAGGCCGCCCACGGCCGCAGGCCGGCGCCCGAAAGGCACAGCGCGGTGTTGAAACTGGCCGAGCTGACGAAACGGGTGGAGGGGGATGAAGGAGGGCTAGCCGGCGGCCTTCACCGCCGCCGCGACCTCGGCGACGACCCGTTTCACCAGGGCCGCGTCGTCGCCCTCGGCCATGACGCGGATCAGTTTCTCGGTGCCGGACGGGCGGACCAGCAGGCGACCCTGACCGGCGAGGGCGGCCTCGGCCTCGGCAATGGCGGCCTTGACCTTCGCGTCCTCCAGCGGCTTGCCGCCGGTGAAGCGGACGTTCTGGAGCAGTTGGGGGACGGGGTCGAACTGGCGGGCCAGTTCGCTCATCGGCTTGCCGCTTTCGACCAGCACGGCCAGCACCTGCAGCGCGGCCATCAGGCCGTCGCCGGTGGTGGCGTGATCGTGCAGGATCAGGTGGCCGGACTGTTCGCCGCCCAGGTTGAAACCGCCCTCGCGCATCCGCTCCATGACGTAGCGGTCGCCGACCCTGGTCCGCTCCAGCGTCAGGCCGTCGCCGGTCAGGGCGCGCTCGAGGCCGAGGTTGGACATGACGGTGGCGACCACGCCGCCGCCCTTGAGCACGCCGCGCCGGGCCCAGTCGCGGCCGATCAGGGCCATGATCTGGTCGCCGTCGACGACCCTGCCGTTCTCGTCGCAGATGATCAGCCGGTCGGCGTCGCCGTCGAGGGCGATGCCGATGTCGGCCCGCTTCTCCCTGACCACGGCCGCCAGCGTCGCCGGATGGGTCGAGCCGCAATCGGCGTTGATATTGGTCCCGTTGGGCGAGACCCCGACTGAACAGACCTCGGCGCCCAGTTCATAGAGGGTGGTGGGCGCGACCTTGTAGCCGGCGCCGTTGGCGCAATCGATGGCGATGCGCAGGCCCGCCAGCGACAGGTGCCGCGGGAAGGCCGCCTTGGCGATCTCGATATAACGGGCCTGGGCGTCGTCGATGCGCTTGACCCGGCCCAACCGGTCGGAGACCGCCAGCCCCTCGTTGAGGCCGTCGTCCATCATGGACTCGATCTTCAGCTCCGTCTCGTCCGACAGCTTGTAGCCGTCAGGGCCGAACAGCTTGATGCCGTTGTCCGCATAGTCGTTGTGCGAGGCGGAAATCATCACGCCCAGATCGGCCCGCATCGACCGGGTCATCATCGCCACGCCCGGCGTCGGCAGAGGCCCGAAGGTCAGGACGTCCATGCCCACCGAGGCGAACCCCGCCACCAGGGCCGGCTCGATCATATAGCCGGACAGGCGGGTGTCCTTGCCGATCACCACCAGATGGCGGCGGTCGTCGCCCGACATGAACAGCTTGCCCGCCGCCAGACCGACGCGCAGGGCGACCTCGGCCGTCATCGGACTGGTGTTCGCCTTGCCGCGAATGCCGTCCGTACCGAAATATTTGCGCTCGCCCATGTGCGGCCCTCCGCCGAAACCTGCCGAAACGCCTTTTTAGGTGTCGGCGTCCTAAGGCCGTCCTAGAGCAGACCATCCCGGCCGTCATCCTCGGCCGTAGACGACCTTGCGGCTGGAGCGACCTGGAATGTGCGGCATCATCGGCATCGTCGGAATCCAGCCGGTCTCGGATCGCCTGATCGAAAGCCTGAAGCGGCTCGAATACCGCGGCTATGACTCGGCCGGGATCGCCGCCCAGGTCAACGGGGTGCTGGAGCGCCGCCGCGCGCCCGGCAAGCTCAAGGAACTGGAAAAGGTGCTGGCGGCGAATCCGCTGGTGGCCACGACCGGCATCGGCCACACCCGCTGGGCCACCCACGGCGCCCCGACCGAGGCCAACGCCCACCCCCACATCGCCGGCCGCGTCGCCGTGGTCCACAACGGCATCATCGAGAATTTCGCCGAGCTGAAGGCCGAGCTGATCGCCGCCGGCCGCGTCTTCTCGTCCGAGACCGACACCGAGGTCGTCGCCCATCTGCTCGATTCGGAGCTGGCCACAGGTCTGTCGCCGCTCGACGCCTTCAAGGCGACGCTGGACCGGCTGTCGGGCGCCTTTGCTCTTTGCGTGCTGATCTCGGGCGAGGACGAGGTGATCCTGGCGGCGCGCAACGGCCCGCCCCTGGCCGTGGGTCACGGCGACGGAGAGATGTTCATCGGCTCGGACGGCCTGGCCCTGGGGCCGTTCACCAACCGGATCACCTATCTGGAAGACGGCGACTACGTCATCGCCACCCACGGCGGGGCCCGGATCTTCGACGCCTCGGGCTCGGAGGTCGCGCGGCCGATCAAGATCGTGCCCGCCTCCGCTGTCCTGATGGAGAAGGGCAACTACCGGCACTTCATGGAAAAGGAGATCCATGACCAGCCCGAGGGCTGCCAGCACACGATTGCCGCCTATGTCGACACCCTGACCGGCCGGACCAAGGTCGCCGGCGATGTCGATTTTGCGGCGCTGGACCGGATCCAGATCGTCGCCTGCGGCACGTCGTACATCGCCGGAATGATCGGCCGGTACCTGATCGAACAGCTGGCTGACCTGCCCGTGGACGTCGAGATCGCCTCGGAATTCCGCTACCGGAACCCGTCGCTGCGGCCCAATGCGCTCGCCATCGCCATGTCGCAGTCGGGCGAGACCGCCGACACCCTGGCCGCCTTCCGTCATTGCGCCCAGGCCGGGATGAAGACGGCGGCCATCGTCAACGCCACGGAATCAACGATTGCCCGCGAGGCCGACGTCGTCTGGCCGATCCATTGCGGACCCGAGATCGGCGTCGCCTCGACCAAGGCCTTCACCGCCCAGGTCTCGGTCATGATCGCCATCGCCATTGCCGCGGCCAGGGCGCGCGGCCGGATCGACGAGGTCGAGGAACAACGTCTGGTCCGCGTCCTGCTGGAGGCGCCGCGCCTGATCGCCGAGGCCATCGGTCTGGAGGACGCGCTGAAGGACATCGCCGTCGACATCGCCAAGGCGCGGGACGTCCTCTACCTCGGGCGCGGCCCGATGTCGGCCCTGGCTCTGGAGGGCGCGCTGAAGCTCAAGGAGATCAGCTATATCCACGCCGAGGGCTATGCCGCCGGCGAGCTGAAGCACGGCCCGATCGCCCTGGTCGACGAGGCCACGCCGATCATCATCCTGGCCCCCTACGATTCGTGGTTCGAAAAATCGGCCTCGAACATGAGCGAGGTCATGGCGCGCGGCGGTCAGGTGGTCTTCATCACCGACCCGGAAGGGGCGAAACACGCTCCGGCGGGCGCCAGGGTGGTGGTCACGGCCCCGGCCTGCGATCCGCTGATCTCGGCCCTGGTGATGTCCGCCCCGATCCAGCTGCTGGCCTATCACGTGGCCGTGGTGAAGGGCGCCGACGTGGATCAGCCGCGGAACCTGGCCAAGTCGGTGACGGTCGAATGAACTCTCCTCCCCGTCGCGTAGCGATGGGGAGGTGGATCCGTAGCGAAGCGAAGGAGACGGAGGGGTTCTCCGTGCACCAAGAACCCCTCCGTCAGCTCGCAAGAGCTCGCTGCCACCTCCCCATTCGCCAAGCGGCGAAGAGGGAGGAGACGAGCACGCACGACATACGTTACGCTCGCCGTCGCTGTCTGGGAGCTTACATGAGTTCGTCGTCGTCCCGCGTCCGCAAGGCCGTCCTTCCCGTCGCCGGTCTGGGCACTCGGGTGTTGCCCGCCGCCAAGACGACGCCGAAGAACATGCTCAATGTGTTCGACCGCCCGCTGCTGTCGCACATCGTCGAGGAGGCGCGCGCCTCCGGCATCGAGCACATGATCTTCGTGGTGGGCCGAGGTCAGACCTCGATCGAGGACTATTTCGACCATGGCTACGAGGTCGAGGCGATCCTGAAGGCCAAGGGCAAGGACGACATCCTGGCCCAGATCCTGGCCGACCTGCCCCGCCCGGGTGAGATGAGCTTCGTGCGCCAGATGGCGCCCCTGGGTCTGGGCCACGCGGTCTTCTGCGCGCGCGACCTGATCGGCGACGAGCCTTTCGCCGTCATCCTGCCCGACATGCTGATGATGGCGGAGGCCCCGGCCCTGAAACAGGCGATCGAAGCCCACGACCAGACCGGCGGAAACATCGTCGTCGTCGAGCCGGCGCCCGAGGGAGAGACTCACAAATACGGCATCGTCGCCCTGGATGGGCAGGACGGGCGCCTGAACCGGATGACCGGCATGGTCGAGAAGCCGCCGCTGGGGACCGAACCGTCGAACCTGTTCATCTCCGGTCGCTATGTGCTGACGCCCGACATCTTCCCCCTGCTGGCCGACCAGCAGTCGGGCGCCGGCGGCGAGATTCAGCTGACCGACGCCATGGCCCGGCTGATGCAGGTCAGGGACTTCCACGCGCTGGAATACGAGGGGACGACCTTCGACTGCGGCGATCCGGTGGGGCTGCTGAGGGCCAATGTCGCCTATGCCTTGAAGCACGCCGGCCTCGGCGAGGCGGCGCGTGCGGCGATTACGCCGCTGCTCTAGGCAACCGCTCCGCTTTGCTCCGCCCCCCGGCTTCGGCTAGGCAAGGTCGGGGCGGAGGAAAAGACGTGATGAAGGTACTGGTTCTGGGCGGGGACGGCTTCTGCGGCTGGCCCACGGCGCTGCATCTGTCGGCCCGTGGCTGGGACGTGATCGTCGTCGACAACCTCAGCCGCCGGAACATCGACAACGAGCTGGAGGTTCAGTCCCTCACCCCCATCCGGACCATGGGCGAGCGGATCGCCGCATGGAAGGACGTCAGCGGCCGCGACATCGGCTTCGTCAACATGAACGTCGGCAAGGAATTCGACCGCCTCGTCGCCCTGATCCGGGACGAAAAGCCCGACAGCGTCGTCCATTTCGCCGAACAGCGGGCCGCCCCCTATTCGATGAAGTCGGCGCGGCACAAGCTCTACACGGTCGACAACAACATCAACGCCACCAACCACCTGCTGGCCGCCATCGTCGAAAGCGGACTGGACGTCCACCTGGCGCATCTGGGGACCATGGGGGTCTATGGCTACACCACCGCCGGGCTGCGCATCCCGGAAGGCTATCTGAAGGTCACGGTCCAGACCGACTTCGGCCCGACCGAACAGGAGATTCTGTTCCCGCCGAACCCGGGCTCGATCTACCATATGACCAAGACCCAGGACGCCCTGCTGTTCCAGTTCTACGCCAAGAACGACGGGGTCCGGATCACCGACCTGCACCAGGGCATCGTCTGGGGCGCCCAGACTGAAGAGACGAAACAGGACGAGCGGCTGATCAACCGGTTCGACTATGACGGCGACTACGGCACCGTGCTGAACCGGTTCCTGATGCAGGGCGCGCTCGGCTATCCGCTGACGGTGCACGGCACGGGCGGCCAGACGCGGGCCTTTATCCACATCCAGGACACGGTGCGCTGCGTCGAACTGGCCCTGAAGAACCCGCCGGAGAAGGGCGAACGGGTCAAGATCCTGAACCAGATGACCGAGAGCCGCCGGGTCCGCGACCTGGCCGCCATGGTCGCCGGGATGACGGGCGCCGAGGTCCACAACGTCGCCAATCCCCGTCTCGAGGCCGACGAGAACGAGCTGGTCGTCGCCAACGACCAGTTCCGCGACCTGGGGCTGAAGCCGATCACCCTGGCCGAGGGGCTGATGGCCGACGTCACCGACATCGCGCGCCGCTATGCCGACCGGGCCGACCGGACCAAGATTCCCTGCGTCTCCGCCTGGAACGGCAAGCGGGCCGAAGCCTTGCGCTCCGCCCCGGAACCCGCGCCGGCGCCCGTTCCCACTCCCGCCGAGGCGCGGGTCGGCTGAGCCCAGGAATGGCGCACGGGTCCCTGCTGATTTTCGGCGCCGGCTATCTCGGCCGGGCGGTGCTGGCCGAGGCGGCGAAACGCGGCCTGTCAACGGCGGCGACCTCGCGCAATCCCGAGCGACGCGACGCGCTGAAAGCCGAAGGCGTTACGGCGGTCGATCCGGCCGATCCCTCGTCGCTGACGGACGCGGTCGCGAAAGCCGCCGTCATCCTGGTCACCGCTCCGCCCGACGGCGGCGGCTGTCCCGGCTCCAGAGCCCTCTTACCCGCCCTGACCGAGGCGCAGGCCTATCCCGACTGGATCGGCTACGTCTCCTCGACCGCCGTCTATGGCGACCGCGACGGCGGCTGGGTGTTCGAGGACGACGCCCTGAACGCCGCCAGCCTGGAGGGCGCACGCCGCGTCCGGGCCGAGGCGGACTGGCTGGACGCCGGTCGCGGCATGGGGCTGACGGTGCAGGTGTTCCGCCTGCCGGCCATCTATGGCCCCGGCCGGTCGGTGGTCGATCGTCTGCGCGACGGCTCGGCAAGGATCGTGCGCAAGCCCGGCCAGGTCTTCAACCGCATCTATGTCGACGACGCCGTCGCCGGTCTGTTCGCCTCGATGGACCGGCCCAGGCCCGGCGGGATCTACAACCTGACCGACGACGCCCCCTCGCCGGTCGATGTCGTCATGGCCGACGCCGCGCGGCGCATGGGCCTGCCGCAGCCGCCCGAGGTCGACTGGACCGATCCATCGGTGTCGGACGCGATGCGGCGCTTCTACCTCGACTCCAAACGCATCTCGAACGCCCGCGCCAAGGCTGAACTGGGCTGGCGACCGGCCCACCCGACCTGGCGCGAGGGGCTGGAGGCGATCCTGGCAGGGTGATCGTGTCTCCTCCCCGCGCCGCAGGCAGCGGGAGGTGGATCCGGAGCGAAGCGGAGGAGACGGAGGGGTTCTTTCTGCATGCGGCCAGAACCCCTCCGTCAGCTCGCAAGGGCTCGCTGCCACCTCCCCATCGGCTAAGCCGACAGGGAGGAGACGTGCTGCCTAGCCGACCCTTGGTGTCTTCAGCCTGCGCTTGTTCGCGTGCGTCTCCGGCGCCGTGCCCAGGGCCTCGGGGATCTCGCCCTTGAAGTAGAACCTCTGCCACGCCTCTTTCGCCGCATCGGGATCGCCGGAGGCGAGGCGGGTGTTGAAATCCGTCCGCTGGCGGTTCCAGGCCTCGAACTGGCCCTTCATCACCGGGTTGGACTCCAGCGTGCGGATCACCGGCTGGACCGCCTCCATCTTGCGGTGCTCGACCAGATGGATGAAGCAGAAGGGCTCGCCGCGCTCGAACTTCACCCGGCCCGGGCGGGTGAACAGCCAGTTCATGGTGAAGGGGAAGGGCAGCCAGTCGGTCTCGATCAGCCCGACCAGGGGCTGGATCCCGTCCTTCATATGGTTGGGCGAGCCCCCGCAGATCATCCCCCAGCCTGGCGGCGTGCGGAACAGATACTGGGGGTGCATGGTCAGGACCCCGCGCGAGAAGTGCGAGGTGACGAAATGGTCCAGCTCGGGCTGGGGCCGTTCGGGCGTGATGGTGATGTCGGCCTGGGACGGCCCGCCGTTCCACTCCGCCGTGAAGGTGAAGGGACACAGGATCTCCCACCCCGTGGTGTTGGCCATGGTCAGGGGCAGGCAACGATACGGATGCCGGCTGACGAAGGCGTCCATCCAGTTCCGCGACTGACGCCCGGGCACCAGATCCGGCGGCCGGGCCGACATGGGGTAGCATTCCAGTTCCAAGGCGACGCTCCGGGCGGTATCGAGGTGCATCACTCCTAACCCGGCCAAGCATGACCGCTCAACCACTGCATGATCGCGACAGTCTGATCGCCTGGATGGCCGAGCGGGGCATCGAGCAGACGACCCGTGACCACCCCGCCGTCTTCACCGTCGACGAGGGCCACGAGATCAAGGCCGCCATGCCCGGCGCCCACACCAAGAACCTGTTCCTCAAGGACAAGAAGGGCCGACTGTGGCTGATTTCGGCCCGTCAGGACACGGTCATCGACCTCAAAGCCTCGCCCCGGACCATCGGCTCGGACCGGGTGTCGTTCGGCAATGAGGTCCTAATGTACGAGACCCTCGGCGTGCGTCCGGGCTCGGTCACGGCGCTGGGGCTGATCAACGACGTCGACCGGCGGGTGACCTTCGTCATCGACCAGCGGCTGTGGGAGGCCGATATCGTCAACTTCCACCCCCTGACGAATACGGCGACCACGGCTCTGAGCCAGGCCGCGTTCCGGCGCGTGCTGGCCGAGATCGGGCGGGAACCGCTGGTGATCGACTTTTCCTGCAACGCCTCCGGCGACTTGCCGCAGGCGGCCTCCGCGACCATCTGAGCCCTACCGCGTTACATCCCCGAGCTTCAAAAGAGATCCGATGACCCTTGCCGATCCCCAGACCTCCGGAACCGACGACCTGATCAAGGACGGCTCCGACGCCGGCTTCATGGACGACGTGATCGCCCAGTCGAAGGTTCAGCCCGTCATTGTCGACTTCTGGGCCACCTGGTGCGGCCCGTGCCGGAGCCTGACCCCCGCCCTGGAGAAACAGGTCCGGGCGGCCGGCGGCGCGGTCAAACTGGTCAAGATCGACGTCGACAAGAACCCCGCCTACGCCGGCCAGCTGAAGGTCCAGTCGATCCCGACCGTCTATGCCTTCGTCGACGGCCAGCCGGTCGACGGCTTCCAGGGCGCAGTGCCGGAAAGCCAGATCAAGGCCTTCATCGAAAAGCTGTCGGGCGGCGCGGGCGTGAACACCGACGTCGAACAGCTGCTGGCCCTGGGCGAGGAATCGCTGGGCCTGTCGGACTTCGGCGGCGCGGCCCAGGCCTTCGCCCACGTCCTGACCATGGAGCCCGAGAACCAGAAGGCCATCGCCGGCATGGCGCGGGTCTATCTGGCCGGGGGCGACGCGGATCAGGCCCGCCAGACCATCGCCATGGCCCCCCAGGATTCGACCGAACCCTCGGTCGTCACGGTCCGGGCCCAGCTGGCCCTGTCCTCCAGCGCCCCGGTCGGCGAGACCGCCGCGCTCGAGGCCAGGGTAAAGGCCGATCCCAACGATCATCAGGCCCGCTACGACCTCGCTCTGGCCCAGGCGGCCGAGGGCGACCTGAAGGGCGCGGCGACCAGTTTGCTCGACATCGTGTCGGCCGATCGCGACTGGAACGACCAGGCGGCCAGGAAGCATCTTCTGGTCGTGTTCGAGGCCGCCGGCCTGTCGTCCGACATTGCAAAAGACGGCCGCCGCCGCCTGTCTTCCATTCTGTTTTCCTGAAGGACGTTCGATGGCCCAGGGCTATGTGAAGGCCGTTGACCTGCCCCAGGTGATCCCGGTGTTTCCGCTGCCGGGGGCCATCCTGCTGCCGCGCGGTCAGCTGCCGCTGAACATCTTCGAGCCGCGCTACCTGAACATGATCGACGACGCGATGGCGGGCGACCGGGTGCTGGGCCTGATCCAGCCGTCCGGCGGGCCGGCGCGGTTGCCCAGCCTTTCGGCGGTGGGGTGCGCCGGACGGATCACCAGCTTCGCGGAGACGTCCGACGGCCGCTATCTGGTCACCCTGACCGGGGTGGCGCGGTTCCGGGTGGCGTCGGAACTGCCGACCCAGACCCCCTATCGCCAGGTCCGCGCCGCCTTCGCTCCGTTCGAGGCCGACCTGTCCGCCCCCCACGGCGGCGAGGCGTTCGACCGCGAGGCCTTCCTCGCCGGGCTGAAACACTATCTGGAGCGGCGTCAGCTTGAGATCGACTGGGAGACGGCCGAGGCGGCGCCGCAGGAGGCCCTGATCAACAGCCTGTCCATGGCCCTGCCGTTTGAACCTGCGGAGAAGCAGGCCCTGCTGGAATCTCCGGCGCTCGCAGACCGCGTCGAGGTCCTGACCACCCTGATGCGCATCGACGCGGCCGAGACCGGCGACGGCGACACGCCCACGTCGATGCAATAGACAGACCTATCTCCGATCCACAGAGGACCGGGCTCAAGCAGTGAGCGCCCGCGGCGCGAACGGTAGCCCGCTACAAAAATGAGCGATGCTTTTCACACGCCGTCGTCGGTCGACCCGCGCCTGCTGGAAGTCCTGGTCTGCCCGGTCACGCGCGGACGGCTCGACTACGACCGCGAGGCCAATGAGCTGATTTCCAAGGGGGCGAAGCTGGCCTTCCCGATCCGCGACGGCGTCCCGATCATGCTGCCGGAAGAGGCGCGGCCGCTCGATTAGAAATCCTCCCCCGTCGGGGGAGGTGTCACGCAGCGGAGCGGAGTGACGGAGGGGGCTCACCCCGGACACCGGCCTTTGCGGTCGACCCCCTCCACCACTTCGTGGTCGATGGCTCCCCCGACGGGGGAGGACTTTAGACCAGCTCGCCCCTGAGGAGCTTCGGCAGATCGCCCGTCGCCCCGCCGGCTTCGCGCATGAAGACTCGGCGCAGCGGGCCGATACGGTTCACCGCCGCCATGCCGAGATCTCGCGCCAGGCGCACCGGTGGCAGGTCGTTGGAGAACAGCCGCACGAAGCCGTCGAATCCGGCGGCCAGGGCGACATTGTCGAACCGGCGCCAGCGGGCGTAGCGGTCCAGCGTCACCGCCGAGCCGATGTCCTCGCCCAGCCGCATCGCCTCGATCAGCACCTCGGCGAGGGCGGCGGCGTCCTTCAGCCCCATGTTGAGGCCCTGACCCGCGACCGGGTGAACCCCGTGGGCCGCATCGCCGATGATCGCCGTGCGCGGCGCGGTCAGGGTCGTCGCCAGCGCCAGCGCCAGCGGATAGACGAAGCGCGGTCCCTCCGGCGTGGCGCCGTCAAGGAAATCGCCGAACCGCCGGGTCAGATGCGCCTGGAAGGCCTCGTCCGAACAGGTCTTCAGCGCCTCGGCCGCCCGCGTGCTCTCCGTCCAGACCAGGCTGGCGCGCTGTTCGGTCAGGGGCAGGATGGCGAACGGGCCGCCGGGCAGGAAATATTCGTGGGCGACATTGCCGTGGTCGCGGCCCAGCCGGACCGTCGCCACCACCCCGGACTGGCCATAGCCCCAGCCGACCGTCTCGATCCCGGCCGCCTTGCGCACCTTCGACCCTCGCCCCTCGGCGCCGACCACGACCGGGGCGCTGACGACCGAGCCGTCGGCGAGCGTCACGCGCGCGGCAGGGTTCGTCTGTTCGACCCCGACCACGGAACCGGGCGTGCGCAGATCGATGTCGCTCGCCGTCACCGCCTCGGCCAGGGCCGCACGGATACGGCGGTTCTCGACCATATAGCCCAGGGGCTCGCCGCCGTTGGCGTCGCCGATCTCGTCGGCATCAAAGCGCAGGAAGGCCGGCGACGCGGCCTTTGACGCCGCGCCCGGACGGCGTCCGTCGGTCACGAGAATCCGGTCCATGCGGCAGGCATGGGGCCGGAGACCGTCGCCGAGACCCAGCGCGTCCAGCATGCGGAACGTCGAGAACGCAATCGCCGTCGATCGCCCGTCGAAGGTCGGGGCCAGCTGGGCCGGAAACGGTTGAGGATCGATCAGGACGACCTTCAGCCCGCCCCGCGCCGCGGCCAGGGCGAATGTCGCCCCCGCCAGGCCGGCGCCGGCGACAATGACATCGTGGGTGTGGGGTGAGGCCATGGCCGCTTGTCGCGCCGTCCGGCGGGCGCGTCCAGTGGGCGTAATGTCTCCTCCCTGTTCGCCGCCGGGCGAAGGGGGAGGAGACCATCTGTCGAGGTAAACAGCCCCTTAACCCCGAGCCTGCGACACTGGTCTGCAAGTCCGTCCGGAGCCCCTGCATGTCCGCAGCCCTCGCCATCAGCCAGCGCGCCATTCTGGGCGCTCTCATGATCTGGGAAGCCCCCTTCATGGTGCGGTTTCGCGGCGTGCTGCAGGCCCTGCTGGCGACCCTGCTGGTCGTCGCCCTGGTGTCGTGGAACCCCGCCGATCCCAGCCTGAACGCCGCGTCATCGATCGCCCCCACCAACTGGCTGGGAGCCAACGGCGCCCTGTTCGCCGATCTGTTCATGCAGTCGCTGGGCCTCGCCGCCTGGCCGGCCGCCGCCCTGACCGTCGCCTTCGGCCTGGCCTCCGCCATCGGCGACGCGATCCAGCAACGCCTCAAGCCCACGCCGCTCAAGACCCTGGCCGCCTCGGGCGGAGTCCTCAGCCTGTCCGCCGCCCTGTCGGCCCTGGCCGCGCCGACCGCCTGGCCGCTCGCGGCGGGGCTCGGCGGGCTGTGGGGCGACGGGGTCATCGGCCTCGTCGATGCGGGCTTCCGCGCCCTGGGCGTTCCCGGCGGAGAGATCATCGGCGGCGTCGCCTTCGTCACCTTCGGCCTGTGGGCCTGCGGATACGCCGTGGGCCTGCGCCTGAACGATTTTTCCGAAGGGGCCGCCTGGGTCTCGGGCCTGCGCCGGTCCGCGGAGCCCGCGCCGCCGTCGCGCAGGCGTCCCGTCCGGCCCGCGCCTGAAGCGGAGGCCGCGCCGGTCCGCGCCCCGCGCCGCGCGCCCAGGCTCGAGCTGCCCGACGACGACGAGCCTGAAACCGTAGTGACGCCCATGCCCTGGGACGAGCCGGTCCCCGCCTCCGCCACCGCCGCGCGCGCGTCCGGGAACGAGATCAAGGTCGCGGCGCCCAAGCCCGCCAAGTCCTCGAAGAAGACCGTCGACGACGACCAGACCACCTTCGACTTCGTCCGGCCCGAAGGCGACTTCTCCCTGCCCCCGCTCGGCATGCTGGCCAAGCCCCAGGCCCGCGCCGGCATGGTCGACGAGGACGCGCTGAAACAGAACGCCAAGATGCTGGAAGGCGTCCTGGCGGAGTTCGGGGTCAAGGGGGTGATCGACCAGATCCGCCCCGGCCCGGTGGTCACCCTGTACGAACTGGTCCCGGCGCCCGGCGTGAAGCACGGTCGCGTCGTGGCCCTGTCCGACGACATCGCCCGCAGCATGTCCGCCCGCGCCTGCCGTATCAGCGTCGTGCCGAACCGCAACGCCATCGGCATCGAACTGCCCAATCTGAAGCGCGAGACCGTCTATCTGCGCGACCTGCTCGCCTCGTCCGAATACGGCAAGCCGGCCCACATCCTGCCGCTGGCCCTGGGCGAGACCATCGGCGGCGACCCCTATGTGGCCGATCTGGCCCGCATGCCCCACCTGCTGATCGCCGGCACCACCGGCTCGGGCAAGTCGGTCGGGGTCAACGCCATGATCCTGTCGATCCTCTACCGGCTCAGCCCGGCCGAGTGCCGCTTCATCATGATCGACCCCAAGATGCTGGAGCTGTCCGTCTATGACGGCATCCCGCACCTGCTGGCCCCCGTGGTCACCGATCCGAAGAAGGCCGTCGTCGCCCTGAAATGGACGGTGCGCGAGATGGAGGACCGCTATCGCCGTATGTCCAAGCTCGGGGTCCGTAACGTCGCCAGCTACAACGAGCGCGCCCGCGAAGCCCAGGCCAAGGGCGAGCATTTCGAACGCACGGTCCAGACCGGCTTCGACGATCAGGGTCGCCCGGTATTCGAGAGCGAAAAGATCCGCCCAGAGCCCATGCCCTATCTGGTCGTGGTCATGGACGAGATGGCCGACCTGATGCTGGTCGCCGGCAAGGACGTGGAGGGCGCGGTCCAGCGCCTGGCCCAGATGGCCCGCGCCGCCGGCATCCACCTGATCATGGCCACCCAGCGCCCCTCGGTCGACGTCATCACCGGCACGATCAAGGCCAATTTCCCGACCCGGATCTCCTTCCAGGTCACCTCCAAGATCGACAGCCGCACCATCCTGGGCGAGCAGGGCGCCGAACAGCTGCTGGGCCAGGGCGACATGCTCTACATGGCCGGCGGCGGCCGCATCACCCGCCTGCACGGCCCGTTCGTGACGGACCAGGAGGTCGAGGAGGTCTGCAAACACCTGCGCGCCCAGGCCGAGCCCGACTATCTCGACCTGATCACCGACGATCCCGACGGCGACGGGGACAACGCCATGGACGACGGCGGCAATGCATCGTCGGGCGACGACCTCTACGACCGCGCCGTGGCCGTGGTCACGCGCGACCGCAAGGCCTCGACCTCCTACGTCCAGCGCCGGCTGCAGATCGGCTACAACCGCGCCGCCTCCCTGATCGAGCGGATGGAGCAGGAGGGCGTCGTCAGCCAGGCCAACCATGCGGGCAAGCGGGATATCCTGGCCGGTCCGCCGCCGATGGCCTGATCCTTCTCCCTCCCCTTAAAGGGGCGGGAAAGGGCTTTCGGGAACCTTTCGACCTGAACAGGGCTTCATCCCGCCGCCTGAATAAGGTCTAGCTGCCGTCATCGCCGCGCCGCGCTGGACCGGCACAACGGCAGCCTCGAAAACCATCCCGTCCTCCGGTCGAGCCGTGGGATGACGAAGGGAGAAAGACGACCATGACCCTGTCCCGCAGAGACCTCGGCTTCGGCCTCGCCGCCATCGCCGGCCTGTCCGGCATGGGGGCCGCCCTGCCCGCCAGCGCCCAGACGGCGCTGTCAGCGGAGGACCGCGCCACCCTGGCCACAGCCCAGACCTATCTGCAGACCCTGACCTCGGCCCAGGGCAACTTCGTCGAGACCGGCGCGGGAGGCCAGCGCCGCGAAGGCCGCTTCTATCTGCAGCGCCCCGGCAAGATGCGGTTCGAATACACCAATCCGGCGGGCCTGCTGGTCGTTTCGGACGGCGACAACGTGAAACGCTACGACCCCCGCCTGAACGTCTTCCGCCAGGTGCCTCTGGGCCTGACGCCGCTGTCGACCTTCCTCGCCCGCAACGTCCGTCTGGACCAGGGGGTGCGGATCGATCGCGTCACCCGGATGCAGTCGGGCGCCTTCGCCATCACCGCCCGCGATCAGCGGAACCCGAACGAGGGTTCGGTCATCCTCGCCTTCTCCGGCACGCCGCTGCGGCTGCAGGAATGGACCATCACGGATTCGCAAGGCGGGCGCACCCGGACCCAGTTAACCACTCTGACGCCAGCGTCGGGCCTGGCCGCCAGCCTGTTCCGCCTGAGCGATCCGACGCTACGGCCGCGTCGCAACTGACAGATCCACGAATCGTGAACCGTGTTCGTTAGAACACAGGCAACCACCCCCTCTTGGGATTTGACTATTTCTACGGGACGTGACACTTTGAGCACAGAGCGGCGGCGGCCGTTCTTGCGCCTTCGGACCTCATCCCCTCCCGATGGCGGCGAGAGAGAAAAAACCTTCACCCCCGGCGTTCGCGCCGGGGGTTTTCTTTTTCAGTGTGCGATCGCGAGCCCCCCGGGTCGGATCTTCGATCCGGCCGAGGCTGAACTTTGCGGTCGCTCACGGCTTGAGCGCGGCCCAGCTTGCGCTAGACGGGGTCCATGCTTCGCGTCGCCACCTGGAACATCAACTCCGTCCGCCTGCGCATCGACCAGGTCGCGCGGTTCGTCGCCGAGACGAACGTCGATGTCCTGTGCCTGCAGGAGATCAAATGCCTCGAGGACCAGTTCCCGCGGAACGCCTTCGCCAACATGGGCATGCCGCACCTGAAGATCGCGGGCCAGAAGGGCTGGCACGGCGTCGCCATCGCCTCGCGCCTGCCGATCGAACATTCGGACACCTTCCAGGCCTGCAAACTGGGTCACGCCCGCTGCGTCTCGGCCAGGGTCGCCGGCGTCGACATCCAGAATTTCTACATCCCGGCCGGCGGCGACGTGCCGGACCGCGCACTGAACCCGAAATTCGATCACAAGATGGATTTCTATGAACAGCTGACCGCGACGATCGCGACCCAGGACCGTTCGTCGCGACTGCTGATGTGCGGCGACTTCAACATCGCCCCGAGCGAGTTCGACGTCTGGAACCACCGCTATATGTCGAAGATCGTCAGCCACACCCCGCTGGAGGTCGAGACCCTGAACCGGCTGCAGGCGACGGGCGGCTTCCACGACGTGGTCCGCGACGCCTGGCCGGAACCGCAGAAGCTGGCCTCGTGGTGGAGCTATCGCGCCGAGGACTTCCGCAAGTCGGCGCGCGGCCTGCGCCTGGACCACATCTGGACCTCCCCGGGCCTGACGCCGTCGGTCGTGCCCGGCTCGGCGATCATCCACGAGCCGGTGCGCGCCTGGACCCAGCCCAGCGACCATTGCCCGATCACGGTCGATCTGGACCTCTAGCGCCGGCCTCCAGCCTCTAGAACGGGAAGAAGATCGGGATGGCGACCATGGCCGCAACCCAGGTCACCAGGTTCAGCGGCAGGCCGACGCGGACAAAGTCCATGTAGCTGTACCCGCCCATGTTGAAGACCAGCACATTGGTCTGATAGCCGAACGGCGTGGCGAAGGCGGCCGAGGCGGCCATCATGACGCAGACGAGGAAGGGACGCGGATCCACGCCCAGGCTCTCGGCCAGCGCCACGGCGATCGGGGTGATCAGCACCGCCACCGTCGCGTTGGACAGCAGCTCCGTCGCGAACAGGGTCACGCCGTAGAGGACGATGAGAGCGCCCAGAGGCCCCATCGGACGAATCACATGGATCAGGGCGTCCGCCCCTGCGGCCGCCAGTCCGGTGACCTCGATGGCCGTGCCGACCACGACCATCCCCGCGATCAGCAGCAGGATTTCCGGTCTCAGCCCGGCATAGGCCTCCTCGGGTGTGATGACCCGGCACAGGATCAGGGCGACCGCCCCGGCGAAGGCCGAGGCCGCGATGGGCGCCCATCCCAACGCCGCAGAAGCGATGACGAGGGCGAAGATCGCCAGCGAGATCATCGCCGGTCTCAGGCGAAACGGCAGGTCCGCCGCCCCGTACAGGGCCACGTCTCCCAGATGGGCGTCGCCCGAGCCGTCCGGCTGGTTGCGGGCTTCCCCGAAGCGCGGCAGGCCGAAGGGCAGGAGCCGACGGCGCTGGCGGGTCTTCGCCTCAACCTCGGCGCGCCGGCGGCTCTCCTCGATCATCGCGATCCGTGCGGCCTCGGCCTCGTCCTCGGCCACTGCACGGCCCAGCTGGCGCGCGCCGCCGAAATAGAGCCAGAGCCCCCCGGCCACGGCGATGACCAGCCCCACCGGCGTGATCTCGAACAGGCCAAAGACCGGCTGGCCTGCGTTCCGCGCCATGTCATTGACCAGCAGGTTGGTCGATGTCCCGATCAGCGTCAGCAGCCCCCCGAGGACGGTCACATGGCTGAGAGGCATGAGGAATCGCTTGGGCGACAGATGCAGGGACTTGGCCACGTCGCGGATTACGGGCGCGGCCAGGACCACGACCGGGGTGTTGTTCAGAAAGCCGCTGACGGCGCCGCACAGGCCGATGACGATCCAGATTCCCGTCGCCCCGATCCCCGCAGCCAGTTGCGTCGCCTGGCGGATCAGCAGGCCCAGAAGCCCCGACAACTCGATGGCGTAGGCGATGACGAACAGACCGGCCAGGGCGATGACGGCCGGGCTGGCGAAGGCGCCCTGCACCTCGACCGGCCGCACGACCCCGAGCAACAGCAGGACGGCGGCGCCAGTCAGGGCGACGACGTCGGCGCGAACCTTGCCATGGATCAAGACGCCGACAACGCCGACAAGCACCGCGAGGGCGGCGATCTGATCGAAGGTCATGATCCCGTGCAGACCGCTCCGGGACGCCTACGTCAACCTTTTTCAGGCGCTGGACCCCGAAACAACGAAGCCGTGCTAGGCTTGCTCCATGCTCGAAGCGACCGCGTTCCTTCGCCCGTCGGCCGTCGCGCTCGTGGCGACCGCTCTTCTTCTCTCGGGATGTCAGCGGGAGGCGGCCGTGACTGCGCCGCCGATCGCGCCCCCGCCGGCCGAAACGGCTGAAACGCCCGCGGCGCCGGCGCCCGCCCCGACCCTGGATCGCGCCGGACTGTTGCAGGCCATGGACGCCGCCGCCTCGGCCTATGCAGCGGGCCGGCCGCCTGACGTCTCTCTGGCCGGGCGTCGGTTCGTCGTCCGCCAGGCCTTCGGCTGCGCGGGCGAGAGTCCGCCGCCCGCCGAGGCGGCGCCCGGCGAGGCGGCGCCCGGCGACGGGCTGGCGGCCTGGTCGTGGGGCCCCCGGCGCGAGAGCCTGAGACTGACCATGGCCCCCGGCGACTGGACGGATTCGCCGCTGCTGGCGGGGAGCGCCGACAGCTGGGAAGCGGCCGAGGGCTTCTGGATATCGCGGCCATGGTTGCGAGCCGACGGCTGTCCGGGCGGCGAGGGCGATCCCCTAGCGAGCGGCCCGGTGGCGGCGCCGTCGCCCCAGTCCGTCGGTCTTGCGGCGGTGTTCGAGGAAGACGGCTCCCGACTGGGTCGCCGCAACGGGCGCGCCTACGAATTCACCGTGCGCGGCGAGGGCGACCAGGCTCCGGCCGCGCCGGTTGGCGGCTATCGGCTGGTGCTTGAAGGTCGCCTGGCGGCATTCGCGGACGGGCGCGCCCTGCGTTGCCGGGGCGCTTCCTCCGACCAGAGGCCGGTCTGTATCGGCGCCGTTCACCTGGATCGGGTGGCTTTCGAGACCGCCGACGGCAGGACCCTGTCGGAGTGGCGGGTCGGAGGCTGACGCCTAGGGCTGCAGCCGGTACCCGCCCGCGTCGGTCAGCAGCAGGCGCGCCTGGCCGGGCTCGGGCTCGATCTTCTGGCGCAGGCGATAGATGTGCGTTTCCAGGGTGTGGGTCGTGACCCCGGCGTTGTAGCCCCAGACCTCGGTCAGCAGCTCCTCTCGCGACACCGGCTTGGCCCCGGCGCGATAGAGGTATTTCAGGATGTTGGTTTCCTTCTCCGTCAGCCGGATCTTCTTGCCCTTGGGATCGACCAGGATCTTGCCGGCGGGGCGGAAGGAATAGGGGCCGATCTGGAAGACGGCGTCCTCGGATTGTTCGTGGCTGCGCAGATGGGCGCGGATGCGGGCCAGAAGGACGGCGAAGCGGAAAGGCTTGGTCACATAGTCGTTGGCCCCGCTGTCGAGCCCCAGAACCGTGTCGGCGTCCGAATCCTGCCCGGTCAGCATGATGACGGGGGTCGAGACGCCGTCCTTGCGCAACAGGCGGCAGGCCTCCCGCCCGTCCATGTCGGGCAGGTCGACGTCCAGCAGGATCAGGTCGGCGCGGATCTCTCGACCCAGGCGCAGGCCCTCGGTGGCGGTCGAGGCCTGGACGGTCTTGAATTCCTCATGCAGCGCCAGTTGCTCGGCCAGGGCCTCGCGCAGGTCGTCGTCGTCGTCGATGATAAGCAGGGTCTTGGCTGGGGGCATCTGTCTAGAATGGCGAGGCTGGAGCCAAACGCCAAGGCGGCGGCTGAATTTGGCGCGGAATCAGCGACTAGAGGGCGCGAAAGCCGGGTTTCGTTCCCCGAACAGCGCCGATCCGACCCGAACGTGAGTCGCACCCAGCCGGATCGCGGCCTCGTAGTCCGCGCTCATCCCCATGGACAGGACCTTAAGCCCGTTGCGTTCGGCGATCCGGGCCAGAAGCGCGAAATGCAGGATCGGCTCCTCGTCGGCGGGCGGAATGGCCATCAGTCCCTCGACGATCAACCCCTGGGCGCGGGCGGCGGCGATCAGGGCATCGGCGTCGCGGGCGGCGACTCCCGCCTTCTGGTCCTCCTCGCCGGTGTTGATCTGGACCAGCAGGCGGGGTGAGCGGCCGATCTTCTGCGAGGCCGAAGCCAGGGCGCCGATCAGTTTCGGGCGGTCCAGGGTCTCGATGACGTCGAACAGGGCGACGGCGTCCTCGGCCTTGTTGGACTGGAGGGGGCCGATCAGGCGAAGCTCGAGGTCGGGCAGGGCGGACCGGCGATCGGTCCAGCGGCCCTGCGCCTCCTGCACCCGGTTCTCGCCGAAGACGCGCAGCCCCGAGTCGAGGGCGGCCTTGATGGCCTCGTCCGGCTGGGTCTTGGACACGGCGGTCAGGGTGATCGCGGCCGGATCGCGTCCCGCTGCCCTGGCGGCCGCCGCCATGCGCGCCCGGATCGTCGCCAGACGCGCGGCGAAGGTGTCGTCAGTAGACGGGGGCGTCGAAGCGGGGGATGAGGCGACCATGGACGTGCCGGATATGACGGAAGACGGAGCCCGATTGTGGGCCGTGGCTCAGGCTCTAGCCCGCGACGCCGACATTGTCAGGAGCGGCGGGCGGTCGCGTGTCCCGCCGATGCTGCTGTTCACCGACCCGGAACGGACGCCGAGGCCCTGGGAGATCGCGGCGCGGATGCCGGCGGGATCGGGCGTCGTCTATCGGTCGTTCGGCGCGGCGGACGCGATCCAGACCGCGGAGCGGCTGCGCATCGCCACCCGGGAGCGCGGGATGAGCCTGCTGATCGGACTGGACGCCGGGCTGGCGGACCGGGTCGACGCCGACGGCCTTCATCTGCCGGAACGGGCAATCTCCGCGGCCTATGCCCTGTCGGGGCGGCGGCCGGACTGGATTCTGACCGGGGCGGTGCATTCGGTCCAGGCGGCGCTGGCCGCGCGGGATCTGGACGCGGTGGTGCTGTCCCCGATCTTCCCGGCGGGCGGGGAGTCCTCCGGGAAACCCTCTCTCGGCAGGAATTCCCTGGTCTGCGCCTCGGAGGGCCGGACGCGAGTCATCGCCCTTGGCGGGATCACGGCCGGAAATGCAGACGGATTGCAGGGATCGGGCGTCTACGGACTGGCGGCGATCGGCGGCATCGCCGGGCCGTTCGGGTCCTAAAAGCGGAACAGGGTTTCCAGTCGCACGCGCGGCTGGGCGCGGCGGTCGGTCTCGGGCGCACGGGCCGGGTCCTGTTCGGGCGTGGCCAGGCCGGCGGCGGCGCCGACGCGCAGGCGCGGCGACAGGCGATAGTAGGCGCCGGCTTCGACGTCGCCCCATTCGGCTTCGCGGCCGACAGGCTGGTTCAGGTTGAAGTCGAGGCCCCAGCGGCCGTTCTCGTTCCAGCGCAGGCCGCGACGCGGTGCGGCGGGGGCCGAACGCTGGGCATTGGACGCTTCGGCCAGGGTCACGGCCGGCGCGCGCGACCGCGACTGCGCGGACGCTTCGCCCGCGACGCCGAGAAGGGCGACGAGACCGACAGAGGCAGCGATGACTGCGGCGAAACGCATTTCCAACCCTTCGACCCGGCGTTTCTCGCCGGACCCTTGTTCCTGAACCCGGTGTTTCCACCGAGGACCTGCCGATTAGACACCGGTAGTCCGCCCGGTCAACGCAACGAGGCCGAACCAACCCGGTTCCACCGACTCTTGCACCCGCCTGTGGCGCAAGCGTCACGGGAAGACGACAGGAAGGTGTTCGCCGGGCTGGGGAAATCGTCTTCCGAGCCCGATGCGGATCGTAGCCGCCGGATACGGAGGGCCTCGGCTGTGGATTGCCTTGTCATCGCCCCTTTTGGGCGTGTTATAGAGCCGAGCTTGGCGAACGGTCGGGACCGTTGCGCTCTTGCGCCCGCCGCCCGCATCGGGAACACGGCGGGTCAGCACCCGAGGGAGACGACGTTCGATGGGTTTTGTTCGCGGCAAGACGGTCCTGGCGACCACGCTGGTTGTCACCGGCGGTCTGCTCCTCTCCGCCTGCGGCGGCCTGCCTTTCATGGGCGGAAGCTCGACTCCTCGCGCCACGACGGCGCAACAGGGCATCGGCGTGAATGCCTATCTGTGGCGCGCCACCCTCGACACCCTCAGCTTCATGCCGCTGCTGACCGCCGATCCCTGGGGCGGCGTCGTGAACTATGACTGGTACGTCAATCCGCAGACGCCGAACGAGCGTTTCAAGGCGACCGTCTTCATCCTCGACACCCGCCTGCGCGCCGACGCCCTGAACGTCACGGTGACCAAGGAAGTCCGCAGCGCCGGCGGCGACTGGACCGCCTCGCCCGTGGCCGCCCAGACCGAGGCCGACCTGGAAAACGCGATCCTGACCAAGGCGCGCCAGCTCAACCTGTCGAACGCCGGCTAGCTTCCGCGTCTCCTCCCTGTCGCGGAGCGATGGAGAGCGATCGACCGCCCGCCGCCTGGCGGGGGGTGGAGGGGCTCTTGACGCCCCACGACCGAGTCCGCTTCAAGAACCCCTCCGTCTCCTCCGCTTCGCTACGGATCCACCTCCCCGTTCGCCAAGCGGCGAACAGGGAGGAGACGCCTTGAAGGATTGCCCGTGTCCGCCTCTCCGACCCGCTACGACCCCAAGACCGCCGAGCCGCGCCAGCAGGCGCGCTGGGCCGATGCGAACGCCTTCGTCACCCGGGATACGGGTCGCCCGAAATACTATGTCCTTGAAATGTTTCCCTATCCGTCGGGGAACATCCACATGGGTCACGCCCGCAACTATGTGATGGGCGACGTCGTCGCGCGTCACAAGCGGGCCCAGGGCTTCGACGTCCTGCACCCGATGGGCTGGGACGCCTTCGGCATGCCGGCCGAAAACGCGGCCATGGAGCGCGGCATCCACCCCAAGGGCTGGACCTACGACAACATCGCCTCGATGCGGGCGCAGCTGAAGCTGCTGGGCCTGTCGCTGGACTGGTCGCGCGAATTCGCCACCTGCGACCCGGAATATTACGGCAAGCAGCAGGCCTGGTTCCTGGAACTGTATCGGCGCGGCCTGGTCTATCGCAAGGACGGCGTCGTCAACTGGGACCCCGTCGACAACACTGTCCTGGCCAATGAACAGGTGATCGACGGCAAGGGGTGGCGCTCGGGCGCGGTGGTCGAGAAGCGCAAGCTGAACCAGTGGTTCCTGCGCATCACCGACTATGCCGACGACCTGATCGACGGGCTCAAGGACCTCGATCGCTGGCCCGACAAGGTCCGGCTGATGCAGGAGAACTGGATCGGCCGGTCCAAGGGCCTGCAGATGACCTGGACATGGGCGGGAGAGGCCCCGACCGCCTCGCCGGACGGTCTGGAAATCTACACCACCCGCCCCGACACCCTGTTCGGCGCCTCCTTCATGGGCATCGCGCCCGACCATCCGATCGCCAGGGCCATGGCCGAGGCCGATCCGAAGGTCGCCGCCTTCGTCGCCGAATGCCGCGCGGGCGGAACCTCCACCGCCGACATCGAACAGGCCGAAAAGATCGGCTGGGACACCGGACTGAAGGTCCTCCACCCGTTCGACGGGCATGAGGTCAGCGTCTGGATCGCCAACTTCATCCTGTCGGAATACGGCACGGGCGCCATCTTCGGCTGCCCGGCCCACGACCAGCGCGACCTGGATTTCGCCCGCAAATATCTGCTGCCTGTCCTGGCCGTGGTGAAACCGGACGGCGCGGGCGATGATTTCGCGGTCGAGACCGAGGCCTATACGGGCCCGGGCGCCCTGTTCCACTCCGACTTCCTCGATGGGCTGTCGATCGAGGACGCCAAGGCGGCCGCCATCGCCCGGATCGAGGCGGCCGGCATGGGCAAGGGCGCGACCATCTATCGCCTGCGCGACTGGGGCGTCTCGAGGCAGCGCTACTGGGGCTGCCCCATCCCCATGGTCCATTGCCCGTCCTGCGGCGTGGTCGAGGTTCCCGCCGATCAACTGCCGGTCGTCCTGCCCGACGACGTGACCTTCGACGTGCCCGGCAACCCGCTGGATCGCCACCCGACCTGGAAACACGTCCAATGCCCGTCCTGCGCCGCCGATGCGACGCGGGAGACCGATACGCTCGACACCTTCGTCGATTCCAGCTGGTATTTCGCCCGCTTCACCGACCCGACGGCGGCCGAGCCGATCAACAAGGACGCCGCCGATCGCTGGCTGGCGGTGGACCAGTATATCGGCGGGGTCGAGCATGCGGTCCTGCACCTGCTCTACGCCCGGTTCATCACCCGCGCCTTGTCCGACGCCGGCATGCTGTCGGTGAAGGAGCCCTTCGCCGGCCTGTTCACCCAGGGGATGGTGGTCCACGAGACCTATCGCCGGGCCGACGGCGCCTGGGTCGAGCCGACCGACGTCGACCTGACCAACGACGCCGGCGTGCGCTCCGCTCGTCAGAGGTCGACCGGCGAGACCCTGGTCATCGGCGACATCGAGAAGATGTCGAAGTCGAAGAAGAACGTCGTCGCGCCCCAGGAAATCCTGGACTCGCACGGCGTGGACGCCGGCCGCCTGTTCGTCCTGTCCGACAGCCCGCCCGAGCGCGACGTGCAGTGGACCCCCGGCGGCGTCGAGGGCGCCAGCCGCTTCGTCCAGCGGGTCTGGACCCTGTTCGACAGCTTCGAGGCCGACACAGCCGGTGATCCGGCCGCCGACGCCCTGCTGCTCAAGGAAACACACAAGGCCATCAAGGCCGTGTCCGAGGGCGTCGAAGGCTTCCGCTTCAACTCCGCCATCGCCAAGCTCTACGCCTTCGTGGCCACGATCCGCGACCACGACGGCGCGTCAGGCAGAGCGCGGCGTGAGGCTCTGTCGGCCCTGGCCCGTCTCGTCGCCCCCTTCACCCCGCACGTCGCCGAGGAAGGCTGGACCCGTCTGGGCGAGACCGGCATGGTTCTCGACGCCCCTTGGCCCGTGTTCGATCCGGCCCTGGCCGCCGACGACGAGGTCGTGCTGCCCATCCAGATCAACGGCAAGCGCCGCGGCGAGATCACGATGCCGCGCGGGGCCGACGCCAGGGCGGTCGAGGCCCAGGCGCTCGCCAATCCAGCTGTTCAGGCCTATCTGGAAGCCAACTCGCAATCGATCCGCAAGGTGATCGTCGTGCCCGATCGCATCGTCAACCTGGTGGCCGGCTAGATGTCGGTCCGCAGCCTGTCAGCGCTGGCGGCCGCCGCCCTGCTCCTGGCCGGGTGCGGATTCACGCCGCTGTACGGGGATGCGGGCGGATCGCCGTCGCTGAGCCGGATCGCCGTGACGACCCAGGACGACCGGCTGGGATACCGCCTGCGCGAGCAGCTGGAGGACGCTCTCGGCTGGAACCGCAACGCGGCGCCGCTTTATCGGCTGGAGACGGTCGTTCAGCAGAACCGTCGTCCGCTGGGCCGCCGAATCGACGACACCGCCACCCGTTATGAGCTGACCGTGCGCGGGGCCTGGACCCTGACGCCCGTCGCGGGCGGCGCGGCCCTGACCGGGACCGAGGCCGTCACCATCACCTACGCCGCCGCCGACCAGCCCTATGCCGCCATCGCGGCCCAGCAGGACGGCGAGGACCGCGCCGCCTCCGAACTGGCCCGGCTGATCCGCGTCGACCTGATGCGGGCTCTCTCCGTCCCATGATCCTCGCCAAGCGGCCCGAGGTCGACCGCTTCCTGGCGAAGCCGGACGCCGGGATCCGCGCCGCCGTCATCCACGGCAAGGACCGCTCCGGCGTCGCCGAGCGGGCCGAAATCCTGTGCAGGGCCGTCACCCCCGACCTGAACGACCCGTTCAACGTCACCCTGCTGACCGACACGGACATCGACGGCGACGAGGCCCGGCTGGAAGAGGCCCTGACCGCCCTGTCGATGATAGGCGGACGCAGACTGGTCCGCGTGCGGCTGGGGTCGGAGAAGGCCTCGATCGACAAGATGCTGGCGGCCGCGCTCAAGGTGCATGCCGACGGCGGCTACAATCCCGACTGCATGCTGGTGATCGAGGCCGGGGCCCTGGGCCGCGATTCCGCCCTGCGCAAGGCGGCCGAGGCCGGCAAGGATTCGGTCGGCATCGCGGTCTACGAGGATGAGGCCGGCGACATCGCCCGCATGACGCGCGAGGCTCTCGCCGTCGACAAGGTGGGCCTGACCACTGACGCCCTGGCCGCCTTCGTCGCCCGCCTGCCCCGCGAGCGCGGCCTGATGCGCCAGGAGATCGAGCGGCTGGCCTTGTATGTGGGTCCGGGATCGGGCCGGACCATCGATGTCGAGGAGCTGGAGGCGCATCTGGGCGTGGAAGCGGACGCTTCGCTCGCCGATGCGGCGCTGCAGGCCTTCGGCGGACGCCCCGCTCCGGCGCAAGGCGGGCTGAGACGCGCCCTGGCTGAAGGCGAAAGCGCGGTCATGGCGGTGCGCTCCGCCTCGATCCATCTCGGCAAGCTGCGCCGGATCAATGTGCTTCAGGGCTCGGGCGCCGGGGCCAAGGAGGCCGCCAAGGCCGCCGGCGTGTTCTGGAAACAGGAGGCCGAAATTCTGCGTCAGGCCCGCGCCTGGCGGCTTGAAGACCTCGACGTGGTTCAGGACAGCGTCAACACCGCCGACGTCGCCACCAAGACGACGGGCATGCCCGAGCACCTGATCGCCGAGCGGCTCCTGCTGGAAATCGCGGCGCGGGCGAGAAGGCTCGGACTTTGAATCATTCCCTTCTCCCCTTGCGGGAGAAGGTGGCAGCCGAAGGCTGACGGATGAGGGGTTGTACCAGCGGTCGGAGTGAATGGATCGAGCGCTAATCTTCGACCTCAGCGTGAGACCCCTCATCCGACCTCGCTTCGCTCGGCCACCTTCTCCCGCAGGGGGAGAAGGGAAATCGTCAGCCCCGCTTCGACGCCTTGCGGAAGGCGGGCTTGGCGAGGGCGGCGCTCTTGGCGGCGGCGGCCCGTTCCTCGCCCTTGCCGCCGTTCATCGCGGCGTGGCCGGGCGTAGCGGTCCTCTTGGCGGCGAGGACGCGTTTCAGGGCTTCGGAGGCGGTTTCGGGCGTGTCGGTCATGACGTCACCCTAGCACGCTCGCGCAGTCAGGCGCGCATCAACCGGCGACAGAGGTCGTCCAGCTGTTCCAGGCTGGCGTAGGACAGGGTCAGTTCGCCCTTCCCGCCCCTGTCGGCCAGGGCGATCTTGACGCCGAGGGCATCGGCCAGATCCTGTTCCAGAGCCGCGATGTCGGGCGATACGGACACCTGGTCTGCCGAGCTCTTCCCCGCCTTCGGCTTCTGCTCGTCCTGCGACTTGCGGGCCAGGGCCTCGGTCTGACGGACGTTCAGCCCCTGGGCGACGACCTGGTCGGCGAGCGCGTCAGGGTCTTTCGCCGTCAGCAGGGCGCGGGCGTGACCAGCGGACAGACGGCCGTCCAGAACGTGCCCGCGAGCGCCGGGGCTCAGCTGGGTCAGGCGCAGGGTGTTGGCGACATGGCTGCGCGACTTGCCGACGATGCCGGCGACCGCGTCCTGGGTGCGGCCGAACCGCTCCATCAGCACGCCATAGGCCGCGGCCTCCTCCAGCGGGTTGAGGTCGGCGCGCTGGACGTTCTCGATAATGGCGACTTCCAGCACCTCGAGGTCGTCCATTTCCCGGATGATGACCGGCACCTCGGTCAGTCGCGCGCCCTGGGCCGCGCGCCAGCGGCGCTCGCCGGCGATAATCTGCCAGACGCCGTCCTCGCCGGGCTGCTGACGCACCAGAATCGGCTGCAGCACGCCCTTGTCGCGGATCGACTGGGTCAGTTCGTCGTGGTCCGCCTTGGTGAACTGCTTGCGCGGCTGATCCGGGTTGGGCTTCAGGCTCTCGATCGGGACCGACAGCACGCCGGTCGGCAGAACTGCGCCCGACGCGACCGGCACAGCCTCGTTGATCGACTCGCCCATCAGGGCGGACAGGCCGCGGCCCAGGCCTCTTTGACGTTCAGACAAACTCTTGATTCCGTATGATGATCAGGCGGCGAGGCGGCGGCGTTCGCGACCGACGACTTCTTTGGCGAGCTTCAGATAGGCCTGGCTGCCCGTGCATTTCAGATCGTAGATCAGAACGGGTTTTCCGAAGGACGGCGCCTCGGACACCCGCACGTTCCGGGGGATGACCGCGTCATAGACCTTGTCCCCGAAGTGGCTCCGAACATCGGCGGCCACCTGTCCCGAGAGGGCGTTGCGGCGGTCATACATGGTCAGGACCAGACCCTGGATTTCGAGCGTCGGATTCAATGATTGACGGACCATCTCGATCGTCTTGATCAACTGCGTCAACCCTTCCAGGGCGAAGAACTCGCACTGCAGCGGGACCAGAACCCCGTCGGCGGCGGCCATGGCGTTGAGCGTCAACAGGTTCAACGACGGCGGGCAGTCGATCAGCACATAGTCATACCCGGTATGGCCTTCCCCGCCCTGTCCCGCGAGCGCGTCGCGCAGGCGGTAGGAGCGGCGATCGGCCTGGCTGAGCTCGATCTCGACGCCCGACATGTCGGCGTCGGCTGGAATGATGTGCAAGCCCGGCACGGCCGTCGGTACAGCCGCATCATGGACGGACCGACCGTCGACGATCACGTCATAGATGGTGATCCGGCGTGTTTCACGTGGAACACCCAGACCCGTGGAGGCATTGCCCTGGGGATCCATGTCGACGATCAGCACCTTCTCGCCGATGGCGGCCAGCGCCGTGCCGAGGTTGATCGCGGTCGTCGTCTTCCCCACCCCGCCCTTCTGGTTGGACACGGCGAGGACGCGCGGAGCCTTCTTCGGGCCAGGGCCTGGGACTGACTTGGTCATACTAACCACGTTGCTGATTTCCACGGGGAAGAAGGCTCCGGACGGTAACGATGCGGCCCCCCGGATCGCTGCGCGAGACCGAAAGCTCGGCCTCGACTTGCCAGGACTTCGAGGCCTCCCGCAACTCCGCCTCGGCCTTCTCTCCCTTGAGAAACAAACCTTGTGCACCGCGAGACAGATAGGGCTGTGCATAACCCAGAAGCTTTTCCATCGGCGCGACGGCGCGCGCGGTGACGACATCGACCTTCAGCGCCTGTTCCTCGGCCCGCCCCCAGACGACGGTCGCCGGCAGGGCCAGCTCATCCACGATGGTCTGCAGGAAGCGGCAGCGTTTCTGCAGGGAATCGATCAGCCAGATGTGGGCGTCCGGTCGTCCCTTGAGGAGGATGGCCAGGACCACGCCCGGGAAACCCGCTCCAGCGCCAAGGTCCGCCCAGGTCCGCGCGAAACCGGCGAGATCCAGGAGTTGGGCCGAGTCCCAGGCGTGACGGTTCCAGAAGTCCGGCAGACTGTCCGGCCCGACCAGGTTCATGACCGCGTTGGCCTCGGTCAGCATGACCCGAAACCGTTCGAGGTCGGCCATCCGTTCCGGCCAGGCGCCGGTCGCCTTCTGGAATTCCTCGGCGGTCATCAGGCCGCGACTGCCGCTTTTTTCACATGGGACAGCAGGGCCGTAAGCGCACCGGGGGTCACCCCCTCGATGCGACCGGCCTGGCCGAGGGTGCGCGGTCGCACGAGCGACAGCTTCTCCCGAACCTCGTGCGACAGGCCGCCGATCGCCGCATAGTCGAGGTTGGCCGGAAGCATCAGGGCCTCCTCGCGGCGCAGGGCCTCGGCGTCGGCGGTCTGACGATCCAGATAGCCGGCATAGCCCGCGTCGATCTCGACCTGTTCGCGCACGGCCGGGCTCCAGTCGCCGATGACGGGGTAGGCCGCCGCGAAGGCGGACAGATCGACGCCCGGATAGGCCAGCAGATCGCGCATCGACCGGCGCTGGCCGTCCGCATTGACGGCGATGCCGAGCGCCTGGGCCTCATTGGGCGTGAACCGGGTCTCGCGAACGAGGTGGGTGGCATGGGTCAGGGCCTCGGCCTTGGTCCCGAAGGCGAGCTGACGCTCTGAAGAGACGATGCCAGCCTCAATGCCAAGCGGGGTCAACCGTTGATCGGCGTTGTCGGCGCGGAGAGTCAACCTGTACTCGGCGCGGCTGGTGAACATCCGGTAGGGCTCGGTCACACCACGCGTGACCAGATCGTCGATCATCACACCGATATAGGCCTGATCCCGCCCCAGCACGATTTCCGGGGATCCGGCGGCGGCGCGGGCGGCGTTGAGACCGGCAATCAACCCTTGAGCGCCTGCCTCCTCATACCCGGTCGTACCGTTGATCTGACCGGCCAGATAGAGGCCCGGACGGCGCTTGACCTCCAGCGCCGGGGTCAGTTCGCGCGGATCGACATAATCGTACTCGATCGCATAGCCGAAGCGGAACACCTCGACCTTCTCCAGCCCCGGCATGGTGCGCAGGAAGGCGGTCTGCGTCTCCGGCGAGACCGAGGTGGAGATGCCGTTCGGATAGACGGTCGGATCGTCCAGACCCTCGGGCTCGAGGAAGACCTGGTGAGAGGTCTTGTCGGCGAAGCGGACGACCTTGTCCTCGATCGAGGGGCAATAGCGCGGACCAACCCCGGTCAGCTTGCCGCCATAGACGGCGCTTTCACCGAGATTGGCGGCGATGATCGCATGGGTCTCTTCGGTCGTATGGGTGATGCCGCAGGCGATCTGGGGCACATCGATTTGGTCGGTCAGGAAGCTGAACGGCACGGGCTCGGCATCGGCCGCCTGCATCTCCAGCCGGTCCCAGCCGATGGTGCGGCCGTCGAGGCGTGCAGGGGTTCCGGTCTTCAGCCGCCCCATCTGCAGTCCGGCGCCATAGAGGTCGGCGGCAAGACCCGTCGAGGGCGCCTCGCCATGACGGCCGGCGGGAATCCGCTCGTCGCCGCGATGGATGACGCCGTTGAGGAAGGTGCCGGTCGTCAGGACCACAGCGCCCGCGCGGAGCGAGAGACCCTCCCCGGTCGTGACGCCGACGACGCGCGACCCGTCGAGGATCAGGGCCTCGGCCGTGCCGGCCATCAGGGTCAGGTTGGGGTAATCGGCCAGCTCGGCCTGCATGGCCTCGCGGTACAGGCGCCGGTCGATCTGGCTGCGAGGGCCGCGCACGGCGGCGCCCTTGGAGCGGTTCAGCAGACGAAACTGGATGCCGGCCTTGTCGCCGAGCCGACCCATCAGGCCGTCGAGGGCATCGATCTCGCGGACCAGATGGCCCTTGCCCAGGCCGCCGATTGCCGGGTTGCAGCTCATCTCGCCTACGGTTTCGAGCGTCTGGGTCAACAGCAGGGTGCGGGCCCCGGCGCGCGCGGACGCCGCGGCGGCCTCGCAGCCGGCATGGCCGCCGCCGATCACGATGACGTCGAAGGAAGAGGGGGAGCTCATAGGCCGGGACATAGGCGAGATGGGCCGAAAAGGCCACTCACACATAAATCTGGCGCTGACGCCCGACGCGGGGCGTCGCCCCGCCTGAGCGGGATGTGTTTCACGTGAAACACGCCGGGCGGCCGGTGGCCAACCTACTTGCCGATACAGAAGGTCGAGAACACTTCGCCGAGGATCTCCTCGACCCCGACCGCGCCCGTGACCCGGCCCAGGGCGTCAGCGGCCCGGCGCAGATCGTCACCCGCCAACTCAGGCGCCGTCGTCAGGTGGCTCCGCGCCGCCTGAGCCATCGTCGCGGCTTCTGACACCCTGCGCCGATGGCGTTCGCGGGTCACCGCCGGAAAGTCCGCGCCGGACAGATCCCGGGCCAGTCGGGCAGCAAGCGCATCGTGCAGATCGCGCAGACCCTGGCCTGTCACAGCGCTGACGGCGAGGCCCGCCCCCGAGGCCGGTGAGAGGTCGGCCTTGGTCCAGACGGTGACGTCGTCAGGCCGGGCGAAGGCGGCGGCGTCCCCTTCGGGATCGCCCGGAGCCCGGACCCAAAGGCGCAGATCGGCGGTGCTGGCGCGGGCGCGGGCGCGACGGACACCCTCGGCCTCGACGGGGTCCTGGCTCTCGCGCAGGCCGGCCGTGTCGGACAGGGTCACGGCATAGCCGCCGATGACGAGGTCGGCGTCGAGCACGTCGCGCGTCGTGCCTGCGATGGGGGTGACGATGGCGGCCTCCCGCTCGACGAGGGCGTTGAACAGGGCCGACTTGCCGGCGTTAGTCTCGCCGATCAGGACGATGCGATAGCCCTCACGCACGCGCCGGCCCCGGTCGGCGTCGGCCAGGGCGCCGTTCAGGTCGGCGGTCAGGCGATCAAGCACCGGACCGGCGGATGAGGCCAGATGGTCGGGGACGTCCTCGTCCGGGAAGTCGATCTCGGCCTCGACGAGGGCGAGGGCCGTCAGCAGGTCGCGGCGGAAACCGGCGTAGGTCTGGCTGAGGGCGCCGTCGAGCTGACCCAGGGCCTGGGCCGCCTGGGCCGAGGTCTCCGCGTCGATCAGGTCGGCGACCGCCTCGGCCTGGGCCAGATCCATGCGGCCGTTCTCGAAGGCGCGGCGGGTGAACTCTCCCGGTTCGGCGGGGCGCAGGCCGAGATCGATCAGGGCGGTGGAGACGGCGTCGATGACGGCGCGGCCGCCGTGCAGGTGGAGTTCGGCGCAGTCCTCGCCGGTATAGGAGTTCGGGCCGGGAAAGCGAAGGACGAGGGCCTGGTCGAGGATCGCGCCGCCGTGTTGCAGAATCCGCAGGGCGGCGAGGCGAGGTTTCAGGCCGGGCGCGCCGAGGGCTCTGAGGGCCTGATCCGTCGCCGGGCCCGACAGACGCAGGATGGCGATGGCCCCCCGGCCCGGAGGGGTGGCGAGGGCGAAGACGGTGTCGGTCATTATGTTTCTCCACCCCCGTTGGGGGAGGTGGCTCGAAGCGAAGCGGAGAGACGAAGGGGGTCCGCCCCGGTGTCGGTGTCTGCGGACTGCCCCCTCCACCCCTTCGTGGTCCCCCTCCCCCGCCGGGGGAGGAGACGTTTGTTCACTTCGGCGTCGTCACCGCGGCCTGCATGAGCTGACGGAACTGGTCCTGGGCCTGGAGGCCGAAGCTGGTCCAGGTCTTCATCAGCTCTTCGGGCTGCATGGCCGACATGTTGGCGTCCATCCGCTTCTGCATCTCGGCGACGAGATGGTCGTTCAGCGGCTGGACGTCGGGCAGGCCGAGGAAATGGCGCGCCTCCGCCGGCGTGCATTCGACTTCGACATTCACCTTCATCACGGTCTCCCTGTTTCACGTGAAACATAGGCCAGACCCGACCGTTCGTCAGGTGTTCATCGACTGGAAGAAGTCGGCGTTGTTCTTGGACTGGCGCAGCTTGTCGAGCAGGAACTCGATCGCGTCCTGTGGGCCCATCGGGTTCAGGATGCGGCGCAGCACATAGGTCTTGGTCAGCTGGTCCTTCGGCGTGATCAGCTCTTCCTTGCGGGTGCCGGACTTCAGCACGTCGATGGCCGGGAAGATGCGTTTGTCGGCGACCTTGCGGTCCAGGACGATTTCCGAGTTACCGGTGCCCTTGAACTCTTCGAAGATGACCTCATCCATGCGCGAGCCGGTGTCGATCAGGGCGGTGGCGATGATGGTCAGCGAGCCGCCCTCCTCGACGTTCCGCGCCGCGCCGAAGAACCGCTTGGGTCGCTGCAGGGCGTTGGCGTCGACGCCGCCGGTCAGGACCTTGCCCGACGACGGGACGGTGGCGTTGTAGGCCCGGCCCAGACGAGTGACCGAATCCAGCAGGATGACGACGTCCTTCTTGTGCTCGACCAGGCGCTTGGCCTTCTCGATCACCATCTCGGCGACGGCGACGTGGCGGGTGGCCGGCTCGTCAAAGGTCGACGCCACGACCTCTCCCTTCACCGTCCGCTGCATGTCGGTGACTTCCTCGGGGCGTTCGTCAATCAGCAGGACGATCAGCGACACCTCGGGGTGGTTGGCCTCGATCGATTTCGCGATGTTCTGCAGCATGACCGTCTTGCCGACCCGCGGCGGGGCGACGATCAGGCAGCGCTGGCCCTTGCCGAGCGGCGCGACGATGTCGATGACCCGGCCCGAACGATCGCGCAGGGTTGGGTCCTGGATTTCCATGATCAGCCGCTCGTTGGGGTACAGCGGCGTCAGATTGTCGAAATTGACCTTGGTGCGGACCGTCTCCGGGTCCTCGTAGTTGATCGTGTCGACCTTAAGCAGGGCGAAGTAGCGTTCGCCCTCGCGGGGGCCGCGCACGGCGCCGTGAACCGTGTCGCCCGAGCGCAGGCCGAAGCGGCGAATCTGGGACGGCGACACATAGATATCGTCCGGGCCCGGAAGATAATTGGCGTCCGGCGAGCGCAGGAAGCCGAAGCCGTCGGGCAGCATTTCCAGCGTGCCCGAGGCGATGATCTCGACCTCTTCGTCGGCCAGGGTCTTGAGGATGGCGAACAGGAGGTCCTGCTTGCGCAGGTTGGACGCGTTCTCGATCTCCAGCTGTTCGGCGAAGGCGACCAGCTCGACCGGGGTCTTGTCGTTCAGCTCCTGGAGCGTGATCCGGCCAGACGGCACGACGGATTCGCCGTCCTCTTCCGCGTCATCGCCGATATCGGCGGCCACGTCGGCGTCATTGGCCCCATCCGCATGCGAGGTGTCCTCGGCGGTTTCAGGCGTCTGGCCCTCGAGCGCTTCGGCTTCAGGGGCTGTGGTGTCGGTGTCGCGGACGTCGGTCATGTCGGAGCTCTGGATTCACGCCGTCACGGCCCGGCGTCGAGAGACGTCAGGCGGGGACGGATGGTCCCCCGGGCGGGCCGGAGGATGACGAAGGCCTTGCGGCCGGGTGGGAGGGCGTCGGGTCCGAAGGCGGCAAGTTGGCCAGCGATCGGTCGTCGCGAAGAGAAGGGCAGCGTCGCGAACGACGCCTCACCGTCAGCGGAACCACATTCCGGGCCTGTGGGTCAAGCGTCGCGGCTCAGAACGTCCACTCGGTCGTCACCGACAGGACCATGATAATGGCCAGCACGAACGGGATTTCGTTGGTCATGCGCCAGAAGCGGCCCGCCCTCGTCGAGGTCCCGGCAGCGATCCGCTTGCGTTCGGCCGACAGGAAGCCGTGCCAGCCGGCCAGCAGGAAGACGCCGGCCAATTTGGTCACCATCCATGGCTCCGCCAGAAAAGCCCATCCCCGCATCTCAACGTCCAGATAGATGAGCCAGCCGCCAAACACGAAGGCCAGGGTCATGGCCGGATTGACGATGATGCGCAGCAGTCGTGCCTGCCACAGCCGCAGCAGGGTCTGCATCTCCGACTTCAACGGCTCGGGCTTGCCGTTCTGCTCGGCGTCATAGGCGTAGAGGCGGGGCAGGAACAGCATCCCGGCCATCCAGGCGATGACCGCCAGGATGTGCAGGCCGCGCGCCAGATCGTACCCGTTCATACGGCCTCGGCCTGGAAGGGACAGGCCTTCCACCGCGCCTGACAGCCGGGTCCGAAGGGCGCCGTCCCGGTGCGGTCGAGGCTGTCGGTCACGGCCTGGGCCAGGGCGGCGATGAAGGTTTCCGCCACGCCGACGGCGGGCGCCCGGAGATAGGGATGCAGACCGGCTTCGTGGGCCAATTCGCCGTATTCGATGTCGAGCTCGACCAGGGTCTCGATGTGTTCCGAGACGAAGGCGATCGGGGTGACGACAACGCCGACACCGTCGGCTGCGGCCTGTTTGATCGCATCCGGGGTCGAGGGGCCCAGCCATTTCATCGGCCCGACCCTGCTCTGATAGCACAGGGCCCAGTCCTGCAATCCGGCGGCCTCGGCGACAGCAGACACCGTCGATTCGATCTGTTCCTGATAGGGATCGCCTTGAGCCACCAGCTTCTCGGGAATGCCGTGGGCGGAGAACAGGACCCGCATCGGGCGGCCCGGATGATCGCGGGCGGCATCGGCCAGTCTGGTCCGGATGCCTTCCGCCTGGGCCTCGATCCAGCCTGCGGCCCGCGGATAGCAGCAGATCGCGCGTGACCGGCCCGAGCCCGCATAGGCGGCCTTCCAGGCCTTCAGCGACGACTGGGTCGTGGTGGTGGAAAACTGCGGATAGAGGGGCAGCAGGACCACTTCATCGGGACCGAAGGCGGCGACATCGACAGCCGTTTCCTCGGTCAATGGGTGCCAGTAGCGCATGGCGACGAAACTCTTGACCTCGTCGCCGGGCAACAGGGTCGCCAGCCGGGCGTCGAGCGCCGCCATCTGTTTGCGGGTCTCCGCCTTCAGGGGCGAGCCGCCGCCGGCGTCCATCATCGCATAGTTGGCCTGGGCGCTCTTCTCGCGGCGCGAGGAGATCAGCTTCGCCAGAGGCGTCCGCGCGAACCCGGGCAGGCCGATGATGGCCGAATCGTTGAACAGGTTGAACAGGAAGGGCCGCACAGAGGCGGCGTCGTCCGGGCCGCCGAGATTGAACAGAACGACTGCGATCCGTCTGCCGGTCATTTGTCGGTCCTTACTGGGCGCCCAGGCGCCTGAGCACCTGTTCGACATGGGCGATCGGCACGTCCGGCAGAATCCCGTGGCCGAGGTTGAAGATCCATGGACCCGCACCCCAGGCCTCGACAAGCTCATCCACCCTGCGGTCCAGAGCCGCACCACCGGCGCGGAGCAACAGGGGATCGAGGGCGCCCTGGATCGGCTTGATCGCCTGCACCTGTCTGCCGCGCTCCAGCGAACAGGCCGTGTCGAGCGCCACGCCCTGGACATCGACCTCGCGGGCATACCTTTCGGCATGCAGGGCCGAACCGCGCGGGAAACCGATCAGGGGGACGGTGACGCCCAGTTCGCGCACCCTCGCGACCAGCTTCTTGTGCGGCCGCATCACCAGCCGTTCGAACAGATCGTCCGGCAAGCCCTCGGCCCAGCTCTCGAATATCTTCAGGGCATCCGCGCCGGCGTCGGCCTGCATCTTCAGATAGCGGGCGGTGGCCTCAACCAGGACGTCCAGAACCGCATCGACCTTGTCCGGGTCGGAATAGGCGTAGGACCGCGCCTGGGCCCGCTCGCCCTTGCCCATCGTATTGTGGTGGCCGTCGAGCATATAGGTGGCCACGGTCCAGGGCGCGCCGGCGAAACCGATCAGGGCCCGCTCCGGCTCCAGCTCGGCCCGCACCCGGCTGAGGGTCTCCCCGACCTGATGCAGATATTCCCCGGCGCCATCGGCCAGTTCAGCCATCCGACCCGGCGACGGCATGAGACCCAGTTTCGGTCCCTCGCCGGTCTCGAACCAGACGTCCTGCCCCAGGGCCTGGGGGATCAGCAGGATGTCGGCGAAGACGATGGCCGCGTCAAAACCGAACCGGCGCATCGGCTGCAGGGTCGCCTCGGCCGCCATCTCAGGGTTCAGACAGAAGGCGATGAAGTCCGGGGCCTGGGCGCGCAGGGCGCGATACTCGGGCAGGTAACGACCGGCCTGACGCATGAACCAGACGGGCGGGCGCTCAAGGGTCTCACCCTGCAGGACCCGGATCAACGAAGGCGTGGTGCTCATGACCCCGGCTCTACGGTGATGAGCGCATCCTCTCAACCCCACGGCCTTCCTCTTATCCTGATCAGAATCTTAGAAATAACTGAGGAAGCAGGTAGGGCGCGGGACGGCGGGGACAGATCCGCTCTCGTCCCCACGCCGGACAGCCTTGTCCCGGGTCCCGGAAAGACGGCTCGGGGGCTGTGTGCGCGCCTGTGGAAACCGGGCAAAACCCTTAACAAAGCCTTAATGCCCGGGGCTCAGCCGGGCGTTTGACCTGAGCCGGGATTGGGGGCCGTTTACCTTTCGTTAAGCATTTCCCCAGTCGAACCGATGGCGGATCCGGGGGCGGGGATGATCCGTTGCCGGACGAGACGTGTGCTCCACCTCTGTCCCCGCTCGCCGGGCGGCGAGGCCCGCGCTATAGGTTTCGGCGCCCCGACCGAGGTTGGCGGCGCCCAGCCCGGTCCACAGGAATCCTCGCCATTCGCACCCCCTCTGATGTGGTTTTCCCTCGCCGGGATCCGGCGCGCCCGTCCAGGGGTCAGCGATGAGCCCGGCGCGGCCCGCGGGGTCGTCGCGGCTGGCGACCTATTTCCATGTCCATCTGGTCTCGGACTCGACCGGCGAGACGCTGAACGCGATGGCCAAGGCGGTCACGGCCCGGTTCGACGGCGTCATCCCGATCGAGCACATCTATGCGCTTGTCCGGTCCGAAAAGCAGATGGAGCGAGTTCTGGCCGAGGTGGCGGCGGCGCCCGGCGTCGTGCTGCACACCATCGTTGATCGCGACCTGCGCGCCCAGCTCGAGGAAGGCTGCCGGGCGCTCGACATGCCGCATATCGGGGCGCTGGATCCGCTGGTCGGAGCCCTGTCGCGGTATCTCGGCGCGGCCCTGTCGACGCGGGTCGGGGCGCAGCACGCCCTGGACCACGATTATTTCAACCGGATCGGGGCGCTGGACTACGCCATGGCCCACGACGACGGTCAGGGCACGGCCGAACAGCTGGAGGGCGCCGACGTCGTCCTGGTGGGGGTCAGCCGCACGTCCAAGACCCCGACCTGCATCTATCTCGCCCATAGAGGCGTCCGCGCGGCGAACGTGCCTCTGGTGCCGGGGCAGGAGGACGGCGAGCGGCTGGTCGGATTGAAGAATCCGCTGATCGTCGGTCTGACCGTCTCACCCGACCGGCTGGTGCAGATCCGCCGGAACCGGCTGGACGGGCTCAACGCCACCCATGCCTCGTCCTACGTCGAGCCGGACGCGGTGCGCGAGGAGACGATCAAGGCGAGGCGGGCCTTCGAAAAGCGGGGCTGGCCAACCATCGACGTGACCCGCCGTTCGGTCGAGGAGACGGCGGCCGCGATCCTGAACCTGCTGACCGAACGCCGCACCCGCCGTCTGGGAGCGTCCTGGTGACCGCCTCCCCGGAGCGGCTGATCCTGGCGTCGAAAAGCGCGGCCCGGCGGGCGATGCTGACCGGCGCCGGCGTGCCGTTTTCGGTCCAGGTCGCCGATGTGGACGAGGATGCGGTCAAGGCGGCCCATGATCCGGCTGACGCCGCCGGGCTGGCGGTCGAGCTGGCGCGGGTCAAGGCTTTGGCGGTGTCGCGCCATGACGCCAATGCCTGGGTGCTGGGGGCGGACCAGACCTTGGCCTTCGAGGGCGGGCTGGTGTCGAAAGCGGGTTCACTGGAGGCGGCGCGGGACCGGCTGAAGGCGATGCGGGGCAAGGCGCATGAGCTGCATTCGGGCGCGGCCCTCGCACGGAACGGGCAGGTGGTCTGGTCGGGCGACGACACGGCGACGATGCGGGTGCGGAATTTCTCGGACGCCTTTCTGGACGCCTATCTGAAGGCCGAGGGCGACAGCCTGCTGGCCTGCGTCGGTTCCTACCGGCTGGAGGGGATGGGGTCGCAGCTGTTTGACGCGGTCGAAGGCGATTATTTCACTGTGCTGGGCCTGCCGTTGTGGCCGGTTCTGGAAGAACTGCGGCGGGCGGGAGTGCTCAGGTCATGACCACCATGCGGGCGGGCCTCACGGGATGGCCGATCACCCAATCCCTCAGCCCGGTAATCCACGGCGCATGGATCGGCGCCGCTGGCCTGGACGCTACCTACCAGCCATTTCCGGCGATGGATGAGTCCGCTTTTGACGCCGTGATCGTCCGGGGACGGCAGGGCGAGTTTCTCGGCCTGAACGTGACGGCGCCTTTCAAGGAGCGTGCGCTGCAGATCGCCGACTCGGCCACGCCGGTGGCGACACGGGCCGGCTCGGCCAATGTGCTGCTCTTCGAGAACGGTCAGGTCCGGGCGGACAGCGTGGATGGCGAAGGGCTGCTGATGGCGCTCACCGGACAGGCGCCCCTCCTGCACCTCGCCGGAGCGCCGGTGGTTGTCGTGGGGGCCGGGGGCGCAGCGCGCGCGGCGGTCTCGGCCTTGGTGGATTCCGGCGCCGAGGTCGCCATTCTGAACCGGACCGTGTCACGTGCCGAGGCGCTGGCCGGAACGCTCGGCGCACGCATTGCGAAACCGGGGGATCTGGAGAGAGCCGCTGTGGTCATCAACGCGATCAGCGGGCCCTCTGACCTGGATGTCTCGCAACTGGCCGATCACGCCGTGGTCATGGATATGGGCTACCGGCCCCGGATAACGCCGCTGTTGTCGCGCGCTCGCGATCGGGGCCTGACGGTCGTCGACGGCCTGGGGATGCTGATCGGGCAAGCGCGCCCGTCGTTCCGCGCCTTTTTCGGCCACGATCCGGCGCCGATCAACATTCGTCGCGTCGCCCTGGCCGTGCTGGGAGAGGATGGATGATTCTGCTCGGCCTGACCGGCTCGATCGGCATGGGAAAGTCGACCACCACCGCCCTGTTCGCCGAGCACGGCGCCCTGATCTGGAACGCCGACGACGCGGTTCACGCCCTCTATGCCCGCGGCGGGGCGGCGGTCGAACCGGTCGGCGAGGCCTTTCCGGGCGTGGTCGTTGACGGCGCCGTGGATCGCGGGCGGCTGGCCGAGGCGCTTGGCCGCGACGAGACGGCCTTCCGGCGACTGGAGACCCTCGTCCACCCGCTCGTCGCCGCCGGCCGCACGGCCGATCTGGAGGCGGCGCGGGCGGCGGGCGTGAAGCTGGCCGTCCTCGACATCCCCCTGCTGTTCGAGACCGGCGGCGACCGGGCCGTGGATGCGGTGGTCGTGGTCAGCGCCGACGCAGCTGCCCAGCGCCGCCGGGTTCTGGCCCGGCCCGGAATGACGGTGGAGCGGTTCGAGGCCATTCTGGCGCGGCAGATTCCGGACGGCGAAAAGCGCCGTCGCGCCGACTTCGTCATCGACACCGGCCGGGGGCTCGACGCCGCCCGGACCCGGGTCGCCGAAATCGTGGGGATCGTTCTGGCTCCGGACTGGAAACCACCCCGCCGGACTCTTTCGGGCGCCGCCGAAACACCCCATTAAGAGGGCATGTCCCGCGAAATCGTCCTCGACACCGAAACCACCGGCTTCGACCCCAGAACGGGCGACCGGCTGATCGAGGTCGGCTGTATCGAGATCGAGGACCTGCTGCCGACCGGCCGGACCTTCCACCGGTTGGTCAATCCGGAGCGGCTGATCCCGGCCGACGCCATCCGGGTGCACGGCATTACCGACGACAAGGTCAGGGACGCGCCGAAATTCGCCGAGATCGTCATCGACCTGATGGCCTTCATCGGCGAGGCCCCGGTCATCGCCCACAACGCCCAGTTCGACCGCAATTTCATCGATCATGAATGCGGTCGCTGCGGTCACGCCCTGCTGCACGAGACCCGCTGGATCGACACGCTGCAGCTGGCCCAGAAGCGCTGGCCGGGCATGCCCAACTCGCTGGACGCCCTGTGCAAACGCTACAAGGTCAGCCTGGCCGATCGCTCGTTTCACGGCGCCCTGATCGACGCCCGCCTTCTGGCCGAGGTCTATCTGGAGCTGAAGGGCGGCAAGGAGCGGGTGCTGGACCTGTCCAGCCGTCGCGAGAGCCAGGCCGCCGCAGCCCATGCGGCCGCCGGCGGCTATCAGCCGCGATCACGGCCGCTCACGCCGCGCATTCACCCCGAAGAGGCTGAGGCGCACCGCGCCTTCCTGCTGGCGACGCTGAAAGACCAGTCGCTGTGGGCCGGTTACGGGCTCGAGGTCGTCGAGCCCGCTGCCTGATCTCAGGCCTGGCCGGTCGCGTCCGGCTGGGCGGCGATCTGTTGCTGGCGCGCCGCATAGATGCCGGCGAAGTCGATCGGATCCAGCATGAAGGGCGGATAGAAGCCGCCGTCCGCGGTCGCCCCGGCCACGATCTCACGGGCGAAGGGGAACAGATAGCGCGGGCATTCGATCAGCAGCATCGCCTCGATCGCGTCTTCCGGCACGCCTTCGAGCTGGAACAGGCCGCCGTACAGCAGTTCGACCTGGAAGACCGGCATCGTGTCGGTCGAGGCCTTGATCGACAGCTTGACGTCGACTTCGAACAGGCCGTCGGGACGACCCTGGGCGTTGAGCTCGACGCCCATGTCGATCTGGGGCTTGCCCTCGAGGCGCAGGCTGTCGGGGGCCCTGGGGTTCTCGAACGACAGGTCGCGGACGTACTGCGCCAGGATGCGGAAGCCCAGGGTGGCGGGGCGTTCGGTCGGGTTGGCGCCGTTGGCGTCGGGGGGCGAAACGTCGGTCATGGAGGCGAAGCCGTTCAATATGGCGGAAAAGCGAGGCGCCGCGACTAGCATCCGCCCGGACGTCCCGCAACTTTCCCTCTTGCAGGGGCGCTACCGCCCGCTGTGCGGCGCCTCCCTGCCGGCGGGTGTTCGGGGCGCGCTGCGGGGTAGCGGCGGCATGTCACAACTCGCCCGGGGTGCGTCGCGGCTTGCGTACGCCCATATCAGACCGTAATCGTCCTGTCCGACGCGCCCGGCCCTCATGGCCGGGATCAGGACGCCATCCCAGGGATACCCCGTGCCGGTACAGTTCCAGCTCGTCATCTTCGCCGTGATCGCCGCGGTCGTCTTGTTCCAGCTCTACAATGTGCTGGGCAAGAAGGTCGGCCGTCAGCCGCAGGAGGACGCCAAGACGCCAGCCCTGCCCGCTGCGGGCGCGACGGGTCCGGAAGCCCAGGCCCGCGTGCCCGCGCTCGACGCCGCCACCCTGGCTGCCGCCGCCTCGCTGCGCGCCCGCGACCCCGCCTTCGACCCCGCCAAATTCATCGAAGGGGCCCGCCAGGCCTATGAAACCATCGTGCGCGGCTACGCCTCCGGCGACCGCGCGGCTCTGAAGCCGCTGCTGACCCCCGAGGTCCTAGCCTCGTTCGAGACCGGCATCGCCGCCCGCGAGATCCGGGGCGAAACCGAACAGGTCGAATTCCTGCATGCGCCGCGCGCCGACCTGGAACTGGCCTCGGCCGAGGGCGACCGCGCTGTCGCCAAGGTCCGGTTCCTGGCCGAGATCCGCTCCAGGGTCCTTCCGCCCGAGGCCGAGGCGACTCCGGGCGCTCCGGCCGAGCCCCGCATCGAAGAGCGTCGCACGGCCGAGCACTGGACCTTCGAACGGTCCCTGGGCGCTGCAGACCCCAACTGGGTCCTCGCTCGCGTCGAACCCGCCAACGCCTAGGGGCGGCCGCGCCTTGGGACTCGACCTGAGGCTCGTAATGGCGGGCGCGCTCCTGCTCCTGGCGGGGTGTGCGACGCCCCGGTCCGGGCCTCCGGTCCCGCCGACGGGGCCCACGCCCACCGCTCCGCCGCAGGTTTCCAGCCTGCCGGGCCCGCAGAGCCTTCCCGGCTGGGCCGATGAAGACCACCTCGCCGCCTTCCAGGCCTATGCCGAGACCTGCCGCGTCGCGCGTGAGCCGGCTGCCGTGCGTCAGTGCGAGCGAGCCCAGCACATCAGGCGGACATCACGCCCGGTGACGCCCTCCATGGCCAGGGCCTTCTTCGAGGACGGCTTCGGGATCGTGGAGGCCCCGCCCGCCGAGAGCCGGTCACCCCTCCTGACCGCCTATTTCGCTCCGGAGTACCCGGCCCGGCGCACCGCGGACCGGGAGTTCGACACTCCCGTTCTCGGCCGCCCGTCCGGCTGGTCGCGCGGCCAGGTTCTGGACGAGCGCGCCGTGATCGAGGCCGGACCCGCGCCCTCGCCGCCCCTGGCCTGGATGCGGGCCGAGGACCTGTTCTTCCTCCAGATCCAGGGGTCCGGCTATCTGACGTTCGAGGACGGATCGAAGGCGCGCGCCGCCTATGCCGCCGACAACGGCCGGACCTTCGTCGGCATCGCCCGGCCGATGGCGGAGCGCGGCCTCCTGCCGACGAACGGCACCTCGGGCGAGGCGATCCGCGCCTGGCTGGCGGCCCATCGCGGGCCGGAGGCGCGGGCGATCACGGCCCTGAACCCCCGCTACATCTATTTCTCGCTGGACCCCGACGACGGCGGACATCCGGCGGGCGCGGCCGGCGTTCCCCTGCAGGCCCGGCGGGCCATCGCGGTGGATCCGGCCAGCTGGACCTATGGCGATCTGGTGTGGATCTCGGCCGGCGCCGGAAACCTGGTCGGGGCGCGGCATGGCTACACCGGCCTGGTCATGACGCTGGACACCGGCTCGGCCATTCGCGGCCCTGTGCGCGCCGATCTCTATATGGGCCGGGGCGAGGCGGCGGGGGCGGAGGCCGGGGCGGTGCGGCATCCCCTGCGCATGTGGCGGCTGGTTCCGAGACCCTGAGACTCTCCGCTGAATTCCCGAGATGTTAGGGTTTCGGGTGAAAAGCGCCTAGATGGGCGGCGGATTCGCCGCCAGGCCATCCTCCCATGACATCCCCGACCGTTCGCACGCCGCAGCCCCTCACGGAGCGCGTGCTCGAACGCCTCGTGTATCGCAGCGACGCTGTGGGCGCAGCCGACGGTCCGATGGACCTGTCCGAGATCGTGGCGACCTCGGTGCGCAACAATGGCCGACGCCGGATCACCGGCGCCCTGGCCTATCAGTCAGGAACCTTCGTCCAGGTGCTGGAGGGTGATCCCGAAGCGCTGACCGCCCTGATGGCGGACATCGAGGCCGACGCGCGGCATCGCAATGTGCGCGTCCTGGCCCGCTGGCCGGTTCAGGCCCAGTTGTTCCTCGGCTGGGCCATGGTGCTGGTCGACACCCGCAAACTGTCGCCCCACCTGTCCAAACTCCTGTCCCAGACGGGGTCCGGCGCCCAGGTCACGACCGTCATCGCCGAACTGGCCAACGCCCGTCTGGGGTCTATGGTCTAGCCTGGAGCTTTTGACGGGTGAGTTGCGGCGCCCTTGGAGCGCGGACCTGGAGGTCCGCGCTCCTTTGAGTCCCTTTGACCGCCGAACGCTCTAGCGCCGTAATCCGCCCAGAATGCCCCGCAACAGTTCACGCGTCAGGGTCGAGCCCGCCGTGCGCAGCACCGACTTGGTCAGGGCCTCCATCGGAGTCTGGCGGTTGGACTTGCGCGGCGCCCTCGGTGCGGGCGGCGCCTTCGGAGCCGCCGGAGCGCGACCCTGTGGCGCCGGTTTCGCGGCCGGCGCGGTCGCAGCCTCGGTTTGGGCGTGGCGGGCGGTGAGGATTTCTTCGGCGGACTCGCGGTCCGCGACGGTGTCATAGACCCCCTTCACCGGGCTGGCCGCCATGACGGCGGCGCGTTCGGCATCGGTCGCCGGCCCCAGACGGCTGTCTGGCGGCCGGATCAGGGTCCGGGCGACGACGCGGGGCGCGCCCTTCTCGTCCAGCGTTGAGACCAGGGCCTCGCCGGTGCCCAGCGCCTGGATGGCGTCGGCCGTATCGAAGGCCGGATTGACCCGGAAACTGTCCGAGGCCGCCCTCAGGCCGCGCTGATCGGACGGGGTGTAGGCGCGCAGCGCATGCTGGATGCGGTTGCCGAGCTGGGCCAGGACGCTGTCGGGGATATCGGCGGGGTTCTGGGTGATGAAATAGACCCCGACCCCCTTGGACCGGATCAGGCGCACGACCTGTTCGACCTTTTCCAGCAGGGGCTTGGGCGCGTCCCTGAACAGCAGGTGGGCCTCGTCGAAGAAGAAGACGAGACGCGGTTTCTCGGGGTCGCCGATCTCTGGCAGCTGTTCGAACAGCTCGGACATCAGCCACAGCAGGAAGGCGCCGTACAGGCGCGGGCTGTTCATCAGCCGGGTCGAGTCCAGCACATTGACCTGACCCCGCCCGTCGAGGCTGGTTCGCATCATGTCGGTCAGTTTCAGCGCCGGCTCGCCGAAGAAGGCGTCGCCGCCGTCCTGTTCCAGCTGCAGCAGGGCGCGCTGGATCGAGGCGATCGAGGCGGGGGCGACATTGCCGACCTCGCGGCCGATGCGGGCGGCGTTCTCGGCGACATAGGTCAGCATGGACCGCAGGTCGTCGAGGTCCAGCAGCAGCAGGCCCTCCTTGTCGGCGACGTGGAAGGCGACGGTCAGGACGCCTTCCTGCACGTCATTGAGGTCCAGCATCCGCGCCATCAGCAGCGGCCCGATCTCCGATACGGTCGCCCGGACCGGGTGGCCCTTCTGCCCGTACAGATCCCAGAACACCGTCGGCGCGGCCTTCGGCGCCAGGGTCAGGCTCATCCCGGCGGCGCGGGCCAGAAGCTTCTCATTGGGGGTTCCGACCTGGCTGATGCCTGAAAGGTCTCCCTTCACGTCGGCGCAGAAGACCGGGACGCCCATCTCGGAAAAGCCCTGGGCCATGATCTGCAGCGTGACGGTCTTGCCGGTGCCGGTCGCACCCGCGATCACCCCGTGCCGGTTGGCTCGATTCCACAGCAGGATCTCGCGCTGGGGCGTCTCCCCATCGGCGGACTGGCCCAGGAACAGGCCGGGGCTGGCGGCGGCATCGGTCATGCAAATCTCCTTGTCCGATGCTTAGCCGTGGCCGGCTCGCGCGCCAATCGGCGATTGACCGGCGCCGCGACGCCCCCGAAAAGACCAGTCATGAAACCACCGATCGCCGTTCCGACATCGACTGTGGCCCGCAACGCCCTGGTGACCCTGGCCGTGGTGGCCGGGGGCGCGGCGCTTTACTGGCTGCGGGACATCCTGACGCCGCTGGCGATGGCGATCTTCCTGTTGATCATGATCGACGGGGTGAAGCGGTTCATCGAGGACCGGACTCGTCTGCCGCGTCACTGGGCCGGGACGGCGGCCCTGGCTGTCGTGGTCCTGGCCTTCCTCGCCTCCATCGCCTTCATCGTGAACGGGGCGGCCGGGTTCTTCACCGACGCCTCCGGGGTGTCCAGCGGCATCGGGCCCCGGATCGACGCCATCATCGCCGACGGCGGGCGGCTGTTCGGCATGGCGACGCCCCCGACGGCCCATGAGTTGTTCGCCGGGCTGGATATCCGCGGCTACCTGACCACCCTGGCCTTCCAGGTTCAGGGGGTTGTCTCCGGCGCCTTCTTCGTCATGGTCTATCTGGCCTTCCTGCTGGCGGCCCAGACGGGCTTCCGGCGCAAGCTGGTCAATCTGTTCCCCAACCGGGAGGCGCGCCAGGAGGCCAGCGAGGTGTTCGAGCGCGTGCGCAGCGGGGTCGAGGGCTATCTGTGGGTCCAGACCGTGACCGGTGCCATCATCTGCGTCGCCGCCTGGATCCTGATGCGTCTGGTGGGCCTGCAGAACGCCGAGTTCTGGACCTTCGTCATCTTCGTGGTCGGCTTCATTCCGGTGCTGGGCGGAGCGATCGCCGGCCTCGCGCCGCCTCTGTTCGCCCTGGTCCAGTTCCCGACCTACTGGCCGGCCCTGATTCTGCTGGTGGGGCTGCAACTGATCCTGTTCGTGGTCGGCAACGCCATCCAGCCGCGCATGCAGGGCGAAAACCAGAACATCGACCCGGTCGCGGTTCTTCTCGCCCTGGCCCTGTGGGGCAAGATGTGGGGCGTGGTCGGCATGTTCCTGTCGACCCCGCTTGCGGTCATGGCCATGGCGATCCTCGCCGAGTTCAAGGGATCGATGTGGATCGCGATCCTCCTGTCGGGGAACGGCAGGCCCTTTGCCGACGAGGTGGAGGAGGAGCGGACGCACAAGCCGCCGGCCCGCCGTCCGGCCCGCGTCAAACAGCCGCGCGCCGGAGCCGCAGAACCCTGAAACCCGACCCCTTGCGGCCCGGTTCCGTCGATCCCATCTGCCATCCAGACGTCGCGGCCCCCTCCCCTCTCCCAAGGCCGCGGCGGCATCGACCGGCGCCCGTTCCCCCCTCCAGCGCCGGTCCAAGAGAGGCCGTCGGACGCCCGTCCGACGGCCTTTTTCTTTGCTCGCAAGGGCGAAGAGGCGGTTTCACCCGCGCATGAGTGAACGTTGATAAGATTCGGCCCGGCAAGTCGTTCAACGGGGTTTGTCGTTTCCGGCCTTCCCGAGCGAAGCGGTCCGGCCTATCCAACGGATCAGGGACGGGATGCGTCGCGGTCGAGCGATGGTCTCCGGTCCAGACCCTGGCGGCCCTGCCGCGCCTTTCGAGACCCTGCCCATGTCCGGCGACCTCCGCACCTCCTCCCAGCCCTCCAGCCCGGAGGCGCTGCAACGGGCCTTCGCGGAGGCATTGGGAGGCGGAGGGACCCGGGACGGGCTGGAGCAGTCCTTCGTCACCCAGGCCTGGGAAGACTACGCCGAGGACGAGACGCCGGAGCTGGCGGGAGAAGATGTCGGCGCTGTTCTGGCCGACGCCTGGCGCTGGGCTGAACGCAGGGCGCCGGGCGAATCCCGGGTCCTGGTCCAGCCGTTGTCCGCCGCCGGGGGCCGCGCGACCCCCTATGACGTCCTTCGCATCGTCCAGGACGACAGGCCCTTCCTGGTCGACAGCGTCATGGGCGAACTGGCCGACACCGGCGTCTCGGTTCGGGCCCTGTTCCACCCGGTCCTGAATCTGGCCCGACAGGCCGACGGCACGCGCAAGGCCGCCGCCGACGCCCGGGAATCCCTGATCATCCTTGTCATCGATCCCCTGCCGCCCGAACGCCGCGAGGCGCTCAAGGCCGGCGTCGAACAGACCCTGGCCGACGTGCACACGGCCGTCGCCGACTACCCGGCCATGAACGAACTGATGGCGCGCTCGATCGCCCATCTGGAAGCCTGCCCCGGCGGTATCGACCCGGAGATCGTGGCCGAGAACCTGGAGTTCCTGCGCTCGCTCAACGACGACGCCTTCGTCTTCCTGGGCGCCCGCGACTACGACTATCCGCGCACCTCGGACGGCGGCTATGCGGCCGAGGCCCCGCTGGACCAGTCCGCCGCCGGCGTCGGCGTCCTGCGGGATCCCGAGCGGACGGTTCTGAGGCGCACCTCGGAGCCCGCCGTCCTGACCGCCCAGATGAAGCGCCAGATCGACCTGTCGGACCCGGTCACCGTGGCCAAGGCCAATCTGCGCAGCCGCGTCCATCGCCGCGCCTATATGGATTACGTCGGGGTCAAACGGTACGGCGACGACGGCCGTCCCTCGGGCGAGACCCGCTTCGTCGGCCTGTTCACCGCCGAGGCCTATGACCGGCCGCCGTCACAGGTGCCGCTGATCCGCAGGAAGGTCGCCAAGGTCCTGGACCGCGCCGGAAAGGCGCCCGGCAGCCACAACGAGAAGCGGTTGAAGAACATCCTGGAGAACTATCCCCGGGACGAACTCTTCCAGATTTCGGAAGACGAACTGCTGACGACGGCTCTGGGCATCCTGCACCTGTTCGACCGGCCCCGGATCAAGATCTTCACCCGCAAGGACCCGTTCGACCGGTTCGTCTCGGTCCTGGCCTTCGTGCCGCGCGAGCGTTACGACGCCGGAGTGCGCGAGCGGATCGGCCGCATCCTCGCCCGGGCCTGGGGCGGACGCGTTTCGGCCTGGTATCCGCAGCTGTCGGACGCGCCCCTGGTGCGCATCCACTACATCATCGGCGTGACCCCGGGCGATCACCCGACCCCGGACGCGCGGGCTCTGGACGCCGAGATCATCGAGACCGGCCGCAGCTGGGTCGATCGCTTCGAAGGCGCACTCCGCGCCGCCGAGATCGACGACAGCGAGATCGGCGCCATGAGCGCCCGCTGGGCCGAAGCCTTCGGACCGGGCTACCGGGAGCGCTACGACGCCGCAGAGGCGGTCAATGACCTGCAGGAAATCGATCGCCTGAACGAAACGGGCGACACGACCGTCGGCGAACCTGTCGCCGTGCGCGCCTTCCGCCATGCCGACGACAGCCCGCTGCAATTCCGTTTCAAACTCTATCGTCGCGGCGCGGCGGTGCCCTTGTCCGACGTCCTGCCGGTCCTGGCCGACATGGGCTTGAAGACGCTGGAGGAATTCGGCCACGCCATCCGGCCCGCCGGCCAGACCGGCTCGGCCCAGGAAATCCACGTCCACGAATTCCTGCTGGAGGATCCGCGCGGCGCGGCCCTCGAGTTCGGCGACATCAAGGGCCCGTTCGAAGCGGCCTTCTCGGCTGTCTGGTCCGGCCAGACCGAGAGCGACGGCTTCAACCGTCTGGTGCTCGAGCTCGGCGTCGGCTGGCGCGAGGCGGCCCTGATCCGCACCCTGGCCCATTATCGCCAGCAGACGGGTCTCGATCCCTCCCAGGCGGTGCAGGAAGAGGCGCTGCGCGACTATCCCGCCATCGCCCGCGCCCTTCTGTCCTTCTTCGCCTGCAAATTCGACCCGGCCCACGGGGGTCCGGCCGAAGATCGTGTGTCCGCGTGCGCCGAACTGACGGACCGGATCAACGCCCTGCTGATGGACGTGAAGTCGCTGGACCATGACCGGGCGCTGCGCCGGATGATGGCCCTGGTCGGGGCGATCAAGCGCACCAACTATTACCAGGCGACGGCCGACGGCGGCTTCAAGCCGCACATCTCGATCAAGATCGCCTCGCGCGAACTCGACGACCTGCCCCTGCCCAAACCCTATCGCGAGATCTTCGTCTGGGCGCCGCACATCGAGGGCGTCCACCTGCGCTTCGGCCCGGTCGCGCGCGGGGGCCTGCGCTGGTCGGACCGCCGCGACGATTTCCGCACCGAGGTCCTCGGTCTGGTGAAGGCCCAGCAGGTCAAGAACGCCGTCATCGTGCCGGTCGGCTCCAAGGGCGGCTTCTTCCCGAAATACCTGTCCGGCATCGTGCGCGCCGGCGGCGATCGCGACGCCCAGCAGGCCGAGGCCGTCCGCGCCTACAAGACCTTCCTGTCGGGCCTGCTGGACATCACCGACAACATCGCCGCCGACGGCCATGTCATCCATCCCACCAACGTCGTCGCCTTCGAGGGGGACGATCCCTATCTGGTCGTGGCCGCCGACAAGGGGACGGCGACCTTCTCCGACATCGCCAACGGGGTCTCGGCCGACTACGGCTTCTGGCTGGACGACGCCTTCGCCTCGGGCGGGTCGGTCGGCTACGACCACAAGGCCATGGGCATCACGGCGCGCGGCGCCTGGGAGGCGGTCAAGCGCCACTTCCGCGAAATCGGCAAGGACATCCAGACAGAGCCCTTCACCGTGGTCGGCGTCGGCGACATGTCGGGCGACGTGTTCGGCAACGGCCTGTTGCTGTCGAAGGCCTCGAAGCTGGTCGCCGCCTTCGACCACCGCGACATCTTCATCGACCCGACCCCGGATCCGGCTTCGTCGTGGGTCGAGCGCAACCGCCTGTTCGCCCTGCCGCGCTCGTCCTGGCAGGACTATGACAAGACGCTGATCTCGGCAGGCGGCGGAGTCTTCTCGCGCTCGGCCAAGTCGATCGAACTGACCCCGGAGATCCGCGCCGCCCTCGACATCACCGAGACGGCCCTGGACCCCGTCAGCCTGATCCGCGCCATCCTCAAGGCGCCGACGGAGCTGCTCTATCTCGGCGGCATCGGCACCTATGTGAAGTCCGCGCTCGAGACGGACGCCCAGGTCGGGGACAAGGGCACCGACGCCCTGCGGATCAATGCCGACGAACTGAGGGTCAGGGTGGTGGGAGAGGGGGCCAACCTCGGCTTCACCCAGGCGGGGCGGATCGCCTTCGCGGCCGGTGGCGGACGCATCAATACCGACGCCATCGACAACTCGGCCGGGGTCGACACCTCCGACCACGAGGTCAACATCAAGATCCTGATCGGCTCGGCGGTCACCAACGGCATCCTGCCGCTGGCGGAGCGCGTGCCCCTTCTGGCCTCGATGACCGAAGAGGTCGGGCTGAAGGTCCTGGCCCACAACTACGACCAGACCCTGGCCCTGACCCTGCAGCAGGCTGAGGGGGCCGGCGCGCTCGACACCCAGCAGCGCTTCATGCAGGCGTTGACCGCGCGCGGCAAACTGGACCGCAAGGTCGAGGGTCTCCCGGGTGACGTCCGCATCGGCGAGATGAAGATGGCGGGCCTGGCCCTGACCCGGCCGGAGCTGGCCGTGCTGATGGCCTATTCCAAGCTCGAACTCGCCGATGAGATCGTGGCCTCGAAGGCGCCGGAGGATCCGTTCTTCGAGGAGACCCTGGTCCGTTACTTCCCCGAACCCCTGGCCCGGTTCGAGGAGCAGATGCGCGGCCATCGGCTGCGGCGCGAGATTGTGGCGACGGTTCTCTGCAACGAGATCGTCAACATGACGGGTCCGACCTTCCCCGATCGGCTGCGGGCGGCGGCCGGGTGCGACACGACGGCCCTGGTCATCGCCTTCGAGGCCGCGCGGCGGGTCTTCCGCCTCGACGAGGCCTGGGACGCGGTCAGTGCGCTGGACCTCAAGGTTCCGGCCGAGACCCAGACAGCCCTCTATCTGGAAATCTCCACCGTCCTGCGGCGCCAGACCTTCTGGCTGGCGCGCCGCGCGGGCAAGGCGGGGGCGACGGTCCAGGGCCTGATCGAGGCCTATCGCCCGGCGGCCGATGCTCTGCGGGCCGCGGGCGGTGATGTCCTGTCGCGCTTCGAACAGGGGCGTCTGGCCGATCGGCTGAAGTCGTTCGCCGGCATGGGGGTGGGCGAAGACCTTGCCCAGACCGTCTCCATGCTGCGTCCCCTGGTCGCCACGGCCGACGTCGGCGATCTGGCGAAGGACGCCGGCTGGTCCGAGCCCCGGATGGCGCGCCTCTATCACCAGGTGGGCGCGGCCTTCGACTTCGACCGCCTGCGCGCCGCCGCCGGCGCCGTGCCGTCGGGCGATCATTTCGACCGCCTGGCCGTGCGTCGCCTGATCGAGGATCTGATGGCCGAACAGGTCGCCCTGACCCGCGCGGTGGCTCTGGCCTCCGAACCGGCGGTGGGCGACACCGAGTCGACTGCCGAAGCGGCCGTGGACGCCTGGATCGGACCGCGTCAGGCCGTGGTCGAAGGCGTTCGCGCCGCTGTGGACGAGATCGAGGCCTCGGGCACGGGCTGGACCTTCGCCAAACTGACCATCGCCAATGGCCAGATCCGCCAGGTCGTGGGCGCGCTTTGATGGCCAGGAAGTTCCTCGTCGTCGTCGACGACAGCCCCGAGTTCGAGGCGGCCCTGCGCTATGCCTCGCGCCGGGCGCGGTCGACCGGCGGCAGGGTGGCCCTGCTGCGGATCATTCCGGGGGGGTCGGACGAACACTGGGCCGGGGTGCGCGACGAAATCCAGCGCCAGCAGCGGGCCGAGGCCGAAGCGCTTCTGAACCGGCTGGGCGAAGAGGCGCAGGAACGCTCGGGCGCCCAGCCGGTCTTTCTGATCGAGGAGGGCGAGCCCCAGGCGGCCATCCGCAAGGTCTGCGGCGACGATCCTGAGATCAAGATCCTGGTCCTGGCCGCCGGGACCGGCAGCCGGGGTCCGGGGCCGCTGGTCTCTGCCGTGCTGAAACAGGGCGCCGGCTTCGGCGGGCGCAAACTGCCGGTGACGATCGTGCCGGGAGAGCTGACCGACGCCGAGATTGAGGATCTGGCCTAGAGTCTTCCTTCTCCCGCAGGGGGAGAAGGGAATTTGGCTTGATACCCATCAACGGATCCCCTGAATTCGCCAGGGATTTCAACGTCCGGCTCTGACGAGAGCCCTTTTGCCCATCACTCTCTGAAACGGCCTCATACTGGTTCTTCACGTGTGGAGACCCTCATCATGGGCGAACGCATCGGACGCCTCGGACGCTTCGAACGGTGTTTTGAAGGCCGGACCGACGGGACTCTATGGACTATCTGGACTCCAATTCCGGAGTCTGACCCGCACCGAGACGCTCTTGCGAACCACCCCATCCAGGCGCATCTCCAGCCCATGTTCATCCAGACCGAACCGACCCCGAACCCGAACGCACTGAAGTTCCTGCCCGGCCGCGATGTGGCCCCCGGCGGTTCGCGCGAGTTCCTGTCGATCGACCAGGCGACGGCCTCGCCGCTCGCCGAGGCCCTGTTCACTTTGGAGGACGTCTCCGGCGTCTTCTTCGGGGCCGACTATGTCTCGGTGACCAAGGTCGAACACGGCCGCGACTGGTCGGAGATGAAGCCGGAGATCCTGTCTGTGATCATGGATCATTTCGTCTCCGGCGCGCCTCTGTTGCGCGACGGCGAGACGAGCGTCGATGACGGCGCCGAGGACACCGAGATCGTGGCCGAGATCAAGGCTCTGCTCGACAGCCGCATCCGCCCGGCCGTGGCCCAGGACGGCGGCGACATCCTGTTTGACGCCTTCGACGAGGAGAGCGGGATCCTGCGCCTGCGCATGCGCGGGGCCTGCGCCGGCTGCCCCTCCTCGGCCATGACCCTCAAGGCCGGGGTCGAGCAGATGATGAAACACTACGTCCCCGAAGTGACCAGCGTCGAACAGGTCATCTAGGGGCGCTGTCGATCGCCCGTTTTTGACCGCCATCGCTCGCGACACGGTCATTGGCTGCTGGAGCGACGTAAAACGTTTCCGTCTCGCCTGACACGGGCGTCTGAGGCACAATCCGGCATGGCCCGCTTCGCATCCGACCCGGACGCCGCCGCCCTCGGCGAGGGACTGGCGAGCCTGCGCCGCGCCGTCGGCCTGAGCCAGGCGGAGGCCGGCGCCCGCATCGGCATGACCAGCCAGGGCTGGGGTCTCTATGAAAGCGGCAAACGGCCGGGCCTGTTTCGCCCCGATGTCCAGCGCCGCCTGACCGGCGCCCTCGACGCGACACCTGAGGATCTCGCCCTGATCCTGGCGCGGGAAGGTCCGGCGGCTGCCCCGCTGGCGAAGGGCGTCGAAAGCCTCGGCCGCGCCTTCAGTCCGCCGCCCGGGCGGCATGCGAACGCGACCGAGCGGATGCAGCTTTCCAATGACGACCTCGCGCCCTGGGCCGCGTCCGGGGTGGTGCTGGAATTCGATCCGGGCCGCTGGCCGCGCCGGGACCAGGGCTGCGTCATCGATCTGGCGGACGGGACGCGACTGGTCCGGCTGTACCAGAGCGCCGACGGCGACTGGCTGTATGTGAAGGGCGGTCCGGCCGGACTGGGGGCCGAGACCAGTCTGGATCGCAACTCGGTCGCCCGGGTGGCGGCTGTCCGCGCGAGGCTGGAGGAATGAAACGAAAAGGTTGTCTTTTGCGCGGTGACATGAAACGATCCGGCCAGCAGAAAAGCCGGAGCCGCCCGCATGCCCCGTTCGCCCGCCGCCCTCGACGCCCTGGTCGGACGCCGCATTGCGGAGCGGCGTGCGGCCATGGGTCTGTCGCAGACGGCCCTGGCTCAACGGCTCGGCGTCAGCCCGCAACAGGTCCAGAAATACGAGTCGGGCGCCAATCGGGTCTCGGCGTCGCGTCTGAACGACATCGCAATCGCCCTGGGGGTCGCGCCGGGCGCGCTGTTTCCGGATCGCTTGTCGGGGGAGGCTTCGGAGAGCGACGACCTGTCACGTCTGCGTATCCTGACCGCGACGCCCGAAGGGCGAGCCGTGGCCGCCGCCTTCCCGCTGATCCGCGATCGAAACCTGAGACAGGCCCTGGCGCGGATCACCGAGGCCCTCGCGCCCGCGTCCTGACCGGGTCCGCCCGATGAGGGTGCTGGTCATCGACACGGCGCTGGACGCCTGCACCGCTGCAGTGTTCGAGGAGGGCCGCGCCCTGGGCCTGCGGTCCGAGGTCATGGCCCGCGGTCACTCCGAACGGCTGGGCGGTTTCGTCCGCGACGCGGTCGCGGAGGCCGGCGGCGGGTTCGAGGCGCTGGACCGGATCGGCGTCACCGTCGGCCCGGGCTCCTTCACCGGCCTGCGCGTCGGACTGGCCTTCGCCCAGGGACTGGGCGCGGCGCTCGGTCTGCCGGTGGTCGGCATATCGACCCTGGCGGCCCTGGCCCGGTCCGCCGATGGCGGACAGGGAACGACGGCGGCTGTGATCGATGCGCGCCGGGGGCAGGTCTATCTGCAACTGTTCGAGACCGGTCACCCGGCGTCGGAGCCGGAGGCCGTGTCGCTGGAAGACGCCATCGCGCGCCTCGCCGACCGATCCTGGCGCATCACAGGGTCGGGTGCGACCCTGGTCGGAGGCGAGGTTTCGACAGTGACCGCGCCCGACCCGGCCGCGCTCGCCGCCCTGACCGTTGCGCTCGACCCCGCGATCCATCCGCCGAGACCCCTCTATCTGCGCGCGCCCGACGCGACCCCGCCGACCCGCCTGCCCGGTCAGGCGCGCCCCGTCGTTTCCGGCGCATGACGGCCGTGGGCGATCTGGCCCGAGGGCTCGCCGACCTGCACGCGGCAGCGTTCGACGCGCCGTGGCCCGCGAAAGCCTTCGCCGACCTTCTGGGTCAGGCCGGCGTCTTTCTGGAAGGCGAGGCGGACGGTTTCGTCCTGATCCGCACCGTCGCCGACGAGGCGGAGATTCTGACCCTGGCCGTCCGGCCCGCCGCCCGCCGGAAGGGCCTGGGCGCCCGTCTGCTCCGCGCCGCGACGGTACGCGCGGCCGCGATCGGCGCGACGCGAATGTTCCTGGAAGTGGCCGAGGACAACGCTCCGGCCCGCGCCCTCTACGGCGCGCTCGGCTTCGAGGCGGCGGGACGACGACCACGCTATTATCCGCGTGCGGACGGCCCGGCCGTGGACGCCCTGCTTCTGGTTCTTAACTTGGTCTGAACGGCTTCCCACGAGGGGTTGGCCCCTCTATCTTCACAGCCCATGGACCGGATCGAAAAACTCTGCGCCGAGCGCGGCATGCGCATGACCGAACAGCGCCGGGTGATCGCCCGCGTTCTCGGCAGCGCCGAGGATCACCCCGACGTGGAGGAACTGTACCGCCGCGCCTCCGCCATCGATCCGCACATCTCGATCGCCACCGTCTATCGCACCGTGCGCCTGTTCGAAGAGGCGGGCGTGGTCGAAAAGCACGACTTCGGCGACGGCCGCAGCCGCTATGAAGAGGCGGGC
>NZ_NCEQ01000018.1 GCF_002280785.1 Brevundimonas subvibrioides
GCGCCGCGAGCCGCGCGGCCTCGTAGGCGGCGGCGTCCATATGGGCGCGCTCGGCCCAGTCGGCAGGGACGGGATACAGGTCGGGGTCGGTCATGGGGGAGCTCCTGCCCGGGACACTAACGGCGTCGAGCGCGTCGCGCCAAGGCGGCGGGAGCTATTCACAACGAACGGCGTTAACCTTGAGCATTCATCGGGGGATCGTCATGAGCCTGCACCGCCTTCTCGTCGCCGTCATCACCGGGGCGATGTCGGTTTCCGCCTGCACGCGCGAGGGCGAGACGCCGCCCGAGGTCATCAACCAGACGCCGCCCGTCGCCCCGCCCGCTCCGACCGCGCCGGCCATAGGCTACGCCTGCGAGAGCGGACAGACGGTGTCGGTCCAGTATCTGGATACGGCCACGGCGAGCATCGCCTACAAGGGGCAGACCTATGCGCTGCGCCTCGTGCCGTCAGGGAGCGGCGCCCGCTATTCCGGCTCCGGCCTGGAATGGTGGATCGCCACCCGCGAAGCCTCCGAGAGCGCGACCCTGAGCCGTCTTGGCCCCAACGAGGATGTGGGCGTGGCCGTCCTGGAGCGGTGCAGCCGCCCCTCGGCCAATCCGGCCCTGCCGGTTCCCGGCGCGCCGATCACGCCTCAGCCCGCGCCGGGCGGCGTCCTGCCCGCCTCGATGCCCTGCCGGGCGGCCCAGTTGCGTCTGAACAGCGAAACGGGCGACGCGGGCGCCGGAAATCGGGTCAATGTCTTCGGCGTCACCAATGCCGGGACCGCGCCGTGCAGCGTCGCGGGCTACCCGGCGGTCAGCCTGCTGGACGCGCAGGGACGCGTCCTCACCACTGTGCGCTCGGACCAGAACCCGCAGACGGCCACCCCGGTGAACCTTGCCGTCGGCGGCAAGGCTTTCTTCGATATCGCCTGGAACGTCGTGCCCAACGAGGGCAATGGCGAACGCGTCTGTCCGTCGGCGGCGCGGGTGCGGGTGCTGATCCCGGGCGATGCGGCCGCCCTGGCGATTCCGCTGGCCTTCACCCCCTGCGGCGGACGCATTCGGGTCAACCCCTTCCGTGCGGACGTCGAGCCCGGTCCGGCGCCCGAGCCCGCGCGAGCGGCTTCGGTGACTTGATCTCCCTTCTCCCGCAAGGGGAGAAGGGAGATGGTGGCGCTGGAATCCAATCGCGAAAGGGCGTAGCCACCCGCCATGCAAACCACAGGCTTTCACGACCGCGTCGCGGCCGAGCTTTCCGACATCGACGCCCAGGGGCTGACCAAGCCCGAGCGGGTGATCGAATCGCGCCAGGGCCCGGTGATCCAGGTCGCGGGCCGCAAGGTCCTCAACTTCTGCGCCAACAACTACCTCGGTCTCGGCGGCGACGACCGGGTCGTCGCGGCTGCCAATGCGGCGTCCGAATCGCGCGGCGCGGGCACGGCCTCGGTGCGGTTCATCTGCGGCACGCTCGACATCCACAAAGAGCTGGAACGGGCGATCGCCGACTATCTGGGGTTCGAGGACTCCATCCTGTTCGCGGCCGCCTTTGACGCCAACGGCGGCCTGTTCGAGCCGCTGTTCGGGGCCGAGGACGCCATAATCTCGGACGCCCTGAACCATGCCTCGATCATCGACGGGGTTCGGCTGTGCAAGGCCAGACGCTACCGGTTCGCGACCTCCGACATGGCCGATCTGGAGGCCCAGCTGAAACAGGCGCGGGCCGACGGCGTGCGCGACATCATCATCGCCACCGACGGCGCCTTCTCGATGGACGGCTATATCGCGAAGCTCGACGAGATCCGGGCGCTGGCCGACCAGTATGGCGCCCTGATCATGGTCGACGACTGCCACGCGACCGGCTTCCTGGGTCCGCAGGGGCGGGGCTCCTACGCTCATCACGGGGTCAAGGTCGACTTCGTCACCGGCACCTTCGGCAAGGCTCTGGGGGGCGCGATGGGCGGCTTCATCTGCGCCACCTCGGCTGTGGTCCAGCTGCTGAAACAGCGCGCGCGACCCTATCTGTTCTCCAACGCCCTGGCGCCCTCGATCTGCGGCGCATCGCTGGAAGCCATCCGCATCGCCCAGGGGGAGGAGGGCGACAAACTGCGCGCTCAACTGACCGCCAACGCCGCCCGCTTCCGGGGCGCGATGGCCGAGGCCGGCTTCGACCTCCTGCCCGGCGAGCACCCGATCGTTCCGGTCATGCTGGGCGACGCCAAACTGGCCCAGACGATGGCGGCGCGGATGCTGGAGCTCGGCGTCTATGTCATCGGCTTCAGCTTCCCGGTGGTGCCGCGCGGCGCGGCGCGCATCCGGACGCAGATGTCGGCGGCGCACACCTTCGACCATATCGATCAAGCGGTCGCGGCGTTCACGACGGCCGGCAAGGAATTGGGAGTGATCAAATAATGACCGACACCATGAAGGCCCTGGCCAAGATGCGGCCCGAGGTCGGCCTTGAGCTGATCGACGCGCCGATCCCTGTGGCGGGACCCGAGGATGTGCTGATCCGCGTGCACCGCACCGCCGTCTGCGGCACCGACATTCACATCTGGAACTGGGATGAGTGGTCCCAGAAGAACGTGCCGACGCCGATGATCACCGGCCACGAGTTCTCGGGCGAGATCGTCGCCATCGGCTCCGACGTGAACCGGCCGCTGAAAATCGGCCAGAGGGTCTCGGCCGAGGGGCACGTCATCGACCTGAACTCGGAGGCGGCGCGGGCCGGCCACTTCCACCTGGACCCGCACACGCGCGGCATCGGCGTGAACCGCCAAGGGGCCTTCGCCGAGTTCGTCGTGGCCCCGGCCTTCAATGTGATCGAGCTGCCCGACGACGTCTCCTATGAAGTCGCCGCCATGCTGGATCCGTTCGGCAACGCGGTTCACACGGCCCAGCAGTTCGACCTGCTCGGCGAGGACGTGCTGGTCACCGGCGCCGGGCCCATCGGCATGATGGCCGCCGCTGTCGCCCGTCACGCCGGCGCCCGGACCGTGGTCCTGACCGACATCAACGACTTCCGCCTGGAACTGGCCCAGAAGGTCGCGCCGGGCGTGCGGACGGTGAACACCACGAAGGAGGACCTGCGCGACGTCATGAAGGAACTGGGCCTGAAGGTCGGCTTCGACGTGGCGCTGGAGATGTCGGGCAGCCCGATCGCCTTCAAACAGTGTGTCGACACCCTGATCATGGGCGGCGGCATGGCCCTGCTGGGCATTCCGTCCAAGCCGATGGAGACCGACTGGGGCGCCATCATCCTGAAGGCCCTGACGATCAAGGGCGTCTACGGGCGCGAGATGTTCACGACCTGGCGCAAGATGCTGGGCCTGCTGAAGGCCGGCCTCGACCTCGAACCCCTGATCACCCACCGGCTGTCCTATGCCGACTACCGCGAAGGCTTCGACGCGATGAGGTCGGGCCAGTCGGGCAAGGTCATCCTCGACTGGGACAAGGCTGCATGAGGGGGGCGGCCTGACCCCGATCGTCGCCTTCCTGACGGGCGAGGGAACCGACGGCGCGGGGCGGGATGTCTTCGAGGTCATCAGCTTCGACGACGCTGCGGTCGAGCAGGCGCATGACTTCATCCAGTGGCTGTTCCCCTTGCGGGAGCGGTCGGGCGCGCAGCCGAACGCACCCATGGTCACGGACGAGGATATCGAGGCGATCCGCGAGTCCATCTCGGCCCAGGCCGCCCTGGCCGCAGCAACGGACCGGCTCGCGATATTCTACTATCGCAATGGGCACTGGCTGACGGCCAGCGACCACAACCATCTGCGGATCACCCGGATCATCAAATCGCTGAGGCTGCTGCGCGGTGACGCGCTGGCGGACGCCTTCCGCACGCTGATCCTGGCGCGGGTCGAGGAGGCGGGGTCTCCGATCGGGAAGCCGACGCTGGGGTTCTGGGCCCGGGCCTAGGCCTTCGACCTCCGGTTCCGCTTGACCCCGACCGTCGGGAATAGGACGGAACAGCATGAACTATCGCCACAGCTTCCACGCCGGAAACTTCGCCGACCTGGTCAAACACGCCCTGGTCCTGTGGCTGCTGAAGACGCGGCAGGCGGCGGGGCCGGTGGTCGTGCTGGACACCCATGCCGGGGCGGGGCTCTATGATCTGACCGGCGACGCGACGCGTTCGCGCGAGGCCGAGGCCGGGGTCGAACGGCTGATGGCGGCCGCGGATCGGCCGGCTCTGATCGAGGCGCTGGCGGCGGAGGTCGCGGCGCTGAATCCCGAAGGAGGCGTACGGTTCTATCCGGGATCGCCGGTGCTGGTGGCGCGGTCGTCAAGGGCGGCTGACGCCTATGTCGGGTTCGAGCTGCACGAGGAGGTGGCAGGGCTGCTCCGCGCGAGCCTTTCCGGTTTTCCGAACGCGCGGGGCGAGATCGGGGACGGCTATGATCTGGTCCTGGCGGAGGCGCGGCAGGCGGGCGGGGCGCTGGTGCTGATCGACCCTCCGTTCGAGCGGCCGGACGACTACCTGCGCGCGGCGGACACGGCGGCCGCGATCGTGAAGGCGGACCCGACGGCCATCGTGGCGATCTGGACGCCGCTGAAGGATATGGAGACCTTCGACGGCTTCCTGAGGCGGCTGGCGTCGGGGACAGATGCGCCGACCCTGGTGGCCGAGGCGCGGTTGAGGCCGCTGACCAATCCGATGAAGATGAACGGCTGCGCCATGGTGGTCGTCAATCCGCCCGAGGGCGCCGATGCGGCGGCTGCGGAGATCTGCGGCTGGGTAGCCAGGGCCCTGGGCGATGCGGGGGCGAAGGCGGAGGTCTGGCGAGCCTGACCGGACTCCAAAACACCGTCCGAAGCGTCCGAAGCGTCCGAAGCGTTCGGAACGTCGAGGCCAGATGGCAATGTCAAAGACCGACAGCCGGCGCTGTCTAGCATGCCTCTGCGTCAGATGCGGACGCAGGCCTATTCGATGACTTCGCCGGCCTCGTAGAGGTTCGGCTCGAATGTGGCGATGGCCATGATGGGCAGCATGGCGACGGAGACGGCGGCTGTGCGCGTCATCGCCTTCCAGTCCTCGACCGAGCGCCAGACGGCCTGATTGACGACCGTCTTGCCGTTCAGGCCGCGATGCAGGGTCGCCGAGACGAAGCCGGGCAGGCCGACCTGGGCCCGGGTCAATTCGGCCAGCATCTCCAGCAAATCGTCCTGGCGATCAGGCTGGACCTTGAACACATTGATCAGCACGACCGGGGCGGTATCGGCGTCAGAGTGCGCGGCGGCATCGGTCATAAGCCGCGCTCTAGCGCCTTTGCCCTTGTCCCGCCATGGCGGAGCAGTCCCTATGGGGACATGAAACCCATCGCGATCCTGGAAACCGGCAAGCCGCCCGAGGCGCTGAAGGATGCGTTCGACGACTATCCGGCGCGGTTCCGGGCCCTGCTGGGCGAAGGGGTGGCGACGGTTCGGTTCGATGTCCAGGCCGGGCGGTTGCCAGAAGACCCGGAAGACTTTCAGGGGGCGATTGTCACCGGATCGGCGGCGGGGGTCTATGACGACCTGCCGTGGATCGCCCCCCTGGTCGACTGGCTGCGTGCGGCGCGGGGCCGGACCCGGCTGGTCGGCATCTGCTTCGGGCATCAGGTCATGGCCCATGCGTTCGGCGGTCTGGTCGAGAAATCGGACAAGGGCTGGGGCGTCGGCCTGCATCGCTATGCGGTGGTGGGCGAGGAGCCGTGGATGTTTCCGCGTGCGGCCTCCATCGCCATCCCGGTGTCGCACCAGGATCAGGTGCTGGTTCCGCCTGCGGATGCGCGGGTGATCGCCGCGAGCGAATTCACGCCGTTCGCAGGACTGGCCTGGGATGACGCCATGTCGTTCCAGTGTCATCCCGAGTTCCAGCCGGACTACGCCGCCGCCCTGGTCGAAAGCCGGCGCGGCCATCGCATCGCGGACGCCCTGGCGGACGAGGCCCTGGCCAGTCTGGCGAAGAGCAACGACCGCGCGGTGCTGACGGCCTGGATCCGCGCCTTCCTGATGCTGACCCCGCCCCCGGTCGAGGGCGAGGGCAGCGGAATCTAGCGCCTGCCCGTCACGGCCATTTCACCACCGGCGGCATCGAACTGAGGATCGACTCGACGTTGCCGCCGGTCTTGAGGCCGAACATCGTGCCGCGGTCGTAGAGCAGGTTGAACTCGACGTAGCGGCCGCGCCGGACCAACTGTTCCTCGCGCTCCCCGGACGTCCAGGCCTCCGTCATGCGACGCTCGACGATGGCGGCGTAGGTCTCCAGGAACGCTTCCCCAACATCGCGGGTGAAGGCGAAGTCCTTCGCGTAGTCGCCCGAGTCATGGTGGTCGTAGAATATCCCGCCCGTGCCGCGCGGCTCGTTCCGGTGCGGCAGGAAGAAATAGTCGTCGCACCAGGCCTTGAACTTCGGATGCCAGGTCGGGTCGTGGGCATCGCAGGCCGTCTTCATCCCGGCGTGGAAGGCGACCGTGTCCGGCGCGTCCTGGCGACGATCCACGTCGAGCACGGGGGTCAGGTCGCCGCCGCCGCCGAACCAGCTCTTCGTCGTGGCGATGAAGCGGGTGTTCATGTGCACGGCGGGGACACGCGGGCTGACCGGATGACAGATCAGGCTGATGCCGGTGGCGAAGAAGCGGGGGTCTTCGTCGGCGCCGGGGACGGTCTTCGCATAGTCGGCGGGGAACTCGCCGTGGACGGTGGAGACGTGGACCCCGACCTTCTCGAACAGGCGGCCGTGCATCATGCCCATGACCCCGCCGCCGCCGGCGTCCCGCGACCACGGCGTGCGCACGAACCGACCCGGCTCGCCGGGGAAGAGGTCGGCGGGGGCCGCGTCTTCCAGCGCCTCGAACCCGGCGTGGATGCGGTCGCGCAGGGCCTCGAACCAGGCGCGGGTCTCGACCTTCTTGAGGTCCAGCGGATCGGTGTCGGGGAGGGGGAACTGGCTCATGGGCGGCGTTCAATCACGTCTCGCACGCGAGGTCACGCGGGCCGGGAATGAACCGCGCAGGTCCGCAGCCGTTTGGACGACGGGCTGTTTGGAGAATTTCTAATGCGATCCCTGTTGATCCCGACCCTGACGATCACCCTGCTCTCGGCGGGCGCCGCCCTGGCCCAGGACGCGCGGGCGCAGGAGACGGGCGTGTTCCGGGAGACCGACGAGGGACTGTCATGCGCCGGGATCAGCGACGAGGCGGCGCAGCTCGGCCAGGCCATGGGCGCCGCGACGCCCCAGGGCGGCTGGCTGAGTTCGCTCGGCGGCATCGCACGGTCGGGCGCCGCGATGCTCGTACCCGGCGGCGGCCTCGCCATCGCCGGGGTGGATGCGGTGCGTCAGCCGGCGCGCGATCGCGACGAAGCCGAACAGGCGGCGGTGCAGAGCCGCTGGTACTATCTGAACGGCCTGCATATCGGGCGCGGCTGCCGTGAGCAGGCGCGGGCCCCGGCCCGCTCACCCTCGATTCAGCCCGGCGCGTTGCCCGTTCCGGCGAGGAGCGACCGCTAGCTGCCTTTACTCGCAGGGCGGCCTCGGCCACGGTCGCGGCTTCATAGCGAGGTCGTCCATGCGTCTGATCCTGTCCGCCCTGATGGTTTTTGCCTTCACCCCGCCCGTGATGGCCCAGACGCCCGAGGCCGAGCGGACGATCATGTCCACGGTGGTCGCCGAGCACGACCGGCACATCGATCTGCTGGAGCGGATCGTGAACGTGAACTCGGGCACGCTGAACCTGGCGGGTGTGACGGCGGTGGGCGAGATGGTCCGCGCCGAACTCGATCCGCTCGGCTTCGAGGTGCGTTGGATCGACATGGCCGAGACCGGCCGGGCCGGGCACCTGATCGCGACCCATGACGGCGGCGGGCGCAACATCCTGCTGATCGGCCATCTGGACACGGTGTTCGAGTCGGACAGCCCGTTCCAGCGCTTCGCGAGGGACGGCTCGCAGGCGACCGGTCCCGGCGTCGGCGACGACAAGGGCGGGGTGGTCGTGATCATCGCAGCCCTGCGCGCGATGCAGGCGGCGGGTACGCTGGAGGGATCGAACATCACCATCGTCCTGACCGGCGATGAAGAGCGGCCCGGTTCGCCGCTGGCGGTGGCGCGGCGGGACCTGATCGCGGCGGGTCAGGTCGCGGACTATGCGCTGGAATTCGAGGGACTGGCGATCGAGAACGGCGAGGAGTTCGGTACGATCGCCCGGCGCAGCTCGTCCAGCTGGACCCTGACCACCGGCGGCCGGACCGGCCACTCCAGCGGCGTGTTCGGCGACACTCTGGGCTATGGCGCGATCTATGAGATGGCGCGCATCCTCGACACCTTCCGGCGCGAACTGCCTGAGCCGAACCTGACCTACAATGTGGGCGTCATCGCGGGCGGGACGCCGGCGGAGATCGATGCGGCCGGCTTCCGCGTCCAGGCCTCGGGCAAGACCAATATCGTGGCGGAGACGGCGATCGCGCGCGGGGACCTGCGCACCCTGACGCCGGAACAGGACGCCCGGGTCCGTGACCGGATGGCGGGGATCGTCGATGATCACCTGGCGAAGACGACGGCCGAGCTCGTCTTCGCCGAGGACGGCTATCCGCCGATGGCGCCGACGCCGGGCAATACCGCGCTGCTGGAGCGGCTGAACGCGGTCAACCGCGACCTCGGCCTGCCCGAGATGGCGCCCTTTGACCCGGCCAGGCGCGGGGCGGCGGACTCGGGCTTCGTCGCCGCAGATGTGGATACGCTGGGCGGGCTCGGCACGGCCGGGTCGGGCGCCCATGCCGTGGGCGAGTCGATCGATCTCGACAGTCTGGTGCGCCAGTCGCAGCGCGCGGCGGTCCTGATCGGACGGCTCAGCCTGGGCGACCGATAACCGCTTTGTTTCTGGAGCCCGGCGTCTGCCAGTCTCCTCCCGTCATTGTTTTCCGGAGGTCGCCATGATCCGTTCCTGCCTGCTCGCCGTGTCCATGCTGGCCTTGGCCGTTCCTGCAGCGGCTCAGGACGGAGAGGCGCGGGTGCGCGAAATTCTGCGGACCACACCGCTGATCGACGGCCACAACGACCTGCCGTGGGCGCTGCGGCAGGGCTATGGAAACGACCCGCACGCCGTCGATCTGGCGACCAATCTCGACGCCTCGACGGCGCTCCACACCGACATCCCGCGCCTGAGGGCCGGGGGCGTCGGCGGCCAGTTCTGGTCGGTCTATGTGCCCGCGACCCTGACGCCGACCGAGGCGGCGCGCGAGACCTTTGAACAGATCGACACGGTCCGGCGCATCGTGGCCGCCCATCCCGACGTGTTCGAACTGGCGACGACCGCCGACGACGTCGAGCGCATCCATGCGGCGGGCAGGATCGCCAGCCTGATCGGTATGGAGGGCGGCTATTCGATCGACGATTCGCTGGGCCTGTTGCGCGAATTCCATCAGGCGGGCGCGCGCTACATCACCCTGACCCATTCGAAGACAACGACCTGGGCGGACAGCGCCACGGACGCGCCGAAATGGGGCGGGCTGTCGCCCTTCGGCGAGGACGTGGTGCGCGAGATGAACCGGATCGGCATGATGGTCGACCTGAGCCACGTCTCGGAGGAGACGATGATCGACGCCATGCGGGTGTCGGAGGCGCCGGTGATCTTCTCCCACTCCTCGGCGCGCGCGGTGACGGCCCATCCCCGCAATGTGCCCGACAGCGTGCTGCGCGCCATGGCGGACGACGGCGGTGTGGTGATGGTGACCTTCGTGCCCGGGTTCATCTCGGAGGCGGTCCGGAGCTGGAACGCCGATCGGGCGGCGGAGGCGGCGCGGCTGCTGGCGCTCAATCCGGGAGACGCAGGGGCGGTGACGGCGGGCACGGCGGCCTGGGACGCGGCTCACCCGCAACCGACAGCGGGCCTCGCCGACGTCGTCGCCCACATCCAGCATGTGCGTGAGGTCGCCGGTATCGATCACGTCGGCCTGGGCGGCGACTTCGACGGGGTCACCAGCCTGCCCGAGGAGGTCCAGGGCGTGGACGCCTATCCGCGCATCCTCGCGGCCCTGATGGCGGCCGGCTGGTCGGAGGGCGACATCCGCAAACTGGCGGGAGAGAACGTGCTCCGGGTGATGCGGGCGGTCGAGGCGGTGGCGGCGTCCAGGTCCGGCGAGCGGCCGAGCCTGGCGGTCATCGCGACGGCGGGCGCGCCGGAGTGATCGGCTAGAGCTTGCCGAAGGCGACGCCGCGCCAGCCCCAGCCGGCGGCCTTGGCGGCGGCTTCCAGGGGCTTCTTCATCTCGTCGGTGTTGAAGTTGTAGCTGTAGATCTTGCCCCAGCTGAGATCCTCCTCGCGGAAGGCCCAGACCGTCTCGGTGCTCATCTCCCACGACTGACCGCGGAAACCGCTGAACCTGGCGTGGCCGCCGACGACGGAGAGGTCGCTCAGGGAAGGCACGCCCGCACGCCATTCGACTTCGAACTCCTGGTCGACCGAACGGACCTGGCCCGACGTCTCGTCGACCTTCATCAGGATCTTGAAGACGCGCTTCACCCCGGCCTTGGCGAAGATCTCGAACCAGGCGGCGTCGACGATCTTCCATTCGGCGACCAGATCGACCTTCTCCCTGGCGCCGTCGCGGACATGCCAGGGCGCGCCGTCCCGGTTGACGGCCAGCAGGGCCTCGCGGAGCTCGGCGGGGCCGATGCGAGGGCCGCTCGGCCTGGAGCCGCCGGTGAAGATGTCGAAGAGACCCATGGTCGCCGTTCCCGTTGGGCCGGGACAGTGGCACGTCAGGCGGTGGTCTGTCTCAGGGCCTCGAACAGGCCTATCCCTGCGCTTACCGACAGATTCAGCGAGCGCGCCTCCGGGCGGATGGGGATGAAGATGCGGGCCTCGGCGGCGGCATGGACAAAGTCGGGCGCGCCCGAGCTCTCGGACCCGAACAGCAGGGTGTCGTCAGGCTGGAAGACGAAGGCGGTCAGCGGCGTGGCGCCCCGGGTCGTGAACAGGATCAGCCGCCCCGGACCTCGCGCAGCCTGGAAGGCGTCCCAGTCGGCATGGCGCGTCATGTGCGACAGGGGGCCGTAGTCGAGCGCCGCGCGCTTCATGGCCCGGTCGTCGAAAAGGAAGCCCGTGGGCTCGATTATGTGCAGCTCGATCCCGAAACACGCCGACAGCCTGATACAGGCGCCCACGTTCTGGGGAATGGCCGGTTGAAAAAGGGCGAGACGCATTCTAAGGCCCTCCATACGCGCGGGCAGGGGTCTTGTCGCGGTCAGTACTGCGAGCGGTTCTCAAGTAACCGCAGCCACTTGCGGCGACAAGCCGCAAAGCCTGACCGGGTCTAAACCTCTTTACCGCGCTAAGAACATTCCCTCGATAGCGGGCCGTCTTCCCACGGGCCACGATGCGAGTTTTACAGAGGTGAGACGTGGCCGAATCGGTCGTGACGAACGAACATCCCGAAGGTGACGCCACCCGCCGGGACTTCATCCATATCGCGGCCGGCGCCGCAGCCGTTGGCGCGGGCGTGATGATGGTGTGGCCGCTGGTCAACTCCATGAACCCGGCCGCCGACACCCTGGCGCTGTCGACCGTCGAGTTCGACACCTCCAAGGTGGCCGAGGGGATGCAGATCGTCATCACCTGGCAGGGCAAGCCGGTGTTCGTGCGCAACCGCACCGCCGCCGAGCTGACGCGCGTGATCGCCGACAACGACGCCTCCGACCTGAAGGAACGGCAGACCGACCAGGAACGCACCAAGGTCGGCCACGAGCCGATGCTGATCGTGATCGGGTCCTGCACGCACCTGGGCTGCATCCCGACCTTCGGCTCGGGCGATTACGGCGGCTGGTTCTGCCCCTGCCACGGTTCGCACTACGACGCATCGGGTCGCATCCGTAAGGGTCCGGCGCCGAAGAACCTGGTGGTTCCCAACTACGAATTCACCGCCGGCTCCACCATTCGGATCGGCTGAGAGCGGACAAGATGAGCGGACACGAATCCACCTACGTTCCCAAGACCGGCGTCGAGAAGTGGCTCGACACCCGGCTTCCGATCGTGCGCTTCGGCGCCGACTACCTGTCGTTGCCGACGCCGAAGAACCTGAACTACTGGTACACCTTCGGCGCGATCCTGACGATCTGCCTGGTCACCCAGATCGCCACCGGCATCTTCCTGGCCATGCACTACCAGCCGAACACGGCGATGGCCTTCGCCTCGGTCGAGCGGATCATGCGCGACGTCAACGGCGGCTGGCTGATCCGATACGTCCACGCCAACGGGGCGTCGATGTTCTTCGTGGCGGTCTACATCCACATGCTGCGCGGCCTCTACTACGGCTCATACAAGGCGCCGCGGGAGATGATCTGGATCCTCGGCTGCGTGATCTTCTTCCTGATGATCTCCACGGCCTTCCTAGGCTACGTCCTGCCGTGGGGCCAGATGTCCTACTGGGGCGCCGAGGTCATCACCAATCTGATCGGGGCCATCCCGATGATCGGCGAACCGGTCCTGATCTGGCTGCGCGGCGGCCCGGCCATCGACAATGCCACGCTGAACCGCTTCTTCTCGCTGCACTATCTGCTGCCGTTCGTGATCTTCGGTGTCGTGGTGCTGCACCTCTGGGCCCTGCACACGGCCGGCCAGAACAACCCGGTCGGGATCCTGATCCCCAAGGAGCGCGAGGCCAAGGACACGATCCCGTTCCACCCCTACTATACGGTCAAGGACGGCTTCGCCCTGCTGGTGTTCCTGATGATGTTCGCAGTGTTCGTCTTCTTCATGCCGAACGCCCTGGGCCACGCCGACAACTACATCCCGGCCAACCCGCTGCAGACGCCGGCGCACATCGTGCCCGAGTGGTACATGCTGCCGTTCTACGCGATCCTGCGGGCCATTCCTGACAAGTTTGGCGGCGTGGTCGCCATGTTCGGCTCGATCGGCGTGCTGTTCATCCTGCCGTGGCTGGACACCTCCAAGGTGCGGTCGATGCGCTATCGCCCGACGATGAAGATCTTCTTCCTGATCTTCGTGGTGGTCGGCCTGATCCTGGGCTGGTGCGGCGGTCAGCTGCCGGACGCCCAGGTGGTTCCCGGCATGCCGAGCTTCACCCTGATCGACGGCCAGCTGAACAGCTACCTGTGGCTGACCCGCCTGGCCACGCTCTACTACTTCGCCTTCTTCTTCGTCATCATGCCCTTCGTGGGCCTGAAGGAGACGCCGCTGAAGATCCCCGCGTCGATCTCCGAGCCGGTCCTGTCGGGGCCGCTCGCGATGAGCGGCGCCGTTCCCGCCGACGCCGAAAAGAAGGGCTGATCGCGATGTCCGCCAAGAAAGTCACCATGGATATTCGCAAACTGGCCCTGTCGGTCGCTGCTCTGGCGGTGGTCGGCGCGGCGTCTCCCGCCCTTGCCGAGGGCGGCGCCCATCACCCGCGTTCGGGCGGCTTCACCTTCGACGGGCCGTTCGGCACGTTCGACCAGGGGCAGCTGCAGCGCGGCTACAAGGTCTATCGCGAGGTCTGCGCGGCCTGCCACTCGATGGACCTGATGCATTTCCGCAATCTGGGTGAGAAGGGCGGTCCCTTCTATGACCCTCACGCCGAGAACCCGGCCGCCAACCGGTTCGTCCGGGCCCTGGCCGCCGAGATCGAGGTCGGGGACATCGACACCGAGACCGGCGAGGCGATCATGCGTCCCGCCACCCCGGCCGACAAATTCCCGAACCCCTATCCCAACCGCACGGCCGCGGCCGCCGCGAACGGCGGGGCGGCCCCGCCCGACCTGTCGGTGATGGCCAAGGCCCGTCACGGCGGCGCCGACTACATCTATTCGCTGCTTTCGGGCTACGCAGCCGCGCCGGCCGGACTGCGGATCACGGCGACCCAGCACTACAATCCGTACATGGCGGGCGACATGACCCCGTTCTGGGACGGCGATCCGGAACAGGTCCCGGCCGGCGGCTTCATCGCCATGCCCGCGCCGCTGGCCAATGGCCAGGTCACCTATGACGACGGCACCGAGGCGACGGTCGACCAGATGTCCAAGGACGTCGCGGCCTTCATCGCCTGGTCCTCGGACCCCAGGGCGACGGAACGGAAACAGTCGGGCATGGGCGTCCTCGCCTTCCTCGCCATCTTCGCCGGCATCACCTACGCCAGCTATCGCCGCATCTGGAAGGGCGTCGCCCACTAGGGCCACGCCCCGGTTCACGCCGAAGACATCAAGCCCGCCGGTTCCCCCGGCGGGCTTTTTCGTGGCGGAGAGGACGGAAACCCTTCTCCCCTTGCGGGAGAAGGTGGCTGAGCTAAGCGAGGTCGGATGAGGGGTCACGCAGACCTCTGAAGTCGGTTCTGCCTGCCCACATCAGCCGCCGGTATGACCCCTCATCCGTCAGCCTCCGGCTGCCACCTTCTCCCGCAAGGGGAGAAGGAAGGTCGCATCGACACCCGCAGCCGCGTGTCCTAGGTTTTACCCGTCTCGAACTGTCGAAGGTTTGCCCATGCGTTCGTTCACCGCCATCGCCGCGCTGCTGGCCGGTCTGTCCCTGACTGCCGTCGCCTGGGCGCAGGACCCCGCGTTCGACGGGGCACGGTTGTCCGAACACATCCGCATCCTGTCCGCCGACGACTTCGAGGGCCGCGGCATCGCCACCCCTGCGGAACAGAAGGTCATTGACTACGTCTCCGGGCAGTTCGAGGCGGCAGGTCTGCAGCCCGGCGGCGACAATGGCGGCTGGACCCAGGCCGTGGCGCTGAACCGCTTCTCCGCCTCGAACATCCAGGCCCGGCTGACCGTGGGCGACTGGACCCTGCCCCTGGCCCAGGGCGAACAGATCGTCATCTCCAGCCGGCGTCCGGGCGAGGACCATGTCATGCTGATGGACGCGCCGCTGGTCTTCGTCGGCTATGGCGTCAAGGCTCCTGAGCGGGACTGGGACGATTTCAAGGGCCAGGACATGCGGGGCAAGATCCTGGTCGTCCTCGTCAACGACGCGGACTTCGAGGAGCCGGCGCTGAACACCTTCGGCGGCCGGGCCATGACCTACTACGGGCGCTGGACCTACAAGTACGAGGAGGCGGCGCGTCAGGGGGCGGCGGGCGTCATCATCGTCCACGAGACCGATCCGGCCTCCTATGGCTGGACCACGGTGCGCAACAGCTGGACCGGGCCGAACTTCGACATCGTGCGCGCGAATGCCGACGAGCGTGTGCCGATGGAAAGCTGGATCCAGCGCGATGTCGCCGTAGACCTGTTCCAGCACGCAGGCCTCGATTTCGAGGCTCTGAAGGTGCAGGCGCGCAGCCGCGACTTCCAGCCGGTGACGCTCGAGGGCGCGGGGATGGACGTGATGTTCGACGTGGCTTCGCAGCGGATCGAGACGCACAACATCATCGGTCGCCTGGAGGGTTCGACCCATCCGGACGAGACCTTCCTCTACACCGGCCACTGGGATCACATCGGGGTCGGCACGCCGGACGCGAACGGCGACGCCATCTTCAACGGCGCGATCGACAACGCCTCGGGCATCGCCGGGCTGATCGAACTGGCGCGGGTCTATGCGGCCGGCGAGCGGCCGGAGCGGTCGATCGTCTTCATCGGCTTCACGGCCGAGGAGAGCGGTCTGCTGGGATCGGAATACTATGCCGCCAACCCGATCTATCCGCTGGCCACGACCGTCGGCGGGGTGAACATGGACTCGGCCAATGTCTATGGCCGCACGGCCGCCTTCGGCGTCGTCGGCTTTGGCCAGTCGGACTTCGACGAGCGTATGGCCGTGATCGTGGAAGGGCAGGGACGTGTCATCCAGCCCGACGGCAACCCGGCTTCGGGCACCTATTTCCGGTCCGACCACTTCCCATTGGCCAAGCGCGGCGTGCCCATGGCCTATGCCAAGTCGAGCGGCGCCTTCGTCGAGGAACCGATCGCCGAGCGTCTCGCGTCGCGCGATGCCTACACCGCCAACCGCTATCACCAGGCCGAGGACGAATGGTCGGCCGACTGGGACTATTCCGGCCAGATCCAGGACCTGCAGGTCTACTGGTCGCTAGGGCAGGGGTTGGCCAACAGCCGCGACTGGCCGCAGTGGAAGGACGGCTCGGAGTTCGGACCCGCACGGGCGGCGACGGCCGGCGAGCGGGAGTAGTTGTCCTTCTCCCCTTGCGGGAGAAGGTGGCCGAGCGAAGCGAGGTCGGATGAGGGGTTGCGCTGACCTTCGAAGGTCAGCCCTGCCTGCCCTGACTCCAGCCGCCGGTATGACCCCTCATCCGTCAGCCTTCGGCTGCCACCTTCTCCCGCAAGGGGAGAAGGGAAGGGCTAGATGACCAAACCGTAATGCTTTTCTCCCCACAGCCCGCCCTAATGTCCGCGCCCAAATGGCGAGGAGAGCCCTGATGTTGCGTGGATTGTTCGGTGGTGCGGCCGCGATGGCCCTGGTTCTGTCGGCGGGACTGGCTTCGGCCCAGGACTTCTCGGCCGAACGGATTTCCGAAGGTATCCGCCACATCTCCGCCGACGATTTCCAGGGCCGTTACCCGGGCACTGACGGCGAGCGCATGACCCTGGCCTGGCTGCAGGCCCAGTATGAGGACATGGGTCTGCAGCCCGGCGGGCCGAACGGTCAGTGGCTGCAGGACGTCGTGCTGAAGCGCTTTACGCCCGTCGCGGGCGCCGCCTCGGCCAGCTGGACCGGGCCGGACGGCACTGTCCATCCGATGACCGTCGGGACCGACATCACGCTGCGTGCGGCGACCAATGACGGCAAGGCGGCGATCGAGAACGCCGGGCTGGTGTTCGTCGGCTATGGCATCAATGCGCCCGAGCGGAACTGGAACGACTACGGCGACATCGACGTGCGCGGCAAGGTCGTCATCGTCATGTCCGGCGAACCCAACTCCGCCGAGGTCGCAGAGCGGTTCAACGGCGTCTATCCGACCGCCTACAACAGCGGCGCCTACAAGGCCGACGAGGCCTTCGCGCGCGGCGCCGTCGGCGTCATCAGCCTGGCCACGGTCCCGGCGACCGATGCCGGCTGGCTGCGCGGGGCCCAGTTCGCCAACCGCCAGCGTACCCTGACGCCGGGTGCGGCGGATCTGGAGTTCTCCGGCGCCGTCAACCACGACGTCGGTCTGGCCTGGGCCACCGCCGCCGGTCTGGACATGGCGACGCTGGGGACTGTCGAGAGCGGAAACTTCACGGCGGTGGCGCTGGACGGCGTGACCCTGTCGGTCGCCCAGGAGGAGACCATCGACAGCCTGACCACCCACAACCTGCTGGCCAGGATCCCCGGCACGGAGCGGCCCGACGAGATCATCATCTATTCGGCTCACTGGGATCACGTCGGCGTCGGGGCGGACCACGTCAGCCCGGTCTCGACCACCGAGGACAACATCTACAACGGCGCCTGGGACAACGCCTCGGGTACGATCGGCATCCTGGAGATGGCGCGCCAGATCAAGGCGGCTCCGCAGCCGGAGCGCACCATCGTCTTCGCCCATATGGCGGCCGAGGAGATGGGTCTGCTGGGGTCCTACGGATATGCCGCCAACCCGGTCTATCCGCTGGAGACGACCGTCGCCGACATCAATATCGACATGCTGCCGCTGTCGGGTCCGACCCGCGACGTGGCCATCTTCGGCCTGGGCCAGAACACGCTGGAAGACGATCTGGCGACCCTGGCGGCGGCCGAGGGGCGGGTGATCACCGACGATCGCCAGCCGGAGCAAGGCTTCTACACCCGCTCGGACCACTTCCCGTTCGTCCGCATGGGCGTGCCCGCCCTGATGACCTGGCACGGCGTGGACTGGGACGAAGGCGGCGTCGAAGCCGGTCAGGCGGCCTGGGACGCCAGGTTCGGCGCCGACTATCACAAGCCCTCTGACGAATGGTCGGCGGACTGGGACCTGCGCTCCGCGGTCGAGAACCTGACCCTGCTTTACCGGCTGGGGCTGCAACTGGCCAACGGCGACGAATGGCCGACCTGGAAGCCGACCTCGGAGTTCGGCGCCCGCCGGGCCGCCAGCGACGCGGCGCGGCAATAGGCTGACCCCCGTCATCCCCGGACTCGATCCGGGGATGACGGCCCTGAACCTTGACCCCGGCCCGGGCGTTGAAGGGCCATGACCCTGTTTCTGCGGACCCTCGCCCCGGCGATCCTTGTTCTTGGTTTGGGAGGCTGCGGAGACAACGGCCCGGTCAATCCGCCGACCGAACCCGCCGCAGGGATCACCGTCGAGGATCCGTCCGCGCCGCCCGTGCGAGGCCAGACCTCGATGCTGCCCGGTCGGGGCGCGGCCAGTTTCGTCGGCCGCTGGGCGGCGGACGTCAACTGGTGCGCGGCTCCCCAGGGCGAGCGCCGGCCGATCCAGATCACCGCGACCCGGTTTGAGGGCTATGAGAACAGCTGCATGATCGCAGCGGTGGACGAGGTCGCCGACGGCTATGTCGCGACCCTCGCCTGCATCGCCGAGGGGACGGCGCTATCGGAGCGGGTCCGGTTCCAGGTGACACAGGACGTCATGCGGCTGAGCTATCTCGACCGGGCGGGAGAGCCGGTGACGCTCAGGAAATGCACGACGCTGGAGGACACGGCCACGACGCAACCCGTCGTGCCTTGATCCGTCAGTTGAACAAGAAGTTCATCACGTCGCCGTCCTTGACGACATAGGACTTGCCCTCCGCGCGCAGCTTGCCGGCCTCGCGCGCCTTCGCCTCGCCGCGCAGGGCGACATAGTCCTCGAAGGCGATGGTCTCTGCGCGGATGAAGCCCTTCTCGAAGTCGGTGTGGATGACGCCGGCCGCCTGGGGCGCGGTGTCGCCGACGTGGATGGTCCAGGCGCGGGCCTCCTTGGGTCCGACCGTGAAGTAGGACTGCAGGCCCAGCAGCGAATAGGCCTCGCGGATCAGGCGGTTCAGGCCGGGTTCGGCCAGTCCGAGGCCTTCCAGGAACTCGGCCTGTTCGGCGGCGTCGAGAACGGCCAGTTCGGAATCGATCTTGGCCGAGATGACGACCGAGTTCGCATTGTCCTCGGCGGCGCGTTTGGCGACCAGGTCGGACAGCGCGTTGCCCTTGTCGGCCGAACCCTCATCGACGTTCGAGACGTACAGGGCCGGAAGCGAGGTCAGCAGCTGGAGCATGTGCCAGGCCTTCTCGTCTTCCTTGTCGACCTTGACCGTGCGGGCGGGCTTGCCGGCGCGCAGCGGGGTCAGGGCCATATTGATCAGCTTCAGCGTCTGCTGCGCGTCCTTGTCGCCGCCCTTGGCCTTCTTCTCGACGTTGACGACCCGCTTCTCGAGGCTTTCGAGGTCGGCCAGCATCAGCTCGGTCTCGATGATGTCGAGGTCGCTGATCGGGTCGATGCGGTTCTCGACGTGGGTGATGTCGTCGTCGATGAAGCAGCGGGAGACGAAGGCCACGGCGTCGCAGTCGCGGATGTTGGCCAGGAACTGGTTGCCCAGGCCCTCGCCCTTGGACGCGCCGCGCACCAGGCCGGCGATGTCCACGAAGGTGATGCGCGAGGGGATGACCTCTTTCGACCCTGCAATCTCCGCCAGGGCGTCCAGACGCGGCTCCGGCACGGCCACGTCGCCGGTGTTCGGCTCGATGGTGCAGAACGGATAGTTGGCGGCCTGGGCCGCCGCCGTCTTGGTCAGGGCGTTGAACAGGGTGGACTTGCCGACGTTGGGCAGGCCGACGATCGCGACTTTGAGGGCCATGGGGCTTTCGGACTTTGAATGAAGGGCGAGCCTTTAACGGGTTCGGACCCGTTTGTCAGGCTCGCAGTCTCATTCCCGATCAGGCCGCCGGAGCGCCCGCATTGGCTTCGGTCGGCTGACCAACGGTGGCGGCGACCACCAGTTTGGGCGCGTTCTCGAACGTCAGGGTCAGTTCGACCGTGTCGCCGGTCGCCAGAGGCTCACGCACGCCGCTCAGCATGATGTGGTTCGCGCCCGGGCTGAACGCCACGGGCTCCCCGGCGGCGAGGGGCACGCCGCCCTCGATGGGCCGCATCATCCCCATGCCGCCCTCCATCGAGGTCTCGTGGATCTGCGTCAGGGCGGCGGCGGGGCTGTCAACCGACACAAGCCGGTCATCGGAGGCGGCGACGAGGTTCAGATAGCAGGCGGTCACCTGACGTCCCGTCGGCGTCGGCCGGCAGACCGCGTCGGCGACCACGATCGGCGTGATCGTATTCCCCTCGGCATCGATGGTGGTGTTGTCGGAGTTGCCGCAGGCAGCGAGGGCCAGCAATGGCAGCAGGGCGAGAATGCGTGTCATGGGTTTCCGGTGCTTTCACGAGACGATCGAACGCGTGCGGTTCAACATTGAAACGAGCCGATCAATTGCGACGGCGACGACCAGGCTGAGACCGGTCAGAGGATACAGGATGGCGAGCGGCAGGACGATGGTCAGAACTGCGGTATATGCGCGGGCGCCGGGCGGGGCGACGGGCGCAGCCAGCCGCCCCCTGGGACGGCGCTTCCACCACATGACGATGGCGCTGACGCCCAGCAGCCAGACGGCGATACAGCCGCCCAGCATGACATAGCGATTCAGCCAGCCGTACTGTCGGCCTTCGTGCACGGCGATGCCCCATTCAAAGGCCTTGGCGCCGATCCCGAACTGGCCGTAGCGAATGTCGGCCTGCACAGACCCTGTGGCCGCGTCGATGTAGAGGATGCGGGTGTCCTCGACCTGCTGGACGACGCGGGCGGCCGTATAGGCGAGCGTGGGGTCTGTCGGGATGGAGATGGTGTAGGGGCGGGTCAGTCCCTGCGCCTCCGCCCCAGCGACGACGGCGGACAGGCGGCCGGGTCCGGCGGCGTCAGGCGTGGGCATGACAATCCCCTCCATCGTCCAGCCGACGCCGATCGGCGCGTCCTGATGCTCCGCATGGGCGAAAGGACTTGCGGCCGCAGGCGGCTTCGGACGGCCGAGGCCGTGATCCTTGACCCAGGCCATGGACTGGTCGCCCCAGAAGGCGGACCAGGGCATTCCGGTGACGGCGAGGAAGGCGATGACGGCCCCGGCATAGAGGCCCGTGACCGCGTGCAGGTCGCGCCAGAACGGACGCCGTTTCGGATCGGTCGCCTTCAGGCTGACGACGCCCACATCCCGCCCGCGCGGCCACCACATGAAGATCCCCGTGGCCACCAGGATGATGGCCCAGCCGGCGACGATCTCGACGACATAGTTGGCCCAGCTTCCGAGCAGGATCAGGCTGTGCAGCCTCTTCACCGTTTCCATGACGCCGCCGAAGGCCGTGACGCCGATCAGGCGCGCATCGTGCGGATCGACGAAGGCGGTGCGCTTGCCGCCGTCCGGCAGATTGACCGTCAGCCGGACCGCCTCGTCGTTTCGTGCGGGCATCAGCACGTTGGCGACCTTGCCGCCGGTTCCGGCCTCCGCCGCCCGCACCCAGAGGTCGGGCGATGCGACATCGGACCGGGCCCCGACGTGGGACAGGGACCGATAGGCCATGCCGTCGATCTCGGTCTTGAACAGATAGAGCGCGCCGGTGAGGGCCATCAGCATCAGGAAGGGCAGCACCAGCAGCCCGGCGTAGAAATGCCAGCGCCAGACCGCGCGGTAGGCCCCCGAGAGGAGGCCGGGAGCGGCCGGAGCCGCTCCCGAGGTGTCGATGCCGGACATCAGTAGGCGAACCGCAGGCCGACGAAGGCCGACACGCCCTCGCCCGGCCAGAAGACGGCGGTTGAGGCGGTGCGGGCGTCGGTTACGGCGCTGAAGTTCGAGACGTAGCGCTCGTCCAGCAGGTTGCGGGCGTCGACGAACAGGCTGGCCCGGTCGTTGAGGGTGTAGCCGAACCCGAGGTTCACGACGGCGTATCCGGGCGCCTTCAGCGTGTTCCTGTAGTCGACCCAGCTGTCCGACGGCGTCCACTCGACCGAGGGGGCGACGAACCAGCCGACCGGATGATCGTAGCGCAGTTCGGCCCGATAGACGTGCGGGGGGACCAGCGGCAGGTCGTTGTCGCCATAGACCCGGTCCCCGTCGAACTTGAAGTCGGACAAGGTGTAGGTCTGGCGCAGTCTCCAGCCCGGCGCGAAGCGCCAGTCGAGACCGGCCTCGACGCCCTGGTGGATGGTCTTCCCGGCGTTGAAGGTCGCGGCCGGGATGCCCAGCCCCGGATTGACGACGAAGTTGAGCAGTTCTCCGTCGAGATTGGCGCGATAGACGGCGATGTCCCAGGAGAACCGGGCGGTGCGGCCGCGAACGCCGGCCTCCCAGGTCCAGGCCTCCTGCGCTTCGACAGGCGCGAAACCGCCGGCGGTCGGCGACAGGGAGCCGAAGTTCGGGGGTTCGACCGAGCGGGTCACGTTGGCATAGGCCTGTGCGCCCGACGCACTCTCCCAGAGGATGCCGAGGCGCGGCGCGAACCAGTCGTAGTCCTTGCCGGTGGTCAGGTTGAAGGTCGTGCCGACGCCGGGCAGGGCGAAGTTCTGATAGTCGCGCTCGGCCCGGCCCCAGGCCCCGCCAGCGACGAGGGCGATGCTGTCGGTGACGAACAGACGCCCCTCGGCGAACAGATCGAGCGCGCGGGCATTCTGGCGGGCCTTCGCGGTGCGGGGGCCGCTGGAGCCGCGCACATTGACGAACTGCCGGGCGTCCAGATCGCCGACGCGATACCAGACGCCGCCGAAGGCGTCGGCGCGCAGGCCGAACACCTGTCCCTCCCAGTCGAGACGGCCGAAGGCGCCGTAGTTGCGGCTCTGCTGGTCGATGACCTGGAAGATCGGGTGATGCAGATCCTTCCAGGTCCCATACACCGCGCCCTCGAACAGCAGGCCGGGTGACAGACGCCAGCGCGTCGACAGGGTCGTGCGGACCGAGGCGTAGTCGCGCTGGTAGTCGTTGGCGACGTTGGCGGCGGCGGCCATCACCGGGGTGTTCAGGGCCTGCGTCAGGGTCAGCGATCCGGGGATCTGCTGATGGATATAGGCGCCCTGGACGATCAGCCGGGCCTCGCGGTCCTCGCCGAAGCTGCGGCCGATATTGGCGGTGAGGTACTGCTGCTGGCCGTCCGAGTTCTGGCGCCAGCCCTCGGCCGTCGCGCCGGTCACGCCGATGAAGCCGTCCCAGTCGCCACGGACGCCCCCGACCTCGGCATGCAGGCGGCCGGTTCCCCACGAACCGAAATCGGCGCGCAGGCTGGCGGTTTCGCCTGACGTGCGGCCATTGGGGGTGACCAGATTGACCGCCCCGCCCAGCAGGGCGCCGCCGAAGCGCAGGGCATTGCCGCCCTTGTACACCTCGGTGAACCGGGCCAGCAGCGGGTCGACCATCTGGACGTCGCCGAAGCCGTCGGCCTCGTTGAACGGGATGCCGTCCTGCGACACGAACAGGCCACGCAGGTGGTTGGCGTTGCCGATGCCCGAGCCCCGGATCGAGATCCGGACGTCGCCGCCCCACTTCTTCTGGGCATAGACGCCGGGCACATCGCGCAGGACGTCGGCGAGGTTGGGGGCGTAGCGGGTTTCGAGACTCTCGGCCGAGACGACGGCGACGGCGCCGGGGGTGCGCGACAGGCGGCGGCGGGCCTCGGCGACGACGGGCGGATCCTCGGGATTGCGGGCGCCGGTGACGATCACCTCGCCGAGGTCGGTGGCTCCGTCTTGCGGCGTGGTCTGGGCGAAGGCGGGCGCGCTCGCGGCGGCGAGCAGCAGCGCCAGAGGCGCTGCGGTGGACTTGAACAACATGGAATTTCCTGAATCAGGGACAGGCGAACGCGCAGCCGGTCAGGCGCGCGTGGCGAAGGCGTCGGTCTGGTTCAGGCCTGAGGGGGAGCGGTCGAGGGCGGGCGCGGGGGACCGCGCGCAGGCGGCGGGGCGGCTTCGTGCTGGACGACGAAGACTGAGGCCGGGCGGACCGCCGCGCCACGCAGAGGCGTCAGCCGCGGCGGGTCGGGGAGGGCGGCGGTGAAGGCGAGGACGCAGGCGGCGCATTTGGCCCCGGCCATGCCCTTGCCGGAGCCCTGTTCGCCATCGACGCCGATGGCGATCGTCTGGGGTCCTTCGGTCGAGCAGATGACCATGGGGTGGCCCGGCGTCGAGGCCGCCAGGGCCGCGAACGGCAGCAGGCTTCCGAACACGATGGCGAACGTCGCGGCCAGGAAGGCCAGCGAGCGCGCGGTCGACCAGGATTCGGCCTGAGGACGGGTCACCGGGCGGCGATAGCGGACGCCGGCGGCGGAGGGAAGCGCGGCATAGTCTCCTCCCCGTGCGCAAGCGCGCACGGGGAGGAGACTGATCATTCGTCCTTCGCCGCCTGGGCGGCCTGACGCGGGCTGAACTTGGGCGCGGGGGCCAGGCGCAGGACCTCGCCCTGATAGCGTTCGTCCTCGCCCTTGACCGCGAACGGCAAGGCGTCGGCGCAGGCGTTCAGCAGGGCCTCGAGCCAGGGTTGCTCCGCCTTGTGGAAGTCGCCCAGGACGTGAGGCATGACCAGTTGCGGATCGCCGGGATGGCCGATGCCCATGCGGGCGCGGCGGAAGTCGGGGCCGAGCTGGCTGATCAGGCTGCGCACGCCGTTCTGGCCTGCCGCCCCGCCGCCGGTCTTCATGCGAAACCGGCCTGGGGCCAGGTCGATCTCGTCGTGGAAGACGATGATGTCCGCTGGGGGTATCTTGTAGAAACGCGCCGCCTCGCCCACGGCGTTGCCGGAGTTGTTCATGAAGGTCTGGGGCTTCATCAGCAGGATCTTCTGACCCTCGACCTCACCCTCGGAGATCACCGACTGGAACTTGGCGCGCGGGGCGCCGAACCGCCAGCGCGAGCCGATCGCATCAACGGCCATGAAGCCGATGTTGTGGCGGTTCTTCTCGTATTTGGCGCCCGGATTGCCCAGGCCGGCGATGATGAGCATGGCGCTATCCGGAAATGAAAACGGCCCCGTCCGTCGCCGGAGGGGCCGTTTCCGAAGGAGTGGATCGGTCGATCAGCCTTCCGACTTCTCGCCGTCTGCCGCAGCGGCTTCGTCGCCCTGTTCCGTGGCGGGAACGTCGTCCGCAGCAGCCTCGGCGGCGGCGGCCTGTTCCTCGGCGATGGTCTCTTCGTCGTGGGCGGCCGAGATGGCGGCCGACGAGGTCTTGATCGAGGCGATCACGAAGTCACGGTCGGTGATGGTCGGCTTGACGTCCGAAGGGATCTTGACGTCCGACCAGCGGATGGTGTCGCCCAGCTTGTGGTCGGCCAGGTCGACGACCAGGTCTTCCGGGATGTGGTTGGCGGCGACCATGATCTCGACCGAGTGACGGACGATCTCGAGCGAGCCGCCCTGGCGGAAGGCCTTGCACTGGTCTTCGTTGATGAACTGGATCTGGACCTCGATCTTGATGGTCGCGTTCTCGTCGACGCGCATCAGGTCGAAGTGCAGAGGACGGTCCGACACGGGGTCGAACTGCACGTCCTTGGCGATGACCGACTGGGTCTCTTCGCCGTATTTCAGCGTGACCAGGTGGCCCAGCAGCTTGCCGGTGTACAGGTTCTTGCGGAAATCCTTCTCGTTGACCGAGATGGCGACGGGGGCCTTGTCGCCGCCGTACAGGATGCCCGGAACGGCGCCCGCGCGACGCGCGGCGCGCGCGCCGCCGGTGCCGGTGTTCTCGCGGACATCCACGTTCAGAATGATCTCGGCCATCTGGCTCGCCTCAACAACAAAAAACGCCTGCGCAGACCAAAGCTGCCCGCGCGGCGGGGTCATGGACCCTCGAATTCAAGAGCGCGGGTCATTACACGCAAGAGCCCGCGTGTGCAACTGGCCTTGGATGTGGAGATCAGTTGGCGGCCGGCGCGGGCGCGGAAAGCGACGCCGTGGTCGCCTCGACGGCCACCGGCGTGACGGCCGCGGTGGCGATCGCCGGGTCCGCAGGGACGGGGATGGTCGCGGCCGTGGTGCAGGTCGCCAGGTCGCGCACGATGTGGCGGCCGACGCAGAACATGTCCTCGTAGCTAGGGCGCGAGGCGGCCAGGCACTGGAAAAGGTTCAGCTTGGACATATCCAGGCAGAACTGGGCGTTGGTCTCGATCGACAGGGCTTCGGTGTTGGCGCGGGCGTCGTCGCCCGCCGCGCCCATGGCGGCCAGTGCCGCGATGGCCAGGGCATTGACCACGGCCGGGGTGTAGGGCGGGGCGTGAGTGGCTCCGGGCAGATTGAGGCCGGTTCCGCTGTTGGCGGCGGTGAAGAGGCGTGCGGATTCTTCCGCCGAGGGCAGCATCTGACCGGCCGAGATGGTCTTGGCCGTCTCCAGACGCACCTCGCGATGCGGAATCGGGGTCACGGCCCAGCGGCGACGCGGGTCGTTGCGCTCCTGGATCGTGTAGGCGTCCTGCTCGACGGCGTCGGCGACGGTGGTCAGGGCGGCGATGTCCTGGCCGAGGGTCGAGATGATCAGGCCGGCAGCCACGTCCGCGCCCGGCAGGCCAGCGGCATAGGCCGGATCGCGGATGAGGTTGGCGATGACCTCGGCGCGCTGCTGCGGGTCGTTGGCGTAGGTGCGGACGCCAGCGACGAACTCCGGCGACTGCAGGGCCAGGATCGACGCATAGGCAATCATGCCGCGCGACAGGGTTGCTGGGTCGTAGGCCGCGCCCTTGCGCATGGCGGCCTGGATCGACTCCGCGTCGGGGAAGCCGGCCTGGATCGTGCCGACGTCGCGGATGAAGGTGACATAGATGGAGGCGGCCTGGGCCACACCCTCGTTCAGGGTCACCGGCGGCGGCGGCGGCGGCGGCGGCGGGGGCGGAGCCGGAGGAACGATCGGCTCGGGCGTGCTGCACGAGGCCAGGATGGCGGCTGCGACGGCAGCGGCGATGGCGAGGCCGCGACGCGGAAGGGCCAGGCGCATGATGAATTTCCCCACAAGGATGTAGTGGCGCTCTCCCGGCGCCGTATCGATGTCGGCTTATAAGCCTTACCCAGGGTTTTCCGAACGTTAATCCGGGCCTCGGCCGTTCAACTCTCCGGCGCCGGACGGCGAAACTCAGCCGTTGGGACCGGCGTTCAGCCGCTGGGTCGCGGTCTGCCCGGCCGGGGGCGCGACCGGGGTCAGTCGAGGCGCGGTCGATGGCGGGGGCGGAACCTGGAGGGGAAGCGGCGAGATGCTCGGTTCGGTCGGGGGCGCGGGTTGCAGCGGTTCCGGCGTGATCGCCGGTGAGCGTGCGGGTCCGCCGCTCTGGGTCGGATTGCCGACAGTGATGATCGCGGTCGGCAAGGCGGCGCCGCGCGCACAGGTCGACAGGTCCCGGATCACATGGCGTCCGAGGCAGAACATGTCCTCATAGGTCGGGCGGGCGGCGGCCAGACACTGGAACAGGTTCAGCTTGGAACTGGCCAGGCAGTCCTGGCTGGCACGGTCGTATTGCAGCGCTTCGGTATTGGCGCGGGCGTTGTCCCCGGCGGCGCCCAGGGCGGCGAGGGCGGCCATGGCGATGGCGTTGGTCACCGACGGGGCATAGGGCGCTCGCCGCGTGCGTCCGGCGGTCACCCCCAGGCCAGAACCGCTGTTCGAGGCGGCATGGAGACGCGCAGCCTCCGAGGCGGAGGGCAGGATGGTGCGGGACAGGTCCTTGACCGCCTGCAGCCGGCCTTCGCGATCCGGCGGCGTGGCGCGCCCCCAGCCGTGACGCTGATCGCCGGTGTACTGGATGTTGTAGGCGTCGCTCTCGACCGAATCGGCCGCCGCGCTCAGGGCGATCACGTCGGCCTCCAGTACCGCCATGACCAGGCTGGCGGCGGCCTCGGCTCCGGGCAGGGTCGAGGCATACTCGGGGTTGGCGACGATGCGGTCGATGATCTGGCGGCGAACGGTCGGTTCGGCCCCGGCCTGGCGGACGCCCGAGACGAACTCCGGCGACTGCAGCGCCAGGATGGAGGCATAGGCGACCAGGCCGCGCGAGATCTGGTTGGCATCGTAGGACGCGCCGCGCCGCAGCGCCGCCTGAACTGCGTCGGGGCTGGCGAAGCCGCCCCGGATCGTCGCCATGTCGCGGGTGAAGGTCAGATACACGGCCGCGGACTGGGCCACGCTGTCGTTCAGGGCGACAGGCGGCGGCAGGCGGGCGGTGATCGCGGCGGCCTCGATGGCCGCGACGCGCATTTCCTCGGCCTGCAGCTCGGCGCGGCTGGGGCCGCATGCGGCCAGAAGACTTGTGACGGCGAGGGCGGCCAGGGTCGGGCCCTGGCTACGGAATGAAAGGCGCATGGAAAGTCCCCGAAAGCATGTTCCGACTGAAACGCCCAGTCCGGCCGTTTTGAGGCATGGCGGCCGACTTTTTCGTGACTTGAGCCTGATCCGGAAAAGTGCGCGCGGTTTTCCGGTCGGATCAGGCTCCAGAATTAACCTGGACCTTGATTCACGGCATCAGCTCAATCGCAAAGCGATTCCTCCTCAGCCGATCAAGGTCTAGTCGAACAGTTTGGAGACCGATTCCTCGTTCGCGATCCGGCGGATGGCCTCGCCCATCAGCGGGGCGACCGGGACGGTGCGGATCTTGGAGCAGGACAGCACCTCGTGCGGCTGCTCGATCGAATCGGTGATCACCAGTTCCTTCAGCGGGCCGTCGGTGACGCGCTGGACCGCCGGGCCCGACAGGACGCCGTGGCTGATATAGGCGGAGACGTTCGTCGCCCCGGCCGCGATCAGGGCCTTGGCGGCGTTGACCAGGGTGCCGCCCGAATCGACGATGTCGTCGAACAGGATGCACTCGCGGCCCGCGACGTCGCCGATGATGTTCATGACCTCGCTCTCGCCCGCCCTGGGGCGGCGCTTGTCGACGATGGCCAGGTCGACGTTGAGCCGTTCGGCCAGCGACCGGGCGCGCACCACGCCGCCGACATCGGGCGAGACGATCATCAGATTGCCGCGCGGGTAGCGATCCCTGATGTCCTGGGCGAGCACGGGGGTGGCGACCAGATTGTCGGTCGGGATGTCGAAGAAGCCCTGAATCTGGCCGGCGTGCAGGTCCATGGTCAGGACCCGGTCGGCGCCGGCGCGGGTAATCATGTTGGCGACCAGCTTGGCCGAGATCGGCGTGCGGCCGCCGGTCTTCCGGTCCTGACGCGCATAGCCGAAATACGGCATGACCGCCGTGATCCGCCGCGCCGAGGCCCGCACAAGGGCATCGATGCAGATCAGCAGCTCCATCAGGTTGTCGTTGGCCGGATAGGAGGTCGACTGGATGACGAAGACATCCTCGCCTCGGACGTTCTCCTCGATGACCGCGAATACCTCGTTGTCGGCGAAGCGTTTTACCTGGGCCTTGGTGAGGGGCATGTCGAGGTGGTCGGCGATGGCCTGGGACAGGGTCCGGTTCGAGTTGCCAGCGAGCAGCTTCATCCGGTCATCCTTTCGCCGTCATCGAACCGCCAATGACGTCTGTTCCGTCTTGCGCGCTCTTTAGCAGTGCGTCGGCCCGTATCAAGCCGTGATTGCCCTTATCCGGCGCATGGCGCGTTGCGAACGCCGATGTTAGAGAACGCGATCTTGATACCCGACGAGCCTCTGGCGGCGTCCGGGCGGCGTGTGATGAGGTTCCAAGTTGCCGATTTCCTTCCGGTCTTCGTCCGTTCTGCGCCGGGGCGGCGTGTTGCTGCTGGCGACTGTCGCCACGCTGACCGTCGCGGCGTGCAACGGCGGTCAGAATCGCCCGCGCCTGGCCTATGAGGAGCGGCCCGTCGAACTGCTCTACAACACCGGCTACGAACGGCTTCAGCGTCACCGTTGGGCCGACGCCGTGGATTATTTCCAGGAAGTCGAGCGCCAGCACCCGTATTCGGAATGGTCGCGCCGCGCGATCCTGATGCAGATCTACGCCTACTACCAGAACGGCAATTACGAGGAATCGATCGCCGCCTCGGACCGCTTTATCCAGCTGTTCCCGGGCAGCCCGTCGGCCGCCTACGCCTTCTACATGCGCGCCACCTGCCATTTCGAGCAGATCGTGGACGTGGGCCGCGACCAGGGTCAGGCCGAACAGGCGCTGGCCGGTCTTCGCGACGTCGCCCGCCGCTACCCCAACTCGTCCTACGCCACCGACGCGACCGTGAAGATCGACATGGTCAATGACCAGCTGGCCGGCAAGGAAATGAACATCGGCCGCTACTACCAGCGCGCCAACCAGCCGCTGGCCGCCATCGGCCGCTACAAGGCCGTCATCGACAACGAGGCCTTCCAGCGCACCTCGCATACCCCGGAAGCCCTGTACCGCCTGGTCGAGGTCTATCTGACGCTGGGCCTGAAGGACGAGGCGGAGCGCAACGGCGCCGTGCTCGGCTACAACTATCCGGGCAGCCCCTGGTACGCCGAGGCCTACGCCCTGCTGACCGAGGATGGCCGCCAACCTGAGACGGCCCCGACCGGCGAGCGCGAGAGCTGGCTGCGCCGGATCATTCCGGGCTGACCGTTCCCGGAAAGTTCTGGTCTAGAGTGTCGGCGATGCCGAATCGTTTCGCCCCATGCTGACCAGTCTTTCGATCCGCGACGTGGTGCTGGTCGACGTCCTCGATCTGGAGGTCGACGAGGGCCTGACCGTGCTGACCGGCGAGACCGGGGCGGGCAAGTCGATCATCCTCGACGCCCTGGGCCTGGCGCTGGGCGGGCGAGGCGAGGCGGGTCTTGTTCGCTCCGGCGCCAAACAGGCCGTGGCTACCGCCGTCTTCACCGCGCCCGACGATGAGGACCTGATCGAACTGATCCGGGAGAAGGGCTTCGACGTGACCCCGGGCGAGACGCTGATCCTGCGTCGCGTCCTGTCCGCCGACGGCCGCAGCCGGGCCTGGGTCAACGACCAGCCGGCCGGGGTCGCCGCCCTGCGCGAGATCGGCGCCCGTCTGGTCGAGGTGCACGGCCAGCATGAGACCGTGGGCCTGCTGGACTGGAAGACGCATCGCGGCCTGCTCGACGCCTACGGCGGTCTGGCGCCCCAGCTTGGCGGGGTCTTCGCCGCGTCCGACAGGCTGAAGGCGGCCGAGGCGAAGCTGGAAGGCCTGCGCGCCGCCGCCGCCGATGCGGCCTCGCGGGCTGAAGAGATCACTCTGAACCTCGCCGACCTCGACGCGCTCGATCCGCGTGAGGACGAGGAGACGGAACTGGCAGGCGAGCGCGCCGTGCTGGGTGCAGCGGAGAAGGCGGTGGCCGACCTGGCCGACGCCCGCACCAATCTGGGCGGCGACAAGCTGAGCCAGAAACTGTCCGCCGCCCTGCGCGCCGTCGAACATGCGCGCCAGCGCGCGACCCAGGCGGGCGTCGAGGCCGATCACCCCGTGCTGGTGCGCCTGACCAGCGCCGCCGAGGCCATCGACCGCACCATGGTCGAGGCCGCCGAGGCCATCGCCGAGGTCGACGCCGCCGCCAACGCCTTCGATTTCGAACCTGGCCGCCTCGACAAGGCCGAGGAACGGCTGTTCGCCCTGCGCGCCGCCGCCAGGAAGCTGAACACCCCTGTCCATTCCCTGCCGGCCCTGCGCATTTCGCTGCGCGAACAACTGCGCCTGATCGAGGATGGGGCCGAGGCCATCACTGCCGCCGCCCGCGCCGCCGCTGCGGCCCGCGAGACGTACGACGTCACGGCCAGCCTGCTGAGTTCGGGGCGCGAAGCCGCCGCCGACCGGCTGGCCAGGGCCGTGATGGAAGAACTGGGCCCGTTGAAGCTGGACCGCGCCCGCTTCCGCGTCGCCCTGGAGCCTGTCGCCGAAGGCCGTCGCGGCCCGCTCGGCGTCGAGACCGCCCGCTTCGAGATCGCCACCAACGGCGGCACCCCCTTCGGCCCGCTCGATGCCATCGCCTCGGGCGGCGAGCTGGCCCGCTTCGCCCTCGCCATGAAGGCCGCCCTCGCGGGCCGCGAGGACCAGCGTCAGCCGGTCATGATCTTCGACGAGGTCGATCAGGGCGTCGGCGGCGCTGTGGCCGAGGCCGTGGGCCAGCGCCTGAAACGCCTCTCCAACGGCGCCCAGGTCCTGGTCGTCACCCACAGCCCCCAGGTCGCCGCCCGTGGCCACGCCCACTGGAAGGTGCGCAAGGCCGACGCCGCCGGCGTCACCACCACCACGGTCGACGCCCTCGACGACACGGCCCGCCGGGAAGAGATCGCCCGCATGCTGTCGGGGGCCATTGTCACCGAAGAAGCCCGCGCCGCCGCCCGCTCCCTGATCGGCTGATCGGCTGACCGGCCATGGCGGTGCTCACCCGTTTGTCACGCCCCCGACGCTGAGGGCCTGAGCACTCCGTTCGGGCGCTGACCGGCACCGAAATTAACTTTCCAGGTCGATGGAACCTTCACCTTTGCGACGGGTTGGCCCCCGGGGATATTTCATCCTCCGGCGCCCTGAGCGCCAGGGGATCGGACTTTGACAATCGAGCCAGAAGCGCCAGGCCAGGCCGGTACTGAGGCCGAGCGCCTCCGTGTGCTCCGTTCCTACGACATCCTGGACACCGACCCCGAACGCGCCTTCGACGACGTGACGCGGCTGGCGGCGCGCATCTGCGAGACGCCCGTCGCCCTTGTCAGCCTGGCGCTCGGCGATCGGCTCTGGTTCAAGGCGCGAATCGGCATGGCTGACGAGACGGGGCCGGAACTGGATTCCTTCTGCCAGCACGCGATGGAGCACGACGGCGTCTATGTCGTCCGGGACGCGTCCATCGACCCCGTCTATATCGACCATCCGCTGGTCACTGGCCCGGCCAACTACCGGTTTTATGCCGGGGCGCCCCTGATCGACGACCAGGGGATGACCCTGGGCATGCTCTGCGTCGTGGATACCAAGGCTCGTCCCGACGGTCTGACAGAGACCCAGCATATGACGCTGGAGGTTCTGGCGACCCAGGTGATGGCGCTGATGGAGCGACGGCGGGCCCTGACCGCGCGCCGGCTCAGCGACGAGCAGGCGGAAGCCGCGGTCGAGGTCGCGCTTCAGGCCTCGGAAAAGCTGGCGGAGAGCGAGGCGCGATTCCAGGCGATTGCCGACAGCATGCCCCAGATGGTCTGGTCGGCGCGGCCGGACGGCTACCACGACTATTTCAACGCCCGCTGGTTCGACTTCACCGGCCTGACCGAGGCTCCCAGCGACACCGACGCCTGGAGCGCCCAGATCCACCCTGACTGCCGCGAGCGGGCGCTGGCGGCATGGCAGGCCTCGTTGGCGAACGGGGAGCCGTATGAGGTCGAATACCGCCTGAAGCACCATGCGGACGGCTATCGCTGGACCCTGGGCCGGGCCATGCCGATCCGCAATTCGGCGGGGACCGTGACCCGCTGGTTCGGAACGGGCACCGACATCGAGGACATCAAACGGCTGGAGCAGGTCAAGGCGCTGCTGAGCCAGGAACTGAGCCACCGGATCAAGAACATCTTTGCGGTGATTTCGGCCCTGCTCTCGCTGTCGGCCCGCCACCATCCGGACGCCAAGGACTTCGCCCGGTCGGCCCGCAACCGGATCGGCGCCCTGGCCCAGGCGCACGAATTCGTCCGGCCCCACAGCGAGGAGTCTCGTCCTGGAATCGCCGGTACGACCCTGGCCGCCTTCCTGCTGGACCTGTTCAAGGCCTACGATGGAGAGGATGGGGTTCCCCGCGTTCGCATCACCGGCGACGACACCATTTTCGACGATCAGGCGGCCACGCCGATCGCCCTTCTGTTCCACGAACTGGCGACCAACGCCGCCAAATACGGCGCCCTTTCGCGGCCCGACGGCCGGGTCGACCTGACCCTGTCGCACCGAGGCGACCGCATGATTCTGGTGTGGGCGGAGCATGGCGGGCCCGAGCTTGAAGGGCCGCCCCTGATCCCCGGGTTTGGGTCGACGCTTCTGGCCATGTCGGTCGAGGGACAACTGGCGGGCAGGCTCGATCTCGACTGGGCCGGCGAGGGCCTGAAGGTTACGGTCGATGTTCCGCAATCCGCCCTTCAGCCCCGCCGCACCGCCATGGCGGTCGCATGAAGGGCCGGATCCTGATCATTGAGGACGAGATCCTGATCGCGTCCCAGCTTCGCGACGTTCTGGAAGACCTGGACTATACGGTGGTCGGCATGGCCGCGAACGTCTCGGCCGCCCGGCGGCTGGTCCTGGCCGGCGGAATCGAGCTGGCGCTGGTGGACATCCATCTGTCCGACGGACCGACCGGCCTCGATCTGGGCCGGGAGATCGGGCAGGGCGCCGGGATCACGGTCCTCTACCTCACGGCGAACCCGGAAATGGTCCGGGACGGCGTGCCCGGCACCTTCGGGGTGATGAGCAAGCCCACCGACGACGACTCCGTGCGGACGGCTGTGGCCTTCGCCATGCAATCGCGCAGGGGCGGTCCGTCGCGGACGGCGCCCCGGTCCCTGACGGTCTTTGGCTGACGTGAAGGCCGCGTTCGCCCCCCGCTGACCTCTAGCGCGCACAGATCGGAGAGGGGGCGGGCGTGCTTTCTTTGGCGATCCAGCAGGCGCGGTCGCGCGCGTCACGGCGATAGGTTCCGCCGACCGGCACACGGTCCTCGGGGCCGAAGACCGCAAACAATCCGCCCTCTCCGTCAGAGATCACCATGCGGTAGGCGATGTCGGGCCCGTCCAGCTGGAAGCTTCCGTCGCCGAACAGGGGGGTGAAGGTGCAGTTCGTTTCCGGGTCGGTCCCGACCTGACAGCGGATCTGTCGGGCGCGGCCGGGTTGGTCCTCGGCGGAGATCGGGACAGGCGTATAGGCGGCAGTCTGGGCGGGCGGCTTGGCAGAGGTCGGGGCGGGCGGAGCTACGGCAGGCTTGGTGGTGGGCTCCGGCGCACTCGCCTTGGTCGGGGCGGTCCCGGACGCATCCGCGGTCGGTGCGTCAACTGAGCTCTCGGCCTGGCTGCAGCCAGTGATTGCCAATGCCGCCGTGCAGGCCGCTGCCAGGATCATCATACGCATCGTCTGTTCTCCCCATCCCGAAAGACTGTCGGAGACCACTGTCCCTCAAGCCTGGCCGTGGGTCCAGAGACCAGCGCCGGCCGATCGGTTTCGTCAGACCCCGAGGATCCAGCCCTCTTCGCCCTCGACCTGGGCGATCAGGGCCTCGTCGGTCCCCTTTTTCGGACCGAAGGCGGTCGACAGTTCGCCGCGCTCGTCCATCAGGGCGAAGGCCTCGGCCGTGGTGCGGACCTGGGCCTGGTCCTTGAACTCGCCCTCGGCGGCGGTGGTCGGCCACATCGAGGGCCAGACCTCGGCGACCAGGACCGACAGGGGCTCGACGTCGGCGGCGTCCAGCGCGCGCCAGCCCGTGCCCAGCGGCCAGACGGCGCCCGATGCGCCCAGGCTTTCCAGCAGACGGCGCACCATCGGAATGCCGACGAGGGTCTGACCGCCGACGGCCCCCGCGCCATGCATCTGCCAGTTCGACTTGGGCTGCAGCTTGCCCTTGCGTACGGCGTTCTCGGTCGCCCGGTATTCGGGGATGTCGCCTGAGCCTTGCGGCGGCTTGGTCGTGGTCAGCCAGCGCTGCGCCTGTTTCGCCGGCGCGCCCCACAGAGGCCAGGCCTCGTCGGTCATCAGCCGGTTCATCTTGGCGGCGACCTGGTAGCGGTTGTTGGTGTTGTCGTCCTTGTCGACGACGTTCGAGGCGATGAATTTCCACATCGCCGTCCAGGCCGGGGTCTCGGTCAAACCGAGGCGCGCGGCCGTGCCGACCGGATAGCCCAGCGAGAAGTCGAAGCCGACGAACACCCGGTCGCCGCGCTTGCGATGTTCGGCCAGGATCGTCTTCAGCAGGGCCTCGCCCTCGGCCCGCGTCGCGACATTGTGGGTCTCGGTATAGAGGCGGAAGCGCACGTCGCGCTTGGCCACGCCGATCCAGACCGAGTTCTCGCCCAGCTTCTTGCCTTCGGCGGCAGTCCAGTCGGCTATGACATAGGCGTCGAACAGGCGGGCCACGGCGGGCTCCTTCAAAAGCAGCAGGCGATACAGAGGTGGGCGCTTCTACCCTTCCTCCCGGCGAGGCGGCAATGGCGCCGTTTGTCTCCTCCCTGTCGCGCAGCGATGGGGAGGTGGCAGCGAGCTCTTCGCGAGCTGACGGAGGGGCTCTTCGTGCACGCAGAAAGAACCCCTCCCGTCGTCGGGTCGCATGCGACCCTTCCTCCACTCCACTCCGCTGCGAGCCACCTCCCTATTCGCCAGGCGGCGAACAGGGAGGAGACAGGACTAGCCTTTCAGCAGCGCCTCGATGTGCGACAGCCAGCGGCGCCCCAGCCTCATGGCTTCGGGCGGCGACCCGGCGTGGCCCGGGGCCGTGGCGTTCCACAGGGCCAGTTCGAACTCCGGATAGCGGGCGTCGGCAAACAGCAGCCTCAGGGTCACCAGCTCCGCGTCCGGGGCCATGATGTCCAGTGCCTTGCGCGCTTCGCCGCGGCGGACGCGCGCCACGACATGGCCGTCGACGATGACCTCGCCGCCCTCGACCTCGTCGAAACTGTAGACCAGCCCGTGCGCCCCGCGATCCCACAGCACGGCGATCTGGCCGCCCTCGAAGTCCAGGCCGGCGGCGCGACCTTCGTGCGCGGAGATGGCCTCGGCCTCGGCCATGGCGCCCAGGGATTTCAGCATGGCCCGACGCAGCCGGCGCTCAGGCTCCATCCACCAGTTCAGCGTCAGGGCGGCAGTGGTCAGGGCGGCGGCGGCCAGCGACACCAGCAGGATGACGCGCAGCGCCTCGCCCATCTCAGTCAGCCAGTTCGATCACGACCGGCACGTGGTCCGACGGCTTGTCCATGTCGCGGGCGTCGCGGTGCGTCTCGACGCCGACGAACCGGTCGGCGGCCTGGGGCGACAGCAGGTGGAAGTCGATGCGGATGCCGTGGTCGCGCTGCCAGGCGCCGGCCTGATAGTCCCAGAAGGTGTAGGTCCCCGGCGGCTGGCGGCCCAGCTCCCCGGCCTCATAGAGGCCCAGTCCCTTCAGCGCCCGGAAGGCGGCGCGGCTCTCAGGCTGGAACAGGGCGTCATTGACCCAGGCGGACGGGTTCCTGGCGTCCTCGGGCAGGGGAATGACATTGTAGTCGCCGCACAGGGTGAAGGCCTCTTCCTGCGCCAGCAGGTCCCGCGCATGGGCGTTCAGCCGCGCCATCCAGCGCATCTTGAAATCGAACTTCTCTGTCCCGATCGGATTGCCGTTGGGCAGGTAGATCCCGCCGACGCGGACGGGGCGGGGCGCCTCGATCACCGCCTCGATGTATCGGGCCTGATCCTCCGCATCCTCGGTCAGCAGATCCTGGCCGGGCAGGCCGCGCCGGACGTCCGAGACAGGGTATTTCGAAAGCAGGGCGACGCCGTTGTAGGATTTCTGGCCGTGGACCTCGACATTGTAGCCCAGGCTCTCGAACGGCTCCCTCGGGAACTTGTCGTCGACGGTCTTGATCTCCTGGAAACAGACCACGTCAGGCTGGGCCGCCTCCAGCCATGCGAGCACGGTGGGCAGGCGGGCGTTGACCGAGTTCACGTTCCAGGTGGCGATGCGCATCGCCGGGACGCTAGGCGGCGTCGCCTCACCGAGCAAGCGCCGGAACGTCGTCTCTGTTAAGCGGCCGGCGCCGCCGCGACCGTGGTCAGGCGGCAGCCGCCGGCGATCCGCTGGGCGACCTCGCAGAGGAAGACCTGACGCACGACATGCTCTGGGGTGAAGCGCACGATGATTCCGTTCCCGGCGCCGCACCGGGCCTCGTACAGGGTGTCGCCCGCGCTGGCCCCGATGTAGCGGGCCTGCACAACATCGCAGGCCGAGGCCTCGCTGCCCGCCAGTCGCGCCTTCAGCGTTGCGGCCTGTTCCTCGGCGGTCGAGAAGCGGCACGTCGAGTTCTGGGTCGCGATGACCGCGCATTCGGTCCTGGTCCAGCCCGCTGCGGCCTTCTCGATCCGGTAGCCGTCCAGGCCATCGCAGCCGACCTCGTAGATCAGGGTGTTGTCGCTGGTGCGGCCGATCGAGGCGCCCTGGTCGACGGTGCAGGCGATTCCGGCCTCGGCGGCGTAGGCGCCGATAACGCGGGCGATCTCGGTATTGCGGGGGATCACGCACTGGGCGCCCACGTCGGCGTTGGGATTGGCGGCGCGATCCGCCTCCGCCTGCCCGGCCAGCAGGACGCAGTCGCGGGCCTCCGGCGGGAGGGAGTTGACGAAGATATAGCCCGGTCCTGAGGCGCAGGCGGCCTCGTAGGTGATGCGCTGCTGGTTGGTGGTCTGGCCGATCACATTGGCCTCGACGACCTGGCAGGCCGTTCCGGCGGCATTGGCGATGCGCTGCGCGGCTGCGGCGGCGGCGGGGCCGGAGGTCGCCAGGGGCGGGGGCGCCCGGTTGGCGCCCTCGGGGGCCGGCGTCGCGCCCGGATCCTGCGGCATGCCCTGGCCGCCCATATCCTGGGCGGCGGCGGGAAGGGCGGGCAGGGCCGAAAGGGCGACCGCAAGGACCGCTCCGAAGGCTGCAATGTGGGAATATTTGAACACGGTCACGGCTCCTGATCGACAGAAGGAGCGTGAAGCGGACCGAGCGGGTCGGTCAAGCCTTCTATGCCAGAATCCGACCCGGCGAGCCGCATGCCCGCCGGGTCGGTCCTTCGGCTACTGTTCCGTCGCCGGATCGGCCGCGGCCGGAGCTTCGGGCACGACGGTCAGACGGCAGCCGCCGCCGATCCGCTGGGCGGTCTCGCAGGGGTAGACCTGCTGAACGGCGAAGGCCGGGTTGAAGCGGACAATGACGCCGTTGCCGGCGGCGCATTTGGCTTCATAGAAGGCGCCGTTGGCGTTGGCCCCCATGTAGCGCCCCTCGGTCACGTCGCAGGCTGCGGCCTCACTGCCGGCCAGGCGCGTCCTGAAGGTGGCGACCGCTTCGGCGGGCGTGGTGTAGCGGCACGTCGCGTTCTGCGTCGAGATCACCGAGCATTCCGTCGTCGTCCAGCCGGTCGCGGCCTTCTCGATCCAGTAGCCGTCCGAGCCGTTGCAGCCGATCTCGTAGATCAGATTGCCCTCGCTCGACTTGCCGATCGATGCGCCCTGATCGACGGAGCAGGCGATGCCGGCCTCGCGCGCATAGGCCGCAACGACCCGCACGACGTCTGTGTTCTGGGGGATGGCGCACTGGGTGCCGACGTCGACGAGCGGGTCGCGGGCGCGGTCGATCTCGGCCTGTCCGGCCAGAAGGACGCAGTCTACGGCCTGGGGCGGAGCCGAGCCGATCAGGATGAAGCCCGGACCGGTGGCGCAGGCCGCTTCATAGGTCGCCGCCTGTTCGGCGGTCAGACCGAGCAGGTTGGCCTGGGTCACCTGGCAGGCGACGCCGGCGGCGGTGGCGATCTGCTGGGCGGCCGCGGCAGTCTCTTCGGGGGTCGGGGCGGCCGGGGCTTCCTGCTGCCGTTGTTGACGCGGCGTGCGCGTCGGCGTCACACGCGCGGTCGGCGCCGTGATGACCGGCTCGGTCGGCGCGGAGCCGAAGCCGGTGCCCCTGTCGTTCGGGTCCTGGGCCGAGGCGGGCGATGCGATCGCCACGACCATCAGTGCAGCGCCGCCGATGGCGGCCAAGGTTTTCATGAACACGGCGGTCTCCCTGAACTGTCCCGACAGCCTTGGCGGGCCATCGGGACGAGGTCAAGGCGGACCCGCCCGGGGGGCGGGCTCCAGTGCTGGCCTCTAGGGCTGGGTCGTCGGGGCGGCGGCCGGGGCTTCAGGCACGATGGTCAGACGGCAGCCGCCGCCGATGCGCTGGGCGGTCTCGCAGGGATAGACCTGCTGCACGGCGTACTGCGGGTCGAAACGCACGATCACGCCGTTGCCGGCGCTGCATTTGGCTTCCCAGAAGGCGCCGTTGGCGTTCGCGCCCATGTAGCGGCCCTCGGTCAGGTCGCAGGACGCGGCCTCACTGCCGGCCAGACGCGTCTTGAACGTCGCGACCAGTTCCGCAGCGGTGGAGTAGCGGCAGACCGCGTTCTGGGTGGTGACGATCGCGCATTCCGAGACCTTCCAGTCCGTGCCGACCTTTTCCAGCCAGTAGCCGTCGACGCCGTTGCAGCCGACCTCATAGATCAGATTGCCTTCACTCGACTTGCCGATGGAGGCGGCCTGGTCGACGGCACAGGCGATGCCGGCCTCGCTCGCATAGGCCGAGATGACGCGGACGACGTCGAGGTTCTGGGGGATGACGCACTGGGTGCCCACATCGGCGAGCGGGTCACGGGCGCGGTCGATCTCGGCCTGGCCGGCCAGCAGGACGCAGTCGACGGCCAGGGGCGGGGCAGAGGCCATCAGAATATAGCCGGGGCCGGTGGCGCAGACGGCCTCGTAGGATCTGGCGCCGTCCGGGGCGAGGCCGAGGAAATTGGCCTGGCTGACCTGACAGGCGACCGATGCCGATGTCGCGATCGCCTGGGCGGCCGCGATATTTTCTTCCGGTGTCGGCGGGGCCGGGGCCCGCTGGCGTTCCTGGCGTTCCTGGCGCGGCGTCCGGGTCGGAGTCGTGCGGGCCGCCGGAGCGGTTGGGGTCGTCTCGGGGTTGGCCGCGCCATAGCCCGAGCCCGTATTGTTCGGCTCCTGGGCCGAGGCGGGCGAAACGAGCGCCATCGCCATCATCGCGGCGCCGCTGATGGCCGCCAGGGTTTTCATGAACACGGATACTCTCCTTGAAACTTGTCCTGAAGCCTTGGCGAGCCGTTGTGATGAGGTCAAGACCGGGCGCTGGACGCGCGTATCCTCCCCGGCCTATGGTCGGCGCGTTGCGATTGGAGACTGACTTGGCGGACGGCGTGATCACGAGCGAAGGCGAGGCCGAGACGGGCGGCGACGGCCTGCGCGGCCTGACCTATCCGCTCGGCCCCCCTCCGGCGCCCGGCGAGGCGATCCAGGCGGCGCCCGGCGTGCTGTGGCTGCGCCTGCCGCTGCCGATGCAGCTCAATCACATCAACGTCTATGCGATCGAGGACGGGGACGGCTGGGCCGTCGTCGACACCGGCATCCGAACACCGGACTCCATCGCGGGCTGGGAGGCGGCGTTGACCGGGCCGCTGGCGGGCAAGCCGATCACGCGGGTCATCTGCACCCATATGCACCCGGACCATATCGGCCTGGCCGGCTGGCTGTGCGAGCGGTTCGACGCCCCCCTGCTGATGACCCAGCTGGAATATGTCACCGGCCGGATGCTGTCCGCCGAAACCGGTACGGCGCCCGAGGCGGGCGCGATCTTCTGGCGCGCCGGCGGCTGGAGTGAGCCGCAGATCGAGCGCTACCGCCAGTCCTACGGCATGTTCGCCAAGGGCATGACGGCCATGCCGGCCGGCTATCAGCGGATCCGGGAGGGCCAGGTCCTGTCGATCGGCGGCGAGGACTGGACCATCGTGATCGGCAACGGTCACAGCCCCGAGCACGCCTGCCTTTGGCGCAAGTCGGATGACATCTTCATCTCGGGTGACCAGATCCTGCCGCGCATCTCGTCGAACATCTCCGTCTGGCCGACCGAGCCCCTGTCCGATCCGTTGGATGACTGGATGACCTCGCTGGACCGGCTCGGCGATCTCCTGCCGGCTGATCTGCTCGTCCTGCCTGGCCACGGCGAGCCCTTCACCGGCGTCCTGCCGCGCATCGAGGCCTTGAAGCGCGGTCACGCCGTCGCGTTGAAACGGCTGGAGCGGACGCTGCGCGAGCCGAAGCGGGCCGTCGACGTCTTCGCCTCCCTGTTCGCCCGCCCGGTCGGCGACGGCATTCTGGGCATGGCCACGGGCGAGGCCATCGCCCATCTCAACTATCTGGCCGGTCAGGGCCGCGCGCGCCGCGAACGCGACGCCGACGGCGTGGACTGGTGGAGCCTCACAGCAACGAAAGACCCCGCATGAGCGACCCCGTCCGCCCCCCCGTCAGCGTTGACCTGTCCAACGGCGTCCTGACCGTCACCTTCGCCCGCGCGGAGAAGAAGAACGCCATCACCCAGGCGATGTACGCCCTGCTGGCCGAAGCGACGAACCGCGCCCGCACCGACGACGCCGTCCGCGTCCTGCTGTTCAAGGCCGAGGGCGACAGCTTCTCCGCCGGCAACGACATCGCCGACTTCATCGCCATCGGGGCCCAGGGCGGCGGCGGACAGATCGTCGATGCCCCCGTCTTCCAGTTCCTCAAGGCCCTGGCCGAGATGGACAAGCCAGTGATCGCGGCGGTGCGCGGTCGCGCCGTGGGCATCGGCCTGACCCTTCTGCTCCATTGCGACATGGTCGTCGTGGCCGAGGACGCGCTTCTGTCCGCGCCCTTCATCAACCTGGCGCTGGCGCCCGAGGCGGGCTCGTCCCTGCTCCTGCCGCTGGCCATCGGCCATCAACGCGCGTTCGAGATTTTCGCCCTGGGCGAGCCGATCGACGGGCGTACGGCCCTGGCCTGGGGCCTCGCCAGCCGCGCCGTCCCCGCCGCCGAGGTCGATGCCGTCGCCGACGGCCTGGCCGCCAAACTCGTCGCCCGCGCGCCCAACTCCCTGCGCAAGACCAAGCGCCTGATGCGCGACGCCGAGGCCTTGTGGACCCTGATGCAGCGCGAGGGCGAAGCCTTCGGCTCCCAGATGTCCAGCCCCGAGGCCATGGAGGCCTTCATGGCCTTCACCCAGAAGCGGGCGCCGGTGTTTTCCTAGGCGATCCCGCTTCCCATCCCTTCGTCATCCTCCGGCAAGCCGCTCTTGCGGCGCAGACCGGGGGATGACGAAAGAACGGGGTGCCTTGATCCCGCCCCCCATTGCCCCTAAGCGCCCGCGCCATGAGCGCCGCGCCCGTCCTCTCGAACAGTTTTCGGATCGCATCCGAGACGCCCGCCGACCGCGAAGAGGCGGAGGCGCTGGTGATGGCCGCCTTCGGCCCCGGCCGTTTCGCCAAGACGGCGGAGCGCATTCGCGAATCCGCCAGAATCGCGGCCGCCTTCGTGGCGCGCGAGAATGGCCGGATGATCGGCTCGGTGCGACTGTGGTCGATCACGGTGGATGGGCTGGACGCCCTGTTCCTCGGGCCGATCGCGGTGGCTCAGGATACGCGGCGGGGGGGGATAGGCGCGGATCTGGTCGGCGCCTGCCTCGGCGAGGCGCAGGCCCGGGGCGTGGCCGGCGTGCTGCTGGTCGGCGACCCGCCCTATTTCTCGCGCTTCGGCTTCCAGCCCGCGCCGGACGTGCGCCTGCCCGGGCCCGCCGATCCGCAGCGCGTGATGTGGTTGCCGATTACCAGCGCCGCGCCTTCCGGGTTGGCGCTTGCCGCCTGACTTTCTTCTTTCGTCATCCCCCGGTCTCCGCTTCGCTGCGCCGGAGGATGACAAAAGGGAGGTGGAGCTATGGTCGAACCGCATCGGCCCCGCAGGAGTTTTCCATCTGGACCCCGGACGTCGTTTATCCTCGGGCCGGCATTGCCGGACCCGTGGGCCGGGGTGCACGGTGAAATGAATGAGCGCTTCTGAACCATCCCAGGGTCTCGCCGGAATAACGGCCGCCGCCAGACAGGCGCCGGGTCGGGGCCTGCCGCCGGTGCATCTTTGGCATCCGGCCCATTGCGGCGACATCGACATCGTCATCCGCGCCGACGGCGTCTGGATGCATGAGGGTTCGCCGATCGGCAGGGCCGAACTGGTGCGGCTGTTCTCGACGGTGCTGAGGCGCGACCCCGACGGCTATCACCTCGTCACCCCCGGCGAGAAGATGCGGATCGAGGTCGAGGACCTGCCGTTCCGCGCGGTGACCATGACCCGCGACGGCGACGACCTGGTCTTCACCACCGATGTCGGCGACGAGACGCGCGCCGGGCCCGACCACCCGATCATGGTCGAGACCGATCCCGTGACCGGAGAACCCGCGCCCCGGGTCCATGTTCGCGCCGACCTCGAGGCCCGCATCGCACGCGCCGTCTTCTACGATCTGGTCGAGATGGCCGAGGTCAGGGATGGCCGCCTCGCCGTCCGGTCCGGCGGAGTCTGGTTCCCGCTCGGTCCGCCGGGAGCGGGCGTGGAATGAGCCATCGGACCCTGAAAGATCGGTTGGTCGAGCGGCTGGCGCCGGTCGGCGACTGGCGGGCGGAGACGCGCGCCGTCCGCTCGGACTTCGACCTGAACCCCGGTGCGCCGCGCTGGACGCCCGGTCCGCTGAAGCCCGCCGCCGTCCTGATCCCGATCGTCGCCGATCCCGCGGGCGCGCGCGTTCTGCTGACCCGTCGCGCCGACAGCCTGGCCAGACACACCGGCCAGGTCGCCTTTCCCGGCGGTCGGCTCGACCCCGGAGAGACGGCGGTCGACGCCGCCCTGCGCGAGGCGCAGGAGGAGGTCGACCTCGACCCTGCCGCCGTCACCGTGCTGGGTCTGTCCGACCCCTACGAGACCGGCACCGGCTATCTGGTCACGCCCGTCGTCGGCTGGATCGCGCGCCAGCCGCTCTTGAAGGCTTCGCCCGACGAGGTGGCGGAAATCTTCCAGACCCCCTGGGACTTCCTCATGGACCCGGCCAACCACAGCCGCGACCATCTTGAGGCGCCGGAGGGCGTCAAACGGTGGTTCTGGGCGATGACCTGGAACGAGCAGTACATCTGGGGCGTGACCGCCGGCATTATCCGCGGCCTGCGCGCGCGCCTCTATGGCGACGAGTTGAACCTCCCCGAATCGGCCGCCGAGGACGCCGCGTGATCCGGCTGGAGGGCCAGGACTGGCTGACGAATTCCGCGACCGCCGCCGTCTTCGACGCACTGGAGGCGGCGGGCGGCCCTGACTGCGCCCGTTTCGTCGGGGGGTCGGTTCGCAACGCCCTGGTCGGACGGCCCGTGGACGACTTCGATGTCGCCACCCGGCTGAAGCCCGAGGAGTCGATGGCGGCGCTGAAGGCGGCCGGGATCAAGGTCGTTCCCACAGGCATCGCCCACGGCACGGTCACCGCCGTCTCGGAGAGGAAGCCCTACGAAATCACTACCCTGCGGTGCGACGTTGAGACCGACGGCCGCCGCGCCGTCGTGGCCTTCACCGACGATTGGGCCGAGGACGCAGCGCGCCGCGACTTCCGCCTGAACGCCCTCTATGCCGATCGCACCGGCGCCATCTTCGACCCGACAGGGCAGGGGGTGGAGGATGCGCTCGCCGGACGCGTCGTCTTCGTCGGCGACCCGAACACCCGGATCGCGGAGGACTATCTCCGCATCCTGCGCTTCTTCCGCTTCTTCGCCTGGTATGGTGGTTCGGACCCCGACGCCGAGGGCCTCGCCGCCTGCGCCGCCCACGCCTCAGGGCTGACGCAGCTGTCCGCCGAGCGGGTGTCGAAGGAACTGATGAAGCTGCTGGCCGCGCCCGATCCGCGCCCGGCCATCCATGCGATGCGCGACGCCGGGGTGCTGGAGCGACTGTTTCCTGCGGTGTCCGGGCTCGGGGCCTTCGATGCGTTGTGCGCCGCCAGCGACGATCCGGTCCTGCGGCTGTCGGCCCTTCTGCCGGACGACCCGGCCGCTGTTGTGGACATCGCGCGCGGCCTGCGTCTGCCCAGGGCGATCGAGATGCGCCTTGCCGCCGCAGCCGGGGGACCGCTTGATCCGACGACCGGCGAGCGTGAACTGCGCGCGCTGATCTATCGCCTCGGCAAGGAGGCCGTCAGCGACCGTATTCGGCGCGGCGGCGCGCTTCAGACGCAGGCCGATACCGCCCCGGCCTTGGCGCTGATCGAAGGCTGGCCCGTTCCCCGCCTGCCGGTCGGCGGCCGCGACCTGGCGAAACTGGGCCTTGAGCCCGGCCCCGGGCATGGCCTCATCCTGAAGGCCTTTGAGGCCGAATGGATCGCCGACGACTTCCCCGCCGACGGCCATCAGGCGCGGCTCACTCGGCTGGCGAAGCGGCCCTCTTGAAGCGGGTTATGACCGGTCGGTGGTCCGATCCCGTGGGCAGGCCCAGCCGCCGCTCCACCAGGGCCAGATCGGGCGAGCGATAGACCTGGTCGATGGTCATGCCGGCGGCGTCGGGCAGCTTCGTCGGCCAGGTCCCCGGCCAGCCCGGCGCGGGGATCAACGCGCCGTCGCCCTTGATGATCCGGCCGATCCGGGCGCTGGAGACGCTGTTGAAATCCCCGGCCGCGATCACCGGCCCGTCGACCGACCTCGCCCAGTCCGACAGTCCCTCGGCCTGGCGAATCTGCTCCCACTGGATCTGATAGGGCCATGGCCGCGTCATGTGCACGCCCGCCACCGTGACCGGGCCCAGAGCGGTCTCCACCCTTGCCCCCACAACGAACAGGGCTGGAATGCGAAGCCGGAGGTCGTGCAACGGCCGCCGCGAAGCGATCACCGACCGGGCGGCGCCGCCTGGCCGGTCGATGCGGCCGTTGACGGCCCGATAGGGGTATCCCGCCAGCACCCTGTCCATCTCCGCCGCCGGCCCATCCCCGAACTCGACGAGGACGACGACGTCCGCATCGGCCGCAGCGATTGAGGTCGCTATCGCGTCCACATCCGTATTCCGGGCCTGAAGATTGGCGGAGTAGAGGGTGAAGTCCGGCGAGCCCGCCTCGGGGTCTCCGCGCGGCGGCGCCCATTGGCTCGACCCGGCCGCCAGCACGAGGGCGCAGACGACCACCGCCGTCGCGACCAGGGTCCGCGATCGCAAAAGCGCCGCTGCGACCAGCCCCGCCGCCGCCGCGACAAGCGCCGGCCCGGTGAACTGCGCGAGAATGTCGATCCACCGGTGACCGATCCCGCTCAGGCCCGCCAGGGCGATCGCCAGCGGAGCCAGAAGCGCCAGCCCCACGACACCGGCCGCGAACAATCGCGCATACGAGGCTCTGTCAGTCACTAAGACTTGCTATCCTTGGTGAACGCGGGTCGATGTAGGGCGTTGATCCGTCGCTTGGGAGGGCGAGCATGGCGAAGCGGTCGATCGGGGATATCGAGAAGATCTGGTCCAATGTCGAGGGCGTCAAGAAGCTCTCCGACCGGGCCGTCGGCTTCGGCCCCTTCGGCATCGGCATGGACGGTCTGCTGACCTGGATCCCGGTCGTCGGCACGGTCTACAGCGTCGGGGCCGCCGCATGGCTGTTCACCCAGGCCGTGCGCGCCAGGGCCACGCCTTACACCATCGCCCGGATGGCCGGTTACCTGGGTCTCGACGTCGGCACCGGGGCTGTGCCGGTGGCCGGCAATGTGGTCGACTTCTTCTTCCCCGGCCACCTGATGGCGGCCAAGGCGCTGCAGAAGGACATCGAGAGCACCCACTGGGTCGAGGCGAATGAGCGCGACGCGCGGGCATCCGGCGAGCACGATCGGCACGTCGCCACGATGAGGGCCGATCCGAAAAAACGGCGCGTCGTCTATCTGCACGACTGAAGAGGCTGTTTCGCTTGACGGATGGGTCGGGGCCATCCCTAGTCCGCCGATCGAGACTGGCCGGACCCGCTGAATGACCCCCATGCTGACGCGAGACGAACTGGCCGTGGCTCTCGGCAACGCGGGCGACGGCGACCGGGCCGCCTTCAGGATCGTCTATGAAGCGACCTCCGCGAAGCTATTGGGCGTGTGTCTCCGTATCTTGGCTGACCGCCAATTGGCCGAGGACGTTTTGCAGGACACCTATCTCACCGTCTGGAGGAAGGCCTCGACCTTCGACCCATCGCGCGCGAGCCCGATCACCTGGCTGGTGACCATCGCGCGCAACCGGTCGATCGATCGACTGCGCTCGGCCGCGCCGATGCGCCGCACAGCCCCGGTCGAGGACGCCCACGACCTGGCCGACGGCGCCCCCCTGGCCTCGGACGTGATCGAGACGACGGACGAGGTGAACCGGCTGAACGTCTGTCTCGACACGCTGGAAGACCGGGCCCGCAGTGTGATCCGCACCGCCTTCCTGGAGGGGGTCACCTATGACGCCCTGGCGATCCGCGAGAACGTGCCGCTGGGTACGATGAAGAGCTGGATCCGGCGGGGATTGCTCAGGCTGAGGAGCTGCCTCGAATCATGACCGACCTCCCTTCCGACGAGCCCGGCCCCGACGACGCCCTGGCCGGCGAGCTGGCCCTGCGCGTCCTGTCGCCCGAAGAGGAGCGCGCCGCCCGCGCCCGCGAGGCCTCCGATCCCGCCTTCGCTGCCGAGGTCGAGGTCTGGAACGAGCATCTGGCCGGGTTTGTCGCCGAGATTCCGCCCGTCCAGCCATCCGCCAGCGTCTGGCCCCGCGTCGAGGCGGGCATCGCTCCGGTCGCCGCGAACGACAACCGCGCCGGCTTCTGGAGGATGTGGGCCCTGGGCTCGACCGGTCTGCTGGCCGCCAGCCTCGTCGCCGTCGCCCTGCTGGCCACGCGCCCGACCCCCGCGCCCATCGTCCAGACGGTCCCGACCGGCGGCGTGACCCGCGTCGCCACCATCGCCATGACCGATGGCGGGACTCCTGTGGTGGCCCTGGCCTACGACAGCGCGACCGGAAATCTGTTCATCGCACCCACGGACGCAATGGATGGAGCCAGCGCCGTGCCGCACCTCTGGCTGGTCAGGCCGGGCGAGGCCGGGGTCCAGCTGATCGGCGCCATCGACGGCTCGGCCGCCTCGCATCACCATCTGACCGACGTCCTGGCCTCCACGGCGGGTCAGGCGGTCGCCGTCGCCATCTCGATGGAGGCGCCCGGTCACACCCCCGCCGCCGACAAGCCGGATGGCCCGGTGGTCGCCACCGGAGCGCTTCAGTCGCTGTAGACAGCATCCGGCCCGGCGAGCCGTCCGTAGGTGTTCGGGACCGGGCCGTTGCGCCGCCGCCTCGTGCGGCGTCGTGGGTCCTGACAGCCGCGATCCGGTCAGCGGGGAGGCCTCCGAGCCCTTCCATGGTCTCCCCGCACTCCGTTTTCCGGCGATACCCATCAATGGATCGACCCAGGACCCCAATGAATTCAACGGCCGGCTCTTTTTAGAGCCTTTCAACGCGCGGGCCTCCGGGGCGCCCGCACACTGATCTCCGCATTCCAACGGAGATCGAAATGGCTTCGAACCGCAGCGCGCGACTGGACCTTCCCTACCTGGCGGCCGGTCAGTTGCAGAAACATGTCACCCTCAACGAGGCCCTGACCCGACTGGACGTTCTGGCCCAGACGGCTGTGGTCAGCCGCACCGTCGTGGCCCAGCCCGCCGACCCGGACGACGGCGCCCTCTACATCCTGCCCGCGACCCCGACAGGAGCCGTCTGGTCGGCATGGTCGGAAGGCGATCTCGCCCGCGCCGAACTGGGCGGCTGGACCCGCGTGCCCGCGCCGGTCGGGACGCTGGCCGTCGTGCTGGACGAGAGCGCCCTCGTCGTGCGCGGCGACGACGCGTGGACCCCGTTTCCGGCTCGGCTCCGGGACCTGACCCGGTTCGGCCTCAACACCACGGCCGACGCCGAAAATCCCTTCGCGGCCAGGCTGAACAAGGCCCTGTGGACGGCCCTTTCGACGGGTGACGGCGGCGACGGCGACCTGCGTTTCACCTTCAACAAGGCGGGCGCCGCCGACGTTCTCTCGCTGCTGTTCCAGAGCGGCTTCGGCGGCCGCGCCGAACTCGGCCTGATCGGCGACGACGACCTGCGCCTGAAGGTCAGCCCCGACGGCGGGACCTGGCGCGAGGCCCTGCGCATCGACAAGGACGACGCCCGCGTCTGGTTCTCCTGCGGCGCCACGCGGGCCGAGACGGTCCGCCTCACCGCAGGCGGCGACTTCATCGCGCCCGACTGGGCCCGGCTGCTGATCGTCACCGCGCTCGGCGGCGGGGGCGGCGGCGGGGCGGGCGCCTCGGGCGGGAGCGGCGTGCGTCAGGGCGGGGGAGGCGGCGGCGGGGGCGGCCTGTCCCGGGCGGTCTGGCGGGTCGAGGACCTGCCCGGCCACCTGACCGTGACCCTCGGCGCGGGCGGCGCGTCCGGCGCAACCGGCGGCGACACCCTCATCACCGCCTCGGGCGTCACCCTCCTGACCGCGCGCGGCGGCCAGCCCGGCGCGAGCGGCGCGGCGGGCGGCGCCGGGGGTCACCAGATCGCCCAGCCGCTGTATGTGGTGTCGGCCGAAGACGACCACATCGCACCATGGCAGCAGACCTTCCGGATCGTCCACTTCGTGACCGC
>NZ_NCEQ01000024.1 GCF_002280785.1 Brevundimonas subvibrioides
CGGCGACACCAACCAGCACGGCATGGAAGGCGTGAAGTTCTGGACCAAGGTCAAGACCATCACCGCCCGCTGGCCGGACTCGGAGCTGGAACATGCGGATTCCAGCTTCGTCATTCCCACGATGGGGTGACACTGTCTCCTCCTCGCGCCAAAGGCGTGGGGAGCCATCCAGTCAGTTCGGCAGCCCTGATCCAGGGCTGATTGCGTTTGATGACGAGGTTTGCCGCCTCGATCAGCGTTCGCATGGGTGGTGTCAGTCAGCGCACTGGCGGCGCCGTTTCCCAGATTGGGGCTTGGGCGCAAAGCAGGGGGGAGGGGGATGTCCGATCCTGACTCCTAGAGGCGCTTTGGAACGTCTGCTTTTCGGCCGGCCTACATAGCTGCATCGCGAGCGGGTGGCTTCCCGCCCTTGTACCGCGAAGGGCCGGTCAGACCGGATCGGCTGCTGAGCGAACCATTATGCTCCCCTTATGCTGTCGCCGAAGTTCCGCATCGATCGCTTACGCCCATGGATGATCTGCTGACGGCTCAAACTGAGCTGGAGGTGTCGGCATGGCCGATCTGATTTTTCTGGCGTTGGGCGGCGGGGCGTTTGTCGCCTTCGCCGTTCTCGCCGCTGCGCTCAAGCGGGTGTGACCATGCTGGTCTCCATACTCTGGGGCGTCGGCGCGGTCGTCGTCGCCGTCTATATGGTCGCGGCGCTGCTGCGTCCCGAGCGGTTCTAGGGAGCCGCCGCCATGAACCTTCAAGGATGGGCGGAGATCGCCCTCACGATCGGTCTGGCCGCCCTGATCGGCTGGCCGATCGGCATCTATATGTCCCGCGTCTGGAACGGCGAGCGGACCTGGCTCGACCCGGTGATGAAGCCGGTCGAAGGGCTATTCTACCGCGCAGCGGGCGTGAACCCGGCGCACAGTCAGGGCTGGCTCGGCTATGCCGGCGCCCTGCTTGCGTTCAACGCCGCCGGCTTCGTCTTTCTCTATGTGCTCTTGCGGATGCAGGGCCTGCTGCCGATCAACCCTCAGGGGTTTGAGGGCGTGTCGCCGCACCTGGCCTTCAACACCGCCGTCAGCTTCGTCACCAACACCAACTGGCAGAGCTATGGCGGCGAGACGACCATGTCGACGCTGACCCAGATGGTCGGTCTGACGACCCAGAACTTCCTCTCGGCCGCGACCGGGGCGACGATCGCCGCCGCCCTGGCGCGGGCCTTCGTCGCCAGTCGTGGTGAGGGGGTCGGCAATTTCTGGGCGGACATGACCCGCACGACCCTGTGGGTTCTGCTGCCCCTGTCGATTGTTCTCGCGCTGGTGCTGGTCGGTCTCGGCGTGACCCAGACCCTGGCCGCCTCGGCCACGGCGACCGGGCTCGAGGGCGGGTCGCAGACCCTGTCCCTGTTCCCGACCGCCAGCCAACTCGCCATCAAGCAGTTGGGCATCAACGGCGGCGGCGTCTTCAACGTCAACTCGGCCCATCCGTTCGAGAATCCCACGCCGCTGACCAATCTGATCACCGCCATCTCGATCAATGTGCTCGGCTGGGCCGCCTTCTTCGCCTTTGGCCGTAGCGTTCTGGCGAAGAAGGACGTCCGCGCCCTCGCCATCGCCGCCCTGGTTCTGCTCAGCCTGTCGGGCGCGGCGATGTATGCCATTGAGACCCAACCGGCTCCCGCCCTCGTCGCGGCCGGGATCGACGCCTCCGCCAATATGGAGGGCAAGGAGGTTCGCTTCGGCGTGCCGGCCTCGGTCGCCTGGGCGGTGCAGACCACCGGCGCGTCCAACGGCTCGGTCAACTCCATGCACGCCAGCTACATGCCGCTGGGCGGGGCTCTCCAGATGTTCCTGATGCAACTGGGCGAGATCCTGCCCGGCGGGATCGGTTCGGGTATCGCCATCATGGTCGTCATGGCCGTGCTGGCGGTGTTCGTCGCCGGGCTGATGGTCGGGCGGACGCCGGAGTATCTGGGCAAGAAGATCGAGGCGCGCGAAATCCAGTTCGCCATGATCGCGGTGCTGGTTCTGCCGCTCGCCGTCCTCGGCTTCACAGCGGTCGCGGCGGTCCTGCCGACGGCTCTGGCGGGGCTCCTGAACGACGGGCCGCATGGCCTGTCCGAGATGCTCTACGCCTATACCTCGGCGGCGGGGAACAACGGCTCGGCCTTCGCCGGCCTGACCGCGAACTCACCCTGGTGGAACACGACCCTGGGCATCGCAATGCTCATGGGCCGGTTCGTGCCCGCCATCGCCGTGCTCGCCATCGCCGGCAGCCTGGTCGTCAAGCCGAAGCTGGCGCCGAGCGCCGGCACCCTGCCGACGCACGGGCCGCTCTTCATCGGCCTGGTGATCGGCGTCATCCTCATCCTGGGCGGGTTGCAGTTCTTCCCCGCCCTCGCCCTCGGTCCCCTCGTCGAGCATTTCCAGGTGCTCGGCGTGGTGGCCGGACTCTGATCCCGGGACCTCTCACATGACTCTCGCAAATCCCGAGCACCTGGGCGGAACCCGCCGGGCCGCTCCTCTCGCCGGCGGCCTCTCCGGGCCCATGCTGGGCCGGGCGGTCGGCGACGCCTTCGTCAAGCTGGACCCTCGCAAACTGCTGCGGAACCCGGTGATCTTCACCACCTGGATCGTGGCCCTGCTGGCGACGGTTTCGGCGATCGCCGCTGTCGTCTCCGGTGAGGCCGCCGGCTTCGCCATCCAGCTGGCGATCTGGCTGTGGGCGACGGTGTTGTTCGCCAACATCGCCGAGAGCGTCGCCGAAGGGCGAGGCAAGGCCGCAGCCGACAGTCTTCGCGCCACGCGCGTCGACACCAAGGCCAAGCTGATCGTCGATCCAGTCACCGGGACCGTGGTTCCGACCCCGGCCTACCAGCTGGGGATCGGCCAGATCGTGCTGGTCGAGGCTGGCGACGTCATCCCTTCCGACGGCGAGATCGTCGAGGGCGTCGCCTCTGTGAACGAGGCCGCCATCACAGGTGAGTCGGCCCCCGTGATCCGCGAGGCCGGCGGCGACAGGTCTGCCGTCACCGGCGGCACCACGGTGCTGTCGGACTGGATCAAGGTGCGCATCACGGCCGAGGCGGGCTCGACCTTCCTCGACCGCATGATCGCCATGGTCGAGGGCGCGAACCGCCGGAAGACGCCGAACGAACTGGCGCTGTCCGTGCTGCTGGCGGGCCTGACTCTGGTGTTCCTGATCGCGATGGTGACGCTGCTGGGTCTGGGGGCCTACTCCGGCATCAGGCTGGATCCGATCGTGCTCGGCGCCCTGTTCATCACCCTCATTCCGACGACCATCGGCGGCCTGCTGTCCGCCGTCGGCATCGCCGGGATGGATCGGCTGCTCAAGGTCAACGTCCTGGCGACCTCGGGCCGCGCGGTCGAGGCTGCGGGCGACGTCGATACCCTGCTCCTCGACAAGACCGGCACCATCACCTTCGGCAACCGCATGGCCACCGAGGTGATCCCCGCGCCCGGTGTCCGGCCGGAGGCAGCGATGCGCGCCGCCGTCATGGCGTCCCTGGCCGACGAAACGCCCGAGGGCCGCTCGATCATCGAACTGGGTCGCAACGCCGGTCTGGCCGCCGAACTGCCCGCCGGGGCCAAGGCCATCCCCTTCTCGGCGGTGACCCGTCAGTCGGGCGTGGATGCGGCCGGCAAGTCCTGGAGAAAGGGCGCGATCGACGCCGTGCTCAAGTCCCTGAACCTGGCCCCGGCCGACGCCCCGGCCGAGTTCAACCAGGCGGTGGACCGCATCGCCCGCTCGGGCGGCACGCCGCTGGCGGTGGTCGAGGACGGCGTTCTGGTCGGGATCATCCACCTGAAGGACGTTATCAAGCCCGGCATGAAGGAGCGGTTCGCCGAGCTGCGCCTGATGGGTCTGCGCACCGTGATGATCACCGGCGACAACCCGGTCACGGCCGCCGCGATCGCCTCCGAAGCCGGGGTCGACGACTACCTCGCCGAGGCCACACCCGAGGACAAGATGCGCCTGATCAAGGCCGAACAGGCCAAGGGACGTCTGGTCGCCATGTGCGGTGACGGCGCCAACGACGCTCCGGCGCTGGCCCAGGCCGACGTCGGCGTGGCCATGCAGACCGGAGCCCAGGCGGCCCGCGAAGCCGGCAATATGGTCGATCTCGACAGCGACCCGACCAAGGTCATCGAGATCGTCGAGGTCGGCAAGCAACTTCTGATCACCAGAGGGGCCCTGACCACCTTCTCGATCGCCAACGACGTGGCCAAATATTTCGCCATCATCCCGGCGATGTTCGTGGTCGCCCTGCCGGCGCTCGGCGCGCTGAACGTCATGGGGTTGCACAGCCCCGAGAGCGCCATCCTGTCAGCGGTGATCTTCAACGCCCTGGTGATCGTGGCCCTGATCCCTCTGGCCCTGCGCGGCGTGAAATACCGCGCCATAGGGGCCGGGGCGCTGCTGTCCCGCAACCTGCTGATCTACGGCCTCGGCGGCCTCATCGCCCCGTTCGCCGGCATCAAACTCATCGACATCGTCATCTCCGGCCTCGGCCTGGCGTGATCGCCCAAATCCAAGGAGTGATTTTCATGACCCGTAAAACCCAACTCAAGTCTTCCGGTCGCCACGACGTCTGGTTCGCCGGCGCCTGTCTGGTCGGCCTGGTCGTCTGGGGCATCGCCTCTCAGGCTGATGCCCAGGCCGCCGAACCGTCCAGTCCTTCGATCGCCTGGAATGTCGCCGTCGGCTCCGACTACGTCTTCCGGGGCGTCAGCCAGACCGAGGAGGACGCCGCGATCTCGGGCGGCGTCGATCTGACCAGCGGAACCTTCTACGCCGGGGCCTGGGCCTCCAATGTCGCCTTCCCCGGCGACCTGGATACGAACGCAGAGATCGACGTCTACGCCGGCATCCGCCCCGAGTTCGCGGGCTGGAACTGGGACTTCGGCGCGGTCGGCTATTTCTACACCGGCCAGCCGGGCGGCGCGGACTACGACTATGTGGAGGCCAGGGTCGCGGCCTCGCGCGCCTTCGGTCCCGCCACCCTTGGCGCGGCGGTCTACTATTCGCCCGACTTTTTCGGCGTTGCCGAGGATGAGGCGACCTATGTCGAGGCCAATGCCAGCTTCTCGCCAGCCGACAAATGGACCGTCTCGGGCGCCGTCGGACGACAGTTCGTGTCCTCGGACTTCGACTACACCACCTGGAACCTGGGCCTCGCCCGGCAGCTGACCGACAACCTGGCCCTCGATGTCCGCTACCACGACACCGACGAACACGGCTTCGGCGACATCTACGGCAGCCGCGCCGTGGTTTCGCTGAAGGCGGTCTTCTAGAGGACGACGCCCATGCTCAGCCAACTTCGCCCCGCGATCGTCATGGTCGCCCTGTTCACCCTCCTGCTCGGCGTCGCCTATCCGTTCGCGGTCACCGGCGTTGCCCAGGTCGCCTTCCCGTCGCAGGCGGACGGAAGCCTGATCCGCGACGCGCAAGGGAACGTCGTCGGTTCGGCCCTGATCGGCCAGCCGTTCGCTGAGGCACGGTATCTGCATCCGCGTCCCTCGGCGGCCGGCGACGGCTATGACGCCTCGGCCTCGTCGGGATCGAACCTGGGTCCGCTCAACACGGATCTGGCCGAACGCATCCAGACCGACGCCGACGCTATCCGGGCCGAAACGGGCGCAACGGTGGTTCCCGCCGACGCCGTGACGACCTCGGCCTCGGGCCTCGACCCCCACATCTCTCCGGCCTACGCTCGCCTGCAGGCGGCGCGCGTGGCGCAGGCGCGGGGAGTTGACGTGAAGGCGGTGCAGCAGGTGATCGACGCGAACACCGAGGGCGCCTTGCTCGGCTTCATCGGGCAGCCGCGCGTCAATGTGCTGCTGACCAACCGGGCGCTCGACGCCCGCTTCCCCGCCGCGACCTGACTTGCCGGAGACGCCGCCCCCGCCCGATCCGTCGAAGGTCGCCATCAAGCGACCGAAACGAGGTCGGCTGAAGGTCTTCCTTGGCATGTCGCCGGGGGTCGGCAAGACCTATGAGATGCTACGCGCCGCCCGACGCCGAAAGGCCGAGGGCGACGACGTCGTTGCTGGCGTGATCGAAACCCACGGCCGGCGCGAGACCGAAAGCCTGCTGCGCGGGATGGAGGTGATGCCGCGCAGGCCGATCGACTACAAGGGCCGCGCGCTGATGGAGTTCGACATCGACGCGGCCCTGGCGCGCAAGCCCGGCCTGCTGCTGGTCGATGAATACGCCCATTCCAACGTCCCCGGTTCCCGCCACCCCAAGCGCTGGCAGGATGTGGAGGAGATCCTGTCCGCCGGCATCGACGTCTGGACCACCCTGAACGTCCAGCATCTGGAAAGCCTGTCCGACGTGGTGCTGCGCATCACCGGCGTGCGCCAGCGCGAGGCCGTACCGGACAGCGCCCTGAGCCGCGCCGACGACATCGAGGTCGTCGACATCACGCCCGACGAACTGCGCAAGCGACTTTCCGAGGGCAAGGTCTATGTGCCCGAGACGGCGCGTCTGGCCTCGGAGAACTTCTTCAAGGTCGAGAACCTGACCGCCCTGCGGGAGATGGCGCTCCGGCGTGCCGCCCAGACGGTGGACGACCAGCTGCTGGCGACCCTGCGCGAGCGAGGCGTTGAGGGACCATGGGCGGCGGGAGAGCGCATTCTGGTCCTGGTCGGGGGCGACGCCATCGCCGCCTCACTGGTTCGCGCCGGTCGTCGGTTGTCCGACATGATGATGGACGCGCCCTGGACCGTCGCTCATGTCGAACGGCCGAACCGTCCGGTCTCCGGTCCCGAGAGCGCCGCCCGATTGAGCCAGGCCTTCATGCTGGCCGAGCAGCTTGGGGGGCGGACGGTCGTCCTGACCGGCGACGACGTGGTCAAGGCCGTGATGGACCACGCGCATCGCAACAACGTCACCCAGATCGTTATCGGCAAAGGTCGGGACAACCGGATCAACGAACTTCTGGGCAGATCACTCGCCGTCGGACTGCTGCGGTCGGCCCGGGGCGTGGCGATCCATATCGTCACGGAGCCCGGCGGGACGCCGCCCGGGCGTCCGGAGAAGGAAGTCCCGGCAATCGTCCGGTCGCTCCACTGGCGCGGCTATGCCGTCGGCGCCGGCTTCATCGGCGTGGCCACCGCCCTGGCCCTGTTTCTGGACCGCACCTTCGAACGGGTCGACCTGGGGGTCATCTATCTGTCCGCGGTGCTGGCGGCGGGCGTTCTCTACGGCCTGCGCCCGGCGTTGGCGGCGGCAACGGTCGCCTTCCTGGTCTACAACTTCCTGTTCCTGGAGCCGCGATACAGCTTCGCCATCGGGTCGCCGACCGACATCCTCACCCTGCTCGCCTTCTGGGCCGTGGCGCTGGCGACCGGAAGTCTGGCCGGCCGCGTGCGGGACCAGGCCCGGAATGCCCAGCGACGCGCGTCGGCGGTGTCGGCCCTGCTCGCCGCCAGTCAGGCCCTGTCCGCTGCTGACGGCAAGCTGGCGACCGCCACGGTTCTGGCCGAACAGACCGCCGCCGCCGCCGGGGCCAAGGCCGTGGTGCTGCTGCCCCACGATGGCGACATCGCGCCCGTCGCCGGTGCTCCGACTCTCGAACCGCTGGGGGCCGCCGCCATGGCCGCCGCGCGCTGGGCCTGGGAGCGCGGCGAACCCGCCGGTCACGGCACGGGAACCCTGCCTCAAACCAGCTGGACCTTCCGCCCCCTTCAGGGCGTCCGGTCGCGCTCCGGCGTGGTGGGGATCGAAGCCGATTCCCTCGCGCCCGGTTCGGATGAGGAGCGGCTGGCCCTCGCGCTGCTGGAGCAGGGCGCCGTGGCCTTGGAACGGGCGCAACTGGCCGGTGACGCGGTCGAGACTGAAACCCTTCGTCGCACAGACCGCTTTCGCGGCGCCCTGATGAACTCGGTCAGCCACGACCTGCGCACGCCGCTGTCGACCGTGCTCGGGGCGGCCACCACCCTGATCGACTATGGTCCGACCCTGAAGCCGGAGGTCCGCAAGGACCTGCTGCTCAGCATCCGGGAAGAGGCCGAACGTCTCAGCCGCTATGTCGGCGACCTGCTGGACATGACCCGGCTCGAAGGTGGGGCACTCAACATCAAGGCCGACTGGACCGATGTGCGCGACGTCCTGAACGCAGCCGCCGAGCGGGTCTTGCGCCGGCTGGGCTCACGCCGCCTGACCCGCGACTTCCCCGCCCAGCTCAGCATGGTCAGCCTTGATCAGGGTCTGCTGGAACAGGCGCTGGTCAACATCCTCGAGAACGCCATCGCCTTCAGCCCCGACGGATCCACGATCGAACTGGCGGCCTATGAGGACCGGGGCTCGGTCGTCATCAGCATCGAGGACGAGGGCAAGGGCATTCCTACATCTGAACTGGAACTGGTGTTCGACAAGTTCCGCCGCATGGAAGAGCTGCCCGACCGATCCAAGGGCGCGGGCCTGGGCCTCGCCATCGCCAAGGGCTTCGTCGAGGCGATGAGTGGCCGCATCGCCGCCTCCAGCCCGATCCATAACGGCTTGGGAACCCGCATCCTGATCAGCATGCCCAAGTCCATCGCGACCCACCCGAACCTGCTATAGAGCCCCATGTCGGCCGCAAGACCCCGCATCCTCGTCATCGACGACGAACCGCAGATTCACCGCTTCCTCTCGCCGGCGCTGGACGCAGCCGGCTACGAGGCTAAACGCGCAGACAGCGGTCAGGAAGGTTTGCGAGGCATTGCTCTATGGAGTCCGGATGCCGTGGTGCTCGACCTCGGACTGCCTGACATGGACGGCAAGGACGTGCTTACCCGTGCGCGCGAATTCTACACCGGGCCGATCATCATCCTGTCGGCGCGCGATCGCGAGGCCGAAAAGATCGAGGCGCTTGACCTCGGCGCCAACGACTACGTCGAAAAGCCCTTCGGCGTGGGCGAACTGCTGGCCCGTATCCGCGCTGGCCTGCGTCAGGGCGCGGACCCGGTCGCGCACAGGGGCCCTGTCGTCGTCGGCGACGTCACCATCGATCTGGACCGCCGGCTGGTGACGCGAGGCAGCCAGCCGGTCCGGCTGACCCCTAAGGAATATGACCTGCTTGGACACCTCGCGCGCCACGCCGGCAAGCTGGTCGTCCACGCCGACCTGCTCACAGCGGTCTGGGGCGCAGCCCATGCCACGGACACCCAGTATCTCCGCGTCGTTATCGGCCAGCTCCGACAGAAACTTGAAGCAGACCCCGCCCAGCCCCGCCTGATCGTGACAGAACCGGCGGTCGGCTACAGACTTCAGGCATAGCAAAGGGCTGAATGTCCGGTTCGGAGCAGGGGAGCAACTTCCGCGTCTGGCGCTAAGCGGCCGTTAGACTCGTCAAAGCTGGCGCCCTCAGCTCAGGCGCTGAACTTGACGATGGGTGTGAGGTGCGGATGGATGCGGGCTCCCGCACCCAAGATCTCAAAGCCCCGCCGGTTCGCCGCGGGGCTTTTTGCTGTCCGAAACGCCCCTCCCACGCCTCCGATGCCCTAGCCGACCTCATCTCGCGCGCGGAAATCGCCCGGGCGCAGGCCGTGACGCCGGAACTTGTCGTAGAGGGTCTTGCGGGGAATCCGCAGCGCGTCGGTCAGGGCGACGATGTCGCCCGCGTGGCGATGCAACGCCTCCTCCAGAACCGCCTTCTCGAACCGTTCCAGCCG
>NZ_NCEQ01000025.1 GCF_002280785.1 Brevundimonas subvibrioides
CTTGCGGGGAATCCGCAGCGCGTCGGTCAGGGCGACGATGTCGCCCGCGTGGCGATGCAACGCCTCCTCCAGAACCGCCTTCTCGAACCGTTCCAGCCGCTCGACCAGGCCGGCCCCCGCGTCTTCGGTCGAGCCGATAGCGGCTGGTGCGTCGATATCCAGAGCGACCCGGTCGGCGAAATGCGCCAGCTCCCGCACATTGCCCGGCCAGTCATGCTCAATCAGGGTGCGGCGGACGGCGGTGCTCATCGGCGGAGGCGTCCGCTGGCGATCGCCGGAGGCCCGCGCCAGGAAATGCGCGAACAGCAGCGGCACGTCCTCGCGCCGCTCCCGCAGCGGCGGCACCCGCAGCTTCAGGACGTTGAGACGGTAGTACAGATCCTCGCGGAACTCACCGCGCTCGACCGCGCGCGTCAGGTCCGCCTTGGACGACGCGAGGATACGCAGGTCCAGCTGGCGCGGGCCTGACGCGCCCAGAGGCTGGATCTCCCGTTGTTCGACGACCCGAAGAAGGGCCACCTGGGCCGACATCGGCATGCTCTCGATCTCGTCGAGAAACAGCGTGCCGCGGTGGCTTTGTTCGATCAGGCCGACGCGGCGTTTGACGGCGCCCGGAAAGGCGCCCGGCTCATGGCCGAACATCTCGCTCTCGATCAGGCCAGGGGGCAGGGCGCCGCAGTTGATCGGCACGAAGGGATGGACGCGCCGGCGGCCGCTGTTGTGCAGGGCGCGGGCGACGACCTCCTTGCCCACGCCCGTCTCGCCCTCGATCAAGACATCCATGCCGGCGTCCGCCACCTGTTCGATGACTGTGCGCAGCCGGGCGATCGCCGGGCTGGAACCCAGCAGGGGGAGGTCGGGCGTCACGCGGCCGACCGCTGCCGCCAGGGCGCGGTTGTCGAGCACCAGTCCGCGCTTCTCCAGCGCCCGGTTGAGGCTGTCGGACAGCCGGCCGAAGTCGAACGGCTTGGCCACGAAGTCGTAGGCGCCGTTGCGCAGGGCATCGACCGCGTCGGCGATGTCGCCGTGGCCGGTGATCATCACGACCGGCAATCCCTCGTCGAGCGCCTGAAGCCGCGCCAGCAGGCCGCGACCATCCATCCCTGGCATGCGCAGGTCGGAGACGACGACGCCGGGATAGTCGGCGCCCAGCACCTTCAACGCAGCCTCGGCCGAGGCAAAGGCCTGCACCTCCAGATCCTCAAGCTGGAGCCGCTCCAGAAGGGCGCTGCGGAAGTCATCATCATCGTCGATCAGGGTGACGCAGCGAGGGCGGGAGAAGTTCACGCGGCGGCCTTCAGGGCTATCACGAACCGGGCGCCGGACTTGTCCGGACGCAGGCTGAGTTCGCCGCCGAAGCCGGCCACGATGTCGCGGCAGATGACGAGGCCGAGGCCCAGTCCTGCCGCCTTGGTCGTGACGAAGGGGGTGAACAGCGCTGCCGCGATGGCCGGATCGACGCCGGGCCCGTTGTCGCTGATGACGATCTCGACGCGACGCCCCTTGCGGCCGACGTCGATGGTCAATCTGGGGTCAGGCGTTCCGGCCTCGGTCATGGCCTCAAAGGCGTTCTGGGCCAGGTTGACGATGACCTGCTCAAGCCGGATCGGCTCGGCCTGAACCTGCAGATTGCCCGCGCCGGTGCGGATCAGCTCGACGCCGCCTTCGCGCAACCGCCCGCCGATCAGCAGCAGGGCGCCGTCGATGGCGACGGCGGGCGAGACGGAGGAGATCCCCTGCGTGCTCTTGCGAGAGAAGGCGCGCAGTTCGTCGGTGATGGCGCCGATGCGGCCGGTCAGTTCGGCCACACGACCCAGGCTGCGACGCGCGGACTCCGGGTCGTCGCGATCAAGATAGGCGCTGGCCGTATCGGCATGGGTGCGGATGGCGGCGACGGGCTGGTTGATCTCGTGCGCCACACCGGCGGCGATCTGGCCGAGGGTGGCCAGTTTGTTGGCCTGGACCAGTTCCTCGCGCAGCACTTCGCGGCTGGCCTCGGCGCGGCGGCGCTCGTCGATCTCGCGGTTCAGCTGGCCGTTGGCGGCGCGGAGCTCAAGCGTGCGCTCATCGATCCGGCGCTCGAGCTCGGCGCGGGCGCGTTCCTCGGTCTCGGCGCGCGCCATGGCCTGTTGGCGGCGGCGTAGCAGAATGCCTGCGCCGCCGGCGAGCAGGGTGATCAGGAGCCCTGCGACGGCCCGGGCGCTCATGACGTTGGCGACAATGGCGCCGCCGATCGGATCCAGCAGATGCAGGGTCCAGCCGGGCGTATCCGTTCCGGTGTGGGCGAGAATCCACTCCGCCGACGGCCCGCCTGCGGCGGCGCGTACGATCCGATGCGTGCCCGTCGCCGCGCTGTCGAACGGCAGAGGCGCCAGCGCCTGGCCGCTCAGGGTCTGGTCGGCCAGGATCTCCTCGCGCTCGGCGGCGGTCAGGTCGCGACTGCGGCGGAACCGCCATTCCGGCACGCTGGTGACCAGGACGACGCCGCGGGAATCCGTGACATAGGCAGGCTCGCCGGAGCCACGCCAGTCCGCCTCCAGAGCGTCGAACTCGACCTTGACCACCACGATGCCCATCGGCGCAGCGGGGGTTCCGATCCGGCGGGCGAGATAGAGGCCGGGGCGTCCGCTGACCGTGCCGAGGGCGAAGAACTCCGCCGCCCCGTTCTGCATTGCGCCTTTGAAATACGGCCTGAAGGCGTAGTCGGAGCCGACGAAACTGGTGGGCTCGCGCCAGTTGCTGGCGGCGCGGGCGACGCCGTTCCGGTCGAGCACATAGATGGCGGCGGCGCGGGTCTGGGCGGCGAGGGCTTCCAGCTTGGCGCTGACGACGTCGGCGGCCTGGCGCCCCGGGCCGGCGACGAGGCCGACCACCTCGGGGTCCTGCGACAGGACAACGGGGAGGGAGCGGTGCTTCTCCAGTTCGCTGCGCAGGACGGCGGCGTGGAGGACGGCGGCGGCGTCGGCCTGACGGGCGAGGTCTGCCTGGGCGTCGCGGCGGGCGAGTTCTCCGGCTGCCGTCATGGCCAGTCCGCAGGCGACCAGCCAGCACAGCAGCAGGACCAGCCACGGCCGGGAGGACCGGGTGGAAACGAGGCTGCCGAGTCGATCGAGCGGGGACGCCGTCATTTGGCGAGCATGCGGAATTCCGCACAAAAAGACCATAAGGGTGGCCGGATTTTCGGACAAAATCCAGACTCCGCCTGAAGAAGTGCTAATAAAACAGCGACTTGAATGCGCGCAATGCGCGTTTGGCCCTCATCTGGATCGCGGCCAAAATGGCGCCTTGGGACACGGCGTCAGACCGTGCGGAAACAGCGCGACCACGGTCGCAGGGGAGGACGGATGCAGCTCACGAGCGATCCAGGTCACGCGTCCGGCGCGCCACGCGCATGGTATCGCCACCTGTACGTCCAGGTTCTGGGCGCGATCCTGTTCGGCGGGCTGATCGGACATTTCTTCCCGGCGTTCGGCGAGAGCCTGAAGCCGCTGGGCGACGCCTTCATCAAGCTGGTGAAGATGGTCATCGCCCCGGTGATCTTCCTGACCATCGTCACCGGCATCGCCGGCATGCGGGACCTCGGCCGGGTCGGCCGGGTCGCGGCCAAGGCCTTCGCCTATTTCCTCGTCTTCTCGACCCTGGCCCTGATCGTCGGCCTGGTCGTCGGCAATGTCGTCCAGCCCGGTCGCGGTCTGAACATCGATCCCGCCACGCTGGATGCCGGGGCGGTGTCCCAGTATTCGACCGCCGCGCACGAGACGACCATCATCGGCTTCCTGCTGGGCGTCATCCCCGACACCTTCGCCAGCGCATTCTCCACCGGCAATATCCTTCAGGTCCTGTTCGTCTCGGTCCTGTTCGGCATCGCGCTGGCGTCGGTCGGCGACCTCGGCAAGCCGGTCCTGACCTTCCTGGAATCGGTCAGCGCGGCCTTCTTCAAACTGGTGGCCATCGTGATGAAGGCGGCGCCGATCGGTGCGTTCGGAGCCTTCGCCTTCACCATCGGAGCCTATGGCATCGGGACGATCGCCAACCTGATCGCCCTCGTCGCCACCTTCTACCTGACCGCCGCCATCTTCGTGATCGGGGTGCTGGGCGCGGTCGGGATCGCCAACGGCTTCTCGATCTTCAAGCTGATCCGCTACCTGAAGGAAGAACTGCTGCTCGTGCTCGGCACCTCCTCCTCCGAGGCGGCCCTGCCCAGCCTGCTGCAGAAGATGGAGCGTGCCGGGGCGTCCAAGTCGGTCGTCGGCCTGGTCGTGCCCACCGGCTATTCGTTCAATCTGGACGGCACCAACATCTATATGACCATGGCCGCCCTGTTCATCGCCCAGGCGCTGAATATCGACCTGACCCTGGAGCAGCAGATCCTGCTGCTGCTGGTGGCCATGCTGTCGTCCAAGGGGGCGGCGGGAATCACGGGCGCCGGCTTCATCACCCTGGCCGCGACCCTGGCCGTCGTCCCGACCGTGCCCATCGCCGGCATGGCGCTGATCCTCGGCATCGACCGCTTCATGAGCGAGTGCCGGGCCCTGACCAACTTCATCGGCAACGCCGTGGCGACCCTCGTGGTGGCGCGCTGGGAGGGCGAACTGGACCGCGACGCCCTGCGCGAGGCCCTCGACGGCTCTCCGCGGCCGCTGGCCGCCCAACCCGATCCGGCCGCCGGACCGGGCGACGACCTCGTCATCGCCCGCGACTGACTTTTCACGTGCCTGAAAACAAAAAGACCTTGGGAGGATGAACATGAACACCAATAGGACCGCGATGCTGGCGACCACCGCCGCAGCCGCCCTTCTGAGCCTGGCGCCCGCCGCCTGGGCCCAGACGCAGACCCAAACCCCGCAGACCCCTGCCCCCGTGCCCTCGTCGACCCAGCTGTCGCAGGCCGCCCAGTCGATCGCCGACCAGGCGGAGCAGAACGGCGACGACGCCTCGTCGGTCGATGACATCGTCGTCGTCGGCTCCCAGATCCGGGGCGCGGACGTCACCGCCGCCCTGCCGGTCACGGTGCTGAGCGAAGAGCAGATACTGGCCACCGGCGCCGTCAACGGCGACGACCTGCTGCGGTCCATCCCCCAGATGGGCGACGTGCTGTTCTCGGCGGCCAACAACCCCCAGACCTCGAACGCGGCGCGTGGCGACGTCAACTCGGTCAACCTGCGCTCGCTGGGCGTCGGCAACACCCTCGTCCTGCTGAACGGCCGTCGCATCGTGCAGCACCCGACCAGCCAGGGCACCTCGGACACCGGAACGGTGCCGGTGCTCTCCTACAACTCCAATGCCATTCCGGTGACAGGCCTTGAGCGTCTGGAGGTCCTGCTGGACGGCGCGGCCGCCATCTACGGCGCCGACGCCGTGGCCGGGGTGGTCAACACCGTGCTCCAGGACGACTTCGACGGGCTGAAGATGAGCGCCCAGTACGGCGGCGCCGAGAGCACCCACCTGAAGGAGTTCAATCTCGGCGTCTTTGCCGGCAAGGACTTCGATCGCGGCAATATCTCGGTCTACATCGACTACACGGACCGTGCGGCCCTCCGCGCCGAGGACCAGGAGTTCACAGCGACCGACAACCTGCGCTTTCTGTTCGCGGGGGATGAGGCCTTCGCCTCCAGCCTGACGCCGGACTTCCGCAACACGCGCGGCGCCTGGGGCAACTTCGCGGTCGTCGGAGCGACGACGGCGATCCGTCGCGGCACGACGTCCCTGACCACAGCCGCCGGCGCCTTCCACATCCAGCCGACGACCCTGACGGGCTGTCTGGTTCCCAATGCCAACGACGCCAACGTCTGCCTGGGCTCCGGCGCCCTGAACTTCAACGGCGTCCAGCGCGACCTGCGCTTCGACACCGCGCCCGGCACCACCATCCTGCCCGACACCCAGCGTCTCAACGTCTTCCTGCAGGGCCACTACGACATCAACGACAGCGTCACCGCCTTCGGCGAGCTGGGCTACTATACGGCCGACACCCAGCGGATTCAGCCGCCGGTGATCAATCTGAACACCCTCACCATCCCGACGACCAACTACTGGAACCCGTTCGGCCCGGTGACCTTCGCCAATGGCCAGGTGAACCCGAACCGCATCTCGGGCCTGACCAATGTCCCGGTCACCGGCCTGGCCATCACCCTGAACCAGTACCGCTTCGTCGACGCCGGCTATCAGAAGGTCAACGTCACCAACTATCAGGCCCGCGCCCTCGGCGGCCTGCGCGGCGAATGGCGCGGATGGGACTGGGAAACGGCGCTGGTCTATTCGGAAGCGCAGGCGACCGATGAATCCCTGGCCGTGAACACCCAGGCGCTGCAGGCCTCGCTCGCCCTGTCGACGCCCGACGCCTACAACCCGTTCAGCGGCGGCTGCATTGCCCAGACCAGCTACGGCGACTGCTCGCCCAGCTCCCAGGCCGCGATCGACGCCATCAGCTTCACCCTGAAGCGCGAGAGCCGCACGACCCTGACGATGTACGACTTCAAGGTCTCGCGCTCCGACCTGTTCAGCCTGCCGGCCGGCGACGTCGGCGTGGCCTTCGGCTTCGAGGCGCGCAAGGAGACCCAGAACGACGACCGCGATTCCAACCTGGACGGCTCCAACCCGTTCCGCGACACGGTCACCGGCGCGGTCACCCTGTCGAACGTCATCGCCGTCAGCCAGAACCCCGACACCCACGGCGAGCGTTCCGTGACCTCGGCCTATGTCGAACTCGCGATCCCGGTCGTGTCGCCGGAAATGAACATCCCGCTGGTGCATAATCTGGAGTTCCAGGTCGCCGGCCGGGCCGAGCACTATTCGGACTTCGGCGACGTCGCCAAGCCGAAGGTCGCGGCCGCCTGGGACATCGTCGATGGCCTGCGGATCCGGGGGTCCTACTCGGAAGGCTTCCGCGCGCCGAACCTGGAACAGGTCAACACCGCCACCTACGGGCGCCTGTCGACCAACCCCGACTATATCCGCTGCGAGGCGGATCTGCGGGCCCGCCGGATCGCCACCTTCGGCGCTTGCTCGCGCTCGATCGGCGCGTCGCTGCTGGTCTCCGGTAACCCGGACCTCGAGCCGGAAGAGAGCCAGAACCAGTCCTACGGCGTCGTCTTCCAGCCCCAGTTCATTCCGGCGGAGTGGGGTGACTTCACCTTCACGGTCGACCGCTGGCGCATCCAGCAGGAGAAGATCGTCGGCCTGTTCGGCGGTGCGAACGCGGTGGTCCTCGACTACGCGGAGCGCGTCCAGGGTCGTTCGAACCCTCTCGTCACGCGCGCGCCGGTCAATGCCGACGACATCGCCCTGTTCGCCGGCACCGGCCTGACGCCCGCCGGTGTGATCACCTCGATCAGCGACCGGTTCGTCAACCTGCTGCCGCAGGACGTTGAGGGCATGGACATCGGGTTCAACTGGCGTCTGCGAAACACCCCGCTCGGCAGCTTCCGGGTCAATATCGACGCCGCCAAGCTGATCAAGTTCGGTCGCGAAGCGGGCCCGGCGGTGGACGCCCTGTATGCCGCACGCGCCGCAGGGACCATCAACGCCGCCACGCCGCTTCCCGACTCGAGCAACCTCCTGGCCCAGAACGGCCGCCCGGAATGGAAGCTGTCGGGCTCGGTGACCTGGAGCCAGGGTCCGTGGCAGGTCGGCGCCTTCACCCAGTATATCTCGGCGGTGGACGATACGAACCTGCTGGATGCCTCGGGCAACGCCTGGGAGGTCGCAAGCCAGGTGACCGGCAACCTTTATGGCCAGTACGAGTGGGAAGAGAACAACGGCTTCATCTCGAACAGCCGTATCCGCTTCGGCGCCCGCAACATCACCAACGAGCGTCCGCCGCTGTCGTCCTCGGGCTACCTCGGCTCGCTGTATCGCCCCTATGGTCGCTACTGGTACGTCTCGATGGCCAAGGAGTTCTAGGCGGTTGCGACGGATGGGGACGATGCGTTCTGTATTTTCGACCCCCCTCCTTGTGACAGGAGCCTTTGCGGGGCTGATCTGGATCGTGGCGGGCGTTCTGCCCGCCTCGGCCCAGGCCATCGCACCCGAGCCGGCCGATTGCCCGGCCAGCCTGCCTGAGGGGACGACCTGTTCCTCGGGTCGGTCGGCGGACGGAGCCTGGTTCTGGATCGCCCGGCCGCGCGACTGGAACGGAACCCTGATCGTCCACGCGCACGGCGGCCCGCGCACGGCCGAGCCCCAACGGGACGACCCGGTCGAGGATCTCGAACGCTTCTCCGTCATGGTCAGCGAGGGCTACGCCTGGGCCGGCTCGACCTACCGCCGGGGCGGCTATGGCGTGCGCATGGCGGCCCGCGATACCGACGATCTGCGCTGGATCGTCTGGGACGCCTTCGGCAAGCCGAAGCGCACCCTGCTTCACGGCCAGTCCTGGGGCGGCAATGTCGCGGCCAAGGCGGCGGAGCTCTATGCTGTCTCGGCCGACGGCGAGCGCAACTATGACGGCGTCATCCTGACCAGCGGCCTGCTGGCCGGCGGGACGCGCGGCTACGCGTTCCGGGCCGACCTGCGCGCCGTCTACCAGTTCTACTGCCGCAACCACCCGCGCCCGACCGAGACGCAGTACCCGCTCTGGCAGGGTTTGCCCGAGGGCGCCGCCATGCCCCGCGCCGACATCGCCGCCCGGGTCGAGGACTGCACCGGCCTCAGCCTCGCCCCCGAGGCCCGCACCCGCGCCCAGGCCGACGCGCTGAGGAACATCCTGTCGGTGGTGGGCGTCACGGCGGACAGTCTGGTCTCCCACCTCGCCTGGGGCACCAACCTGTTCCAGGACATGGTCTGGGAACGGCTGGATGGCGGCAATCCGTTCTCCAACGCAGGAACGACCTATCAGGGCTCGGACGACGACGTGGCCCTGAACCAGGGCGTCGAGCGGTTTGAGGCTGATCCGGCGGCCGTCGCGGCCCTGGCCTATGACGCCGACCTGACCGGCGCCATCGTCCTGCCCACCCTGACGCTGCACGCCCGTTACGACCCGACGGTCTTTGTCGAGCACGAGGCGATCTATGCGCAGACGGTCGGCGGGGCCGGCCGCTCGAACCTGCTGACCCAGGTCTTCACCACCGAGGCCCTGCACAGCCAGCTCAGCCTCCCCCAGTACGCCGGCCTGCTGATCGCCATGACCGGCTGGCTGGACACGGGCGAGAAGCCGGACGCGCAGGATGTCGTGGAAGCGTGTCAGTCACGGGCGGAGACCTACGGCCAACCCTGCCTGATCGACCCGGACTTCGTGCCGACGCTGCCGGCCAACTAGGTAACTGGCCCCCCAAATCCGTGCATCCCCGCGAAGGCGGGGACCCAGGTTTTAGCTCCAGCGCGGTGCGCGGGACCAATGTCAGCGAGTGCCCGGCAGAGGCTATCGCCCAAAGCACTGGGTCCCCGCCTTCGCGGGGATGCACGGAAATTTGTCAGACCTGCGCTCGATGGTTTGGCTCACCCACCCCGGGTCTTCACCAGATCGTCCACCACCGACGGGTCCGCCAGCGTGGACGTATCCCCCAATGACCCCAGATCGTTCTCGGCGATCTTGCGCAGGATCCTTCGCATGATCTTGCCTGAGCGGGTCTTGGGCAGGCCGGGGGCCCAC
>NZ_NCEQ01000026.1 GCF_002280785.1 Brevundimonas subvibrioides
GATGGTGTTGCCGTATTCGACGCGCTTGACGGTGCCGTTGACGATCTCGCCGACGCGGTCCTTGAACTCTTCGTACTGGTTGGCGCGCTCGGCCTCGCGAACCTTTCCGGTGATGACCTGGCGGGCCATCTGGGTCTGGACGCGACCGAATTCGAACGGCGGCAGGTCCTCGACATATTCCTTGCCGACGACGGCTTCCGGATCGCGCTTGGACGCATCGGTCAGCCGGACCATGGCGCTATCGTTGAACTCCTCCAGCTCGTCTTCAGGCGTCCAGTCGTCCTCGACGATGGTGACGTGACGGGTCAGGGCCAGTTCGCCCGTTTTCGGGTCGATCTTGGCGCGGATGTCGTGATGGGCGCCGTAGCGCGACTTGGCGCCCTTCTGGATGGCTTCTTCCAGGGCCTCGATCACGATTTCGCGGTCGATGTTCTTTTCCTGCGCGACCGCATTGGCGATCTGGAGCAGTTCCAGGCGATTGGCGGAAATACCGGTCACGGCCATCAGGCGTCGTCCTCAGATATAGTCTTTGGGGTCTTTGCGGTGTCTTGGTCTTCCGGCGCGCCTTCCGGCAGGCCGTCGTCTTCGGGTTCGCCCCGCGCAGCGCGGATCGCGGCGCCGCGCTTCAGGAGGGCGTCGTTCATGACCAGTTTGGCGTCCACCAGCCAGTCGAACGGGATCAGGGCGGTCTCTTCTTCGCCGTCCAGGTCGATGGCGATATTGTCGCCCTCGACGCCGGCAACCATGCCCTTGAAGCGTTTGCGTCCCTCGATCATGCGGTCGGTCTCAAGACGCGCCTCAAGCCCCTCGAACAGGTCGAAGTCCTTCAGCCGCGTCAGCGGCCGGTCGATGCCAGGCGAGGAAACTTCCAGCAGGTATTCGCCGGCGATCGGATCGGCCGCGTCCAGCACCTCGGACATGGCGCGGCTCAGACGGGCGCATTCACCGACGTCGATGTCGTTATCGATGGGACGCTCGGCCATGACCTGAAGGCGGCGACGCAGGGTCCCGCCCATCAGACGCACGCGCACGATGTCCAGGCCGATCGATTCCGCGACGGGATCGATCAGCTCCAGGATCTGGCGGTCTTCGATGGTCTTGGCGCGCAAGCAGAGAAATCCGGGCAAAAGAAAAAGCGGTCGGCCATCCAAGGCCGCCGCTTTGAACGACGCCGTTGGACGCCGGTCTAACGATGTGGGAGCCCCTATAGCTCCGTCCCGTCGAAAGGGAAAGGGCGGACGCGAACGTCCGCCTTCCGGTTCCTAGTGGGCATGGGCCCGATGGCGATGTCCGCCGCCCAACAGGCTCCTGAGAAAGAAGAACACGGCGATGATCACCGAGAAGGCGAGGAACAGGGCCAGGACGGTCATCCAGAAGGTCATGCTCATCAGATCGGGCAGGGCGAACGCGCCCCCATCCAGGATCGGCCTCAGCAAGCCCACGATGATATAGACCAGGGTCGCGCCCAGGGCGGTGCTGAACAGGCTGCGCCAAGCCGGCATTATGAAGGCGGCGATCAGGGCGATGATCAGCCCCACCACCTGGTTGACGCTGTCAAACCCGCTTTGAGTGAGGGCGAACAGCCCCTGCAGCAGGTTGCCCAGCTGGGCGAAGACCTCTTCCATCACGCGACGCTCCGGATTTGCTACGGCCCAGCTTGGCCGTCGGCAGGGTTAACGCCGGTCTGCGGGAATGGATGCGAGCTTATCGGCCGGTGGAGCCGAAACCACCGGAGCCGCGCACCGTGTCGTCCAGGGTCTCGACCTCGACCACGGTCGCCTGGGCCACGGCCGCGATGACCATCTGGGCGATGCGCTCGCCGCGTTTGATGACGAAAGGCTCCTGGCCAAGGTTGATCAGGATGACCCCGACCTCGCCGCGATAGTCGCTGTCAATCGTCCCCGGGGTGTTCGGCGCGCTGATCCCATGTTTCAACGCGAGGCCCGAGCGCGGCCGGATCTGCGCCTCCCAGCCCTGTTCCAGCGCGATCTTGAGCCCCGTAGGCACAAGAGCCCGCGCGCCCGGCTCCAGCGTCATCGGCGCGTCCTCGGGCACCGCGGCCCTCAGATCCATGCCCGCAGACCCGGCGGTCTCATAGGCGGGCAGGGCCAGGCCCTCGGCATGGGGCAGGCGCAGGATCCGAAGGGTGCTCAAGTCAGACTCTCAGGCTTTGGGAGAAAAATGATTGGCGATGCGGTCGGCCAGGCGGGTGGCCACTTCGGTCTTGGAAAGGCGCGGCCAGGCGTCGGCCCCGTCCTTGGTAACCAGGAGGACCGTATTGCCATCGGCGCCGAAAACATCGGCCGAAACGTCGTTGCCGACGATCCAGTCACAGCCCTTGCGCGACAGTTTCGACCGGGCGTTGGCCTCCAGGTCAGTGGTCTCGGCGGCGAAGCCGATCACCAGCCTTGGCCGGTTCACTCCGGGCGCGGCGATGCCCGCCAGAATATCCGGGTTCTCGATCAGGCTCAGCGTCGGCGGCCCGCCCGGCGCCTTCTTGATCTTGCCGCCGGCGACCGTGTCCACGCGCCAGTCCGCGACGGCGGCCGAAAGCACCGCGATGTCGGCTGGAAGCGCCGCCTCGGTCGCCGCCTTCATTTCCATCGCCGTTTCGACGTCGATCCGGGTTACGCCGACCGGAACCGCCAGACCCGTCGGCCCTGAAACCAGGGTCACCTCGGCGCCTCGCACGGCCAGGGCGGCGGCGATGGCGTAGCCCTGTTTGCCGCTGGACCGATTGGTCAGGCCCCGTACCGGATCGATCGGTTCGAACGTCGGACCCGCCGTCACCACCGCCCGCCGCCCCGCCAGAGCACGTCGGTCGGGCCCGGTCAGCAAATCGGTGATCGCGGCCAGGATCGCCGCCGGCTCGGCCATTCGCCCCGGGCCGAACTCGCCGCAGGCCATCTCGCCGTCGTCCGGCCCGACGACCGCCATGCCGTGGAAACCGTCAAACCCCTTCAAGCGCGTGACATTGGCCTGCACCGCCGGATGCAGCCACATCCGCACATTCATCGCGGGCGCAAGCAGCACCCGCTTGTCCGTCGCCAGAAGCGTGGTCGAGGCGAGGTCGTCGGCCAGGCCGTTCGCCGCCTTGGCGATCAGCCCCGCCGTCGCCGGCGCCACGACCACCAGGTCGGCCCAGCGCGACAGCTCGATATGACCCATTGTCGTCTCTTCGTCGGGCAGGAAGAGGCCCATCCGCACGGGATTTCCGGTCAAGGCCGCCAGCGACAAGGGGGTGACGAACTCCGAACCGCTCGCGGTCAGCACGGCCTGCACCTCGCAGCCGGCCTTCTTCAGCAGCCGCACCAACTCCAGCGCCTTGTAGGCCGCAATGCCGCCCCCGACGATCAGCAGGATTTTTCGGGTCGTCAGGGCCGCGCTGGACATGACGCCGGTCTAGCCGCCGCGGCGCACGCCGTCGAGACAGCGAAAAAGAACATTGCAGGAACAAACAACCTGTGGCTAAGTCTCGTCTGCGGGTTTCAAATGGAGGGTGTGATGAGGGTTTGGATGACGACAGGCGTCGCCTTCGCAGCGATGCTGACATTGACGGCTTGCGGCAACGGGGATTCAGCGGTCGAAACGCGGGATCGAACGGCCCGGGGGGCCGACGTTGCCCTGACATCGGGCGCGGGACCTTCCATCGGAACGAGGTCATCGGACACGGACGGAGCCGGGACGACGGTCCTGACCGCAAATCGACGCGAGACGGTCGATGAGAAGATCCAGCGCCTCTACGAACGCAATGGCGCGGACTTCGGCTCGCGGTCCGCCGAGGACTTTCTGGACAAGATCACCGCCTTCACGTCGCGGCCGCCTGCCGATACGGAAACGGTGACGCGTCCGAACGGCGACACCCTGCTGTATCAGGCCTCGACAAACACCTTCGCTGTCGTGGCTCGGGACGGGACGGCACGCACCATGTTCAAGCCCGACGACGGCCCGACCTATTGGGCGGTCCAGAAGGCCGCGGCCCCGACCTTCGGCCAGCGGCGATCTCAGAACTGACGGCCGGGGCGTCGGGGAGCATCAGGCGATGGCCGCCTTAACGGAAGCCTAGACTTCTTCGGGCTTGCCGGTCATCTCGCGGATCATGTCCAGGGCCAGCTTCTGCTGACGACTGGAAAGTTGCGGGGCCAGCCGCGCGATCTCGATCGTGTATCGGGTCGAGGGGAAGTCGTGATCGAAGGCAGGCGCGCCCGCCTCGCCCTCCGCCATTCCCGGTTGAGAATTCAACCCCTGGAAGAAGTATCCGACGTCCACCTTGAAGAAGCGAGCAATGTCCCAGAGCTTGGAAGCCGAGATGCGATTGGCGCCCTTCTCGTATTTCTGGATCTGCTGGAAGGTCAGTCCCAGCGCCCGACCCAGATCGCTTTGATTATAGCCCAGGCTGATGCGCTTCTCGCACACCCGTCTGCCCACATGACGGTCCACCGGGTGGGGACCATCCTCGCCGACGCCTCTAACCATTGCTCGCCATACGCCTTGATTGAAACCGGCGACCTCATGCGCTCGTCCGGCCAAGCTGTCATCTGATTTCTGGGAAACGGGGATTACACCGCCGCCACGCCCGCGAACGCGGTTGTCGGTCACGACGAGACAGCCCCTGGCCTCAACGCCTTGATCAATTCGACAGCTCTCTCAGGACGGTCTTCGGCGACTTTAAAGCAGGGCGCGCAAGGGCTGCGGCCTTGCGACCCAACCCGTCATCCCTGGTCGAGTTGGAGCGCTTCTCGTCCCTTGACCGCCCGGCGCGCCCTGACGAACAAGATCGCCGCCGGGACCAGTCCGCCAAGCACCATCAGCCAGAAAAACAGGTCGCCGACCCGGCCGTAGGGGGTGATCCCCACCGGTTGCGGCAACAGGGCGTCGATGACCCCGCTCTCGCCGGGATCCAGTCGCCGGCCGTCGATGACCCGGCCCCAGGGATCGATCATGGCCGAAACCCCCGTCGGCGTCGCCCGCACCACCGGCAGACCTGTTTCGATGGCGCGATAGCTGGCGAGGTTGAGGTGCTGGATCGGTCCCGAGGTCGCGCCGAACCAGGCGTCGTTGGACACGTTGACGATCCATTCAGGCCGGTCGCCCGCGCCCGGCGTGAACCCGGGATACAGACTTTCATAGCAGATCAGAGGCTGGACCCTGGGCGCGTTCGGCAGATCGATCGGCGTCGGGCGCGGTCCGGGGCTGAAGTCGGCGGGCATATGCACCAGGCTGCGCACGCCGATCGCGCCCATCAAACCGCCCAGCGGCAGGAACTCGCCGAACGGGACCAGCCGGTATTTGTCATAGACGGCGGTGACTCTCAGCCCGGCCGCGCCTTCATCGGCCATGGCGAACAGGCTGTTGTAGTACCGCGCCCGCCCATCAGGCCCCACCTCGCCCCGGGGCAATCCCATCAGCAGGGTCTGGCCCGGCTGGACGGCCCGCGCGATGGCCGAGCCGTCAGGTGAGTTGGGTGCGAAGACGTCGTTGAAACTGGCCGGCAAGGCCCCTTCGGGCCAGACGATCACATCGGGCTGGGCCGCGCCCGCGCGAGCAGTCAGATTGACGTAACGATCGACGATGGAGCGGTAGGTCTCGGGCGACCATTTGGACTCCTGCTGCACGTCTGCCTGGACGATGCGGATCAGGGTGTCGGTGTCGCGCACCTGGGCGCCGGCCAGCCTGACCGTACCGCCGATCACCAGGGCGGACAGGATGACGATACCGGTCAGGGCGACGCCCGCCCGCGCCTTGCGGGATCCCGGTGCGAACAGGGGAGCAAAAGCACAGGTCGCCGCGACGGTTACGAACCCCAGCCCGTAGACCCCGACCACTGCCGCAAACTGGGAGCCCGCCGAACCGGCGGCCCAGCTGGCCCCGGCCGGGTTCCACGGGAAACCCGTCAACACATGGCCGCGCAGCCATTCCAGCAGAGCGAAACAGGCAGAGAAGAACAGGACGCGGAGCAAGCCGTCCGGCGCGAACCGGCGATACAGGGCCATCGCCGTGCCCCAGAACAGGCCGATACCAGCAGGCAACAGGCTGGCGGCGAACGGCGCCATCCAGGCCTGGGCCGGGTCGACAAGGAAGGCCTCGGCGACCCACCAACAGCCGACGCCGAAATAGCCGAACCCGGCCAGCCAACCCATCCAGAAGGCGCCGCGCACCGACCCCGACCGTTCGGCCAGCAGCATCAGAAGCGGATAGCCCAGCAGGCCGGGCAAGATACCGAACGGCGGATGCGCCAGGGCCGCCCCGATGCCGGCGATCAGCGCCAGGCCGATACGGGCCAGACGCCCGTCCAGGGCCCGGTTCAGGGCGGCGCTGGATTTCTGGAGAAGCTCAGTCGTCATGCGGGAGCGTGTATGGGTCGGATACGCCAAGGCTGGCAAGGATCACGCGCTCCTCTCCTTCCATGGCCTCGGCCTCCGCATCGACCTCATGGTCCCGCCCCAGCAGGTGCAGCACGCCGTGCACCACAAGATGGGTCAGATGATTGCGCAGGGTCTTGGACTGTTCCTCGGCCTCCGTCACGCAGACGCCGTAGGCCAAAACGATGTCGCCCAAGGGCTGGGGATTGGCGCCCGGCATATCAGCCGCCGGGAAGGACAGGACGTTGGTCGGCCTGTTCTTCCTGCGGAACCGGTCGTTCAGGTCGCGCACCGTTTCGTCGTCGGTCAGCAGGATGACGATGCCACCCTCTCTATCGCCCAGAGCCGCCGCCGCCGCCCGTTCGACCACGGCCTCGACATCGTCGATGGCGTCGGTCCAGTCCCCGACCTCGACCTCGACCTCGATCATCGCGCCGGGTCTTCCAGGTCGGGCGCCGGGCGACCCGTCGCCGCATCGGCGTCATAGGCGCGCACGATCCGCTCGACCATGGCATGGCGCACCACGTCCTGGGCCTCGAATTCAAGCACGCCCACCCCCTTCACGTCGCGCAGGATGCGCAGCGCATGGGCGAGGCCCGAGTCGCGCGGGTTCAGGAGGTCGATCTGCGAGGGGTCGCCGGTGACCACCATCCGCGCCCCCTCCCCCAGACGGGTCAGGACCATCTTCATCTGCAGACGACTGGTGTTCTGCGCCTCGTCGACGATGACGAAGGCATGGCTGAGGGTGCGGCCTCGCATGAAGGCGATCGGGGCGGCCTCGATCTCGCCCTTGTCGCGCCGGCGCTGCACGTCCTCGGCGCCGAGAATGTCGTTCAGCGCCTCCCAGATCGGAGCCAGATAGGGATCGACCTTTTCGTTCAGGTCGCCGGGCAGGAAGCCCAGCTTTTCGCCCGCCTCGACCGCTGGCCGGGTGATGACCAGCCGGTCCACCTGTCCCCGACGCAGAAGCGACGCCCCGTAGGCGGCCGCGAGGAAGGTTTTGCCTGTCCCCGCCGGACCGACGCCGAAGCTCAGTTCGTGGTTGGCCAGGGTGTCCAGATACCGCGCCTGGGCGTCCGTCTTGGGGACGATGGCGCCGCGCTTGCCGATAGGCAGGGCCATGGGATCGACGCGGCGCCCGCCGCCGGTCACCCCGGTGCGGGCCGAGCCGATGCCGGCGCGCACGTCCGCCTCGTTGACCTCCGCGCCCTTCGCTGCGCGCAGGGCCAGACCCTCGATCACCTGTTTGGCGCTGGCCCGGTCGCGAGCCCCGCCGTTGATCGAAATTCCGCCGCCGGGCGCCTCGATCAACACCTTGAAGGCATCCTCGATCAGGGCGACGTGGCGGCTGTTCGGCCCGATGACCGCCCGCAGCGACTCGTCGTCCAACGCAAGAAACTCGGATTCACGCGCCAATAAGCACACCTTTCAGACTGTTCTGGCTACCCTGCTCGATCTTCACCGGAACGATCCGGCCGAGCAGATGATCCGCGCCGGAGACATGCACGGATTGCAGATATGGGGATCGACCGACCGCCTGCCCAGGATGGCGGCCCTTGCGGTCGAACAGGACGTTCAGCGTTCGCCCCGTCTGCGCTTCGTTGAAGGCCACCTGCTGTTCGATCAGGAGGTCCTGCAGCGCCTTGAGCCGGTCCTTCATCACCTCGGAGGGCACCTGGCCCGGCATGGTCGAGGCCGGAGTGCCCGGCCGGGCCGAATACATGAAGGAGAAACAGGCCGCGTAGTTCACCTGACGCACCAGATCGAGGGTGTCCTCAAACTCCCGGTCGGTCTCGCCGGGGAAGCCGACGATCATATCGCCGGCGAGCGCAAGGTCCGGCCGCGCCTCGCGGATGCGCCCGATCAGGTCGACGTATTTCTGGCGCCCATGCTTCCGGTTCATCAACCGCAGGATCCGATCCGACCCCGCCTGCACCGGCAGATGCAAATAGGGCATCAGGGCCTCGACCTCGGCGTGCGCGGCGATCAGGTCGTCGGACATGTCGTTGGGGTGGCTGGTCGTATAGCGGATGCGATCGAGGCCGGGGATGTCCGCCAGCACCCGGGCAAGCTTCGCCAGGGTCCAGACCTTTCCGTCCGCGCCCTCCCCGTCATAGGCGTTGACGTTCTGGCCCAGCAGGGTGACCTCGCGCACGCCCTGGTCCGCCAGACCGCGCGCCTCGGCCACAACGTCGGTGACCGGCCGCGACCATTCAGCGCCACGCGTATAGGGGACGACGCAGAAGCTGCAGAACTTGTCGCACCCCTCCTGCACCGTCAGGAAGGCGGTGTAGCCCTTGACCCCGCGCATCGACGGGCCGCCCGCGTTCAGGGCGTCGAACTTTTCGTTGGGCGCGAAGTCCGCGCCGATCCGCTCCCCGCGCGACCGCGCAATACGCGTCAGCAGTTCTGGAAGCTGGTGATAGGCCTGGGGTCCGACGACGATGTCGACCGCCGGCTGGCGCAGCATGATCTCCTCACCCTCGGCCTGGGCGACGCAGCCGGCGACGGCGATGGTCATCCGCCCCTCGCCGCGTGCGATCTTGCGCTCGCGCAGTTCCCGCATCTTGCCGAGCTCGGAATAGATCTTCTCGGCCGCCTTCTCGCGGATGTGGCAGGTGTTCAGGATGACGAAGTCGGCGGCTTCGACCTCGTCGGTCGTGGCGTAGCCCAGCGGGCGCAGGACATCGGCCATGCGTTCCGAGTCGTAGACGTTCATCTGGCAGCCGTAGGTCTTGATGAACAGCCGCCTGGGCCCCGCGATCGGGGCGGCGGACGTCTCAACCTCCGGAGCAGTCAGGGTCGCGGACATGACGCGCTCCTGGATGTCGCGCCAAAGGCCTGCAAGATCACGAAGCCGGCAAGGATCAGGACAGCTGTCCGGGATCGACGCGAGCGGCGTTGCGCGTGTAGATCAGGCCCTCGCGTTTGGACGGCTCGGCGCCTTCGATGGCCTTGCCGTAGAGCTCCAGCTTGTGTCCGACCAGTTCGAAGCCGAGGCGTTCGGCGATCTCGGTTTTCAGCCGTTCGATCTCGGCGTCGAAGAACTCGATGACCTCGCCGGTCCTGGTGTCGATCAGGTGGTCGTGGTGATCGTCGCCCGCCTCTTCATAGCGGCTGCGGCCGTCGCCGAAGTCGTGCTTTTCGACCACGCCCGCCTCTTCGAACAGGCGCACGGTGCGATAGACGGTGGCGAT
>NZ_NCEQ01000004.1 GCF_002280785.1 Brevundimonas subvibrioides
GCGCCGCGAGCCGCGCGGCCTCGTAGGCGGCGGCGTCCATATGGGCGCGCTCGGCCCAGTCGGCAGGGACGGGATACAGGTCGGGGTCGGTCATGGGGGGGACCTTCAAGGCGCTAGAAGCCATATTTTGCAAACACCTGAAGGCGGGTCACATCACCCGACAGCCTCGATTCCAGCTCCCGCTCGCCATGCATGAGCTCGGCGCCGAGATCCATGCCCGGGATGGGCGTCCAGATCAGGTTGGCCCGCAGGCTCCGGGCCGACCTGTTGGTGGCCAGACCGATGATCGACCGGTCGTTGTCCACGGTCTGGGCCGACCAGGTCAGGTTCGAGCGCCACTGCGGCGACCAGACATGGCGATAGCTGGCGAAGCCGGCGACAAGGCGGATTGCCTGCAGGTCTCCGGACGCGTCGAGGACGGCGTCATTGGCGAAGTTCAGGCCGACGTAGCGGCCGATGCCCTCGCCGCCGGACAGCATCAGACGAAGATCGTCGGCGGCGCCGACCTTGATCCTGGCTGCGGCGGACAGGCCCCAGCCCGCAGTCGAGGAGTCGATCGCGCCGACGCCTGTCGTCTGATACCGCAGCTGGCGCACGAGGCCCGCGACCGAGGCCTCGCCCCATGGCCGGGAGACCGCATAGCGGGCGGTCAGGTCCGGCAGACTGTTGTCGTCGGCGACGATCCGGGTCGCGCCGAGATGGGGCGTGACGGTCGTTTCGGGATTCTCCAGCGCGATCGAGAACGGCCCGCGCGTGTAGCGGACCTGGACCTGACGGTTGAAGACGGTGCCCTCGGAAGCCCCGACATAGTCGGCCGTGTCGGGCAGGACCGCGAGGTTCTGGAAGTTCGTCCACTCCTGGCCGAACAGCCAGTTGTCGATGGTCACGAAGGCCCGGCGCAGCGCCGGGGTAGACGGGCTGGTCGTCCGCTGGTCGCCGGTCCCAGGCAGGACCTGGAAGTCCATTTCGATCCGCGTGCCGACCTTGTGGCCGCCGATCATGCCGTCGGTCGTCAGCCAGAACCGGGTCTGACGCGCATTGAAGTCGGTCGCTGTACGCTCGTCAGCGCCACCGACCGGGATCGACCCCGGCAGGTAGAAGTCGCGCAACAGGTCGCCGTTCGCCGGGTCGCCGCCGCTGTACTGACTGGCCATGAAGTCGGCCTTCACATAGCCGCCGATTTTCAGGACGTTGTTGCCGATGCGGAAGCCGTCCGCCGGGGCGGCGACGGGCGGGGGCGCAGGCGGCCCGGCGGTGGCGGCCTGGTCGATGCGGATGATGTCCCGGGCCTGGGCCGTCTGCTGGATGTGCGACGCCTGGACCTCGCCTTTCAGCGCGTTCAGCTGGCCCTCCAGCAGGGCGATCCGGGCCTCCAGCGCGGCGGCGCCGTCCTGCGCCTGGACCGGAGCGCCGATCAGGGCGAGCGCTGCGGCGCCGGCCATCAGGATATGTCTGGGCATGGTTTCCTCCCGGGGCGCGTCTGATGCGCGCCTGTCGAGACCTTTCCGGAAGGAACCGCTTTGGAGCCATTAGCCATTGGTCTAGTTACGACCAAGGTCGGGGGGTGTCAGAGTGGCGCAGGGCACGCGCCGCCAGAGCGCGGCCCGGGAGCAGACCACATCATGGACCGCATCGTCATCGCCGACGACCATCCCCTGTTCCGGGCGGCCCTCGCGACGGCGCTGATGCGCGCGGCGCCCATGGCCGCGATCGAGGAAACGTCCAGCCTGGCCGGGGCGCGCGCCGCCCTGTCGGCCGGCCCGGTCGATCTGCTGCTGCTGGACCTGAAGCTGTCGGACAGCGAGGGCTTCGCCGGCCTTGCCGGCATTCGCGCCGACTTTCCCGCGGCGCCCGTCGCGATCGTCTCCGCCAGCGAAGACGACGGCACGGTTCGTCGGGCGCTGGCGTTCGGCGCGGCCGGGTTCATCCCCAAGTCGGCGACCCTTGCGAACATGGTCGAGGCGCTGGAGACCATTCTGGCCGGGGACGTCTGGGCGCCCGCCCTCACCGAAGTCGCGCCGGGCGAATCCATGGAGTCGCGGATCGCCAGCCTGACGCCATCCCAACTGAAGATCCTGATCGGCTTGCAACAGGGCCGATTGAACAAGCAGATCGCCTTTGACCTGGGCGTCACCGAGGCGACGATCAAGGCGCACCTGACAGGCGTCTTCAAAAAGCTGGGCGTCCACAACCGAACCCAGGCCGTGATCGCCGCCCAGGCCCTGACCACCCAGGCCCTGGTCCCCCAGGCCTGAGCCGGACGGGCCGCTCAGACCCCCCGCTTGCTGGACAGAAAAGCCTTCAGGATCGCCGGCTTGACGGGCTTGTACATCAAGACGGATCCGGCGGCCGCCGCGCGGGCGGGCAGGGTCGTGTCCGCGTCGGCGCTGATCAGGGCGAGGTGGCCCACGCCGCGGGACCTCAGCGTGTCGATGATGACCAGGCCATCCGGCCCCTCGCCCAGATGCAGGTCGATCAGGGCGGCGTCGAACGGGCCTTTCGCCGCGAGGGCCGAGGCGGCGTCCGAGGCCGTCACGACGGTCATGCCCCAGCGCGACAGCAGGGCGCTCAGGGCCTCGAGGATGGCGGGCTCGTTGTCGACGCACAGAACCCGAAATCCCGAGGGCAGGGGCCGGGGCGACGACGTCGCGGCAGTCGCGCCCGGCCGCGCCTCGGCGAGCGGCGCTGTGACCGAGAAGCAGGATCCCTTGCCCATGGCCGATCGAAGCGTCAGCGGGTGGTCGAGGAGACGGGCGACCCGCCGCACGATCGCCAGGCCCAGGCCGACCCCGGGCTCGCCGCCGTCCTGGCCCGGCAGCCGGGTGAATTCGGTGAAGATCGTTTCCTGTTGATCCTCGGCGATGCCCCGGCCGGTGTCGAGAACCTCTACGCGCAGCGTCTCGCCCACCTTGCGCGCTCCGACGAGGATGCGGCCGGTGTCGGTGTAGCGGATGGCGTTCCCGACGAGATTCTGAAGCAGGGAGCGCAGCAGGTCGGCGTCGGACAGCACCCATCGACGTGATGAGATGACGGTCAGTCGCAGCCCCTTCTGGACCGCCAGGGGCGTGAACTCGCGGCGGATATCGGCGAAAAGGGCCTCGACCGCCAAGGCCTCGACCGCTGGACGGATGCCCCCCGCCTCGAGTTGCGAGAGGTTCAACAGGGCTTTCAGCAGGCCGTGGGCGGATTCGATCGAACGATCCGCATTGTCCACCAGACGCCGGGTCTCGGGCTCCTGCGCGCCCTTGCCCTCCTTCAGCGCCGCGATGAACAGCCGTGCGGCGTGAAGCGGCTGCAACAGATCGTGACTGGCGGCGGCGAGGAAGCGGGTCTTGGAGGCCGTGGCGTCCTCCGCCGCCTGCTTCGCCTCGACCAGCCGTTCGGTCCGGTCCGCCACGCGGGCCTCAAGTTGCTCGTTGGCCTCTTCCAGCGCCAGGGCCGCGCGGCGCAGCTCGGTGATATCCGTGTAGCTGGTGACATAGCCGCCCCCCGACATCGGCGCGCCGGTCGATTTGAGGATGCGACCGGTCGGCTGGGCGCGCTCGTGGTCATGCGGCTCGCGGCGTCGCAGCGCCTCCAGCCGCCGCTCGATCCAGGCTTCCAGATCGGTTTGTTCGACCTCACCCCGCTCGGCATTCAGCCGATAGACCGCGGCCACCGGCTGGCCGACGTGGACAAAGCCTGACGGCAGACCGAACAGCTCGATATAGCGGGCGTTCCAGGCGATGAGGCGCAGGTCCTCGTCGACCACGCTGACACCCTGGTCGATGTTGTCGAGTGTGGCCTGCAGCAGTTCCCGGTTGAACTGGACGGCCTGGGACGCCTCGTCGAGCATACGAACGACATCCTCCGGCGCCCGACCGCCGCCTGCCAGCGCCGCAGAGATGACCCGTCGGGCCGAGGAAGCTCCGACCGCGCCCGCCAGCATCCGCTCGGCCGCACGCGCCAGGCCCGCATCGGCCGGTTCGGCGTCCTTCAGGATGCGGCCGGTCTCTCGCCCGAAGGCAGCAAAGGCCCGCTCGGCCCCGGGATCGCCTACGAACCGGGCGACCAGCGTCTTCAGATCGCCCACCGAGGCGCCGGACGGGGCGGACGCCTGTTCCCGCCAGTCCGGACTCAGGCGATCGACGAAGGCGCGCGCCTGGATCCGATCGATCAGTCTTGGCTGGGCGGCGCGCGAGACCAGGACATAGACCAGGGCATTGAGGCCCAGGCTCACGAAGACGGCGGCGGGCAGGGCGTCATCCAGGCCGAACGGCCGGATCGCGCCGGCGCCGAGGGTGGCGCCGATTTGCGGCAAGGCCAGCAGCAATAGCCAGATCGCCGTGCCGCAGATGATCCCTGCGATGGCCCCGCGTGCATGGCCGTCTCGCCACAGCACCGCGCCGAACAGCGCGGGCGCCAGCTGGGCCAGGGCGGCGAACGACGTCAGGCCGATCGACGCCAGGCCGGACGCGCGATCGATGGCCTGGAAATAAAGCCAGGCCAGCAGAAGGATGGCGCAGATGACGATCCGACGAACCTGCAGGATGGTCTTGGCGACGTCGGAGGAATCCTCTCGCCGCCGCCACCGACCGCGGGCCAGCAACGGCAGGATCAGGTTGTTGGACGCCATGGCCGAAAGGGCGACGGTCTCCACGATCACCATGGCGGTGGCCGCCGAGAAACCACCGACGAAGACGACGGCGGTCAGCAGCGTGGCGCCCTGGGAGAAGGGCAGGTCCAGCACATACAGGTCGGGGTTGGCGATCCGCGTAAACACGCCGCCCGCCGCGAGCAGCGGCACGACGGCGAGGCTGGTGATCAGGAGATAGATCGGAAAGACCCAGCGCGCGCGGCGAATCTGGGCGGGCTGCGCCTCCTCCACGAAGGCGACGTGGAACTGGCGCGGCAGGCAGAAGATGGCGAGCGTCGCCAGCAAGGTGATGGCGATGAAGCGCGCGTCGATCACGGGGGGAGCGGCGAGATCCTTCAGGGCGGCCGTCACCGCGTCGGGCGAAGGCGAGCCGAACAGGAGCAGGGCCGCGAAGATCGCGACGGCCACGAGCGCCGCGAGCTTGACGATCGACTCCAGGGCGATGGCCTGGATCAGGCCGCGATTGTGCTCGGTCAGGTCCGGGCGCCGCGCCCCGAACAGGATGGTGAACCCGGCCAGAATGCAGGCGATGACGCTGACCGTCAGCCGCTCGGACCCGGCGACGGGGGTGCCCGCGGTGACCAGTTGCCAGGCCATGGACAGTGATTTCAGCTGCAGCGCGATATAGGGCAGCGACCCCATGATCGCGACGCTGGCGACCAGGGCCCCGAGCGTCTGGCTCTTTCCATATCGGGCGGCGATGAAGTCGGCGATCGAGCCGATGTTCTCGCGCCGGGCGGCGGCGGCGATTCGTTGCCAGATCGGGAACAGAACGACGATCCCGAGGGCCGGACCGATGTAGATCGGCAGGTACTCCCAGCCGTCGCGGGACGCTGTGCCGACCGCGCCGTAGTAGGTCCAGGAGGTGCAGTAGATCGCCAGCGACAGGGCATAGGCCCAGGGGCCCGGTCGCCGGGCGGGCGCATGAGGCCCCGGCCGTTCCGTCCGCCAGGCGACGAAGAACAGCACCGCCATATAGGCGGCGACCATCGCCAGGATCAGCAGACTGAACATCAGGATCATCTAGAGGGGTTTGGGTCTGGCCCTGCAAGGCAAAGGGCGGGGGATCATTGCCGATCCACCCGCCCCTGCCTTTGCCGCCCTGCGTCGTGTCAGGCGTTCAGGTCGACGTCCTTGCCTTCCTTGACCAGCAGGAAGCCCAGCACCACCGTCGCCAGGGCGACGATGATCGGATACCAGAGGCCGTAGAAGATGTTGCCGGTCGCCGCGACCATGGCGAAGGCCGTGGTCGGCAGGAACCCGCCGAACCAGCCATTGCCGATGTGATAGGGCAGGGACATCGAGGTGTAGCGGATGTTGGTCGGGAACATCTCCACCAGCGCCGCCGCGATCGGCCCGTAGACCATCGTCACATAGAAGCCGAGGATGAACAGGATCAGCACCACCATCGGCTTGTTGACCTGATCGCTGTCGGCCTTGGCGGGATAGCCTGCGGTGGCCAGCGCGCCGCCCAGTCCGGTTTCCCAGGTCTTCTTCGCGGCCGCGAACTCGGCGGTGGGAAGCGCCTCGCCCCTGAAGCTGGGGTAGACCACGCTGTCGCCGATCCGGACCTCGGCGACGGCGCCCGCAGGCGCCGCCAGGTTCGTGTAGTTGACGCCGGCCTTGGCGATATAGGACTTGGCCACGTCGCAGGACTGGTTGAACACCGTCTTGCCCACGGGATCGAACTGCACGTTACAGTCGGCCGGATCGGCATAGATGGTGACCGGCTGGGACGCCGTCGCATGGGCGAGAGCCGGATTGGCCGCGGTCGTCAGGGCCTGGAACAGCGGGAAATAGGTCAGGGCCGCCAGCAGGCACCCGGCCAGGATCACGGGTTTGCGTCCCACCTTGTCCGAGAGCCAGCCCCAGAAGATGAAGAAGGGCGAGGCGGCGATCAGGGCGATGGCCAGCAGAATGTAGACCAGGGTCGAATCGACCTTCATGACCCGTTCCAGGAAGAACAGGGCGTAGAACTGGCCGGTGTACCAGACCACCGCCTGGCCCGCCGTCAGGCCGACGAGGGCGATCAGCACCAGCTTCAGGTTCGGCCATTTCAGGAAGGAGTCCTTCAGCGGCGTCGGCGAGCCCTTGCCCTCGGCCTTCATCTTCTGGAACGAGGGGCTCTCGTCCAGCTTCAGGCGGATCCACAGGGACACGCCCAGCAGCAGGATCGAGACCAGGAAGGGGATGCGCCAGCCCCAGTCAGCGAACGCTTCCTCGCCGACCGCCAGGCGGACGCCCAGGATCACCAGCAGGCTGAGAACCAGACCGGCGGTCGCCGTGATCTGGATGAAGGAGGTGAAGAAGCCCCGCTTGCCCTTGGGAGCGTGCTCGGCGACGTAGGTTGCGGCGCCGCCATATTCGCCGCCCAGGGCCAGGCCCTGGATCAGGCGCATGACGACCAGGATGATCGGCGCCGCGATACCGATGGCGGCATAGGACGGCAACAGACCAACCACGAAGGTCGACAGGCCCATCAGCAGCATGGTCACGAGGAAGGTGTTCTTGCGACCCCAAAGATCGCCCAGCCGTCCGAAGAAGACGGCTCCGAAGGGGCGCACCGCGAACCCGGCCGCAAAGGCCATCAGGGCGAAGATATAGCCTGTGGTCTCGTTCACGCCCGAGAAGAACTGGGCCGTGATGATCGCGGCCAGCGAGCCGTACAGATAGAAGTCGTACCACTCGATCACGGTGCCGACGGACGAGGCGAGAATGACAAGGCGGGATCGCTTGTCGAGGGCTCGCTGGTCCATAGCGGGCGCACCCACGGCGCTGTCGGTCATAGAAATCCTCCCAAGTCTCGCCGTTGATCGGCTGTTCTGTCGCCGCGCAGGCGGCGTCGATCCGGACCGTGACAGCGATCGACCGCTTCAGGCAGATCGACTTTCGTCGAACGGCCCGAATGGGAGTGGCAGGCAGGGAGCGCCCGGTCCCATCTCGGGGAATGCCGCTCCGCGCGCAAAGGGGGCAGGGCAGGGCAGCGCAGGGATGTCCGTCACCGCTCTTCTCCGTCGTTCGCCCTGTCTGGTTTCCCGCAATGACCGCGTTGCGGAGCGACCGATAATGCAGCCTCGCCAGCGTCAGAAGGTCGACCCCTCTCCGTCTCGAAAGCTGCCCGTGAGTTTGGCCCGGGCAAACCCGTCAGCCTTGTCTGACAGCATGTCTGTGAAAGCGGTGACGGTCATTCGCCGCCCGGGGCATCTCTGCGTGAACGGGACCTCGCCGACGTCAGGCTGACGTCAGACTTTGAGCCCAGCATGCGATCGAACGGAGAGTTTCATGACCAGTACGGCTCCACAGGCGATCAGAATCATCAAGACCTGGGACTGGGGCGTGCGCCTGTTTCACTGGCTCCTCGTGGCCGCCATCGCGGTCGCCTTCCTGTCGTCCGAGGAGGGCAGCGCATTGTCGCCCTGGCACGTCCCTGCGGGTTGGGTGGCGGCGGTCCTGATCGCCTTCAGGCTGGTCTGGGGTTTCGTGGGCGGCGAACACGCCCGCTTCGCGAACCTGATCCGTCCGTCGCGGATGGCGGGCCATGTGAGGGGTCTGTTCGCGGGGCGGGTCCATGCCTCGCTGGGCCATAATCCGCTGGGCGGGATCGCCGTGCTGGTGCTTCTGGCCCTGGTCGCCGCGACAACCTTCACCGGGATCACGGGCGGAGAGGACGGGCATGAGGCCATCGCCTACATCCTTCTGGCGATGATCGTCCTGCACGTCGTCGCGGTCGTGGCGATGTCGTTCCTGACCCGGGACAATCTGATCGGCGCCATGATCACCGGCCGCAAGAAGACGACCCACTTCCCGAACGCCCAGAATGCCGCCCCGCCCGCGCGCCTGGCCGTACCCCTCGCCGTCCTCGTCGTGGCGGGTTCCGCCTATGCCGCGACCCGCATCGACCCGCAGGCCTTCACACCGGGCGCGCATGGCGAAGCCGGCGAAGCGGGTGAGGGCGGCGAGGCCGGTGAAGCGGACGAAGACTGAACCTTTCGTGGCCTTGCCAGGCTAGATGACGGTCCCGAACAGGTGGCCGATGCCTGCGGTCAGCCCCATGGCGAAAGCCCCCCAGAAGGTGACGCGCAATACGGCCCTGACGATGCCGGCGCCGCCGACCCTGGCGCCGATGCCGCCCAGCAGGGCCAGGCCGACGAGGGCGGAGCCCGATACCAGCGCGACGAGCAGCGATCCGGGCGCCACGACCACCACCGCCAGCGGCAGGACCGCCCCCACCGAGAAGGTCGCGGCTGACGTCAGGGCCGCCTGGATCGGGCGTGCGGCCGTATGCTCGGACAGCCCCAGTTCGTCCCGCGCATGAGCTCCCAGCGCATCGTGGACCATGAGCTGGCGCGCGACCTCCAGCGAGACCTGCGCGTCGACGCCCCGGCTATGGTAGATGGCCGCCAGTTCGCGGGTTTCGGCCTCGGGATCGGCGTCCAGCTCGGCGCGCTCGCGGACCATGTCGGCGGCCTCGGTATCGGCTTGAGAGCTGACCGAAACATACTCGCCCGCCGCCATCGACATGGCCCCGGCGACCAGCCCCGCGACGCCTGCGACCAGGATCCCTGTCTTGCTGGTCTGGGCGGCGGCAACGCCAACGATCAGACTGGCGGTCGACACCAGTCCGTCATTGGCCCCTAGCACTGCGGCGCGCAGCCACCCGATCCGGGCGACCAGATGGCGTTCGGGATGGCGTTCAAGTCGGCTCATGTCTGGTTTTCCTTGGCCGGAGCAAAGACGAGGATCAGTTCGGACCGGTCCGGCCGGGTCTCTATCCGTCCACCATGCGCCGCCATGATCCGCGAGACGATGGCCAATCCCAGACCGGCCCCGCTTGTGCTGGCGTGGTCTCCACGGCGATACCGTTGGCTGAGGTCGGCGAGGCGTTCCGACGTCAGCCCGCCCCCGCCGTCGATCACCGAGAGCCTTGCGCCTGGCCCGGCCCCGACGATCACCGTGCTTCCGGGCGGCGTCACCCGAAGCCCGTTCTCGACGAGGTTACGAAGGGCGGCGGCAATGGCTTCGCGGCGGCCTTCGACAAGGACGCCACCATCAAGCTCCAGCGCCACCGACTTGTTTTCGGCCACGGCCAGGGGGGCATACTGCGAGACGATTTCCGTGGCGACTTCGGCCAGATCGACCGGGGTCGCAGTCACCGGCGCCGCCGCCTGCGCGTCCAGCTGCGCCAGCACCAGAAGCTGATCGACCAGCCGCGACATTGCCGCGACATCCCGTTTCAGCCTCTGCCCTTCGGCCGACTCCAGCCGGTCCAGCTCCAGCGCGAGGACAGCCAGCGGCGTTCTCAGCTCATGGGCGACGTCGGCGGCAAAGGCTTCCTGGCGCGTCGCGGCCTCGTCGAGGCGAGCGAGCATCCCGTTGACGGCATCCGCGAAACCCGTCGCCTCGGCCGGAAAGTCATGCACATCGACCCGGAAGCCCTTGTCGGCGGCCTGGGCGGCCTCGATCCGTGCCCCGGCAAGGCTCAGCGGCCGCAGGGATGAGCGGATGACCCAGAGCGCGGCCAGGATCATCGGCACGATCAGCACGAGCAGCGGCACCACGACATGGTCGGCGACCTCGTTCGCGATCCCCGCGAACTGGATCTCGTCTCGCCTCGCCCGGGACGACAGGCCGTATTCGACCCCGACGAACAGAAGCAGGATGAAGCCGCCGATGACGCTCATCAGGGCAAACCCGAGCATCAGTCGCTGGAAGATGGACGGCGTGCGGGTCAAGCGACGGTGTCCCGCATCAGATAGCCCAGCCCACGGACGGTGTGCAGCATCCCTGTGCAGCCCGCATCGTCGAGCTTGCGGCGAAGTCTGGAGACCGCCACCTCGACGGCGTTGGGCGTGACCGGCTCGTTGAACGCATACAGCGACTCTTCCAGCGATCCCCGGGTCACGACCGACCCCGCCCGGCGCATCAGCGCCTCCAGGAGATCGCCTTCACGGCGTGACAGTTCGATCGGCAGGTCGCCGTGCACGGCCTGGCGCGAGGCGACGTCGAACGCGAGAGGCCCGACCTGAAGCACGGGCGTCATCCGCTGACCCGGTCGCCGCAGGATCGCCCGGCACCGCGCCGACAGCTCCGAAGCCTCGAGCGGCTTGACCAGATAGTCGTCCGCCCCGGCGTCCAGCCCCGTGACCCGATCGTCGAGACCCCCGCGCGCGGTCAGCACCAGGATGGGCGTCAGGTCCGTCGCCCGTCGGAGCGTCCGCACCCAGTCGAGCCCGTCGCCATCTGGCAATCCGAGGTCCAGAAGGATCAGATCGTAGGTCGCGCTGGCGACGGCTTGCGCCGCGCCTTCGATATCCTGGCGCCAGTCGACGACGAAGCCGTCGTGGACGAGCCCTTCGCTGAGGAGCTCGCCCAGCCGGACCGTGTCTTCAACGAGGAGGAGACGCATGATCGACATCCGTACCGCTGGCGGCGCGTTTCCAGCCGGTCACCATCGACATGACCAGATTTTCGCGGTGACGCCAGCTTTCCACGAGCGCAGCGAGCACATGCAGGATCGCAAGGGCCATGATGGTGTTGGCGGCCGTCTCATGGGTCGCTTCGAGCCAGGGTGCGCCCCAGAAGGCGTCCAGACCCATCATCCAGCCGGTGACGCCGCAGAAGAGCGATAGTAGGATCAAGGCTGCCATCATCAGGCCGCCCGCCGGATTATGGCCGATGTAGCGGGGCTCCTGTCGCTGGATCATGGCCTTTAGATAGCCGGCGAGGCGACGGGGGCCTGTGACGAAGTCCGAGAAACGGGCGTGTCGAGGGCCGACGAAGCCCCAGACCAGCCGGATCACGATCGCTGCGACGATGACATAGCCGACGTAGCGGTGAACCGGCTTCAGTTCGCGAAACACGGTCAGATTGGCGACGATGCCTGTGACCAGCGTCCAGTGAAACAGCCGCACCACCGGATCCCAGACCTTCGTGCGCCTGTGTGTCGTCGCAGGGGATGGGACGACCGGCCCACCCCCCAGACCCACGGTTGCCCTGGTCACGGGGCTCAGTCCTCGTTGTTCTGGACGACGGCGCCGGTCACCGGGTTGAAATACACCTCGGCGCGATGGCCGTTGGCGGCGCGGGCATAGATCTCATAGCAGCTGCCGCTGACCTGAAAGACGCGGACATTGGTGTAGCCCAACTGGGCGACGCGCGCCCGCATCTGGGTCTCGGTCAGCCATTGGGCGCGGGGCGCCGTGGTGCAGACCGGGCCGGCCGAGGCCGTGGTCGCGAAGCTCGTCATGGCCACGCCGACCGCTGCGGCGAGGGACAGGGCGAGGGCCGAGGGGATCAGCAACTTGTTCATGGGGAGCCTCGAGAAGATGGACGGGTCGCCGGACGACATCGCCCGGTGACGCCAACCTGATGTCCGAAGCTGACGGCGACCTGACGGTTCGTTTGAAAGCGACGCCGTCTGCAACTGCGGAGCCGGGTCCGGTCGTCAGGCTCCGGTCAGCCTTCGGGCCGAGACAGCGTCCGCGCATCGGGCGCACGCCAGACACCGGAGACTTCCCATGACCCTCAAGAGCCTTCTGACCACCGCCGTCGCCGCCATCACCCTTTCGGCAGGGGCGGCGTCCGCCCAGAGCCTGAATCCGCAGACGCGGGCCAATCTGGAAGCCGCCATGCACGGCGAGGCCTTCGCCAATCTGAAGTATCTTCGCTACGCCGAGGTCGCACGCGAGAGCGGCAACGCCGAACTGGCCCAGTTGTTCGAAAGCTCCGCCAACGTCGAAGCCAATGAGCATTTCGCGCGCGAGGCCGACGCCCTGAAACTGGATGGCACGAACGAAGCCAACCTGGTGGATGCGATGGCCGGCGAGCAGTACGAGAACGCGACCATGTATGTCGGCTTTGCGGACCAGGCCGAGGCCGTGGGCGACACCCGCGCCGCCGCGATGTTCCGCCAGATCGCGTCCGACGAAGGCGATCACTACGAACGCTATCGCGCCGCCGCAGAGCGCCTCCGTCAGTCCCGCTGAGTCTTCGATGCTCCCTTCGCCAGAGTTGGACGAAGGGAGCGACGGCCCGATCTGCAACACCTTCAATCTGCAACCCCCTCTGATCTCCCGCCCCGGGCTCCGCACTCTGCGAAGCCGGGAAAACGACGCCTGGGCGGCGGCGACCCGGGCCGCCTGACGCGGGAAGGGGAGGGGCGTTTTCGGCCCGGCGGACCTGAGTTGTCCGTTCCCGATCGGCTGTCTTCCAACTCCGGGGCCAGTCATCTTGCAGCGCACAACGGTCGCAAGACATTGAGGAAACTTGAGAAAAGTCTGCTGACGCAAGTTAAGTGAAGCGGCCCCGTTCAATGACTTGCAATTATGGATTTATTGCCGGACTGTTGTTGCCGTGAAGCTGGTCGGGGACCTTGAACTCACTCCTTGCTTCACCGCCCGACGGACGTGCCACGTCGCGTCGGACTGGCCGATAACCGACGATCTCGTCGGTTGGGGGAAACAAAAAGGGCGAAGCCCTGGGAGGGAAATCGAATGCGCAAACTTACCTTGGCTTGCCTTGCGTCCACTTCACTGACGGCCCTGTTTGCGGTCCCCTTGTCCGCGATGGCCCAGACGGGTCCGCAGACCCGTCCGCCCGAAACCGCGACCGCGATCGAGGACGTCATCGTCACCGCCGACCGACGCGAGCGCCGGCTTCAGGACGTGCCCAGCGCGATCACGGCGGTGACCAGTGAAACGCTGGACCGGCAACGGATCGTCGACCTCGGCAGCCTGTCAGGCAGTGTGCCGTCCTTCAGCATGACCGAGGGAACGCCGCTCGGGAAGGAATTGAATATTCGCGGCATCACCAGCGTCCGGATCATCGACGCCAGCGCCGAGCCCTCGGTCGGGGTGTTCGTGGACGAGGTGTATATCTCGCGCATGGGGTCAGCCTTCACCGACTTTTACGATCTCGAACGCATCGAGGTCATCCGCGGCCCCCAGGGCGTGCTGCTGGGCAAGAACGTGGTGGGGGGCGCCATCAGCGTCATCACCAACAAGCCGAGCTTCGACCCGTCCGGGCGGGTGACAGCGGGACTCGGCAACTACAACGCCTTCAATGCCGACGGCTATATGACCGGCCCGCTGACCAGTGAACTGGCCGGTCGTTTCGCGTTCCAGGTCCGCAACCGCGACGGCTATGGTCGCAACGCCCTGCTCAACTACGACATGGACGATCTGACGGCGCATCAGGCCCGGGCCGAGTTTCTGTACCGGCCTGACGACAGCACCCTTCGGGCCCTCCTGACCGTTGACTACGGCTCGTCCAAGGCGACCCCGGGCGCCCGGACCATGACGGACGACCCTTTCACCGCAGGCATCGGCACGGTGACCGCCTATCGAGACGCGCGCGGCCTCGGTCCACGCGAAAGCCTGAGCCCTCAGCGCGACTACTCCAACCGCACGACCTTCGGGGCGAGCCTGCGGATCGACTATGACTTCGACTGGGCACGATTGACCGCAATCACGGGTTATCGGAAATCGTCCGGCGAAATGGGCTTCAACCAGCTGGGCGTGGGTTCCCCCCCGGGGCTGGCCGACACCTTCTACTTTGCCGAGGACGAGCCCGAGACACTCGCCCAGGAACTGCGGCTGGCATCAAACGATCCTGAAAGCCGGTTCAACTGGATTCTCGGCGCCTTCATCCAGCACGACAACGTCGATCGCTTTGACGCCAACAAGGCCACGACCAACACCACGATTGCAGCGCTCAGCGGCGAGTATCTCTACACCAATGCGGCTGAACTCGACACGATGGCCGTGTTTGGCCAGGTCGGTTACGACCTGACCGACCAGCTGACCGCCACCATCGGCGCGCGGTTCACCCGGGACAAGAAGGGCGGCAACCGGGTCGCACGCTGCCTGAGCGATGGCGGCGACGGCCTTTGTGTGGCAGCGCTTATCCTCGCCGCCGGGCAGAGCTTCACAGTCGACTACGAGCAGGAATGGGAAGCCTTCACACCGCAGGGCATCATCGAGTGGCGGCCCAATGACGACATCATGATCTATGCCAGCGCCGGCAAGGGCTTCAAGGGCGGGGGCTGGGACCACATCCCCGGCACCCTCGCGGGAGCCCTGATCAGTTACGATCCCGAAGAGGTCATCAACTACGAGATCGGAGCCAAGACCGACCTGTTCGACAACCGTGTCCGTCTGAACGTCGCGGCCTTCCAGATGGACTACACTAACCTGCAGTCCCAGCAGCTGATCCTGGAATGCCTGTGCACGGTCACAAGCAACGCAGGCGCGGCCGATATCAGGGGGGTAGAGGCCGAACTGACCTGGGCCGTGACCGACAACCTTCTGATCAATGCGTCGGGCTCACTGATTGATGCCGAATATGTGGACTTCGTCAGCTCTGCCGGCGTGGTCTTCAGCGGCAAGCGGATTCAGCGCTCACCCGAGAACAAGTTCAACCTCGGCTTCTCGTATGACTTCGGGCAGGGAGCCCTGGATCGGGCGTTCAGCCTCAAGGCCAACTACACCCAGACGGGTGAAAGCTTCTGGACGCCCGCCAACACGATCAAGCAGGAGGCCTTCGGCCTGCTGGACGCATCGCTGCGGTTCCAGCCGCCCAATGCCGACTGGAACGTCACGGTCTGGGGCAAGAACCTCACGGACGAACTCTACGCCGTGGCGGCCCAGGCCTTCTTCGGCGACCTGATGAACTACTACGGCGCCCCCAGAACCTACGGCGTCGATCTGAGCTACTCTTTCTGATCAGCCGTCCTTCCGGCCCGACCGACTTCGCCCGCGATCCTCCGAAAGGAGCATCGCGGGCGCTTTTCTTTGGTCGCCCGAACACCGGCAACGACGACCGACAGCTCCTCCGACCTGGCGGCGGCAGGAAATCATCCGGATCACAGTTCAGGTGAGGGCGCGCTGACTCGGGTGAACCCGCATCCGTCCCGGAACGCCATCCCGCGGACACCGCTTTGAACGACAAGAGCTCCGGCCGGCGCCAGGAGGGCGCCGGCCGGTGGTCCATCAGGAAGAAGGCGTCAGCTCTCGCCAGCCTCGAACGCGGAAGCCTCGATGAAACTCTTGCGGGCCGCGAGCAAAGACAACAGTCCGAGCGGCACCACCATGGCCGACACGATGGCCACGGCGACGCCGATCCGCGCGGAGTCCTTCAGCCAGTAATCGCTGATCAGGGCCACGCCGGTCGGGCCGACCGTAAAGGCGACGATATTGCCGATCAGCAGATAGAGGGCCATGACCCTCGCGCGCAGCCGGTTCGGCGCGATGGCCTGAAGGCTCGGCGCCGGCAGCCCCTGGGTCAGGCCGAATGCGAACGACATCGCGGCGATCATCGACATCGCCAGCACGCCGCTGGAGGCGAACGGGGCGCCCAGAGCTAAAGGCAGGGCGAGAGCGGCCCCCGCCATGGCGGCTCTCAGGACGGCATCCGGGGCCCCTCGCGCAGCCATCCTGTCGGACCACCAGCCGCCGACGAGGATTCCGCCGGTTCCGAAGATCAGAAGAACCGTTCCGTAGGCTGCGCCCACCTGGCTCATCTCCCAGCCGAAGCGCCGGGCCATGAAGGCGGGGGTCCAGGTCAGATAGGCGGCGACCGAAACGCCGATCAGGGAATAGCCCAGGGACAGCAGGGTGAAGGGCCGCCAGCGACGACGCAGGAAGGCCACGAATGACGGGCGCGTCTCGCCATCCGCCAGCACCTTCTCCTGTCGCTTCGGCTCGTGCAGGGGCAGCAGGGCAAGCATCAGGATCGGCCCCGGGAGACTGACGACCAGGAAGGCCAGCTGCCAGCTCTTCAGCTCACCCAGCAAGGGCAGACTGACCGGCGGCGCGGTCATAGCCCACTGGATGACGGCCCCACCGATGATGAGGGCGAGCCCGACCCCGCAGATTGACCCGATCGCATAGACTCCGAGCGGCCGCGCGCGCCTGGCTGGCGGAAAGTTGTCGGCGATCATGGAGTAGGCCGCCGGCGACAGCCCGGCTTCGCCCACGCCGACGCCGATACGGGCCAGGAACAGAGTCAGAAAGCTGCTGGCCATCCCACACGCAGCCGTCATCAAGGTCCAGAAGCCGATGCTGGCAATGATCAGGTTGCGGCGCGAACTCCGATCCGCCAGCCACGCGAACGGCAAGCCCATAACAGTATAGAATAGGGTGAAGGCGAGACCGCTGAGGAGACTGAACTGGGTGTCGTTGATGTTCAGATCACGTTGCACCGGTTCGACCAGCAGGGTCAGGATCTGCCGATCGACGAAGGCCAGCGCATAGGCGGCCATCAGGACGAAGACCGTCGCCCAGGCCCGCGAGGGAGTCGGCCAGGCGGCTGCAGCCGGATCCTCCCCTGGCCGGTACGTTCGAACGGGCTGATCCATGGCGTTTCCAGAATGATGTCAGCTGAATGATTTTGCTGTTTGGTCCAACATTGCAAGTCATTTCGCCGAGGCCTCGCGAGCGGGCAATTGCGGGCGGAAACCCCGCAAGTCTGTTTACGCAAGTAGGGGCTTCCTGTAGCCTGCGATCAGTACCGATGCCGGAGACTGCAATGAAGCACTTGCCGATCATGATGGTGGTCGCCCTCCTGGCTCCCACGCTCGCCAACGCCCAGTCGACAGGATCCGTCCCGGACGCTGCCGCGACGGATCCCGTCGCCCTCGGCTGGATGGTCGGTTCGCCGCCGTCACCCGACCGGCTGATCCGGTTCGAGGATCAGAGCCTCCTGCGCTTTCCCCAGATCCGCTGGAGCTTCTCGCACTGGCGCGAACTCATGCCGACTGCAGAGATCTCGCGCGGTGATGGTCCGATAAGCGTCTTGCCCGTGGCGCTGCGCGATGACCTCGACGCCGTCACCTTCACCCCGATGGGGGGCGCGGCGCCGATGACCTGGGAACAGTCCCTGGCCGCCAACTACACCGACGGCATCCTGATTATGCACAGGGGCGAGATCGTCTATGAACGCTATTTCGGGGCCCTGACGGCGCAGGGCCAGCATATCGCCCACTCGGTGACCAAGTCGTTTGTTGGAACCCTGGCGGCGATGCTGATCGCTGAAGGCAGGCTCGATCGCGACGCCCTGGTCACGCAGTACCTCCCGGAACTGGCTGACAGCGCCTTTGCCGACGCGACCGTCGGACAAGTGCTCGATATGACCACCGGCCTCGCCTACACCGAAGTCTATACCGATCCGGACTCCGACGCCTTCCACTTTGTCCGTGCGGTCGGAATGCTGCCTCGCCCCCCGGGATATTCGGGACCGACCACCGGCTATGACTACCTCACGACCCTGAAGAAGGCGGGCGAGCACGGCAGGGAGTTCCACTACAAGTCCGTCAACACAGAGGTCGCAGGCTGGCTGGTCTCACGCGTCAGCGGCATGAGCCTCGCCGAGGTCATGAGCGAACGCTTCTGGCGACCGATGGGAATGGAGCGCGACGCCTATATCCAGGTCGGTTCAAACGGGGCCGGCTACGCCGCGGGGGGGCTCAACCTGCAGCTTCGGGACTTCGGCCGGTTCTGCGAAATGATGCGGAATCGCGGCCGTTTCAACGGTCGCCAGATTGTACCCGAGACCGTCGTCGCCGACATCGTCGCGGGCGGGAGCCCTGCGGCCTTCGTCTCTGGCGGGTATAGTACTCTGCCAGGCTGGAGCTATCACGATCAGTGGTGGGTCTCGCACAATCCCAACGGCGCCTTCATGGCGCGCGGCGTCTTTGGCCAGGCCTGCTACGCCGACCCGAAAGCCGAAATGACCATCGTCCGCTTCGCTTCCGGTCCCAACGCTGGAAACGCGCTGATCGATCCAACGTCACTTCCCGCTTACCAGGCGATCAGCGACCACCTCATGGCGGCGTCGTCAGAATAGCGTTTCCCGGCGCCCACATCTGTGGACGGCCCTTGATAGGCAAGAGGCCGGTTTGGGTTTGGGCGGTGGATCTGCGCGGTGCGGACACAGTGGAGACAATGGTGGGTGATGTTGGGTTCGAACCAACGACCCGCTGATTAAGAGTCAGCTGCTCTACCAACTGAGCTAATCACCCGTACCATCGCCGCGCGGTCGTCACGGACGTCCGGCGAGGGGGCGGAGATAGAGACATCAGCGCGGGGATGCAAGGGATTTCCGCCCGGTGTTCCGGTTCGCCGCAGGGCGGTCTAGCATCCCCGCGGAATCGGTCCGGCAAGGGCCATCGGGGAGTAAGCGAATGGCCTTCTGGAACCGGCGCAAGTCGATCGACGCGATGCACCAGGCCTCGGACGGACCGAGGCTGAAGGCGACCCTGAGCTGGCCGCACCTGCTGGCGCTGGGCGTGGGGGCCATCGTGGGGACGGGCATCCTGACCCTGATCGGCGTCGGCGCGGGGCTGGCGGGGCCGGCGGTGATGATCAGCTTCGCCCTGGCGGGACTGGTCTGCGCCTGCGCGGCCCTGGCCTATGCCGAGTTGTCGACGATGATGCCCCAGGCGGGCAGCGCCTATGCCTACTCCTATGCGGTGCTGGGCGAACTGATCGCCTGGATCGTGGGCTGGAGCCTGATCCTCGAATATTCCCTGGTCGTCTCGGCGGTGGCGGTGGGCTGGTCGGGATACGCCGTCGGCTTCCTGACCGGATTGGGCATCGACCTGCCGACGGCCCTGACCGCGGGCCCCCATGTCGCAGGCGGCCTGGTCAACCTGCCCGCCGTGGCGATCATCGGCCTTGTGACCGGACTGCTGCTGCTGGGCACGCGGGAGAGCGCGACGCTGAATGCCATCCTGGTGGTGATCAAGGTCGCGGCCCTGATCGCCTTCGTCGCCATCGCCTTGCCGGCGTTCGACGCGGCCAACTTCACCCCCTTCATGCCCAACGGGTTTGGAGCGCCCGCCTTGCCGTTCGGGGAATTGATCACCGGCCAACCGGCGGTTCAGACCGGGGTCATGGCGGCGGCTGCGATCATCTTTTTCGCCTTCTACGGCTTCGACGCCATCTCGACGGCGGCTGAAGAGACCAAGAAGCCCGAGCGCGACCTGGCGATCGGCATCGTCGGTTCGATGCTGATCTGCACGGTGCTGTACCTGGTCGTGGCGGCGGCCGCGATCGGTGCGCGGCCGGTGGCGAGCTTCGCGGACAGCCCCGAGCCTCTGGCCCTGATCCTGCGCGAGATGGGGCAGGGGACGGCGGCGCAATGGATCGCGGCCTCGGCCGTCATCGCGCTTCCGACGGTCCTCCTGGCCTTCCTGTTCGGCCAGAGCCGCATCTTCCTGGGCATGGCGCGCGATGGCCTGCTGCCGACCTCGCTGGCCAAGATCTCGTCGCGCGGCGTGCCGGCGGTGGTGACGGTGTTCACCGCCATCGTGGTCGCGGCCCTGGCCGGGGTCATGCGGCTGGACGAACTGGCGTCGCTGGCCAATGCGGGGACCCTGGCGGCCTTCGCGGCGGTGGGGGTCTGCCTGATCGTCCTGCGGCTGCGCGATCCGAACCGGGTGCGGAAATTCCGGGCGCCGCTGTGGTGGCTGGTCGGGGCGATCACCATTGTCGGCTGCGTCGTCTTCTTCTTCAGCCTGCGTCCATCGACCCAGATGTGGTTCGTGGTCTGGAACGCCGTCGGTCTGGTGATCTACTTCCTGTGGTCGGCGCGGAACGCCCGGCTGGCGAAGAACCCCGATCAGGCCGCCTGATGTCCCGCCGCGACCTCTCGGGCGCCGTCGACTTTTCGGTCCTGGACCGGACGACGGGCGGCGACGACGGGGTCGCGGAGGAGGTGCTGGGGCTGTTCGTGCAACAGGCCGAGATGTGGTCGCCGATGCTGGACGCCCGGATCGAGGGCTGGCGCGACGCCGTGCACACGATCCGGGGCGCGGCGGCGGGGATCGGAGCGGGGGCGCTGGCGGAGGTCTGCGCCGAGGCCGAGGCGGCTGAAAGGGATGTCGCGCCGGCCAGGCTGGACCATGTCCGCGACGCCCTCAACGCGGCGCTGGTCGACGTCGCGGCCTGGCGGCACGAGCTGATGCTGAGGTCGCTGAAGGGCTAGCGACGCGTGCGGTCGTAGGTCGAGAACTCGTGGGCGATGCAGCGGTCGATGAGCAGGCGCCAGACCGGCTCGGCGATGTCGCGTGACAGATGACGGGCGTCGGCGGCCGCAAGAACCTTCGAGACCACATCCTCGATACGGGCATCGTCGTGGACGGCGTCGCGGTCCGGCTTGATCCGGGCGGCGGCGTCCATGTAGCGCTGCCGCTCGGCCAGCAGGGCGACGAGGGCGCGGTCCAAGGCGTCGACGCCCTGGCGGACCTCGGTCATCGACTGGCAGGCGGCCGGATCAATGCGGGCGTCCACGGCCACGATCTGGGGATGGTGTTCAGCCGACAAAGGCGCGCTCCAGAACATAGTCGCCGGGCTCTGCGTTGGAGCCCTCCTTCATGCCGAAGCCTTCCAGCAGTTCGGCGGTTTCCTTGATCATGGCCATGGAGCCGCACAGCATGACCCGGTCGCGCCCGGGCGAGAACCCGTGCGGCAGATCGAGGTCCTCGAACAGGGCGCCGGACTTGATGCGATCGGTGATCCGGCCGGGGGTTTCGAAATCCTCGCGGGTCACCGTCGGGTAGTAGGTCAGTTGGGCGCTGGCCTCGTCGCCGATCAGGGGATCGTCGTGGATGCCCGTGGTCAGGAAGTCGCGGTACGACAGGTCGGCGACGTTGCGGGCCGTGTGGCAGACGATGACGCGGCCGAAGCGGCTGTAGGTGTCAGGATCGCGGGCGACGCTGAGCCAGGGGGCAAGGCCCGTGCCGGTCCCGATCAGCCACAGGGTCTCGCCGCCGGTGAGGGCGTCCAGCACCAGGGTCCCGGTCGGCTTCTTGCCCATCAGGACGGTGTCGCCCGGTTTGATGTTGACCAGGCGCGAGGTCAGGGGGCCGTCGGGCACGGCGATGGAGAGGAACTCCAGTTCCTCGTCCCAGGACGGGCTGGCGATCGAATAGGCGCGCAGGACGGGCTTGCCGCCGTCAGCGTCCGGCAGGCCGATCATCACGAACTCCCCCGACCTGAAACGGAAATCCTCGGGGCGGGCGACGCGGAAGCTGAACAGCTGGTCGGTCCAGTGATGGACCCAGACGACCTCGAGCTCATGGAAGGCGGAGGGCTTCGGCGGCGGCGGGGACAGGGCGGCGTCGGTCATTGCGGGTCTTCTAGGCGGTTGGGAGGAGGCGCGAAAGGTCGCGGGTGTCGCGCTTCATCTTCCTTCTCCCGGTGGGAGAAGGTGGCTCGCGCAGCGAGACGGATGAGGGTCGGATCTCGCCGGTAGGGCCCGACCCCCACCCTTTCGCCTTGCCGATCGCTCCGCTCCCGGAGGCTCAAGCCCTCTCCCACCGGGAGAGGGAAGCAGGGGGATGACGCGGCCGATTTCTGCGACTAGCGTCCGCGCCCATGCGCACAGTTCTTCTTGCTTCCGTCTTCGCCCTGACGGCCGGTTCGGCCTTCGCCCAGTCCGCCAACCCCGCCGTGCTGACGCCGGAGCGGGTGTTCGCCAACCCCAGCCTGAACGGCCCGGTGGCCCAGGGGGTCAGCCTGTCGCCCGACGGCGAATTGGTCGCCTTCCTCAGAGCGCGTGAGGACGATGTTTCGGTGCTGGACCTTTGGGCCGCGCCGACAGGAGCCGGCGAGCCGTTCAAACTGATCGACGCCCGGGCCCTGGTCCCCGACGCCGGCGAACTGTCCGAGGCCGAGAAGGCGCGGCGCGAGCGGATGCGGATCTCGCAGCGCGGCGTGGTCGAATATTCATGGGACGAACAGGGGCGCTACATCCTGGCGCCGCTGGAAGGCGACATCTTCCTCGCCAGCCGGGAGGGCGGAGACATCCGCCGCCTGACCGAGACCGAGGCCGACGAGATCGACGCCAAGGTGAGCCCTAAGGGAAACTTCGTGTCGTTCGTTCGCGACCAGGACCTGGTGGTTCTGAACCTGGCCTCGGGCGCCGAGACCGAGGTCACGACGGACGGTGAAGGCCTGATCACCTGGGCGACGGCGGAGTTCATCGCCCAGGAAGAGATGGATCGCGACACCGGCTACTGGTGGAGCCCGGACGAGACCTTCATTGCCCTGCAGCGGACCGATGAATCGACCGTCGACATCGTGCCCCGTCTCGACATCACCGGGGGCGGGGCCAGCGTGGTCGAGCAGCGCTATCCCCGCGCCGGACGGCCGAATGCGGTGGTCGAACTCTATGTGCAGGACGTGGCGGCGAACCGGCGGGTCAAGGTCGACCTGGGTACGAACGCCGACATCTATCTGGCCCGCGTGAACTGGTCGGCGGACGGCGCGACCCTGTATGTCCAGCGTCAGTCGCGCGACCAGCAGACGCTGGACCTGCTGGCCGTCGATCCGGCGACCGGCGCGTCGCGGGTGATCTCGACCCAGCGCTCGAACGCCTGGGTTTCGCTGAACAACGACTTCAAGGCGTTGAAGGACGGGACCTTCATCTGGTCGTCGCAGGATAGCGGCTGGCGGCATCTGTATCTGTACGGGTCCGACGGTCGCCAGATCCGCCCGATCACCCGGGGCGACTATGCGATCAAGGGCCTGAGCGGCGTCAACGCCGAGACGGGAGACGTCTATTTCACCGCCTCGATGCGCGACGGCGAGGAAGATCCGATCGAGCAGCAGCTGTTCCGGGCCAGCCTGAACAGCACCGTCGAGCCGGTGGCGGTGACGCCCCGGGGCGGATGGTGGTCGGCCAGCATGAACCGGACCGGCACCGCCTATGTCGGCAACTACACCGACCTGACCACGCCGATGCGGTCGGGCCTGTACCAGGCGGACGGGACCTTCGTGCGCTGGATCGAGGAGAACGCGCTGGACGCGGATCACCCGTTCGCCCCCTATGTCTCGCGCCGTCCGGTGACCGAGTTCGGCACGCTGGAGAGCCACGGCGAGACCCTGGTGTGGCAGATGTCGAAGCCGGTCGATTTCGACCCCTCACGGACCTGGCCTGTGGTGATGCAGGTCTACGGCGGCCCGAGCGGCGGCGGGGTCAGGCGGGGCTGGCTGCCGGCGACCACTCAACTGTTGACCGAGGCTGGGTATATCGTCTTCCGCCTCGACAATCGCGGCGAGGGAGACCGGTCGGCGGCGTTCAAGGAAGCCCTGTACCTGAAGATGGGTCAGCCTGAGATCGAAGATCAGGTTTTGGCCGCCAACTATCTGAGATCGCTGGCCTACGTCGATGATGCGCGCATCGCCATGATGGGCTGGTCCTATGGCGGTTTCATGAGCCTGATGGCGCTGACCGAGCCCGAGATGGGACTGGCGGCCGCGGCCGTCGGGGCGCCGCCGACGGAGTGGAGCCTCTATGACACCCACTACACCGAGCGGTTCATGTCGACGCCGGAGGCCAACCCCGAAGGCTATGCCGCATCGGACGCGATTCCGCGTCTGGACAACCTGACCGGCCGGCTTCTGCTGATGCACGGCATGGCGGACGACAACGTCATTCTCGAAAACTCGACGCGGGTCATCGACGCGCTTCAGTCCAAATCCATCCCGTTCGAACTGATGCTCTATCCCGGGCAGCGGCACGGCGTGCGGGGCAACGACAGGCAGCTGCAACAATGGCGCATGTATCTCGACTTCCTCGACCGTACGATCGGATCGCGGGCGCCCTCGGCGGACTGATCCTCGCCGGGGTCGCGGCGCCGGCGTTCGCGCAGGACACGGCGCCGATCCTGGCCGCGCAGCTGACGCACGCCGAGGCGCATTGCGAGGGCGTGGCCCAAAGTCTGACGGCGCTGTGCCTGCGAGACGCCGGTTCGTCTCATACGGTGATCCGCTGGGCGGCCGAGGCGCCGGCCGGCGAGGGCCTGCCGATCCTGCTGAAGGACAATATCGAGACGGCGGACATGCCGACGACGGCGGGGTCGCTGGCGCTGGCGAACAATGCGCCGGGACGGGACGCGCCGCTGGTGACGCGGCTGCGGGCGGCGGGCTTCCTGATCCTCGGCAAGACCAATCTGTCGGAATGGGCCAATATCCGCTCGACCCGGTCGATCAGCGGCTGGAGTGCGGTCGGCGGTCTGACGCCCAACCCCTATGATACGACCCGGACGGCCTGTGGCTCCTCGTCGGGCAGCGCGGTCGCGGTCGCCGTCGGACTGGCGCCCGTCGCCATCGGCACGGAGACCAACGGCTCCATCGTCTGCCCGGCCTCCGTCAACGGGGTGGTCGGGTTCAAGCCGACCGTGGGCCTGGTCAGCCGCACCCATATCGTGCCGATCAGCCATTCCCAGGATACCGCCGGCCCCATCGCCACGACGGTCCATGACGCAGCCCTGGTTCTCACCGCCATCGCCGGATCGGACCCTGTGGATGCCGCGACGGCCGAGGCGGACACGCGCAAGGTCGACTATGTCGCCGCCCTCAATGCGGACTCCCTGCGCGGCGCGCGGATCGGGGTGCTGCGGTTCATGGCCACCAACTTCTCCGACGATACGAAGGCGGCGTTCGAGCGGTCGCTGCAGGCCATGCGCGACGCCGGCGCCGAACTGGTCGAGATCACCGAGGGGCCGGACATGCGGGCCATCGGCGGGGCGCAGCTGACGGTCCTGCTGACCGAGCTGAAGGTCGACCTGAACGCCTATCTGGCCTCGACGGACCCGACCCAGGTGCCGACCCGGACCCTGGCTGAGGTCATCGCCTTCAACGCCGCCGAACCGCGCGAGACCGTGCTGTTCGGACAGGAACTGTTCGAACGGGCCGAGGCGACCGGCGGGCTGGAAGACCCGGCCTATGTCACGGCGCGGGAGACGTCGCTGAGGCTGTCGGGCGTCGAGGGGATCGACCGGATGATGGCGGAGAACCGGGTCGTGGCCCTGGTGTCGCCGACGACCTCGCGGGCCTGGACCAACGACCGCGACGACCAGGACGAGGGGCAGGGTTCGGCCAGCACGCTCGCGGCCGTCGCCGGCTATCCGCACCTGACCGTCCCTATGGGGATGGATCGCGGCATGCCGGTCGGGATCAGCTTCATGGCTGGCGCCTGGCAGGACGCGACAGTGCTGTCGCTGGGTTATGCCTTCGAGCAGAAGACGATGGCGCGACGGGCGCCGGGCGAACCGGCCCCGGCCGGTCAGGACGCACAATGATGATCCGGCGCGGACTGGTTTTCGGCCTCACCCTGGCCGCCCTGACTCTGGCGGGATGCGCCACGCCCAATGGCGACGGCAGCTGGGATCTGGGCCAGGACGCTCCCCGATACCAGCCGCCGACCGTGGCCGCCCTGATCGCGGACCCGACGCTGGCGTCGGGGACCTTGAGCGCCTCGATGGCGCTGATCGCCTCGACCGGGGTCGGATCGGATCAGCCGATCAATGCGGTGATCGCGGTCAGCGATCTCGAAGGGATGGAGCCGGGCGTGTTCGCGCCGGGTCCCCTGTCCGGCGTGCCGATCCTGCTCAAGGACAATATCGAGACGGCCGACATGCCGACGACCGCCGGCTCGATGGCGCTGCTCGACAACGCGCCGGGGCGGGACGCGCCTCTGGTCGCGCGGCTGAGGGCGGCGGGCGCGGTCATCCTGGGCAAGACCAATCTGTCGGAGTGGGCCAATATCCGCTCGTCGGCCTCGGTGTCCGGATGGAGCGGGGTGGGCGGCCTGACCCGCAATCCGCATGCGCTGGACCGCAACACCTGCGGCTCGTCCTCGGGCTCCGGTGCGGCGGTGGCGGCAGGACTGGCCCCCGCGGCCATCGGGACGGAGACGGACGGGTCGATCGTCTGCCCGGCCGCGATCAACGGCATCGTCGGTTTCAAGCCCACAGTCGGGATGGTTTCACGTACGCACATCGTGCCGATCAGCCATTCGCAGGACACAGCCGGGCCGATGACGCGCACCGTCGAGGACGCGGCCATCCTGTTGTCGGTCATCGCCGGCAGCGACCCCGCCGATCCGGCGACGGCCGAGGCGGATGCGAGGAAGACCGACTTCCGGGCGGCCCTCGACGCCGGCTCGCTGCGCGGGACGCGGATCGGGGTGGCCCGGTTCCTGACCGGCTATTCGCCCGGCACGGATGCGGTGTTCGAACGGACGCTGCAGGCCCTGCGCGATGCCGGAGCCGTGCTGATCGACATCACCGACGGGCCGGACATGGACGCCATCGGCGAGGCCGAGACGACCGTGCTGCACTATGAACTCAAGGCCGACCTGAACGCCTATCTGGCTTCAACCGACCCGGAGCAGGTGCGCACCCGGACCCTGGCCGACGTCATCGCCTTCAACATCGCGACGCCGCGCGAGATGGCCCTGTTCGGGCAGGAAACCTTCATCAAGGCCGAGGCGACGCGGGGGCTGGACGATCCGGAATATATCGCGGCGCGCGCGACCTCGCTGAGGCTGGCGGGAGTCGAGGGGATCGACCGGCTGCTGAGCCGGAACGCGGTCGTGGCCCTGGTCGCGCCGACGGTGGGACCCGCGTGGGCGATCGATGTGGTCAACGGCGATCACTATCTGGGGGCGGCGTCGACGCTGCCGGCGGTCGCGGGCTATCCGCATCTGACCGTGCCGATGGGGTTCGTGCAGGGCCTGCCGGTGGGGCTGAGCTTCATCGGGGCCCAGTGGGACGACGCGCGCATCCTGTCGCTGGGCTACGCCTTCGAGCAGGCGACCCATGCGTACCGGCCCGCCGGCCTGCGTCGATCCATCGACGACCTGCCGGAGGTGGCGGCAGTGCTGGCGCCGGTCGTGGCGGCGCCCTGAGCGCGACCGCACACTGATCCGGGACCGGGATCCGGACAGGCTCTAGGTGGCGAGACTGTTCAGCCAGTCCTCGAGATTGGTGAATCCATCCCCGTCGCGATCCGCCGCGCCGTCGGGCGAAGCTGGATCGAGGCCGTGGGCGGTCTCCCAGGCGTCGGGCATGCCGTCGGCGTCGGTGTCGGTCCAGGGCGTTCCGGGGGCGAGATCGGGCCAGCCGCCGACCTCGGCCTGGCTGTTGATGATCCGCCCCGTGCCATCGACGACGCCGGCGACAATGCGCGTGTCCACGGCATCCCGGGCATGGGAGGCGCCGGCCCCGGCCAGCACCGAGGCGAAGGCCTGATCCGCCGTTCCGGTCGCGCCCATGGCCCAGTCGGGGAGGGCGGTCAGTCGATAGCCGGGCGTGTCGTCGCCCGTGACCGGCTCCCACGGATCGGCGGGAACGACGCCGTCGATGCTGTTGCCCTCGAACCAGGCGTGAGCCGCCGTCGACTCCTCCTCGAAGATCACCGCGCCGGTGGAGTCCGGGCCGCGCCTGTAGGCGTTGCCGGCGAAGACATAGGTCGAGACCGTCGCCGGATCCTTGTCGGAGTTGTAGCCGGCGTGACCCTGGCCCCAGTCGTAGAAGACGTTGTTGCTGAACTCGAAGCGGGGGCCGACTGGATCGATGTCGGGCGTCAGATAGTTGCCGGGGCGCGGCATTCTGGCGCGGTGGGCGGCCCACAGGTTGTGGTGGAAGGTGAAGCGGGCGCCGCGATTGCCGCGCACCAGCGAGCCATAGCCGTGGTCGCCCTTCGAATGGGCCGACAGGTTCAGGCTCTCGGCGATGATCGACCACTGGACGGTGACGGCGTCGATGACGCGGTCGCGGCTGCCGATCGACAGGGTCTCGTCCACCGACCAGGAGGCCGAGACGTGATCCAGGATGATGCGCTGGCCCCGGTCGATGGTGATCGCATCGGTCTCCACCCCGTCCTCGTCGCCGAGGCGCGAGCGGATGTAGCGGACGACCACATCGTCGGCCGAGATCAGCAGGGGCTGGCCGCGCAGGGTGATCCCGCCGCCGGGCGCGGTCTGGCCGGCAATGGTGATGCGCGGTTCGCGGATGCGTAACGGGGTCGCCAGCCGGAGCGTGCCGCCGATGTCGAAGACGACCGTGCGCGCGCCGTCGGCCTCCACCGCGGCGCGCAGGCTGCCCGGTCCCGAATCGTTCAGGTTGGTGACGCGGAGCACCGCTCCGCCGCGTCCGCCGACGGCCTCACGACCCGCACCGAGCGCGCCGGGAAAGGCCACGACCACGGTCGGATCAGCCTGCGCAGGCGCGGCGGCCGTGGCGCAGCCAGCGGCTGTGGCGAGAATGCCAGCTGCCACGCTTGCCTGAGCGAGACGGGTTGCAAGATGGGTCTTCATCGGGTTAGGCTCGCTATTGATACCGGTGTCAGGCTGCTTGTCAGTCATAAATGATACCGGTGTCAAACGGTCACGGGGAAGGCTCCGGTCCGACGATAACAGATCGGCAGGAAGCCGGCGAAATGACATTCCTTGGGAGGAGGCACTATGTATCAGTATCGTCAGGGGCGCCCGTGCGCACTCCGTCAAGGGCTTGTGGCCGGTGTGTCCGGCCTGGCCATCGCGCTGACCCTGGGGGTCGCGCCGGCATCCGCCCAGACCGCACCCGCGCAGGATGACGAAGAGACCCAGGTCGACGAGATCGTCGTCACCGGCTTCCGGGCCTCGCTGGATGCGGCGCTCAGCATCAAGCGTCGCGAGGCGGGCGTCGTGGACGCCATCGTCGCCGAGGACATCGCCGACTTCCCCGACCTGAACCTGGCCGAAGCCGTTCAGCGCATCCCGGGCGTCTCCATCGACCGCGACGCGGGCGAAGGCCGTTCGATCACGGTTCGCGGCCTGTCTTCGGACTTCACCCGCACCCGCATCAACGGCATGGAAGCCCAGGCCACCACGGGCGGCACGGACTCCTCGGGCGGCGCCAACCGCGGCCGTGGATTCGACTTCAACGTCTTCGCCTCCGAGCTGTTCAACTCGATCACCGTGCGCAAGACGGCCGCGGCCGAGACCGAAGAAGGCTCCCTGGGCGCGACCATCGACCTGCAGGCCACGCGCCCGTTCGACTATGACGGCTTCACCCTCGCGGCCTCGGTCCAGGGCGGCTACAACGACCTGTCGGAAACGACCAACCCGCGCGGCGCCCTGCTGCTGTCCAACACCTGGAACGACGGCATGTTCGGCGCCCTGGTGTCGGTCGCCTATTCCGAGCGCGACCTGTGGGAAGAAGGTTTCAGCTCCGTGCGCTGGGCTCCGGCCGCGGCGCCGGGCTCGACCAACTCCGGCGGCTTCTGCTCGCCGATCGGCGTGCCGACCCAGAACCCGGGGAACAGCACCGCCAACGGCACCACGGCCACGACCTGCGCCACCGGCGTGAACCGTCCGGCCGGCACCGCCGAGAACATCGCCGCCTACAACACCGCCAACCAGGCCGGCGTCTTCGTCCCGCGCCTGCCGCGCTACGGTCGCCTGACCCACCACCAGGAGCGTCTGGGCGTCACCGGCGCTTTCCAGTTCAAGCCCGATGACGACACGGTCATGAGCCTGGACATCCTGTATTCGAAGCTGGACGCGACCCGTCAGGAAGACTTCCTGGAATCCCTGTCGTTCAGCCGCAACGCGGCCGCCGGCGGGCAGACCCAGATCGCCGTGCGTCAGGCGGCGGTCGAAAACAATGCCCTTGTCTATGGCGTCTTCGACAACGTCGATGTCCGGTCCGAGCAGCGCTATGACGAGCTGTCGACCGAGTTCACCCAGGTCAACTTCACCATCGACCGTCAGTTCACCGACACCCTGCGCGGCAAGTTCTACATCGGCCGGGCCCAGTCGGAGTTCTCCAACCCGGTCCAGACGACGGTCACCCTCGATCGTCAGAACGTCCAGGGCTACTCGTTCGACTTCCGCAACAACCCGAACACCCCGGTCATCAACTACGGCTTCGACGTCGCCAATCCGGCCAACTGGGCCTGGCGCGACGTCAGCCTGGGCACCACCCTGGCCGCCCTGCCGCGCTCGGAAATCCGTCTGCGTCCGAACGGCGTGGACACCACCTTTGAAGCGGTTTCGGGCGATGTCGCCTGGGACGTCAATGACTGGCTGACCCTGAAGGCCGGCCTGAACGGCAAGACCTATCTGTCCGACTCCTACGAGTTCCGTCGGACGGACGAGACGGTCGTTCCGACCCTGCCGGCCGGCGCCACGATCGCCAGCATCACCAACCTGCTGACCGGCTTCGGGACCAACCTGATCCCCGGCGGCACGGCCTCGTCGTGGGTTCGTCCGAACCTCGACGCCGTCGCCAGCCTGTTCAACATCTACTGCAACTGCAACACGGGCGTGGCGGGCGGGGACTTCACCCTGACCAGCATCACCAACGGCAACGCCCGTGGCGGCAACCGCACGATCGAGGAGAATGACTTCGCCTTCTACGTCCAGGCGGACTTCAACACCGATCTCGGCGGCATGCCCTTCCGCGGCAACGTCGGCGTGCGCAAGGCCTATACCGAACTGATCGCCGAGGGCTATTCCTCGACCGGCGGCGGCACGCGGGTCCGTGGCGAGAACAGGTACGACGACCTCCTGCCGTCGCTGAACCTCGCCATCGAGCCGATGGAGGACCTGATCGTCCGCTTCGGCGCCGCCAAGGTCATGGCGCGTCCGCAGATCGGCAACACCCTGGCCGGGACCAACTATCTGGTGCCGACCACCTCGTTGGCGGCGACGGGCCCGAACTTCACGGCCAGCATCGGCAACGTGAACCTGGAGCCGTTCCGCGCCAAGACCTACGACTTCACCGTCGAATGGTATTTCGCCCCGGAAAGCCTGCTGTCCTTCGCCTACTTCTACAAGGACATCGACACCTACATTCAGATCATCCGTCAGGACCTGCCGTACACGGCCCTGACCGGTCTGAACCCGTCGGCGTTCGATCCCAGCCTGTGCACCGCCGCCTGCTCCGGCTCGACCGTCTTCCAGCTGACCTCGGCGGTGAACACCGAGGGCGGCCCGCTGAAGGGCTTCGAGATCAGCTACCAGCAGCCCTTCCGCTTCCTGCCGGGCTTCCTGGAGAACACGGGCGTCCAGCTGAACTACACCCACGTCGAGTCCGAGATCGACTACTGCAGCGACGCACTGTGCACGACCTTCGTGACCAACGACCTGATCAACCTGTCGCCGGAAGCCTGGAACGGCACCCTGTACTACGAGGACGACCGGTTCTCGGCGCGGGTCTCGGCCTCCTACCGCCAGCAGTATCTGCAGAACGTCCCGGGCCGGAACGGCAACCTGATCGAGGGCAAGAACGAGACCCTCAACTGGGATGTCTCGTCCTCCTTCAACCTGACCGAACAGGTCAGCCTGACCTTCGAAGGTCTGAACCTGACGGACGAAGAGAACCACCAGTACGTCGGCGACGGCAGTCGCCAGTCGACGTCGGTCTACCACCACACGGGCCGCCAGTTCTATTTCGGCGCGCGGTACCGCTTCTAGGGAGCGTTCACTCCTGAGCGCGAACTGGGCCGGGGAGGGGAAACCTTCTCCGGCCTTTTCTTTGCTGCGTCGGGGCTGGAAATCGGCGCGCGGGTGACGGCCAATGCGCGTGAGGGCCCGGCGGCGCAGGCCAGGGCTGACCTCAGCCCGCCGTGCGGCGCCGCCCGGTCACCACGACGTCGACCGCGCGGTCGCGGCGGATGCGGGCGATGCGGCTGTCGAGCGCCTGGGTCACGTCGCCGACCGTGACGGTGGTGATGACGCGGTAGTGGTTCGAGGTGAAGCCGGTCCCGGGCAGGGACGGGGCGCCTTCGGTCGCGAGGTCGGCAGGGTTGAGCAGGCCGTTGCGGGCCCGGATCGCCAGCAGCTTGCCGGCGACCTCGGGGTCCTTCGTCATCAGGGTCAGAAGGGGCAGGCCGACGGTGTTCAGGTTGATGGTCGCGTCCTCGGGAAGGATGACGACATAGGGGGCCAGCCGGTCGAGGTCGCCGCGGGGGACTCCGGCGGCGACGATCAGACTGTCGTCGGTCAGGGGGCCGGCGACGCGGACGACCGAGGCGATGCGGATCAGGGACGTCGGGTCGAGGTTGAGCGAGGCGCCGATGGCCTGGAACAGGGCGATGGGGGCGGCCTCGCCGGACTGCATGGCGTTGAGGTTGAAGCGGGACTGCTCGTCCTCGATGGCCAGGGCGAAACGGCCGCCGGGAACGGCGATGGCCTGCTGGCCCAACTGGGCCCAGGGTTCTGAAAGGTTATCCGTGCCGGCGGCGACGAGGGCGTCGCGGCGCAGGGTGGTGACGGCGGACAGCTCTCCGGCGCGGGCGTAGGCATTGGCCTGGGCCGCGTCGCGCAGGCGGGTGGAGCGCTGGACCTCGATGTCCTGGGTCGAGACCATGATCAGGACCGCGACGCTGGCCACGGCCAGGACCAGCAGGACGTTGAGAAGGATCATGCCCTCGCGGCGGGTGAACCTGAGCCTCATGGCGCAACGACCGGCGGCGCCGGCTCCATCAGCGGAATGGAGGCGACGCGACGCAGGGTGGCGGTCGGCTGGCCGTCGACACCGGTCAGTGTGATGTCGAGCGCCACGGCGGTGACGCCTTCGTCAGGCGCAGGGCCGCTCGAGAGGGGGCTGCCGTCGGGACCGGTCAGGGGCAGGGCGGGCTGCTGCGGCTGGGGCCAGGCGTCGAGCCAGTCGCCGCGACGGCGGTGGAAGGTCCAGCGCAGGGAAGAGACCCGGGTCAGCAGGGTCTGGACCCGCTCGCCGCCCGCGCCGGTGATCGTGCGGGTCAGGGCGTCGCCGTTGAGGTCGTAGCGGACATTGACGATGCCGCCGGTGATGTCGGCCTTCTGCAACGACAGGGAGGTGGCGCCGCCGCCCAGCGAGCCGGTGATCTGGTCGAGGTCGGAGGAGACGACCAGCATGGCGCGCTGGATCTCCGCCATCCGGCCGAGGCGGGTGTCGGTGGCGTCCTGGGTGCGCAGGACGCTGTTCAGCAGGGTGAATCCGGCCACGCCGATCAAGGCGAACAGGGCCATGGCGATCAGCACCTCGATCAGGGTGAAACCTTTGCGACGGCGCTTCGCTTCGTCCGCACGCGTGGTATCTGCGGCGCGGAACGGGAGGCGCGACGATGCTGAAGGTCTGGAGGACACGCGAGGGCGAAGGCGGCCGGGCTGCGGGCGCATTTCAGTTCGAGCGGCTGACGGTGAAGGTGACGCGCTGGCGCGTGGTGCTGGCCGGCGTCGCGGCCTGCGCATATGCGCTCGGCCTGATCGCCATGGCGCCGTCCGAGATCATCGTCGCCCGCTCCTCCAACGGGGAGCGGCAGGCGGTCGGGACGGTCTGGGCCGGAGAGCGGGCCATGCCGGGCGGGTTCGGGGCGCGCTGGGCGGTGATGCCCTTCTCCTCGATCCTGCATCTGTCGGGGGCGCTGCGGCTGGCCCTGCGCGGGCCGGACACGGCGGCGACCGCGCAGGTTCTGGCGCGGCCGGGGCGGGTGCTGGTGCGCGACCTGGAGGGGACGGCGTCGATGCGGTTGATCAATGCGGCGGCGCCGGGCCTGCCGTTCGCCTGTTCGTCGGTGATGCGGTTCGACGTGGCGCGGCTGTCGCTCAAGGGGAGGCCGGTAGGGGCCGGAACGATCCCGGTCTCGCCCGGCGATTGCGCGCCCTCCGGCGGCGGGGCGGCGACGCCTCTGCCGGCGCTGAACGGGACGGTCTCGGCGGACGGGGCGGCGACCACGGTCGTGTTCGCGCGGGCGGATACGGCCGCCGAGGTCATGAAGGCGCGGGTGCAGGCGGACGGCGGGCTGACGGCCTCCATCGAGCCGGGCGGCGTCGGCCTGATCCCCGGCGTCGGGGCGCCGGTGTCGATCGAGACGTCGCTGTAAGCAACTCCACCAATACTGTCTCCTCCCCGTCGGCCGCTTGGCCGATGGGGAGGTGGCTCGCAGCGAAGCGGAGAGACGGAGGGGCTCTTTCCACGTGCACGAAGAACCCCTCCGTCGGCTCGCAAGAGCTCGCCGCCACCTCCCCATTCGCCAAGCGGCGAACGGGGAGGAGACCGGAATGTCTGTCGTCGGCTCACAGCCCGGCGAGGTTGTTGAGGTTCACGATCGGCATGAGGATGGCCAGCACCATCAACAGGACGATGCCGCCCATCACCAGAAGCACGCCGGGCTCGACCAGGGAGACGAGGGCCTGGACGAGGGAGTCCAGCTCCTGCTCCAGATCCTGGGCGGCGCGTTCGAGGCCGTGGCCGAGCTTGCCCGACTGTTCACCGGCCGCGACGATGGCCAGCAGCAGGGGCGGGAAGATCTCGGCCTCGGCCATGGCGCGGCGCAGGGACGAGCCTTCGCGGACGCGGGCGGCGACTATCAGGGCGCGTTCGCGGGCGAAGCGGTTGGGGGTGACGGCGGCGGACGCCTGAAGCGCCTCGACCAGGGGCACGTCGGAGCGCACGAGGGTGGCCAGCGACCCTGCGAACCGGGCGGCGTTCAGGTGCTGGACGAAGCCGGCGAAGGGCGGGGTCTTCAACAGGAATTCGGCGAAGCGGCGGGCATTGGCGGGGACGGCCAGCCAGCGGTTCCAGGCGATCCCGGCGATGACGAGCGCGATCAGCACATAGACCCCGAAGGTCTGGACGAAGGCCGAGAGCGCGATCAGGGCGCGGGTCAGGAAGGGCAGTTCGGCCCCGCGCGAGACGAACACCTTCACGATGTCGGGCACGACATAGATCATCATCAGGGTGATCATCAGCAGGGACACCCCGGCCAGCAGGGCCGGATAGAGCAGGGCCAGCTGGACCTTCCGACGGGCCTTCTCCTGATTGCCGACGAACTCGGTCAGGTGGGCCAGGACGGTCGAGAGCTTGCCCGACTGTTCGCCGGCCGCGATCGAGGCGCGGTAGAATTCCGGGAAGACTTTCGGATGACGCCCCAACGCGGCGGCGAAGCTGCGGCCCTCGAGGATGGCGGAGCGGACGTCGGTCAGGACCACGCCTATGGGCTGGCCCTCGGTCTGCTGGGCGGCGATGCGCAGCGCCTCCTCGATGCGGATGTCCGAGCCGATCAGGGTCGAGAGCTGGCGGGTGACGGCGGACAGGGTCTTGGAGCTGATCCCCCGCTGGAAGATGACGATGCCCTTGGACAGGTCGGTCTTGCGGCGCTCGCCGGCCAGGGTGACGGCGGTCGGGAGCAGGCCCCGGTCGCGGACCAGCTGGCGCGCGCCGACGTCGGAGGCGGCCTCGATGGTCCCCTTGTGCGGCCTGCCCTCGGCATCGACAGCCTGGAAGGCATAGACCGGCATCAGACGTCTTCCCGGACCACGCGGGCGACTTCCTGGACGGAGGTCTCGCCGGCCAGGGCCTTGGCGGCGCCGTCCTCCAGAAGGCCCGGACCGCGCTGGCGGGCGAGGCGGATCAGGTCGGCCTCGGCGACGCCGTCATGGATGGCCTGCTGCATCTCGCCGTCGATCTCGATGACCTCATAGACGCCGAGCCGGCCCCTGTAGCCCTCGCCCCGGCACTCGGTGCAGCCGACAGGGCGGAAGATGCGGGCGCCGACCGGGACCACGCCGCCGGTCATCTCTGAGTCGGCCGTCGTCGCCTTGGCGGGTGACTTGCAGTGGGGGCAGAGGCGGCGGACCAGACGCTGGGCGATCAGGCCCGACAGCATGGGGGCGAGCAGATAGCGTTCGACGCCCATGTCGATCAGCCGGGTCACGCTGCCGACTGCCGTATTGGTGTGCAGGGTCGACAGCATCAGGTGGCCGGTCATGGAGGCGCGCACGGCGACCTCGGCCGTCTCGTGATCGCGGATCTCGCCGACCATGATGACGTCGGGGTCCTGACGCAGGATGGCGCGCAGGCCCCGGGCGAAGGTCAGGTCAATACGGGCGTTGACCTGCATCTGGCCGATGCCGTCGAGCGCGTATTCGATCGGATCCTCGACCGTCATGATGTTGCGGCGGCGGTCGTTCAGCCGGGTCAGGGCCGAATAGAGGGTGGTGGTCTTGCCGGAGCCGGTCGGGCCGGTGACCAGGATGACGCCGTGCGGACGGGTGATCATCCGCTCGAACGTCTCGAGGTCGCGGTCGCTCATGCCCAGCTGGGCGAGATCGAGCGAGGTCGAGCCCCGGTCGAGCAGACGCAGGACCACGCGCTCGCCGTGCTGGGACGGGATGGTCGAGACGCGGACATCGACGTCGAGGCCGCCGATGCGCAGGGTCACGCGACCGTCATGGGGGACGCGCTTCTCGGCGATGTCGAGCCGGGCCATGACCTTGATGCGGCTGACCAGCAGCGGGGCGAGGGCGCGGGCGGGCTGGAGCACCTCGCGCAGCACGCCGTCGATGCGGAAGCGGACGACGAGCCGCTTTTCCTCGGCCTCGATATGGATGTCGGAGGCGCCGTCGCGGATGGCCTGGAGCAGCAGGGCGTTGATCAGGCGGACCACCGGCGCGTCGTCGCGGCTGTCCAGCAGGTCGTCGACGGCGGCGGCGTCCTCGGCCAGAGCGGCGAGGTCGTCCTCCGAGGCGGCATAGTCGGCGGCGGGTGCGGCCTCGCCTCCGGTCTGTTCGCGCAGGATGGCGTCGAAGCGGTCGTCGTCCACCGCCTCGAAGGCGATGTCCGCGCCGTTGACGCGGCGGACCTCCAGCAGGGTCTCCAGCGTCGCCGAGCGGCGGTGCAGGCAGACGGGGCGGTCGCCCCCCTCTCCTGAAGGCCGCAGGATCATGGCCCCGCGCCGGCGGGCGAAGCCATAGGCGAGGCTGGCGGTCGGGGCGGTGTCTTCGGCGAGGCTCATGACTGAGTTACGCGCAGGGTGACGTCGACGACGCCTTCGGACGCCCCGCGCCGGATGTTGACGGAGGAGAGGGTGGCGCCGGAGGCCTCCAGCGCCGCCAGCCAGGGAATGACAGCGTCGTAGCGGGCGCCGGTCACGCTGACCTCCGCAGAACTGTCGTCGCCGGTGAGCGTGGGGACGATGCCGAAGGTCGCGGCCTGGGTCGGGATGGCGGTCTGCAGCGGGCCCGACAGGGCGGCGGTCGGGCCGACCCTGCCGCCGGCGGTGCGGACGTCGACCATGACCTGCTCGTAGGCGGCGATGCGGCCGATGGCCGTGGCGCGGGCGTCGAGCAGGGGGCGCAGGAGGACCAGCCAGACGATGGCGATGACGATCAGGCCGCCGAGGAAGGCGATCATCGCCTGTTCGCGACGCGAACGCGACGTCATCCAGGCGGCGGCGTTGTCGAGGGCGGGGGACCTCATCCGGCGCCTCCCGGCGTGATCTGTATGGTGGCGTTGAGGCCGTTGGTCGCCTGGGTGGCGTCGACGGCCGCGGGGGCGCCGGTCGCGGTCAGGCCCGAGGCGTTCAGGGCGGCGACGGCCCGGTCCAGGGTCGCGGCGTCCGAGACGGCGACGCCGAGATCGAGGGAGCCGGGGGCGTAGACGGCGGAGTTGAAGGCCACGGCGCCCGCGCCCGGCAGGGCGCCCGAGGTCTGGGCCAGCAGCCGGGTGAAGGGGCGGACGCCGCCGCCTGCGGAGGGCAGGACGCGGCCGGCGGCGGCGATCAGATCGTCTTCGGCCGCGATCTGCGGAGCGACGGACTGGAGCAGGGTGCGGGTCTCCGCCTCCTTCTTCTCCGCCATGCTGTGCAGCAGGAGGGTGTCGATCCCGAGGATGCCGATGTGGGCCAGGACGCCGATGCCGGCGACCAGGGCGAGGGTCCGGGCAACGCTCGGCCCGCCGGAGCGGGTGGCGGCCCAGGGGCCCTGGCGCAGGTCCAGCGGCGGCAGGACGGCGACCGTCTCTCCCATCGACCCGAGCAGGGCGGCCTCGTGCTCGACCCCGTCGGCCAGGGCCTCGGGCAGGGGATCGCCGACGGTCTGGAGGCGCGGCTTGCCGGCGGCGGTCCAGGCCGCGTCGATGGCCGAAAGCGGCAGGGCGAATCCGGCGCCGTTGTCGGTGCGGACCAGGGCGCGATCCGCCTCTGCCTTGACCACCCAGGCGCCCGGCGACGGCATGGGCAGGGTCAGGGCGTCGGGCAGCAGGATCGACGCCTCGAGCTCGGCCTCGGCCAGCAGGGCGATCCACGACTGCATCCGCGCGTGGCGGACGACCCCGGCGATGTGGCGACGCGGGGCGACCTCCATGCCGAGCGCGAAATGCAGGGTGGCCAGGGGCTCGCCGACCGCGTCCTCCAGCGCATAGGCCAGGTTGGCGAGGCGCTGGGCGCGGGTCGGGAAGGGCAGGTCGACCGTCAGGGTCAGGACGTCTTCCGAAGGGACCAGAACCGTCGTCGGACCGGCATAGGACCGGTCGACTGCTATGATTCTGTCATCGACGATGCGCCATAAGCCTCGGCTCGGAAGGTTCGAACGGGCGGGTCGACCGAGCATTGGCGGAACTCAATAGAATGGCGTGGTCGGAGGCGTTGACCCGGTCTATAGCAGCGAAAACAAGCCTGTCGCCACTGGCTACGCCGTCGAGAAAAAGTGTCATGGTTACTTTGTCCAAGCGTCACAAGCCTGACCGTCGTCTTGATGCGCGGCGCGCGGGTCTGACCCTGGTCGAGATGATCGTGGTGCTGGCCATCATCGCCGTGGTGGCCGTGCTGATCGTGCCCAACGTCATCGGCCGCCCTGACGAGGCGCGGGTGACGGTGGCCAAGACCGACCTGAAGACCATCGCGACCGCTCTGCGCATGTACCGCCTCGACAACGGCGACTATCCGACGACGCAGCAGGGGCTGGAGGCGCTGGCCTCCCGTCCGACCACGCCGCCGGAGCCGCGGGCCTATCCGGCCGAACCCTATCTGACCGAGGTGCCGACCGATCCCTGGGGCAAGCCCTATGTCTATCGCAGCCCGGGCACGGGCGGCGCCTACGACCTGCTGTCCTACGGCAAGGACGGCGAGGAGGGCGGCGAGAAGCTCGACGCCGACCTGAACGAACGCACGCGCTGATGAGCCGTGTCGGGGGACACAGTCTGAAGCGACGCTCGGGGATGACCCTGGTCGAGATCCTGGTGGTGCTGGCCATCGTCGGGGTGATGGCGGGCGTCGTCACCCTGGGCGTCGGCGCGGCCGATCGCGGCATGGGTGTCGAGACCGAGGCCAACCGTCTGGCCGACCGGTTGAGGCTGGCGGCCGACGATGTGCTGGTGACGCGCCGCCCCCTGTCGCTGGCCTTCGACGGCGAGGGCTATGTCTTCGTGCGCGGCGACGCGAGCGCGACGGGCGTGGTCGATGCCCTGGCCGGGCGGCATGCGCTGCCGGCGGGCGTGCGGATGGTCGGGCTGGGCGTCGCTTCGCCCGTGGCGATCGACCCCGACGGCGCCCAGCCGGTCGCGGCCTTCGGCCTGGCCAAGGGAGACCGCCGCTGGCGTGTGACTTTCGACGGACTGAACGCCGTGGCCGAGCCGGTGAGCGACGAGGCGCCGGCATGAAGCCCGGCTATTCCCTGATGGAGGCGCTGGTCGCCCTGTTCATCCTGGCCATCGCCACGGTGGGGCTGACGCGCGCGACCCAGGCCCATGTCGACGGCGTGCGCGGACTGGAACAGAGGGTGGTGGCCCAGTGGGTCGCCGAGAACCGGCTGGTCGAACTGAATCTCGAAGGCCCGATGCAGACGCCGGACGTCTCGGTGGTCCGCATGATGGATCGCGACTGGGACGTGCGGGTCGCGCGGCGGAATACGGACGATCCGGATCTGGTCGCCGTGGATGTCGCGGTGTCTCCGGCGGGGTCGGGGAACGAGGCTGTGCGGCTGTCGGGCTTCGTCGATCGGGGAGCGACGGCATGACCCCGGAACGCAGGGACGAGATCGCGCTGAGGGTCGTCAGCGTCGTGGTCGTGGGATCGCTGGCTCTGGCTCTGGCGGGGCTCACCTGGCGGCTGACAGGCTGGGACGACGGACGCGACGAGGTCGCGGTGGCTGAAAGCCTCGCGCCTTTGGGCGGCGCCGCAGCGCCGGGCGCCGATGCGGATGTGGCGCGGATCGTGTCGCTGGCGCCCTTCGGCGGGGCTACGGCGCCCGGCGGAGTGCCGGCCTCCACCCTCGGCCTGGTGCTGAAAGGCATCCTCATGGCCTGGCCGTCCAGCGCCTCGACGGCCCTGATCGCGGTCGGCGAAGGCCCGGCAGCCATCTATGGCGTCGGCCAGACGCCGGTCGGCGACGCGGTGATCGAAACCATCGAGGTGGACCATGTCATCCTGTCCTCCGGCGGCGCGCGCCAGCGGCTCGACTTCCCCGAGCCGGTCGCGATCGATCCGGCCACTGTGTCCAGCGCGACGCCGGGCGCGGGGATCACCGTGATGCCGGTCCAGCCGCCGCAATCGCCGGCAGCGGCGGCGGCCCTGGCCATGTCCTCGCCCGTGGCCAGTGCGGCGGCGGCCTCGCAGCCGGCGCCGCGCGTCGCGGAGGCGGGACCCGCGCCGGGTGTCGCCGCTGCCGCCGGCGCAGCAGGCGTGACCGCGACGGCGTCCGGCTATCGCATCGGCCCAAATCCGTCACCCGAGCTGCGTCGCTTCGGCCTGCAGCCCGGCGATGTGATCGAGACCCTCAACGGCCAGGCGGTCGGCGATGCGGGCTCGGATCAGCAGCTTTTCGAACGCGCCCGGTCCGCCGGACAGGCGCGCGTGGTGGTCGTCCGTGACGGACGCCGTCTGACCCTCAACTTTCCCCTTCGCTAGGAGCCCGGCGTGACGAAGTTTCTCCGCCTGACCACCACCAGCGTGCTGGCCCTCAGCCTCGCCGCCGGCCCCGTCGGGACCGCCTCCATGGCCCAGACCGTGGCCCCCGCGCCCGTCGCCATGCAGGACGTGGTCATCAACATGCGCGGCGCCGACATCAAGGATGTCGCCGAACAGGTCAGCCGCATCACCGGCCGCACCCTGGTGCTGGACCCGCAGGTGCAGGGCCAGGTCAACGTTGTCTCGGCCGAGCCGCTGAGCCGCAATGGCGTGTGGGAGCTGTTCCTTTCGGTGCTGCGGACCTCGGGTTTCGCGGCTGTGCGCAGCGGCAATCTCTGGCGCGTCGTGCCCCAGGCGACCGTGGTCCAGAGCGGGGCGTCGGAGACCGGGGCCGCCACCTCCAACCAGCAGATCGTGACCCGGCTGGTCCGCCTGCGGAACCTGCCCAGCGATCAGGCCGTGCGCGCCCTGCGGCCGCTGGTGTCGTCCTTCGGCGCCATCGAGGCCCTGACCGAACCGAACGCTGTCGTCGTCACCGACTATGCCGAGAACATCCGCCGGGTGCAGGAGCTGGCCGCGACCCTTGATCAGGGCGGCGGGACCTCGTTCGACAGCATCGCCCTGCGCCACGCCTCCGCGACCGAGGTGGCGGCCTCGGTCAGCGCCCTGCTGGGCTCGGACGCCGGCGGGCCGCGCGTGACGGCTGACGAGCGCTCCAACGTCCTGTTGATCCGGGGCGACGCGGCCGACCTGGCCCAGGCCCGATCGATCGTCGCGGCGCTCGACACCCCGGGCGGGGCGACGCCGGTGACGCGGGTCGTGCGTCTGAGGAACTCCGACGCCGAGTCGATCACCGAGATCGTGCGCGGCCTTCTGGGCGGCGAGCCGTCGGCGACCAACCCGGTGGCGCGGTCGCTGCGGGGCAATACCGGACTGGCCAGCCTCAGCGCCTCCAACCGCGACACGGCGGCCATGGCGGCCAGCGCCCTGACGTCGGGCGCCGGCGCCTCGACTGCGCCGGCGGAGTCCGGCCCGGCCGCGCGGCCCGATGGCTTCACCCTCGACGGAGTCACGGTCCAGGCCTCGCCCGAACTCAACGCCGTCGTCATGCGCGGCCCGCCCGCGACGGTGGACATGCTGGAGGACGTGATCAGCCAGCTCGACCTGCGCCGCGCCCAGGTGAAGATCGAGGTGGCCATCGTCGAGATCACCGGCGAACTGGGCGAGCAGATCGGGGTGCAACTGGGCCTCGGCGGCGTGGTTCCGGACGATGGCGTCATCGGCGGGACAGGCTTCTCCAACGCGGGGACCGACCTGGGCACGGTGCTGACGGCGCTGGGCTATCCGGCGGGACGCCTGCTGGGCGCGGGCCTGTCGCTGGCGGCGGGGTCGGAGGGCGACTTCGGCCTGCTGCTGCAGGCCGTGGGCACCAACAATGCGGCCAACCTGCTGTCCTCGCCGAGCATCACCGTGCTGGACAATGAGGCGGCCGAGATCGTGGTCGGCCAGAACGTGCCGTTCCGGACCGGCAGTTTCGCCACCGACGGCAACTCGACCAACCCCTTCACCACCATCAGCCGCGAGGATGTGGGCCTGACGCTTCGGGTCGTGCCCCGCGTGCACGAGGGTGGGGTGGTGCGGCTTGAGGTCAGCCAGGAGATTTCATCGCTGGTGCCGACCGCGATCATCGGGGCGGCGGATCTGGTCACCAACCGGCGCAGCCTGCAGACCTCGGCCCTGGCCGACGACGGCGAGACCATCGTGCTCGGCGGCCTGGTCACCGACGACCGCCAGACCGCGAACAGTCAGGTGCCTGGCCTGGGCAGTCTTCCGGTGATCGGCAATCTGTTCCGCTCGCGGCGTGACAGCCAGACGCGGCGGACCCTGTTCATCTTCCTCAAGCCGACGATCCTGCGCGACAGCGCGGCGGTCGCGGCCTCGGCCCAGGACAGTTACGACCGGCTGCGTTCGGTGGAGCCGGTGCGGCTCGATCCGACGCGGCCCGAACCGATTGCCCGCGACCCCCGGCTTCAGCCGGACGTGGACGAGGTTTTCTAGACCGCCCCACTCCGTCCATCCCCGCGAAGGCGGGAATGGACGGGATTAAAGGTCGTGGCGCGGCGCGAACCGCGGAATGACCAGATCAGGATCGGCAGGGGCGCCCTCCGCCGGACGTTCGAAACGCAGACGCTGGTCGGTGAGGCGCAGCACGGGCCCGGCGATTCGCGTTCGCTCTTCGGCCCGGCGATAGACAGTCTGGCCGCCGAACAGGGCGGCGCCGCCCGCCAAGGCTCCGCCGAAGAAGATCAAAAGGGCGGTGAAGGCCCCGTCCCACCAGCGGTCCTTGCCATAGACCGCGGTCGGCGCGGCGGCTGAAGGCGCAGGGACCGGCGGGCGCGCTGTCGTCGGCTCGGCCAGGGTCATCAGCACGCCGCCTCGCGCCAGCATCATCGGCACATTGGCGCGCGGGATGACGGCGTAGGCGCCGGCCCCGGTGCGCATCAGGGCGATGTCCTGATCCAGCAGGGCGGCCCCGAAATCCTTCAGCAGGGCCTCGCCCGTGTACCAGCCGTCGGCGCGGAAGGTGACGAGGCCGTCGACCGCCGGATCGATGGTCAGGTCCCAGGCCAGGGCTCCGCCGACCACGTCCTGGGCCGCCTCGGCGATGGGCGTGTCGGTGAAGCTCAAGACATAGAATTGCACCGGCTCGGCGGCGGCCGGGATCGGCGACGCGGCGGGCGCCTGGGCAAGCGCCGGGGCGGCGACCAGCATCAGGGCCAGAAGGGCGGGGCGGAACAGACGCATCGGAAGCCTGGATACCATGCCGACCTCATGCGGACCTAGGACGACAGGACGATGAAATCGCTCGCCGCCTCGTCTAGGGTGGTCGCGCACGGGCCGCCCGTGCGTTTCAGGAGACCGATGTGGTCCAGGTTCCGGGCGCCGCCCGACGCGCCGCCGCCTTTCGTCGCATGCGCGACGCCCGCTCCAGCGAGGTGGCGGAGGACTATGTCGAACTGGTCGGCGACCTGATCGCGGAAACCGGCTCGGCGCGGCTGACCGACCTGGCCGATTGCCTCGGCGTCGCGCCGGCGACGGCGGCCAAGGCCCTGCAGCGGCTGCAGCGGGACGGGCTGGTGGAAACCAAACCCTACCGCTCCATCGCCCTGACCCCGGCGGGCGAGACGATGGCGTCGGCGTCGCGCGAACGGCACCGGATCGTGCACGAATTCCTGATCGCGCTCGGCGTCACCGGAGAGACCGCCGAGGCCGATGCGGAGGGCATCGAGCACCACGTCAGCCCCGAGACCCTGACCCTGTTCGAAAACCTGACGAAGCGGCTGCGCCAGGGCGACTAGGGTCGGCCAGGGCCTCTGGCCGCGACAGTTATCCGGCGCGCTCTATTTGAGGAAGGCGCTGGCCCGGACCGCACCGGTGGCGAGGTCGATGTGGAAGCTCAGACCCTGAAAACTGCCGGCGAGCAGGACCCCGTCCTCCAGCCGCATGGCGACGAACGCGTCCTGGGCCTCGCCTTTGGGCGGACGGGCGATCCAGCGACGGCGACCCGTCGAATGCAGGCGGACGACCGCGCCGCGCTCGTCTTCGGGCGCGGACAGGCCGTGAAGGACCAGGCGGTCGCCGTCGGGAAGTTCGATCTGCGTCATGGAAGGGGGATCGGGTCGGAGAAGCTCTCGGCCGGGATCAGTTCGAGAAGCTGGACCTGCCGGCCTCCGCCGGGCTGGTCGAAGGCGGGGGCGGCGATGCCGACCTTCATCAGGGTGCCCGCGGGGACCGTGACGACGGAGTAGAACTCCGCCGTGTTGGCCGGCGGCAGGGCCATGGCCTCGCGCACGCCTTGCGAAGACGTCGGCTGAACCGGCGACAGCCAGGCCCCGAGGCGGTTCGCGCCACCCCCGTACGCCCGGTAGAAGGTCATGACGCGATCGGTGCGGACCTCCTCGACCGGTCCGGCCCAGGCCTCGACGAGGACGGCCGGAGCCGGCGCGGCATAGGTCGTGGGGGCGGCGACGGTGGAACAGCCTGCGAGGCCCAGCGTCAGCGCGGCCATAAGCATCATGACGGGCGTCAGCAGCCAGTCGCGCGTCGCCGCCCTGAAGTTCGTCATCGTCGTCTCCCCGATTCCCGCAGCGAGGCTACACCCGGGTTTGCGTCAGCGGCTAGTAGACGTCGCGACGGTAGCGGCCGGTCTCGACGAGGTCGCGCAGGGCGTCGGCGCCGAGGACGGTTTCGAGCGCCGTGTTCACCCCTCCGGCCATGCCTTCGAGGCTGCCGCAGACGTAGATCGCGGCGCCGCGTGCGACCCAGTCGCGGACGGAATCGGCTTCAGCCTCGATCACCGCCTGGACATAGCGACCGTCGCCGGGATCGCGCGAGAAGGTGCGATCGAGACGGGTCAGGGTTCCTTCAGCCAGCCAGCCCCGCAGTTCGGCGTCATGGAAGCTGTCGTGAGCCGCCGTGCGCTCGCCGAACATCAGCCAGGCGCCGGCGGTCGCCTTCCGGGCAGCGCGAGCCTTCAAATGCGAGCGGAGGCCGGCGATGCCCGTGCCGTTGCCGATCAGGATCATCGGAGTCGCCGCGTCCGGGCCGTGGAAGGCGCGGTTGGCGCGGATGCGCATCCGCGCGATCCCGCCGATTCCCAGCGTCTCGGTCAGCCACCCGGAGGCGAGGCCGGGCGTTCCGTCGGGCCGGCGCATCAAACGGATCAGGAACTCGGCGCGGCCGTCTGCGGGCAGGGAGGCGACGGAATATTCGCGGTGGGCCAGGCCGCCCTCGGGCGAGGGGGCGCCGACCTCGGCGATGTCGCCGGCGACCCATTGCAGGGCGCCGTCGACGGGCTCGAACGCCAGATGCCAGGCGCCCTCGCCGGGGCTGCCGGGGTTCAGCAGGCGGCGCTCGACCAGCCGCCAGTCGGCATAGGCGGGCGCGGCCCAGTCGGGGGCGGCGACCGAGCCGGTCAGGCGGCTGAGTTCGCCCTGCCAGTGGCGGACGGCAGCGGCGTCGCCGTTGTCGACCTCGACCGCATCGAACAGGGATCGCGCGCCGGCCGACTTCAGCCAGCCGTCCAGCGCCCGACCGAAACCGCAGAACTCGACATAGGTCCGGTCGCCGAGAGCGAGGAGACCGTACTCCAGCCCTTCCAGGCGCGTTTGATCGGTCATGATCCGGCGGACGAAGCGGGAGGCGCTGTCGGGCGCGTCGCCCTCGCCGGTGGTCGAGGCGATGAACAGGATGCGGGCGGCGCCGATCAGGTCGGTCGGCTCGATGTCGGCGAAGAACTTCACCCGGGCCGGGCGACCGGCGTCAGCGAAGGCCTTGCGGGTCATCTCGGCCAGTTCGTCGCCGAAGCCGGTCTGACTGGCGACGGCGATCAGGGTCGAGCCCGGCTGCGCGGCCGCCGCAGGTCTGACGCGGAACCGCTGGATCGTCCAGCCGGTGAAGGCGAGCCAGGCGACGACGGTCAGGGCCGCCCAGATCCAGCGGATCGGGTCGTCGCTCACCCGGCTTCGTCCTCGTCCATCATGGCGACGAAGGCGGGGGTCAGGTATTCGACGACGCCGTCGGCGGTACGAACCACCATCTGGGCGGCGAGGCCGTAGGCCTCTGCCGTCGCCGGACCTGCCTCGGGGCCGAGAACCGTCAGGGCGGTGGCCCAGGCGTCGGCGATCATGGCGCTGGCGTGGAAGACGGTGACCGAGGTCACGCCGTTGTCGATCGGCCGACCGGTGCGGCCGTCGATGGTGTGCGGATAGAGCCGGCCGTCGTGCTCGAAGGCGCGGCGCCAGTCGCCGGAGGTGGCGACCGCGATATCCACCAGGGCGGCGACGGTGCGGGCGGAGGGGGCGCCCGGCGGCTCCTCCAGACCGATCCACCAGGGCTGGCCGTCCGGCTTCACGCCCTGGCCGCGCATCTCGCCGCCGATCTCGACGAGGTGGGAGGTCGCGCCGAGACGCGTCAGGGCTTCGGAGACCCGGTCCACCGCATGGCCCTTGGCGATGCCGGCGAAGTCCAGCCTCATGCCGCCGGGCTGCATGGCGCCGCGCGCATCCCGGTTCAGACGCAGCTTCTGCCAGCCGCTGACGGCCAGGGCCGCGGCGACCTCGTCGTCCGACGGAAGGACGGTCCCGACGCGCGCTCCGGACGGGCCGAAACCCCATAGATCAACGAGCGCGCCCAGCGTCGGATCGACCGCGCCATCCGTGTCGTCGGCCAGATTCATGGAGGCGTCGAGCACCGTCCAGAAGGTCTGGGACAGGGCCCAGATTCCGGCGGGCGCGGCGTTGAAGCGGGAGATCTCGCTGGTCCGGTCCCACGGGCTGAAGGCGGCAATGACCGCGTCCAGCTCGGTCCGGACGGCGACCATCAGCGCCGCGTCGTCGATCCCGGCCGGGGCGACGGCGCGGACCGACCAGGTCGTGCCCATGGTCTCGCCGCCCAGCCGCCGGACGTCCTCGCCTGGCGGCCTGGACGGCGGAGCGCCCATGGGCGGGATCAGGACGCGGGTCGCCGACCGGTCGTCCGCCTCGCGGAGATCGAGCGGCGGCGGGGTTCCGCGCGATCCGCGAAGGGTCAGGGGAGGACCTGCAGGACAGCAGTGTACTGGGCCGAGGCGACCGGAGGGCCGTTGCGGCCGCCGCCGGCCGGGGCCGCCGGGTCCCGCCACGAGGTGTTGACCCAGTACAGGCCGGCCTCGGGCCAGGCGATCGAGACCCTGCCCTCGGCGTCGGTCCTGGCGGTGATCTCTTCCGGGTTGTCGCGGTACTGCAGGCCGCCGCGCGCCACGACGACGTCGGCGTCGGCGTAGGGCAGGCCGTCCTTCAGGAACTGGAACACGCCCGCCTCGCCGGCGACCAGGTCGTTCGGGTGGGTCACCGGGACCATCTCGATGCCGACGCCGCTCGGGGTGAAGACGGTGGTGGTCGGCCCGCCCAGGGTGACGAAGGTCTCCAGCCGGCTGGCGCTGAAGGCCGAGGCGACGTCGGTGGCGCCGGCCGGGATGTTGGCCGCCATCTCTGCGGCCGGACCCCGCCAGCGGCCCTGTTCGCCGTTCAGCGTCCAGGTCGCGGTCATGCCGGCCGAGGCGTTGGCGATCTTCCAGGTCCCGGGCTTGTTGACCTCGACGTCGAAGGTGGTGCGGTAGGCGCCCTGCATCAGGTTGGCGGCCGCGCCGGCCGAGCCGTCGGGCGCGGTGATCGACAGGGACTGGGGCGACAGGCGCAGCGGGGCGTGGTCGGCGATGAAGACGCCGTTCGAGGCTCCGGCGTCGAACGAGACCCAGAAGGACTCCCCCGACAGGACGGTGTGCGAGGGCATCAGCCAGCCCCGGTGCGCGCTGGCCGACATCGGCGCGGCGACGGCGGCCAGGACGGCCAGGGCGGCCCAAGCTTTGGTGGGAAGGATGAAGGTCTTCATGGCGATTGATCCCTAGCGGGTGACGGTGACGCGCACGGCGCCCAGTTCGGAGGTTCCGGCGGCGGAGGCGGTGTTGGCGGCGCCGCCCCAGGTGAAGGGCAGGCGGACGATCTCGCGGCCGCCCTGTTCGCGGGCCGCCTCGACGACGATGTTGTACGAACCGGCCGGCAGACTGGCGAGGCGGGCGCCGGAGACGGTGACCGTCTGGCGGCCCGGCGCGCGGGTCGGGCCGGTGATTCCGTCGATCGGCAGGGCCATGGCCCGGCCGCCCTTGCGCCACCAGGTGCGGATGTCCTTCAGATATTGTTCGCCGTCGCCTTCGCCGCGCGCCGTGGCGCCGGCCTCGTACCACAGGGCGATGGTGCGCACGGCCGTCTGGGCCGGGTCCTGCTGCTCGATCCAGACCGCGACATAGGGCCGGTGATAGGCGGCGGTGGCGACGGTCGGCACCTCCAGCGTCACGGTCAGGTCGGCGGCCAGGGCCGGGGCGGCGATCGCGCTCGCGGCGGCGGCGAGCATCAGGGACAGGGGACGGATACGCGACGACATGGAGAGGGACTCGTCAGTGGATGAAGATGAGGGCGATGATGACCGGGATGGCGATGCCCAGCCCGACCAGGGGCCAGGTCGAGGCGCGCGTCCGGGCGTGCAGCCAGAGCAGGGTCAGACCGGTGACGGTGAAGACGATGCAGGCGACCGCGAAGACATCGATGAACCAGTACCAGACGGGGCCGGTGTCCCGACCCTTGTGCAGGTCGTTGATGTAGGCGACCCCGCCGCGCGTCGTGGTCTCGCGCAGGGCCTCGCCCGTAGCCCGGTCGATGGTGATCCAGCCGTCGGAGCCGGGGCCCTTCAGCGCGACATAGATTTCGTCCGGCGCGGTCTCGGTCGCCTTGCCGGCGATGGAGACGTCCAGCTCCGAGGAGACCCAGCGGGCGATCGCGTCGGGGACCGGATCGGTGGTCTCGGTCGGGAAGTCCGACAGCCGCTCCAGCAGCGGCGCGGGCAGGGTGGCGGTGGCCTCGACCGTCACGGGTTCGGCCGGGATCTGGGCGGCGTGGTTCAGGGTGATGCCGGTGATGGCGAACAGCAGCATCCCGGCCAGCGACAGCCCCGCCGAGATCCAGTGCCAGCGGTGCAGTTCCTTCAGCCAGAAGGCGCGCGCGCCGTTCATCGACCGCGCACGGGCGGCGGCCTTGGCGACTGGTTTTGCGGCGGCGTCGGTCACACACGGCCTGTGCCATACGTTGAGAATGATTTGCAAGTGCCTCTATCCGCGTTCGTTGTCACGGCGCCTTGGGCGACAGGGGGAATCCCGGCTGATAGGGTCGGGAAACGGTGGCGGGGCGTATCCTGATGCGGCGTATCGGTCTGGCGGCGGCGATGGCGGTGTGTCTGGCGGGGCCCGGATGGGCGCAGCCGTCCGATCCGGTCGAGGCCGTCGACGTCTTCATCGGCACGGCGGGCAAGGGCCACACCTTCCCCGGCCCGGTCGCGCCGTTCGGCATGGTGCAGCTGAGCCCCGACACCGACTACCGCGCCTTCCGCCAGTCCTATGACTGGGCCTCGGGCTATCGCCACGACGACCCGACCATCATGGGCTTCTCCCACACCCATTTCTCCGGCACCGGCCACTCCGACCTGGGCGACGTCCTGATCACGCCGCAGACGGGCGACGCGGTGAAATGGGATGTGGGCGACGTCGCCGCGCCCGGCTCGGGCTACCGCTCGCGCTACGACAAGGCCTCGGAGACCGCCGAGCCCGGCTACTATTCGGTCCATCTCACAGACACCCAGGTCCGCGCCGAGCTGACCGCCGGCGTCCGCACCGGCCTGCACCGCTACACCTTCGAGGACGGCGCGCGGGCAAGGCTGCTGCTGGATCTGAGGCACTCGATCTACGACTATCCGGGCAAGGTCCTGTGGTCGCGCATCCGGGTGCATCCGGACGGGACGGTGACGGGCTTCCGCGAGCTGCGCGGCTGGGCCCCCGGCCGTCAGCTCTATTTCGCCATGCGCTTTTCCGCGCCGATCGTCGGCCACGAGATCCAGAACCGAGAGACCGACGTCCCCTACAACGGCTTCCGCCAGCCGGGCCGGGCGCTGGATGACCGGCAACAGGTCCAGGGCCGGGCGCTCGAGGCGGCGTTCGACTTCGGCCAGATCGACGGGCCCTTGCTGGTCAAGGTCGCCATCTCCTCGGTGGACGAGGCCGGGGCCATCGCCAATCTGGACTCCGAAGGCGAGGGTTTCGACTTCGACGCCCGGCGCGCGGCGACGCGGGCGGCCTGGAACGAGGCCCTGGGCGCCGTCGACATCGAGGCGGAGCCGGAACTGCGGACCACCCTCTATACGGCGCTGTACCACGCCCTGATCGCGCCCTCGGTCCACTCCGACGTGGACGGTCGCTGGCGCGGCCCGGACAATGCGGTGCACAGGTCCGAATTCACCGTCCACTCGACCTTCAGCCTGTGGGACACCTTCCGGGCCGAGCATCCGCTGCTGACCCTGCTGGCCCCGGCCCAGCGCAACGCCGACATCGTCAACTCGCTGATCGCCGCACAGCAGGTCAGCCCCTACGGCATCCTGCCGGTCTGGTCGTTCCACGGTCAGGAGACCTGGACCATGATCGGCTATCATGCCGTGCCGGTGATCGCGGACGCGTACCTGAAAGGCATTCCCGGCATCGACGGGAAGGCGGCGCTGGACGCCATGGTCGCCTCGGCCACCTACCGTCCCTACGGGGGCTTGGGCGACTATATGGACCTGGGCTATGTCCCCATCGACTGGGAGCCCGAGGCGGCGTCCAAGACGGTCGAATACGCCTATGACGACTGGACCATCGCCCGCATGGCCGAGCGTCTGGGCCGCGCGGACCTCGCCACCGAGTTCGATCGCCGCGCCGGCTTCTGGCGGAACACCTGGGATCAGGAGACCCGCTTCGTCCGCGCCCGTCTGGCTGACGGTTCGTTCCGCGAACCGTTCGATCCCGTCGCGATCAACTACGGCTCCGACTACACCGAGGGCAACGCCTGGCAGTATTCGTGGTTCGTGCCTCAGGACATGCAGGCCCTGGTCGGCGTCATGGGGGGTGACGCGGCGACCGTCGCCAGGCTCGACGCCATGTTCGACTACGACAACGCCGGCCTCGACTACTCCCACGCCGAGGACATCGCCGGCCTGATCGGCCAGTACATCCACGGCAACGAGCCCAGCCACCACTCGGCCTATGCCTATGTCTATGCGGGCCAGCCCTGGCGGACGCAGGAGCGGCTGAAGCAGATCGTCGAGAGCCAGTACCACTCCCGCCCCGACGGACTGTTCGGCAACGACGACGTGGGCCAGATGTCGGCCTGGCTGATGTTCACGGCCATGGGCTTCTATCCGGTGACGCCGGGCTCCGGTCAGTACGTCATCGGCCGCCCGTTCACGGACCGCACCACGCTGAACCTGCCCAATGGTCGGAGGTTCGTGATCTCGACGGCCGGTCTGTCGGACGGCAACCGCTATATCCAGTCGGTCACGCTGAACGGCCGCCCGCTCGACCGCACCTGGATCGGGCATGACGAGATCACCGCCGGCGGCGAACTGCATTTCGTCATGGGCGCGCAACCGAACCGGACCTGGGGCGCTGGCGCGGAGGCGCGACCCTATTCGATGAGCACTGCCGCCCAATGACGCGTCCGCCCCGGGGATGAAAGCGTAGCTGTCGCCATGCTCCTGTTCCTGATCGCCTACCTCGCCGGCGCCCTGACAATCATCAGCCCGTGCATCCTGCCGGTCCTGCCGTTCGTGTTCGCGCGCGCGGAACAGCCCTTCATCCGCAGCAGCCTGCCGCTGCTGGTCGGGATGGCGCTGACCTTCGCGGGGGTCGCGACCCTGGCGGCGGTCGGTGGCGGATGGGCGGTGCAGGCCAACGAGGTCGGCCGCTGGATCGCCCTGGCGGTCATGGCGCTGCTCGGCCTGACGCTGGTCTTCCCGTTATTGGCGGACCGCCTGACCCGGCCGCTGGTGGCCCTGGGGTCGAAACTGACGGAGCGGGCCAGCCTGGCGCAGGCGGCGGGCCGGTCCCCGATCGGACCGTCCTTCCTGCTGGGGGTGGCGACGGGCCTGTTGTGGGCGCCGTGCGCCGGACCGATCCTGGGCCTGATCCTGACCGGCGCGGCGCTTCAGGGCGCCTCCGTCAACACCACTCTTCTGCTGGCCGCCTATGCGGCGGGTGCGGCGACGTCGCTGGCCCTGGCCCTGCTGGTCGGCGGCAAGGTGTTCCAGACGATGAAGAAGTCTCTGGGCGTCGGCGAATGGGTGCGAAAGGGTCTGGGCGTCCTCGTGCTGATCGGTGTCGCCGCCATCGCCCTGGGTCTCGACACGGGCCTGCTGACCCGTCTGTCGGCGGGCGGCGTCAACAGCGTCGAACAGGGCCTGCTGTCGCGTGCGGGCGTCGGATCGCCGGCCGCCTCGAACCGCGAGGTCGACATCGCCGCCCTGCCGGACTTCGGCCCGGCCCCCGGCTTCGATGGGGGCGGGGAATGGATCAACTCGGGCCCCCTCGACATCGACAACCTGCGCGGCAAGGTCGTGGTCGTCGATTTCTGGACCTACTCCTGCATCAACTGCGTGCGGACCTTCCCCTATGTCAGGGGCTGGGCCGACAAATATCGCGACGCCGGTCTGGTCGTCGTCGGGGTGCATACGCCGGAGTTCGCCTTCGAGAAGAATTCCGACAATGTCCGCGACGCGGTGCGCCGTTTCGGCCTGCCGTACCCGGTGGTTCTGGACAACGACTTCGCCATCTGGCGCGCCTACGCGAACCGCTACTGGCCGGCCCACTATTTCATCGACGCCCGCGGGCGGATCCGCCACGTCCACTTCGGCGAGGGTGAATACGAGCAGTCCGAACAGGTCATTCGCCAGCTCTTGCGCGAGGCCGGCCGCGATCCCGGCCCCGACATGGCCGCAACCACCAGCACGGGGGCCGAGATGGCCGGGGGCGGAGAGGTCGGTTCGCCGGAAACCTATGTCGGCTACAGCCGCACACGCGGGCTCGCCTCGCCCGAGACGCCGGTCAGGGATGCCGTGCAGACCTGGTCGATCCCGGCCCTGAGCCTGAACCAGTGGGGGTTGTCCGGCGCCTGGACGATCCGCGCTGAACACGCCGAGGCCTCCTCCGGCGGCAAGCTCGCCTTCCGCTTCAAGGCCCGCGACCTGCATCTGGTTATGGGCTCGGCGGAAGGACGTCCCGTCCGCTTCCGTGTCACTGTCGACGGTCGCGCGCCGGGCGCTGACGCCGGCGTCGATGTTGATGCGTCCGGCGCGGGCCGCATCGACGGGCAGCGCCTCTATCAGCTGCTGCGCCAGTCCGACGGCGCGGGCGAGCATCTGTTCGAGATCGAGTTCCTCGACCCGGGCGCCCAGGTCTTCGCCTTCACCTTCGGCTGACCCATCCTATCCGTGCATCCCGGCGAAGGCCGGGATCCAGATCACAGACCGTGTCGGTTGGGATCATCGCCGGGCTTTTCATCGTTCGCCTGAGTTCGCCATCTGGACCCCGGCCTTCGCCGGGGTGCACGGAGTAGAGGGGATTCAACGTCGAACATTTTTTTCTATTCGACGCCGAAATCCTGATCTGGTCAGCCCCGACGGGCCCCCGGCCCCTGTGAACGCGCCCTGGTTCGCGGCGGGTGTAGAGTTCATGGTCACGGTTCGCGGAGAGGGCGAACAGAGGATTTCGTCCGTTTCGTCCGTTTCGTCAGGGTGTTTTTCGTCAGGACGAACGGACAAACCCCCGCAGCACATTGGCCTCCGTGCTCAGCACCAGCCGGTCGATGTCGATCCGCTTCGGCTCGGCGAACAGGATGAAATAGTATTTCATCTGCTCGGACCACCAGTAGCCGGGGCAGTTGTCGCCCTGGGTCATCGGCCGGGTCGAGATGTCCTGCAGCGAGGTGTAGCCATACTCGGCCTTCGAGCTGGACTTCATGTTGCGATAGTGGGTCGCCGCGATGGCGCGGTAGCGATCGTCGCGGTCGTGCTGCCACAGGTTCAGGCAGGCGTCGGCCACCTCGGGGCGCAGGCCCGTGCGCAGGGTGCGGGGGCGGGCGGTCGTGACGTCGGTCGATTCCGGCACGATCAGATAGCGATCCTGCATCCTCTCGTAGGTCTTGAGGAAGTCGTCGCCCTCGGTCTTGAAACCTGCCTGTCCCAGCAGCCCCGCCAGATAGGCGCCGAGCACCGTCTGCGACGTGCCGGTCACCGCGCCGGTCTCGTAGTCGACCATCGGGAACCACAGCAGGCCGTCGTAGCGCCTGCCCTGATGGTCGATCATGGCCTGCAGACACTGCTCTGCCGCGAGCTTCAGTTCCTCGTCGCCGAACAACTCCCAGGCGTCCCACAGGTATTCGTAGAAACTGTCGGCATAGACGTCGATCGAGGCGTTGCGGCTGGTGAACCGGCCCGTCCCGGCATGAATGTTGGCCGCCATCAGGCCGATCGGCGAGCGCACGCTCAGCGCGTGCATCATCGCCCGCTTGGCCGCCGCATGGTATTTCGGCTCGCCCGTCAGCTGGCTGAGAACCCCGAACTCGGTGATGTAGGTGCCGATCTCGGCGAGGTTGGTCTCGGGATCGCGCACCGCGCCGGTCTTCAGGTTCACATAGCGATACGGCAGGCCGTGGGGCGAGGCGTCGAATGCCTTCATCAGCCGGTCGGCGAGATCCTTCGCCTTCTCCAGCAACACCGGATCGCCGCAGGCCAGGTGCGCCGACAACAGGCCGCCGACCAGCCGGATATTGGTCTCGAACACCTGGGCCTCGCCGTCGATGTCGAAGTCCAGGTTCGCCTTGACCCAGTCGACCCCCGCCTGGAACTCCTCGTCCAGCTCCATGATCCAGAGTGTGTCGAGCGCCTCGACCAGCGACAGGCCCAGGTCGTGCCCCTCAATGAAGAAGGACTGGGACGTGCCCGAAACCGGGTTGATCTCGTCCTTGCCCCAGGCGCGGTCGACATAGTGGCCCCAGGCCCATTTGAACTCGGCCTTCACGTCGGCGCCCAGGTCTTTCCAATTCTCCGTGGCCCCGTCTTCGGACTGCGCGAAGGCGGGGAGGGGCGCCAGGCCGGCCAGCAGACCGCCTCCCGCCAGGGTCAGCGCCGAACGACGGTGCAGGGACAGGGTTCTCATCGCCGAACGCTCCGATTCACTCCCGCCGCACCATGCCGGTCGCCCCGACGGTCCGCCAGTTGCGGCGTTGTAGCGAAAGGTCGAATTCAGGCGGCCGGCTGCCCCGCCCTCGACACCCGTGTCGGTGCGCGCTCCGAAGTTGTCCCGCCGGCTCACAACGCCTGTGTCGGCTTTCAGACATAAAGGCCGAGATGCACGCTTAGGGATTTGCTTTCCATCGACTAACCTTGTTGGTTGATCCGGGGGGGGTGGGACGATGAACGAGCTTGAGCAGCTCACCGCGCGAGAACGGCAGTGCCTGGTGGGTGTCGCACAGCATCGCCAGTCAAAGGAGATCGCGCGCGATCTAGGGATCTCCTCAAAGACCGTCGACAAGCATATCGAGACCGCGTGCAAGCGACTGGGCGTCGCCTCGCGCCGGGACGCCGCGCTGCTGTTGATCAACGCCGGCCTACGGAACGAACCCGTAGGGGAGCCGTCCCGAGTAGCCGATGCCGCCTCGGGCGCCGCCTTCTTTCACCCGAAAGGAGACCCCATTGACCCTCACACTACCGAACTGGACCTGGGACTATCTGGAGACCGTCTTCGAGGACCTGGCGCAAACACCGGCCGAGAAAGTGGCCGTCCTGCACCTGGTCGCGGTGACGCGCGAGATGAGCCCATTTCTCTCGAAGCTCGATCTGCTGCGAGAGATTATCTGCATCGGGCTCGTGCTGTTGCCCGATCACGATCGGCCACCGAGCGCGGCCAATCTTCGACCGTCGAGTACCGCCGCGTCGGGCGGGACCTGTTGATGGTGATCGCCCTGACGTGCGGCATCGCCCTTCTGCTCGCGGGAGCCATCGGCGCGACCCTGATGATCCAGCACCTTCTGCAAACGGCCGATCAGGCCCAGCGACTTCGCTGACCTGAACCGACTTCACAACCCAAGCCCACCAAAGCCCCCGCCACGCGGGAGAAGGAGCCCCCATGCAACGTCGAGAGTACGGCCAGAAGCTGGCCACGGCCCTGTTCGAGACCGAGGACGCCATCGATGCGGCCCTGGAAAAGGCCGCCCACCTGATCGCCGCCATGTCTTCGGTACGCCGCGAGAACGGTCTGTCAGCCGTGCTCGGCAGCCACGCCATGACCGGCGTCACCGGGTCGGTGCGTGCGCTGGGTGAAGCCAGGGACCAGATCGTCTCCGCCCACCACGCGCTTCAGACTGCGGCTCCGCAGGTCGGACTCGGCAAGATCGTGATGCAGGGCACCGGTGCGGGCAAGCCGGACGAGAGGATGCCGGGTCCGACCGGTCTCAAGGTCGCCGCATAGTGCTATGCTCGCGGTGCGCTCCGATCGCGCGCCGCGAGCCTTTGCATGTTCAACGACAATGTCCTGTTTCTGGCCACGGCCGCCCAGATCGGCGGCTTGATCCTGACCATCCTCGTGTGCGGTGCAGCTATCTGGAAAGGTGCGCATACGGAGCGGGTCGCGGCCATTTCGATCGTGGTCGCCTCAATCCTCACGCCCCTGGTCCAGAATTGGACGGACTGGAACTCGCCGCAGTGGAACATCCTGATCATCGACGCCGCGAATCTCGGGGTGTTTCTGTATCTGCTCGTCAGAACCCACAGGGTCTGGCTTCTGTTCGGCTGCGCCTTCCAGCTCCTGGCGGTCCTGAGCCATTTCGGCATGGTGATCGACCCGCGCATCATGTCGCGCGCCTATATCTCCACTCTGTATCTCATGTTCTACGGCCTCATGATCGCCCTGGCCGCCGGAATCTGGGAGGGTCGGCTGCGCGATGCGCGGGCGCGAGTTGCGTCGGCCGAGGGGAATGTTCTAGCTTGATCCCATGACTTCCGCGACGCCAAACCCGATCGATATTGCCGTGGGCCAACGTGTTCGCGCCGTGCGCGAACTGCGTGGCCTCACCCAGACTGATCTGGCCAAGGCCACGGGCGTGACCTTCCAGCAGATCCAGAAATATGAGCGGGGCACCAACAGGGTGTCGGCTTCGCGCCTGATGCTCATTTCCCATGCGCTCGGACAGCCGGTGAGCACCTTCTTCGAGCCGGACGAGCCGGGGGCTCGGGATGGTCTGGACCTGTTCGCCGTGAGCGGCTCGAAGGCCTTGCTCGAGGCCTACGGGCGAATCGAGACGGCGGATCAACGCCGCATCGTCGTGGCGTTGGCGCGTTCGCTCGCCAGCGACCCCGCCGCCTGACCCAAACAGACCACGCGGGCGCTCCAGACCGGTTGTCCGGATGATCTGACGGCCCAGGTCGTCGGTCCGGGGATCGGCCGACGTCCCGACCGGCCGGGACCATGATGGGCGCGCCGAGGATCAGTGCGGAGACGATCTGTTCCTGGGCCGTTTCGCCGTCGATCTGTTGCGTAATCGGGCCGGTGATCATGGCTCCACCCTGGCTATGGCCGATGAGGACCCAGGACGATGGGAAGACCGTCGAACAGGAGTCTGAGGAAAATGCCGGGCCGGTGACCTGAACGGGGTGACTCTGGACGCCGACGCCAATCTATTTTAGGCTTAAAATATGTCGTCGCGCAGGGCTGTGAAGAGAATCGCCGTCGTCGGGGCCGGGCCCGGGGGGCTCTACCTCGCCATCTCGCTGAAACTGCGCGACCCGTCGCTGGATGTGGTGGTGCATGAGCGCAACCGGCCGGACGATACCTTCGGCTGGGGCGTGGTCTTTTCCGACCAGACCCTGGCCAATCTGAAGGCCAGCGACCCCGAGACCGCCGCGACCATTGAGGCCGCCTTCGTCCACTGGGACGACATCGACGTGCATATCCATGACCAGACTGTCCGCTCGGGCGGTCATGGCTTCGCCGGCATCGGGCGGCAGCGCCTGCTGACCATCCTGCAGGACCGCGCCCGCTCGCTGGGCGTCGATCTTCGGTTCCAGAGCGAGGTCGCGGATGTCCGCGCCCTGGACGCCGATTTGATCATAGCCGCCGACGGGTTGAACAGCCGCGTCCGCAACGAAACGCCTGAGGTGTTCGGCGTCGATGTCGATGTGCGGCCCAACAAATACATCTGGCTGGGCACGACCCAGGCGTTCGATGCCTTTACCTTCGCCTTCGTCCAGACGCCGCATGGCTGGATCTGGGCTCATGCCTATCAGTTCGAGCCGGGGGCCTCGACCTTCATCGTTGAATGTTCGGAGGCGACCTGGCGGGGTCTCGGTTTCGACGGGATGGATCAGGACCAGACCTGTCGTGCGGCCGAGGCGCTGTTCGCCGGGTGGCTGGGCGGTCATGCGCTGATGAGCAATGCGCGCCACCTGCGCGGATCGGCCTGGCTCAACTTCTCGCGCGTGGCCTGCGCCAACTGGCGCGACGGCAAGGTGGTGCTCCTCGGCGACGCCGCCCACACGGCGCATTTCTCGATCGGATCGGGCACGAAACTGGCGTTCGAGGACGCCATCCGACTGGCCCAGGCCCTGACTGAACCAGGAGATCTCGAGGCCGGCCTCGCCGCCTATGAGGCCGAGCGCCGCGTCGAGGTGCTGAAGCTGCAGAGCGCCGCCCGCAACTCGACCGAATGGTTCGAGACCGTCGAGCGCTACGTCGATCTCGACCCGCTGCAATTCGCCTACAGCCTGCTGACCCGCAGCCAGCGCGTCAGCCATGAGAATCTGCGCCTGCGCGACCCTGCCTTCGTGACACGGGTCGAGCGCTGGTTCGCCGATCAGGCCGGGGCTCCCCTCACGGACGATCCCCCCGCACCGATGTTCGCGCCCCTGCGGCTGCGAGGTCTGACCCTGCCCAACCGCGTGGTCGTTTCGCCCATGTGCATGTATTCGGCGGAAGACGGGACGGTGAACGACTTCCATCTCGTCCATCTCGGCGGCCGGGCGCTGGGCGGCGCGGGACTGGTCTTCACCGAGATGACCGACGTCTCGGCGGATGCCCGGATCACGCCCGGATGCGCCGGGATGTACCGCCCGGAACACCGCGAGGCCTGGCGGCGGATCGTCGACTTCGTCCACGCCCAGGGCTCGCGCATCGCCATCCAGCTGGCCCATGCCGGCCGCAAGGGCTCGGTCGAACGGCCCTGGGGTCCGCGCGCGGATCAACCGCTCGCGGACGGCTGGCCGCTGATCGCCGCCTCGGCGATTCCGTGGTCGGACGAAGACCAGACCCCGCGCGAGATGACCCGCGCCGATATGGACCGCGTCCGCGACGACTTCGTCCGCGCCGCCGGCTGGGCCGACGAGGCCGGCTTCGACATGGTCGAGCTGCACTGCGCCCACGGCTATCTACTGTCGTCCTTCCTGACCCCTGTCTCCAACCACCGCAGGGACGCGTACGGCGGCTCACTGGAGAACCGTCTGCGCTTCCCGCTCGAGGTCTTTGCCGCCCTGCGCGCCGTCTGGCCTGACGACAAGCCCATGTCTGTCCGCCTGTCGGCCACGGACTGGGTCGACGACGGCCTCACCTCCGAGGACTCGGTCGCCATCGCCCGCACCTTCGCCGACGCCGGCTGCGACCTGATCGACGTCTCGGCCGGCCAGACCTCCGAGCAGGCGAGGCCGGTCTATGGCCGCATGTACCAGACGCCGTTCAGTGACCGCATTCGCAACGAGGCGGGGGTGGCCACCATGGCGGTCGGCAACATCTATGAGACCGACCACGTGAACAGCATCCTCGCCGCCGGCCGGGCCGATCTGTGCGCCCTCGCCCGGCCGCATCTGGCCGATCCGAACTGGACCCTGCGCGCCGCCGCCGAGCTGGGCTGGCGCGGGATCCAGCCCCCCCTTCAATACCGCGCCGGCTTCGCCCAGCTGGTCCGGAACATGGAACGCCAGTCGCAGGCGGGACCAGTATGAGCGGCGCGCTGGACGGACGCCATGCGGTGGTGACGGGCGCCGGGTCCGGCATCGGTCGCGCGACCGCCGAACGCCTGGCCGAGGCGGGGTGCCTCGTCACCCTGATCGGCCGCCACATCGGCCGGCTGGACGAGAGCGCCGACCGCATCGGCGCCGCCGCCTTCGCCGCCCCGGCGGATGTGACCGACGCCGAAGCCCTGGCGGCCGCCATCGAGGCCGGGCGGGACCGGTTCGGGCCGATCGACATCCTGGTCAACAACGCCGGCGGGGCGTCGTCCGCGCCCTTCCTGAAGACCGACAGCGCCGATCTGCGCGCCATGCTGGCCCTCAATCTGGAGGCTCCCGCCGAGGCCGCGCGTCTGGTCCTGCCCGGCATGCTGACCCGTCGCTGGGGCCGGATCGTCAACGTCGCCTCGACGGCGGGCCTGAAGGGCTACGCCTACGTCTCCGCCTATGTCGCGGCCAAGCATGGCCTCGTCGGCCTGACCCGGGCGCTGGCGCTGGAGGTCGCGACCAAGGGGGTCACCGTCAACGCGGTATGCCCCGGTTTCACCGACACCGATCTGGTGGCGCGGTCCGTGGACGCCATCGTCGGCAAGACCGGGCGGACCGGGGACGAGGCTCGCGCGGCCCTGGCCGCCTCCAACCCCCAGGGACGGCTGATCACCCCCGACGAGGTCGCCGCGACGATCGTCTGGCTGTGCGGCGAGGCGGCGTCGGGCGTCAACGGCGCGGCCGTGCCGGTGGCTGGAGGCGAGGTGTGAGCGCCGCCGCCCCTCTGCCGGACCGGTTGGGAGGCGCGCCGGACGGCAAGCGGTCGCTGAGGCTGTGGCTGCGAATGCTGACCTGTTCGACGGCGATCGAGCAACGTGTTTCCCAGCGGCTGAGGGACGAGTTTGGCTCGACCCTGCCGCGTTTCGACCTGCTGTCGGCGCTGGACCGCGCGGGCGAAGCCGGCCTGACCATGGGCGAGGCGTCGCGCAAGCTGATGGTGTCCAACGGCAATGTCACCGGCCTGGCCGTGCGGCTGAGAGCGGACGGTCTGATCGAGGCCATGGACGGGCCGGACCGGCGCGTGCAGCGCCTCCGCCTGACGTCGCTCGGCCGATCGCGCTTCGCCCTGATGGCCGAAGCGCACGAACACTGGATCGAGGCCCTGTTCGCCGATCTGAGCGAGGCCGAGGCCGAAGACCTGACCCATCTGCTGGAGCGCGCCAAACACTCGCTCCACGCCGTCACCTCTGAGGATCTGAACCGATGAAGGCGCGCGACTATCGGCCCGAGCATTTCCTGTGGTCCGTCGATGATGACGGGGTGGCGACCCTGACCCTGAACCGGCCGGAGCGGAAGAACCCGCTGACGTTCGAGTCCTACGCCGAGATGCGCGACCTGTTCCGCGATCTGATCCATGCGGACGATTGCAAGGTGGTGATCGTGACCGGCGCGGGCGGCAATTTCTCCTCCGGCGGCGACGTACACGAGATCATCGGCCCGCTGACCGGGATGGCCGCGCCCGAGTTGCTGAGGTTCACGCGCATGACCGGTGATCTGGTCAAGGCGATGCGCGGCTGCCCCCAGCCGATCATCGCGGCGCTGGACGGCGTCTGCGTCGGGGCCGGAGCGATCATGGCCATGGCCTCGGACCTGCGGATCGCCACGCCGAAGACGAAGACCGCCTTCCTGTTCACCCGCGTGGGTCTGGCCGGCTGTGACATGGGCGCCTGCGCCATCCTGCCCCGCCAGATCGGCCAGGGGCGGGCGTCGGAACTGCTGTTCACCGGCCGTGTGATGACCGCCGAAGAGGGCGAACGCTGGGGCTTCCACAACCGCATCGTCGAGGCCGAAGCCTTGATGCCGACAGCCCGGGAACTGGCGCTGGCTCTGGCCAGAGGACCGACCTTCGCCCACGGCATGACCAAGAACCAGCTCAACATCGAATGGGACATGAGCCTGGACGCCGCCATCGAGTCCGAGGCCCAGGCCCAGGCCATCTGCATGCAGACCAACGACTTCCGCCGCGCCTACGAGGCCTTCGCCGCCAAGCGCGAGCCGGTGTTCGAGGGGAACTGAACATGGCGGACCGCACCTTTCTCGACTGGCCGTTCTTCGATGACCGTCACCGCGCCTTCGCCGCCGACATAGAGGCCTGGGCCGAGGCCAACGGCGATGTCCTGAATCTGCACGGCGATCATGATCTGGACGGCGATTGCCGCAGGATACTGAAGGCGCTGGCCGACGGCGGCTGGCTGAACAACGCCGTGCCCGACGCGGATGGCAGGCTGGACGTGCGCACCCTGTGCCTGACGCGCGAGACCCTCGGCCGACGCTCGGGTCTGGCCGATTTCGTCTTCGCCATGCAGGGTTTGGGCTCCGGCCCGATCAGCCTGTTCGGAACCGACGATCAGAAGGCCCGCTGGCTGCCCGGCGTGGCGGCGGGCGAGACCATCGCCGCCTTCGCCCTGTCGGAACCCGAGGCCGGCTCGGACGTGGCGGCCCTGTCCGCCAGCGCACGTCGTGAGGGCGACGGCTGGGTGCTGGACGGGGTGAAGACCTTCATCTCCAACGGCGGTCTGGCCGACCGCTATGTGGTGTTCGCCCGCACCGGCGAAGGGGAGGGCGCGCGCGGCCTCAGCGCCTTCGTCGTCGACGCCGATACGCCGGGGTTCGAGGTCGTCGAACGCATCCCCCTGATGGCGGCCCACCCCCTAGCGACGATTCGATTCACCGCCTGCCGCATCGACGGCGACCGCATATTGGGCGCGGCGGGCGAGGGGTTCCGCATCGCCATGGCGACATTGGACGTATTCCGCTCGACCGTCGCGGCCGCCGCCCTCGGCTTCTCGCGCCGCGCCTTCGACGAGGCGGCTTCACGCACGGTCGCCCGCCATCTGTTCGGCGCGCCGATGAGCGACCTGCAGCTGGTCCAGGCCGCTCTGGCTGATATGGCGCTGAAGATCGACGCCTCGGCCCTGCTGATCTACCGCGCCGCCTGGCTCAAGGATCAGGGGGCGCCGCGCGTCACCCGCGAGGCGGCCATGGCCAAACTCTACGCCACCGACGAGGCCCAGCAGGTCATCGACGCGGCGGTGCAACTGTTCGGCGGTCTGGGCGTCGTCTCGGGCCATCCGGTCGAGCGGCTGTATCGCGAGATCCGCGCCCTGCGCATCTATGAGGGCGCGTCGGAGGTGCAGAAGATCGTCATCGCCCGGCAGGTTCTCGCCGGGATGGGTGGAGGCGGCTGATGGGGGGCAGCGCACACATCGACCGGTTCGTCATCGACCACCTGCCCCCCGCGGACCAGCAGCCTGATTTCGTCTTCGACTTGCCGGAACTCGTCTATCCCGAGCGACTCAACGCCGGCGTCGAACTGTTGCGCCGAGCCATCGCCGCCGCAGGGCCCGACGCCCGCGCCCTGATCGATTTCGACCACGAGTTTTCGTGGAGCCGGGTCGACGCCATCTCGGACCGGATGGCGCGGGTGCTGATCGAGGAGATGGGTCTGGCACCCGGCAACCGCGTCCTGCTGCACGGCCCCAACAGTTCCTGGACCGTGATGGCGTGGTTCGCGATCCTGAAAGCCGGCGGCGTGGTGGTCGCCACCATGCCGATGCTCCGGGCGACCGAACTGGCCACCGTCATCGACAAGGCCCAGGTCAGCCATGCCCTGGTCTATCAGATGTTCAACGACGTGGTCGCCGAGGCGTGCGCCCTCGCCCCGTCGCTGACGCGCGTCATGGACTCCGCCGCGCTACAGGACGCCGCGCAGGCCTTGCCGCCCGGCGTCAGTTTCACCGCCGTCGATACGGCCGCCGACGATCCCGCCCTGATCGCCTTCACCTCGGGCACGACCGGCAAGCCCAAGGGCTGCGTCCATTTCCACCGCGACATTCTCGCCATGGCCGACACCTTCGGCCGCCACATCGTCGGCCTGACGAGGGACGATATCGTGGTCGGCACGCCGCCGATCGCCTTCACCTTCGGCCTCGGCGGGCTGGTGGTCTTCCCCGCCGCCGTCGGCGCCGCAACCGCCTTCCCCGACCGGCCCGGTTTCGACGCCCTGGCCGAGACGGCCGCGCGCTGCAAGGCCACCGCTCTGCTCACCGCCCCGACCGGCTATCGCGCCCTGCTGAAGCTGGTCGGCGACCACGACCTGTCGAGCCTGAGCACCTGCGTCTCGGCGGGTGAGGCCCTTCCCGCCGCCACCTCCGACGCCTGGCAGGAGGCGACCGGCGTCCGCATCATCGACGGCATCGGCTCGACCGAGATGATCCACGTCTTCATCTCGGCGCGCGGCGACGACATTCGCCCCGGCGCGACCGGCAAGGCCGTGCCGGGCTATGAGGCTCGCATCATCGACCACGCGGGCCAGCCTCTTCCACCCGGCGAGACCGGACGGCTGGCGGTGCGCGGCCCGACCGGCTGCCGCTATCTCGATGACGACCGCCAGGCGGCCTATGTCCAGAACGGCTGGAACCTGACCGGGGATGTCTACCGGCTGGATGAGGACGGCTATTTCTGGTTCGTCGCCCGGGCCGACGACATGATTATCTCGTCCGGCTACAATATCGGCGCACCCGAGGTGGAGAACGCCCTGCTGCGTCACGCCGCTGTGGCCGAGGCCGCCGTGATCGGCGCTCCCGACGAGGAACGCGGCCAGATCTGCAAGGCCTTCGTCGTCCTGAATTCCGGCATCGATCCGTCGCCGGAACTGCGCGCCGAACTCCAGACCTTCGTGAAGGGCGTCATCGCCCCCTACAAATATCCCCGCGCGCTCGAATTCGTGGAGAGCCTGCCCAAGACCCCGACCGGCAAGCTGCAACGCTTCCGGCTGAAGGAGACCGTATGACCGCCGCCCTGTCCGGTCAGGTTTTCACGGTCGAACGTCGCGTGCGTTTCGCCGACTGCGACACGGCGGGCATCGTCTTCTTCCCGCGCTATTTCGAGATGCTGAACGGCGTGGTCGAGGACTGGTTCGCGCAGGCGCTCGGCGTTTCGTTCCGCGAACTGCACATGAACCGCGGCGTCAGCGTCCCGACGGCGGCCATCGAGGCCCGCTTCATCGCCCCGTCACGGCTGGAGGACGAACTGACCGCCACACTGACCGTGACCCGGCTGGGCGGCGCGTCCTGCAGCCTGCGTCACCGGATTCACGCCGGCGATCAGCTTCGCTTCGAGGCGACCCAGACCCTCGTCTTCGTCGGCTCCTCGCTGAAACCCGAACCCTGGCCGGATGAGTTGCGCGCCGGCATCGCACCCTTCCTGGAGACCGCCGCATGAACCGGGTCCTGCTCCCCGAAGGCTGGCCCCGGCCTAGGGGCTACTCCAACGGCGTCGCTGCTCAGGGCCTGATGGTGTTCGTCGCCGGCCAGATCGGCTGGACGCCCGAGGGCGTGTTTCCGGACGGCGGGTTCGTCGCCCAGGTGCGTCAGACCCTGGTCAACACCCTGGCGGTCCTGGCCGAGGCCGGGGCGGGGCCGGAGCACGTCGTCCGAATGACCTGGTATGTCGTCGACAAGGGTGAATACCTGTCGGCGCTGCGCGAGATCGGCGCGATCTGGCGCGAGTTGATGGGCCCCCACTATCCCGCCATGGCCGTGGTCGAGGTCAAGGGCCTGATCGAGGACGCGGCGCGGGTGGAGATCGAGAGCACAGCGGTCATCGCTGACTGATCCGGAGTGCGGGCGGTGATGTCAGCCCAACGCCAGCTTTTCCCACCGGAACAGTCAGATCGCGATGATGCTCGCCACGCAGGTTTTCGTCCGAACTCAGCGCACCAGCCAGCGCGATCCGAAATAGCCGGCCACCGCCGCCGTGCTTGCGAGGAAGGTGCCCCACGTCATGTCGACGAGGGTGATGGTCATCGACCAGCGGGTGAGGGTCGCCTGATTGGTCAGGTCGTAGGTCGCATAGGCGATGAGCCCGATGACGGCGCCGTTGATCGCCGCGCGCTGCCATGAGCCTTGCTGGAGCGCCGGAACGGTCGCCAGGAAGGTCACGCCGGACAGGAACAGGAGATAGAAGGCGATGGCAGGCGGCAGGTCGAAGGATTTTCTCATCCAGTCGCCCAGCACCGGGCGATAGAGGCGGTCGCCCATCATCGTCAGCCATACGGCGTCGAGCGCCAGCATCACGACGGCGGAGGTGCCGAAAGCAGCGAGGTAACGCATCGGTTCAGATTCCCTTCAGGCGGTAATGGCTGACGCCCCAGACCGTTCCATCGCTGTGGCCAAACAGGCCGGCCGTCGCCATGAAGAAGCGGCGCCAGCGTCGCATCCAGAGAGCGTGATCGACGCCGTAGACCGCCTTCATCAGACCCCTGATCTCATCGACGTTGCTGTCGAAATTATTCAGCCAGTCGTCTGCCGTGCGCTGATAGTGGGTCCCGCTCCAGCGCCAGTCCTGCTCGACCTCGAACAGGTCGGCGTACTGGCGGATCAGGTTGTGGCTGGGCATGACCCCGCCGGTGAAGAAATGCTGGGCGATGAAGTCGGCGTCGTCCGAGACTTCGAACCGGTAGGGGGCGTCGATGTGGCTGAAGACGTGCAGGAACATCCGCCCGTCCGGTTTCAGCCAGGTCCGGGCCCTGGCCAGCAGGGCGCGCCAGTTGGCCATATGCTCAAACATCTCCACCGAGACGATCCGGTCGAAGGTCCTGTCGAGATCGAAGACGTTCATGTCCGCAGTGACGATGGTCAGGTTCGTCAGGCCGCGCGCGGCGGCCTCGGCGTCGATGAAGGCCTTCTGGCTGCGGGAGTTCGACACGGCCGTGATGGCTGAGGCGGGGTAGTGTTCGGCCATCCACAACGACAGCGAGCCCCAGCCGCAGCCGAGCTCCAGAATCGCCTGACCGTCCTTCAGGTCCGCATGCTCGCAAGTCATCCGCAGCGACGACGCCTCCGCATCGTCGAGCGTGGCGTCCGACGTCTCGTAGAAACAGCTGGAGTATTTCCGGTGCGCGCCGAGGCACAGCTGGAAGAACCGTGCGGGCAGTTCGTAGTGCTGCTGGTTGGCGGCGTCCGTGTGTTCGGCGACGGGCCGGTCGGCCATCTCGCGGGCGAACCCGGCCTCATCTTCGGGGGCGGATGCGTATCCCTTGCGCGCGGTCGCAACCAGAAGTGCGATGGCGGGGCGAGTGATGAAGTCGGGGAAGGGCGCGTCCTGAAGCTTGTTCACGCGTTTGGCGAGGAGGCTCATGGGTGTGGTCCTTCAGGTTCAGCGCTGGATCAGCTGGCGGTTCGGGAGGCCGAGCTCGGCCATGCGGTTGCGCAGACGGGTCTGTTCAGCCGCGCTCATGGTCGGACTGCGAGAGAGGAGGGCGGGGAACCGGCCGTCGGCGGTGGTGGCGATCATCCAGCTGTAGTCGGGGGCGATGTCGATGACCCAGTAGCGCTCGCGGATCAGGCCGGCGAAGAAGCTGGCTTCGAACTTGGCGTTGGTCGAGGTGTCGGTGACGCGGGCGCGCGAGTTGAGGGTGGTGACGCGACCGTCGCGAGCACCGCGGTGACAGGTCTGGCTGATCGAGAAGTCATTGGCCGCGCGGCGGCTCCAGACCTGGCTGGCGGCCCAGCAGTCGCGCTGATGGTCGTTCGGCGTGCGCAGGATCTCGTGCCAGCGCCCCATGAAGCGGTCGAGGTCGATCGTGCGCGTCGGTTCCGGCGCCTCTGCGGCGGCGGCCGTGGCGATCATCAGAACAAGGGCGGCCGCGAGCGGCAGGGCCAATCTAGGCATGTCGCGCTCCGGTGGAGGTTTCGGACAGTCCCCCGACCGTGACGGGGTGGGTGGGCGTGACCCCGCCGCGCAGACGCAGGCCCTTGAGAAGAAGGCGAATCGCCTCCCAGTGGATCCCGGCGATGACCTTGAGCGTGAGCAGGGGATGGCCCAGCCAGGCGCGGCGCAGGTTGGCGTCGGTGATCTCGGAGCGGAGGCCCGAGAACCCGGTCAGCAACAAGGGGCCGTTTGCGTCGTCCACGGTGATGGAGACGCGGGTGATCTCCGCCGCCTCGCTCTCCGGCGGATCAACCTCGAACCGGTAGGTCAGGTCCATGTCCATGAATGGCGAGACGTGGAAGGCCTTCTCGACCGATTGCCGCAAAGGCCCCGAGGCGGCGCCGACCGGCATCAGATAGGCGTGGCGGCCGCCAAAGGTGTTGGACACCTCGTAGAGGATGGCGCTCAGCCGGCCGTCTTCGGCATGGCAGAAATAGACGCTGAGCGGGTTGAAGGCGTAGCCGAGGATCCGGGGCAGGGTCAGCAGTTGCACCCGCCCGCCAGTTGCGAGGCCCGCAGCGCGCATCCGCTGTTCGATCTGGACTTTCAGAGGCATGGCGGAGCCGTCGCCGTGATCGCTCTGTCGCAGGCTCATCAGGCCGAACCGCCCAGACCCGAGCCATCGCAGACGGCCGACCAGAGCGTCCCATTCATCGAGGTCGATCAGCAGCATGAACAGCCGATAGCGCAGCGCATGGACGCGGGGCCGCAGGCGGCGGTGAAACACCGGGCCTGAGTAGATTCCCGATCTCAGGCCCGTGATCATCGGTCCGCCAGGGGCTCGAGGGCGGGGATGGGCATGGGGATTCGGTCGCTCTCGTTGGGCACGCTCCAGGGCCTGCGAACGCCGCCAATATCTTCGGCCACAGCCAGACCGGCCTGGAGACCGTCCTCATGGAAGCCCGAGCCGAACCAGGCGCCGCAGAACCAGGTGTTGTTCCGTCCCTGCAGCGAACCGAGGCCGCGCTGGGCCAGCATCGCATCCGCGTTGAAGATGGGGTGATCGAAGTCGCGGTCGGCGAGCACCAGGGCCGGATCTGGCTCACGCTCGGGGTTCAGGGTCACAAAGAGTTCCGGTCCGGAAAGCCCCTGCAACAGGTTCATCCAGTAGGTGACGCTGGCGGCGCCGCCCGCATCGGCCCGGCCGGCGCCGACGTAGTTCCAGGCGGCCCAGGCGCTGCGGCGGCGCGGCATGAAGCTGCGGTCGCGGTGCAGGACGACGCGGTTGCGACCATAGGCCATGGGCTGGAGCAGGCGCTGCTCGTCGCCGCTCGGCTGAGCCAGCAGGGCAAGGGCCTGATCGGAGTGGACAGCCAGAACCACCGCGTCGAACCGTTCCGCGCCACGGCGGGTCTGCAGGGTCGCGCCACCGGGGCCGCGCTCGATGCGGCAGACCGGCTCGTTCAGGCGAACTTCTCCCCGGAAGTCGGCGGCGAGCGCCTCGACATATCGACGGCTGCCGCCCGCGACCGTGCGCCAGGTCGGCTCCATGTCGACTTCGAGCAGGCGATGGTTGCGATAGAAGCGGATGAAGGCGGCGGCCGGATAGTCCGCCATCTGGCGCGGCGTCGACGACCAGATCGCGGCGGCCTGGGGCAGCAGATGCAGGTCGCGGAAGCTGTCGCCGTATTTGCGGTCGTCCAGGTAGCGGCCCAGCGAGCACAGCGACCGATCCAGTTCAGCCAGGTCGCCGGCGGCGGTCCGGTGGAACCGCTTCAGATCCATCAGCATGCCCCAGAACCGGGGGTTGGCGAGGTTGCGCTTCTGGGCGAACAGGCCGCGCGCGCCATGGCTGGAGTATTCGAAACCGCCCGCGTTCATCGAGACGGCGAACGACATATGCGCCGCCTTGCTCGCCACGCCGAGATGGTCGAGCAGGGCCGTAAAGTTCGGATAGTTCGGCTCATTGTAGACGATAAAGCCGGTGTCCACCGCGATGGGTCCATCCGGCGACGGCGCATCGACGGTGCAGGAATGGCCGCCCAGCCGGTTTTCCGTCTCGAACAGCACCACCTCGTGGCGCCGCGACAGCAGCCAGCCCGCTGACAGGCCGGCAACGCCCGCACCCACCACCGCGATGCGCCGCTTCGGGCCGGTCGTTGCGTCGAGGGTGCGGTCGAACATTGAGCTGCCTGTGGTCGAACTTCGGGCCTGTGCAACTACGCACGGACGCCCGCGCCGGATGCCGATCGGGGATCAGTCTCGGGAGAGGGTCATGTGGACGACGTCCGTCCGCCCCGAGCGGAACCCGGCCTCGCAGTAGGCGAGGTAATAGCGCCACAGATTGCAGAATCGCTCATCCTTGCCTGCGGCGGAGCCGGTGTCGAAGGCGACCCGCCAGCGGCGAAGGGTTTCCGCATAGTCGGCGCCGAAGCGGCGAACCACCCGGCCGTCCAGTCCGGCGGCGCCGATAGCCCGCGCCAGCCGTGTCTCGGACGGCAGCATGCCGCCCGGGAAGACGTACATCTGGATGAAGTCGGGTCGCCGGCGATAGGTCGCGAGCAGGTCGTCGCGGATCGTAATGATCTGCAGGCCGGCGCGGCCGCCGGGCGCGAGCCGGGCGCGGACCGTCTCGAAGAAGGTCGGCCAGTAGGCCTCGCCCACCGCCTCGAACATTTCGACGGAGACGACGCGATCGAAGGACCCCTGGACGTCACGGTAGTCGACCAGCTGGATCGAGACCCGGTCGTCGAGCCCGGCCTGTGTGATGCGCTGCTCGGCAAATGCTTGTTGGGAGGGCGACAGGGTGATGGCGGTGACGCGAACACCGCGCTCTCCCGCCAGATACTCTGCGAAGCCGCCCCAGCCGCAGCCGATCTCCAGAACCGACTGACCCGGCTGGATGTCGGCGGCGTCCGCCAGAGCGGCGTATTTGGCGTGCTGGGCGGCTTCCAGCGTCTGGTCCGGCCCGGTGAAGAGGGCGGAGGAATAGGTCATCCCCCGGTCCAGCCACTGGGCATAGAAATCGTTGCCGAGATCGTAGTGGGCGACGATGTTCCTCCGCGAGCCCTTGCGGGTGTTCGACGAGAAGGCGTGCCGGATCGCATCGATCGCGCGCGCAACGGGATTGCCGCCCACAAGGCGGCCGAGGTGGTCGTAGTTGTCGGCGAAGGCCAGGAGGAGAGCAGGGAGGTCCGGCGTGTCCCAATCCCCGGCCACATAGCCTTCCGCGAACCCGATATCCCCGCGCTTGAGCATCCGCGAGAACGCTCGCCAGTTCCGGATACGCCAGACAACGGCATGGGACGCCCCGGGGCCGACCGCCAGCGAGCGTCCCGCGGGATCGACGATCACAAGGCGGCCGACTCGCCACAGCGAAGACAGGGCTCCGATCAGGGGGGCCGCCCAGGGCGGCCTGGCTTCGCTGTACGAAGCCGTCTCGATCACGCCCGGTGTGTCGGTCATCGTCTATCCCAGTTGGCCGTTGAGGACGATGCAATGACCCCGTGGCACGCACGACGTGCGGTGGATGTCATCACGCCGCCCTCGGCTTGACCCTGTAAGCTACGCGAGCACGGGTAGGCCGGATGCGGCTCAGCTGGCAACCGGGGCCGGGACTCTGTCAAGGTTGATGGGGCGAGCGGCCCCTGATGCTGTCAATCTGGCGCCAAAAGGTCTCCGGCAAAATCTGATCATCCCCGCACAATGGGAGGGCATTGAGCGGCTCTCGACGTAGCCGACCCGCATATCCGCCGCCCTGATCGAGGCACTCGTCGCCGGGCGCCGGCACGAGCCCCTTAAGGGGGCAGATCTACATGGAGATCGCAGAGTGACCGTCTACGCATTGTGCTCGTCGGCGTAACCCCGTCAGATTTCGATTGAAGGACAGGGCGTCCGACGCACGGGGATTGACTAGAACCGCCGCGCGCAGGTCGCGTTTTGCGGGGCCATTCCGCCGGCGGCGTGCCTATAAGGCGGCCCATCGCACCGGAGCTGAACCCATGGCTGTCGAGACCGTCTACATCATTCAGGCCTACGTCCAGGGGCGCGGAAAAGGCCTGAAGGCTGAGCAGCAGATGGGCTGCACGTCCGCTGAGGAAGCCCGCCGGAAAGCCGAACGTCTCGCACCGCTCCGGCTGGGCGTGGTCGCGTTCGCCGTCTCGGCAGACACCGAGATGGGTGATTATGACGAGAATCCCACGATCTTGTTCAAGGCAGGCCAACTTCCGCCGCCATGGAACGGGGAATAGGCTATGGGGGGAGCCGCTACGTTATCCCCCACACGCCTTCGCCGAGATTCATTATGATGACAGACCCCGAACGCATTGATGCGCTCCTCGACATGGTCGATCCTGATCGCGTGGCGAACGTAAGCCGGGGCCCGGAGCTCGCCGTGCTGGGGCTCGCCGTCGCCAAGCCAAGGGGGGGCTATCAGCCCACAAATGCTGGTTGGGTGATGATCGGCAATCGCGGCAGAGCTTTCCAGCCTCAAAAGTAGCGGCCCCACCGAGGCGCTGGGGGGCGCTGTCGGGCCAACGCTAACTCATCTCCGCCTGGGGCGGATCCAGCGGCTGACGGGGCTAGTGTTTCGTAAGCCGGTTCCGCTCGAGCTGAACCTGTTTCCCGCAGAGATGATCTGCGAGGTCGTCAGGCTGTACTTCGGGTCTGGCCTCAGTTCCGCGACGTTGAGGAATGCTGTTTCGCGCCGATGCAGGCCTGTTTTGGCAGAGGGGGCAACCCTGTCCGGGCGGGGTCGGGCGACCCTCGATCTGGCCAGGTTGACCTGTCGGTGCCCGGGGCGGCGCAACGCCGTCCACTTTTGCCGGCGAAGATAACCGGCGAAATTCGCCCTGGCGGGCCTGGCTTGTCAGCCCTCATGGGCGAATTGTTCGCGCCATGCCCGTAGTCCAAGCCAGACCCCCGCCAACACAAACGGGGTGAGCAGGCCCGCGCCGAGCGTGGCGTCGAATTGGGTCCAGATGCGCTCCAGCCCCTTCAAAGGTAACAGCAGCAGGCCAAGGGTATAATAGGCGATGGCCACCGTCGACAGACCCTCGACTGCCTGTTGCAGCCTCAGCTGAGCACCGGCGCGGCGGTCCATCGACGCCAGCAGGGCGGCGCTGGTGGCTTCGGCGGCGACTTCGACCCGGGTGTTGAGCATCTGTGTCATCCGGGCGATCCGGGCGATGGCTGCGCGCTGACGTTCCGCCACCGCGTCGCAGGTCCGCATCGCCGGGTCCAAACGACGCTGCATGAACTCGCCCAGCGTCAGAAGACCCTCGATGTGCTGTTCACGCAGCCGCTCGATCCGCTCGCGCACGAGGCGGTGATAGGCTGCGGCTGCGTCAAAGCGGAAATTCGTACGACTGATCAGCGCCTCGGTTTCGCCGGCGACAGCCGCCAGTCGATCCAGTAACAGCCGGTCGGCATCTGGATCGGCATCCTCGGCGAGTTGGTGAGCGAGGTCCGCCGCCGTGGCCTCGATGCAAGAGAGCGCCGAGGCTGACTCCCCTGCGACGGGAAAGGCAAGAAGAGCCATCAGACGATAGGTTTCGACCTCCAGCAGGGTCTGAACAAGTCGCCCGGTCAGGGCGCCGTCGCCGACGTCGTCGGATAACAGCAGAAACCTCGTCATGCCTTCCGCATCGGCCCTGAAATCAGTCAGAACAAGGGTGTCGCTGTCGACCAGGCGGCCCCCGGTGACCCCGACGGCAAACAGGGCTGCGGCGGCAGTCACATCTGTGTGGCTCCAAACCTCCAACCTCGTCGCCACCAGCACGTCGCCGGGCCACGCTCCGAGCCAGTCAATCGGCACCATGTCGAGAGCGGTCTCGGCGAAGGGGGCCTTGTTCACGGGCGAGCGGAAGAAGGTCCAGGTCGAAAACTCGGTGTGGCGCTCCCATCGCAGACGCCATGTCCCGGCTTCAAGGCCACACCAACGGGCTGTGGGGCCCGGTTCGGCTTGCCCAAGGCGGCGGCACAGGGCGGCCATGTGGTCGCGGTCGCCTTGCTCGCCAGCCTGACCTGAAAGTGTGGCGATGCGCGTCACAAGCGCGGGGCCGACCAGTGGTGTGAAGGGGCGGGCGTGAGCCTCCGCCAGCAGAGCGTCGCGCTGCGGGTGGTAGCGCCAATTCGTCGATATTCCGGAAACCATCGAGCATGAGGACGCCGAGCGCTACTTTCCGTCAAGGCGACGTTTGAGCACAGACGCGTGGCGGTGCACGGTCATTGCGATTGCCGGCGCGCATCGGGAAAGCGGGCCCCGGGGTGGGAAGGATTACAGTGTGACCAGCTTCTATGATCGACAGGTCCTGCCGCGGTTGATCGGCTGTGCCTGCGGGGCAAAGCCCATCCGCAGACAGCGGGCGAAAATCGTGCCCCGCGCGCGCGGACGCGTGCTGGAGCTCGGCATCGGCGGCGGCCTCAACCTGGCCTTCTACGATCCCGACCGGGTCGAGAGCGTCACGGGCGTTGATCCCTCAGAAGGCCTGCGGCGCCTGGCGGAGGACGCCCCTCGACCCGCAGGCTTGACGGTCGAGATCGTCGCGGGATCGGCCGAGGCGCTGTCGTTCGATAGCCGGAGTTTCGACACGGTCCTCTGCACCTTCACGCTTTGCTCGGTCGAGACCCCGGCTGTTGTCCTGGCCGAGGCGCGCCGGGTGCTCAAGACGTCGGGAACCTTTCTGTACAGCGAACATGGCCTCTCACCCGATGCCGGGGTGCAGCGGTGGCAGCGGCGCATCGAGCCCTTCTGGCGCCCCTTGGCCGGTGGCTGTCACCTGACCCGTCCGGTGACCGCCTCGATTGAAGCGGCGGGCTTCGTCGTCGAGGCGGTCGAGACGATGTATCTGCCCGGGGCGCCCCGCGTGCTCGGCTGGTGTGAATGGGGCGAGGCCCGCCCGGGCTGACGGTCCTTCAGCCACCGCCTCTCAGTCCGGCCGACGGTGAGGCTGCGCCGGGCGGGGCCCGGTCCCGGGGCAGGGCCCGCGGTTCAGCCATGCAGCGAACTCGAACTGTTCTTTCGTGAAATCGGGCTTAGGCAGCAAAGCTGCCTCCCGAAGCAGGCATGCGGTGTCCACCGAGACGAGGGCGGATCAGTCCCCCAGCACGGTGACCTCTGGGCGCTATTGCGTTCCGCCTGTTGGGTCACGCACCGGGCCACTCACGCGGCGACGCAAGAACAGGACCGCCGCGCCAGTCACCAGCACCAGGCCGACCAGGCTGGTGGCGTAGGCTGCGCCGACGAAGAAGCGCAGCCACGGCAGATCGACCGCAGCGAAGTTGCGCACCAGCAGCAATATGACACTGCCCACATATCCGGAGGCGTCGGCCACATAGATCAGGAAGCCAGCGGTCGCGACGGTTCCGGAATAGGCGATCAGCCGATCGAACAGCATGGCGTTGAAGGGCGTGTAGGCCAGATACAGGCCTGCCCCACTGACGATCATCCAGGCGATCGGTGAGAGCAGGCCGTGCTGGAAGGCCAGGGTCGACGCCCCCAGGATGGCGAAGCCAGCCAGGATCACCCCGTGCATCAGCAACAAGGCCCTGCCGTTGTTCTTGACTGCGATCATCACGCCCATCGCAATCAGGGACAGCACCGCCACCGGGCCTTCGCTGGCGGTGAAGACCGAGGCGGCGTCGCCATAGCCCAGCGCCTGCCAGATCTCGGCGGCGAAATTGTCGCGCAGGTCGCGGAACGCTGTCAGCATCACATAGGCGGCGACCAGCAGCAGGAGGACCGGCCAATGGGCTGCCAGGAAGGCGGCCCGTTCCCGGGCCATCATCGGCCGGCGCGCCACGCGCTCGGCCTCGTCCGCATCGCTGGGTGGGGGCAGGGCGGCGAGCGCGAGGACCGATACGGCCAGTAGCGGCATGAAGACCACCCCGACCGCCGCCGGCATCCAGAAGGCGCTGACGTCGAAACCGTCCATCAGGGTCTTGCCGACCGACTTCACCACGCCCGACGACAGGATGAAGCTGGCGCACAGGATCGCGCCCAGGACCTCGCTGGTGCGTCGACCCTCCATGAAGCCGAACACCAGCCCCCAGATCAGACCCAGAGGCAGGCCGTTGAGGAACAGGGCCGCCACGTTCCATGGCGCAGGGACGACGGCGAACAGCACCAGGGCGATCCAGGAGGCGCCGATCAAAATGACGATCGCGCCCGCCCTGCGCTCTGGCCGCATTTCGGCGATAACCTTGACGCCGATCAGCTTGGACAGGGCGTAGCCGGCGACCTGGGCGATCACGAGCGCGATCTTGTAGTCCAGCGCGAATTCCCAGCCCGGGACCAGGTCGAAGGTCGCGGCGGTGAACGGCTTGCGGAAGGCGTACATCGAGAAATACGCGCAGAATCCCGCAAGACCGGCGAAGAGAACGAAGATCACGGGGTTGGCCCGCGCCAGCCAGAGCCGCAGTCGGTTCATCACTTGACATGCTTTCGTTGCATCGATGTGGTCTAGACCAAGCCTGCAACGGCTGGATGACGGAGAGGCGCCTATGCGCTGGGTGGCGGCGATCCTGGAACTGGCCGGTTTGGGCATGGCGCAGGCGGCGCCCTGCGACCTTGCCGCGGCCTCGGCCGATCATGCGGGCGCGGCCTGCGAGCGCGCCTGGATGGACGCCAATCTGCGGCTGAACGACCTGCTCATGGTCGGCACGCACAATAGCTACAAGGAGGCGATGCCCGGACCGCTGATGACCCTGTTGAGGCAGCTCGACCCGGGCCAGGCGGATGGCCTCGACTATGGCCATCAGCCGTTGGTCGAGCAGTTGGACGACGGCGCCCGCCAACTCGAGATCGACATCTATTACGACCCCGAAGGCGGCCGGTTTGCCGATCCTGCGGGCATGGCCGTTGCGGCTCTGACGCTCGATCCGGTGCGGCGCGCCGCGCTTCAGGCGCCGGGCTTCAAGGTGATGCATGTCCAGGACGTCGATGTGTTGAGCGTCTGCGTGCAACTGGTCGAATGTCTGGGCGTCATCCGGCGCTGGTCGGTCGACCACCCCGACCACGCCCCGTTGCTTCTGATGTTCAACGCCAAAACCGACGCTTCGCCCCTTCCGGGTGGAACAGACGCCCTCCCGTTCGACACCGCAGCCTGGGACGCGCTGGACAGCGTGGTGCGCACCGTCTTCCCGGCCGAGGCCCTGATCACGCCGGACGCTGTGCAGGGAGCCTTTCCCACGCTGCGTGAGGCCGTCCTCGCCGGAGCCTGGCCGACGCTGGGCCAGGCCCGCGGCAAGGTGATGTTCGCGCTGGATGAGGGGCCGGAGAAGACGGCCGCCTATCGCGGTTCGCGTCGCTCGCTCGAAGGCCGGGTCTTCTTCATCAATACCGACGAGACCTCGCCGGCCGCCGCCTATCTGACCCTTAATGACCCCATGTCGGATGGCCCGCGCATCCGGGCGGCGGTCCAGGCCGGTTTCATCGTCCGCACCCGCGCCGATGCGGATACGGCCGAGGCCCGGGTCAACGACGCCCGGCGCCGTGACGCAGCCCTGGCTTCGGGCGCTCAATACGTCTCGACCGACTATATGCGGCCGGACGCACGGTTCGCCGGCGGATACCAGGTGCGGCTGTCGGGGAGTGCGGCCGCGCTGTGCAACCCGGTGCGCGCGGCGGGCCGGTGCGGCGACGCCGGAATTGACCCGATCGCCTCGGCCCGACCGGTGAACTGACAGATGGACAAGCGCTACGACATCGCGGTGGTGGGCGCGGGCATCGTCGGCCTGGCCTGCGCCCTGGCCGCCGCCCGCCGGGGTCTGTCGGTCGTCGTGATCGACCGGGACGCCCAGGCGAACGGCGCCTCGATCCGCAATTTCGGCTTCGTCACCGTGACTGGCCAGCCCCGCGGCCTCGTCTGGCGACGGGCGCACCGCAGCCGCGCCGTCTGGGATGAGGTCGCCGCAGAGGCGGGCATTTCGGTACTGCAACGCGGCCTCTGGCTGCCGGTCCGGCGCCCCGAGGCCGTCGCGGTGCTGGACGCCTTTATGGCGACCGAAATGGGCGAGGGGTGTCGCCTGTTGACGGCGGACGAGGCGCGGGTGCGCGCGCCGGAGGCGACCGGCCCCGAGACCGCCGCGACCCTCTGGAGCCCTCATGATCTGCGCGTGGATTCACGCACGGCAATCCCGCGTCTGGCAGCCTGGCTGGCCGATCGTTACGGCGTCGTCTTCCTGCGCCAGACCGCCGTCCATGCGGTCGAGCCGCCGCGCATCGTCACCGCCAGGGGCGTGATCGAGGCCGGCGCGGCGGTGGTCTGCCCCGGCGACGACTTCGCCAGCCTGTTCCCGGACCGTTTGTCCAGCGCCGGACTGGTGCGCTGCAAGCTGCAGATGATGCGATTGGCCTCGCCCGGATTCACCCTGCCGGCGCCGGTCATGTCGGATCTGGGCCTCGTCCGTTACGGCGGCTACGCCGACCTGCCTGAAGCGACCGCCCTGCGCGCCCGGCTGCAGGCGGAGCAGGGCGACGCCCTCGCCAATGGCGTCCATCTGATCGCCGTGCAGGACGCCGACGGCGCCTTGGTGGTCGGCGACAGCCACCACGATGCCGCCACGCCGGACCCCTTTGCGGGCGAGGCCGTGGATCGGCTGATCCTGGACGAGTGGCGCGCCGCCACCGGGCGTCCGGCCCCGCCGGTGCTGCAACGCTGGACGGGAACCTATGCCCGCGGCCCCCACGCCAGCCTGATCGAGGCCCCGCATCCGCGTGTGCGCCTCGCGCTCGTCACCGCCGGCAACGGCGCCTCCACCGGCTTCGCCTTCGGCGAGGAAGTGATTGCCAACCTGTTCGAGGAGACTTCCGAACCATGACCTCCATCCGCGACTCCTTTGACATGGTCGTTTTCGACTGGGCCGGCACCACCGTCGATTTCGGCAGCCGCGCGCCGGTGCTGGCGTTGATCGAGGCCTTCGCCGCCCTCGGCGTGACGGTCTCTGAAGAGGAGGCGCGCCGCGACATGGGCCGCGCGAAGGCCGACCATGTCCGCGCCATGTTCGAACAGCCCCGGATCGCAAGGGCCTGGCAGGACGCGCAGGGCGCCGTGCCGGAGCAGGCGGCGCTCGAACAGGTGATGGCCGAGCTTCAGGCCCCGATGATCCGGCTGGCCGCAGAGACTTCAGACCTCATCCCCGGCGTCGCCGCCGCCATTGCCTGCCTGCGCGAGCAGGGCGTCAAGATCGCCTCCTGCACCGGCTACACGCGCGAGATGATGCAGGCGATCCTGCCGCGCGCCGCGAGCCAGGGTTATGCGCCCGACCTGGTCGTGTGTGCGCACGAGACGCCCCAGGGTCGGCCCTCGCCGCTGATGATCTACAAGGCCAGCGCCGAGCTGGGCGTCTGGCCGCTCTCACGTGTGGTCAAGGTCGACGACGCCGAAGTCGGGATCGCCGAGGGCCGGAATGCGGGCTGTTTCACCGTGGGCGTGGCCGCGTCGGGCAATATGGCGGGCCTTACGGCACAGGCGCTGGCCGAGCTGGACGTCGACGCACGCGCCGCTCTGTTGAGCGCGGCCGCCGTTCGGTTGCGGGCAGCCGGCGCCGACCTGGTCATCGACACGGTCGCCGATCTCGTTCCGGCGCTGGAAGCCGAAGCCGCCCGGCGTGCGGGGCAGGGCCTCGACGGCTGCTAGGTGGAGGTCTGAGCGACCGGGGCCGCCGCTTCAGTCTGTGCGGCGAGCGAGATGAGCAGATCGCGGTAGTCGGCCAGCGGCGCGATCACCACACCCTCGACCTTCCCCAGCTCGTCGTAGCGGCGCAGCCTTACAGCGGCCTCGAACCCAGGCGACGCGCTGAACGCGTCGGCCTCCGGCTCGGTCATCGCCCCCCCCTGCAGATCCAGGCTCTGGCTGGAGGCCGGGCTCAGCGATTCGAGATACCCGGTTTCACGCGTCGCGAGATAGCGCTTGGCTTCCACGTGCAGGCGGATCGGTTCGGTGACCTGCGGGCCGAAGCCCTGGGCCAGCCAGGCCGCGCCAATGCGTTCGTGAAAGGCGTCGAGGCCACGATCGGCGGCGTCCTCGCCCTGCTTTTGCAGCAGGTGGCCGATGTCGTGCAGCAGCGCGGCGGCCACCAGGGCGTCAGGATCGCCGGCAGCGCGCGCGTGATGGGCGCATTGCAGCGCGTGCTCCAGCTGCGTCACGGCCTCGCCATAGTGGGCGCCGCCGAGCTGATCGAAGAGGGCGATGGTCGAGCCGACGAAGGCTTCGGCGGATTGCGGTCGCGTCATAAGGAATCCAGGCGGTAATCGTGGACTATACCAGAACAACCCGGCGCCGTTAAGTCGGTTGACCGGCGGAGCGACGGGACCGAGTTGCGGAAGGGGCGTTTAACGCGGCGTCAGCAGGTTCGGATCGATGAACTGGCGCGGGATGCCGGGACCTTCGAAATAGGCGCCCAGCCACGAGCCGCCGCCGCCATTGAAGTATTCGACGCGGATGGCGTGCTTGCCGGGCTGCAGATCGATGCTGCCGGCGGCGGTGATCACCCCGTGGTCGCCGTCGTTGTCCACGACCGTCTTGCCGTCGATGTACAGTTTGCTGCCGTCGTCCGAGGCCAGCGAAAAGCCGTACGACCCGGCGGTGGCGATGGTGATGTCGCCCTCGAACACCACGGCGACGGCGTCTTCGCGCGGCAGGCTCAGCCCATCGATGCTCACCTCATGCGTTCGGCCCGTCGCCGCCGGTTGAAGGCGCGAGAAGTCCGGAAGCCGCACAGGACCTTCCGGCAGCAGATAGGCGCTGTAGGTGACGCCGCGCGGCCCGGCGCTCTCGTCCAGGATGCGGAAATAGGCCGTGGCCGGAACGCTGGCGGCCAGGCCGTCAACGAACAGGCCGGCGCGCACGATGGTGCTGCGGGTGATCTGGACCGGGCCGGCGTAGAGGGGCGACGCGGTGGTGGGGATGGAGTTGTCCAGTGTATAGCGGACCTCGCCGACAGGGTTCGGATTGCGGATGGTCATCTGCGCCGTCCGGCCGACGAACAGGCCGCCCGAAGGCGCATTGCCCTGACCCAGGGGTTCGATGAGCGGCGAGGCATGGAAGCTGCTCGTCCGGTAGGCCTGCACCGGCGCCGGCTCGCCGGCCATGGCAGGCCGGACCGGGCGCCCCAGCCAGGCATAGGGGATGTCCGCGCCCAGCAGCCAGGCCGCAGTTGCGGGGGTGTCGAAAGTGTTGATGGGCAGGTCGAGCTCAGCGCCCCGGTTGACGCCGCCGCCGTAGGCGATCCACGGAATCTCCAGCTCGGCCAGCGTCTCTCCGCCATGCCCCTTGCCCACGCCGCCGTGGTCGGAGGTCACGAGGATGACCGTGTCGTCGGCGATGCCGGCCTCGATGGTTGCCTGCCGGATCTGAGCGATCATCGCGTCGGCCCTGGCCACCGCCTCATAGTACTGCGGCGTGCCATGACCGTATTGATGGCCGGCGTGATCCACGTGATCGAGGTGCACGAACAGGAAGTTGGGGCGGCTGGCCCTTATGTAGGCGGTCGCCAGCGCGGTGGTCTGGTCCTCGTTCTCGCCGTGGACGTCGTAGTCCACGAACCGGTGGTCATAGAGGTTGCCGAACCCCTCCCAGTGATAGATCGAACCTACCTCCCACTCCGGATGCTGATCCGTCAGAATCTGGAAGATGGACGGAAAGAACCCGCCTGAGCCCGTGACCGAGGTCGGGAAGTTGAACTCGCCCACCTGCCAATCGTTGCTCGTCACGCCATGCTGTTCCGGTCCGGCGCCGTTGAGGATGGAGGCCCAGTTGGCGCCGCTCGTCGTCGGCATCACGCCCCGGGCGTGCAGGCTCCAGCTGCCATTGGCCATCATGTCGTCGAGGGTCGGCGTGTCGGCGTGGAGCACGCCGTCGGGGCTCAAGCCGTCGACGCCGATGACGATGACGTGGCGGGCGGTCTGGGCGGCGACAGAGGAAGCGAGGCCCATGCCCGCCATTGCGGCGGCGGTGAAGGCCACGACCAGCGCGGCGACCTTGATCGGCTTGTCCATGACAGACTCCCGGAGAGAAATGGCTTGAGAAGCCGCGAGACACGGCCTGCAAAACTGGTATGTACCAAGAACCGGGCCGTACTCGGCGAAGCTTTCGTGAAAAGCTCTTGGCGTTTGCGTGGCGCCTTGACGTGGAACCGACGGGGTCGGATCGAAGGCGTGGTTCAATCCCGGGATTCGAATGGTGAACACCGCCTCAGCCTTGAAGTCCGAAGGCCTGCACTACCTGGGCATGCGCGACGACATCGCGGCGCGCATCGCTGCGGGCGACCTGAAGCCAGGCGACAAGTTGCCGTCCGAGCGGCGACTGCAGGACGAGGTCGGCGTCGCGCGCGGCACCATCCGCGCGGGCCTGTTCCAACTCGAGGCAGAGGGGGTGATCTATCGCCGCGACCGCAGCGGCTGGTACGTATCGCCGCCGCCTGTGGTGTATGACCCGACCCGCTGGGAAGGCTTCATGTCCTATGTCGAGGCCCAGGGGCGCAATCCGACGACGGAGACCATCTCGGCCGAGCTGGTCGTCGCAGACCCCCTTCTGGCCGAGGTCTTCTCCCGCCCGGCCGGCTCGCCGCTCTACATGATTCGCCGCCGCCGCTATGTCGACAGCCGGGCCGTGCTGGTTGAGCGGATCGTCGTCGATGCCGCGCTCGCGCCGGACCTGTTGCGCTTCTCCTTCGACGAGTCGCTGACCAGCATTCTGAAGAGCGAGTACGGCCTGTCCGTCGCCCGCAACCAGGTCAGCATGCAGCCCTGTGCCCTGACCGGCTATGAGGCCGAGGCCTTGCGGCTAAAGCCAGGCCTGCCCGGTCTGGCCGTCCAGCGCATCAGCTACGACGCGCAAGGCCGCGTTGTGGAATACGACCACGAGCACTGGCGTCACGACGCTGTGCGGATCAGCGTCGACATCCGCGTGCGTTAAGCCAGGCGGAGGGGACCCGGTCCGCCGTTCGCGGGGTCCGACCAGGACGCGCGTCCCGTCTCGACATGGCCCGCGACGCGCCAGGTCTGGCCGCCCGCCTCGAACTGCCGATCATACCAGCCGTGGCTGTCCGTGAGCGCCATCGAGAGGGTCCGGGTCTCGCCGGCGGCCAGTCTGACCACCTCACCAGCGGCGCCGTAGGCGCGGTCCGTCATGGCGATCGCCAGAGGCGTCGACGAGAGGTTTTCAAGACGCAGTGCGGTCGGCGCGACCCTGCCGCCCTCGACACTGACCGCGAACCGATCGCTTCGGCCCGTCAGGCGTCGGTGGAAGCCGTTGGGACCGATGACGAACAGATTCACGTCTTCGTCCGGCAGCGGCAGCGCGTGGGCCAATTCCTGCCCGGCGCCCACCGTGTAGCGGGCCGGAAACTGGTCCAGCCGCGCAACGTCATAGACGTGGAAGACGGCTGCACGCTCCACCGACTGGTTCGTCATCAGCAGGATGCGCCCCGTGTCCGAAACCCGGAGCCGGGCGCCGAGATGATAGGGTGTCGCACGGCGACGACGCAGGCCGGTCTCCTGCACGGGCGCGGCCGCCTGATCCGGCAAGGGCGGCGGGATCTCCTCCAGGCGAGCCGCCCGGATTGACAGCGCCTCGGTCTCCGGAAGGGCCGCCATGAAGTCGACCGTGTCGGGCGCGGCGAAATCAAAGCATGACGTCAGGTCGCCACATACGCCGCGACGCCAGGCGCTGATATTGGGCTCATGCACGCCGAAGCGCGCCTCGAGGAAGCGCAGGATGCTGGTGTGGTCGAAGACCTCGGACGCGACATGCCCCCCCTTGCTCCACGGCGAGATCACATACAGCGGCACTCGCATGCCAAGGCCGTAGGGCCGGTCCAGATAGGGCTCGTCAGCGGCTGTCTGGGCATGGATGTGATATTCGTCGTCCGCCGGTATGCTGGTCGCGCCGATCGCGCGGCCGGACACGCGCGCCGGCGGGGCGGGCGGCGGCACGTGGTCGAACAGTCCGTCGTTCTCGTCGAAATTGATCAGCAGGACTGTCCGCGCCCAGACGTCGGGGTTGGCCGTCAAGGCATCGAGCACCTTGGCCGTATAGTCCGCGCCCTGCAGGGGGGTGGAGACGCTGGGATGCTCCGACATGGCCGCAGGCGCGATGATCCAAGACACCTCAGGCAGGCGGCCGGCCAGCACGTCCTGTTTGAGCCCGTCCAGGGTGCGGGTCGTCATGGTTCGGCGTGACAGAAGGGCCTCGGCGGCGGCCGAGGCTCCATGCGCCCGGCGATAGCTCTGGAAACCGACGAGGGGGTTGTCGGTGAAATTGTCCGCCATGTCCTGGTAGATCTGGAAGCCGACGCCGGCGTCCATCAGGCGCTCGGGATAGGTGGTCCAGAGGTAGCCGCCGTGGTGAAGCGGGTCGGCCTCCAGGGTGTCATAGCCATTGTTGATGGCGGGGCCGCCGGCCCTGGCGAGCGGGTCGTGGGTGCCGGTCCAGATATAGAGACGGTTGGGGTTGGTGCTGGTGTGCAGGGCGCTGTGATAGGCGTCGCACAGGGTGAAGGCCTCGGCGAGGGCGAACTGGAACGGCAGGTCTTCCCGCGTGAAATGGGCCATCGACTGGTTCTGCTTGTGGCATGGCCATTCGCCCATCCGCCCATTGTCCCAGGCCGCCTGGCTGTCGGCGAAGCCGTGGGGCGTGCCGAGTGGGCGATAGAGACGGAAGTCAGCATGCGTATCCAACCGGAACGGCGCGACCAGCGCGGGCTCGACGCCCTGTTGCTCATTGGGCTGGACCAGAACGGTACGATCCGGCGCGGTCGGCAACGCGGGAGCAGGAATGGCGAAACGGTCGCCGAAGCCCCGCACGCCGCGCATCGTGCCGAAATAATGGTCGAAGGCGCGGTTCTCCTGCGTCAGGATGACGACGTGCGCCACGTCCATCAACGTGCCGGTCCGTCGATCGGCGGGGATCTCCAGAGCCCGGGCGATCGAAGGCGTAAAGGCGGCTGCCGCCCCCGCTGAGGCCATCATTGCGGCGATGAAGCTGCGGCGATCCTGCATTGGCGTCATGGCTCGTCCTCCGGACGGTGGGGCTGACAAGTCGCTGCCGCCCGCGTCTTCCTAGGTTTTGCCGATTGCGATCGTATGACAGCGACCGATCGGACGACGCGAATTCTCGCATTCCGCACAGAGTGGTCAGCGAAACGTCACGCGGCTGTTACCCCCAACTGCTCTAACGATCTGGTGCAGACCAGTTGGGGGATACAACACATGCTGAAGCAAAACACGGTTGCGACCACGCGCCGGAATTTCAGGACTTTATTGCTGGCTACGGTCTCGGCAGCCGTCGTCGGCGCCGGTTCGACGGTCGCCTACGCGCAGGACGGGGCCAGTGAGCTCGACGAGGTCATCGTCACCGGCTACCGCCGCTCGCTGGGCGACGCTCGCGACATCAAGCAGAACTCGGTCATCGCGGTCGACGCCATTGTCGCGGAAGACATGGCCAAGTTCCCCGACCTTAACCTGGCGGAGTCGTTGCAGCGTCTTCCGGGCGTGCAGATCACCCGTGAAGCCGGCGAGGGCCGGCGGATTTCGCTGCGCGGACTGGGCGCCGACTTCAGCCGCGTTCAGCTGAACGGGATGGAAGTTCTTGGCAACGTTGACTCGGCCCAGGATAGCCGCGGCCAGCGGTCGCGAGACCGGGCCTTCGACTTCAACATCTTCGCCTCCGAACTGTTCTCGCGCGTCGAGGTCGAAAAGACTTTCCAGACGTCGCAGAAAGAAGGCGGCATGGCCGGTACGGTCGGCCTGTTCACCGGTCGCCCCTTCGACACCGAGCCTGGCTTCCGCGGCGCGGTGACCTCCAAGGTCGGGACCAACGAATACACCGACGACGCCCAGCCGCGCGTCGCCGCCCTTTTCACCCAGAATTGGGACAATGTTTTCGGCGTCTCCTTCTCGGCGGCCTACAGCCGCCGCCAGACGACGGAACAGGGCCACAATACGTACAACTACGAACAGGCCAGCGCCGGTCGACTGCAGGCGATGGTCGCCGGCGGGTTGAACATCTCCAGGCTGTCCGCTGCCCAACAGGCGAAATTCCTGTCCGGTGACCTCTACTTCGCGGACGGCAACCGCATCTCGTCGTGGAACGCCGAACAGGAGCGTTTGGGTCTGACCGGCGCGCTGCAGTGGCGGCCGACCGCGAACATGGAGCTGACGCTCGACATTCTGCACGGCGAATTCACCACGGAGCGGGACGAACTGCACCTCGCGACACGCCCGCTGAACTCGTCCGGATCCGTCGCGTTCGACGGCGCCGCCGGTGCGCCCTGGCCGTCGATCTTCCGGACCGCTTCGGTCATCAACAACATCGCCTGGGACGCCAACGACTACGTCACCATGACCGACGTCACCGGCACGACTTTCGGCAGCGAACATCGCCGGTCCCGCAACGAGAATGTGTTCAACCAGATCGTCCTGACCGGCAAATGGGACCTGAGCGACCGCCTTACGATCGACGGTCACGTCGGCTACGAGAAGTCGACCTATGAGACGCCTTACGACGACAAGCTCTACATGCGCGCCAAGGGCAACCAGATCGCCAACTATGGCGCGGACGGTCGGTCGGCGACCTTCGAATATCCGGGCTTTGACGCCACCAACCCCGCCAACTACGCGATGGACTCGTTCTACTATCGCGGCTTCCACAATGAATCGGAGCTGCACGAGGGCGAGCTGAATGCACTGTTCGACCTGAACGACACCTGGACCCTCAGCGCCGGCCTCGCCTATCACAAGTTCCGTCAGGACGGCGTCGACACCTTCTATGACGACAACGTCAACGGTACGCGCAGCAAGACCCGCGGCACTTCGGTCGGCGACATCGCTGATGTCTTCACCAACGAATTCGGCTCCTGGCTGGTCGGCAACTACGACCGGGCCTTCGCGAAGTACCGCGAGTACCATCGCTTCGGTCCCAATACCGACGGCACGGGCGGCGCGCTGCAGGACATCGAGAACGTCTTCGAGACCACGGAAGAGACGATCTCCGGCTTCGTCCAGGCCGATTGGGACAGCGAATTGATGGGTCTTCCCTTCCGCGGCAACATCGGCCTGCGCGGCTACTCGACCGATACCCGCAGCGTCGGCTGGATCCAGGGCGACAGCTATGCCTACCTGGGCACATCCGATGTCGAGGGCAGCTACGAGGGCGTCCTGCCGGCTCTGAACACGGTGCTGGAAGTGGCCCCCGACGTTCTGGTCCGTTTCTCGGCTACGCAGAATCTGAACCGTCCGGGTCTCGGCTCGATGGCGGCCAGGGGCAGCGCCTTCCAGGATGAAAACTCCGGCGAGATCACCGCTTCTCGTGGCAATCCGAACCTCGAACCCTACAAGGTCAACGCCTACGACCTGGGTCTGGAATACTATTTCGGCGACGTCGGCCTTGCCGCGGTCAGCCTGTTCCAGAAGGACATCACCAACTACATCGGATCGGTGTTGCTGGAGAACGTACCGTTCAGCCAGACGGGCGTTCCGTCCGGCACGATCCCCGGCGCCACGGAAAGCACGATCGTCAGAGAGTTCTCGATGCCGATCAACATCGAGGGCACGAACACTCTGACGGGCCTGGAGGTGACGCTGCAGGCGCAGTTGACCTTCCTGCCGGCGCCGTTCGACGGCTTCGGCGTGACGGCCAACTTCACCAAGGTGGAGGCCGACCAGGACCTGACCGGCTTCTCGCCCGAGAGCTACAACGCCACCGTCTACTACGAGACGAGCCGCTGGGGCGCCCGCGCCTCCATGAGCCACCGCGCCACCTGGTTCGGCGGCTACAGCGACGATCCGATGAGTGCGGGCACGATGGGCTTCGAGGCTTCGACCTACGTCGATGCCGCCGCCTTCTTCAACATCGCGGATGACCTGCAGCTCACCCTGGACGCCGTCAACCTGACCAACGCGAAGGACACCCAGTTCTGGGGGCGCAACCAGTATCTCTACAATCAGAACCAGAGCGGAACGACCTATATGGCCGGGGTCAGCTACAAGTTCTGACACGATCGCCAGCCTATGACGGGCGTCCCTCCTCACAGAGAGGGGGGGCGCCCCTTTTCGGTATCCGACCCATGATCGTTTCCCATCGCCACCGCTTCATCTTCGCCGCCGTGCCCAAGACCGGCACGCATGCGGTCCGGCAGGCCCTGCGCGAGCAAATGGGGGACGAGGATGTCGAGCAGGTGGGGCTGTTCGTCGACAAGCGTTTCCCGTGGTCCGACCTGGCCGCCATCCGGCACGGCCACCTGTCGCTTCAGCAGGTGCGTCCGCACCTCGGCGAGGCGGTTTTCGACGGCTATCTGAAGTTCGCCTTCGTCCGCAATCCGTTCGACCGCTTCGTCTCCTACTGCGCCTTCATGCTGCGTGGGGGCGACGTCTTCGAGCGCCAGCCGCGCGAGGTGATGCGCAAATTCCTGTTCGACCAGCCGCCCGAGCAGCACATTCTGTTCCAGCCGCAGGCGTCCCTGCTGCTGGACGGGGATGGCGAGACCTTGCTGACGGACATGGTGGGCCGCGTCGAGGACATGCAGGGTTCGTACGATGCGATCAGCGCGCGGATCGGGATTCCTTCCCGGCCGCTGGAGCGGATCAACGGCACCAGACGCGGGGACTATCGCCGCTATTACGACCCGGAGCTGGTCGACGCCGTCGCCGCCCGCTACGCGCAGGACCTGGACCTGTTCGGCTACACCTTCGAAGGCTCGCGGTGAGCCCCGTCGACCTGACCGGCAATCCGCGCAAGACCACGGGCGTTCGCCCGCTCGGGCCGGTCGATATCGTCGCGCTGCAAGCGGCCGTGCGGGCGATTCCCGAGGCCGTCTGGGACGCCGAGAACGCCGACAAGCCCAACAAGCTCGAGGCCCTCGACGCCACGCGCCACATCGTCTTTCGTTTCATCGACAGCGGCCGCGACTGGCGTGCGTCGCACGACCGCCCGGCCTGGCCGGAATGGCGTGCGCTGCTCGAACCGGTGATGGCTGCCGCCGTGCGCGACTACGGCTATGCGCGCGGCGTCTTTCCACGGGTGATGTTGGCCAGGATGCGGCCGGGCGGCGTGATCCATCCGCACGTCGACGCCAATCCGGCCGCGAAGTGGCCGCACAAGATCCACGTGCCGCTGTCGACCAATCCGGCCGTGGTCTGCTTCTTCGGCGGCGAGGAACGTCACTTCCCTGTCGGCGAGGCGGTCGAGGTCGACAACCTCGGACCGCACTGGGTGCGCAACGCCGGCGACACCGACCGCGTCCATCTGATCTTCGAATACTATGACGCCGACCAGCCCGACCCGCCATGGCTTGCGCCCTTTCTGATGACCGGCGCCGCGCGGTGAACGCCCCCGTCGACATCGACACGCGCGACACCTTGCTGCATCGCGCCCGCGAGCTGCGCGTGGGCGCGCGCATTCCCGAAGCCCTGGCCGTACTCGCGCATCTGCACCACCGGCATCCGCGGTTCAGCCGCCTGCATCAGGAGCGCGGACACTGCCATGTGCTGCTGGGGGATGCCGCTGCGGCGTTGGAGGCCTTGGGCCAGGCGGTGCGTCTCAATCCCACGTTGCCGGCCAGCTGGGACATGCTGGAACAGCTTCATCGCCTGCGCGGAGAGACAGCCGAGGCCGCCTATGCGGCGGAGCGGCTGGCCGTCCTGAATCAGCTGCCTCCGGAGGTGGTCGCGGCCGACAGCCTGTTGGCGGACGGGGACCTGGAGCCGGCCGAAGCAATCCTTCGGGACTATCTGCGCCGGGCGGGCGACAATGTGGGGGCCCTGCGGCTGTTGGCGCGCGTCCGCCAGGCTCAGGAGGAGCCGGAGGAGGCCGCGTCGCTGCTCGAAGCGGCGCTCGAACGCGCACCGGACTATCACGCCGCCCGGCTCGACTACGCCATGCTGCTGCTCACGCTGCAGCAGCCTCTGCCGGCGCGGCGAGAGGCGGAACACCTGCTCGCCCAAGACCCCGCCAACCGCGATTACCGCAAACTGTACGGCGCGGCCTGCGTCGCCCTGGGCGACCACGAGCCGGTGATCGACCTGTACGAAGCGCTGCTGGCCGATGGACGCGGGTCGGGCGCCGAGGTCGCCGACCTGCGTCTGTGGCGGGCCAACGCCCTCAAGGTGACGGGCCGACAAGGCGAAGCCATCGCGGACTATCGCGCCTCCCTGGCTGCGCGCCCCGACAACGGCGTCGCCTGGTTCAGCCTGGCCAACCTGAAGACCCATGCCTTCACCGACGATGATGTCGCCCGTATGCAGGCTGCGGAGACCCGACACGATCTGCAGGAGATGGATCGGGTCTATCTGTGTTTCGCCCTGGGCAAGGCGCTGGAAGACCAGAAGGACTATGCCGGCTCGTGGCGGTTCTACGAGCGCGGCAACGCCCTGCGCAGCGCCGCCGGCCGCTGGAGTCCCGAGGTCGCGGAGGCTTGCGCCCGGCGCTTGAAAACGGTGTTCACGGCCGAGTTCTTCGCTGCGCGGAGCGGCTGGGGCGCTGCTGACCCTGCACCGGTCTTCATCGTCGGCCTGCCACGCTCCGGCTCGACGCTGATCGAGCAGATCCTGGCCTCCCATTCCGCAGTCGAGGGCACCCAGGAACTGACCGTCATCGACCGATATGTCGGCGAACTTTGCGGTCGCGATCCCCATTGCGGCCTGCCGCTGCATCCCGAGGCCATCGCGCGCCTGACGGCAGATCAGGCCCGCGCCCTGGGCCAGCGGTTCCTTGCCGATACGGCCGTCCACCGCCGGCTGGGCCGGCCATTCTTCATCGACAAGATGCCGAACAATGTCTGGCACGTCGGCCTGATCCAGCTGATCCTGCCCCGGTCGATCATCATCGACGTCCGGCGCGAGCCGATGGCCTGTGGGTTCAGCAATCTGAAGCAGCTGTTCGGCACGACCCATCACGCCTTCACCTATGGCGTCGAGGATATCGGCCGCTACTACCGGACCTATCTGGCGCTCATGAGCCACTGGGACGACGTCCTGCCAGGCCGGGTGCTGCGGGTGACATACGAAGACGTGGTTGATGACCTTGAGGGCGGGGTTCGGCGCATGCTGGCGCACTGCGGCCTGCCGTTCGAACCGGCCTGTCTGGATTTCCACCAGACCCGGCGCAGCATCCGCACGCCCAGCTCCGAACAGGTGCGCCGTCCCATCGGGCGGGAGGGGCTGGAGCAATGGCGGAACTACGCGCCCTGGCTGGCGCCCCTGGAAGATTCGCTGGGCGACGCCGTGACCGGCTACAGGGACTGATCAATGCGGCTTGCCAAACCCTTTTTCCAGCTTCCGGTCCTGTTCGATGTCGAGCGTCTGCAGTCCGAGGTCGCGGCCCTTCCGGCCGAGGCCTGGGTCTCGCACCCCGACAGCCTGGCCGGCAACAGCGCGGCGCGCCTGATCAGCGCCGGCGGGGCCGAGACGGATTCCGTCCACGGTCAGATGCTCGGGACGCGCTGGCTGACGACCATGCCTTACGTACAGCAGGTGCTTGCGGGGTTCGGCGTGGTGTGGAGCCGTTCGCGCCTGATGCGCCTCGCGCCGGGCGCCCGCGTGCCGGAGCATGCCGACATCAACTACCACTGGCACACACGCGTTCGCCTGCACGTTCCGATCCTGACCCGGCCGCAGGTGCGTTTCCATTGCGACGGAGCGACTGTGCACATGGCCGCCGGGGAGGCCTGGATCTTCGATAACTGGCGCAGGCACCATGTCGAGAACGGGTCGGACGCGGATCGCGTCCACCTGGTCGCTGACACGACCGGAACGGCCGCCTTCTGGCGTTTCGCCTGCGGCCCGACGCCGCCGAGGGCGCAGTGGCGGACAATGCCCTGGGATCCGGACGCCATGCCGCGCCTGCTGACCGAGAGCGTCCAGCAGTCGCCGATCATGCCCGCCGCAGAGGTGCAATGGCTGATCGACGACCTCCGCGCCGAACTGACCATGAGCAGCGAAAAAGGCCCCGACTCCGGGGCCCGTAGTGCGCGGTTTGGGCTGCTGCTGGAGAGCTTTGTCCAGGATTGGCGCCAGCTCTGCGCCCTGCATGGGGTCAGTGGTCGCGCCCGGCCGGAGTTCGAGCGTCTGGCCTTCGCCGTTCACCAGGCCGCCCGGCCGCTCGCCGCGGGACTGGTCATGCGGACCAATAGCGCCGGCGCCTTGCTGGTGCTGGAAAAGCGCGTGCTGCAGCATCTGGTCGCCGCGGATGGAACCGGGACATGAGCCGATCACCGGACAGTCCGCAGCAAGCGACTGCCCAAACTGTCACGCCCGGCCTGTAGTCCGCATATCGACGAAGCGACCTCGTCCCGGCCGAACGCCGTGGTCGGCGATCGATCCCCCTCACGCCTGGAACCGCAAACATGAACCGCGTCCGCTATCCGACCTTGCTGGCCATCGCCGTCGCGCTCGTTCTGACCCCCGCCTCTGGGATGGCGCAGGACAACCCCGCGGTCGCTACAGAAGCGACGCAGCCGGCCAGGGCGAGGAACATCATCCTGTTCCTGGCCGATGCGGCCGGCGTGCCGACGATCTCTGCCGCCAGCCTGCATGGCTATGGCGAGCCTCTGCGTCTGAATGTTCAGCAATGGCCGCACCTCGGCCTGAGCGAGACTTCACCGGTCGATGCTTTCGTCTCGGATTCGGCGAACGGCATGTCGTCGATCGTCACCGGAGTGAAGACCCGCAACGGCGTGATCAGCCAGGGCCCTGACGCGGTGAGGGGGCAAAGCGACGGCGCCCCGACCAAGACCCTGCTGGAATATGCGGAGGAGAACGGCCTGTGGACCGGCGTCATCACGACCCAGTCCATTGCCGACGCCACGCCGGCGGCCAACTACGCCCATTCGAACGACCGCGGAAACTGGGGCCCGATTTTCGTCCAGGCCTTTGCGCCGAGGTTCGGCGACGGCGTCGATGTGATGTTCGGCGCGGGCCGTCAGCAAGTCGGCGAGCAGCTGGTCGCTTTGGGTACGAGTTTCGATGCGCTCAGCCAGACCCACGCCCGACCGATCTATGCGACGCTCGGTGACGCGCAGGCCGGGAACATGCGGCCGGTGGTGGTCAGTGACGCGATGGACGTCCACGCCGCCACGCTCCGGGCCCTGGACATCCTGCAACAATCTCCCCGCGGCTATTTCCTGACGGTCGAATGGGACGCCCACACCGACGATGCGCGCGCGGGTCTTCAGAACGTCGTTGATTTCGACCGGCTGATCGCCGAGGTCCAGGCGCGGGTCGATCTCAGCGACACCCTGCTGGTGTTCACCGCGGACCACGGCTTCGGTCTCCAGGTTGATGGGGGTCGCCGGGGTGAACCCCTGCTGGAAGGCTACGATGCCTGGAAGACCTCGGATGACGGGGCCGACCTTGTTCGACTGGAGAATGTGCTGGTGAACCGGACGCATACGGCCGAGGAGGTTCCGGTGCTGGCGATCGGCGTGGGCGCCGAGCGGGTCCGGGGATATTTCCCGAACACCCACCTGTTCCGGGTGATGATGGACGCCTGGGGCTGGTGAACCAATGCGGGATCGCCGTCAGCGATGAGACGATCCGGTGCTGGACGATCAAGTTCGGACCGCTGATCGTGAGGCGGCTGAAGCGCCGTCGGCCGGCTCCATCGCCTCGCTGTCGCCTGGATGAGATGGTCTGTTCGATCGGCGGCAAGCGGATGTGTCTGTGGCGAGCCGTCGATGACGAAGGCGAGGTCCTCGACCTCGTGGTCCAGCGCCGGCGGGATACTGAGCCGCGCCGCATGAGACAAGGCCGTCGGTCGTGATCGGGCCCGGGGTCGTGGCTTCTCAAAGGACGAAGGTTGCCCTGACAGCGCGCCTCCCGAAGTCCCGGATCTCATCATCCGGGGAAATCTCTGTCCACGCAATGTGACCCGGGGGTCTGGGCCGGGTTCGCCCATGGAACCTTGCGCATCAGCACGAGGATCGCGGAGCCCGCAAGGGCGGCGAGGCTGGCGGCGGCGAAGACTGACGACAGCGAAAACCCGAGGCCGAGGATTGCGACGGCGCAGGCCGGAGCCAGCCCCTGCGGCAGGGCGACAGCCATGTTCATTACGCCGAGATCGCGACCCGACCTGTGTGGGTCAGGCAGAATCTGCGCCGTCATGGCCGCGACGGCGGTCGCGTGCAGCCCGTGGGCGGCCCCGAACAGTATTTGGGCCATCAGGGGCCCCGGCCACATCGGCCAGCTGACGAATAGCGCGAGCGCAGCGGCCATTCCCACACTGCCGGTCAGCACAAACAGGCGTCGTTGTCTGAGGTGATCCGACAGGATCCCGCCCACGAAACCAGTCGCGGCGGAGGCCAGGGTCGAGGCCAGAAGCAGCGCGCCGAACACCTGGGCGACGGACCAGCCCGCAGGCGCAGAACCCGCCGGTTGCGCCTGCAGAAAGAAGAAGAGGTAGAGCGTATTGATCGCCACCGCGCTTTCAAGCAGCAGCCGCGCGCTGAACGCCAGTCTGAACCTGCGGTCCTTCAGGGCGACAAACGAGAGACGAAAGGGTTCGCGGGCCCGCAATGGAACCTGCGGCTCTTTCAAGAGCAGCGCGAAGGGAAGAATCAGAACCGCCGCCGCCACGATCACGACGGCGAACTGGGCGGTGATATTGCTGGCGAGCTGGCTGACCACGAGTGCGGTGAACAGGCTTGCGACGGGCAGGGCGACGCCCGTACAGGCGCACACCAGCCCCTTCTGATCGTCCGGCACCAGGTCCGGGACCAGGGCCATCAGCGGCGCATACAGAGCGTTGATCGCAATCTGGAACGTGACGAGCCCTACAGCCAGCTGAAGCGGGTTGCGCGCCGCGCCGATCAGGGCGAGCGCCAGCGCGGCAGTGGCAAAACCTGCCAGAATCCATGGCCGCCGTCGCCCGAAGCGACTTTTGGTGCCGTCGCTCATGGCCCCGAACAAAAGATTGGCCCCTGCGGCGGTCAGGCCTCCGAGCATGGCTGCCTGGCTGAGAAGCAACGCCTTGTCGTTGCCGCCGATCTGTTCGGCCTTTTCCGGAAGCAGCAGGGCCAGCAGAGGAATGAAAAAGATGAAGGCGCCGGCCTGTGCGGACCCATAGCTCAGGACGAAGCCGAGGGATCGTCGGGTCTTCAGGGGCTTATGGGTGACAGAGTCAGTCATCGCGGCATATGACGTGAGCCCTGTGACTGCGTCGAGCTATTGAAGGAGGTACAGCGCGTGAACATCGTCCTGTCCTGCCCTTGCCGGAGTAACCCGTGACGCTGAAGAAGCCGACGATCGATGACGTGGCGGACCGGGCCGGCGTTGCCCGCACAACCGTGTCCCGTGTTCTGAACGGGGGCCCCAACGTCCGGGAGGAGGTCCGTCAGCGCGTTCTCAAGGCCGTAGAGGCGCTGAATTATCGGGTGAATCCCCAGGCGCGTTCCCTGGCGGGAGGCGGTAGCCGGATACTGACCCTTGTCTTCGCTTCGGACCTCGAATCGGAACCGAACTCCTTTTACGCCTCGGCCTTGGAATTGGGGGCTCTGCGAGGGTGCCTGGCCCTGGGCTATCAACTGCTCACGCACCACGTTCCCCAGCAAAGTCCCGATCGCCGGGGGCAGATTCTTGACCTGATCGGCTCGCACAAATGCCAGGGCATGATTCTGACGCCACCCTTTGCGGACGATGTGGTGCTCATTGAGGAAGTCCGACGGTTAGGTTGCCGGGTCGTGACCATCTCGCCTGGCGGCGCGGGCCGGGACGTCGCCGATGGCGTTGGCATCGACGATGAGGCGGGCGGCTACGACATCGCGCGTCACCTGTTGACTCTGGGCCATCGGCGTTTCGCCTACATCGGCGGCATCGAGGGGCACCTGTCAGCCGCCCGCCGGCAGGACGGCCTCAGTCGCGCCCTTCGCGAGGCGGGGCTGGACCCTGACAGCGTCGAACTTTTGCGAGGCGACTTCACCTTTCGATCCGGAGGAATTCTGACGGCGCAACTTCTTGACGCTCCCTGTCCACCGACGGCCCTGGTCTGCGCCAATGACGACATGGCCGCTGGCGCCCTGTCGATCGCTCACGGGCGGGGTCTGGATGTGCCAGGCGACCTGTCGATCACGGGTTTTGATGATACGCCGGTTTCGGCGATCATCTGGCCGCCGCTGACGACGGTTCACCAGCCGCTCAAGGAAATGGCCCATGATGCTGTGGCCGCGCTGGTCGAACGCCTGAGCGGGGCAGCGGGAGGTCTGGGCTGGCATTTCCACAACCTGCCGCATGCGGTCGTTGTGCGTGAGTCTACGGGCAGCCCCAGGCCAAAACCGGCTTGACAAGCGTCTTCTGTCGAAATCAATTGGAAGCGCTTCCATTTTGAGGGGAGGGTCGAGGCGATGTCTGATCGAATCCTGGCGCAGGCCTTCTCATCCGTTTCGGCAGATCAGCGGCGTTTGGAGCGACGGATTAGTGTCGGGAAGGGCGCACGGGTGAAGTTACTGGCTCCGCTCCTTGCGGCGCTGATGGCCCTGGCTGGCGCAGGCTGCGTCTCAGCGGGCGAACCGGAAGAACCTGTCGCCCGGGTGTGGGTGACCTCCGGCGACCGAAGCCAAATGTTGAGCGAACAGGCTCCCTTGAGATTTGCGGTTGACGCCTCGCTGGAACGCCCTGTCCTCGCTCTGGATGTGGCGCAGCGCTTTCAACATATGGTCGGTTTCGGGGCCGCAATCACGGATGCGTCTGCCTGGCTTATCCAGACCCGGCTCACTCCCCCCCAACGGGCGGCCCTCATGCAGGAGCTGTTCGGTCGAGATGCAGGAGGTCTTGGCTTCAGCTTCACCCGCATCACGATTGGAGCCTCGGACTTCTCGCTGAACCATTACAGTCTGGCAGACGCCGCCGATCCGACCCTGCAGGATTTCTCCACGCGGAGGATGGAGGAATCCGTCTTCCCGACGGTCCGGCAGGCCCTGGCCCTGAATCCCGATCTTGAAGTCATGGCCACGCCGTGGAGCGCGCCGGGCTGGATGAAGACATCAGGCTCGATGATCCAGGGCGAGCTGAAGCCGGAGTTCTATGCGGTCTACGCCGATTATCTTCAGCACTATATCGAGGCCGCAGCGGCCCAAGGCGTGCCAACCGACTATCTCAGCATCCAGAACGAACCCGATTTCGAACCCGACAGCTATCCTGGCATGCGCTGGGGTCCGCAAGGTCGCGCGACCTTCATCGGCCGGCACCTCGGCCCACGTCTTCTGGCGGCCGGAATCGAAACGGATATCCTCGACTGGGACCACAATTGGGACCAGCCGGAGCAAGCTCTTGAGGTCCTTTCCGACCCTGACGCGCAGGCGTTCGTGGCCGGTGTGGCCTGGCACTGTTACGCCGGCGACGTCGCCGCACAGACCCATGTTCACGACGCCTATCCGGACAAGTCGGCCTTTTTCACTGAATGCTCAGGAGGCGGGTGGGCCCCCGATTTTTCCGACAGTTTTGTCTGGATGATGAAGAACCTGATTATCGGCTCGACGAACGCATGGGCAAGCGGGGTGCTGATGTGGAACCTGGCCCTGGACGAAAATCACGGGCCGCATTCCGGCGGCTGCGGAGACTGTCGTGGGGTCGTGACGATCGACAGTCGCACCGGGGCCGTGCAGCGCAACCAGGAATACTACGCCTTCGGACATGCCAGCCGCTTTGTGCGCACGGGAGCCCAACGAATCGGACTGGTGGAGGCGGGCGGCCTCCTCGGTGTCGCCTTCGTGAATCTGGATGGCGAGCGGGTTCTCGTAGTGTTGAACGAAGGATCGGAGACCGTCACCTTCGGCATCCAGGATGGCTCTTGGCAGGCGCTGGCGGAACTACCGCCGAAATCGGCGGCAACCTATGCCTGGCTGCCGCCTGCCATATCGCCTGAGCAAGGCCGGTCAAGCGGGCCCGTTCCTGAACCGGGGACTCCAGAGTCTGCCCGCCGCGAGGCGGTCGATCATGGTGATTGAAGCTCTGAGCGTTGTTCGCCATGCCCGGCTCTGCCGTTCCCGGCCCTGATGATCGACGTCATCGATCCGGAACGGCGGCTCTCGTCGGCATGCTGACGTTGTCTGTTCCGAGATTGGCTCAAGGCTTCAGCCGGGCATTCCGGGGAAGGGGACTCGAGGACCTGACCTGAGCGTTGGCAGGCACTCCAGACCGGGCTGAGTGATTATTAAATTGCGGATACCCGTGTTGCCTGATAACCGTTGGAAGCGCTTCCAGTCCTCATGAACAATGAGGGCTGCAGAGGCAAAAAAGTGGATCGCGCGGGGCAGGGGCACCGACGAACGATCACGCAGGGGAGGTTATCTATGCGCAGCGGTCTCGTGGGCGATTGTCGCCTGACATCCAATTCATCACGGCGTCTCTACCTGACGGTTTCAGCCTTGGCGCTTGCCCTGGCGGTTCCCGCCGGTGCGCTGGCACAGGTTGGGGGCCCGGTGACGCCCCAAAGCGGGCCGGCGGCTACCCAGCTCGATGAGGTTGTCGTGACGGGCCTCCGTCGCGGCCTGGCTGATTCCATTGCGATCAAGCGGAACGAGACCTCGATCGTCGAGGCCGTATCGGCCGAGGACATCGGCAAGCTTCCCGATGTGTCCATTGCTGAATCGATCGCACGCCTGCCCGGCCTGGCCGCTCAGCGCGTCAACGGTCGCGCCCAGGTGATCTCAATCCGCGGGCTGGCTCCCGACTTTACCACGACCCTGTTGAACGGGCGTCAGCAAGCCAGTTCCGGCGACAACCGGGCCGTCGAATTCGACCAGTATCCTTCGGAGCTCCTTTCGGGCGTGGTCATCTACAAGACCCCGGATGCCGAGATTTCAGGCATGGGCCTCTCGGGAACGGCGGACCTGCGTACGGTTCGCCCGCTCGACTTCAACGAGCGGATTATCGCGCTGAACCTCCGCGGTGAGAGGACCCAGGGAGATCGGCTCAATGACGACGTTGGTAATTTCGGCGGCCGCGGGAGCATCAGCTATATCGACCAGTTCGCTGACGGCACGGTGGGGGTTGCGCTCGGCTTTGCGCACCTGGATTCGCCGTCCCAGAACCAGCACTACAAGGCCTATGGCTATGAAGGGTTCGGCTTTGCGGTCACCCCCGACAGCGCGGACAATGCGCTGATCCTTAACGGCCAGGAAGTGTTTGCGACCTCGCGCCTCAATCAGCGGGACGCCTTTATCGGTATCCTGGAATGGCGGCCGAACGATCGGGTTCATTCGACGCTCGACCTCTACTATTCGCGGTTCGATCAGGAAGAGACGACCCGGGGCGCGCAGTGGTTCTCAAACGGCTGGGCCGATGGCGCGACCTTCACCAATGTCCAGACCGAGGCACGCGGCGGTTCGTCCCTGGCTGTCAGTGGCAGGCTCAACGGCGGCGTCCCTATCATCCGGAACGACTACAACACCCGGACCGATGAACTCTTTTCGGTGGGACTGAACAACGAGTTCCAGCTCGACGAACGGACCCGGCTCAAGGCCGATCTCTCCTATTCCACCAACAGCCGTCGCGAACAGATTCTCGAGACCTATGCCGGCTATGGCCTCGGAGTCGGCGGGGTCACTGGCGCAACGCAGAACGTTGGCCGCACACTCGACACGATCGACTTCCGCCTGTCTGACGATGGCTATCCCACCTATACCGAAGGCCTGAACTATGCCGATGCGTCGCGCGTTTCGCTGGGCGACCGCGCACCGTGGGGCGGCTGGGGCCATGATGGCGCGATCCGCTTTCCGGACGTTGAGGAAAGCATCTACGCGATCGACGTGCAGGCCGAACGCCAGCTCGATGGATTCTTCACCTCCGTCAGCGCCGGGGTGAATGTCACCAGTCGCGACAAGTCGAAGCGGGTCGACGATTTTGATCTGTTCCTCAAGAACGGTCGGCAGCAGATACTTGTCGATCCACAATATCTCGTGGCCCCGACGTCGCTCGGCTTTGCAGGCTTTGGCGATGTGTTGAGTGTCGATCTGTCGAGAGCGCTTGATGTTTACTACAACCGATCGCCTATCCTGGATGCCAATTACTACGACAAGAACTGGGACATTTCGGAGGAGGTTATAACCTTCTTCGCCAAGACCGATTTTGAGTCCGGGCGTCTGCGAGGCAACCTGGGCGTCCAGGTCGTCCAGCAGACCCAGGAATCGACGGGAGTGATCATCAACGGTACCGCCCCGGGCCAGCCGATTGTGCCGATCAACATCACAGCTGGCGACGACTATACCGATGTCCTGCCCAGCCTGAATCTGATCTACGACCTGGGCGACGGGCACCGGTTGCGGTTCGCGGCATCGAAAACCATGGCGCGGCCGCGCATGGACGAGATGCGCGCCAATGTGACGCCCGGCTTCAACGCGAACGTCTGTACGGGGCAGCCCTGCGCTCCGGGTCAGACGGTCAACCCCTGGTCCGCGTCTGGCGGCAATCCGGATCTGAAACCCTGGCGGGCCACCGCGTATGACGTCGCCTATGAATGGTACATCAACCCGACGAGCTACGTCTCGGTCGCGGCCTTCTACAAGGATCTCGACACCTATATTTACAGCCAGACCGGAACCTTCGACTTCTCCGGCATTCCGCTCCCGGTCACCGCGTCCTCAATCCCGCGCGGCGTGATCATCAGTTCGATCGGCCAGATGACGCTGCCGGCGAATGGAACCGGAGGCACAATCCAGGGGCTCGAGCTCAGCGGTGCTTTCAGCTTAGGCACTGTGTGGGAGCCACTGGACGGGCTGGGCGTGATCGGAAGTGTGTCTCTGACCGAGTCCGATCTGAACCCGAGCGCATCAGGCCAGGAGGTCCGCATTCCCGGCCTGTCGGGCATGGTCTACAACCTGACCGGATACTATGAGCGCGGCGGTTTTCAGGCCCGTATCAGCAAACGCTTCCGCGAGGCTTTCAAGGGGGAGGTCGTGCAGCTGTTTGCCACGCGGGGCTATACTGAAATCCTCGACGACGAACAGGTGGATGCCCAGATCGGCTACACCTTCCAGTCTGGACGTATGGAAGGGCTGGGCCTGCTGTTCCAGGTCAACAACCTGACCAACTCGCCCTATCGCACCCGTCTCGGACTCGACAGTGGCGGCACGCATACAACTGACGGCTCGTTCATGCCGGAAACCCACGAGGAATACGGTCGTCAGTTCCTCTTCGGGATCAACTACCGGTTCTAGCAGCGGCGTCTGGCCGGAGCCTCGTGTGGGCTCCGGCCGCGTTCGCCACGCATGGACGGCGCGGACCCGCTCCCCGTCGCGCCGATATTTCGACGCCACACCTTATGTAAGCTCCGAGTATCTGAATGACCCGTCTCCCCTTCAAGATCTGCCTTTCGCTGCTTTTGCTTCTGGCCGGGTGCAGCGTCTCGCCAACGAAGGCGGAGTGGGTCTCGCTCGCGGCGACCCCTGAAGGATCGGACTGGCCGCTCCTTCGCTCACCCCATGCGGTCGATCCGGCGATGGAACAGCGGATCGCTGAAATCGTGGCGGGGATGAGCCTCGAGCAAAAGGTTGGGCAGATCACCCAGCCCGAGATCCGCTACATCACCCCGGACGAGGTCCGCCAGTACTATATCGGTTCGGTTCTCAACGGTGGCGGCAGCTGGCCGGGAATGGACAAGGGCGCGTCAGTCGAGGACTGGGCGGCGCTGTCCAGCCGCTATTATCTCGCGTCGATGTCGACTGACATGGCGGTCCAGATCCCGGTCATCTGGGGCACCGATGCCGTGCACGGCCATAACAATGTCGCCGGCGCCACCCTGTTTCCGCACAATATCGGGCTGGGCGCGGCGAACGATCCTGCCCTGATCGAACGTATCGGCCGGGCTACGGCGCGCCAGGTCCGCGCCACGGGCATCACCTGGGTCTTCGCCCCCACGCTCGCGGTCAGTGAAAACCGTCGGTGGGGGCGGACCTATGAAAGCTATTCGAGCGATCCCGGGATCGTTGCCCGATATGCCGATGCCATGGTCCGCGGCCTTCAGGGAGATCTCGACGGTGACGGCGATGTCGTCGCGACAGCCAAGCATTTCATGGGCGATGGCGGCACTTTCGACGGTATCGATCAAGGCGAGACCCGGGCGACACGGCAGGAGATGATCACGCGGCACGGGGCCGGTTACTATGCCGCCCTCGGTGCGGGCGTTCAAACCGTCATGGTGTCCTACAATAGCTGGAACGACGTCCAGGCGGGAGAGAACCATGGCAAGATGCACGGCGATCGGGAACTGCTGAGCGATGTTCTCCGGGGACGACTCGGCTTCGACGGGCTCGTTGTTTCGGACTGGAACGGCATCGACCAGGTGCCCGGCTGCACCAAGGATCACTGCGCCGCGGCCATCAACGCCGGCATCGACATGATCATGGTCCCCGAGGACTGGAAGGCCTTTATTTCCAATACCGTAGCGGACGTTCAGGCTGGACGGATTTCCACGGCCCGGCTTGACGAGGCCGTGACGCGCATCCTGCGGGTCAAGATGCGCTCTGGTCTCTTCGAGAGGGCGCCATCAGCGAGCCTCTACAACGGCCGCGCCGACGCCCTGCTGGCGGGCGCGCTGGCGCGCGAGGCCGTTCGGCAGTCTGTAGTCCTGCTCAAGAACGAGAACGGCGTCCTGCCGCTCGCGCATGATCGCAGGATACTCGTCGTGGGGGCGAGCGCCGACAGCCTGTCCAACCAGACCGGCGGCTGGACCCTGACCTGGGGCGGGACTGAAAACACCAACGCGGACTTCCGCGGCGGCACGACCCTGCTCGGTGCGCTTCGCCGGGGCCTTGGGTCGGAAAATGTTGTCTATTCCATTGACGCTGCGGGCATCGACGTGTCGGCCTTTGACACGGTGATCGCCGTTCTCGGCGAGACGCCCTACGCAGAGTACAATGGCGACGTACGGGCTCCGGCTCCGGTTCAACACAGTCTGAGCTATCCAGCCGACCTTGCTGTTCTCCAGGCGGTCTCCGGGCGGGGGGTGCCTGTGGTCACGGTGCTGTACTCGGGGCGCCCCGCCTATGCCAATGACCTGATCAACCTGTCTGACGCGTTTGTGGCAGCCTTCCTTCCCGGCACCGAAGGAGATGGTCTGGCGGATGTCCTGTTGAGCGGGCCGTTCGACTTTACCGGACGCCTCTCCTTCGTCTGGCCGGGCTCGGCCTGCAGTACGGGCGAAGGCCCGGGGAATGCCGTTCAGTTTCCGCGGGGCTATGGGCTGAGCTATGCCAGTTCCCGGACCAACGGAGCGCTTCCGGTGCCCGTCACGCCGGCAGCCTGCGAGATGGCGACACCGTAGGCCGGGAGACGACGAATGCGGCAACTCAGCAGAATTCTGATCGTCGGCGGCGGATCAGCCGGATGGATGACCGCGGCGCTGCTGTCCCGGCTGTTCAAGGGACTCTATGAGATTACGGTGGTCGAATCCCGCGAGATCGGCACTGTCGGCGTGGGTGAGGCCACGATTCCTGCGATCAAGAAATTCAACGAGTTGCTTGGGCTCGACGAGAACGAATTCCTCCAACGTACACAGGGTAGCTTCAAACTCGGCATCCAGTTCAATGACTGGCTTCGCCCTGGCTCCAGCTACATTCATGGCTTCGGGGTGATCGGTCGGGATCTGGAGTGGCTGCGCTGCCATCAATACTGGCTCAAGGCAAACAGTCAGGGCCGCGCTGCCGATTTCGCCAACTATTCGATCAATACGGCGGCTGCACTCGGGAACAAATTCATGCGCGCCGATCCCCGGATGGCCGAGTCACCGATCGCGCATCTCGCCCATGCCTTTCATTTCGACGCCGGCCTCTACGCGAAATATCTCAGCGGCTATGCTCAGGACCGTGGGGTTCGACGGCGTGAGGGAAAGGTCGCTGACGTCACCCTTCGCAGCAACGACGGCTTCATCCAGTCGGTGACCATGGACGACGGTGAGGTGATCCCGGCCGATTTTTTCGTCGACTGCTCCGGGTTCCGCGGGCTGCTGATCGAACAGGCGATGAAGACCGGCTACGAGGACTGGACGCACTGGCTGCCCTGTGACCGCGCGATCGCCGTGCCCTGCGAGCGGTCCGGGGATTTCACGCCATACACGCGATCCACCGCCCGTCCGGCCGGTTGGCAGTGGCGCATCCCCCTGCAGCACCGGACCGGAAACGGCCATGTCTATTCGAGCCAGTACATGGACGATGACGAGGCCGAGCGGATCCTGTGCGACAATCTCGACGGCGCGCAACGCGCTGAGCCGCTGAGGCTTTGCTTCGTCACTGGCAAGCGCAAGAAGATCTGGAACCGCAACTGCGTCGCGATCGGGCTGTCGAGCGGCTTTCTTGAGCCGCTTGAGTCGACCAGCCTGCACCTTATCCAGTCAGCGATCATCCGGATGGTGCGCCTGTTGCCTGATGCCAGTTTCGATCAGGCGGGAATCGACGAATTCAACCGCCAGACGGATTTCGAATACGAGCGAATTCGCGACTTCATCATCCTTCACTACAAGGCCACGGAACGGGCCGACACGCCCTTCTGGCGGTATTGCCGGGACATGGAGGTGCCTGCGACGCTGCAGCGCAAGATTGATCTGTTTCGCGCCAACGGCCGCATCTTCCGCGAAGACGAGGAACTGTTCGCCGAAGAAAGCTGGATTCAGGTCTTTCTCGGCCAGGGGATCAGCCCACGGGGTTACGACCCGCTCGTGGATATCAAGAGCGACGCCCAGACTGTCGAGTTCCTCGACAATATCGAGTCGGTGATCAGCAAATGCGTGGAGGTGATGCCGACCCACGCCGACTATGTCGCCAGGACATGCCCGGCGCCGGAATGAGGCGCCGCGGTGCGGTCATCTATCCGGCCTGTTGGCGCGGCGCTGCTGTCCGCTGGCCCTGATGGTGTCCGCCAGGGGCCAGACTCATAACGACCACGCGATGATGGCTGCGAGGGCGATGGCTGCGACTTATGTGCAGGCCAGCCTGTCGTACCGGGTGGCGACACGCCTGAAGTCCTTGATGCCGCAGAAGGCGCGTTCGACGAGGTTCCTGCGCTTGCAGGGCTCGGGGTCGAAGGGGTGCAGTCGCTTGCGACGGGGGGCGTTTGGGATCACGGGCCGGGTCCCGCGATTCAGCAAGAGGCGACGAAGCGCGTCGCTGTCTAAGGCCCGGTCTGCGGTGAGGGCGGCGGGGTAGGGGCTTTCGACTTGGCGAAGTTAACCTTTCAGGCCCACTCCGGGCCTTGCGATCTGGGTCGCCACCGCAGCGAGATTCGGCGCTTTCATCTTTCGGAGAATGTTGGCTCGGAAGATGTCGATCGTTCGCGGACTGATGCGGAGTGCGATGGCTGCCACCTTGCTGCTGGACCCCTTGAGCAGATGTGACAGCACTTCTCGCTCTCGCGGCGATAGCGTCTCGTAGCGCTTACGGATCGCCTCATTCTCAGGCGAATCGGCAGGGACGGTAACGGTCTTGATCGCCTCTGCCACGGCGTCCAGAAGGCGCCCGGGCGGGAACGGCTTTTCCAGAACCGTCACTGCGCCTAACTGCATGGCGGCCACCGCGATCGGCACGTTCGCGTGACCGCTGACCACGATGGTCGGAACGGCGCCCAGCCCCAATTCCCGCAGGCGCTCGATCAGGCTCAATCCGTCGATCTGCGGCATCCTGATGTCGGTGATCACACAGGCGGGAGAAAGGTCGGGCACTGCGTGGAGGAACGCCGCAGCTGAAGAAAAGCCCGTAACGGGATACCCGTCGATCTTCAGCAGCGACACGATCGATTCCAGAACCTCCGGGTCGTCATCGACTACGACAACGGAGCCCATGCTCATGTTCTGACCGCGCTTGCTTCATTGAGGCTGAACACGAAGGCGGCCCCCCCTAGCGCGCTCTCGGCGCTGTTGATCTTGCCGCCATGGGCCTCAACGATCGTTCGGCAGATCGACAGGCCGAGGCCCATGCCGTCGGGCTTTGTGCTGACCAAAGGATCGAAGAGACGGCCGAGTATCTCCGGGGCGATGCCCGGACCATTGTCCTCGACAGCGATGCTGTAGGCTCCCTGCCCCAGAGATTGGCCGCTGATCCTGACCTGGCGTCGCGTTCCGGATGGAGGAGCCTCCAACGCATTTCGCACCAGGTTGAAGATCACTTGCTGCAACTGGACACGGTCGCAGGCGGCCTGATGCTTCGGATCGACATCCAGCAGCAACTCAGCCGCCCCGGCGTGCGCGCTGATGGACAGGATCGGCATGATCTCACCGATCACGTCGGCCACGAACTCTGCCTTGTGATAGCCGGTGTCGCGCGACAGCAGCGCCCTCAGCCTTCGGATGGTATCGCCGGCTCGTTGCGCCAGAGCCTCGGCCGCGTCGAGCGACTGCTGGACCACCCCTGCATCGCAGTCTTCGCGAGACAATAGAACACGCGCAGCGTGCAGATGATTGGCGATCGCGGACAGGGGTTGATTCAGTTCGTGCGCCATCACCGACGCCAACTCACCGAGAGAGTTTAGGCGCCAGTTCTGGGTGATCTGAAAACGCAGCTCCAGAACGGCTCTCTCGGCCTCCATCACGGAGGTCACATCCTGAATGAACAAGGTGACGAAGGACTCGCCCTCCGAGGTGAAGCATGCGGCCTCGACATCCACCGAAACCGGTGTTCCGTCCAGGCGCCAAGCCTGCATGTGAACGCCGTCGATGCGGCTGCGGCTGCGGCTGCGGACATTGAAAGCCGCAACGGCATCCTCGTCCGCGTCGCCCCGTAGCTTCAGATCATCGATCAGGCCGGCAATTGGAACCGCCGAAGATCCGATCAACGGGCCTCCGAAGAAAGATTCGGCGGTGGCGTTCGCGCTGCGGATGATTCCGTCCCGATCGATCGCGACGACTGCCATTGGCGCGTCGACCAGAATGCTGCCGGCGAATGATCCTTCCATCCCGATCGCCTCCCCGATCCGGCGGTTGTTTGTGGCGGCGTGTGTTCCAGGTCTGCTTCGCGATCTAGCGAGCGTGATACAACTCGCGGAACGGATAAGCTGGCCGACGGCGACGATGCAAGGACTGTGAATCGCTTTACGCAATTCTACTTATAAGAAGGAGGGCGCCCTTGGATCTCCGGAAGCAGAGGTCCTTTTTTTTGACGCCGATCACTCTGCCAGCGGGGGCCCATTTCCATGCCGATCCGCATCGATGGCCGGCATCTCCCCGTCTCATTGCGTGTGAGCCATGGCGGGGGCACCGATCCTGAATGCCCCCCGACAAGACCCAGCAACTTCTGGACAGCGTCAGTTGCAGGCCAGAGCTTGTGGGCTTGCTGTTTTGTCTTGCGAACGGTTCGCCGCTATCGATCTGACGAGCAGGCCGGCCTTCCGGCCTTGCCGCTCAGTGCGCAGCCTCCGCTCCGATGGCCGCGCGCATTCTGAGTAGTTCCCGCTCGATCGTGGCGATACCATCCGCGCCGATCTGCGCGCCGGATGTCAGGGCCTGCAGGGCATCGGCGTGCAGTCTCAGGGCGTCCGTGTGCCAGACTCCCCTTTCCGACAGGGCCTCGATCATTTCCCAGAGACCCTTGGCCGCCTCGGCCAGTTCCGGCCTGCGCGTCAGGCGGGCGCTTTCGATGATGCGGAGGGCCAGCCAGCCGATCTCCCGACATTGGCCGAAGATCTCGTCTTCGCGCTGGTGACACAGGCGGATCAGCGACTGCACGTCGCCTTCCGTGCTCTCGCCCAGGATTGGCGCGATCCGCTCGACTTCCTTCTCGGCGTTCTCGACACATTCGGCGAAGACCTTGGGGTTCATCGTCGGCAAAATTTTGGACAGGCGGTTGCGAGGCATGAAGGTGATGGTGGGGGGTCGGCGCGAACTCATGTGAACAACCCATCGATCTCATTTTGTGACAGGGCGCGCTCGGGTTTGGCCGTCAATGCCAGATCGGCGTCGCGTCGCTCCGACACTCCGTCCTGGAGTGGAGCCGTGTGGAACCGCCTGTCAGGACCCGTGTAGCCTGGATCCGAGATGAACATTCTGTTGCTCTGGGCAAGCCACAACATGCGCTCCAGAAGCGTTGTCGGCGAGACGGGCTTGGCGATAGTGAAGTTGGCGCCGTTGTCACGCGCCGCTTCAATCTTGGACTTCGGCGTGACGGCGCTCATCATCAGGATGGGAACGGTGAAGTTCGCGCTCTGGGGGTTAGACCGGATGTGCTGGGCCAGCGAGAACCCGTCTTCGCCGGGCATTTCGCAATCGATGATCACGACGTCGAAGATCCGGCTCGACAGCAGATCGCGGGCCTCGGCCGCCGAGCCACATTTGGTGGCCTTGTTGATCCCGAAGCCCATCAGGATCGCGGTGATGATCTCCAGCGACTGTCCGTTATCGTCAACGAGCAGGGGCTCGACGGCCCCGAGGCCCAGTCGCGTGGACGGCAGGCTCATGGCCGACAGCCATTGCGATGGTCGCGACGGTTACAGGTCATCGAACACGGCGTCCGCCGCCTCCTGGTCCAGCCCGCCTGCGTTGGCCGGTCCATTGAGAAGCCGGGCGTCAGGTCGGTTGTCCACGGGGCCTCCCCCAAGGGCCTGAGACAGGCGCGACAGGCGCTGGCCGGCCAGGTCCTGGAAGGCGCACAGGACCATGATCTCCGAGAAGACGGCAGCGACGGCCACGGCGTCGATGGGAGGATCGGCCGTCACGATAACGCCCTGCTCGGCGCGGGTCATGATCGCGTCGCAGACGTCCTCCAGCGAGGCCTTCAGGGCGTCGATCTCCGCGAGGGCTTCGGCGACGTCCATGTCAAAGTTCGCCCAGCACAGTGGTGAGTTTTTGCTTCAGCACAGCCAGTGTGAAAGGCTTGATGACGTAGTTGTTCACACCGGCCTGGCGCGCCGCGACGACGTTCTCCGCCTTGGCCTCGGCGGTCACCATAACGAAGGGAAGGCTTTTGGTCCGCTCTTCCGCCCGAACCTCCTTGAGTAACTCCAGTCCACTCATCGGCTGCATGTTCCAGTCAGAGAGGACGAGCCCGTAGGTTTTACTGCGGATCAGCGCCAGCGCCGTCGGCCCGTCCAGTGCCTCATCAACATTGACGAAGCCGATCTGGTTCAACAGTCCACGAACAATCCGGATCATGGATTTGTAATCGTCCACAACCAGGACGTTCATCGTTTTATCGACTGCCATGCGAATACCAATTCTTGGGAGGTCACGGAAAGTTGAGGATAAGAAATGTAAGAGCTTCTGATTCTCCGATAACGATCTATAGATTACAGATACTAAAATTTCGGGCTGTATAGAGCCTAAGCAGAACTACCTATATATAACAATTCTTTGCTTTCAGATCCGGTTAACCAATAACATCAATCCTGCTTGGGATGGAAAGCGGGGGAGTGCCCGTGCCGTCGGGGGTGGGCCGTGGACGATGTCATTCAGGATTTCGTTGCTGAAGCCCGAGAGGGCATCGAGGCGCTAGACATTAAACTGGTGACCTTCGAACAGACCCCGGACGATCCGGCTCTGCTGGGCGACATCTTCCGGCTGATTCATACGATCAAGGGAACCAGTGGCTTTCTGGGTCTGTCCCGGCTTCAGACCGTCGCTCATGCGGCCGAGAATGTCCTGGGCGGGTTCCGTGACAACACCCTGGTCGTCACGCGTGATGCGGTCTCGGCCATTCTGCAGGCCGTGGATGTCGTCCGGCTTGTGATCGAAGGGATCGCCACGGATGGTGCGGAGCCACAGGGCGACGACGGTCTGCTGATCGCCAGACTTGACGCCATCTTCGCCGCCGAGACGTCTGCCGCCGCGCCATCGTCTCCCCCTGTCTCACCGTCCTCTCGTCCCATGCTGGAGCGACTGGGCGGAGAGGCGACAATCGATGCCGCCTGTGAATGTGCCATCGGCGAACTGGTCGGCGATGCGGAGATCGGACCCCACTTCGCCGGCGTGGATATCGATGGGCTCCAGGCCGGTCTGCGGGACGGCCTGGTGGCGGAAGCCCGGAATACCGCTCGAGGAGGATTCGCCGCCACGCTGGCCGCCGCCTTCCCGCGGCTGTCGGAAGATCAAACTTGCCGCGTCTTCGAGGCCACGCGCACGGCCCTGGTCGCGCTCGAAGCCGATCCGGCCGCCGTCGCGACGATCCTGGCCGACCCCGCCGCAACGACATCCCCTGTCGAAGACGAGCCGGCGCAACCCGCTGCCCCGCCACTGCCTCGCCCGGTGTCAGAGCCGGAGACCGCCAACCAGACGATCCGCGTCAGCGTTGATGTTCTCGAAAACCTGATGACCATGGTCAGCGAACTGGTGCTGATCAGAAACCAGCTGATCCAGACCCTGCGCGGTGAGCCCGAAAGCCCCTTTGCTGGCCCGCTTCATCGCCTGAATCAGGTGACCAGCGAACTGCAGGAAGGCGTGATGACCACGCGGATGCAGCCCATCAGTGGGGCCTGGGCGAAGTTGCCGCGGCTGGTCCGCGATCTGGCTTCCGATCTCGGTAAGTCGATCGAGCTGGTCACTAGCGGGCAAGAAACCGAGCTGGATCGACAGGTGTTGGAGCTGATCAAGGATCCGCTCACCCACATGATTCGCAACGCAGCGGACCACGGACTGGAAATCCCGGCCGAGCGCATGGCTGCGGGCAAGTCCGCCGCCGGTCGCATCAGCCTCTCGGCAAGGCATGAAGGTGGCGCCATTGTCGTGGAAATGGCGGACGACGGTCGGGGTCTGCCGGCGGATCGGATTCGAGCCAAGGCCGTCTCCAACGGGCTCATCACCAGCGCGCAGGCTGTCGCGATGACGGACGCCGACGCGCGTCAGATGATTTTCCTGCCCGGCTTTTCGACGGCGGCGCAGGTGACGTCGGTGTCCGGTCGTGGTGTCGGCATGGACGTGGTGCGCACCAACATCGAAAAGATCGGCGGCGTCATCGAACTGAGCTCGACCGAGGGTCAGGGCACGCGCTTCGTGATTCGTATTCCGCTGACCTTATCGATCGTCTCGACGCTGATCGTCGAATCCTGTGGCGAACGGTTCGCCATGCCTCAGGGCAGCATCGTCGAGCTGGTCAGCGCAAACGGTAGCGAGGGGCGTCGAATAGAGCATATCAACGGGTCGTCGGTCCTGCGGCTGCGGGACCGCCTGCTGCCGCTGGTGTCGCTCCAGACCATGCTCGGGCTCTCAGGACCGGAGACCCCCCGTGGCGACGCCTGCATCGTGGTCGGCAAAGTCGGGTCCTTCACCTTCGGCGTGATCGTGGATCGGGTGTTCGACACCGAGGAAATCGTAGTCAAGCCGGTGGCGACTATCCTGCGACATCTGAAGCTGTACTCCGGCGCGACCATTCTCGGCGACGGTTCGGTCATCATGATTCTGGACTTCAAGGGGCTGTCGCTGGAAGCCGGTGCATCGCACCTGGTCGGGGGCGCAGATGCCGACGAGACTGAGCCAGCCGCAGTCGCCGACGTGACCCAGCAGCTTCTGGTTTTCCGCGCCGCCAGCGAGGCCCTGAAGGCTGCTCCCTTGGGGCAGGTCGCCCGCATCGAGGAGCTTGAGCGCAAGTCCGTCGAATGGGTCGATGGCCGCTCGGTCGTGCAGTATCGCGGCACGCTGATGCCGGTCATATGCGCGGACGGCCAGCCCGTGGTCTTCGAGAGCGACGCTCGGCGGCCCCTGCTTGTCCTGTCGCGCGGCGTGCACAACCTGGGCCTTCTGGTCGACGAAATCGTCGATATCGTCGAGGGGCCGTTGCACCCACAACTTTACGGTGCGGCGATGGGCTCTGCCGCCAGCATTGTCGTCGCCGGCCACGCCACTGAACTCATCGACGTGGATGTCTACTGGCTAAAAGTCGGCCTCGGCGCCCCCAACGAGACTGCGGCGCCCGTGGCGGCGTTCGGCAGTGCCGCGGCGCCGGCGGCTTCCGTCGCGGCGGCGCCGACCAAGCGTGTGCTCGTCGTGGACCAGAGCCCCTTCACCCAACTACTGCTCGGCCCATTGCTCGCTCAGGCTGGCTACGTGGTCGAGGTCGCGACCGATCCACAGCGGGCGCTGGCCCTTCATGACGACGGCGCTGTCTATGACCTGATCCTTGCGGACACCTCGCCGTCCAGTCCCTATGCCCGCCAGATGGCTCAGGCCTTCGGAAAGGCCTCCTCATGGCACACGACGCCTTTGCTGGGGCTGGGCGCACACCGGCTTGATACGGCGACGGGCCTGGCTGACTTCGCGCGAACCGGCGAGTGCGAGGACATCCTGACGGCCGTGAGCGAGACCCTCGAACCCCTGAAAAGAGCTGGCGGATGACAACCATCGACGACACGCAGATCCAGGGGCTGGTCTCCATCCGCGTCGGGGGAGAGACTTTCGGCGTGCCGGTCCTGTCGGTCCAGGACGTGATCGCCCCTGTTCGCATCGACATCGTACCTCTGGCCCCGCCCGAGGTCACGGGGTCGCTGAACCTTCGCGGAAGGATCGTCACCGCCATCGACATCCGAAAACGCATGGGCATGCCGGCCCGCGAGCCCGGAGCCTCGCACATGAGTGTGATCGTGGAGCGCTCCGGCGAACTCTACGCGCTGCAGGTCGACGACGTCGGCGACGTCCTGTGGCTCGCCGTCGCTGAACAGGAGCCGACCCCCATCAGCCTGTCACCGGACTGGCGTGCCGTCACCGACGGGCTTTACCGCCTGGATGGCGAGTTGATGCTGGTCCTCAACGTCGAACGCTTTCTGACCCTCGCACCCACCCAGCAACTAGCGGCCTGACCGCCCCCGCAACGTCCTGAAGGAATCCTGACATGACCAAGAGCGCCATGGCCGAACAGATCGGCGAAGCCTTTGACCTGGTCCCGGAGTTTGACTCCCCGACCTTCAGCCGTGCCGCCATGGACGGCGCCTCCGTCGCGCTGATGACCATCAATCGCGATTACGACATCACCTATATGAATCCAGAAACAACGCGGTTGATGGCGGAGCATCACGACCTGTTCAAGAAGCAGTTCCCACGGATCGACTTCAACAACATGATCGGCACCTCGATCGACGCATTCCACAAGAACCCGGCCCACCAGCGCGGCATGATGGCCCAGCCGAGGAAGGAGCCGCACCGCGCCGAGATCACCGTGGGCGACCTGCGGTTCTCGCTGCTCATCACGTCGGTTATCGATGCCAAAGGCGACTATGTCGGGAATGTTCTGGAGTGGGACAACGTCACCCAGGATCGCCTGCGCGAGGGCATGCTGGATGCCATCAACCGGGTGCAGGCCGTCGTCGAGTTCGACCTCGACGGCACGGTCCGTTTCGCCAATGAGAATTTCCTCAGCGCGATGGGTTACAGCCTGGACCAGGTTCAGGGCCGTCACCACTCCATGTTCCTGGACCCCGCCGCTGCCGCCAGTCACGAGTACCGGATGTTCTGGGACAAGCTGGGCCGAGGAGAATACGACGCTGGGCAGTACAAGCGCGTCACGCGCGAAGGACGGGAAATCTGGATACAGGCGAGCTATAATTCCGTCCTGGATCGGAGCGGAAAGCCGTTCAAGGTCGTCGAATACGCGATCGACATAACCGAGCAGCGACTCGCCACTGCCAACTTTGAGGGCCAGATCGCCGCGATCAACAAGGTCCAGGCCGTGATTGAGTTCGACCTGTCGGGCAACATCATTGACGCCAACGCCAACTTCCTGAAGACGACCGGCTATCGACTGGATCAGGTGGTTGGTTGCCACCACTCCATGTTTGTGGAACCGGCAGATGCTCAGAGTATCGAGTACCGGACGTTCTGGGATTCTCTGGCCCAAGGCAAGTTCGCCTCCGGCAAGTTCCGTCGCCTGGACGCCACTGGCCGACAATTCTGGATCCAGGCCAGCTACAATCCGATCCTCGACCTGAACGGCAAGCCCTACAAGGTCGTCAAGTACGCGACCGACATCACCGACCAAAAGGGCATCGTCGAACGCGTTACCGAGATATCCTCCATCGTGGCCTCGGCTGCATCGGAGATGCGCGCAACCGCCGAGGGTATGGCCCGCACGGCCGAGGAGACCACCCGCCAGGCAGCATCCGTCGCCTCTGCTGCAGAAGTCACTTCCGTGAACGTCCAGACCGTGTCGTCGGCCGGGGAAGAACTGACCGCCTCGATCAGCGAGATCGCGCGTCAGGTCGCAGAATCCTCGAACATCTCGCAGCATGCCGTGGTCGAGGCGGACAAGACCTCCGAGGCGATCAAGACCCTGGCGGAGGCCGCCCAGAAGATCGGCAATGTCGTCACCCTGATCAACGACATCGCCGGTCAGACCAAGCTTCTGGCTCTCAATGCCACGATCGAGGCGGCGCGGGCGGGCGAGGCGGGCAAGGGGTTCGCGGTCGTGGCGTCCGAGGTCAAGAGCCTGTCGGACCAGACGGCGCGCGCGACCCACGAGATCTCGTCACAGGTCAACGCCATGCAGGCCGCGACCCAGACATCCGTCGGGGCCATCGCCGGTATCACCGACACGATCCGGAAGGTCGCCGAGATCGCGTCAGCGATCGCGGGCGCGGTCGAGGAACAGACCGCTGCGACCCGCGAGATCGCCGCCAACGTCAGCCAGGTGTCTGAGGGCACACAGCTGGTCTCGACCAGCATCGCCAATGTCAGCGCCGCCGCCGTTCAGACCAGTCAGGCCTCCAACGATCTCCTGAATGCTTCGGGGGAGCTGGCTCAACAGGCCGAGTCCCTGACGCTGGAAATGGACAAGCTCGCCAACAGCTGATCGGACATCGGACACAAAAAGGGGCGGCTGGAAATCCAGCCGCCCCTTTGCTCATTCAGTTCCACCGCATCAAGCGACGGCTCGCTGGCTCAGCGGTTGCGACCTGGTGCGGAACACGCCACGTAATCCGGGCGTCGGCTGGAAAGAACCGGTCAGGCCAACAACGGTTTCCGCGCTTCCCAGGATCAAGGAGCCGTCAGGAACCAGGCAGGTGGCGATGCCTTCCAGGGTCTGCGCCTTCTTCGCCGGCTCGAAATAGATCAGCACGTTGCGACAGAAGATCAGGTCAAACTTTCTCAGCGTCGCCATGCCGTCCAGCAGGTTGTGGTGGCGGAACTGGACCATGGCGCGGATTTCCGGCGCGATGCGGAACGCTCCGCCTTCCCGAACCAACCAGCGTGCCTGACGCTGATCGGTCAAGCCCCGCCGGACCTCAAAGTCGCTGTAGAGCGCCGAGCGCGCCCTTTCCAGAATCGGCTGGGAAAAGTCCGTAGCCAGGATCTCGATCTTCCAGTCGCCGAACTTCGCCTGCTCCTCCCGCAGCATCATCGCCAGCGAGTAGGGTTCCTGTCCGCTCGAGCAGGCGGCGCTCCAGATGCGCAGGGTCTTTGTCTGCGACCTCGAAGCCCAGAGTTGGGGAAGGATCACGTCGCGCAACTGGTCGAAGGGCGTGATGTCGCGAAAGAAGAACGACTCGTGGGTCGCCATGCCGTCGATGCAGCGCTGAGCCATCCGACCGACGGGCGCTATGCGCACCTGGCGCATCATGGTGGCGACGTCTGGCAGGCCTTCTGCACGCGCGATCGGTTCCAGTCGGCTCTTCAGCAGATAGTCCTTGTCAGCACTCAGGATCAGTCCCGAGCGTTCAAGCACCAGACGGCGGAAGGCTTCTACGTCATCGGGTGCGCCCAGGCTCACTTGGCGATCTCCTTGATCCAGTTTGCAATTTGGTGAGCGGGCAGGATCGCCTCCGCCAGCCCTGTTTTCGCCGCCGCGCCTGGCATGCCCCACACCGCGCTGCTCGTCTCATCCTGAACCGCGAACCGGCCACCCGACTGTGCAGCAATCCTGCAGCCCTCGGCGCCGTCGGCCCCCATACCTGTCAGGATGACGGCAAGCAGGCGGTTTCCATAAATCTCGGCCGCTGACCGCAGCATGGGATCGACGGCGGGGCGGCAGAAATGCTCGGGCGGATCCTGGTTCAGCCGGATCACCGGCGTCACGCCGCTTCGTCCGACCGTCATGTGCCAGCCGCCCGGTGCGACATAGGCCCGGCCCGGCAAGATGGGTTCGCCGTCCTTGCCCTCTGCGCAGGGGCGGGCTCCGGCGCGCGCGAGTTGTTCGGCCAGAAGGGCGGTGAATGTCACCGGCATATGCTGGGTAATGAGAATGGGCTGTGTAACGGCGTCCTTCAGCCCAGCCATGATCTGGAGAAGAACAGGCGGCGCGCCTGTCGAGCCGCCGATGGCGATGATCCCGGGTCTGACCGTCGATTTCCGGGGTTGCGCAGCAAGAATGGGTCGCGCCGCTGGAGTCTGCGTTCTGCCTGGACCGCGCTGGCCCAAGGCCACGACCTTGGAGAGCAGCTCGCGCTCGAACTCCTCGGCATTCACGAGGCTCCCTGTTTCGGGTTTGGGTACGTAGTCAGCAGCCCCCTGCTGCAGGGCCTCCAGGCTGATCCGCGCATTCCGCTTGCTCAGGGTGGAGGCCACGACGATCTGGACGCCCGGCCGCTTGGCCAGGAGCAGAGGCAGCGCCGTCATGCCGTCCATGACCGGCATCTCCAGATCGAGCACGATGACATCGACCTCGGTGCGACCCAATTCCGCAACGGCGACCTCGCCGTTGGCCGCGCGCGCAACGATCTGGATGTCAACATGCTTCTCAAGCATCTGGATGATCAGGCCGCGCACGATGGCCGAGTCATCGACGACCATCACGCGAACCGGCGAGGCGAGGGGGACGGGGCGTTCTGTGTTTTGTCCGAGGTCTAGCACCAGTGGATCAAACCATAAGCGTGTAAACAATCTGTCAGTTGGACAAAGAGAGTCTGCCCTAGGCTCAGGCCCCATTGGTGGGATGCTCTCGATCTGATTCAGACTCTGCGAGGAGACTGGACTGACCTGCCCCTGAATTATCGGACCGGTCTGGGCTGGAATCTTCCGGTTTGCCTTTGCTTGTGAACGAGGAGAGACGATGAAGCGGGCGAAGTTCAGCGAGGCCGAGGTGGCCATGATCCTGCGTCAGTTAGACGAGGGCGCCACACAGGTGCTGTCAGGCGAACTATAAAAAGTCTCCAGTATTTGTGGCCTAACCCGCTGACTGGGATGATGTTTCGCGAAGTCGATTTCGGTCAAGCACCAGCGGGTTCCTGCGGAGGTCATCCGCCATGCGGTCTGGCTATACTTCCGCTTCAGCCTCAGTTTTCGTGACGTCGAGGAGCTTCTCGCCCAACGGGGAATCGACGTGAGCTACGAGAGGGTCCGCTGCTGGACGATCAAGTTCGGGCCCTTGATCGCCAGGCGGTTGAAGCGTCGCAGGCCCGTGCCGTCACCCCGTTGGCATCTCGACGAGATCGTGTGTTCGATTGCCGGAAAGCGGATGTGTCTGTGGCGGCGGTCGATGACGAAGGCGAGGTCCTCGACCTCGTGATCCAGCACCGGCGGGACACGGAGGCGGCAATCAAGCTGCTCAAGCGGTTATTGCACAATCAGTTCGTCGAGCGTCAGACGATCACGCCGGACGGGCTGGCGTCTTACGGCACGGCTCTGGATCAGTTGAACCCACGCCAACTTCGCCGGCCGGGTCGGCTCCGGGAGAACAATCAGATCGAGAACCCGAACCTTCCGATCCGAAGACGAGCGCGACAGCAGCAGCGGTTCAAATCCCAAGGCTCAGCCGAAAATTTCCTCACCACCCGCGCGGGAGATCGGAAGCACCTTCCAAATCCAGCGCCATCTGATCAGCAGACCCGCACCTCGGCGATTCCACGCCGAAGCCGACGCTGCATGATCGGCCACGGTTGACTGATCTTGGGCAGGGCAGGGGGGCTTTCGATCTGGCGGGGTTAACCTGTCAGCAGCCGGCGTGGTGATTTTCCCTGGCGCTATGTTCTCGGCCCTGCTGATCCTGTTCGTGGCGCCGGTGATCTATGTAGTGTTCGCGCGTTTCACCAGGTCGCCCGAATACACCGCCCGCAAGATCGAGGAGTGGGAGGCCCAGGAAGCATCGGCCAACGCCGGCGTCCGGTGGCTGCGGGGTAACGCCCGGCTCATAGAACACTTCAGGGTGGTCTTGAACAGCAGCGGCTGGGTGTACAGGAGGCACACCAGTGGAAGCTTAACTAGATGTCAGGCCCGGACGTATCTCAGTACGGCCTCGGTGATCTCTTTCTTGCGCAAGTCCGACGACTTTGGGGAAACCATATCAATTCCGAAGATCTTTGAAAACGTATACCGGTTCGAGACGTTGAAGAATGTGAGCGCGGCAATCGTCATGTAGAGCTGAAGGGGATCGAGCTTTCTCATCACCCCAGATTTTTGTCCTCTTGTGCAAATTTTCTTCAGGGACTTGATCAGGACGGAGTTGACTGGCTCCAACGATGGAAGCTCTTCGATGTGTCGTCCCTTTGCAATATTCTCAACCATCACCAGGCGCACGACATCCGCATTTATCATGTGATAGTCAAAGGTGAAGTGAGTGAGACGTAGAATTGCCTCCAGGGGTTCTATATGTTCGAGCTCAAGCAGAGATTCAGCACTGCGCAGTCGTCGATAATATTCGACCAGGACAGCGCTATAAAGCCCCTTCTTGCTCTGAAAATAGTAATAGATCATCCGCTTGCTGGTCTTGGTCCGCTCGGCGATTGCGTCGATACGGGCGCCGTCAAACCCTAGCTCGGCGAACTCAATCGTGGCGACCTGCAGGATGTTTGCTTTGGTCGCATCCGGGTCGTTCACGCGTGAACGACCCGGAGCAATCGGCTTCTTAGTCAATTCCAGGTTCCCGGTGGGATGGCTCGGCGGCTGAGTGAAGACAGTTCATGATATCGTCACGAGAGAGTCGAAGTGCCGCAGCATAGCGTTAGGGTCGGCAGCGCGACCTGCGAAAAGTTCGAAGGCTGTCACGGCCTGGAAAACAGCCATACCCGCGCCAGTGAGTGTGCGGCAACCAATCTTTGCAGCGGCCTGCAGCAAAGCCGTCTGGGCCGGGAAATAGATCACTTCGGCAAGCCAATTTGCCGGCGATAGGAGTTCGGGGTCGAAAGGGGTCCCAGGGTAGCTTTCCATGCCTACCGCTGTTGCCTGGACCACTCCGTCGCATCTGCGCAGCGCCGACTCCAGGACATTGCCAGCCTTGACGCGACCGCCCCGGCCGAGGGCGTTCAGACGAGCAGCGAGGCGTTCGGCACGCTCGCGGTCAACGTCGAAGACTTCGATCTGCCCTGCGCCCATGAGCAGCAGTGCATATGCGGTTGCTGCCCCGGCGCCTCCAGCGCCCACCTGAACCACCTTACCCATGGCGGCGTCGGGAAGCCCGCGTTTGAATGAACGTGTAAAGCCGGACCAGTCGGTGTTGTGACCGGTCCGAGACCCATTTTCGAACACCACCGTATTGCAGGCGCCCAGCGCCTCGACATCGGCAGAAGTCTCAGTGAGGAGATTTAGAATCTCCTGCTTGAATGGGTGGGTGATGTTCAGGCCTCGGTACCCCTCGGCTTCAGCTTGATCGACCAACCGAGCTAGCAGGCCGGGAGACTCTCCCAGGGCAGCGGTGTCCATGAGCGCGTAATCGTAACGCAGTCCCTGCCGGGCGCCCTCAGCCATGTGCATCGCAGGAGTCAGCGATTTGCCGATTCCGGAGCCAATCAGCCCGACTGAAATCGTGCTCGATGAGGGGGCCGCGGGTTTGTCCGTCATGCCTTGGAGCCTGCCGGCGCGACAGGATCGTCGGGCATATCGATTTCAACGCGAACGACCGGGCCGACGATAAAGATGTAGGAGAGGGCGCCGATCAGGGCCACCACCCCGATGAAGGCAAGGCCGCCGAGGAACGAACCCGTCGTGGCGACGACGATTCCGATCACCAGGGGCGTCACGATGCCCGCAACGTTAGCGCAGAGATTGAAGACTCCACCGGTCAGGCCGATCAGACGTTTGGGGGCCACATCAGTGATCAGCGTCCAGCCGAGGTTCACCATCCCCTGACCGAAGAATGCAAGGGACATAATGGCGATCACGACGGCGTCGCTTTCAACGAAGGCCGCAGTGGCGATCGTGGACGCCAGCAGCAGGCCTGTGATGATCGGCAGCTTGCGTGCGATTGTCGCTGACTTGGTCCACTTCAGCAGCATGTCCGACACGGTGCCACCGAAGACCACGCCAATGGAGGCCGCGATAAAGGGCAGCACGGCGTAGAATCCGACCTTGAGCCAGCCCATCTCCCGCTCGGTCGCGAGGTAGGTCGGAAACCAGGTCAGGAAGAAGACCAGGGTGGAGTTGCCTGCGAACTGGCCGATCGAGGCGCCGAGGATCTGTCGTTTGCGGAGCAGGCGGCCGATATTGCGCCAGTCGAATTTTGTCCGTTCGCCGCCGTGGCCGAGGCCGCCGCCCGCTTCGATGTAGTCGAGTTCCGCCTGGTTCGCCTGTCTGGCCTGGTGAGGCTCGCGATAGGCGAGCCACCAGACGAGACCAAATACGATGCCCGCTGCCCCGACGATGACGAACAGCGCCCTCCAGCCGAAGGCTCCCGTGATCCAGAACAGGACCGGGCTTAGAAACGCCAGACCGAAGTACTGGCCAACGGAATAGACACTGGTCGCGCGCGCCCGCTCGCTCTGGGGAAACCAGGTGCTCAGAATACGGCTGTTGGCCGGAAAACAGGGCGCTTCGGCGACGCCCAGTGCCAGGCGGCACGCCAACAGGGTCCCGAGGCCTGTCACCAGACCCTGAAGCAGGGTGGCGAGCGACCAGAGCGTGACCGACAGGGCGTAGGTGAACCGGGCGCCGAAGCGGTCAAGAAAGACACCGCCCGGTATCTGGGCCGCCGCATAGGTCCAGGAGAAGGCCGAGAACACCAGGCCCATAAGGGCCGCATTCAGGCCAAGCTCCTGCGTCATCACCGGGGCAGCCACCCCGAGAACGGAGCGATCCAGGTAGTTGATCATGGTTCCGACCGTCACGAGGGCCAGGATCAGGAATCGCGCCTTCGTCGGGCGTGCGGCGGCAGCGAATTCCGTCATTGGTTGACCTCCCCAGGTCGATACTCGGCGTCGCTTCAGCGTCGCACCTTATGTGTTGCGCGGGTCCGAGAGACCGACGGATCGGCCTGGCGGTTGCGTGTAACTCACTCTTTCGTACAAAATGAACTTGATCAAGTTCGACAGCACACGCTTAATCCGGTTCGGTCGATTTCGCGACAAGCGAACGGCCGGAGGAAACTGAAATGAGGTCGATCCGGTTCGGTCGACTCCCTGGGAGTTACGCCATGAAACTGCACCTCTTGCGCGCGACGGTTTGCGTCGCCGCACTGGCCTTCTGTGGCAGTGCTTTCGCCCAGACCGTGCCCGCGGCCGGCGACTGGCCGACGTACGGTCACGACAAGGGCGGCATGCGTTTCTCGCCCCTGGATCAGATCAATGCCGGCAATGTCGCCCGGCTGGAGCCGGCGTGGGTGTTTCACATGCGGCCGCCTGTGGCGGCGGCCAGCAGCGCCGAGCAGGGCACGGCGGCTGCGGCCCAGGCTGTCGCCGAAGGCGCTGCCCCCCCCGGACGGGGTGGAGGACGGGGCGGGGCGACCCAGGTCACCCCCCTGGTCGTGGACGGACTGATGTATCTGACGACACCCTTCGCCCGGGTCGTGGCCCTGAGGCCCGAGACCGGAGAGATTGTCTGGTCCTATGCCGTTGGCGGCAGCGGCCAGCCCAGTCAGCGCGGGGTCGAATACTGGCCCGGCGACGGCGCGCATGGTCCTCGCATTATCTTTGGCACCCGGGACGGGCGTCTGATCGCCCTGGATGCGCGAACCGGCCTGCCTGCCGAAGGCTTCGGCACAGCCGGTGTTGTCGAGATGAAGACGGCCGAGATCATGAACGGCCAGGCGGCCGCCAGCTATGGCATGACGTCGCCGCCGATCGTGTTCGAAAACCTCATCATCACCGGCGCGGCCGTTCAGGAAGGTGCAGGACCCGGGGCGTCCGGCGACGTGAGGGCATGGAACGTTCTGACGGGCGAAGAGGTCTGGACCCTTCACACCATCGCCCGGGAAGGCGAGGCGGCCCGGACATGGGAAGCGGACAGCACCGATGCCCGGTCAGGGGTCAATGCCTGGGGTTTCCTGACCGTCGATGAAGCCCGCGGTATCGTCTATATCCCGCTGGGAGCCCCGACATGGGATCGATACGGTGCTGACCGTGAAGGGGACAATCTCTACAGCACCAGCCTGGTCGCTGCAGACGCAAGGACCGGCCGCTATCTCTGGCATTTTCAGGTGGTGCGCCATGATATCTGGGACTTCGATCTGGCTTCGCCACCGACGTTGATGGATGTCGTTCGCGACGGGCGCACGATCCCGGCGGTCGCGATCGTGGGCAAGGTCGGCTTCATGTTCATCCTCGACCGAACCACGGGCGAACCCATCTATGACGTCGAGCAGCGCCCCGTGCCGGCCAGCGATGTTCCGGGCGAGACAGCGGCTGCGACCCAGCCGATTCCGACCAGTATCGAGCCTCTGTCACGGGTGACCCTGTCGGCCGATGACCTGTCGACCCTGACGCCCGAGCACGCTGCCTTCTGCAAGGCCCTGGTTGAGGAGAACAACATACTCCTTGGCGGGCCCTATCTGCCCCACGCCCTCGACCGTCTGACCGTCAACATGCCCGGCACCATCGGCGGCGTGAACTGGGGGGGAGGGGCCTTCGATCCGGAGCAAGGCCTGTTCATCGTCAATGCCTTCGACCTGGGCCAGATCCAGTCGCTGTCGCCGTCGCCGGACGTCCCCGGAACCTACACAAACCGGTCGGCGCTGTTCGGCCGGTTCTGGCAGCCGGAGACCCGTATGCCCTGCCAGCAACCGCCCTGGGGCGAACTGCTGGCCGTGAATGTCAATACGGGCGAGATCGCCTGGCGCAGCACCCTGGGTGTCACCGACACCTTGCCCGAGGCTATCCAGAAGACCGGCAGGCCCAGTATCGGCGGCCCGATCGTCACAGCCGGCGGGCTGACCTTTATCGGGGCCACCGACGACCAGCGGTTCAGGGCGTTTGATTCTCGAACCGGCGCCGAACTCTGGACCGTCAAACTCGACGCATCGGCGCATGCCACGCCGATGACGTTCATGGGTGCGGACGGCAAGCAGTATGTCGTCATCACCTCGACGGGTGGCAGCTTCCTCAACAGCCCGGTGACCAGCGACGCGGTCACTGCCTATGCGCTGCCCTAGACCCCGATGTCCGTTCCCATGGAGACAAGACGCATGAACCGGTCCTGGATTGCGGTCGCTGCTGCGGCTGTCTGCCTGTTCTTTCCCGCCGCGGCGTCAGCCCAGACCCCCCCGACGGACCCGACCGGCGGTGCGAGCGCCGGGGCATCTGCTCAGGCCCTCGTTGCCGCGCCCCCGACGGGACGGCCAGCACGCCCTGATCCCTACGCCGGCAAGAAGAAGATCCTGTTCATCGGCGACACCCTGACCGGCAACCAGGTCGCCCACGACTCCGTCTACCACGCCATGGCGATGCTGGAGCAGGCGGCGCGGCGCGAGAACATCGCCGTCTTTATTCGTACGGACTGGAACAACATCACCAACGACACCGTGTGGGGGGAGGGGGACTATGCCGAGACCGGGCCGCGTCCGTCGCAGGGACGAAATCTCAGCTTCTTCGATGCCATCGTCTTCTACACGAACGGCGACACCCGGCTGAGCGATGCGCAGAAGGAAGACTTCCTCGAGTTCATCCGCTCCGGAAAGGGGTTCATCGGCATCCATACCGCGACGGCCACAGGGGTCTATTGGCCTGAATACGGGGCGATGATCGGCGGCTATTTCGACAACCATCCCTGGGGTGTGACCGAGGCTCCGCTGATCCTCGAGCGGCCGGACTTTCCGGGGCTGTCGGGCTTTGTGGCCAATCCGCTGGTTCGCGACGAGTTCTACCAGATGACGGGCGCCCCCTATTCGCGAGAGGACACCGATGTTCTGGCCCGGCTCGATACTTCGAACCTGGATTTGACCAATCCGCAGGTGCACCGGACCGACGGGGATTTTCCGCAGGTCTGGATCCGCAACTTCGGTGAGGGTCGTGTCTTCTATTCAGCCCTGGGCCATCCGGACGCCGCATGGGACGATCCAAGGGTTCAGACCCTCTACGTTGAAGCCATGAAATGGGTCACCGGGCTGACGGATTATCCGGTGCGTCCGCACTCGCTTTCGAGCGGGGCGGTGGACTGAGCGTCGTCCCTGCCGACCGGTCCAGTTCCAGCCTGTAGGCGACCGCGGATGCGGCCATCACCGCCGCCACGCCCAGCATGACGTGCTGGAAATCAATCGGGGCGAGGAGTGCAGCGCCCCGTGCGGTCATGCTGAGGTCAAGGCCAAGGGCTGCGCCCGCAATCCCGAGGCTGAACGCCAGTTGGGACAGCACACTGGCAAGCGTTGTCGCAGCGCCGCGATGGGCGGGCTCCATGTCCACGAAGGTGAGGGTGTTGGTCCCTGTGAAATTCAGTGAACGGCTGAGGCCGGCTGCGAACAGCAAGAGGTAGAGGACGGGTGGGGACAGGGTTCCGTCTGCGAAGGCGAGGGCCCCGATCAGTACGGCACTGACCGCCGCGTTGACGACCAGCAGATCACGATACCGGAAACGACGCAGCAGGCTGGTGGTGAGCGGCTTCATCGCCAGATTGCCCGCCATATAGATCATCAGCAGGGTCCCCGCTGCCGCTGGCCCCAGGCCCCAACCGGTCTGGAACTGGAGGATCAACAGATAGGGTGTGGCATTGATGGCCGCGCGCGCGAGCCCGCCCGCAGTCAGGGTTCCGACCCGGAACGTGATCGCCGCCAGTGGGGACAGATCGACCAGCGGAAACGCCGCATGTCTCAGCCGCCAAAGCGCGGCCAGAGCCGTCAGGACGCCCAGACCAAACAGGCTGATGGCGGTAAGGTCGCCCGTTCTTCCCATGCGATCGAGGCCGGTCACCAGCATCCCCAAAGCACCGCAGGTCAGCACCAGCCCTGCAGCGTCAAGCGGTCGCTTGCGTGCGAGCCAGTGGTCGTGGCCGAACAATCGCATCGCGAGGAGCATGCCGGTCAGGCCAAGCGGAATGTTGATCAGGAAAATCCAGCGCCACGAGACCTGCTCCACCAGCCAGCCGCCCAGAACCGGGCCGGCGAGAGGTGCGATCAAGGCCGGCCAGGTCAGGATGGCAATGGCTTCCACGGTCTGACGACGGTCGATACGCGCAAGGACCATCAGTCGGGCGACCGGTGACATCAGTGCGGCGGCTGCGCCCTGAACCAGTCGCGCTGCGACGAACATTTCCAGCGTACTGGCCGCCGCACAGGCGGCCGATGCGAGTACGAACGCCAGGATCGCGACGACAAAGACACGTCTTCCCCCGAACCGGTCGGCCGCCCATCCGCTGATGGGGATGATCGCGGCGACGGCCACGGCATAGAGGGTCACGCTAATGCCGACCGCGTTGGCAGACCGACCGAAGGTCTCGCCGAGCGCCGGCAAGGCGGTCAGCAGGACCGTAGCGTCGAACATCTCCATGAACAGCACGCCGGCCGCGACGAGGGCGCGGGAGCGGTCGCCGGCCGACAGTCGTCCAGGGGCTTCAGGTGGCGACGTGATGCACCTTCTTGCCGGGCGAATAGATGTCCATGATGTTCCAGTGCCCCGATGTTGGCACCGGCGCATTCTCCATGATCACCTCAAGCACCGTGGGGCGGCCGCTGGCTATGGCGGCTGCGAGCGCGGGCTTGAACTCGGCCGCCGATTCAACCCGAACCCCGTCCACGCCATAGGCCCGTGCGACAGCCGCATAGTTCGGCGAATAGGGCTTGCCGTCCTTTTCGAACACCGTGCCCAGGGTCGTTCCAAAATGCGCCTTCTGCAGCCCTGCAATGGTGCCATAGGCGAAGTTGTTCATGATCACCCAGATGACCGGAATATCGCTCTCGAACGCTGTTGCCAGCAGAGCCGGATTCTGTCCGAAACCTCCATCGCCGACCAGCGACACGACCACGCGATCCGGGGCGGCCAGCTTGGCCCCGAGGGCGGCCGGTGCGCCAAAGCCCATCGTCGCAAATCCGCCGGGGGTCAGGATTGAGCCGGGCTCATAGATCGGAAACTGCTGGCCGACCCCGTTCTTGTTCCACCCCACATCCGTGGTGATGATGGCGTTGCGCGGAAGAACGGCGCGGACATCGGCCAGGATGCGTTCCGGACGCAGGGGGAACTGGTCGCTGGACTCAGCCTGTGCGTTCGAGGCTTTGAAGTCGGACCGATAGGTCTGAATTCCGGCGCGGAGGGCGTCGTTGGTTCGCCCGGTCGGGAACAGACGGCGGGCCACGCGCGTCAAGACGCCGAGGGCCTGCTTCAGATCGGCGATGGCGCCGATTTCGACCGGGTAGTTGCGGCCGATCTCTGACGGGTCGATGTCGATCTGGATCAGCTTCGATCTGGGAATGTCGAAAGTGTACTCCGGCTCCCACGAGCTGCAGTCGGCCTCCTTGAAGCTTGTGCCCAGACCCAGAATGTAGTCCGCGGTGCGGCAGCTGTCATTGATATAGGGTGTGCCCCAGAAGCCCGTCATGCCCAGCACCATGGGATGGTCGTCGGGCAAGACGCCCTTGCCCATCAGCGAATGGGCAACGGGGATGCTGAGGTGCTCCGCGAACTCGGCCAGTTCCGGTGACGCCTCGGCGATCAGGACACCGCCGCCCGCGTAGATGACCGGTCGATCGGCATCGGCCATGGTCAGGACGATACGCTCGGCGACATGCTCATCCAGCGTCGGTTTGACGATTTCGCGGGTATGGGGTCGACGCCTTTCGAACAGTTCGGTGTCGATCTCCATCGAGAAAATGTCCATCGGCACCGAGACCAGCACCGGCCCGGGCCTGCCGGTCTCGGCCAGCTGGAAGGCCTTGGCGATAATTTCCGGGAACAGGTCCGGCCGCTCGACGCGCCAGGCCCGCTTGACGAACGGGCGATAGATTTCAAACTGAGAGGCATCAGCATGCAGGTTCACCTCCTGGTGCGGGTGCTTGCCGTAGAAATGGCTGGGCACGTCGCCTGCGATGACGACCATCGGGATAGAGTCGAGCGCAGCATTGGCGACCCCGGTCGCGGCGTTTGTCAGCCCCGGGCCGAGGTGGCTGAGCACAACCGATGCCGTCTTGCTGACCCGCGCGTAGCCGTCGGCGGCGTGGGCGGCAACCTGCTCATGGCGGGTGTTGATAAAGCGGATCGGGCTGTTCTCCAGCGCTGTCAGGACCGCGATATTGGCGTGTCCGCAAAGTCCGAAGATGTGCTTGACGCCCCGGTCCTCCAGGAAACGGACGAGTTGGTGTGAGATGAGGGCTTTCATGACTGTTTCTCGTCCAGCGCTCGGCGGTCTGGGCCGGCGTAGGTGAAAGGGATTTCCTTGGGCATCGGGCCCTTGTTTCGAACGCCGGTCTGGCTCTGCTCCCAGGCGTGGGCCAGAATGCCGACCGAGCGGGAGAGGATGAACAGCCCGCGACCAAGCGGCGGCGCAAAGCCCAGTTCGGCGAAGATGACCGCCGTGGCTCCATCGATGTTCATCGGGATGGGTTTGTCCTTGCGGCGACCCAGTGCGGCCTCGATCTCGCGTGCGATCGCCGGATAGACGCCCTCAACGACGCCCGCGGCGGCTGCGGCCTCCACCTGGGCCAGCAGAGGCCCGGCGCGCGGATCGACCGGATGGAAGCGATGCCCGAAGCCGGCCACGATCTTGCCGTGCGTCCCGGTGTACCAGACCAGAGCCTGGTCCACTGCCACCTCAAGCGCCGCTCCCGTGGCCATCGCCTCACGCACTTTAGCAAACAACTCCATGCATTGCTGGCCGGCGCCGCCGTGGGAATCCCCCAGTACATTGGTCGCCGATGCCATGGCGGTGTTCAGGTCAACGCCACAGCTGATGGCCATACGGGCGATAGCGATCGATGGTGCATGCGGCCCGTGATCGACGGACGCCATCAGGGCCGTGTCGAGCAATCGCGCCTGGTCCGGCGTCGGCAGGTCACCGCGCAGCATCAGCCAGATCATCTGGCTGAAGCTGACCCGGCCGATCAGCTCCTGGATCGGGTAGCCGGAAAACTCGATGATGCCCGGGCGCATCTTGATGATCGAGGTCGACCACCAGTCCTGGGCCGCCTGAACCGTCTGCTCGGGGGTTCGCTCGCTCATGCTTCCACCTCGCGTCCAAGCCCGGCCAGCAGGGCCTCGGTATCAGCACCCAGCACCGGCGGAGGACTGGCGACCGTGCAGGCCTGACCATTCAGCCGGTACCCCCCCAGACACACGGACAACTGTCCTCCCGGGAGATCGTCGGACACCAGGGTCTGCACAAGTTCACGGCCCTTGACCTGCTCCAGAGCCAGCGCCTCCGGCACGCCCAGAACCCGGCCTGCTGGGATGCCGGCGGCGTTCAATGCCGCTTCCCATTCCCCCGCCGACCGGTCGACCAGACTGCGCTCGATCTCGTGGGTCAGAGCCTGTCGATTATCCTTGCGCGCCTCCCTCTCGGCGAAGCGCGGATCATCAACCATATCATCCCGTCCAATCACCCTGGCCAGGGCCACAAACTGTTCCTGCTTGTTGGCTGCGATGTTGAGCAGCCCGTCGCCCGTCGCGAATGCGCCGGAGGGCGCCGCAGTGAAGTTGTCGTTGCCCATCGGTGTCGGGGTTTGTCCCGCGATCAGGTAGTTGGACACCACCCAGCCCATGGTGGCGATGGTCGAATCCAGCATCGACACGTCGAGGAATGCCCCTTCGCCGGTTCGTTCGCGCCCTACCAGGGCGGCCGCGACTGCAAAGGCGGCGGTCATGCCGCCCACGCTGTCGGCAACCGGATAGCCGACCCGCAGGGGGGCGCTGTCGTCATCCCCCGTGATGCTCATCGCGCCCGAGAGGCCCTGGATGATCTGGTCATAGGCCGGGGCGTTGCGCATCGGACCTTCCTGGCCAAAGCCCGAGATGGCGCAGTAGACCAGACCGGGGTTGGCCTCCCTCAGGACGGCTTGGTCCAGACCCAGCCGGGTCATCACGCCGGGCCGGAAATTTTCCACGACCACATCGGCCGTTCGCGCCATCTCAAGGAAGGTGTCCTTGCCTGCCGTGGACTTCAGGTCGAGCACCACCGACTTCTTGCCGGCATTCTGGGCGAGGAAAGATGCCCCCATGAGGGCCTTGCTCAGGCCGGTATCGGCCCCGAGCACGCGGGCCAGGTCGCCTGTTCCCGGAGCCTCGATCTTGATCACCTCGGCGCCCATCAGAACCAACTGATAGGTACAGAACGGGCCGGCCAGGACGTTGGTCAGATCCAGAACGCGGATGCCGTTCAGCGGCCGCGGCCGCGGCAACGGTTTGGGCGATGCGTTCATCGGCGGATGAAGGGGTTGGGCACGTCGAGATCGCTCGATAGCCAGACAGTCTTGGTTTCAAGATATTCATGGACCGCTTCCGGCCCGGATTCCCGCCCGATCCCGGAATCCTTGAACCCGCCGAAGGGCGAGGTGAAGCTGGTGGCGCGATAGTTGTTCACATAGACCGTGCCGGCGTGCAGCCCCTCGGTCATCCGCATCGCCCGCTTCAGATTCTGGGTCCACACCCCGCCGGCCAGGCCGAAGCGGGTATCGTTGCCAATCTGAAGCGCCTCGTCCTCGTCCTTGAACGGTATCACGCACAACACCGGACCGAAGATCTCCTCCTGGGCGATCCGCATGTCGTTTCGCACATTCGTGAAGATGGTCGGCTCGATGAACTGCGGGCCCAGATCAGGACGCGCGTGACCGCCCATCACGATCGTGGCGCCCTCCGCCTTGCCCAGCTCGATGTAGCTCAAGATCTTCTCGAACTGCGGCCGGGTGGCGACGGGCGCGATCTGGGTGTCCATCGAGGCCGGATCGCCCATCCGGGCGGATGACGCGAAGGCGATCAGCTTTTCGAGGAAGACGTCCTTGATGGTGTCCTGGACCAACAGTCGCGACCCGGCCTGACAGCTCTGGCCGGTGGCCGCAAAGATGCCGGAGACAACTCCCTTGACCGCCTGGTCCAGGTCGGCGTCGTCAAAGACGATGTTGGGTGACTTGCCCCCCAACTCCAAGGTCACCGTCTTTCGGCTGCGCGCCGCGAGTTCGTAGATTCGCCAGCCGATCTCACCGCCGGTGAAGCCAATGTGGGCGACGTCGGGGTGGATCACGAGGGCCTCGCCGACCTCGCTGCCCAGACCGGTGATCACATTGACGGTTCCGGCTGGAAAGCCCGCTTCCATGAACAGGGCTGCCACCTCGATCATCGAGGCCGAGGTATACTCCGAAGGCTTGATCACGGCGGTGCAGCCCGCCGCCAGTGCGGGGGCCAGCTTCCAGCTGGTCAAGGTCAGCGGAGAGTTCCACGGCGTGATGATGCCGATCACACCCTTGGGAATATGTCGCGTATAGGCGAATACGCCCTTCTTGTCGGTCGGAAGCACGCGACTTTCGATCTTGTCGGCGAGACCGGCATAGTAGTGGAAATAATCGCCGACATAGCGGGTCTGGCTGACCACTTCCGCTGCCAGCTTGCCGTTGTCACGCTGCTCAATCTCGGCGATTCGCGCCGCGTCCCGGATCAGCAGGTCGGCGAAACGGCGCATCAGCCGGCCCCGTTCCGAGGGCATCAGCGCCCCCCACTCACCGTCGAATGCGGCCCGTGCAGAGCGTACCGCAGCATCCGCATCGGCGGCGTCGCCACGCGCGATCATCGCCCATGCCTGACCGGTATACGGGTTTTCGGTGGGCAGCCAGACGCGTGCTCCGGGCTCCTGTTCCTGGCCGCCGATGAAGTGTCCGTAGTGTTTCAGGTCGGCGTGCATGCAAACTTTCACAAGGAGATTATCCGGCCCCGGGAGGTCGTCGGATCATATGTACGAACTATTCCATTCTAAGCCAAGGCCGACTTCGACGACGATCCGGATTCGCTGCATTCTTGTTCAGCCATCCTGTTCAGGACTGCCAGAAGAGCGTCCTTCGCCAGCGTCAGGCGGGTGGTGTCCGACATGAGTCCGGACAGGGCCGCGTTCGGAATTTCGAGCGCCAGCGGTATGTCTGGTGGCAGTCTGGACAGGATGCCGCAAAGATCGATGCTGCCTTCGCCGGGCAGGAGCCGCGCCTGTCGGGCGGTCCGGATCAGACCGGTGTCGGTTGCGGGGGCGACGGCGGGTGCGTCAGCGATCTGGGCAAACCGGAACCAGCGGGGGTCCAGTCCGTCGATCTCATCGAGGCTGCATCCCGCCCGTGCGAAATGCAGCGTGTCGATGCAGATCCCCGCGTTCGGCCGGTCAACGGTCCGCATCAACTCGACAGCTCTCTGAAGATCTCGCATCGCGGTCCAGGGCAGGAACTCCACATCACTGCTCAGTCCGTGCGCGGAGGCCAGATCGCAGAACGCCGCATAGTTTTCGACCACGCGTTCAAACTCTGGGTCATGGGCCTGGGTCAGGATATGACGCGCTCCAAGCCGCGCCGCAGTTTCAACGAACGGCTCCCAGTCAGCGAGGCTGAAATCCTCAGTGAGGCGCACCAGCTCAACGTCAAGAACCTGGACACCGGTCGCGTTGATCCGCGCAAGTGTCTCGCGAAACAATGCCTCGTCCTCGATCAGCGGCCAGGGGCGCTCGAGAGGCGTTACGGGTTTCAGTCGCAACCCGACGAAGTCGAAGCCGCATATGGCGGCAATATCAACCAGTTCCGGCGGGGAGGCATTCAGGGCGCTCAGGTGCGCGATCGAAAGGGGGTGAGACATGGGGGGTCTCGTTCGCTCAGTCTCGAACCCCTCGAGGCGGCGGGGCGGCGGCGAGGGCTGCGGTGTGGCTGTTATGGAAATCCATTCTCGCAGGGATCATCTGCTCGGTGCGGATCCGGGTGTCGAACTCGATCAGTTCCTCGCGTGCGGCGCTCCAGGCCGGCCACTGGACCTGGGCTGTCGCGGGATTTCCGGTTCGAGCGAACGCGATCAGACTGTCCGTCATCATCGCCGACAGGGCGCGGTCCTCCGGGGTCCACAGACGTGTCGGACGAAAAATGTTCAGGGCGTCCTGGGTGCCCAGCCAGTAGGGCACGTCGGACGTGTGATAGGCGCCGATGCGCTCGGGATGGTCTGCGATCTCCACGGCCGGATTGAACGGATGAACCCGCGCAAGCCGGTAGATCCAGGTTGGCGAACGCCCCCACTGCGACTGGGCCATGGCCCAGTTCCGCGCGTTTCTGGCGACCGCCGCGTCGCGGGCCGAGGTGCGGCCCATTTCGCGCACCTCCTCTGTGGTGGCTGCCGGGTAGAGGGCAAGAAAGGCGTCCACGTCCGCGCCATAGGCCGCAGCGGCGGCGGCCCGATAGGCCTCGACGGTCGTCGCCATCTTGATGGAGCTGTTGCTTTCGTCGGCCGCATATCCCGCGATCACAGGGACGTCGTTGTGTCGACCGGCTGCAAACAGCGCCGCGGGTTGTCCGGGCAGGAACCATCCGTCGACATTGGCGCCGCCGACGCGGATGTTACCCGACGTACAGCCCAGCTGGCAGTCTTCCTGAAGCGCCAGAACGCGGTCAGCGGGAATGTTGCGCATCGCTTCCAGCGACGGGGCCTGGAGCACCCGCTGCATCTCAAGACCGATAGCCTCGGCATCCGCGAGGGTCCGCAGCTTGTCACCGCCGTTCCCCCACGGCCCGCCGCTCATCGCGACGGCGCCGCGAAACAGTCCTGCAGCCAGGGGGCTCGCCTGCAGAACAGCAACGGAGTTCGCGCCGGCGGACTGACCCGTAACGATGACCTGATCCGGATCGCCCCCGAACCTTGCGATGTTGCGCTGGATCCATTCGAGGGCGGCGACCTGGTCGAGATGGCCGTAGTTTCCCGAAGACCCGTGACCCGATTCCGCCGTCAGCTCCGGGTGGGCCATGTAACCCATCGCGCCAACGCGATAGTTGAAGTTTACGAAGACTGCGCCGCGCGCGGCAACGCCTTCGCCGCCGTAAAGCGCCATGCCGCTGGACCCGATGGTGGAGCCGCCCCCATAGATGTAGACGATTACGGGCAGTCTATCGCCCGCACTGGCTCGTTCAGGAGCCCAGACGTTCAGGTACAGACAGTCTTCGCTTGTCGGCTCCTCGCCGAAATAGTGATTGATGTTATGGGCCCGCAGGGGCTGGATGCACTCCGGTCCCTTGCGGTCGGCATTATAGACCCCTTGCCAGGGCTGGACCGGGGAGGGGGCGCGCCAGCGCAATTCGCGAACCGGGGCTGCGGCGAACGGCATGCCCATATAGGCCCGCACGCCCGACGGCAGGACCTCGCCGCGCACCTGACCGGTGTCGATACTCACCGGATCCCCCGGAATCGGCGTCTCGATCACCTGGGCCAAGGGAGCACTGAAGGGTGAGAGTGCCAAGGTCGCCGCGATCAAGCAGAGCGAGGTTGAACGCATGAAAGTCGTGCGAATTGCCATGGATCCTCCTGACCGGTGATGCCCGGTTCACTGACGTTGCCTCCGACGGTGAGGGTATGCCCTCACTCGCAGCCGATCCCGGCCATTACGTACTGGATATTACATTTTGGGCGGATAGGAAATGGGTGCTCCAGTCATTGCCGGGGCGCACGGACGTTGACATGTACCAAATCGTTCGTAATGCTGTTTTTTGTAAAAAGAGCTGGGGTGTTCAAACTTCAGCCTGGGAGACGACGCGTACCACCTCGGATTTTGCTCGGCAGACACCGACCCGAATTTGTGGCTTCAGAATGTACGAACTGGAACGAACATCAGGCTGCGGCGCCGTGCCGGGCCATGGGAAGGTCAAGACCATGAACTGCCATATTGCGATGCACGGGGCCGCCAAGTCGTCGCCGAGATTTTTGGGGGTCAGTCTGATTGCGATCGCTGCTGTCATGGCTGCGGGTCCGGTCCTGGCCCAGTCGGCACAGCAGGACCGGGATACTGAGGCCAGCGCTGTCGACGACATTGTGGTCACCGGGACGAGCATTCGCGGGGTCGCGCCGGTGGGCGCCAACGTCATCACCGTCACCCGCGAGGATATTCAGGACACGGGTGCCCAGACGGTCCAGGAGTTGCTGAAAAGCGTGCCGCAGGTGACGGGTTTCAACAATGCCGGCCAGGGCTCGTTCGGCAGCGCTGACGCCGCCGGGACCAACGCACCGACGATTCACAGCCTTGGCGCCTCGGCCTCTAACAACACCCTGGTTCTCATCGACGGACACCGCTTGCCGCTGACCGGGGTGAACCACACGCTCGCCGATCCCAGCATCATTCCTCCGATCGCGCTGGAGCGGGTTGAGGTGCTGCCGGAGGGCGCTTCATCGATCTACGGTTCGGACGCCGTGGCCGGCGTCCTGAACTTCATCACGCGACGCCGGTTTGATGGTGCAGAACTGCAGGCGCAGACAGGCTTTGCCGACGGCTATGAAACGTTCAACGGGGGTGCCGTGTTCGGTCGCCCGTGGGAGACTGGCGGCGTGTTGTTCGCCTACAATTACTCGTACCGCTCCAGCCTCGCCGGCAATGCGCGCGACTTCAACCAGTCCGACCTTCGCTCTCAGGGGGGAGGCAACTTCAATAACTTCAACTGTGCGTCCGCCACCGTTACGCCCGCATCGGGTGAGCCGTTCGCCGGGCAGAACTTCAGCGGCAGCTACACCGCGGCGCTGGCCGCTGCGCCCTGTTCCACCCGCCGCCTTGAAGACCTCCTGCCCAGCGAAAGCCGCCATAGCGTTCTGTTCAAGATCGAACAGGATATCGGCGATCGGCTGAAGAGCCATATCGACGTCGTCTATTCTGATCGCAACAACAACGCCGTGGTGACACGTGGCTCGATCAGCAATATCCGGGCGTTCGGGGTTGGCAGCGTCCCTACAAACATCGGCCAGCTCAATCCGTTCTTCGAAGGCCCCGCAGGTGTTGATACCGTCAACATCTCCTGGTCTGCCGACGACCTGCTCGGGCCGGGTGCAAATGCGGAGTCGGGCCAGAAGACGTTCATGGTCACCGGCGGCGTCGACTATGAGCTCGGCGCGGATTGGGTCCTGGAAGCGGGCGCCACCTTTGGTACCGACGACAGCTATCAGATCGTCACCGGAAGCCTCTGCACGGGGTGCGCGATCCTGGGGCTGAATGGAACGGTCTCGGCCAGTGGCAGCACGACGGCCAGCGCTTTCCCGCCGATCCTCGGGTCTTCGGCAACCATCCTGCGCCTGCCGCTGACGACGGCCAATGCGCTGGACGTCTGGCGGACAGGCTCGGCTAACCGCACCTCGGCGGCCGTTCGCGAGCAGCTTCTGGACAACGTGAACCTTCAGTCGACAACCCAGACCATCCAGAACGTGCGGATCAAGGCAGACGGACCCCTCTTCTCGCTCCCCGGCGGGCAGGTTCGTGCAGCTGTCGGCGCCGAGGCGGTCCGGTATACGATGGACCAGTTCCGCAACCAGTCGGGCGGGGCCGGTCCGGCGAGCACCACGTCCCAGTCGGGCACGCTGCTCTATGATCGCGAAGTGATGGCCGTGTTCGCCGAGCTTCTGGTCCCGATCGTTGACGAGAGCATGAACATTCCGCTGGTTCAGCGCCTTGACTTCAGCGTTGCCGGACGTCTGGACAGCTACGATGACTTCGGCGAGACGACCAACCCGAAGCTGGCCTTCACCTGGGGTGTGAACGACGATCTGTCGTTCCGCGGTTCGTGGGGCACATCCTTCACCGCACCGGCCCTGACGTCGATCGGCGCGGATGACCGTGGGACAACCGGCGAAACCAGCGTCGCGCCGAGTACTCAGAACAACGCGGCCATTCCGGTGGCCCTGTTCCCCAATATCGCAGGCTATCTGCCGGGTTGCGCTGTGGGGGCCACGACCTGCACACTGACCAGTGCCATCACCGGCCTTCAGGTCAACGGCGGCAACGCCGACCTGCAACCGCAGGAGGGCGAGAGCGCCTCGATCGGCTTTGACTACGCGCCGTCCTGGCTGGATGGCTTCCGCAGCAGCGTGACCTACTGGACTGCGGATATCGACGGAGCCATTACGGCCGCCAACTTCACCGCCACCTCGACCATCCAGGGCCTGTCCTCGGCCCTGATCTTCAACCCGACCCCGGCACAGGTCGCCAATGCGCTCGAGGGCCGGCGCCTGACCGGTGCCGTGCCGTCTACCGTCTTCTATATCTTCAGCTTCCAGCAGCGGAACGCCTTCAACATCCGCGCTGCCGGGATCGATTTCGACGCCAGCTATCGCTTCGACACCGATATCGGCACCTGGCGGGCAGGCGTCGCCTTCAGCAAGAAAACCAAGTTCGACCAGCAGTCAGGCAATGGGGCTTTCCGCGATCTGCTGAACACATCGGGCGTCAACACGACCTTCAGCACGATCGGCTTCACCGGCCGGGCGAGTCTCGCCTGGAACATGGGTCCCTGGTCCGCGGACGCCTTTGCGAACTACACCAATGACTTCACCAACCTGAACGGCCAGCAGCCCTTCCCGGCCGGTCAGGAGGTCGACGCCTTCACCACCATTGACGCTCACCTTGCCTACGATTTCTCCTCCGGCTGGATGGGCGACAGTCAGGTGTTCCTCGATGTCGACAATCTCCTGAATGAGGATCCCCCGTTCATGAACCAGAATGGTGGTTTCAGCACCACGGATGCCAACCCTATCGGTCGCTACATCACTGTCGGGATCCGCAAGACTTTCTAGCCAGACTTGGACGGGGCGGAGAAATCCGCCCCGTCGCATTCACTGACAGCTTTCCCGTTACTCATGAAATGACAGTGCAAATGAAGCTCAAGGCGATGTTGAACATAGCCCTTGCGGCCGCTCTTCTTGCGGCTTCGGGATGTTCGCCATCCACCGAGCGGGTCGACGACAATCCTCCGGTGACCGCCACAGCACCCCTGGTTTCCGGGTCAAGCGTCCCGGCGGTGACCGCACCAGCGGCGGTGCCGACGGGGGTCGTCCCGGTTGCGCCGGTTTCAGGACCTGTCGAGACGCCGGTTACCTCGGCCCGGGTCGCTGCGCCCGCTCCACCGGTCCAACCGGTCCAGCCTGCGCCCGCTCCGATGATCCCGCCGGCCCCCCCGTCGGCGCGTCTTTCCTTCGCGAGCCTTCCCACGGGGCGCGGGCGTGATGTGACACAGCGCCTTTGCTCGAGCTGCCATGCGATCGACGTCGTGATCGCACGACGCCGGACCCCTGAGGACTGGGGCAGCATCGTCAACCAGATGGTCAATCTCGGCCTCGTGGCTGACGATACTGAACTCGATACCGTCCAGGCCTACCTCAGCGAGCACGTCGGTCCTGCCGGCTAGGCTGCACCTGCTGACCTCGATGGAAAGGCCGAGGCACGACAGCGACCTGGGCTGTATCTGGCCCCAACGGAGTTAGACATGCGCTTCTTTATGGCTGTCGCCATCATCCTTGCCAGCGGTCTTTCCGCTCCGGTCATCGCGCAGGTCCGGGCCGGAGATATCGAGACAGACCCCTTGAGCGTAACCGGGGGCCTGATCGCTGGTTCGGTCTCTGCCTCCGGGATCAGGTCCTATCTGGGCGTGCCATTTGCTGCGCCGCCGGTCCGCGACCTGCGCTGGCGGCCGCCAATTCCGGCACCAGCCTGGAGCGGCGTGCGTCAGGCCGTCGCCTATCCGCCGATGTGCCCGCAGGGCATGCGCGGTCCCGGTCAGAATCACTATTTCGGGGCAGAGCCGACCAGCGAGGACTGCCTCTACGTCAATATCTGGTCGCCGCCGGCCGCCCCGCAGGCCTCGCCCCGACCCGTGGTGGTCTGGATCTATGGCGGCGCGTTCTCCGGAGGGTCTGCCTCGATGATGTGGGCGAGGGGGGAACACCTCGCTGAAAAAGGCGTGATCTCGATCTCTCTCAACTATCGGCTGGGCGCCCTGGGGTTCATGGCTCATCCCGAGTTGTCCACAGAGTCCGGGCGCGGAGCCTCGGGCAACTATGGCTTCATGGATCAGGTGGCGGCCCTCAAATGGGTGCAGGATAATGTCGCCGCGTTTGGCGGCGATCCGGCGAACGTCACGGTGATCGGGCAATCGGCGGGATCGATGTCGATCTCGGCCCTGCAGGCCAGCCCGCTGGCCGCCGGGTTGTTTCACCGCGCCATAGGTCTGAGCGGAAATGTTGTCGGGAGCGGCGCAACGTCGCTCAGGAGCGCACAGTCAGCCGAAGCCGCTGGTACAGCCCTGCAAGCAGAGCTCGGGGTCAGCAGTGTCGCCGAGATGCGCAGACTGCCCGCCGACCGCATCGTCGGTGTTCGCGGCATTCGCACCGGGCCCAGCATCGACGGGTATTTCATGCCGCGGGCTCCGCGTGAGATCTATGAGGCCGGAGAGGCGAACGACGTCGCCCTGTTCATCGGTTTCACCCGCGATGAGGCCTTCAGCCCCCTGAGCTCGGGCGACGACGCGGCGGCCTATGAGGCGATGGTCCGTCGGACCTATCCGGAGCAGGCGGATGAGGTTCTCTTGGCCTATCCGGCCGATGCCAACTGGGCCCGAAACGCCCGGGACGCTGCCCGCGACATAAGCCTGGGCCTGTCCACCCGTGACTGGGCGGCCATGCAGGCCACTCCGGGGCGTCAGCCGGCCTTCGCCTATATGTTCTCGCGTGTGCATCCTTATTCGGAGGGTGTGTCATTCATCGACCACGACCCCTCAACCGTCGGGGCCTACCATGCCGGCGACATTGTCTACTGGTTCGGCAATCTCGATGCGTTCAACGCCTTCCGCACGACCCGCGACTGGTCTGCAGCGGACCGGGCGCTGTCGGACACCATGTCGAGCATGATCGTCGCTTTTGCGAGCACAGGCGACCCGAGCGTACCCGGAGCCTCCGCACCGCGTTACGACCCCGCCGACGAGCGGCTTGTCGAACTGGGAGATCATGTCGGCGCCATTGCCTGGCCCGGGCGCGACAACTTTCGAATGATCTCCACGCTGCGGGCCGCAGCGCCTGTTCCGGTACCCACGGCCCCCGCACCGCCAGGCGGCCCGTCGGCAAATCTCGGCCCGCGTTTCTAGTCCGGTTATGCAGGATCGCAGCGTACCGGCCGGAGAGGCGTTGGCCAGGCTGGCCACGGCTTTCTCTCGCGTGACCAAGCGGGGCACCTTGGCTTAAGTGGGTGGTGACAGGAACGGCGGGCCCGGTACCCCGTGCTGTCACTTCAATGCGAATTTGTCCCCACTGAACGCAGCCTAAACCGCTGATGGGGATGATGTTTCGTGAAGGTGATTTCGTTCGAGCGCCACCGGTTCCCGGCGGACGTGATCCGCCACGCCGTGTAGCTGTACTTCCGCTTCAGCCTCAGTTTCCGCGACGTCGAGGAACTGCTTGCACAGCGCGGGGTCGAGGGAGCTACGAGACGATCCGGTGCTGGACGATCAAGTTCGGCCCGCTGATCGCGAGGCGACTGAAGCGCCGTCGGCCAGCGTCATCTGATCAGCAAGCCCACACTTCGGCGATTCCGCGCCGAAGCGGCGAACGTTTGAGCTGCTGCCGTTACCTGAATCGAGACGGGGAGGGCGCTTTTCGACTTCGCCCGGTTAACCTGACAGCGCCGAACGGGCTGCTGCAACAGAGCGATGGTTCCTGGCGCTGGATGCGGACCGGGACGGTTGGCTCACCTTGGCCGCATTGCCCCGCACGCCCCTGCAGGATGTGGTCGGGCGTCGTCGACCTTGAGGCTGAACCACACCAAACGCCCGGACGGCCAGGTCGAACGAACCTGGCCGCCCGGGGGCGGCTCAGACCTCGTGCGACACTACAAGACCACTTTGCGCCGTTTCGGATTGATAAGCCGACAGGGTCCGGCCGATCATGGACTGGATCGCGGCTGCGAGCTCCTCGGCTGAAAGGGCGGCATCGCCGTCTGCATCAAAGCTGCCGAAGCTGTCCGATATGGACGTCGAGGCGTTCTCGTCGTCCGCCTCACCAAACGAGGCGAGGATCTCGTCCAGGCTCAGCGCATTGCTGCGATCGGTGTCGGCGATCGACAGGAGGCTGGACACCATCTCAGCCTCGGACGGCGGACGCGGCGGTCCGTTCCGTTCGAACAGGGCCTTCATGCCTTCGTCCAGCTCGGTTTCGCTGATCATCCCGTCGTCATCGCCGTCGATCTGACCGAAGCTCTCGTTGATCTCGGCGGTGTCGACTCCAAGTGCGGCCCCCAGTTCGGTCAGATCCAGGGCGCCGTCGCCGGTAGTGTCGACCTGGCTTATCAGGGATCTGGCCGGGGTGCTGAAACCCTCCTGCGTGCTGAACAGGCTTGCCAGGGTTGCGGGATCGAAACCTCCCCCCGTCATGCTGCCTGGAGCCAGGCTGGGTTTTCGGGCCACCTCGGAGCCACGGGCCTCGGACGTGGGCATGGATTGCCCTGTCGCGCTTTGCGACCGAGGCTGAAATAGATCCCGCAGGGCCTGCAGGCCCAAGGACGATCCGGCGGAATTGGCTGTGGAAATCTGCACTGACTGTCTCCTCATGGTTGACCGTCGGGAATGCGGCAGGCGGCAGGCCTGACGTCCTGACGCGTTCACCCATGCAAATTACAGTCCAAGAACCAAAAAAAGGCGAATAAAAACAAGTATTTCAATCTTGAAACATGGCGCGGCGGCGTGGTCATCAAACCGCCGCCAGCCGCAGACATCGCTATGGCCACGCTGCATCGGGCCCCGCCAACGCTCGATGTCGACGCGTGACACCAATGGCCGAGCGAGACCGACCGTGAGCGAGCATCTCCTGCTGGATAATGCGCCCAACATCCTCATCGTCGACGACGATCCGGGCGTGCGGTCCGAACTCGGGGCCTACATCACTGAAAACGGCTACCGCGTGTTCGACGCTGCAGACGGCGTCCAGATGGACCGGATGCTCGACGAACACGACATTCACATCGTTTTGCTCGACATCATGATGCCGGGTGAAGACGGTCTCTCGATCTGTAGACGCCTCGGCGCCCACCCGAAGCTGAACGTCATTCTTCTGAGCGCGAAAGGGACCGATGTGGATCGCATTATCGGTCTTGAGCTCGGCGCCGACGACTACCTGCCAAAGCCCTTCAATCCGCGCGAACTCCTTGCCCATATTCGCGCCCTGCTGCGCCGTCGCAGCGCCCGGCCCGATGATCCGGACAAGCCCCGTGATCATTGCTTTCTGGGATGGCGGGTGCGACGCGCCCGCCATCAGCTGTTTGCCCCCGATGGCGTCCTTATCCCGCTCTCCGTCGGGGAGTTTCAGTTGCTGACGACCTTTCTCGACAACCCCCGGCGCGTGCTCAACCGCGCGAGCCTGCTCGAGGCTCTCAGCCTGGACGACAAGCCCTATTCGAGCCGGGTCGTGGACACCCTTGTCTGTCGCCTCAGAAAGAAGCTGGGCCTCGGCGACGGTGGCGAAGATATCATCCTCACCCTGCGCTCGGAGGGCTACATGTTCAACGCCGCGGTGACGCGGCAGTGAGCGTCTGGAGGCGGCCGCGGATACCGACCACGCTGTTCGCCAGACTGGTCGGCCTGCTGGCCGTTACACTTCTGCTCACCCAGTTGGTGGGCGGCTTTCTGTTCTTTCTGATCCGGCCGCCGCCGGGGCCGTTGATCGTGCACATCAGCGAGATCGCATCGGCGCTCGAAGGTCAGAGGGCGATGGCCGGACCGGTCGTGCTTGGGGATCCCTTTCCTTCGGAAGCGCTTCGATTGCGCGCGCTGGAGCCGATCCTGGCCGACCGTCTGGGTCTGCCGAGGTACGACGTAAGGCTGGTCCGGGTTGGCCCGGTTCCCCCGCATGCCGTCGACACCACCGCAAACAGCGTCGATCCGGTTCTCCTGGGCGGATATCGTGCGGCCGCGCGTTGGGGCGACGGTTGGGTCATCGTCCGGCACGGAGAGTTCGACACGTCCGATATTATCGGCCGTATGCTCCAATGGCTTGTGGTGAGTCTCGCGGTGATCGCGCCGGTGGCCATCCTTCTCGTTGCCCGTCTGACCTCGCCGATCACAGCCTTCGCCGAGGCTGCCGACAGACTGGGACGCGACCCCTATGCCCGGCCGATGCGTTACACCGGACCTGACGAGGTGGTCCTTACCGTCCAAGCCTTCAATGACATGCAGGCCCGTCTGAGGGACTATATCGACGATCGTGTCCGGATGGTCGGCGCCATCGCCCACGACCTTCGCACCCCGCTGACCCGATTGAGCCTTCAGCTTCAGGCGCTGCCAGCGCCTCGCCGTGCGCGGGCAGAGGCCGAGATCGAGCGGATGCGAATGATGGTCGATGGGGCTCTTGCCTTCGTGAAGGATGTCAGCTCGGCTTCCGAGCGCCTGCCCCTGAGGCTGTTTTCGCTCGTCGAAGCGGTGATCGACGACCTGCCGGCGTCAGCGGAGGCGATCGAACTCCACCCAGGGCCCGATCCCGTCGTCATGGGTGATGAGAGCAGCTTGCGGCGGGCCTTCGCCAACCTGCTGCAGAACGCAGTGCTTTACGGCGGAGCAACGGCCTGCAGGGTGATAGTTGCCGACCCCTGGGTCGTGATCCAGATTGACGACACGGGGCCGGGCCTCGCCCCGGCGGACCTGGATCGCGCCTTTGAACCCTATGTTCGGTTCAGCGCCCAGGAGGCGGGGATCGGGCTGGGCCTCTCCATCGTTCGCACCATCGTGCGGGCGCATGGAGGTGAGGTCGTTCTATCCAATCAACCAAAGGGCGGTCTGCGCGCCGAGGTTCGACTGCCTGCACACCTTCCCCAGGCCTGAGTGGCGCGCTGGGGCGCCAGCCGAAAAAGGTCTGCTCTGTCCCGGAGCTGCAACACAGCCATCCAAGAACCGCCACCCCGGCCGCCGAAACCCGTCGAGCGCCGCGATCACGGCCCGGGGATTAGTCAAAGATGCTGGCAAGGTACGCTCTGGCCGTTGCGCTCGCGCCGTTGATGGCCGCCTCGGGGGCGATCGCCCAGGTCGTCATCTCGACCACGCAGACCACGCCCGTTGTGACCTCCACGGCGCTCGGCGGCGGGGATCTTCGCATCGAGGAGGATGGAGCGATCGAACTGTCCTCCGGTGTCGCGATCACCCGTGATTCGACCAGCCAGGTCGTGATGGATGAGGGGTCGGTCATTCAGTTCGAGGACGCTGCCGATGGTTCGACCGGCATCCTGCTGCGCGGCGGCCATGCAGGCGCGCTGGTCGTTGGCGGCGTCATATCCATCATCGACACCCTCGATGAGACGGAAGACGAGGATGAGGACGGCGACGGTGACGGTCCCTTCGCGACCGGAACGGGGCGCTATGGCATCCGGGTCGCCGGCGAGGGCGACCAGATCGGCGACATCACCATAGAGGATACAGGCAGCGTCTACGTCGAGGGCAACCAGTCCTACGGCGTGTCGGTCGAAACCGATGTGCTCGGCGATATCGACATCCTGGGCAGTGTCACGGCCTTGGGCACTGACGTGTTTGGCGTTCGTCTGGCCGGCGATGTCAGTGGCTCGGTCCTGCTCAGTGGCTCATCAGTGTCCGCCACCGGGGCCAATGCCGTGGGCCTGTCCACCGAAGGCAGAATCGGGGGGAGGCTGCAGATCCAGTCGACCGTCACGTCCAACGGCTTTCGCTACACCTCCGCTCCGACGTCCGTGTCCGATCTCGAAGAGGAGGAGCGCGACGACGTCGATCTCGCCGACGACACGCTCTATCTCGAGGACCTTGACGCTGACGATCTTCTGCAGGGCGGATCCGCGGTCGTGATCGCCGGGGATGTGGCGGGCGGCGTGCTTCTGGGGGCGACTCCGACCTATGCGGCAGGCGGGGGCGATGAAGATGACGCTGACCGGGACGGCGTCGAGGATGGCGAGGAGGATGACGACGCTGACGGCATCAAGAATGAGGACGACGAAGACCTCGACGGTGACGGGATCCCGGACGAAAACGAAGGCACAGCCTCTCTGACGAGCTATGGGTCCGCCCCCGCTCTGGTTCTGGGAGCCGTCGGCCGGGATATCGCGATCGGCGCGGTGGGACAGGGCGATGACGCCTTCGGTCTGATCAACGAGGGCTCGATCTCCGCCGTCGGCGTCTATGACGGTCTGGAGGCGGTGGCGGTGAGTATCGGCGTTGCCGGTGGCGGAGCGGTGCGCATCGATGGCGGGATCCGCAACGACAACACCATCTCCGCCAGCTCCAGCGAAGCCTCAAGCACGGCCATTCGCATCAGCGCTGGCGCGGTCGCGACCATGCTGCGATCGGATGGTTTGATCCAGGCGGTCGCCACGACGGAAGGCGTTCATGCCGCGACCGGGGTGTTGGTGGAGGCCGGCGGATCGCTGCAGTCGATCGTCAACTCCGGTACTATCGCCGGCGTCGTTTACGGTGAGGCGGGGGCCGCGATCGCAGTCCGGGATCTTTCCGGCAGCCTAGAGCGGGTTGAGAACACCGGGTCGATTTACGCCAGTCTGATCGCCACCGATGATCTCAACGATCTGGACGATGACAATGAGGATGGGGAAGACGAGGTCGAGACGGGGCGATCGATTGCCCTGGACCTTTCGGCCGCAACGGCTGGGGTCACCATCGTGCAGCGCTCTGAGTCCGATCAGCACCTGACCGACACGGACGGAGACGATGTCTATGATGATGAAGACACCGACGACGACGGCGATGGCGTCCTCGACCCGGACGACGATGACGATAACGACAACGATAACGACGGGGTCTACAACTACGATGAGGCTCTGATCTCTGGCGATATCCTGTTGGGAGCCGGGGACGATCACCTTGATGTCCGCAACGGCTCGGTCGTTGGCGATGTCACCTTCGGATCGGGACAGGACCGTCTGTCATTGACGGGATCAGCGGTCCTGCGTGGCGCGCTCGCCGATGCTGACGGTCGGCTGGACATCCTCGTGGAAGGCGCAACCCTGGATGCGCGCCAGAACTCGGCGCTCGCTGTATCCTCCCTGACGGTGGGGCGCGGCGGGGAGTTGGTGGTGTCCATCGATCCGGCCGCCGGCGCCGCAGGCGGCTTTCTCGTGTCCGGTGCGGCCACGTTTGCCGACACATCCGCTGTTGGCGTGCGGCTCACGTCGCTTGTAGACCAGAACCGACGGTTCACGATCGTCTCGGCCGGCAACCTGTCCTACGGCTCTGCGTCCAGCCGCCTCAGTGACGAGACCGCACCCTATCTGGTGGTGGCCGACTTCACTGTGGATCGAGCTGCCAATGCCCTGAACATCGACATCCGACGGCGCACGCCTGAGGAGATGTCACTCTCTGGCGTGGAAACCTCCGCTTACGACGCCTTCTATGCCGCCCTCTCCCGCGACGACGACGTAAGGGACGCCTTTCTGGCGATAGAGACCCGCGAAGATTTTCTCAATCTCTACGAACAAGCTCTGCCTGACCATTCCGGCGGAACCCTTCAGTCGCTCGCCAGCGGCGTCGATGCTGTGACCCGCGCCCTGGTGGGGCGCAATGCAGTTGTCAGTCCCGGCGAAGTCAGCGGTTGGGTCCAGGAGATCAACTTCTACGCCGACAAGGACAAGACCGAGACCTACGGCTTCCGTTCCGAAGGGTTCGGCGTGGCCGGCGGCTACGAGCGCGGCACGGGCGCGGGCGTGATTGGAACCTCTTTCGCGATCACCTCATCGGACCTGCAGGATCCTGAGTCTGAAGCCGAGGAGATGCTGTCAGCCACCCTCGTGGAGATGGGCCTCTATTGGCGGGCGCAGGGTCGGGGCTGGACTGCCTGGAGCCGCGCTGCAGCCGGCTATGCATCCTTCCACTCGATCCGGACCCTGGTCGACGAAAACCTGCAAGTCGAGACCGAAGCTGACTGGAGCGGCTACTCCCTGTCTGCCGCGGGCGGTCTCGCCTTCGAGCATCGTTTCGGGCGCCTCACCGTCCGACCTGAGGCCTATGCCGAGGTGTTTGCCCTGCACGAAGGGTCCCGGCGGGAGGAGGGCGGGGGCGATAGCATCGACCTTGAAGTTGCGTCTCGTGACGGCGCCCTCGCGAACGCCGTGGCCTTGCTCAATCTCGGTTACAGCTTCGGTGCCGATGACTGGATTCGGCCAGAATTGCGTCTCGGCTGGAAGCAGACCCTGAGCTACGACCCTGGCGATACCGTGGCCCGCTACCTCAGCGGCGGTGAGGCTTTTGTGCTTGCAGGCGAGACGGCGTCCGGCGGTGGTCCGCTGTTCGGGTTCAGCCTGAATCTCGGCAACGCCATGGCGCGGCTGACCGTGGCGGCCGATGCCCAGCTTCTGGAAGACTACGTTCGCTACAGCCTGCTGTTGCGCGCCAGCTACCGTTTCTGAGCCCTGCAACCCGACGGGCGGCTCCCTCCCTTTTCGACCGGGCGATCGCGTCCGCCATCCCGCGCTCCGAGCAGCAAGAGGCTCCTTGCTGTCCAAGTGGCAGATTCAGCACAGCGTCCGGTTCGATGACCGAATTGAGAATATAATATGTTGATTGTGGATGTGCTGTAATTGGATAGATGAGCACCAGAGATGAGATTCTCTGTTTCAACAATAAGGAGTCTGTTTCGATGTTGAAACACAAGCATTCAATCATGTCGTCCACGTGTCTTACTGTCGCGTCATTTCTAATATTGACGACCTCGGCGGCGGCTCAGGAGGTTCCGCAGGACGCCACAGAACTTGATGAGGTGGTCGTGACCGGCTCCTTGATACGGCGGGATCCGGCAAATGCGGCGACGCCGCTGATCCAGGTGACACGCGAACAGATTCTGACGACAGGCCAGACCACGCTGATCGACTATCTGGCCAAGATCCCGGCCCTGGCGAACTCCACGGTGCCGTCCGATACCACCGGCTCCAACCTGAACGACGGGGGCCTGTCTCTCCCGAACCTCCGATCGCTTGGCGCCGGGCGAACCCTGACGCTGGTCAACGGCCGCCGTCATGTCGGCTCTAACGCAGGCTCCCTGTCTGTCGACGTCGACAGCATCCCCCGATTGCTCATCGAGAACATCGAGATCGTCACCGGTGGTGCTTCGGCCATCTACGGGGCGGACGCGGTATCGGGCGTCATCAACTTCATCACCCGAGACGACTATGAAGGGGCCCAGATCGACGCCAACTACGGAATGATCAATGAGGACGGCCAGGCCACCCGCCGGGTGTCGGCCCTCCTCGGACGGAACTTCTTCGACGATCGCCTGAACGTCTATCTTCACGGGGAGTATGAGCAGAGCGACGAAGTCCAGAGCCGCGATATCGACTGGTTGAACGACGCCTCCGTTCTCGTCGGCATCGATGCCGATCCGACCAATGCCCTCTTCGACGGCAATCGCGACACCCAGCTGTACACAGGCGTCAATCGTCTTGACCGGCCCCGCTGGGGCCAGACGACCTTGGCCAATGCACAACAGCCCAGCGCCCTGAATGACCCGGATGTGCCCCTCGCCAACTGCACCAGCCTGACGAGCGGGAACTGCTACAGCGTGGATCCATCGCGAACCTACTGGTTCGATGGCGGAACGGCCCGTCTGGCGAACTTCGGCGACCGGGTCGGCAACACCGGCTCCAGCCGTCCCTTCAACTACGGCGGCGACGGAGAGAGCCCCGGAAACTTCGGCCAGGTCAGCCGGGTGCCCCATTCGGAATCCCAGCGCTACCAGACCGGCTTCACCCTCTCATTGACGGACGCGATCGAGGCCTACGGCGAGGCCAAGTACGTCACCGAGGACACCTTCGACGTCAGCCAGCCGACCTTCTTCGACGTCTATCTGAACAACGACTCCACCACGAGCGCCAACCAGGTCAACGTCGTGCGGGGCACCTCGTCGTTCGACCTCAGGCTGGACAACGCCTTCCTGCCGTCCAACCTCCGGACGGCCATTCTCGGAAACACCGTCACCAACTACGGCAACCCTGCGGCCGATTCCGCGGGCACGGCACAGACACCGGTCAGCCGGGCCTGGGCCCGCCATTCGATGTTCGGTCCAGATCGCACCCAGACCAACAATCGGGAGGTGCAGCGCTATGTGCTCGGCTTCCGCGGCGAGGCCGATCAGTTCCTGTTCGCGCGCAACCTGTCCTGGGATGTGGGCTACACCTATGGCCGGCTGGACAACATCAACGCCGAGCGCGGGGTGGACTCGCAGCGCTTCGCCTATGCCGCCGACGCTGTGATCGACACGACCGGCGTCCTCGGTCGGGCCGGCGCGACCGTCTGCCGCGTCCAGCTGATCAACGCCCAGAACCCCGCCCGGGCCACCGGGGCCGCGGGTCAGACTTCCGGATACGGTGCGTTGTATGATTATCAGCGAGGCGGAGACCTGAGGGATACTCAGTACGGCCGGGACACCATCAGCCAATGCCAGCCCCTGAATATCTTCGGAGCAGGCAACCAGAGCCAGGCGGCGCTGGACTATGTCGACGCGACAATCCGCGTGCGTCAGCAGAACGAGCAGCAGCAGGCCCTGGCGACCGTCTCAGGCGAGCTCTGGGATTTCTGGGACGCCGGTCCCATCGGCGTCGCCTTCGGGGTCGAGCATCGATATGAATACACCGAAGGTATCGGCCGCAGCGCGGACACCGCCGGCCGCCTGCTGTTCCTGAACACCGGGCCGGACTTCACGGGTGCGGAATACGACAGCAACGAAGTCTTCACAGAAGTCGCGATCCCGCTGTTCCGCGACAGCTGGCTGGGTCAGTACGCCGAACTGAGCGGCTCCTATCGTCTGGCGGACTATTCGACCGTGGGCGAGGTGGATGCGTATGGGGTGAACCTGGTCTACCGGCCTGTTGATCAACTCACGTTCAAGACCAGCCTCAACACCTCGGTCCGGGTCCCCAACCTGGGTGAGCTCAACAGCCCGTACACCCAGACCTTCTTCAACAACGTCAACGATCCCTGCGCGACGACCACGATCGCCAGTCAGGCCTCCGACATCCGCGCCAACCGCATCGCCAACTGCACCCTGCTGGCTCAGGCCAAGGGGCTCAGCTACGATTTTGCCGGATCGACGGCCACCAACACGGACGATTATGTGCCGGTCTATACCTCAGGCGTGGCGGGCGTGAACGGCGGCAACCCGGACCTCAAGCCTGAGGAGTCTGAAAGCTTCACCGCCTCGGCGGTGTTTCGGCCGGATTTCGTTCCGAACCTGACCCTGGTGCTGGACTACTACAGCATCGAGATCACGGACGTTATCGCGTCTGTCAGCGCGCAGACCGCAGCCAACAACTGCGTCAGCGGGACGTCACTCAATACTTCGGCGTGCAATACTATTTACCGCAACAACACGGCCATCTCCAACCCCGCCACGGCGCAGGAGCGGTCGGAAGCGTTCAAGATCGGCGCTCCCGTTGGCGATCCCATCGGAGCCTTCATCCAGGGTTCGATCAACTACGCCGCCTATGAAACCAGCGGAATTGATTTCACCGTAGCCTATGCGTTCGACACACGAGAAATGATCGACCGCGGCTGGGGACGGTTCGACTGGGCAGTGACAGGCAACTGGCTCAGGAAGCAGGACTACTACGTCGACGCCGCAAACCCGGGCAGCGTCACGGCCGTGGCCGGCACCTTCGACGGCACCAACGCCTTCCCCCGTGTGCGGTTCTCCTCATCGCTGACCTGGCAGCCTCTGGACGACTGGCGGTTCAACTGGACCGCCGATTGGCAGTCTTCGCTCGAGATCGTCGATGCCAAGCTCAACGTCGGCAACCTCGACACGCGCCAGTACGACCAATTCACCACCGGCAACTATGTCCGGCACGACTTTACGGTGAACTGGAGCGCACGTGAGGACCTTGATGTCCGCTTTGGCGTCGTCAACGCCTTCGACGCAGAGCAGAACGCCGTCCTGGGAACGACCCAGTACGACAACTACGACGCCTATGGTCCGCGTTGGTTCGTGGGCCTCAACTTCAGGCCCTGGTGACGTGTGGCGCGGCGTCGGAAGCGCTCCGACGCCGCGCCTGCCGGCTCACGAATTTCCCAGACCGAGCGCGTGTGGGCGCTGTCACTTTCATGCGAACTTCTCTCCACTGAACGCAGCCTAAACCGCTGATGGGGATGATGTTTCGTGACTCTGGTTTCGTTCAAGCGCCACCGGTTTCCGACGGCCTGGCCTCATACGGCGCGGCTCTGGATCAACTGGATTTGAGGCATCTCCATCGACCGGGCCGGCTTCGGGAGAACAATCGGGCCGAGAACTCCCACCTGCCGATCCGACGACGAGAGCGACAGCAGCAGAGGTTCAGATCCCAGGCCTCAGCCCAGAGAGTCCTCACCACCCACGCGGCGATCTACAACACCTTCAGCATCCAGCGCCATTTGATCAGCAGACCCACCCTTCGCCGCCTCCGCGCCGACGCGGACGGCGCATGGGCGATGGCTGGTGCCTGAATGGCGGCGGGGTAGGGGGCTTTCGACTTGGCAAAGTTAACCTGTCAGGCCCAGAGCGTTGGTGGCTCCCTGGCTTCAGGGATCAGTCAAGTCACAATAGCCAAGGGGGATGATGCCCCTGATCGAAGATTGGCCACGGAGATTGAAGCGTTGAGAGTATGTGTGATCGGCGCAGGCATGGCGGGGATGGCCTGCGGGCAGGCGCTGCGTGACGTCGGCCATACAGTGACATTGATCGACAAGGGGCGCGGCGCAGGCGGGCGAATGGCCACCCGCCGCCTCGCCACGCCACTCGGCGAGGTCTCTTTCGATCACGGCGCGCAATATTTCACGGCTCGAGATGCGGACTTCCGCAATCAGGTCCAGCGCTGGGCCAGCGACGGTCATGTCTCGCGATGGACCGCCGTTTCAGAGGACGCATGGGTGGGGGCGCCCGGCATGAACGCGCCCCTCAACGCGATGGCGACGGACCTGGATGTGATGTGGTCCGTCCGTGTCACCCGGATCTCGCGGACCTCCACCGGCTGGACGGTGTCAGCGGACAGCAGCCCCGTTTTGACCGTCGACGCTGTGGTTGTCGCCATTCCCGCCGAGCAGGCGGCGGATCTCTTGACCCCGATCGTTCCGGAGATGGCGGCGATGGCTCGCGGCGTCCCGAGTTCGCCCTGCTGGACCCTCATGCTGGCCTTCGGCGACCGCCTTCCCGGAGATCTCGACTGGCTAAGGGGCGATGACGATTCGGCCTTGGGATGGGCGGCGCGCAACAGCGCCAAGCCCGGTCGGGGTCCAATCGAGGCCTGGGTGGTCCAGGCTGGCGGCGAGTGGTCCGCGCGCAACCTGGACATGCCCAAAGACGAGGTCGAAGCCGGCCTGACCGATGCCCTGTCCTACAGGTTAGGCGCAGCCCTGCCTGCGCCGATCGCCTGTTCCTCGCACAGATGGCTTTACGCGCGTGCGGGGCGGGGCGGCCTTGATGCGCTCTGGGACGCCGATCTCAAGCTTGGCGTCTGCGGCGACTGGTTGACCGGACCCAGGGTTGAGGCCGCCTGGACGTCCGGGACGCGGCTGGCTGCGCGGATGACGGGCGATGCAGAGGTTGAGAGGCATCGGCGGTGAGCCTCTGTATATACTGGTTCCGGAATGATCTGAGGCTGACGGACAACCCGGCCTTCCGGGCCGCCTGCGACAGCTCATCCCGTCTGCTGCCAGTCTATGTGGTCTCGCCGGGCGAGACGGCCCCGACCGCTTGGGGTTTCGAGCGATGGGGTCCTTTGAAACGTCGTTTCCGCGACCAGGCGGTCGCGGGGCTCAAGAGTGCCTTGATCGATAGAGGATCGGATCTCGTCGTTCTCGAGGGCGATCCGGTTCAGGTGCTTTCAGACCTGGCTCAAGCGTTAGGCGCCGATCGCGTGGTTTGCGAGACGATCGCCGCTCCGGAGGAACTGGCCCAGGTCGATGCTTTGCGGGCGCTCGGCATCAGTGTCGAGGATCACTGGCAGTCCAGTCTTGTCGACCTCGCCGACCTGCCGTTCGCCATCCGGGATCTGCCTGAGGTGTTCACGCCGTTCCGCAAGGCAGTCGAGGCCGCCGGCTTCCCGTCCGTCCGCCCATTGTCCCCTCCGCACGCAGCGCCGCCTCTCCCCCAACCGTACCTCGGCGCGCATCGGTCGGCGATCACTCAAGCGCCTGATCCCAGGTCCTCGTTCCCCTTCGACACTGCGGCCTTCGACGGCGCGGAGTCCGCCGCCCTGAGACACGTCCAAAGCTATTTTTCCGGCCGCTTGGCGCAGACCTACAAGGCGACGCGAAATGGGCTGAGCGGAGCCGCATACTCCACCAAGTTGTCGCCCTGGCTTGCAACCGGCGCGCTGTCGGCCCGTACGGCGTTCGCCTCGCTGAGGGAACACCAGGCCCGGCACGGCGCCAATGAAGGCGCCGAGTGGATCGGCGTCGAACTGCTGTGGCGCGACTACTTTCGATTGTCCTCTTTGAAACACGGGGCGCGGCTGTTCCGTCATCAGGGTCTCAGTCGACTGCCCAAGCCATCACACGATCCCGAGCATTTCGCGCGGTGGAGCGCGGGCGAGACGGGACAGCCGTTCGTCGATGCGGGCATGCGCGAACTCGCTACAACTGGTTATCTCAGCAACCGGCTACGGCAGGTCGTGGCCAGCTATCTGGTCCATGATCTCGAATGCGACTGGCGAGCGGGTGCCGCCTGGTTCGAGGCCCAACTGATCGATTTCGATGTCTGCAGCAATCAAGGCAACTGGCTCTACATCGCAGGCCGGGGCGCGGACCCACGCAATGGCCGTCGGTTCGATCCGGAACAGCAGGCCGGCCATTACGACCCGGACGGCGCCTACCGCCGCCTTTGGAATGCCCTGTAACGGACATTCAGTCGGATCGAAGCGGGTGCTGTCAGTCCAACGTGAAAACGTCTCCAGTCTTTGTGGCATAAGCCACTGACAAGGATAATGTTTTTTGAAACCGATCTCGTTCAGGCGCCACCGGTTTCCGGCGAAGGTGATCCGGACAGCGCCGCGACGGAGGGGTTCCTCGCGCTCAAACCCTGAACTCCGTCTTTTAGGAGTTAAGGGTTAAGCGGCTGATTTTACTCATGAAAAAAATGGCGGAGACGGAGGGATTCGAACCCTCGATACCCCTTACAGGGTATGACGATTTAGCAAACCGTTGCCTTCAGCCACTCGGCCACGTCTCCGGCAGGCAGGCTCGATAGCGGAGCCCGCGCCGGGGCGCAATCCGCCGTTTCGGAATGTTGTGATCCTGATCGTCCAGCGGGGGGCCGCAGTTTCCCCGACGTGATCTTGTGAGGCGGCCTATGGAGGGATAGGGCTTCGGCTCCACCTTCTCAGGGAGACCCTCCATGGCCGATCTGGCTCAAGTGACCGAACACATCCGCGGCGCCGTCGGCGACAACTCCGGTCTGGGCAAGACCGTGAAGATCGACCTGGGCGACGTGGGCAGGATCTTCATCGACGGCGCCTCGGTCCCGAACACCGTCACCAACGAGGACAAGCCCGCCGACGCGACCGTCTCCATGACCTGGGACGACTTCATGGCCCTGTCGGACGGCAAGCTGGACCCGATGATGGCCTTCATGCAGGGCAAGCTGAAGATCGCGGGCGACATGATGATCGCCCAGAAGCTGGCCCCGCTGCTGAAGCGCTAGTGGTCGGCTAACAAAAGCTATACGCCGGAACGGCGCGGTCCAGCGGATCGCGCCGTTCGCATATCGGGAGGAAGAACAGATGGACTTCAAACACTCGGACCGGGCTCTCCACTGGCAGGAACGGGTCACCCGCTTCCTCGACGACAAGGTCCTGCCGCGCGCCGCCGACTACTGGGCCGACGTTCATCGTGACCACACCGTCCAGTCACCGACCATGGAGGCCTTGAAGGCCGAGGCGCGCGACGCCGGCCTGTGGAACATGTTCCTGCCGGGCGACCACGGCGCGGGCCTGACCAACCTCGAATACGCTCCCCTGGCCGAAGCCATGGGCCGCGCCGGCCTGTGGACGCCCGAGGTGTTCAACTGCAACGCCCCGGACACCGGCAACATGGAAGTCCTCCATATGTACGGCGACGAGGCCCAGCAGGCGCGCTGGCTAAAGCCCCTGATGGCCGGCGAGATCCGCTCCGCCTTCCTGATGACCGAGCCGGCCGTCGCCTCCTCGGACGCGACCAACATCCAGACCTCGATCGTCCGCGACGGCGATGAGTATGTGATCAACGGCCGCAAATGGTGGTCGACCAACATGGGTCACCCGAACGTCGCCATCGCCATCGTGATGGGCAAGACCGACACGGGCGCCGCAACCCACCAGCAGCAGTCCCAGATCCTGGTGCCGACCAATACCCCCGGCTTCCGCATCGAGCGGATGCTGACCGTGTTCGGCTATGACGAGCGCCCCATCGGCCATGCCGAGGTCGTGCTCGACAACGTCCGGGTGCCGGCCGAAAACCTGATCGCCGGCGAGGGCAGGGGCTTCGAGATCGCCCAGGGCCGCCTCGGGCCGGGCCGTATCCACCACTGCATGCGTGTGATCGGGGCGGCGGAGAAGGCGCTGGAGCTGATGTGCGAGCGTCTGCTGAACCGCACGGCCTTCAAAAAGCAGCTGGCCGAGCATTCGGTGTGGGAACAGCGCGTCGGCGAGGCGCGCACCAATATCGAGATGTGCCGCCTGATGGTGCTGAAGGCCGCCTGGATGATGGACAACGGCGGCGCCAAGAACGCCAAGTCCGAGATCGCCCAGATCAAGGTCGCGGCTCCGCGCATGGCGCTGCAGATCATCGACGACGCCATCCAGGCCTTCGGCGGCGCCGGTGTTTCAGGTGATACGCCGCTGGCCGAGATGTACGGTGCGGTGCGCACCCTTCGTCTCGCCGACGGCCCGGACGAGGTGCACAACCGCATGATCGCGCGGCTGGAATACGCCAAGCATGGCGGCAAGCCGGTGCGCTGAGCCTGTGAAGGTGAAGGTGACGGTGCGGGTCTCGCACCGTCATTTTCTTCGGCAACGAAACCAGAACGGCCGTGTTTACGTAAGTTGGGATGAACCGGCGGTTTGTCCAGCGCCGCACGGAGCAACGTCCGATGATTTCTTCACCCCGGATCGTCCCTGTTGAGGCTGCCTTTCTGCTTCGCTTTCGGGAGGTGCGCGCTGCGATGCCCGCTCTGGCCGAGCGTCTGTCGGCCGAGGATCTGGCCGCGCAGTCGATGCCGGACGCCAGTCCCGGCAAATGGCACCTGGCCCACACGAGCTGGTTCTTTGAGGCCATGATCCTGGCGGCCGAGCCGGGCTATGAGCCGGTTGACCGGCAGCTGCAGCAACTGTTCAACTCCTACTACGAGAGCCTGGGGCGGCGGGTCGAACGCCACGAGCGCGGCCTGATGACCCGGCCGTCGCGGGACGAGGTCCTGGCCTATCGCGCCGAGATCGACCGGCGCATGGCCGACCGGATCGGGCGCGGCTTCGAGGGTCTGGAAGAATATCTGTTCGTCCTCGGCCTGCATCACGACCAGCAGCACCAGGAGTTGTTCCTGATGGACCTGCTGAACCTGATGTCGCGCTCGCCGCTCGATCCGGCAGCCTACGAGACCGAGCCGCGTCCCGGCGGGCCGCTGCAGCCGGGACGCGGCGGTCAGACCCGGTTCGAAGGCGGTCTTGTCGACATCGGCCACGGCGGTCAGGGCTTCGCCTTCGACAACGAAGGCCCGCGCCATCGCGTCTGGCTGGAGCCCTTCCTGCTGGATCATGACCTCGTCACCAACGGCCAGTGGCTGGCCTTCATGGCCGATGGCGGCTACCGGCGGCCCGAACTGTGGCTGGCCGACGGCTGGGCGGTGGTGAAGACCGAGGGTTGGGACGCGCCGCTCTACTGGCGTCAGGACGACGGCGACTGGACCGTCCTGGGCCTCGCCGGGCGCGCCCCGGTCGATCCCGAGGTTCCGGTGCGGCACATCAGCGCCTATGAGGCCGACGCCTATGCCCACTGGACCGGCAAACGTCTGCCGACCGAGGCGGAGTGGGAAAGCGCGGTGGCGACTGCGCCGGACGTCTTCTCCAACCTGTTCGGCGAGGTGTGGCAGCACACGGCCAGCGCCTATTCGCCCTATCCCGGCTTCAGGCCCACCGAGGGCACGGCGTCGGAGTACAACGGCAAGTTCATGGCCAACCAACGGGTCCTGCGCGGCGGCGCGTTCGCCACGCCGCCGGGGCACACCCGGGCCACATACCGCAACTTCTTCTATCCGCATCAAAGGTGGGCCTTCATGGGTTTGAGACTGGCGTCCGACGCCCCGGCGGGCGAACGCGCGCGCATCGAGGACCTGGAGACCGCACGGTTCCGGGCCGAACTGGTCGCCGGCCTCTCGCGGCCGGAAAAGTCAGTGTCGCCCAAGTGGTTCTACGATGCCGCCGGGTCGGAGCTGTTCGAGGACATCACCCGGCTGCCGGAATACTATCCGACGCGTCAGGAGGCGGCCCTGCTGCGCGAGATGGCGCCCGGCCTGACCGGGCATTTCGGCGACAACGCCGTCCTGGTCGAGTTCGGCTCCGGGGCCAGCGAGAAAACCCGCATCCTGCTGGATTCCGCGCCGACGCTGCAGGCCTATGTCCCCATCGACATCAGCCCTGACGCCCTGAACGCCGCCGCCGCCAGCATCGCCGAGGCCTATCCGAACATGGAGGTGGCGCCGATGGTCGGCGATTTCCTCAACCTCGCGCCCCTGCCGGAACTGGGGCGCGGCCGTCGGGTCGGCTTCTTCCCCGGCTCGACGATCGGTAATCTGGAGGAGGACCAGGCTGTGGCCTTCCTGGCCAATGCGCGCGATCGCCTCGGCCCGTCGTCGCTGTTCATCCTCGGCGTCGATCTGGTCAAGGATCCGGCTGTGCTGGTCGCCGCCTATGACGACGCCCAGGGCGTGACGGCGGCCTTCAACAGGAACCTGCTGGTCCGCGCCAACCGCGAATTGGGCGCCGACTTCGATCTGGACGGGTTCGCGCACGTCGCGGTCTGGAACCACGAACGGTCCCGGATGGAGATGCACCTGCGCGCTGCGCGGGACATGGAGGTCCATATCGGCGGGGCCAAGATCCCGTTCGTCGCCGGCGAGACCATCCATACCGAGAGCTCACGCAAGTTCACCGAGGCCTCCGTGACGGCGATGGCCGAGGCTGCGGGCTGGCGGGTTGTGTCCTTCCAGCAGAGCCCTGATCCATCCGTGGCCCTGGTTCTGCTCGCGGCCTGATAGGCCGCCAGGGGGCGGTGCGCTGACGATACGCCCCGGACGACGTCGAACAGATTTTTCTGTTCGACGTCGAAATTCCGATCTGGCCAGTCGTGGCGGGCCTGCACCAGTCGCGAGCGCGCCCTGGTCCGGCGCGGGTGTAATGTTCGGGATCGCGGTTCGCGGAGAGGGTGAGCGCGGATTTCGTCCGGTTCGTCCGTTTCGTCAGGGTGTTTTTCGTCCGGACGGACGGACGAAACCCCGAAACCATCGGCCGCGACTGCGGAATGGGCCCGGCAAACAAAAAGGGCGGCCGGTTCGCACCGGCCGCCCTGTCTGCTTCACCTTGGGCCCGACCTATTCGGCCTGGCCTTCAGCCTCGTTGAGATCGCCGGGACGACGCGAGCCGTGGGAGGCCTCGCCCCCCTTGCGGCCGGCCTGTGCGGCCAGGCTGCGGTCCTGGGAGAAGCTGCGCTTCTCGCTGGGGACGCTGGCGCCGCCCTTGCGGGCGATCTCGCGCTGTCGCTCGGGGTCCATTGAGGCGAAGCCTCGTTTGGAGACACCGGAGGGACGGGTGGGCTGTCCTTGGGCCATGTGAGGCTCCCTTTCGACTGTCATGCTGGGGCTTGCAGATGAGAACCCCGAAGCCCGGCGCCGGTTCCGAAGGCTCGGCATTTCAACAGTCTGCGAATCAGTCTGCGCCTGGTCTTTCGACCTCCCCGTCGTTGTCGTCGGGCTGTGGCGGCGCCTCGTAGGGCGTACCCGCCGGATCGATTTCCGGTTGCTGCGACGGCGTCATCGGCGGGGTGATCTCGGGCTCGGGGGTGGGGTCGGTCATGGTGTGATCTCGCGGCCCGGACTGGGCTTCACGAGAAGGAACCGCCGACCGTCGCCCGGGTTCAATCGACCTGATCACAAGCCCGGCAGGAGTTCGCCATGACCGACATCAATCTGACCAATCTCAGCGCCGAAGACATCCTCGACGACGCCGATGATCAACGCGTCCGCCTGGATCGCGCAGGCGATCGCTGGATGGCCGACGCCGGGGCGCGCACCTTCGCCCGCGAGCAGGGCCTGCGCGAGGCGGTTCGCTCGGATATCGAGACCGGCCGCGACTGGGCCCGCGAACGGGCCTTCGTCGCCCGCACGAAGATCGGGCAAAAGCCGTTGAAGGCGACGGTCTACGCCCTCGGCGTCGGCGTGCTGATCGGCCTGTTGCTGCGCCGCTGAGGCGTCAGGCCGGACCGGTCGCCGGCCGGACCAGCGGCGTCCGGGCGACCGCCGCATCGGACACGAAGGGATTGGTTCGGCGCTCCTCCCCGAAGGTCGAGATCGCGCCGTGGCCGGGCACGAAGGTGACGTCATCGCCGAGCGGCCACAGCTTCGTCACCACCGACCGGATCAGGGCCTCGGGATCGCTGCGCGGGAAGTCGGTGCGGCCGACCGAGCCCTTGAACAGGACGTCGCCGACCTGGGCGAACCGCGCCGCCCGATTGAAGAAGATCACATGCCCCGGCGTGTGGCCCGGGCAGTGGGCGACCTCCCAGGTCGTCTCGCCCAGCGTCACAGTGTCGCCGTCGCCCAGCCAGCGGGTCGGGGTGAAGGTCCGCGCATCGGGAATGCCCCAGCGCTGGCCCTGCTCGGGCAGGTCGGCGATCCAGAACTGATCCTCGGGATGCGGCCCGATGATCGGGGCGCCGGACTTTTCGGCCATCTCCGCCGCGCCCGCCGCATGGTCGAGGTGGCCGTGGGTGACCCAGATCTGCTCCAGCGCCAGGCCGCGTCGGGCCACCTCGGCCATCACCGTATCGACCGAGCCGCCCGGATCGATCACTGCGGCCTTCATCGTCGCCGTGCACCAGACGGTGGTGCAGTTCTGCTGCAGCGGCGTGACCGGGGTCACGAACACGCCGACAGGGGAGGGAGCCAGAGAAGCGGAGTGGGTCATTCCACCGACATAGCGAGCCTGGGTGTCTGGTGAAACCGCCTCCGCGTTGACCTTTTGGGTCCATCTCGACATAAGGGCGGGCTTCGAGGCGCCGCTCCGGATGGGGCGGCCCTTTCTGCTTTTCCCCATCTTTGCGCGCGCCGATGCCCGGCGCCGCTCCAGAGCGTCAGATTCGTCCCATGCAAGTCGTCCAGAACACCACCGAAGGCCTGAGCCGCATCATCACCGTTACGGTGCCGGTCGCCGAACTGAACGCCAAGCTGGACGCCAAACTGGCCGAGATGGCCCCGAAGATGAAGCTGAAGGGCTTCCGTCCCGGCAAGGTGCCTGCGTCGCACGTCAAGAAGACCTTCGGTCGCGACATGATGGGCGAGATCGTCAATGACGCCATCAACGAGTCGAGCCAGGCCGCTCTTGAAGAGATCAAGGTGCGCCCGGCCGCTCCCGCCGACATGAAACTGACCTCGGACATGGACAAGGTCCTGGCCGGTTCCGACGATCTGGCCTTTGAAATGGCCCTGGAAGTCATGCCCGACTTCACTCCGATCGATCCCAAGACCCTGAAGCTGGACCGCCCCGTCTACGAGGCCTCCGACGAGGATCTGGACGAGGCGCTGAAGGAACTGGCCGGCCAGGCCAAGTCCTATGAGGACAAGAAGGGCAAGACCGTGAAGGCTGCCGACGGCGACCAGGTCACCATTGACTACCTCGGCAAGCTGGACGGCGTGTCTTTCGACGGCGGGACCGCCGAAGACGCCGATCTGGTGATCGGTTCGAACCGCTTCATCCCCGGCTTCGAAGAGCAACTGAAGGGCGCCAAGGTCGGCGACGAGAAAACGATCGAAGTCACCTTCCCGGCCGACTATCAGGCGGCCAATCTGGCTGGCAAGCTTGCCACCTTCGACATCAAGGTGAAGGCCATCAAGGCCGAGGTCGAAGCCACGGTCGATGAAGAGTTCGCCAAGCGCATCGGCCTGGAGTCGCTGGACAAGCTGAAGGATCTGCTGCGGCAGAACCTGAACCAGCAATATGCCGGCGCCGCCCGCTACAAGCTCAAGCGCGCCCTGCTGGACCAGCTGGACACCGCCCATAGCTTCGAGCTGCCGCCCAAGATGGTCGAGGCCGAGTTCGACGGCATCTGGCAGCAGGTCGAGGCCGACAAGGCCGCCGGCAACCTGCCGGAGGAGGACGCCAAGAAGTCCGACAAGGCGCTCAAGGAAGAGTACCGCAAGATCGCCGAGCGCCGCGTGCGCCTGGGTCTGGTGCTCGCCGAGATCGGCCGGGCCAACAATGTCGGCGTCACCGATCAGGAACTGAACAACGCCATCATGGCCGAGGCCCGCAACTACCGTGGCCAGGAGCGCCAGGTCCTGGACTTCTATCGCCAGAACCCGAACGCCGCCGCCCAGATGCGCGCCCCGATCTATGAGGAAAAGGTCGTCGACCTGATCTTCGACCAGGCCAAGGTGACAGACACCCCGATCACCAAGGAAGAGCTGCTCAAGGACGAAGACGAAGGCTGAGGCTTGCCACTCGCCTGACGGGCGGCTAGCCTCGAATCTTCGCGTTTGGGTAGTGGGTCGCCATGCTGGTTTCGGTTCTTTCGATCGCGCTTATGCTCGCCGGGACGCAGGCGGCTTCCCCGGCCGCAGGCGTCCAGGCCGCGCCTCAGGACGAATCGACCACCCTGTCGACCATCGAGGTCGAGGGCCAACGCCGCACCGCCTACGACGCGGCCCGCGCCTTCACCAACGAGATTCTGGTCACGCCGCCCCGGCGCGGCATCGCCCGCTGGCGCACGACGGACCCGATCTGCCCCGGCGTCGTGAACATGCAGCGGGATGTGGCGCAGGCCCTGGCCGACCGGATCGCCGACCGCGTGATCGAATTGGGGCTGCAAGCGGGGGAGCCGGGCTGCAAGGCCAATATGATCATCGTCGGGGCCGACGACGGCGCCGCCATGGCCAGCAGCCTCATCGAGGCCCGCCCGAGAGCCTACATCACCGGCATCGCCGGGACCTCGCTGACCTATCGCGCCCTGAACATCTTCCGCACCTCCGACGCCCCGGTTCGCTGGTGGATGCTGACTGTGCCGCTCGACGCACGGACCGGAGAAGTCACCGTTCGAACGCCAGATTCGGAAGACGCGCCGATCCGCCGCATCGACGGCGCGGGTCGCCTGCGCAGTCAGGACATCAACGCCATCTTCCAGGTCATGGTCGTCGTCGATGTGAACCGCATCGGCACGGTCGATGTCGGACAGCTCGGCGACTACATCGCCATGGTCGCCCTGGCCCAGGTCGACGCCCAGGCCGATGTGGCCGGGTTCGAGACCGTGCTGAACCTGTTCCAGGACCCGGCCGGCGTCTCCGGTCTTACGGACTGGGACCTGACCTATCTGCGCCAGCTCTACGCTGCCGATCTCAGTGTCCTGAGCGCCTCCGCACAGGTCGGCAGGATCGCGGGCGCCATGGCGCGGGCCGAGGAAGCGGACGATGCGACCGGCGACTGACGGGGCGGCGACGACCCGACCAGCCTGATCGTCGCGTCCGGGTGACCGTTTCGGTTCCCCCCGGCTTGTATCGCTTGCACCGGACCGCAATATGAGGACGGAACCGCGACCGACGTGAGTCGCGGGCCCCAGCATTCAGCGAGACCTCATGCGCGACCCGATCGACTACATCTCCTCGAACCTCGTCCCCATGGTGGTGGAGCAGTCCAGTAGAGGCGAGCGCGCCTTCGACATCTTCTCCCGCCTGCTGCGCGAACGGATCATCTTCCTGACCGGCCCGTTCGAGGACAGCATGGCCAGCCTGATCTGCGCCCAGCTGCTGTTCCTGGAATCGGAGAACCCGAAGAAGGAAATCAGCATGTACATCAACAGCCCCGGTGGTCAGGTGACCTCGGCGCTCGCGATCTACGACACCATGCAATACATCAAGTCGCCGGTCTCGACGGTGGTCATGGGCATGGCGGCCTCGGCCGGCTCCCTGATCCTGACGGCCGGCGAGGCGGGCCAGCGTATCGCCCTGCCGAACGCCCGCGTCATGGTGCACCAGCCCTCGGGCGGCTTCCGCGGCACGGCCTCGGACATCGAGCGCCACGCCGAGGACATCATCGCCACCAAGCGCCGCCTGAACGAGATCTACGTCCACCACACGGGCCGGACCTACGAGGAGGTCGAGCGCACCCTGGACCGCGACCACTTCATGACCGCCGAGGAGTCGAAGGCCTGGGGCATCGTCGACCACGTCTACGACAAGCGCAGCGAGGCCGAGGCGGACGGCATCAAGACCGTCTGATCCATTGGACGAATGAACGGAGAAGGGCGCGCCGGGATCGGCGCGCCCTTTTCGTTTGTGCTATCAGCGCCCGATGCAGCACACGCGCGATCTCAAAGGCGTCGTCCAGGTCGACGGCGAAGACTACGAATGGGAAGTCCGGCGCCAGCCGCAGCGGACCACCGGCAACAACTGGGACGGCGTCGGCATCGCCCTGAAGCTCGTTGACGCCCAGCGCGAGGCCATCGTCATGTTTCCGATGGTGATGCGCGCCAACGGCACCCCGAACTTCGAGCGCCAGCGCATCAATCTGGAGAGCGTCAAGAACGCCATCGCCTCGGCGATCGCCGCCGGCTGGGACCCCACCTCGCGCGGCAAGGTCGTCGTCTTCGACGTCGACGCAGACGGCAACTAACGCCGGGCCGGTCGTCCCGTAAACACGCGGAAGCCCGGCTGTTCTGCGATCGCCAGCATCTCGGTGTCGCCCGAGGTATCGCCATAGGCGGCCGTCAGCTTCAGATCCGGCCCGAACGCCTCCTGCAGACGACGCACCTTTTCCTCGCCGCGGCAGTTGGGGCTCGAGAAGGCGCCGGTGATCCGGTCCTGGTCGTCGAAGGTCAGGTGAGTGCCCAGCAGGCCCTCTGCCCCCAGTCGCCGGGCGAACGGAGCCACGGTGATCTCCGGCGAGGCGGTCACGATCACGCGATGGGCGCCCTGCCGACCCCAGTCTTCCCAGACCCGCAGCGCGTCCGGTCGCATGAATTGGTCCCAGGCGTGATCGGCGAACCGGGCGGCATCTGCTTCCAGCTCGGCGCGGGTGACGCCCTTGAGAAAGACCTTCACCGAGGCGGCCTTGATGGCGCCCCGGTCGCGATCCCGTGCGTAGGCCGCCGTGGCCCGGGCCATCTTGACCAGTCCCAGGGCCCAGCCGCCCGACCCGGCCCGCCAGCGCAGGAACTGGGTGAAGCTGTCGCGAACCGTCAGCGTGCCGTCGAAATCGAACGCGACGATGGGTCGCGAGCGATCCCCGGACTGGCGAAAGCCGCCCGTGGCGCCCATGTCACCCATTCGCCGTGACCTCCATCCAGCCCGAACAGTCCACGTCAGTCGCGCTTCGCCGGTCTTCGGCGGGGTTGTGGCGAGCGTGCGGATGGTTGATTGTCATTTTTTGAATATCTTCGCGTCCATAGTGGTGGAATCAACGCGAGGAAAGCGCGTCCGTCTCCCAGAGCGGCGCGAGAGTGAGAAGGGTCTATGACCAAAGCAGCCGGCACCGACGCAAAAAGTACGCTCTACTGCTCGTTCTGCGGCAAGAGCCAGCATGAGGTGCGCAAGCTCATCGCCGGCCCCACCGTGTTCATCTGCGATGAATGCGTCGAGCTGTGCATGGATATCATCCGTGAAGAGCACAAAATTGGTTTCGTCAAATCCAAGGATGGCGTGCCCACGCCCAAGGAAATCCGCGAAGTCCTCGACGACTATGTGATCGGCCAGAGCCACGCCAAGAAGGTGCTGAGCGTCGCGGTCCACAACCACTACAAGCGCCTGAACCACGCGACGAAGAACAACGACGTCGAGCTGGCCAAGTCGAACATCATGCTGATCGGGCCGACAGGCTCCGGCAAGACGCTGCTGGCCCAGACCCTGGCCCGCATCATCGACGTACCCTTCACCATGGCCGACGCCACCACCCTGACCGAGGCCGGTTATGTGGGTGAAGACGTCGAAAACATCATCCTGAAGCTGCTTCAGGCGTCGGATTACAACGTCGAGCGGGCCCAGCGCGGCATCGTCTACATCGACGAAATCGACAAGATCTCGCGCAAGTCGGACAACCCGTCGATCACACGCGACGTGTCGGGCGAGGGCGTGCAGCAGGCCCTGCTGAAGATCATGGAAGGCACCGTCGCCTCCGTGCCTCCGCAAGGCGGACGCAAGCATCCGCAGCAGGAGTTCCTGCAGGTCGACACCGCCAACATCCTGTTCATCGTCGGCGGCGCCTTCGCCGGCCTGGAGAAGGTGATCTCGGCGCGCGGCGAGGGGGCCTCGATCGGCTTCGGCGCCAAGGTCAAGGAGATCGACGAGCGTCGCACCGGCGAAATTCTCAAGCAGGTCGAGCCTGACGACCTGATGCGCTTCGGCCTGATCCCTGAGTTTATCGGTCGTCTGCCTGTCCTGGCGACGCTGGAGGATCTGGACGAGACGGCGCTGATCAAGATCCTGACCGAGCCGAAGAACGC
>NZ_NCEQ01000027.1 GCF_002280785.1 Brevundimonas subvibrioides
GCGTGTCCTCGACATCGTCGACCCCACTCCGCAGACCGTGGACGCGCTCATGAAGCTCGACCTGTCCGCCGGCGTGGACGTCGAGATCAAGATTTAAAGAAACAAAGGCGGGATCCGATATGCGCACGGGCGTGATCGCCAAGAAGCTGGGCATGACCCGCGTGTTCGCCGAAGACGGCGCGCACGTTCCGGTCACTGTGCTTCAGCTCGACGACTGTCAGGTCGTCGGCCAACGCACTCAGGAGCGGGACGGCTACGTCGCCCTGCAACTGGGCGCCGGGGCCAAGAAGGCAAAAAATACGAATAAGGCTCAACGCACGACCTTCGCCACAGCGGAAGTCGAGCCCAAGCACGTCGTCATGGAGTTCCGCGTGTCGGACGACGCCATGATCGACGTCGGAGCGACCCTCACGGCAGACCACTTCGTGGTCGGCCAGAAGGTCGACATCCAGGGCGAGACGATCGGCAAGGGTTTCCAGGGCGGCATGAAGCGCTGGAACTTCAGCGGTCTGCGGGCGTCGCACGGTGTGTCCGTGTCGCACCGGTCGCTGGGTTCCACCGGCCAACGCCAGGACCCGGGCAAGACGTTCAAGGGCAAGAAGATGGCGGGTCAGCTCGGTAACGAGACGATCACCACCCAGAACCTGACCATCGTCCGTGTCGACGCCGAGCGTGGCCTGATCCTGGTCAAGGGCGCTGTCCCCGGCCACGAGGGCTCGTGGGTCAAGGTCCGCGACGCGCACAAGAAGCCGTCCGCCGACCTGCCGTTCCCCGGCGCGTTCAAGACCAAGGGCGGCGCTGCAGCCGCTCCGGCCGAAACGCCTGCTGAAGAGCCGGCAGTGGTCGAGACCGTCGAAGGCGGTGAAGCATGAAACTTTCGAGCATCAACCTTGACGGCAAGGCCCTGGGCGACGTTGAACTGTCGGACGCCGTTTTCGGCATCACCGACATTCGCGGCGACCTTCTGGCCCGTTACGTCAACTGGCAGTTGGCCAAGCGCCGCGCCGGCACCCACAAGGTTCAAACCCGCAACGAGAACTCTCGTACGGGCAAGAAGATGTACAAGCAGAAGGGCACCGGCGGCGCTCGTCACGGTTCGCGCCGTGCACCGCAGTTCGTCGGCGGTTCGCGCGCCTTCGGCCCGATCGTCCGCGATCACGGCTTCGACCTTCCCAAGAAGGTTCGCGCCCTGGCCCTGCGTCACGCCCTGTCGTCCAAGGCGAAGTCGGGCGACCTGATCGTCGTCGACGCCCTGACGGTCAAGGACGCCAAGACCGCCGCCCTGCGCGAGACCTTCGGCAAGCTGGGCTGGACCCGGACGCTGATCATCGCCGGTCCTGAAGTCGACGCGAACTTCGCGCTGGCCTCGCGGAACATCCCGCAGATCCACGTGCTGCCGAACGCCGGCCTGAACGTCTATGACATCCTGCGCGCCGACAAGCTGGTGCTCTCGAAGGCCGCCGTCGAAGCCATCGAAGCCCGCTACGCCGACTTCAAGCCGTCGCGTCGCGAGCAAGCCGAGAAGGACGCCGCGTAATGGCTGCCCAACCCACCGCCAAACACTACGACACCATCCTGTCGCCGATCATCACCGAGAAGGCGACGATCCTGTCGGAGCAAAACAAGGTCGTGTTCCGCGTTGCCGGAACCTCGACCAAGGACGAGATCGCAGCTGCGGTCGAAAGCCTGTTCAAGGTCAACGTCCTGAAGGTCAACACCCTGGTTCAAAAGGGCAAGACCAAGCGCTTCCGCGGCATCATGGGCCGTCGGGTCGACATCAAAAAAGCGATCGTGACGCTGGCCGACGGCCAGTCGATCGACGTCACCACGGGGCTCTGATCAGATGGCCTTGAAAACATACAATCCGACTTCGCCGGGCCGTCGCGCCCTTGTGCTGATCGACCGTTCGGAGCTCTTCAAGGGCCGTCCCGAAAAGTCGTTGACCGAAGGCCTGACCAAGTCGGGCGGACGTGGTCAGGGCGGTCGCATCGCTGTCCGCTTCCGCGGCGGCGGCGCCAAGCGCCTGTATCGCAAGATCGACTTCAAGCGTCGCAAGTTCCAGACCGCGACCGTCGAACGGCTGGAGTATGACCCCAACCGGACCGCCTTCATCGCCCTCATCACCTATGAGGACGGCGAAAAGGCCTACATCGTCGCGCCGCAACGCCTGAAGGCGGGCGACACGATCGTGGCCGGCGAAAAGACGGACGTTAAGCCTGGCAACGCCATGCCGCTGCGCTCCATCCCCGTCGGCACCATCATCCACTGCGTGGAGATGAAGCCGGGCAAGGGCGCCCAGCTGGCCCGTTCGGCCGGCGCCTATGCCCAGCTGGTGGGTCGCGATCAGGGTTACGCCCAGATCCGCCTCGGCTCCGGCGAACTGCGCATGGTTCTGGACGGCTGCATGGCCACGGTGGGCGCCGTTTCGAACGCCGACCACATGAACCAGAACATGGGCAAGGCCGGTCGCGTCCGTCACATGGGCTTCCGTCCGCACGTTCGCGGCGTCGCCATGAACCCGGTCGATCACCCCCACGGTGGTGGTGAAGGCAAGACCTCTGGCGGTCGTACCCCGGTTACGCCGTGGGGCAAGGACACCAAGGGTTCGCGCACCCGCAAGAACAAGTCTACGGATCGTTTCATCATCCGTAGCCGTCACCTCAAGAAGGCTCGCTAAAGATGGCTCGCTCCTCCTGGAAAGGCCCGTTTGTCGACGGGTATCTGCTCAAGAAGGCCGACGCCGTTTCGACGTCGGGCCGCAAGGACGTGATCAAGACCTGGTCGCGCCGCTCCACCATCCTGCCGCAGTTCGTGGGCCTGACTTTCGGCGTCCACAACGGTCACAAGCACGTCCCCGTGCATGTGAACGAGGACATGGTTGGCATGAAGCTGGGCGAGTTCTCGCCCACCCGTTCGTTCCCCGGCCACGCCGCGGACAAGAAGGCGAAGCGGAAGTAAGATGCCAAAGACGAACAACACACGCCGCGTCGGTCCGACCGAAGCCCGCGCCAAACTGGTGAACGTCCGGATCAGCCCTCAGAAGCTGAACCTGGTCGCCCAGTCGATCCGTGGTCTGCCGGTGCAAAAGGCGCTGAACGAACTCGAGTTCAGCCGCAAGCGCATCTCGGACGACGTCCGCAAGGTCCTGTATTCGGCGGTTTCGAACGCCGAGAACAACCACAACCTCGACATCGACAACCTGATCGTGTCCGAGGCCTTCGTGGGCAAGAACCTGGTGATGAAGCGTTTCGCGAGCCGTGCTCGTGGCCGCTCGTCGCGTATCCTGAAACCGTTCAGCGAGATCACCATCGTGGTCCGTGAAGCCGGCGAGGCCGCCTGATATGGGTCAGAAAATCAATCCGATCGGTTTCCGCCTCGGCGTGAACCGGACCTGGGACAGCCGCTGGTTCGCCGACGGCCCGACCTACGCCCGTCTGCTGCACCAGGACCTGAAGCTGCGCACGTGGCTCAAGGAACGCCTGAACGCCGCCGGCGTGTCGCGCATCATCATTGAGCGTCCGCACAAGAAGTGCCGCGTGACGATCTACGCCGCCCGTCCGGGTGTCGTGATCGGCAAGAAGGGCGCTGACATCGAGAAGCTCCGCAAGGACATCTCGGCCCGTACCGAAGGCGAAGTTCACCTGAACATCGTCGAGGTCCGCAAGCCCGAAACCGACGCCCAGCTGATCGCCGAGAATATCGCGCAGCAGCTGGAACGCCGGATCGCCTTCCGCCGCGCCATGAAGCGCGCGATGCAGTCGGCCATGCGTCTCGGCGCCAAGGGCGTTCGCATCAACGTGTCGGGTCGCCTCGGCGGCGCCGAAATCGCGCGGATGGAATGGTATCGCGAGGGCCGTGTGCCGCTGCACACCCTGCGCGCCGACATCGACTACGGCTTCATTCAGGCCAAGACGACCTACGGCATCATCGGCGTGAAGGTCTGGGTGTTCAAAGGTGAAGTGCTCGAGCACGATCCGATGGCCCAGGACAAGCGCTGGGCTCTGGAAGCCGCCGGTCCGTCGTCCAACGAAGGCCGCGAACGTGGTGGCCCGCGCGGTGACCGTGGTCCCCGCCGTGGCCGTGAGGGCTAGGGAAAATGCTGCAGCCTAAGAAAACCAAGTACCGGAAGGCCTTCAAGGGCCGTATCCACGGCGCCGCCAAGGGTGGCTTCTCGCTGAACTTCGGTTCGTATGGCCTGAAGACGCTTGAGCCGGAACGCATCACTGCGCGTCAGATCGAGGCGGCCCGCCGCGCGATCACCCGCCAGATGAAGCGTCAGGGCCGTGTCTGGATCCGCGTTTTCCCGGACGTTCCCGTCTCGGGCAAGCCTGCCGAAGTCCGCATGGGCAAGGGCAAGGGCGCGGTGGATCACTGGGCGGCGCGCTGCCACCCGGGCCGGATCCTGTTTGAAATCGACGGCGTCGCCGACGACGTGGCTCGCGAAGCCCTGCGTCTGGGCGCCGCCAAGCTGCCGGTTCGCACCAAGGTGGTCACCCGCCTCGACGCCGGCGTCGCCCATGTGGAGCACGTAGGCGCATGACCAAGATCGCCGACCTCCGGGTCCAGACCCCCGATCAGCTGGGCGACCAGCTGCTGTCCTTGAAAAAGGAACAGTTCAACCTGCGCTTCCAGGCCGCCACCGGCCAGATGGAAAAAACTCACCGCGTTGGTGAAGTGCGCAAAGACATCGCCCGCATCTCGACGCTTCTGCGTGAGAAGCGGTCGGCCTCGTAAGGAAACACTATGCCCAAGCGAATTCTCGAAGGCGTGGTCGTGTCCGACAAGGGCGACAAGACCGTCGTCGTCGTCGTCCAACGCACGCTGCTGCACCCGGTCATGAAAAAGATCGTGCGCCTCTCCAAGAAGTACCACGCCCACGACGAAGCGAACGCCTTCAAGGAAGGTGACATCGCCCGCATCCGTGAGTGCGCCCCGAAGTCCAAGCTGAAGCGTTGGGAGGTCCTCTCGAAGGACACCCCGGCCTCGGCGTCGTAATCAGAGGGATCTGACACTATGATCCAGATGCAAACTAACCTGGAGGTAGCCGATAATTCGGGTGCTCGCCGGGTCATGTGCATCAAGGTGCTCGGCGGCGCTAAGCGTCGCTACGCCTCGGTGGGCGACACTATTGTCGCCTCGGTCAAGGAAGCGATTCCTCGTGGCCGCGTCAAAAAGGGTGAAGTGGTTCGCGCCATCGTCGTGCGCACCGCCAAGGACATCCAGCGCAAGGACGGTTCCGTCATTCGCTTCGACAAGTCCGCCGCCGTCATCGTCAACAAGCAGAACGAGCCGGTCGGCACGCGGATCTTCGGCCCGGTTCCCCGTGAACTGCGCGCCAAGAACCACATGAAGATCATCTCGCTCGCTCCGGAGGTCCTGTAGTCATGGCCGCCAAGATCAAAAAGGGCGACCGCGTCGTCGTCCTCGCCGGCAAGGACAAGGGCCGCACCGGTGAAGTCACCAGGGTGCTGCCGACCGAAAACCGCGTCCTGGTCCAGGGCGTGAACATGGTCCAGCGCCACACGCGTCCGACCCAGGGCGACCCCCAGGGCGGCATCAAGAACAAGGAAGCCACGCTTCACCTGTCGAACGTCGCGATCGCCGACGCCAACGGCAAGGCGAGCCGCGTCGGCTTCCGCATGGAAGGCGACAAGAAGGTTCGCTTCGCCAAGACGACGGGAGACGTCATCTGATGGCCGATACCAAATACACCCCTCGTCTGAAGGACGAGTTCAACACCCGCATCAAGGGCGTGATGACCGAGAAGTTCGGTTACACCAACCCGATGCAGATGCCGCGTCTGGACAAGATCGTCCTGAACATGGGCATCGGTGAAGCCGTCGCCGACTCCAAGAAGGCCAATGCGGCCCTCAAGGATCTGACGGCCATCGCCGGCCAGAAGGCGGTCCCGACCAAGGCCCGCAACTCCATCGCCGGCTTCAAGCTGCGCGAAGGCATGGTCATCGGCGGCAAGGTCACCCTGCGCGGCGACCAGATGTACGAGTTCCTGGACCGTCTGATCACGATCGCCCTGCCGCGCGTGAAGGACTTCCGTGGCCTCAAGCCGACGTCGTTCGACGGTCGCGGCAACTACGCCATGGGCCTCAAGGAACACATCGTGTTCCCGGAGATCAACTACGACCAGATCGACCAGATGTGGGGCATGGACATCATCGTCTGCACCACGGCCAGGACAGACGACGAGGCGCGCGCGCTTCTGACCGAGTTCAAGTTCCCGTTCGTGAAGAACTGAGCGGGAAGGGAAAAGCACAATGGCAAAGAAAAGCGCCGTAAACCGCAACGAGATGGTGAAAGCCCTCGTCGCGAAATACGCCTCCAAGCGCGCAGCGCTGAAGGCAACCGCCAACGACGAGAGCCTGCCTCTGGAAGAGCGTTTCGACGCCCGCCTGAAGCTGGCCGAGCTGCCGCGTAACTCGGCCGCCGTCCGGATCCGCAACCGCTGCGAAGTGACGGGCCGTCCGCGGGCCTTCTATCGCAAGCTCAAGATGAGCCGGATCGCGCTGCGCGAACTCGGCAACCTGGGACAGATCCCGGGCCTGACGAAGTCCAGCTGGTAAGGGGAGCGACAGACATGATGATCAACGATCCCCTGAGCGACATGATCGCTCGCATGAAGAACGCGGCCATGCGCAAGCGTTCCAAAGTGCTCACCCCGGCCTCCCGTCTGCGCCAGCGCGTCCTCGACGTGCTGCAGGACGAAGGCTACATCCGCGGCTATTCGCTGGTTCAAAACCCCGGCGAATTCCCGCAGTTCGAGATCGAGCTCAAGTACTTCGACGGCCAGCCGGTCATCGCCGAGATCGCACGCGTGTCCAAGCCGGGCCGCCGCGTCTATTCGGCGATCACCGACCTGAAGCCAGTCAAGAACGGCCTGGGCATCTCGATCCTTTCGACTTCGAAGGGTGTCATGTCTGACACCGCAGCCCGCGACGCGAACGTCGGTGGCGAAGTCCTCTGCAGGGTCTACTAAAGATGTCCCGTATCGGAAAACGCACCATCACGGTGCCCAAGGCTGTCACGGTCGTCATCGACGGCCAGACCGTCTCGGTGAAGGGTCCCAAGGGCGAACGCTCCTGGACTGTCGCCGATGAGATCGAGGTCAAGTTCGAAGACGGCGAGATCAACCTGGTCGCCCGTAACGACTCGCAACGCGCCAGCGCGATGTGGGGTCTGTCGCGCACCCTGGTCGACAACATGGTCGTCGGCGTCACGGACGGTTTCGAGCGCGTGCTCGAACTGGTCGGCGTCGGTTATCGCGCCGCCCTGAAGGGTTCGGACCTGTCGCTGCAACTGGGCTTCTCGCACGAAGTCGACGTCAAGGCCCCGGCCGGCGTCACCTTCACCGTGCCCAAGCAGACTGAAATCCGCATCTCCGGCAACGACAAGCAGGTCGTCGGCGAACTGGCCGCCAACATCCGCAAGCTGCGTCCCCCCGAGCCCTACAAGGGCAAGGGCGTCCGTTATTCGGGCGAGAAGGTGCGGCGCAAGGAAGGCAAGAAGAAGTAGGTCATGGCAACGACTCTCAAGCAAAAAGCCGTCCGCCGCACCGATCGCAACCGTCGCCGGCTCAAGGCGATGGGCAACGGTCGCCTGCGTCTGTCCGTGCATCGTTCGGACAAGAACATCTCGGCCCAGATCATCGACGATCTCAAGGGGATCACCGTGGCTTCCGCCTCGTCGCTGGAAGGCGACAAGGCCGGGACGTCCAAGGGCTCCAACGTCGAGGCGGCTGCCGCCATCGGCAAGCTGGTCGCCCAGCGTGCCATCGAGAAGGGCGTCACCGATGTGGTCTTCGACCGCGGTGGCTACATCTATCACGGACGGGTGAAGGCGCTGGCGGATGCCGCGCGTGAAGCCGGCCTGAACTTCTAAGGACCGCACAGATGGCGCAAGCACCTCAACGCGGCGGCGGCGGCAACGACCGCAATCGTCGCGACAACCGCAACGGCCCTGCCGCCGACGGCCCGGATTCGGACATCGTCGAAAAGCTGGTCCACATCAACCGCGTCGCGGCCACCGTTAAAGGCGGCCGTCGCTTCTCCTTCGCAGCCCTGATGGTCGTCGGTGACGGCAAGGGTCGCGTGGGCTTCGGTCACGGCAAGGCGCGCGAAGTGCCGGAAGCCATCCGCAAGGCGACCGAAGAAGCCAAGAAGACGATGATCCGCGTTCCCCTGCGCGAAAACCGCACCCTGCACCACGACGGCAACGGCCGTTGGGGCGCCGGCAAGATCATGATGCGCGCGGCTCCTCCGGGAACCGGCGTGATCGCGGGCGGTCCGATGCGTGCGGTCCTGGAAACCCTCGGCGTCGCCGACGTGGTCGCCAAGTCCACGGGCTCGTCGAACCCCTACAACATGATCCGGGCGACGTTCGAGGCGCTGAAAGTTCAGTCCTCGCCCCGCCAGGTCGCTTCGAAGCGTGGCAAGAAGGTCTCCGACCTGATGGGCCGCCGCAACGACGGCGCCTCGACGCCCGAAGCCGTGGAGTCCTGAGCATGGCCAAGTCAGAAGCCAAGACGGTCACCGTCAAGCAGACCGGTTCGCCGATCCGCCGCAAGAACGACCAGCGCGCCACCCTGGTGGGCCTGGGTCTGAACCGCATGGGCCGCGAGTCCACGCAGTCCACGCTGGAAGACACCCCCTCGGTTCGCGGGATGATCGCCAAGGTCGCCCACCTGACCGAGATCGTCGAAAAGTAAGAAACTTGGCCCTTCTCCCTCTCGGGGGAGAAGGTGGCCCGCAGGGCCGGATGAGGGGGCTGCTTGATGCAGGCTCCCTCATTGTCGTATAGGGCGCGGCGGATCGAGCCTCCTCATCCGTCTCGCTTCGCGAGCCACCTTCTCCCCCTGGGGGAGAAGGACAATGAAACAGCCGAGTCACCGTCTCTGGACGATGGCGCTAGCACCCGAAAGGATCAGGCACATGAAACTGAATGAAATCCGCGACAACGAAGGCGCCCACAAGAAGCGTATGCGCGTCGGCCGCGGCCCGGGTTCGGGCAAGGGCAAGACCGCCGGTCGCGGCGTCAAGGGCCAGAAGTCGCGTTCGGGCGTCGCCATCGGCGGCTTCGAAGGCGGGCAGATGCCCCTGTACATGCGTATGCCCAAGCGCGGCTTCAACAATCCCAACGCCCTGAAGCTGGCCGAAGTGAACCTGTGGCGCCTGCAGGACGCCATCGACGGCGGCAAGCTGGACATCAAGGGCGAGATCAAGGGCGACGCCCTGGTCGCCGCCGGCGTGATCCGTCGCGTCAAGGACGGCGTCCGTCTGCTGGGCACCGGCGAGGTCAAGTCCAAGCTGAACATGGTCGTCTGGTCGGCCTCGGCCGGCGCCGTGAAGGCGATCGAAGCCGCCGGCGGCTCGGTCGTTCAGGAGCGGATCGCTGCTGAAGCCAAGGCCGCTGCTCGCGTCGAGAAGCGCAACCTCGCCAAGGGCAAGGTTCCCGCTGCCAAGGCCCCGCGCGGCGACGCCAACAAGATCTCGGCTCGCACGACCCGCACGGCCGCCAAGGCTTAATCCAATAAAGCGTGGGGGGCGGTCTCGCTAAGGGGCCGCCCTTCGCCTATCTGGACGAGGGCGTCGGATTCGAAAGCGGATCAGACGCCGCGTACTGACAAGTCGGGGTAACGACATATGGCTTCGGCCGCCGAACAACTCGCCGCCAATATGAACATGGGCTCGTTCGCGAAAGCGACCGAGCTCCACAAGCGTTTGCTGTTCACGCTTGGCGCGCTTCTCGTCTATCGCATCGGCACCTATGTGCCGATCCCGGGCATCAACTCCGCCGCCTTCCTGCAGTTCTTCCAGGATCCGGACGGACAGCGCGGCGTCCTGGACATGTTCAACATGTTCTCGGGCGGCGCCGTGGAACGGATGGCCGTCTTCGCGCTGAACGTGACGCCCTACATCTCGGCCTCGATCATCGTCCAGCTGATGGGCAGTGTGTATCCGCCGTGGGAGAAGCTGAAAAAAGAAGGTGGCGAAAGCGGTCGCAAGCAGCTGAACCAGTACACGCGTTACCTGACGGTGTTCCTGGCTCTGGCCCAGTCGTTCGGCATCGCGGCGGGCCTCAACGCCCAGCCCGGCCTGATCGACGAGCCCGGCGTCTTCTTCATCGCCACCACGGTCGTCTCCCTGACGGGCGGCACCATGTTCCTGATGTGGCTGGGTGAGCAGGTCACGGCGCGCGGCGTCGGCAACGGCATCTCGCTGATCATCTTCGCCGGTATCGTCGCGGTTCTGCCGGGCACCGTCGCCCGGATGCTGGGATTGGCCCAGCAGGGTCAGATGTCCGCCTTCGCCCTCCTGTTCCTGGCCGTCCTCGCCGTGGCCACGATCGTCTTCATCGTCTTCATGGAGCGCGCCCAGCGCCGTCTTCTGATCCAGTATCCGAAGCGCCAGGAAGGCAACCGGATGGCCGGGGGCGAGCGTTCGTTCCTGCCGCTGAAGGTGAACACCGCCGGGGTCATCCCGCCGATCTTCGCCTCGTCGCTGCTGCTGCTGCCGACCACGGTCGCCCAGATGACCGCCACGGCCGACCTGCCGGCATGGATGAGCTGGCTGCCCTTCGTGACCGCCCAGCTGACCCATGGCCAGCCGCTGTTCATGCTGCTGTACGCCGGCCTGATCATCTTCTTCTGCTTCTTCTACACCTCGATCACCTTCAACCCTGAAGACACGGCCGAGAACCTGAGGAAGTACGGCGGCTTCCTGCCGGGCATCCGTCCGGGCAAGCGCACGGCGGAATATCTGGACTACGTCCTGACCCGCCTGACGGTGATCGGCGCTGCCTACATCACCGCCGTCTGTCTGCTGCCGGAGTTGATGGTCGCCCAGATGGGCAACAGCCTGTATTTCGGCGGCACCTCGATCCTGATCGTCGTGTCGGTGACCATGGACACCGTGGCTCAGATCCAGTCTCAACTGCTGGCTCACCAGTACGAAGGCCTGATCAAGAAGGCCCGACTGCGGGGTCGTGGCGGCCGCGGCGCGCCTACGCCCGTTCGCCGCTAGGCCTGCATTGTTGATGGGCTGTCGCGCATCGCGTGATTTGAGCCCGAGCGCCCGGGGAGGGGCCTGAACATGAACCTGATCCTGTTCGGGCCCCCAGCGGCCGGCAAGGGCACCCAGGCCAAGCGGCTGGTCGAGCAGCGTGGCATGGTCCAGCTGTCGACCGGCGACATGTTGCGCGAGGCGATCGCGTCCGGCTCGGAACTGGGTCAGCAGTGCAAGGAGATCATGGCGCAAGGCGGTCTGATCGCCGACGACATCGTCATCGCCCTGATCGAGGCCCGACTGAAGGAAGCCGAAGACGCCGGCGGCGCCATCTTCGACGGCTTCCCGCGCACGATCGCCCAGGCCGAGGCGCTTGACGCCATGCTGGACAAGATGGGCAAGCAGATCGATCGGGTTGTCCGCCTCAAGGTCGATGACGCAGCCCTGACCGATCGGATTTCCAAACGCTTCGCCGAACAGGGCCGTCCGGACGATAATCCGGAGAGCTTCAAGGTTCGTCTGGACGCCTACAACCGCAACACCGCGCCCCTGCTGCCCTACTACGGCGACAAGGGATTGCTGACCGAGGTTGATGGCATGGGCTCGATCGAGACGGTGGCTATTGCCATCGACACCGCCCTGGACGCGTCCTGATCTGAACCGGAGCTGAGCCTTCGGCATTCCTGCGCGTTCAGCCGGGCATGGTAGAAGCGGCCGTGCCTCATCTTTCGACATCACGCCGTCTAGGCCGGGCCGGCGTCATCGCCGTCGTCGTGGCGGCGCACGCGGCTCTGTTCGCCGCCCTGGGTCTGCAGCGCGCCAGGATCGTCGAGGTCCCTCTGCTGACGCCGATCGAGGTGGAGCTGTTCCGCTCCGTCACGCCGCCGCCGCCGCCGCCCCAAGCCACCCCGGCCGCGGTCCAGCAGGGAGGCGGCGCGCCCGCAGCGCCGTCCCGCGTCCATGTCACGCGCAAGCCTCCCGAGGTTCCGCCCGAACTGCCCGCCGCCCCGCCGACGCCCGCGCCCGTGCCGACGTTGGTCGTCGGGGCCTCGCCGACCGTCACTCTGAACAGCGGTCTCGGTCAGGGCGGGCAGGGGACCGGGACGGGATCAGGAACGGGCGAAGGCGAGGGGCCGGGCTCGGGCTCGGGGCCGATCATCCTGCGTGGCGCCTCGAATGGTGAGATCCTGGCCTTCGTGCCGCCCGAAGCCCGGCGACAGCGGCGGTCGGGCCGGAGCGCGGTCAACTGTGTGATCCGCGCCGACACCCGTCTCGAGGGCTGCAGGGTCGTCGATGAATCTCCCGGCGGCTTCGGCTTCGGTGAGGCCGCCGTCCGGATCGCCGAGACCCATTTCCGCTTCCGCCCGCCGACGACGGCGTCGGGACGGCCGGTGGACGGGTTCCGCGTGACGGTCACGGTCAACTTCGGGCGGCAGTAGAGCCCCGGCGGTTTGACACCCGCTCCCCAATCACCCCCAGATGGGGCGCAGATTTTGCGTTGGGGGCGACCATGACTTTTAGGTTCGGCGGGACGGCGACGGCGATCGCCCTGGTGTTGGCCATGGGCGGCATGGCCCCTGCGGTCGCGATCGCCCAGACGACCCCCGTGAGCTATGCCCAGAGTGTCGAGGGGCTGGCGCGGCAGGACGGTCTCCTGACCCTGTTCACCGATGCGGCGTCCGGCAAGCTCCTGCTGCAACTGCCCGCGCCCGGAGCGGACGGGACCCTGGCGCGCGTTATCCATCACACGGCGCTGCGAACCGGCGTCGGCTCGGCCGTCACCGGGCTGGACCGGGCCCAGATCGGGGCGACCAACATCCTGGTCTTCCGCCGCATCGGCAAACGCATCGTCGCCGAATTCGAGAACCCCCGCTATCGCGCGCCGGCGGGCTCGGCCGAGGAACAGGCGGCGGCGCGCGACGCCTTCGTCGGCTCGACCATCTGGGCGGGGGACGTGGTCGCCACGGCGCCCGACGGTTCCGTCCTCGTCGACTTCTCCGGATTCGTGACCCGCGACGCCCACGGCATCGTCCAGGGGCTGGCGGGGCAGGGGACGCTGCGTCCCGTCGCCGACCTGACGATGGTTGATGCGTCGCAGGCGAAGTCCTTCCCCGACAATGTCGAGCTGGAGGCCCGGCTGACCTTCTCCGTCGATGCCCCCGGCCCGGTGCTGCGCCAGATTGCGCCGGATGCCCGGCTGGCGACCTTCACCGTGCGCCACAGTTTCATCCGCCTGCCTGACGCTGGCTATGCGCCGCGCCCCTATGATCCGCGCACCGGCGCGATCAGCACCCTCGTGACCGACTTCTCCGCGCCGCTGGACGAGCCGATTGTCAGCCGCCTCGCCAATCGCTTCCGGCTGGTGAAGACCGATCCGTCTGCGGCCCGCTCGACCGTGGTCGAGCCCATCGTCTTCTACGTCGACCGCGCCGCGCCCGAGCCGATCCGCTCGGCCCTGGTCGAGGGGGCCATGTGGTGGGCCGACGCCTTCGACCGCGCCGGCTATATCGACGCCTTCCGCGTCGAGGTCCTGCCCGAGGGCGCCGATCCGCTCGACGCCCGCTACAACGTCATCAACTGGGTCAACCGCGCGACGCGCAGCTGGTCCTACGGTCAGAGCGTCGTCGATCCGCGCACGGGCGAGATCGTCAAGGGCAGCGTCCTTCTGGGTTCGCTCCGCATCCGCCAGGACATGCTGATCTTCGAAGGTCTGGTCGGCGCCGGCCAGACCGGCGCGGGCGGCCCCAACGATCCGCAGGCCATTGCGCTCGCCCGCATCCGCCAGCTGTCGGCGCACGAGGTGGGCCACGCCATCGGCCTGCTGCACAATTTCGCCGCCTCGACCCAGGATCGAGCCTCGGTGATGGACTATCCGGTCCCCCAGGTCGCGGTGAACGGCGACCATCTCGACTTCACGGAGGCCTATGCGGTCGGGATGGGCGGCTGGGACCGGTTCGCCATCGACTGGCTCTACGCCGATGTCAGTCAGGCAGAACTGGATCGCCGGGCCGCAGCGGGGGCCGCGACCTGGCGTTTCGTGTCCGATCCGGACGCCCGTATCGGCGGCGACGCCCAGGCCTGGGGCAGTTTGTGGGACAATGGCGCCGACCCCGTCGCCGAACTGGATCACCTGATGCAGGTCCGCCGCGTCGCCCTCGATCATTTCGGACTGGACAACCTGCCCGCCGGCTCGGCCGTCAACGACCTGAGGCGGCGGCTGGTGCCGATCTATCTGTATCATCGCTACCAGGTCGACGCGGTGGCCAAGCTGGTGGCGGGCATGGACTATGCCTACCCCGTCATCGGCGACGGGCGTGAAGCGGCGACGGCGGTCCCGGCCGCGACGCAGCGCGCGGCGCTGGCGGGCCTGATCGAGACCCTGTCGCCCGCTGAACTCGATCTGCCTGACCCGCTTCTGGCCCTGCTGGCGGCCCAGCAGTCGGGCGATAGCGACCCGCAGCACGACATCGAGGTCTTCGCCTCGCGCCAGGGCCGGACCTTCGACGCCGGCAGTGCGGCGGAGGCGGCGGCGGACGTGACCCTTCAGGCCCTGTTCGCGCCCCAACGCGTCGAGCGGCTGACAGACATGGGACGCCGCGATCCGGCCGCCCTGGGTCTGGCCGAGACGATCGACAGCCTCACCACGGCCGTGTTCGCGCCCGCTCCCGGCCGTCTTGGCGAACCTGCGCGCCGTGTCCAGGTCCGCACGGCCCTGACCCTCGCCGGCCTGCTGCGGTCCAGTGCGGTGTCGGCGACCTCGGCCGCCGTGGTCTCTGACCGGCTGGAAACGCTGGCCGGGCGGCTGGCGGCCTCCCGCGCCGCTGATCCGGTGCAGCGAGCGCACGACCGCTGGCTCGGCGCCCTGCTGCAGGATCGCGAACGTCTGGATCAACTGCTGGAGGCAAACCGGGTCGAGACGCCCACGCCGCCGGGCAGCCCGATCGGCGCGGAGGCCTGCTGGCACTGCTGACTGCGGACTTGACCGTCTCGCCGCCGAGATCCAGCATCCGGCGTTCTCGGAATTAAGGGACGGGCGCGATGAACGGCGGCGCGGCGGTCAGCGGGGCGGTCACTGTCGAGCGCCGCAGGCGGGTCGCCATCGGCGCCGCCGTGACGGCCGTTCATGTCGCTGTTCTGATCTGGCTGGGCGTCAGCGTGGTTCCCGTCCTGCCGGAGGTGACGACCCGGGCCTTCGACGTCGTCCTGATGCGACCCGCGACGAAGCCGAACCCCGACTCCGACAGTCCGATCTCCGGAGGCGGCGCCGCCTCCGCCCCCTCGACCGTCCATCTTGCGCCCGAACCCCGTCTGGATGCGGTGGAGCTGACCGCGCCCACCGAACCCGCGCCCCTCCAACCTCTGGTGCTGGGCGTCGCGCCCCTCATCAGCCCGTCGTCATCGGCCGGGGCAGGGACAGGAAGCGGCGACGGCATCGGGGCTGGAGCAGGGCCGGGTGCGGGCGGGAGCAGGGATGCGGTCCTGATCGAGGGTCCCGCCGGCGCGGTCATCACCCAGGACGTGCAGTCCGCCGCGTTGGTGCGGGCCGGTCAGTCCCATGTCATTCTGCGCTGCCGGATACGTCTGGATCAGCGGCTGACGGGTTGCCGCGTGATAGGGGAGCATCCGCGCCCCTCCGGCTATCGCAGAGCCGCCCTCCTGCGATCGCGCGAGTTCCGTTTTCTGCCGCCTCAGCAGGGTGGGCGACCCGTCGATGGACGCTGGAAAATCGTCGCCATCGCGTTTCCGGCCGCCCAGGAGGCGGAACCCGTCACGGCGCTGGTTGACGGAAGCTGAATCACCTGTATAAGGCCGTCTTCCGCGAAAGACGCACACGCTCCTGGTCTGTTGACCGGAGCGGTTTCTGCGTCTGATCACGCGCATCTGGAGAGCTACGTGGCCCGTATTGCTGGCGTCAACATCCCGACCAACAAGCGCGTGGAAATCGCGCTTCAGTACATTCACGGCATCGGCCCCGCCGCCGCCAAGGACATCGTGGGCAAGGTGGGCATCGAAGCCGCCCGCCGCGTCAACCAGCTGACGGACGCCGAAGTCCTGCAGATCCGCGAGACCATCGACAAGGATCACACCGTCGAGGGCGACCTGCGCCGCGAGACGTCGATGAACATCAAGCGTCTGATGGACCTGGCCTGCTACCGCGGCCTGCGTCACCGCAAGGGCCTGCCGGTC
>NZ_NCEQ01000005.1 GCF_002280785.1 Brevundimonas subvibrioides
CTCGAGCACGTCGTGGCGATGGAAGAAGTCTCCCGCGCCTCCGCCTCGATCGGCCTCAGCTACGGGGCCCACTCCAACCTCTGCGTCAACCAGATCCGCCGCTGGGGCACCGACGCGCAGAAGCGCAGGTACCTGCCGAAGCTGATCAGCGGCGAACACGTCGGCTCCCTGGCCATGTCCGAGGCCGGATCGGGCTCCGACGTCATGTCGATGCGCACCCAGGCCCGCAAGGACGGCGATCGCTACGTCCTCAACGGCACCAAATTCTGGATCACCAATGCCCCCCACGCCGAGACCCTGGTCGTGTACGCCCGCACCGGCGAGGGCAACGGCGGGGTCACCGCCTTCCTGATCGAGAAGGGCATGAAGGGCTTCAGCGTCTCGAAGAAGCTGGACAAGATGGGCATGCGCGGCTCGGACACCGCCGAACTGGTGTTCGAGGATTGCGAGGTGCCCGAAGAGAATGTCATGGGCCCCGTCGGCGGGGGCGCCGGGGTCCTGATGAGCGGCCTCGACTACGAGCGGGCGGTGCTGGCGGCGGGTCCGCTGGGCATCATGCAGGCGGCGCTGGACGTCGTCCTGCCCTACGTCCGCGAGCGCAGACAGTTCGGCAAGGCCATCGGCTCCTTCCAGCTGATGCAGGCCAAGGTCGCCGACATGTATGTCGCCCTGAACTCGGCCCGCACCTATGTCTACGCCGTCGCCCGCGCCTGCGACGCCGGCAAGACCACCCGCTACGACGCCGCCGGCGCCATCCTGCTGGCCTCCGAGAACGCGGTGAAGGTCTCGCTGGAGGCCGTCCAGGCCCTCGGCGGCGCAACCTTGGCAGGCCTATAGTTCGCAAGTGGCAAACCTCGACCAATATCTCTCACGCAGGCGCGGCAGTCAGGCCGAGCTTGCAAAACGATTGGGGCTCGGCGCTGGAACGCTCAGTTCCATTCGCCACGGCCAGCGGCGACCGTCGAGTACATTGGCGAAGCGTATCGAAGACGCGACCAACGGCGAGGTCTCGGCTGCGGCGCTTCTGGGCCTGTCAGAGACGGCCGTTGAGTTCGATCATCAGCTTGCGGCACACGATCTCGGTGACGGTCGATGGGCCGTCAATGTCGGTCCGGACGGATCTGCCGTCCTGACGCCGCAGATGGTTCACGCGCTGGGCTTCGCATCCGGCGATCAACTCGTTTTCGTGAAGACAGCGGGATCGGTGAACGTAACATCCGCGTCCGACGCCCTCGCCCGTGCTCGCAAGATGTTCGCACAACGCGTACCTTCCGACATGGATGTGGTTGGAAAGTTTATCGCCGATCGGCGCGCCGAAGCCGCGCGTGAATAGGGCGGTCATCGACGCCTCGGTTGTGCTGGCGGCACTGAAGGGCGAACCGGGCGGTGAGCGGTTGGCGGACATGCGCGCCGGTCGGCTGATCAGCTCGGTCAATCTGACGGAAGTGGTAACCCGGTTGCTCGACCTTGAGTTTTCCGACCGGCAGGCCCTCTCGATGGTCGAGGCGCTCGGGCTGACCGTAGTCCCATTCGACGCACAGACGGCTGTCCGGGCCGGACTGTTGCGGGAAAGGACAAGGACCGCAGGTCTGTCGCTGGGAGATCGCGCCTGTCTGGCTCTGGCCGCCACCTTGTCACTGCCCGTTCTTACGGCCGATCGAAACTGGGACCGGGTGTCGGCGGACGTCGAGGTCCACCAGATCCGCTAGGCGGCTGGCTCCCTTGCTGGCTTCGACTTCCTTCCAGGGAAGAAGGCGCCTCATCCCGGCCAGATCCGCAGCCCGGCAAACGGCCGCCGGCGCCGCCCTGTCGGCCAGGCGCCGCGATTGATCCGCTCGAAACCGTCGCCTTCGGGCTCTAAGGTCGCCTCATGAGCCTGACGGAGACCTCGACCGGCCGCCCCCGCCGCTTCTCCGATACGCTGGAGCGGATGGGTGCGCACGGCGGCGAGAGGCTGCATCTCGGCGAGATCGTCGAGGCGTTCGGCGAACGGGCCTTCGGCGCCGTCATGCTGCTGTTCGCCATCGTCAACATGCTGCCCTGGCCGCCCGGCGGCACGACCCTGACCAGTGCGCCCCTGCTGTTCCTGTCCGCAGAACTGGCCTCGGGCCGGGACAGCCTGTGGCTGCCCCGATGGCTCGGCCGGGCTTCGGTCAAGCGGGACAGGTTCCGCACCCTCAGCGGCCGGCTGATGAAGATCATCCGTTTCTCGGAGGCCCTGTCGCGGCCGCGTCTGTATTTCCTGACCGGCCGTCTGGGTCAGGGCCTGATCGGCCTCGCCTGCCTGTGCCTGTCCGCCATACTCGTCCTGCCCGTCTTCGGAGGAAACCTGATCCCGGCCGTGGCGATCGGCTTCTTCTCGCTCGGCATCATGCAGCGGGACGGCCTGGCGGTGCTGCTGGGCTGGATCATGACAGGCGTCACGGTGGCCGTCCTCATCCTCGCCTGGAACCTTGTCCTCGCGGGCTTCGCCGCCGGGTTCGATTGGTTCGGTCAGATCGTCTAGTTCTTTCGGAATGTTAAGTGGCGGTTCGTCGCCTGCGTGCATAGATCGTCATAACCCCTCGCCGAGCCCATCTCTGATGCCCGACTACGATTTTCAGAGCGACCACCGGCCCTTCTCGCGGGTGCTCGACGACATCGGCGCCAAGGACGATCCGAAGCTGTATCTCGGCGAGCTGGTGAACGCCTTCGGCGAGCGGGGCTTCGGCGCCCTGATGGTCTTCTTCGGCCTGATCAACGCCATCGCCTCTCCCATCCCCGGCTCGACGACGATCCTGGGCGCGCCCATGCTGCTGATCTGCCTGCAGCTGGTCATTCGCCGCGACCAGCTCTGGATGCCCCGATGGGCGCTGAAATCCAGCCTGCCACGCGAGAACTATCGCGCCACCATCGGCAAGGTGCGCAGGCCGCTCCAGTTCGTGGAGAGACTGTCCAAACCGAGGCTCGATTTCATGAGCAGCGAAATCGCCGAGGTCGTGATCGGCGTCATCACGACCTTGCTGACCCTCATCGTCATGCTCCCGATCTTCGGCGGCAACCTGTTCCCGTCCCTGTTCGTGGCCCTGTTCGGCTTCGGCCTGATGCAGCGTGACGGCGTCCTGATCGGCGTCGCCTGGCTGGGCGTCGCCGGCTTCTGCATCTTCGTCTGGGCCGCGTGGGAGCTGATCTCCCGCCTGTTCCTCGCCAGCGCCGGCTGGTTCGTGAGCCTCGGCGACGGGGTCCAGGGGCTCTTCTCCTAGCTCAGGCAGCGCGACAGAGCCTGTCCTCCGGCCGATCGAAGATCGGACCCCGGGGGCGCGTTGAGCCGTAGGGCGCAACCCACAGGCAAACAAAAAGGCCCGCCGGACGAATCCGGCGGGCCTCATTGTCTGACCGCGTTACGGTCGGACCTTAGCAGCCTGAAAGGATCAGGCCCGGACCTCGCGAGAGGACCAAGCTTCGGTCACCGTACGGGTTTGGGACAATGAGATCACTTGATCACCTCCTTTCGACTGTTGAACAGGGAGGTTGAAGGTAGGGGTGGTTCGGCGCTTTCGCAAAGCCCCCCTCCGCATTTCGTGATCGCCACGCTCAAGCAGCGAGCGATGACCCAACCTACGCTCAATCAGCGAGTCTCCGCGAGCCGGGCGATAGCGCCCCGGAAAGCAAAACGCCGGGGAGCGAACTCCCCGGCGTCCTGTACGCTTACTCAGCTTCTGAACAGCGACATCAGGATTTGAGGTGACTGGTTGGCGATGCCCAGCGCCTGGACCCCGAGCTGCTGCTTCGTCTGCAGCGACTGGAGCTTGGCGCTTTCCTTCGCCAGGTCGGCATCCACCAGATTGCCCACCCCGGATTCCAGTGCGTCCGTCAGTTTCCCGACGAAGGTGCGGTGGGTCTCCAGAGCCTTTGACTTGGTGCCCAGACGCGCGAGCGCGGAGGACACGTTGTCGATCGAGGCGTTCACCAGACCCAGAGCCGTGGTGGCCAGGGTCGCGGTGCCGATGGTCGTGGTCGTCGCAACGGTGACGTTCGTCGAACCCAGCGACAGCACCTCGGGGGAGACCGTCATCGAGCCCGTGCCCGCCGCATTGGCCAGAGCCTGGAAGCCGGTCGCGCCGGTCTTCAAAAGGTTGATCCCGTTGAAGTCGGCGTTTCCGGCAACCGTGTTGATCTGGTCGCGGATGGACTTGAAGTCCTCGTTCAGCGCCTTCCTTGATGCCGTCGTCAGCGACTTGTCGGTCGCCGCCAGTGCCTTCTCCTTCAGTTGCAGCAAGAGATCCGAGATGCTCTCGCCGGCCGCCAGTCCCACGTCCACCGACGATATGCCGCGGTCGAGCGAGGATTTCACCGCCCCCAGGGCGCCGATGTCGGCCCGTTGACCCTGGGCGATCGCCCAGATGGCCCCGTTGTCCTTGGCGCTGGAGACCTTTTTCCCGGTGTTGATCCGGGTCTGGGTCATCGCCAGATCGGCGTTGGTGGCGTTGAGGTTCTGCAGCGCGACGAGCGCGCCAAGGTTCGTATTGACCGAGTTGGCCATGGTAGAGTCCTTCCATTCTGGTCGGGGGAGCGGCCTTCTGGCCGTTGAACCGGTTCTGGTCCTGCGCGCGGTCTCGCAAGGACCGCGCCGGTCCGATCAGATTGAAAGGATTGGGAAAGTTTCGCGGCGGTCGCGGCGCCCGGCAATTTCCCTCCGGTCAGCGCCCGACTTTGCCGACCCGAACGGGTCCTGGAGCATGATCGTTTCTGGTGGACCCGCTTCGCGGGTCCGACATCAAGCGTGAATCCTGCTCTCGCCAGGATCTGGAGCCTGATTCACGGCATCAGCGGGATCGCGAAGCGATTCCACCTTCGCCGATCAGGCTCTAGGGCGCGGGCGTAGCCTGCGGGGCCAGGCCCTGCATGATCGAACGGTTGATGTCGATCAGGGGCTCGAAATCCTCTTCGCCGCGCATGACGGCAGAGGAATGGCGGCCGACGAACAGGCTGATCGAGATGATCTGGGCCTTCAGCGGATTGTTCAGCTGGTTGTCGGAATCGGAGCAGTCGGTGGCCAGAACCGACCAGAGGCGACGGTTCCAGTCGAGGGCGTCGATGCGGGTCTTCACGTCGCTCGTGTCGACGGTCGCGGCGTGCATCAGCGCGCGCGTGACCTGTCCGAACAGGCGGTATTCCATCTCGCGCGGCGTCTCGGTACGCGTCGACGCCTGGGCATAGGCCTTCAACATCAGGTCAGGCTCTCCTCGTAGTCGACGATCTTCCGCGCGCTCATCAGGGCCTTGTAGTATTCGCGCGCCATTACGTGCTTCGACGCCGCGACGCAGTAGACCATCACGGCCGGGTTGCGGGTGGCGCTCATGAACTCGGTCAGGCGGGTGACGAACTCGTCGTAGACCTTGGGCGCGGAGCTTTCGTCCAGGTACATCATCATGACCGGGAAATAGATGCGCCTGGCGGGCGTGGTGACGTCCTCCAGCTGCATGATGTCCTTCTCGCGCAGGACGGAGGCCTTGTTCTGAAGAATCAGCACGCCGCGTCGGTCGCCGTTCTGCACGACGGCGCCGTTCAGGACGAATTTCTCCCCCGGCTTCAAGGAAAGTTTCAACGGCATCGGAGCCCTCCTGCGTCCGCTTGATTCCGACATAGCCGGGCGGTGACTGACGCAGGCTAAACAGCCGTAGTTAACCATGTGTTCTAGAGCGCGGCCGTATTGCCCCTTATCAGCCTTTCTCCTGCGCCGAGACCTGCCATGCCCGTCGTCGATCCCTCGCCCTCCGAACTGGCCCTGGGTCATATGCCGATGGCCCAGGGGTCGGCCGGCGACGCCGCCTCCCCCGCCGCGATCCGGCGCCTGTCGCACGCGCTCGCCGACCGCAAGGGATCCAGCCTCAAGGCCCAGAAGAAGACGATCGACTCGCTGAAGGCGGCCATCGCCTCGATCCGGGTCGGCGACTATGACGCCGGCGCGCGCCGCTGCCTGGCGATCCTCCAGACGGATGAAAGGAACGGTCTGGCCTGGCACGTCCTGGCGATCTGCCGCGAGAAGTCCGGCCATCTTTCCGAGGCGCTGAACGCCTACGACGCGGCGCTACGCATCCTGCCCGAGGATGCGAACATCGCCCACGACCTGGCCCGCCTGGCCCAGCGTCTCGGCCACCTGGACATCGCCGAGAAGCTGCTGCGGAAATTCCTGCTGGTCGAACCCGGCCACATCGAGGGCACCAACAACCTGGCCTGCGTCCTGCGCGACCAGAAACGCTACCAGGAAGCGATCGACGCCTTGCGCGAGCTGATCCAGATCGAGCCGACCAATCCGACCCTGTGGAACACGCTCGGTACGGTCCTCAGCGACCAGGGCCAGATGAAGGACTCCCTGACCTTCTTCGACGAGGCGCTGCGGATCGACCCGGCCTTCGCCAAGGCCCGCTACAACCGCGCCAACGTCCTCCAGCCACTGGGCCGGCCTGCAGAGGCTCTGGACGATCTGGATGAAGCCCTGAAGGGCGCCGAGACCCCCTACGAGCACGCCATGATGCGGATGGCGCGGGCCATGACCCTGATGGGCCTGGGACGCCTCAAGGAGGGCTTCGACGCCTACGAAGTCAGGCTGGACCCGGAAATGCCCGAGGCGATGCACGTCGTGGCGGATGCTTCACGGTGGGATCCGGAGACCCAGGACATTCGCGGCAAGCGGCTGCTGGTCGTTGGCGAACAGGGCATCGCCGACGAGATGGTGTTCGGGACCTGCCTGCCCGACGTGATCGACGCGGTCGGCCCGGAGGGCAAGGTCTTCATCGCCGTCGAACCCCGCCTGGTCGATCTCTACCAGCGCTCCTTCCCGACCGCCGTGGTCGGCGGGCACCGGGCGGTGCGGATCGAGGGCCGCCTGACCCGCTACTGTCCCTTCATGGAGGAGGTCGCGGAGACTGACGGCAAGGCCGACTGCTGGACACCGATGGCCAGCCTCAGCGCCGTCTATCGCCAGAGCCTGGCCGCCTTCCCTGACCGCGACGGCTATCTGACGCCCGACCCCGCGCGGGTTGCCCACTGGAAGAGCGAACTGGAAGCGCTTGGCCCGGGCCTGAAGATCGGCCTGCACTGGAAGAGCCTGGTGCTGACCGGCGTGCGCGCCCGCTACTTCTCCAGCTTCGAGCGCTGGGAGCCGGTCCTGACGGCGCCCGGCTGCGTCATGGTCAACCTGCAGTGCGGAGACGTGACCGAAGACCTCGCCGCTGCCGAAGCCGCCGGGGTGAAGATCTGGACCCCGCCGATCAATCTGAAGGATGACCTGGACGACCTTGCCGCCCTGTCCAACGCGCTGGACCTCGTCATCGGTCCCGGCATCGCCGGCACCAACCTGGCGGCGGCGACCGGAGCGCGGACCTGGCTGATCCACGCTGCGGACGACTGGCACCTGCTGAACACCGACCGCTACCCCTTCTATCCGCGCGTCCGCACCTTCGCGACCGGCGGCTTCGATGGCTGGCCCAGGGCGATCGCTGAGGTCAGGGCGGCGCTGGAGGCGGAGGTAGAATAGCCCTCTCCCCTTGCGGGAGAGGGAGGCGGCGCACGGGCGGGTAGCGACCGTTCCTGCGCCGGCGGGTGAGGGGTCACACGGGCCGTTCCGTTGAGTCCCGCCCCACGCTCCAGCCGTCGGCGTGACCCCTCATCCGTCCGCTTCGCGGCCACCTTCTCCCGCAAGGGAGAAGGAAAATACCCGCATACCCATCAACGGACCGTCCGAATTCGTCTTTGAAAACAACCGCCGGCTCTAATTTAGAGCCCTTATCGCAGGCGCCCCTCAAACCTGTCGTACACTCTCCCCCGAACGGTCTTTGACAATCCGCAACACCCTCCGCCCCCCAATTCCGGGAATCCTGTCCGCCGGACAGATCGACTGGTCGCAAGCCTCTGATTTTCTTCACCCGACTAGTCGTTTCGTCCGTTTCGTCACCCCGAATCTCGTCCGGACGCCCCGGACGGAACGCACGGCAAAGCCACGGCGTTGATCTCTCACACAGGGAGGCGGCCATGCCAGGTTTGGACGATCAGGATCAGTCCGAGGTCTTCGACGAAGACAACAACGACGCCTCGGAGACCGGCGGCGTCACCAACGAGTTCAAGACGTTCGAGGAAATGCCCGAGGTGCTCGACGTCACCTTCGCCGACGGCGACGCCGACGAGGAGGAGTTCGACGAGGACGATCAGAATCTCGATGACGCGCTCGGCGCCGACGGGGTCGACCCTGAGGCGGACGCCCGGTACGGCGCCGACGGAACCCGCATCAATGAGACGGACCTCGGCGCGGACGAGCCCGGGCAGGGCGAGATCGAACTGGTCTATGCCGGCCTGATGGAGGACGTGCAGGGCGCGCAGGCCAGCGCAGCCCACTGGGAGGCCAGGACCCTGTCCGACGACGATATCGAAGACCTGGGCTACGGCCCTGAAGGAGACGACAAATGACCGACGCCCCCCCCGGCACCGGAAGGCCGCGCGATCCCGACCTTGATACCGACACCCCGCACGCCCGCCCCGCCGAGCGACTGGAAGGCAAGCCCGACCAGTTGAACGAGAAACACGGCGACGCCGAAGATCGCCAGGAAGCCCTCCTCGATGAAGGCGTGGAAGAGACCTTCCCGGCCAGCGACTCGGTCTCGGCCAAGCGGATCAACTGAAACTGATCGTTGTTAACCGGCCGCGCCATCGGTAGTCGTGGTTCTCAAACCACCGGAGCATCCGATGTCGCGGCCGACAGACCGGTTCGAGGGCACCTCGAACTATATCGCCACCCAGGACCTGAAGATCGCGGTCAACGCCGCCGTCGCCCTGGAACGGCCCCTGCTGATCAAGGGCGAGCCCGGCACCGGCAAGACCGTCCTCGCCTACGAGATGGCCAGGGCGTTGAACGCCCCGCTGATCACCTGGCACATCAAGTCGACGACCAAGGCCCACAACGGCCTTTACGAATACGACGCCGTCAGCCGCCTCCGCGACAGCCAGCTGGGCGAGGAACGGGTCCACGACGTCCGCAACTACCTGAAGCCCGGCAAGCTGTGGGAGGCCTTCACCTCCCCCGTCCGACCGATCCTGCTGATCGACGAGATCGACAAGGCCGACATCGAGTTCCCCAACGACCTGCTGCAGGAACTCGACCGGATGGAGTTCTTCGTCCAGGAGACGGGCGAGACCATCCGCGCCGAGGTCCGGCCGATCGTGGTCATCACCTCGAACAACGAGAAGGAACTGCCCGACGCCTTCCTGCGCCGCTGCTTCTTCCACTACATCCGCTTCCCCGACGACGAGACGATGAAGGCGATCATCGCCGTGCACTTCCCCGGCATCAAACCCCGGCTGGTGTCCGAGGCGTTGAAGACCTTCTACGAGATCCGCGACACGCCCGGCCTGAAGAAGAAGCCGTCGACCTCCGAACTGCTGGACTGGCTGAAGCTGCTGATGGTCGACGACGTCCAGCCCGAGACCCTGCGCGAGACCAGCCCCAACAAGCTGATCCCGCCGCTCCACGGCGCCCTGCTGAAGAACGAACAGGATGTGCATCTGTTCGAGCGGCTGGCCTTCCTCAATCGTCGCGAAGGCTCACGTCCCGGCGCTTGAGATACGGCCCATTCCTGACATTTGACGAACAGATATCGTCAGATCGATTACCGCGATTTCACTGGAATAGTGCCGGCCACTGTTCAAGATGAAGGCCTGAAGAGGAACCTGTTGATGCGACTGCTTCTCGCCACCATCTGCACCGCTAGCCTGATGACGGCAGCCTGCGACGGCGAATCCGTGCGTATCTCCACGACCACGACCGATTCCGGCCCCAGGGGGGTGCTGAAGGTCATCGACACCCTTCAGTGCCCGGAGACCATCGGGGTCCTGACCCGCAAGGGGACGGCCCATGCCGGCGGCGCCACCTGCCTCTACAGCGGCCCGCGCGGCGCCGAGGTCACACTGCAACTCGTCACCCTGAGGGACCAGACCGCCGACGCGGTCCTGCGGCGCTTCGAGACGACCCTGGCGGCCGACATGCCGCACACGACCGCCGAACTTCGCGCATCCGCCGACGCGACCCGCGCCCAGACCGCGGCCGATGAGGCCCGGAGCCAGGCCGACGTCGCCGCTGATGTTGCGGCGGTCGAGGCGGACGCTGCCGCTTCGGCGGCCGACAGCGCCCACGTCCGCGCTCCCGGCATGGCCATTGACGCCGAAGGCGACCGCGCCCGCGTCCGTCTGCCGGGGATGAGCGTCGACGCCGAGGGCGACAAGGCCAGCGTTCGTTTCGGCGGCTTCTCCATCAACGCGGACGACAGCAGCCAGAGGGTGGACATCAGCTCGTCCGACGAGAGCGTCAGCGTCCAGGCCCACGACGACGCGGCGGAAATCCGCACCCGCGCCCCCGGCGAGGCCACGCGCCGCACCTATATGCTGACCGATCGGACGCCGGCCGACGAGGGCTGGAGGCTGGTCGGCTTTGAAGCGCGAGGCCCCGTCGGCGGTCCGATCGTCATCGCCACGGTGCGGGCCAAGGACCGCGACAGCGACGGCGTGTTCGATTCCGCCAAGGATCTGGTCGCGCTGAACGTCGGCGAATAACGCGCCCAAGCTTGATCCCGCGGTCCGGATGGGTCACCTGACCTGCCGTTCGCCGATTGGATCACCCGCCTTGGCCGTTCCGCCCTCCCCTCGCGCCTCCAGGACCCCGGCGCCCCGCGCCTGGCAGCGCATGTTGTCCGGCCGCCGCCTGGACCTGCTCGATCCCTCGCCCTTCGACATCGAGATCGAGGATATCGCCCACGGCCTGGCCCGCGTCGCCCGCTGGAACGGCCAGACCATCGGCGAGCACGCCTTCTCCGTCGCCCAGCACTCCTGCGTCGTCGAGGAGATCGCCGCCCACATCAAGCCGGGTCTGGAGCCCAGATGGCGGCTCGCCGCCCTGCTCCATGACGCCTCCGAATACGTGATCGGCGACATGATCTCGCCCTTCAAGGCGGCGCTCGGGGTCAGCTACACGTCGTTCGAGGCTCGACTGGAAGACGCCATCCACGTCCGCTTCGGCCTGCCGCCCAAGACGCCCGTCCAGATCAAGAAGCTGATCAAGAGCGCGGACAAGGCCTGCGCCTTCTTCGAGGCCACCCAGCTGGCCGGGTTCAACGCGAAGGAAGCCCTCGGTTTCTTCGGCTCACCGCCACCCGGCTATGACCTGATCATCGATCCCCTGCCCGCTCCGGTGGCCCAGCAGCGCTATCTGGAGCGCTACCGCATCCTCGCCGAGGCCGTGGGCATCCTGCCCGCCGCCGATGCCTGGCACACGGAATAGCGCCATGTCCTGGGGCGGCGAGCACGGGGTCCGCATCGGCCTGTCCGCCGTCGTCATGGCGCTGCGCTCGGGTCGCCTCTGCATCCTGACCACAGAGACCCCGGAGGGTGAACTGGCCCTGCCCTTCGGCCCGTTCGACCCGGCCGGGGACCGCACCTTCGAGCGGGCCCTGCGATCGTTCGTGACCGCCCAGACCGGTTTCGGCCTCGGCTTCGTCGAACAGCTCTACACCTTCGGCGACGCAGGCCGCGCCGCGCCGCGTCCCACCCCCGGTCCCGACCGCCAGCGTGAAGTCTCCGTCGGCTATCTGGCCCTGACCGCCGAGGCCGTGGACATGGCCCCGTCCGGGGCCCGCTGGACCCCGGCGCTGGAAATCTTCCCGTGGGAGGATCGCCGCGCGCCCCCCGCCAGACTGACCAACGACATCGTCAACAGCTTGACGACCTGGGCGGACGGCGATCCTCGCCGGGTCGACCGGATCGAAGCCCTGTTCGCGCCGTCCGCCTCGGTCCGCTGGGACGAGACCCGCGTGCTGGAACGCTACGAACTCCTCTACGAGGCCGGTCTGGTCGCCGAGGCCGCCCGCGACCGCGACGACGCCTCCCCGCTCGACCTGTTCGACCGCCGGATGGCCTCCGATCACCGCCGCATCCTCGCCACCGGCCTGGGCCGCCTGCGCAGCAAGCTGCGGTACCGCCCGGTCCTGTTCGAACTGACGCCCGCGACCTTCACACTGTCCGCGCTCCAGGCCGCCGCCGAGGCCGTCGTCGGCCTGAACCTGCACAAGCAGAACTTCCGCCGCGGCGTGGAACGCACCGGCCTGGTCGAGCCCACCGGCCGCCTGTCCCCCGGCACCGGAGGCCGCCCGGCCGAGCTCTTTCGCTTCACCGGCGCCGGCCCGCGCGACGGCCAGGCCCCCGGCCTCGCCCTGCCAGCCCTGCGCTAGATCCTCCATATCCGGAAAATCGTCCGCGCCCGCTTGCGGCCCGGCCCCGACCCCATTAGAGAAGCCGCTCGCTTTCGACCGAGCGTCCTACGGCCCCGCGGAGAGGTGGCAGAGTGGTCGAATGTACCGCACTCGAAATGCGGCGTGCCTTTACGGGTACCGTGGGTTCGAATCCCACCCTCTCCGCCATCATCCTAAAAATGACTACAAAACAAGCCCTTACGGGCAAGACCATGCCATTTTCGTGACAGGATGTGCGACACCTGACAAGCTGTTGATAGCTGGAACAAACACAGAACATTCTATTGCCTCGCCGTCTCCTCCCCCGCTAAATCGATCCGGGTCGAGTGAGAGAAAGCCATGCAATCAGACGACAGCACCGCCCGCCTTCTGGATGCTCTCAAGGGCATCGATCTCTCCCGCGCCGATGGCCGCATAGGGATCGGCTCGCTCCTGGCCGAGATCGAAAGACGGTCGCCCGGCGCGATCCTTCGACACGCGGCGACCATCCAGCTTCAGAGTCTGGGTTGCGATACCCGGCTTGCCGATGGGGCGTCGTAATCCCGACCGCTACCCGGCCGAGGACTGGAAGCTCGCCGGGCATACGGTCGGCGCCATCATCGATAACCGATGGATGGTCTGCACTGAGTGCGAAGCCTGCGAGCTGCGCATCCGGGCGGACCTGAAAAGGATCGCCCGCGAACGTGGGCGGACCTTCGTTCTATGGGGCAGGTCTACGCCGTGCCGCCGGATGGGTTGTCCGGGCAGGGTCACCTTCTGGTGTCGCCCGCACGGGGCGAAGGGCCTGTCAGGGCAACTTTGCCAAGCTACAGAGCGCCCTTCCGGGCGCGACCTGCGACCAGATCACCCAGCCGCCGAACGGATCGTTGAGCGATACGCCGTCCAAGGTGAGGCGTGTGCGACCGGCGACGGACAGCATGATCGCGCGCAGGCTTATCCCCTGGGGGGTCGGATTGGCGCCGGGCTGGAGGTGCGCCGGAACAGGGAGACGGCAGGCACGGTCGCCACGGACTCATCCCGCCGGGTCGCACGATCGAGCAGCACCCAGTCGAGGTCCTGGGGTGCGATCTGAATCATCCCATCCTGCTCATCCGGCGTCCGCCGGCGGCCGCAACCTGTCGGCATTCAATCGAGGCCGCCATCCGGATGTCGCGCACCGACCGGGACGCGTCGTAGCACTCGCAGACGCGTGCTTCGATGGCCGCACGGTCTTTGATCGTCAACGACCCCCTGGTGGTTTCGATAGCGCCCGCCTCCCGGAATGTGTCGAAAGATCCGCGAGCCGCCTTTCGCTGGACTCCGAGAATCTGGGCAATGCCGGCAACGGTTTCCTGAATGGGCGCCGCCCCCACGCGGTCGTGCTGCCGCAACAGCCATTTCGCGAGGCGTTCATCGGTGCGATGGGTGAGATTGCAGGCCGAGTTCTGGGCCAGTTCCATCGACAGCCGAACGCCATAGTCGAGCAGCACGGACCGAACCGCACTCCGCCGCTCGGTAATGGCGGCCAGACTTCGGATGTCGACGGCCAGTCCGGTGACGTCGGATTTCGTCATCAGGCGATAGGCGCCGTGGGTCTGTCCGCCCCAGCCGCCCGTGACGGCCTCATCGCCGATTGAGAAGACCTCCAGCGCCTCGCCGTTCTTCATCGGAACCGTCGCGGCCACGGACCCGCTTTCGACGAAAAGCACAGTATTGATCGGGCCGCCGGCGGTCCCGATCAACTGGCCCCGCAGAAAGGCGCGCTTCTGTCCAACGGCCATTACGGCCATCCGGTCTTCGGCGCCCATTCCGGCCAGCAGCGCATTGGTCATCTGCCACTCACTCAACAACTGGCCACGGAGGGTGCCGGGCCCCGACGGGCCCGCGTCAGTTCGCCCGGCGGGGTGGGAACTCTCTCGTGAGGTAGGCGTGCACGGTCTGGAGATCCTCATCGCTGGCCTCCAAACCGAGGCCCATCATCCGTTCGATCAACTCGGCCCAGCCATCCGAGGTCCGGCCGTTGGCGGTGACCATGCCGATGGCATGGCAGCTGGTGCAGAGCTGCTGGACTGTCTCGCGCCCCGGACCGGTGGGAAGACCGGACCTTGCCGGGATCACGGTCGCGGGCGGGATAGGGGGAGTCGGCGGGGACAGTGTCGCGGGCGAGGCCGGCGGCGGCGCGGGAGGCCGGACGCCGACCGGGGCTGTGGCGGCAGGCGCAGGAATCGTCGCTGCAGCCGGCGCCGCGGGAGCCGTAGCTACGACAGTCTCAACCGGCAAGGCGGCTGGCGTCGGCGCGACTGGCGTCGGAACCGCCGCCGGAACCGGAGCCGGAGCCGGCGCGGACGTCCCTGCGGGTGTACAGGCCGCCGTGATCAGCATCGCGGCACATGCGCCTGCGACCTGTCTCCAGCCAGACCTGTGTTCGGGTTTCGGGGTCGTCATCTCAAACTTCCTGACTTGGGGATTACTGTGCGGAGAGGGTTCGGATCTGGCCCGACTCACACCCCCTCCGCGGCCGGCTGGCGATCGGCCGGTTCGATGATGCGTTCGACCTTGCCGACGAGGAATGTGTAGGAAAGGGCCCCGATCAGGGCCATCACGCCGATGAAGGCCAGGCCGCCCAGGAACGAGCCGGTCGCAGCGACGATGAAACCGATCAGCATCGGCGTCACGATGCCGGCGAGGTTGGTGCAGAAGTTGAACACCCCGGCCGTCAGTCCGACCAGGCGCTTGGGCGCGACATCCGAGATCAGGGTCCAGCCGAGGTTCGACATGCCCTGGCCGAAGAAGGCGATCGACATGACGGCGATCACCATGGCGTCGCTTTCCAGGAAGGCCGCGAGGACGATGGTGGAGGACAGCAACAGGCCGCCGACGATCGGCAGCTTGCGCCCGAACGTGGCCGAGCCGCTTCGCTTCACCAGGCGATCAGACAACTGCCCGCCGATCAGGACGCCGATGGAGGCGGCGATGAACGGCAGGACGGCGACCCAGCCGACCTTGAGCCAGGGCATGCCGCGTTCCGTAACCAGGTAGGTCGGGAACCAGGTCAGGAAGAAGACCAGGGTTGCATTGGTCGCGAACTGGCCGATCGAGGCGCCGAGGATCTGGCGCTTGCTGAGCAGCCAGGCGACGTCTTTCCAGGCGAACGGCGTCCGGCCTTGGGCGGCGAACCCGCCGCCGGCGGTGATGTAGTCCAGTTCGGCCTGGTTCGCCTTGGGGGTCTCCTGCGGCTCACGGTAACGCAGGTACCAGATGCCCGCGAAGCAAAGCCCGACGATACCGGCGATGATGAACAGCGCCCGCCAGCCCATGGTCGCGGTAATCCAGAAGAGCACCGGGCTCAGAAAAGCGATCCCGGAATACATGCCGACGGTATAGACGCTGTTGGCGCGCGCCCGCTCATGCTGGGGGAACCAGCTCACGAGCACCCGGCTGTTGGCCGGGAAGCACGGCGCCTCGGCTGCGCCCAGCGCGAACCGGAATCCGAGCAGGGCGCCCAGGCTGGTCGCCAGCCCCTGCAGCAGGGTGAAGATCGACCAGAGGGTCACGGACCAGAAATAGGTCAGGCGAACCCCGAACCGATCGAGCAGCACGCCGCCCGGAATCTGGGCCATGGCATAGCTCCAGGAGAAGACCGAGAACAGGATGCCCATGGTCGCCGCGCCGATGCCGAGCTCCGCCGTCATCGAGGGCGCCGCCACGCTGAGCAGCGAGCGATCCAGGTAGTTGATCATGGTGCCGAGCGCGATCAGGGCGAGGACGCCATAGCGGGCGTTCGTCCTGCGGGGCGCAGCGGAGGCGGCGGAGTCCATGGTCGAAATCCTTTAACAGTGACCCGCTGCGCGACAGGCGCGCGGGCGGGCGGCCGCGCCCCGTCAGGGACACGGCCGCCCGGGCGTTCCTAGGGAAGGACGAAGGCGTTCAGGGTGTCAGACATGCGCCGCGAGCCGACGGCGGTGCCGCCCGCCCCGACCACCACGACATACTGCTTTCCGTCCTTGCCCATGTAGGTGATGGGCGTGGAGTGGGCGCTGGCGTCCAGTTCGACGGACCACAGCTGTTCCCCGGTCCGCGAGTCATAGGCGCGGAACTGGCGATCGTTGGTGGCCCCGATGAAGACCAGGCCGCCCGCCGTCTGGATGTTGCCGCCCAGGTTGCGCGCGCCGAGATCGACGCCTGCGGCGCCCAGGCCCGGGATGGAGCCAAGCGGAGCCCGCCAGGCGATCTCACCCTTGCTGATGTCGACGGCGACCAGTTCACCCCAGGGCGTCGGCGTGCAGGGCAGGACCGTGTTGGCGTCGATCCGGTAGTTGAAGCCTGACTGGACGATCGCCGGCGGGGCGCCAGGTTCGCCGGCGGGGCGCGCCGCAGGAGCCAGCGGACGGGGGCCGCCGCCTACGCCGAAGCCACGACCGGCCGGCCCGGCGGCGCGGTACTGGCCCATGTTCTGGACGTTGACGATGAACAGGCCCGTCTGCGGGCTCCAGGACGGGCCGCCCCAGTTCGGTCCGCCGAGGGTCGACGGGAAGCCGAGGGTGCCGTGGTTGAGCGAAGGCCGGCCGTAGAGCCCGGTGACCTCGATGTTGTTGTCGTCCCACACCGCCGTGCAATAGGCGTACTGCTCCGGCGTGATGTTGGGGATTTCGTCGCGGGTCATGGTGGTCCGGGCCAGGGGACCGGGACGGACCGGGAAGGGCTGGGTGGGCCAGGCGAGGTCGGCCGGGTCATCGCTGCGCGGCGTCGGGCGCTCCTCTATCTCATGCAGCGGCTCACCGGTCAGCCGGTTGAAAACGAAAAGCAGGCTCTGCTTTCCGGTCATGGCGATGGCGGGAACGGTCTCGCCATTGGCCGTGAAGTCCACCAGCACGGGCGGCGTCGGCTGGTCCCAGTCCCACAGATCCTTGTGCGTGATCTGTTTGAACCATCTGAGCTCGCCCGTGGCCGCATCGAGCGCCAGCAGGCTGTCGGAATAGAGTTCGGGGCCCTCAGCGCGGCCGTTCAGGTCGCCGACCGGCGCGAACACGATGCCGTTCTCTGCGTCGACGGTCATCGTCGACCAGACATTGGCGCCGCTGCGGTCACGCCATTCGTCGTTCGAATAGGTCTCATTGTTGGCTTCACCCGGCTGCGGCACGGTGTGGAAGGTCCACACCAGCGCGCCGGTGCGGGCGTCCCAGGCGCGGACGTCGCCGCGCGGTCCCGGAGGTCCGGCCTCGCCTGGCCGCGAGCCGGTGATGACCAGGTTCCGGTAGATCGAGGCCGGGTTGGGGATAGTCCAGGTGTCGCGACGCGTCTCGCCCACGACCTCGGAGGCCACGCCCGCATAGGCGTCGATCTCGCCCTCCCCGCCGAAGCTGGCGGCGAGCTGGCCGGTGGTCATGTCTAGGGCCCGCAGATAGCCCTGTTCCGTCGCGAAGAAGAGGCGCGGTCCGACCTCGCCGTCGCCGGGCCAGTAGGCCAGACCCCGGCCATGGATGTTGCGATCGGATTCATACTTCCAGATCACGCGCCCGGTCTCGGGCTCGATGGCGGTGATGGTGGATTTCAGATCCGGCAGCGCGGGATTGGTCGGCGTCGAGACGTACATCACACCGCCGACGATCAGGGGCGTGACCTCCCAGCGGTAGCTCAGGCCGCGGTCGCCCTCGTTGTCGGTTCCACCCCCATAGTTGAAGGTCCAGGCCCGCAGGAGGGTCGAGACGTTCGCGGCCGTGATCTGGTCAAGCGGCGAAAAATTGGTGCTCCCGGCGTTCTGGCCGTAGCTCGGCCACTGGTCGGTCGGCAGGGTCTGGGCCAGGACGGGCGAACCGGTCAGCAGGGCCAGCGCAAGGCTCGTGCCCACACCCTTCAACATGGTCGTTTTCATGGTTTGCTCCGTCTCTCTACTGGGGCTGGATGTCGGGGGTCACGTCGGCATCGGTCAGGCCCAGCGCCCATTTGATGCCTTCAAGGTAGAGCTCGCGGACCGCCGGCTGGTCCCAGGGATCATCGAGGTGGCCGAAGGTGGAAATGTAGACCCGGCCCCGGCCGTAGTTGCGCGCCCAGACGACGGGGAAGTCGCCATCCGGCCGCCGGGTCAGTTGCTCGGCCGTCAATCGAGCCGGGTCGAGACGCAGGATGGTGTGGACATCTCCGGTGTCATAAGGAGCCTTCAGGAACTGGTACTGGTCCGTAAAGGTGGTCGGAAACTCCCGCGCACCGGGGAAGTCGGGATCCTCGACGATCAGCGGCATGGGCTGGACCGGGAACTCGCCATCCATGAACCCGCCGATCATCTCGCCGTACTCAGGCCAGTTGTAGAAGGCGACGGTCGAGGCGTGTCCGCCGATGAAGCCCTTGCCGTCATCGTGAACGAAGGCGAGCAGGTCCGCCTTCTGCTGATCGGTCAGGGTCCCCTCCCCGCTGCCGAGGAAGAAGATGGCGTCGAAATAATCCAGATTGCGGGCGTTGATCTGCCGGCCGTCGTATCGCGCGCCGGTGCCGACGATCGGCTCCGACGTGATGAGTTGGGAATCCGTGCGAAGGAAGGCGACGTAGAAGCCGCTTTCGCGCCCCATCTGTTCGATCGTCGCCATCGCATGACTGATCGAGTTGTGGTGGAAACCGGTCTGGACGTCGGCGACGACCAGCAGCTTCTTGCGGCCTTCATAGGGGTCCGGGGGCCCTTGCGGGCGGACCGCCGGGACGGCCGAAGCCGGCGCCGGCGCCTGTGCGTGCGCAAAGCCGACGATGAGGACGGCCATCGCAGAAGCGAGTGCGAAACGAGCGAGGATTGACGTCTTCATCGGTGGACCCTTCCCGGATCGGCCGGTCCCGCTCATCGTGAGCGGGACCGACCATAGGCCTAGAACCGCTTGCTGATCTCGAACGAGAAGATCCGCCCGAACGGGTTGTGATTGCCGAGATCCACCGCCGAGGAGCCGCTGAGAACGATCGGCGGCTCCTCGCCCAGAACATTCTGGATACTCAAGGAGGCGCGCACGCCGTCGAAGGCGCCGGAAGCGCCACCTTCGAACTCATAGGCGATCCCGGCGTCGAACGTGGTCCACGACGGCACCTCCGTATCCGGCAACTTCAGTCCGGCGACCGTGATCGTCGCGTTGTTCAGATACGATCCGACGTAGTTGGCGGACAGATTGGCGTCGAAGCCGCCGCGGTTGAAGTTGACACCCAACCGACCCCGTTCGCTGACCTGGAAGCCATAGGTGTCCAGTGCATCGAACAGGGGGCCGCCGGCCACGATGCTCTTCTCAAGGTTCAGGATCTTGGAGACGCTGCCCGAGAAGCGGAAGTCGCCCATCTCGGTCTCGAGATTGTAGTTGGCCGAGAAGTCGAGACCACTCTGGCGCACATCGCCGAGGTTCAGGCGCCCTCCGGCGATGATGCCCACAAGCGAGCAGTCATTGATCGTTGAGGGCGAGAACACCGCATTGGGATCCGTCAACCACGGCACATAGGCCGCGTTGTAGGTGGAGATGTTGCCGTTGACGCAGGTCGAGGGCTGGGGCGCGGTGATGAAGAAGTCGCGGTAGAGAGCGAGGTTGCCGGGGCTCGCCAGGATCAGGGTCTGGTTCGGCAGGTTCTCGATCCGGTCGACGTAGGCGACGTTGTAATAGGTCAGGCTCAAACGAAGATCGGGCATGAAGTTCGGGCTGTATTCGGCCCCCATCGACCAGATTTCTGCGGACTCGGGCTGCAGTCCGGCCGTGTTTCCCGTCCGGGTCAGGACTGCGCTCTGGCCGGTGCTGACGTTGGTGATCGGGATGGCCGGATCCCCGGCGCCGTTGCTGACAAAGGCGCGATTGGTCTGGCCGACTGTGGCCGGATTTGATTCGATCAGGGTCGGCGCCCGGAACGAAGTGCCCCAGCTGCCCCGGAACAACAGCTCGTCATTCACACGCCAGGTCAGGCCGACCTTGGGGTTCGTCGTGGTGCCCGCGTCCGAATAGTCGTCGTAGCGGACCGCGAGACTCAGATCGAGCGTCTCCATGAACGGCATGGCGTTGGCGTCGCCGACGAGTGGAACGAAAATCTCGCCGAAGCCGGACACGACATCCCGGTCGCTCTTGGTGAAGCGCGACGTTTGATAGGTGTTCGTCAGATTGAGGGTGTTCTGTGCCTTGAGGTACAGTTTGTAGCGCGAGAACTCGGCACCCACGGCGAACCTCACATCGCCTGCCGGCAGGGTGAAGAGTGAGCCGTCAATCTTGGCGACGGAGTCGAACAGCACCGTGTCGTACTGCTGGATGAACCCGCCCACGAGTGCATCTGCGGAAGCCTGGCGGCCGGTCAGATACGGGTTGAAATTGTAGGACGGGTCATTGGCGATGACACTCGCCCGCGTGGTGTTCACCTGGGCCTGGCAGACGTTGCACGAGTCGGTCTTGCCGTAGGTGATCAGGCCCGTGAAGCGGTAGTCCCACGGCAGCTCCGCGGTCAGATCAATCGAGTGGTTGAAGGTCTCTTCAAGGTTGTCTTGCGAGCGGGACGTGTCGGGATTGTTGAGCGAATAGTTGTAGACGACCGTCTGGTTGCCCGTGGGACTCGGCATGCCCGGAATATAGTAGGGGCTGCCCGGCTGCACCCGGATCGAGATACGTTCGAAGCCGTCGCCGGCGCGAGATTCATTCGTCCTGCGATTGTAAATGCCGGTGTAGCCGACGTCGATGCCGGGAGCCAGTTCCTGCCGCGCCTTGATCAGGAACGCGTAACGCTCGCGGCCGGTGTAGAAATCATAGAGGTTCGACTGGTCATTGAGCGAGGGGTTTCCAGCCAAGGGAAGAACCTGGGCCGACGTCGGCCTCGCGCCATAGGTATTCGGCAGGCCGTACACGGTATTACCGATAATCAGCGCGCCCCGCTGGTCCGGGAAGACCGTGGTGCCGATGAAGCGGTTGTCGTTGCCGCCGAACGCCCGCAGGTCCTGCAACATGTAGTCGCGGACATCCCGGCCCACGCTGTCGTTGGTGTCATAGGCCCCGGCTACGAGCAGGCTGCCGCCTTGCCACGTCCGTCCGAACACGCCATCGATGGCGTACTGGTCATACAGGGTCGTGGTGTAGCGACTGCTGAGTTCCAGGCCATCGAAGTTGCGGCGCAGGATGTAGTTGACCACACCCGCGACGGCGTCCGAGCCGTAAATGGCGGAAGCCCCGTCGGTCACCACCTCGACGCGCTCGATTGCCGAAAACGGAACCAGATTGGGATCGGACACCTGGGCGTTGCCGCCCTGGGGAACGACACGACGGCCGTCGAAGAGGACCAGGGTGGCGTTGTTGCCAAGACCCCGCAGGTTGACACCGGCCGCGCGACCGCCGCTGGACGTCAATGTGGTGCCTTGGCTGGAGGCCTGGGGCAGTCGGGCCACCAGGGCGCTGGCGTCGCGAGCCGGAGCCTGAATGATGTCTTCCTTGGAAATGCCAACCGTGGCGGACCCGACGGGCGCGACGCCGCGAATGGCCGTGCCCGTGACGACGATATCGTCGAGCTCCGCGGCATCTTCCTCGCCTTCGTCGGGCGCCTGAGCCCGTGCAGCGGCGGCGGCTGCAGCCGTGGGGCGGCCGCTATCCTGGGCCCAGGCCAGGGAGGGAACCGCGATCAGAGCAAGGGCGACTGAGCTCATCAGTCCTGATCGCCAGCCGAGTTGGCCGATGCGGCGGAAATCAACGCCTATACTCTGTTGAATCACGTTCATTACTAATCCTCCCTCTATGTTGTTTTATCGGCTCCATTGAACTGGACCGTACTTATTTTTATTGTTAGGTTATTGCTTTCAAAGACTTTTTTGTCGTTTTGGTCCGCCCGAATCTCGAGCTTCTATTGTCTGATGCCTGTGGATCAGCGCCTGGGCCCGTGCGACTATCGGCGCGTCGATCATCCTTCCGTCGATCGAGAAGGCGCCGCGGCCATCCGCGCCCGCCTCTTCAGCGGCCTGAACCAGACGGCGTGCCTCAACGACCTGTTCGGCTGTCGGCGAAAACGCCTCGTTGAGGAGCGCGATCTGCGACGGGTGGATGCAGCTGGACCCGACAAAGCCGAACCGCCGCGACTTGAGCGCCAGCGCCCGATAGGCGTCCGGGTCGTCAAACCGGGTCGCGGAGCCCATCAGACCCAGCGGCATGAGCCCGGTCGCCGTCGCCACGATGACCAGCTGCTGCCGCGGCATCAGCAAGGTCTCTTCGCTGGCCTCCATGCCCAGATCCAGGGCGAAATCCTCATTGCCCAGATTGATCGCGAGGGTCCGCCGGCTCGCCCTGGCGATGGCGGGCATGTCCAGGAAGCCGTCGGCCGTCTCGATCAGGACCACGAACCGCACCGATCCGGACGCCATTCCTGCCCGCGCCTCGGCGTCAGAGACCAGATCGTCGAGATGCGTCAGTCGCGCCGCGTCGCGCACCTTGGGGATGACAAGAGCCGCGACGCCGGGCTGCACCGCGGCGGCGATGTCCTGCGCGGCCATGTCGCCGTCGTTGATCCGGACAAGCACATCGGCGCCGGCGCGGGCGACGGTCGGGATGGCGTCGGCGAGCCCCGCCCGGGCGAGCGCCTTGCGGTCGGCCGGCACGCTGTCTTCCAGGTCGAGAATAACCGCGTCCGCCGCTGCGATATGCGGGCTCGCTACGTATTTCTCGACGTGGACCGGCACATACTGGAGCGAACGCCAAACGGGGGTCACGTCTCCGCTCCCGCATCTGGCGCGCGATCCTCGATCGCCACTCTTGCGTCGACAAGTCTTTCGTAGTCGGCCTCGCCGATCCCGAGATCGCCAAGCAGGGCGCGGTTGTGTTCGCCCAGCCGCGGCGCCGGATAGCGGATGGAGCCGGGCGTCTCCGACATGCGTGGAACGACATGGTGCATCGGCAGGCTGCCGATGTCGGCGTCGGGATAGTCCGCGAGGATTTCGCGCTCCACCACATGCGGATCGACCATGATCTGGCCGATGTCGTAGATGGGGCCGACGGTGACCTCGGCCTCGTCCATCAGGGCGACCAGTTCGGTCTGGTCGAAGCCGGCGATGAAGCCGCCGATGACTTCGTCCAGCGCTGCGACGTTGTTCAGCCTGTCCGCATTGGTGCGGAAGCGCGGATCAAGGATCAGGTCCGGCCGGCCGATGGCGTTGAAAATCCGCTCGGCCATGGACTGGGTCGAACCCGACAGGCTGACGAACTTTCCGTCGCGGCAGCGGTAGGCGTTTCGCGGGGCCGAATTGCTGGAACGGCTGCCGGTGGCCTTGCGGGTTTCGCCAGTGAGACGGAAATTGGCGGCTTGCGGGCCCAGCAGGGCGAACAGCGGGTCATAGAGCGGCAGGTCGATGACCTGACCCTTGCCCCCGGGCCGCTCGGCCTCCCGAAGCGCCAGAAGAGCGGCGGAGACGCCGTAGACCCCGGCGACACCGTCGGCGAGATACATGGGCGGCAGGATGGGCTCGCGATCCTCGAAGCCGTTGATCGAGGCGAAGCCGGACATGCCCTCGATCACTGTGCCGAACCCGGGCCGCTGATAGTAGGGACCGTCCTGGCCCCAGCCCGAGATGCGCACGATCACCAGTTTGGGATTGCGCTTCAGCAGGACGTCCGGAGCAAGCCCCATGGCCTCAAGCACGCCGGGACGGAAGCTCTCGACGACGATCCCCGCCGAAGGGACCAGGTCAAGCAGCAGTTCCCTGGCCTTGGTCGAGCGAAGATCAAGGCACAGGCTCTTCTTGTTCCGGGCGTAGATTTTCCAGTGGGTCGAGACGCCGCGGGTCTTCCATCCGCGCAGTGTGTCGCCGTTCGGCGGCTCGACCTTGATCACCTCAGCGCCGAAGTCGCCGAGCATCTGTGTCAGGACGTTGCCGGCGAACAGGCGCGACAGGTCGAGCACCCGCACGCCATCCAGCGGGCCGCTGGCCCCGGGTTCATAGTCCCGTTGGCGCAGGGCGGGAGATGAGACCGGGCGCGCTTCAGTCATTGCCGTGCGCGAGGAAGTCAGCGATGTCCCAGTACCCCGTGCGCGGCATGGGGACGTCGCCGCGCGTGCGGACCTCGAGCAGGAAGGGGACCTCCTTCGCCAGCGCGGCCTTGATGCCGGCCTCCAGATCGTCGGGCTCCTCGATCAGCGCCGACTCGATCCCGAAGGATTTGGCCAGCATCTGGAAATCGGGATTGTAGAGCTCGCCGTCCGGGGTCCGGAATTCGGTGCCATAGCTGTTGTCGAAATAGGTCGTGCCGACGGTGCGGATCGTCGAGTAGCAGAAGTTGTTGAACAGGACCCAGAGGACCGGAATATCCAGCTCGACCGCCGTGGTCAGGGCCCCCAGCACCGACATCAGACCGCCGTCGCCAACCAGGCCCAGCACCTTGCGGTCCGGCGCGCCCAGCTTGGCCCCGATCGCGGCGCCGGGCGAAAAGCCCATCGTCGCCATTCCGCCGCTGGTGATGAAGCCGGCCGGGCTGGCGATTTCCAGCTGCTGGCCGGCGCCGTTCTTGTTCCAGCCCACATCCGTCACGAACACCGCATCGGCGGGAGCCGCCTTCGACAGTTCCATCAGCAGACGGGCCGGATGGATCGGCTTGGTGTCGACCAATTGGGTGTCCTTGAGTTCCTCGCGCCAGGCGGCCTTGCGCGTGGCCGTGACTGCGGCCTGGGCCTGGGCCGCTGCCAACGGGCGGGGCGTATCGAGGAGGGCGGCCGCGAGTTGGGCGAGCGTTGCCTTGGCATCGCCGAGAATGCCGATGTCGACGGGATAGCTCTTGCCGATCTCCTGCGGATCGATGTCGATCTGGATCAGGGTCGTTCCCGGAATGTTGAACGTGTGCTCGGGCCGCCAGGAGCTGCAGTCCGCCTCGCCGAAGGCCGTGCCGACGGCCAGGATGACGTCGGCGTTGCGGGCGCTCTCGTTGGCGACGCGCGAGCCCCAGATGCCCGTGGTCCCCAGCGACAGGGGATGGGTCTCCGGAAAGACGCCCTTCCCCACAAGGGTGGTCGCAACCGGCGCGCCCAGCCGTTCCGCGAGCGCCTGAAGTTCTGAGAATGCGCCCGAGAGCGCCACGCCATTGCCGGCGAAGATGACGGGATTGGCGGCGGCGGACAGCAGACGTGCCGCCTCGGCCACGCCCTGTGCGTCGCCCATCGAGCGGGGGAAGTTGGGACGACGCGAGCGCGTCACCGGAGCGGCCGAGATCTTCTGCGAGAAGACGTCCATGGGGATGTCCAGCAGCACGGCGCCGGGCCGCCCGGTCTGGGCAATGTTCAGGGCGCGATGCATGACCTCGGGCAGGAATTTGGCGTCGTCGACGCGCCAGACGCGTTTGCAGATCGGTCGGAAGATGTCGCCTTGGGAGGCATCGGCATGCAGGCGCATGCTCTGGTGGGCCTCACGGGGTTGATGGTAGGATGGGGTGTTGCCAGTGATCACGACCATCGGCGTGCCGTCCATGGCGGCGGAGGCGACGCCGGTGACCGTATTGGTCAAGCCGGGCGACAGGTGGACATTGAGGACCGCCAGCTTCCTGGACACCCGGTAGTAGGCGTCGGCTGCGTGAACCGCCTGCTGCTCATGACGGAAGGAGATATATTCGATGCCCAACCGCTGACAGGCGTCGATCAGGGCGTAGTTGGTGTGACCGCACTGCCCGAAGACCTTCTCGACGCCCTCCTCTTTCAGGCACTGGGCCATGAAGATCGCGCCGGTCACGCCTTGCTCGTTCATCGTTCCATCCATCACAGGGTCACCGTCACGAGGCGCTCTTCGGTCATTTCGCGGATCGCGTATTTCGGGCCTTCGACGCCGACGCCGCTTTCCTTCACTCCCGCGAAGGGGATGAGATCGACGCGGCTGCTCGAGGCGTCGTTCAGGTGGACGACGCCGACATGAAGGCGCGCCGCACCTTCGAGCGCCCGCTGCATGTCACGCGTGAACAGGCCGGCGGCGAGGCCGAACTCGGTGGCGTTCACCCGGTCGATGGCCTCATCGAGCGTGTCGAAGGGAAGGATCGACAGAACCGGGGCGAAGATCTCTTGGCACATCACCCGCATGTCCGGCGTGACGTCCGTCAGCACGGTCGGCGGCAGAACAGCCCCGGTCCGAACACCGCCGGCCAGAAGGGTCGCGCCCTGGGCGACGGCCTCCTGGACCCAGGCCTCGGCACGGGCCGCGTCCTTCTCGCTGATCATCGGCCCGACATCGGTGCGGTGATCGCGAGGATCCCCGACCACGAGCGATGCGACCTCAGACATCAGCCTGGCGGTGAAGGTCTCGAGGATCTCCCGCTGGACGAACAGGCGCTGGGTCGAGGTGCAGGCCTGCCCCTGACGGCGGAAGCCCGACTGGGCGCATCGTGCGGCGGCCCGGTCCAGGTCGGCGTCCGCGCAGACGATGGTCGCAGCGATGCTGCCCAGTTCCAGGGCGACCGGGCGCAGGCCGCGGCTCTGGCGGATCAGCTTTCCGACCGGCGTGCTGCCGGTGAAGGTGAAGAAGTCGATGCCGTCATGGTCGACCAGCTGCTGGCCGACGCCGCGGCCTTCGCCATGCACCAGATTGATGTGGGTCGGCGGCACGCCGGCCTCGAGCATCAGCTCGAACAGCCGGGTGGCGGACAGGGGGGTTGCCACGGGCGGCTTGAAGACCACGCTGTTGCCGGCCGCCAGGGCCGGGGCGACCTTGTGAGCGACCATGTTGAGCGGCGAGTTGAACGAGCTGATCCCGCCGACCACGCCGCGCGGAACCCGGATCGTGAATGCCATCCGGTGCGACTGCCCGGCCGCGCCCTGGATCGGCACCATTTCACCGACCAGGCGGCGGGCTTCTTCTGCGGACAGGCGGAAGGTCTCGGCGGCGCGCCCGACCTCATTGTTCGAGTCTTTCCAAGGGACGCCGGATTCGCTGATGATCAGCTCGGCGAGCGCCTCGCGGTTCGCCTCGATGAGGTCTGCGACCCGCATCAGCAACCGGTAGCGTTCATGGGGCTCAAGCTTGATGGACTCGAACGAGCGGCGCGCAGCAGCGACCGCGGCGTCGACCTGGGCGGTCGAGGCGGCCCGGATGAATCCGATCGGCTGGCCCGAGTATTTGTCGACAACGGAGATGGTCTCCCCGTCGCCTTCAACCCAGACGCCGTCGATTAAAAGCTTGATCGCTTGTTGGCGTGGCACCCTGTTTCCTTCCTAACCGCAAGCGCCTCTCCGGGCGTGTCGGTCGGGGCGCAGGCGGGGACTTACCCATGGACCTGAACCCGTATGGAGAGACCTAGACCCGGCTGAACTAAAGCAATAGTGATGTTTCGTTCAGCGACACATGAGATAATCTCATCTATCATTCAACATACGCGCATACCGGGTTCGGCGCGCGGAGTGTGCTGCTACAGCCGGGAAGGCCCATATGAAGTTCGAGTTCTTCATCACCCTGGACTCCATCCTGCGGAATGGCAGTTTCGCCGCCGCCGCAGAGGACATGGGTCTAAGCGCCAGCGCCGTGAGCCTTCAGGTCAAACGCCTTGAGGAGTATCTGGGGCAACCGCTGTTCGACAGATCGGGAAGGACCTCGAAGCCGACACCGCTCGCCCGGGAGTTGACCGAAAACGTGCGCGCCGCGCTGGACGCGGTCGAGGCCGCGCGCACCCGCCAGACCATCGCCCTGACAGGCCGGGTGGTTCTGGGGACAATCCGCTCCTTGCAGCCCACGATGATCCCGCACGTCCTGGGAGAGATCAATCGCCGGCATCCGGAGTTGAGCGTCCGGGTGATCCAGGGCGATTCCGTCGAACTTCTCGACCAGCTCAAGGCGGGCCGCCTGGACGGGGCCGCCCTGATCCGCCCGACATCCGGCGGGTCAAGCCGGCTGTACTGGGAGGACCTGACGGAGCAGCCCTTCGTCTTCGTCGCCCCGCCGGACAGCGAGGGTGAATCGATCGCGGGCCTGGTCCGGCGCTACAACTGGCTGCAGTTTGACACCTCGCTCACCAGCGGCCGTGTCGCCGCGACCTATATGCGGCGGGTCGCGCCTTCGATGACGCCCAAATTTGAACTGGAGTCCATCGAGGCGGTCCTCGCCATGGTCTCGTCCGGCCTCGGCGTTTCGATCATCCCGCAGGCACGGGGCGCCATGGTCGACGCCTATCCCGTGCGCCAGATATCACTCGGCAAGAACGCCCCGACCCGACAGATCGCCTTCGCCTGCCGCGGCGCAGACTTCGACAACCGGCGGGTCTCGGCGCTCCGCGATGCCTTCAAGCTCAGCTATGAGTCTGCCTCGGTTTGAATTTGCCCGGTCAGGTCAACGAGGCGGTCTACGCCCGCGCGACCCCGGCTCGTCGCCGGGGCGCTGTCAGGATAAGCGCTCCGGGATGAGAAGCGCCCCACCCTGCGGAAATCAGGCGACCGCGGCCGGGCGCTGACAGGTTGGCCCCGACAAATGGAACCCTGTCCGACCCTGCCCGAAATCAGACAACGGCGGCCGCCCATGCGGCATCAGCATCGGCGCGGAAGCGGCGAAGTGTGGCTCTGCTGATCGAATGGCGTTGGACGTTGAAGGTGTTCCAAATCGCCGCGTGGGTGGTGAGGACTCTCTGGGCGGAGGCCCGGGATTTGAACCGCTTCTGCTGTCGTTCTCGTCGTCGGATCGGCAAGTGGGAGTTCTCTGCCCGATTGTTCTCGCAAAGCCGACCGGGCCGGTGCAGGTGCCTTAAGTCCAACCGGTCGAGCGCTGCGCCGTAAGACGCCAGGCCGTCGGTCGTGATCGTCTGCGGCTCGACCGGCTGATTGTGAAGGAGCCGCCTGATCAGCTTCAACGCGGCCTCTGTGTCCCGCCGGCGCTGGACCAGGAGGTCGAGGACCTCGCCTTCGTCGTCGACGGCGCGCCACAGATACATCCGCCTTCCGCCGCTCGAACAGACCATTTCATCCAGGCGCCAGCGAGGCGATGGAGCTGGCCGACGGCGCTTCAGCCGCCTCGCGATCAGCGGTCCGAACTTGATCGTCCAGCAGCGGATCGTCTCGTAGCTGACGTCGATCCCGCGTTGCGCCAGGAGCTCCTCGACGTCACGAAAACTGAGGCTGAAGCGAAAGTACAGCCAGACGGCATGGCGGATGACGTCCGTCGGGAACCGGTCGCGCCTGAACGAAATCGGCTTCACTAAATGTCATCTACAACAGAGGCTTAGGCTGCCTTCAGTGGAGACAGGTTCGCATTAAAGTGACGGACCCGGTTGTGGGTGCCCAGGTCGGTTGTGGTGAAGGACAGGCTCTCTAGTCCCGGTGCGACGAGGACGGTCGGACGCGCACCGATCCGCCGTCGGCGATGGATTGCCCCGGGTGGAGCACGACCCGGTCGCCTGGCCTCAACCCCGAGCGAACCTCAGCCAGCTCCCCGTTGTTGTGGCCAATCTCGACCCGCCGCAGCCGCGCCGTTCCACCCTCGACCCTGAACACAGCCCATTGGCCACGGTCCCTGAACAGGGCCGCCACGGGGACGCGGACCACCTCCTCCGCCTGCCAGACGGTCACCGCCGCCTCGACGCGGTAGCCATGGCCGACCGCCCCCCAGGCTGCGGGAGGGTCGACCGGATCGATGATCACCCGGACTCGCTGCTCCTCGACGCCGAGGGCCGAAACCTTGAGGAAACCATACGGTTCGACCAGCCGGACGCGACCCCGCACTGGCGGTCCGTCGCCCCAGGCATCGATCACCGCCGGTGCGCCGACGACAATCCGCGCCGCGTCGCTCGACAGCAGTTCGGCGACCAGCTCCAGTTGGCCAGGATCGCCGATCTCCATCACCGGCGCGCCCTGGGGGAGGACGCCCTCGCTCTCCTGCAGGACCCGCAGGACACGCCCGGCCACGGGCGCGCGGAGGGTCACGGTGCGGCCGTCCGGGCTCGCCGCGGCCGGTTCGATCAGGCCAACGCGGACCGCCTCGAGATTGGCCTGACGGACGCTGATCCCGGCGCGGGCGTTTCCGACCGCGGCGTTGGCGGTGCGAAGGTCGAGGCGGGCGCGATCCAAGGCGCTCTGCGACGCGACGTTGGCGGCGAACAAGGTCTCGGTCCGCTCGGCTTCGATACGGGCGTGGGCCAGTTGCGCCTCGGCCCGCTCCAGCTCGGCGCGAGCCAGGTCGAGCGCGGCCTCGGCCGAGCGGACCGAGGCCTCGATCTCCCGACGCGACCGTTCGTCGATGAACGTCGGAGGTCCCGGCTGCATGACCGCGATCACCGCCCCGGCCGTGACCCGCTCCCCGGCGCGGTTGCCGATCCGCAGCAACCGGCCGGAGACCGGGGCCGACACGACATAGATGTCGTGGACCCGGGTGCGCGCCTCGTCCCGGACCGCGACCGTCAGCGGCCCGCGGTTGATCTCGCCGAGGTCAACCAGGACCGGGCGCGGACGGAAGGCGAAGACCAGCAGCGCCGCCAGCGCCAGCGCAGCGGCAAACCAGAACAGGGTCCGGAAGTTGAGACTGAACCGATGGATTCTCATCGCGCTACTCTCCGGTCTTCAGGGCTTCGGCCAGATCGAGGCGGTCGATCTGACGCCGCACCATCAGGCTCGCTGCGACGGTGATGACCAGGACCACCGCCCCGGCCATCCCGAAGGTCGCGGGCGCGACGGCGAACGGCAGCCGGAACAGGTCCGAACTCATCGCGCGGGACAGATACCAGGCGAGACCGGCCCCCGCCGCCGCGCCCAGCGGCAGGGCGAGCAGGGCCAGGAACGCCACCTCGCCGAGCAGTATGTAGGACACGTCGGCCCGCGAGAAGCCGAGCACCCGCAGCGAGGCCAGCTCACGCTGGCGCTCGGCGAAGGAGATGCGCACCGTGTTGTAGACCACGCCGGACGCGATCAGGCCGGCGAAGAAGAAGAAGGTCAGGATGGATCGTCCGAGATTCTCGTCGAGCATCTCGGCCAAGCGTTTGACCGCCTCGGCCTGCAGTCCCACGCCGGCGATCGACGGCGCTTCCTTCAGGCGCGCATAAAGGCGCCCGGTCCGGTCGGCGTCGACCGTCAGCCAGGCCCCTGACACCAGCGCCCCCTCTTGCAGCGCCCGGTTCAGGTCCTCGATCCGCATCCGCGCCCCGGAACCGACATAGCTGACGGTCACCGCCGAGACCGGGAGCGCCAGCAGCGGCCGGCGGCCTTCCGTAACCCGGGCCTCGACGATGTCGCCCGCCTCGACCTCGAGCTTGGCCGCGAGGTCACTGGACAGGACCAGGCCGCCAGGATGGGGCTGGACCGGCTGGTTGTGGGTGTCGACCATCCTCGACAGGCTGCCGTCCAGCGGTGCGCCGGTGATCACCGCCCGCTCCTCGCGCGCACCATGGCGCAGCCGGACCGGAACGACACGAAAGGGCTCGGCCGCCAGCACACCGTCCTCGCGGGCGAGGCTGAACAGGGCGGCGCGCGACCGGGGCTCGATGAAGCTTACCGAGACATCGTGGGGATTTGATACGTTGAAGCTGGAGTCGATCATCACCTCGATCCCGTCCATCATCGACATCGTCCCGATCAACAGGGCGCCGGAGGCGGCGATCCCGGCCACGGTCAGGGCCGCCCGCCACGGCCAGCGGATGATCTGGCGCAGGATCATGCGCGATTGCTGATCGAGGACCTTCATCCGGGTGATCCACGCCCCCGCAGCGCGGGAATAGTCAGGCGGCGGCGCGGGGGTCATCGCTTCCGCAGGACTCAGCGCGGCGGCCCGCCGCACCGCCAGGGCCGCGCCCCCCATCACCGTCAGCATGGCCACGCCGACCACAGTGGCGTAGTCGGCCGGGTCCGCCTGGAACAGCAGGAAGGGGAAGCGGTAGTATTCCATATAGAGCTCCGCCATGCCCCGACCGAGCCAGATCCCCGCCGCGCCCCCGATCACCACCCCGGTTACTGCAATGACGGCGACCAGCTTGAGGTAGTGGCCGATGATGTCGCGGTCCCGGTAGCCGAAGGCCTTCAACAGTCCGATGCCGGCGCGCTGGACAGCGATCATCCGCGAGACCACGACATTGACCAGAAAGGCCGCCACCAGCAGGAAGACCGGCGGCAGCACCCGCCCCATGGTCGCCAGCTGGTCGATCTCGCTCGACACGAAAGCATCCGAGATCTGGTCGGACCGACCATAGGCGCCCGGCGCCCCATAGGGCTCCAGCAGGCGATCCAGCCGGGCGATCACGGCCGGCTCGGAGGCGTCGCGGGTGAGGCGAACCACCGCCTCGTTGAAGGCCTCGTCCTGGTTGACGGCCTGCGCCAGGGCGCTGCGTCGCATCCACAGGACGCCGAACAGCCGGTCATCGGGCACGAATTGGCCCGGGCCGATGGCGTAGACATGCTCCGGCGATAGCGCGATCCCCACCACGGTCAAACGCCGGCGACCGCCGTAGAGGGTGGCCGGAACCGTGTCGCCGATCTCGAGCCGGTGGGCGTCGGCGAAGGCCTGCAGCACCACCGCCTCGTCCCTCTGTTCCGCGACCGGCAGGCGGCCGCGGACCAGGTGGAGTCGATTGACCGTCGCCTCGCCCGTGTCCGGCAGCGACAGGACCTCGCCGGTGGCGGGGGCGCTCATCCCCTCCATGGCGAACAGCGCCGGAACCCGGATACGGGTGGCCGCGGCCTGGACTCCGTCGATGGCCCTGATGTCGTTGATCAGACGCTGCGGCGCCCGCACCACGGGGGCCCAGAGATCGGCAAACAAATAACGTTCATAATAGGCCTGCCGTGTCTCCTGCAGTGAACTCAGCATTCCGGCGGAGAGCAGGTGGACGGCGACGCCGCCGGCGATGACGAAGGCGATCGCCAGCGCCTGGGTCTTCATGCGCCAGAGGTCCCGCACCAGCTTGCGGTCCAGCGCCCCCAACCAGGCCGGCAGACGGTTCACCAGGACACCTCCCCGGGCAACCGCTTGTCGGCGTTCTTGCGCACTTCGCGCACCCGTCCGTCGGCGAAGATCACCACGCGGTCGGCGATGGCGGCGATGGCGGCGTTGTGCGTGATCAGCAGGGTCGTGGCGCCCAGCCGGTCGTTGACGGTCTTCAGCGCCTCCAGCACCCGCACGCCCGTGGCGGAATCCAGCGCCCCCGTCGGCTCGTCGCAGAGCAGGACGGAGGGCTGCTTGGCCACGGCGCGCGCGATCGCAACGCGCTGCTGCTCGCCGCCGGACATCTGGGCGGGGAAATGATCCAGCCGGTTCTCGAGACCGACCATGGCGAGGGCCTCTTCCGGGCTTAGGGGAGCCTCGGCGATCTCCGTGACGAGGGCGACGTTCTCGCGCGCGGTCAGGCTTGGCATCAGATTGTAGAATTGAAACACGAAGCCGACGTGCCGACGGCGATATTCGGTCAGTTGCCCCGGATCCGCCCGGCTGATGTCCTCGCCCCGGAACAGGACCTCGCCGCTGGTCGGCGTGTCCAGCCCGCCGAGAATGTTCAGGAAGGTCGACTTGCCGCTGCCGGAGGCGCCCAGCACCACGACCATCTCGCCGTCGGGTAGATCGATATCGACTCCGCGCAGGGCCTGCACCGCTGCTGGACCTGAGCCGTAGACCTTGGTCACCGCCCGCGCGCTGAAGCAGGGCGTGGCCGCCGTCGCCGCGGCCGGGGCGTCAGCGACACGCGTCATCGGCCCGCCGTGCGCGGGGTAGGGCCGGATGCGATTGATTGTTCGATCCACAGGGGCATGGCCGCGATGATCCGGGTCAAGGCGTGCAGGATGGCAGCCGGCGACGGACCATCCCGTGATCTGGATCAAGCGGCCCGTTCTCGTTGCTCAGGAGCCCCTTGTCTCCGCCTCCGCCCTCGCCACGGCCTCGACGGTCCGGGGAAAGCTCCCCGGATTGACGCTGATGGAGTCGATGCCGGCGCGCGCCAGCAAGGCCGCCACCTCCGGCCAGGAGGCCGGGGCCTCGCCGCAGATGCCGATGGGTCGGCCGTTCCGTTTCGCGCCGGCGACGGCCTGGCGGAGCATCTCCAGCACGCCCGGATCCCGCTCGTCGAAGTCGAAGGCGACCTCGGCTGAGTCCCGGTCCACGCCCAGGATGAGCTGTGTGAGATCGTTGGACCCGATGGAGAAGCCGTCGAACAACTGGGCGAAGGCGTCTATCTGGATCACGTTGTTCGGGATCTCGCACATCACATAGACTTCGACGCCTCCCGGACCCTGGCGAAGTCCATGGGCGGCGAGGGCCTCAAGGACGCTCCGCCCCTCTTCCACCCGGCGGCAGAACGGCACCATCAAACGAACGTTGATTAGTCCCATGACGTCGCGGACCCGCGCCAGCGCCTCGCACTCAAGGGCGAAGCCGTCGGCATAGAGGGGATGGGCGTAGCGCGCGGCGCCGCGGAACCCGAGCATGGGGTTCTCCTCCACGGGTTCAAAGCCCGACCCGCCGAGCAGCGATGCGTATTCGTTGGTCTTGAAATCGGAGAGGCGGACGATGACAGGCCGTGGATAAAAAGCTGCGGCGATTGTCCCAACGCCTTCGGCCAGTTGGCGGACGAAACACGCCCCGGGGGACTCATCCGACCGGGCCCAGGCCTCGATGGCGCGGCGCACCCGTTCGGAAGCAACCCGGTCCGGATGGGCGGCGGCCATCGGGTGGATGCCGATCAGTTCGCTGATGATGAATTCGATCCGCGCCAGACCAACGCCCGCAGCAGGAAGGCCGGCCGCCTGGAAGGCTGCGTCAGGTTGCGCCAGATTGAGCATGATTGCGGTCCGGGTGGGCGGCAGGTCGGCCGTTCGCAGCGTCTCCACGGTGAAGGGGAGTTGGCCGGCGTAGACCGCGCCCTCTTCACCCCGGGCGCAGCTGACGGTGACCGCCTGCCCGGCCCCAAGACGCCTCGTCGAGTCGCCGGTTCCGACAACGGCGGGAATGCCGAGCTCCCGGGCGACGATGGCAGCGTGGCAGGTGCGACCTCCCTTGTCGGTGACGATGGCGGCGGCGTTCCTCATCGCCGGCAGCCAGTCCGGACTCGTCGTTTCGGCCACGAGCACCTCTCCGGGGACGAAGGCTTCGAGATCGGCCTGGGTGGCGATGGTTCGTACGGCGCCCGAGGCGACGCCCTGGCCGACCGCCTTGCCGGACGCGAGGATCGGCGCCTTGCCGGGGTCAAGTTTGCGGACTTCGTAGACGCCTTCCGGCCGGCGCGAGGCGGCGGTCTCCGGCCTTGCCTGAAGGATGTAGAGGCGCCCGTCGGCGCCGTCCCGGGCCCATTCCAGATCCATGGGCATGCGGCGGCCCGCCCGTGCGGAATAGTGATCCTCGACGGCGATGGCCGCGCCGGCGAGTTCAAGCACGTCCTGATCCGTGATGCAGAACCGTTGACGGTCGCGTCGCAGGACGGTCCGTTCGCGCAGGGCGCCAGACTCCACTCCGCGGCGGGGTCGGACGAGACGGCTCTCCTTGCCGCCGAGGGTTCGTCTCAGGACCGCGCGGTAGCCGGCGCGCCAGGTCGGCTTGTGAACATAGAATTCATCCGGCGCGACCCGACCCTGAACAATGCCCTCGCCGAGGCCGTAGGCGCCGGTGATGAACACCACATCGGGAAAGGCGGTCTCGGTGTCGATGGTGAAGGCGACCCCGCTGGCGCCTTCGTCGGCGTCCACCATCCGCATGACCGCGACCGACAGGGCGACCTTGAGGTGGTCGAAGCCGTTCTGCGCGCGGTAGACAATCGCCCGGTCGGTGAACAGCGATGCGAAACATCGGCGGCAGGCCTCCACCACCCCGGCCTCGCCCGTGACGTGCAGGAAGCTGTCGTGCTGGCCGGCGAAGCTGGCTTCCGGCAGATCCTCCGCCGTAGCGGAGCTCCGCACGGCGACCCGCAACGTCGAGCCTTGCGAGCCCATCTCGCGCCAAGCCTCCACAATCGCCGCCTTTAGCCGGGCCTCGTCCGTCGCCTGATAGACGATCGCCCGGGCCGCGGCGCCCCGGGCCGCCACCTGTCCGACGTCATTGATGTCGAGACCTTCGAAGAGCGACGCCAATTTCGGCCAGGCGCCCGCGGCGGTGAGAACCTCCCGGTAGGCCGTCGCCGTGACGGCGAATCCGTCCGGGGTCGTGACCGCGCCGCCCCGCAACAGCCGCCTCAGTTCCCCGAGCGAAGCCGTCTTGCCGCCGACGGCGGCGACATCGTCCAGCCCGACCTCGTCGAGGGAAAGGACATAGCCGGCCCCGACCGCCTCCGGACCGTCGCCGCCTGACGAAACGGACACCGCCATGGTTCAACGGGTCTCCGTCAGACAGGCGATGACCTCGGCGTCATCTACCTGATGAAAGTCCCGGTAGGCCTCGCCGACCGACCGGAACGGTTCCGGTTCGACCAGACAGACGAAGTCATCGACCTGATCACGGAAGGCCTCCGCCAGGGCCCGGGGCGCCACCGGGACAGCCAGCACGATGCGGCGCGCGCCCTGGGCGCGCAGGCCTGCGACGGCGGCCCGCGCCGTGGCGCCGGTAGCCAGACCGTCGTCCACAAGCACCGCGACATGGCCCTTGGGATCGACCCGGCCTCGTCCCTCGAAATACAGCCGGCGCCGGCGTTCCAGTTCGGCGAGGGCCGAGAGGCGTTCCTGGTCGAGCCAGGCCGGCGATACGCCGGACAGCCTGACGATATCCTCGTTGATGACCGTACGAGGATGGCTTCCGTCGATGACGGCCGCGAGCGCCACCTCCGGGTTGCCGGGCGCGCCGATCTTGCGCGCCAGCGCCAGATCAAGCGGCGCCTCCAGCGCGCGCGCCACCTCAAGGCCGACCGGCACGCCGCCCCGGGGGATGGCGTAGACGATGATGTCGCCGTCGACCCGGTCCGCCAACGCCTCGCCAAGCCGGCGACCTGCGTCAGCCCGATCGGAAAATGCGGGAAGTCTGGCGGACACGATTCACCTCCGGGAAGCGCGGGCGGGCCGCCAGGCGGCGGCGGCGGACGCCCGCGCGGGTTTCAGTGGGACACAAGCAGGGCCACAGGCGGATCGCGCAGCAGGTCGTGGCTGACGCCGCCCAGGACGGTCTCGCGAAGCCGCGAATGCCCGTACAGCCCCATGACGATCAGGTCCGCCTTCAAGGCCTCGGCCTGGCGACGCAGAATGTCCGCAGCCCCCCTGTCGGCCTCGCGCACGACGACGACCTCGGCTGTGCAGCCGTGGTCCTCGAAGTAGCGCTGCAGCAGGCTGTCCGGCCCCTCTGCCTCGCCGGGCGCGACCACGACGACGTGAACGCTCTCCGCCGTGGACAGGAACGGCCAGGCGTCCCGCACGGCCCGCGCCGCTTCCCGACTGCCGTTCCAGGCCACGACAATCCGGCGGCCGGGGGCCGGGTCCGCGGCCCGGTCGGGCAGGATCAACGCCGGGCCGCTACTCGCGAGCGCGAGGTCGGCGGCGTCGGCGCCGGCGGGACCGACCGTCGGAAGGCGGCCGGGCGGCAGCACCGTCAGGTCCGTTCGTCGCGTCAACTCCACCACGCCCTCGCCCATGTCGGAGGCAAGCACCAGCCAGCTCGAGCGGCAACCGGCCGCGGCCGCCGTCGCCTCGAACGCCAGTCGCGCCTCTTCGCCCTGGACCTCCGTCCGCCGCTCGTGCGCGGCGAGGATTTCCGGAGGCACGGCCGGCGGAATGACCGGAGGCATGCCCCAGTAGACGGGCTCGTCCCAGGCCGACAGGGGCAGCGGGGGTTGGGCAAAGACGCCGGTGAGCCGCGCGTCGAACCGGGCCGCCAGGGTCGCTGCGATACGGGCCCGCTGTACGGCGGCCTGGCTTCCATCCATCAGGGTCAGAATGCTGCTGTAGGTCACGGCTGGATGTCCTTGTTCCGGGGTTGGGATTGAGAGCGACCGTCGGGGCGACCCGGTTGGGCAGCCGGTTGGAGCCGGCGCCGTTCGGCGGCAGGGTCGAGGACGGCGACGGCATTGCTGGAGGGGAATGACGCGTCCAGGGGGGCGCCCAGCGCCGCCTCCTCGCGGGCGTCGACCGGGCGGATGACTTTCGGGGGCCGGCGCGGCATGGCGTCCTCCAACCCGTTATTGATGGCGCCGCTGGAGGTCGCCGGCCTTGATCCGGATCAAGGCCGGCCGGGCCCTCAGGCGTGCTGGCGGAGCTCGCGCAGGCGGGTCCGAAGCGATGCTGGACTCTCGGACGTCCGGTCGTGGGGTTCGGCATGGGTCACCGTCACCCCGGCGTGGGTCATCACCCGTCTTAGCTGGCCGAGGGTCCCCGGCGCGGCCATCAGGACCAGGCCGTCGTAGCCTCCCTGGCGCATGATCTGGACGGTCCGGGCGCCCACCAGGCGGGCGAAGTCGGTCTCGCGCCGGTCTTTCGGCGTCGGTTCGTCACCGGTGTGGGAAGCAGGTCCGATACGGTCGTGGACGCCGCCCCGAGAGCTGGAAGCCGGATGCTGATGGAGCGACAGGTCGCCAAGCTGCGCGGTGACGTCGAACAGCGGTCCGCTGCGGCGGCGTTCCTCGAACACCCGGGCCCGGCGCCCGTCGGCGACCACCACCAGGCTGGATCCGGTGAGATTCATGTCGGCCTCCGTCACGCGCCCTTGATCGGGATAGCGACCTTGCGGGCCCCGGACCCGGCGACCAGCGGCGCCGTCACGGTGAGGACACCCTGCTTCAGCGACGCCTTGATCCCGTCCGGCTTCACCCCGGCGGGGAGACGCACGGAGCGGGAGAAGCTGCCGTAGCGGCGCTCGACCATCCGCATCCCCTTGTCGTGGGTTTCGGCGGAGGACTTCTTCTCGCCGCTGACGGTCAGGAGGTCGTCCTCGAGATCGATACGGATGTCCTCCTCGGTCATTCCCGGCAGTTCGACGGTCAGCTCGACGGCGCCATCGGCCTCCCTCATGTCCATGCGCGGCGAGACGCCGAACACGTCCGAAAGGTCGAAGCCGCTGAAGTCCGCGAGCGCGCGGTCGAACTCGCGCTGCAGCGGCGCGAAGAAGGGGGCGACTCCCCGAACGGGGGCCGGGGCGGGGGTGGAGTCTGGTTGAGGGTTCATGGGAAGGCTCCTGTGTCCTTTGTGGCGCCTCTATAATGAAGGGCCGCGCCCACCCGGCATTGATCTGGCGCAAACCGGGATCGATGGGCCGCTTCTCAGGCGGCGCGACTCCGGGCGACCAGAAACGCCGCCAGGCCCCCGCCGAGCAGCATGACGACGCCGGCCAACAGCAACCCCGCCGCCAGCCTTTGGACGCCCAGATCGGGGTCGAGCAGAATCTGTGCGGGATCGACCGACCCCGACTGCACGGCGCCGACAAGCAGGGCCCAGGTCAGCGCGCCGCCCGCCATGGCGATCGTAGCGCCGGTCACAAGGCCCGATCGCCTCTGCGCCCGCCGGCGATCGCCTTGCTTCAGCGCGGTCCGCGGTGGCAGGTCGGCGGGCACGCCCACCGGTCCCGGGTCGGGCCAAAGGCCGCGCAACGGCTCGGGCAGGCAGGCGAGGACCTTCCGCACCTCTCCCGGGTCGAGACGCTCGGCGAGGACGCCGAATACCGCTTCCGAGGCCTCTATCCCGGAGAACGGAAACGAAGGGGGCAGCCGGCCGGCGACCGCGTCGCCGAAGGCGTCGGCGTCCCGGATGCCCGAGGGGCCTTCCTGCGGCCGCCAGCCCTCCAGCAGCAAGCCCCGGATCAGCATCGGACACTGGGCGGACAGGCCCAGCACAGCCTCCAGCGGCAGCCGGTCCCGCAGCACATGGAGCACGGCGCGGAGGGCCTCGTAGGCGGCGTGACGATCCTCGCACAGGAGCCGCTCCCCGATCGCCTTCAGCCACAGGTTGGCGGTCTGCAGGGAGCTGTCAAAAATGCGCGGGGTCCTGGTCATGATGTTCTCCCTGCGGCGCCGCGGCCGGACCTCCGCGTCGCCGAAAATCCGGCGCGAGCCCGCTCGCATCCGGGTCCTGACATGAGCCATGCCCGAAGGCGGCCCCGCATGGCCGGCAGACCATATGGAACGCCATCAAATTATGGCTTCCGCCGGCTCCCGCCTTGATCCGGATCAAGGCGGGTTCACTATCGGCGCTGCGCACATGGGGCGGAAAAGGAGCCGATCATGCCGGTCTCGAGTGCGGGCCTTCTCGTCCACCGCCGCAGGCCCCACGGTCCCGAGGTCCTCCTGGTGCATCCGGGCGGGCCCTGGTGGCGCGGTCGCGACCTGGCCGTATGGTCCGTGCCCAAGGGCCTGCCCGAGGCGGGCGAAGCGCTGGAGGCCGCCGCCTTGCGCGAATTCCGTGAGGAGACAGGGCTGGAGCCGCCGCCGCCCGGCCCTGAGCTGACGCCCGTCCGGGCCGCGGAAGGAAAAATCGTCCATTGCTGGCTGGCCGAGGCTGACCTCGATCTCGGCGGCTTCCGCAGCGCGCCATTCGAACTGGAATGGCCGCCCCGATCCGGCCGCCGCATCTTCGCGCCGGAGGCCGATGCGGCGCGCTATTTCGGCGAGGCGGAGGCTCTTGAGCGGATTCTTCCCGGGCAGCGGGCGATCCTGAGGGAGGCCTTCCTCCGGTTGGCGAGGCCGGGCGGTCTCCCCCGCGCCCGGAAGGAGCGGAGGCGCTGTGCGCCGACAAGACCGGCGCCCTGACCGAGAACAGCATGGAGGTCGCATCGCTCTGGTCCCCGGAAAAAGGGATTCCCGGCGACCATGCCGCGCCGTCGCTCCGCACCGTGCCGAGGCGGCGATACTGGCCAGCAGTCCTCAGCCCACCGATCCCATGGACGCGGCCCTGATGGCCCCGGGGCTGCCCGCCGGTTCCGACCGGCCTGCGAGCGGCGATCCCCCAAGCGAAAAACCTCCGCCTACAGTCCGCTGCGGCGGCTCGATATATAGGCGACCACGGCGTCCACGGTCGCCAGGGCCGCAGCTTTGGACTCGGGAATGTCCACGCCGAGCCGCTGGTGCAGCGCCGTCAGCAGATTTAGAACATCCATCGAATCGAGGTCGGCCTGTTCGCGGAGGTCCACGGACGGGTCGAGCCGGTCGAAATCGATCTCCGGCGCGATCCGGCCCAGTTCGTCGCGCAACACCGAGCGGATGTCTTCGTCGGTCACAGGGCCTCCGGAGTCTGAAGCAGCCGCCCGATTTCGGCCAGGAACAGGCCGCCGCGGTGGCCGTCGCTGACCCGGTGATCCGCGGCCAGGGTGACGGTCACGACCGGCCGCGGCGTGACGGAACCGTCCACGATCCAGGGGCGCCGGACCACCTTGCCGAAGCCCACGATCGCCACCTGCGGCGGGTAGATGACGCCGAACAGGACCTCGACCCCCCGGTCCCCCATGCTGGAGACGGTGATGGTGGGATCGGCGATCTCGGAACTGCGGAACCGCCCCTCACGGACGCGGGCGACGAGGTCGCGCGTCCGGCTCATCAGCGCATCAAGATCCAGGTCCGCCGTGTCGTGGATCGCCGGCGCCGCAAGGCCGCCGCCCCGCAGGGCGATGGCCAGTCCCACGTGAACGGCGGACGCCGGTCGGAAGACGCCGTCAACGAACAGGCCATTGAACTCCGGATAGGTCTCGGCGGCCCGGGCCACGGCCTTGACGAAGAGGACCCCCGTCAGCAGCCGTCGCGCCGGCGGGCGGTCCCCGTTGACCCTCGCCAGCCAGGCTTCCGCCGCGGCCATGTCGATGGTGTCGGACAGATAGTAGTGGGGTATCTCCCGCTTGGACCGGGACATGGCCGCCGCGATCGCCGCGCGCATCTCGGCGAAGTCGAAGCGCGGCTTGACCGCTTGCGGCGTCATCTCCGGCATTGCCGCCTCGACATCCGCGACCTCGATGATCCCGTCGGGTCCGGCCGCCACAATCGCGAGGTCCACGCCCAGTTCCCTGGCCCGGCGGCGCGCCGCCGGGGACGCCTTGAAGCGTTCGCCCGGCAGCCCGGCAGGCGTCGAAAGCGGTGCGGGCGCAACCGCGACCGGCGCAGGCGCCGCGGTCGGGGGCGCCACCGTCGGGGCCACGGGTTCCGGCGAAGTCGGCCTTGCCGGCGCAGCCTCTGCCTCGCCCCGCAGCAGGGCGAGGGGCGTCCCGACCGGCACGGTGGCGCCCGGCTGCACCCGCAGTTGTTCGACCACGCCGGCGTCGAAGATCTCGATCTCGATCGCCCCCTTCTGGGTCTCGACCACGGCGACGATATCGCCGCGCTTGACCACGTCGCCTGGCTTGACCAGCCACTCGACCAGGGTGCCAGCCTCCATGTCGGCGCCCAGCGACGGCATGAGGAATTCGGCCATGCTCAGCCCTTCCCCAGCACGGTCAGGGCGGCGGCGATGATCTTGTCCGTCGACGGCAGGGCGGCCTGTTCCAGATGGCTTGGATACGGGATCGGGACCTCCACGCTGCACACCCGGACCGGCGGCGCGTCGAGATCGAAGAAGGCCTTTTCGGCAATGCGCATGCCGATCTCGGCCGCCAGCGAACCGCTGCGCCAGCCCTCGTCGACGATCACCACCCGGCGGGTGCGGGCCACCGATGCCAGGAAGGTCGCCTCGTCCAGGGGGCGCAGGACGCGCAGGTCGATCACCTCGGCGTCGATCCCCTCCTTCGCCAGCGCCTCGGCCGCTTCGAGGGTCTTCCCCAGACTTCCCCCATAGGTGATCAGGGTCAGGTCCTTGCCGGCGCGCCGCACCGCCGCCCGGTCGATATCGACCGGGCCTGCGTCCGGGGCCAGGGGCGCGACGGTGTTGTACAGCATGACATGCTCGAAGATCAGGACCGGATCGGGCTCCTGCAGGGCCGTCCACAGCATGCCCCGGGCATCCTCGACCGTGGCTGGCGCGAGGATGCGCAGGCCCGGGATATGGGCGTACCAGCCCTCCAGACTGTGGGAGTGCTGGGCCGCGAGCTGGCGCCCCGCGCCGGTGGCCATGCGGATGACCAGCGGGCATCCGAATTGCCCGCCGGACATATGGCGGAGGGTGGCCGCGCTGTTGAGGATCTGGTCCAGGGCCAGCAGGCTGAAATTGACTGTCATCAGCTCGACGATGGGCCGCATGCCGGCCATGGCGGCCCCCAGGCCCGCGCCGGTGAAACCCGCCTCGGACAGGGGCGTGTCGCGGATCCGCGCCGGACCGAACTCCTCCATCAGCCCCTTGGACACAGCATAGCAGCCCCCGTAGGCGCCGACGTCCTCGCCCATGAGGAAGACCCGGTCATCGCGGATCATCGCCTCACGGATCGCCTGCCGCATCGCCTCGCGATAGGTCGTGTCGACCGGAGGGCTCTGCGGCGGGCGTTGCTCGGGCGCCGCTGGCCGCTCGGCGGCGGTGACATGGCGCGCCAGATCCGCGACCGGCTCCAACGGCGAAGCCTCGGCGAAGGCGACCGCCGCCTGCACTTCGGCCGCAGCGGCGGTCTCGAGCGCGGCGACATCCTCGGGATGGGCCAGGCCGGCCGCCAGGGCCCAGGCCTGGAAGCGCCGGATCGGATCCTTCGCCTTCCAGGCTTCCACCTCCACCTTGTCCCGATAGAGCTGGGCGTCGAACATCGAATGGGCGCGGAACCGGTAGGTGCGGCACTCGAGAAAGAAGGGCTTGCCGGTCTCGCGGATGGCGGCCACGGCCCGGCGGGTTGCGGCCTCGACCGCCACCACGTCCATGCCGTCGATCGCCTCCGAAGCGATGCGGTAGCTTTCGGCCTTGCGATGGATGTCAGTCTCGGATTCCGACCGCCCGAGCGCCGTTCCCATGGCGTAGAGATTGTTCTCGCAGACGAACAGGACCGGCAAGCCCCACAGCGCCGCCAGGTTCAGGCTTTCGTGGAACTCGCCCTCCGCCACCGCGCCCTCGCCGAAGAAGCAGACGGTGACCCGGTCCTCACCGCGCATCTGGTCGGCCAGGGCCAGCCCGACCGCCAGCGGCAGGCCGCCGCCGACGATGGCGTTGCCGCCGTAGAAATTGGCGGTCCCGTCGAACAGGTGCATCGAGCCGCCGCGCCCCCCGCTGCAGCCGTCGCGCCGTCCGAACATCTCGGCCACGACGGCCTTCATCGAAACCCCGCGAGCCAGGGCGTGACCGTGCTCCCGATAGGTGGCGACGACGCGATCGCGGGGCTCAAGGACCGGGATGACGCCTACCGCCACCGCCTCCTCCCCGTCATAGAGGTGCAGGAAGCCGCGGATCTTTTCCTGCGTATAGGCCTCGGCGCAGGCCTGTTCGAACGTCCGGATGCGGATCATCCGGGCCAGCAGGTCCAGCACATGGGGCCGGGACAGCCGCGGCTTGAGGACGGCGTCGGTCATCGTTCCTCGCTCTCCAGCGTCGACAGGTCACCCTCGGGCAGGCCCAGTTCACGGGCCTTCAGCAGGCGTCGCATCAGCTTGCCGCTGCGGGTCTTGGGCAGGTTCTGGCGGAAGGCGACGTCCCTGGGCGCCACCGCCGGCCCCAGCCGCTTGCGCGCATGGCCGAGGATGTCCCGCCGCAACGGTTCTCCCGCCTCGAAGCCTGCCCTCAGGGCGACATAGGCCTTCACCGTCTCGCCCGAGATCGGGTCGGGCAGGCCGATCACCGCCGCCTCCGCCACGGCCGGATGCTCCATCAGGACGCTCTCGACCTCGAACGGACCGATCAGGTGGCCGGCGCTCTTGATGACGTCGTCGGCCCGACCGACAAACCAGTAGTAGCCGTCGGCATCCCGCATCGCGAGGTCGCCGGACAGGTACCAGCCCCCGGCAAAACATTTCCGGAAGCGTTCCTCCTCGTGCAGGTAGCCGCGCATGATCGATGGCCAGCCGGGCCGCAGCGCCAGCTCGCCCAGGGCCATCGGCTCCAGCGCCTCGCTGACCGAGCCGTCGGCCGCACGCTCCACGATCCCCGCCGTTACGCCCGGAAGAGGCCGCCCCATTGAGCCGGGCTTAATGTCCATGGAGGCGAAATTGGCGATCATGATCCCGCCGGTCTCGGTCTGCCACCAATTGTCGTGGAAGGGCCGGCCGAAGGCTTCGACGCTCCAGAGCACCGCCTCGGGATTCAGCGGCTCGCCGACGCTGGCCATGAAGCGCAGGGCGGGCAGGTCATAGGGGCGCGGGTCGCTGTCCCAGGCCTTCATCAGCATCCGCACCGCCGTCGGCGCCGTGTACCAGACGGTCACCTTCTGCTCGCCCAGGATGCGCCGCCAGCGCTCCGCGTCGAACTCGGCCTCGTCGACCACCAGGGTGACGCCATTGGTGAGCGGCGAGATGATTCCGTAGGAGGTGCCGGTCACCCAGCCGGGATCGGCCGTGCACCAGTAGATATCGCCGGGCCTCAGATCGAGGGCCGTATGGCCCGTGACGTGGTGGGCCACAACCGCCTCGTGGACATGCACCGCCCCCTTGGGCCGCCCCGTCGTGCCGCTGGTGAAATGCAGCAGGGCCATGTCCTCGGGGCGGGTCGCCGCCGTTTCCAAGACGGGGTCGGCCGACGCCAGGGCGGCTTCCAGACCGATGCAGCGGGGCGGCGCCGCGCCGGGGCAACCGACCAGGAGGACGTGACCCAGGCTCGGGATGGCGTCGCGCCAGGCCTCGACCTTGCGATGGTAGAGGGCCTCGGTGGTCACAAGGATATTAGCCTCGCCGATCTCCATCCGGGCCTGCAACGGTTCGGGCCCGAAGGCGGAGAACAGCGGCGTGAACACCGCGCCGGCCTTCAGCGTCCCGAGGGCGGCGATATAGAGTTCCGGAATCCGCCCCAGCACGGCATAGACCCGGTCGCCCGGCTTGACGCCCAGCGACCGGAGCAGGCTGGCGAAGCGGTTGGCCTGTTTCGTCAGATCGGCGTAGCTGAAGTCGCGCACCGTATCGTCCCGGCCGATCCAGCGCAGCGCCGTCCGATCGCCATGCCCCGCCGCGACATGCCGGTCCAGGGCCTCATGGGCGATGTTGAGGCCGCCCCCCGGCAGTCCGGCCAGCTCCGCCCGCGCCGTTTTCCAGGTGAAGGCGGCGGTCTCCGCATCATAGTCCCTGAGATTGGCTGCGGCGCGGTCCGCGTCCGACTTGCGAATGACAGGCCAGCTCATGGACGCCTCTCCCGCCGGGATCCGGATCGCACCTGTTTCATGATCACCTCCGGCGGCCATGCTGGCGCATCCGGGGGCGACCGCCTTGCGCTGGATCAACCCGCCGAAGCCGGTCAGCGCCGCCGGCCTCACCCCGCCGTGGGTCGGAGGTCGATGGCCGCCCGGGCCAGCCGCTCATTGAGCCGGCGGCGACGGGCCAGCGGCCACCAGTCGTACAGAAAGATCTGGATCGGTCGCCAATTGGCGACCCAGCCGAGGATGATAAGGCCTTCGTCGAAGAACCGGCCAACATAGCCCTCTCCCACCCGGCTGCTGACCTCAGCCCCCAGGATGACGCACAGGGCCAGCATCGTCATGCCGATGACGAGCGAGGCGCGGCCGACGCGGAACAGCTCGTGCAGCTCCCATCCGGCGACCTCGGCGCGATAGGCGAAATAGTTGCGTATCGCTTCGCCGATATGCCCGGCCTCCGCCCGTCCCGCCTCTTCGGGGGGCAGGTGAACGAGGATACGGATCGGCCCCGTCCCGCCCTGTTCGCGCGCCCAGGCGACGACATATTCCTCGACCGCCGCATCCAGATCCCGCTCGCGGAACGGCAGCGGATCCAGCGACTGGAACAGCTGGCCGATCTCCCGGATCTTGAGTTCGATCGGGCGGTCGCCTGCGTGGGCCGGCGCGCCCCGATCCACCTCGAACCGTTTCCGTTCCTCCGCCGCAGCCATGCCTTGCCTCCTCCTCGCCTCCGTCCCTCAACACGGCGTCAGAGCCCGAACGGATAGGTGTCAGGCGGCCGCTCCTGGCGAGGGCGTCACCGGCCCGGCCTGCTTGAACCAGACCGGGGCGTCGAACTGTGCCCCGAGCCGGGCCTCGAAATAGTGGCTGCGCAACTCCGTCTCGGGACGATAGATCACGCCGATGGCCCGTTCCAGCCGCGGGATGTCCAGGGCGGCCGCGAGGGCGGGATCGTCGCGCCACCGGGTCAGCGACCACTCCCGTCCCGCCTGCAGAAAGATGCTCCCGGCTGTCGGGCCGCGAGGGCCGGACGGTCTTGAAGCGGACGTCGCCGCCCCAGTCGTCGGCGGCCGCCACCTGTCCGCGGTCGGCGCCGAATCCGATCGAGACGCAGGCGGGACAGCGTCATCAGCTTAACTCGGCTGCGCATAACAGAATCTCACCCTATGGACCTCAAGCGGCCATCGTCGCCTTGCTCCAGACGTCTTTCGCCACACTCCTGAAGGTCCGGAGCGTCGTTCGGCTGATCAGATGTCGTTGGGTGTAGAAGGTGTTGCAAACGTCGCCATGGGCGGTGAGGAAACGCTGGGCCGAAGCCTGGCTCTTGAAGAGCTGAATCTTCTGCTCCCGTCGCCGGATCAGCAGGTGGGAGTTCTCCGCCCTGTTCTTTGCTCGAAGCCGGCCGCGCCGGTGAAGGCGTGCCAGGTCGAGCTCCCGCAGGGCAGACCTGCAGGATGCGAGACCGTCAGTGACGATCGCTTCTGGTTCCACCGGCGGGTTGCGCAGCAGGCGCTTGAGCAAGGTCAGCGGCGCATCGTGATTCCGACGCTTCTGCAACACGACATCGAGCAGCTCGCCTTCATCATCGACAGCGCGCAAGAGGTACATCCGCTTGCCGCCGATGTTGCAGATCACCTCGTCCAGGCGCCATCGCGGTGATGGTGCCGGTCGCTTGCGCCTGAGGTTCCGGGCGATCTGGGGGCCGAACTTGATCGTCCAGCAGCGGATGGTTTCGTTGCTGACGTCGATGCCGCGAGCGGCCAGCATCTCCTCGACATCCCGGAAACTGAGCGTGAACCGGAAATAGAGCCACACCGTATGACGGATGACATCCGCGGGATTGATCGGCCAAGGGCGGCATGAGGGCGGGCGTGGTCAATTTTCTGCGGTCGGTCAGGTCAGTCTTGTGCCAGACTCGATCATTCCGGCCGTCCCCGCCTTACGCCCAAGCGCCATTCCGCGAAACGGCGCCGCCGGTCCGCAGACTCACAGCGCCATCCGACCCGTCTGCATGGACTAGGGCACCGGTCCACGACTCCCTGGCAACAAGTCCGCGCCCCGATCGGGCGATGCGTCCTTCCAGCGCACAGAGCCCACAGGACGCTCCAGCATACGCCTGATCCGAACAGGCGTTTCCGGATCCAGTAACGCCCGACTCTCGTCCAGACCCTCGCGCCCGGATCCTTCGCCCCGGTGAACCAGGTGCTGGTAATCGTTCCAGGTCGGAGCATGAAAACGCTCGGTCCAGAGCGTCGCGTCCGAAATGTCGCGCGCGATCGACCAGCCATAGCCTCCGGTGCGCTGGCGATAGCGACGGACCTTTTGCATCACCTCATAGAAGGCCCGGGCGTTCTCGACCGGTACGACATAGTCGAGCTCAATGACGATGGGGCCGCTGCGAGGCGTGATCTCCAGCCCGATGACCGGGGCCGCCCGGTCAAGCGATCGCTCTTCCGGCGGGCGCGACAGATCGGGCAGGCGCAACCAGAAACCGACCAGCACCGATGCGGTCATCAGGCACCCGGAGATGACGAGGGTCTGGCTGACGCCGATTTCTTGTGCGCAGCGGCCCCAGGCCCAGGCCCCCAGGGCGACGCCGCCAGCGACCGTCGCCTGAAAAATCGCCAGGGCCCGGCCGGCGACCCAGCGCGGCGCCGCCACCTGGATCGAGATGCTGTAAAGGGTCAGGACACTTGTCCAGGCGACGCCTGCGATAAGCAAGGCAAGCACAGTGACCGCCTCGTTTCGGCTGACCGCAGTCGCCAGTATCGCAGCTCCCATGATACCTGCCGAAAGCCGGCTGGAGGTTTCGGTCGTGAACCTTCTGCGCAGGCCCGGCAGAATGATCGCACCGCCGACGGCGCCCATTCCGAAGGCTCCCAGCAAGACGCCATAAACCGGCGCGCCGCCTTGCAGGAGCTGGCGGGCGATCAGGGGCATCAGGGCCGGAACGACGCCACCGATCAGCCCGAACAGTGCGGAGCGGACAATAAATCTCCGGTGCGACGGGGCGTAGCGGATGAACCGGACGCCAGAGATGATGGCGCGCCAGAAGGTCTCCGGCGCCAGTCTCGAAGGTTCCTGCTGCCGTTTCCAGAACACCAGGACGATCAGCAAGGGCAGATAGAAGACGGCGTTTGCCACGAATGCGCCGATGGCGCCCACAGCAGCGACGATGACTCCGCCGATGGCAGGACCGAAGCTTCTGGCCACGTTGAAGCTGATCCCGTTCAGCGCGATGGCCGAGGGCAGGGCTTCGCTCGGCACCTGTTCCGATACGGACGCCTGCCAGGCCGGGCCGAAGACCGCCATCCCGCAACCCACAATGAAGCAGAAGCCAAGCAGGATTGCCGGGGTCAGCAAACCCAGCAGGGTGACAACGCACAGGCCAATCGCCCCGACGAGGGCGAAGGACAGGGCTGCGATGCAGACGAGCCGCCGGTCAAACATGTCCGAAAGCGCGCCAGCCGGCAGTGCGATCAGCATGATGGGCAGCATCAGGGCGGTCTGGACCAGCGCCACCATCGTGGCGTCATCGGTCAACCGGCTCATGCTCCAGGCTGCACCTACACCCTGGATCAGAATGCCGAAGTTCGAAAGCAGGCTGGCTGACCAGATCCGCCGGAACACCGGCACACGCAGAGGCGTCAGCAGTCCGTCCGCCTGCATTGCGCTGGCCATACCGTTCCCTTCAACGCATTGCTCAATGAGCGGAAATCGAGCGCCCAACGCCCTGGGACGGCGCGCATGAAAGTCGTCGAACCGCCGGGCAGCGTGGTCGCCGATGGTCTGTCAGTCTCGGGCCCTAGCACGACACGAACCATTGAAAGAAATGATCTCGGTCAGAGTCTATTCTGATTGACGTTTTTCGTTCTGATATCAGTAAAGGAACCAATCCGTTTCGTGGAGTCGTCAATGGCCTCGCCGACCCCTGATAACCGCCATACCGGCCTGGTGAAGGGCCCCCCTCGCATCAAGGGGCCTGTCGATGGACGTCCGACCTTGATGCTCACGGCGTTCGATCTCGCGGCCCTCGGGTATCAGGTCGACGAATACGTGCTGTCGGGCACAGCCGCCTCCTACAGGATGCAAGGCCAGAGGCGGCGTAATGGCCAATGGAACATCCACCCCCAAGGCTCCGCGCCCTATGCGACGCGCATCGTCGTCGCTCGACCGACCAGGCTGTCAGACTTCAACGGGACCGTACTCGTGGAGTGGCTGAACGTCAGCGCCGGCGCCGATACCGCGCCAGAATGGGGATATCTTCACCGGGAGATCGTCCGCAGCGGCTATGCGTGGGTCGGCGTGTCGGCTCAAAAAGCGGGTATCGACGGTGGCGGGTTGATGTCTTTTCCAGGGATGGAGCCGCTGAAGAAGGCCCAGCCCGAACGGTACGCGGACTTGAACCATCCCGGTGACGCCTTCTGCTACGACATCTTCACCCAGGTCGCGCATGCTCTGCGCAACGAGCCGGAACGCCTGCTTGGATCCCGGGAAATCAATTCGCTGATCGCTGTAGGCGAATCCCAGTCGGCGGGACGTCTGACGACCTACATCAATGCCGTTGCGCCTCTCGAACAGGCCTTCAACGGCTACCTCGTCCATTCCCGTTTCGGGGGCGCGCCCGGGCTGGGCAAAACATCAGTGCTCTCGGCGTTGCTTGGCGCGCTGCAGCCCGTGCATCTGCGAACCGACACACCCGTGCCAATCCTGAATCTCATCACCGAGACCGACCTGATGATGAAACGGTTCGGATATCTTCCCGCCCGTCAGCCGGATCACGACCGATTGAGAACCTGGGAGGTCGCTGGCACAGCCCACGCCGACACCTATGTCATGGGCGCATCGCTGATCGACAGCGGGACATTGTCCCCGGAGGACATGGCAGACGCCATGGCCCCGACCCGCAATCTTCTGGGCCTGACTCTTCCCGGCGACATCAACGCCGCTCCGCAGCATCATTACATCATGATGGCGGCGCTCTCGGCGCTGAACCAATGGGTCACGACAGGCGAAAGTCCTCCAGCAGGGGAACGATTGACACTTGAGGCGGGTCAGTCTCCCAGACTGAAACTCGACCGTGTCGGCAATGCCCTTGGTGGAGTCCGCTCGCCCTGGATGGATGTGCCGACCTGCCGATTGTCCGGTATGGCGATTGCGAAGAGCCGGATGGGGGCCTTGTTCGGGTCGACGGCGCCCCTCGATCCCGCCAGCTTGTCGCGGCTCTATCCGGCCGGTCGCGCGGACTATCTTGTGAAGTTCAGCGAGGCGCTGGCAGCCGCGATTTCGGCGGGCTTCATCCTGTCCCGGGATCGCACCGAGATCGAAGCCCTGGCGGCGGCCAGCTATCCCGGCTGATCAGAATCCAGCGACTTCCCGTCCGCGTCGGAGCGGATGCCTTCCAGCAGCAGGGCCAGGATGCGCGGTGCGCGGACCCGGCGCTCCTCAAGTCCCCATCGCCTCAAAGCCGATCCGGCCATAACCGTCAGATCCAGCAGGTCGGTCTCGTCCAGATCCTGACGGACAACGCCCGCCCGTCGAGCGGCTTCCAGAGGACGCCGACAGATCGCGACGAACCGCGCCAGTAATGGAGCCGGCACGATGAGGTCGCTGTCCAGCAGCGGCGCGACGTCGACATCCTGGTTGATCATGGTGCGGATCAGCGCCAGCAACCCTTCCGGCTGGTCCGCGAGATCGGCAGCCTGAGCTTCGAGCTCGTCAAGATTGCGTTCCAGCAGAGCCACGATCAGGTCGATCCGCTCCGGGAAATGCCGATACAGCGTGCCTCGGCCAACGCCCGCCCGTCGAGCGATCTCGACCAGGGGAGCTTCGATGCCGTCTTTCGCGAACACCTCCGTCGCTGCGTCAAGCAGGGCGGCCCGGTGACGGATCACGTCCCTGCGGATCGAAGATTTCGGAACAGAGACCGCACTTTTGTTCAAAACGGACATTGATGTACTGTTTTTTCGGGTGGATAGTCGTCGCCTGGAACCACGACCGGCGCAAGCGTCGCGGACCACACAAGGGACGGAAACCGTGCAGGACCAATTCGACTACATCGTCATCGGTGCAGGGTCGGCGGGCTGCGTGCTCGCCAACCGATTGTCGGCGGACCCCGCCAACTCGGTGTTGCTGGTCGAGAGCGGGCCATCCGACGACAACCTGTTTGTCCGCATGCCGCGCGGGATCGGCGTCCTGCTGACCCCGGGAAACGAGCGGCTTTTCACCTATGAGGCACGCCAGGGCGGCAATCGCCGATCCGAGACCTGGGTCAAGGGACGGACGCTCGGCGGATCGAGTTCGGTCAACGGGATGGTCTATATCCGCGGCGCACCGCGCGATTTCGATGGCTGGGAGGCGGACGGCTGTACCGGCTGGGGCTGGGAGACAATGCGTCGCCGGTTCATCGAACTCGAAGACCACGAACTCGGCGCGGGTCCGGATCGCGGCGTGGGTGGCCCCCTCAAGATAACCGTCCCGGAATTTGGCGATCCCATGAGCGAGGCCTTGATCTCGGGAGCGGGGGAACTCGGCACACCGCGTGCGCGCGACATCAATGACCGGGCTTCCGTCGATGACGGCGGGTTCGGATACCAGCCCGTCACAATCCATGGGGGATCGCGCTTCAGCGCGGCCCGGGCCTTCATCCATCCCATCCGCAAGCGTGCCAATCTGACCATCGTCAGCGAGACCCATGCCGTCCGGCTCCTGTTCCAGGGAACGCGCGTGATCGGTGCCCGGCTGCGCAACAAGGGCGGCGAGCGCGACGTGACCTGCCGGCGCGAAGTCATTCTCAGCGCGGGTGCGATCGAAACGCCCAGACTGCTGCAGCTGTCGGGAATCGGTCCGCGTGAGCTGCTGACCTCACTGGGTATCGATGTCGTCGTCGAAGCGCCCGAAGTCGGCAAGAATCTGATCGAGCATCGCTACCTCTCGCTCCAGTATCGTAGTCGGGCGCCGAGCCAGAACGAGAACCTGCGCGGGCCGGCCATGCTGGGCGGGCTCCTGGCCTATCTGTTCGCGGGCAAGGGCCCCATGACGCGCGGAGCCTATGAGGGCGGGGGCTTCATCAAGACCGACCCTGCGCTGGAGCATCCCGACATCCAGATCGGCGTGGGTCTCTTCTCGATGGCGGAGATGGGCCTGTCCCTTGACGGCGCCAAGGCGCCAAAGCCAGGCGAGACGCCCAAGCCGCCAAAGATGCAGGTCGATTCTGCTCCGGGCGTCTCTGTCGGCGGCTATTTCACCCAGCCCAGGAGCCGCGGCGAGATGCGGATCCAGTCTGCGGACCCGAGCACGCCCCCGATCATCGACGCCAACTATTTCGCGCACCCCGACGACCGCCGACATTCGATCGCGATGGTCCGGTGGATCCGGCGCCTGATGCAGACCGAAGCCGTTCGCCCTCTCATCGTCGAGGAACTGGTGCCCGGACCGGCCTGCCAGACGGACGACGAGATCATCGATGCCTTCCTTGAGCTTGGCACGACGGCCTTTCACGTCGCTGGCACCTGCCGGATGGGGTCAGACGCACAGTCCGTGGTCGATCCCCGGCTTCGCGTCCGCGGTGTCAGCGGACTGCGTGTCATGGACACCTCGGTGATGCCTACCCTGGTGTCCGGCAACACCAATGCAGCCACCCAGGCCATGGCCTTGAATGCGGCCGACCTGATCCTCGAAGACGCGGCCTGAAGCGAGCCCCCTGCCCCATTCTCTGGAGACTGCGACCGTGGCCATCCCCTTCACCGATATCACCAGCCTCTACATCGACGGACGATGGGTACCGGGCGACGAACCGGCCGAGGCGGTCCTGAACCCCGCGACGGAAGAGGTCATCGGCCACGCACCGGTCGGCGGGGTCGGCCTGGCCGACGCCGCCGTCGATTCCGCCCGGCGGGCCTTCGACAAGGGTCCCTGGCCCCTCATGTCGATGGCGGAGCGGGTGGCGGTCATGACGCGCCTGCACGCCGCCCTCGAGGCCCGAAAAGCCCGGATCGCGGCCCTTATCATTGCCGAGGTCGGATGTTCCCAGGGCATCACCTGGGCCATGCAGGTCCAGGCGCCGCTCGACCATTTCCGCGACGCCATGGTCCATGCCATGCGGGACACGACCGTCCAGTTGCCGATCGAGGCCACACCCAATCCGATGAACCCGGAAGGCCCCCAGATCCTGGGCGGAACGACTGTCGTGCGCGAACCCGTCGGGGTGATCGCAGGGATCACCGGCTACAACTTCCCCTTCCTGTTAAACCTGTCGAAGATCGGCCCGGTCCTGCTGGCCGGCAACACCCTGATCCTGAAACCCTCGGCCTTCACGCCGTTCTCGGCCCTGCTGTTCGGCGAGGCGGCCGATGAAGCGGGTCTGCCCCCCGGTGTGCTGAACATCGTCAATGGCGGTCCCGAGGTCGGCCAGTTGCTGACCACTGATCCGCGCGTCGACATGGTCAGCTTTACCGGTTCCGAAGCCGTTGGCGCCGCGATTATGGCCCAAGCCTCGCCCACATTGAAACGCGTCCACCTGGAACTCGGCGGCAAATCCGCGCTCATTATCCGCCATGACGCCGACGTGCAGCGGGCGGCCATGACCGTGGTCGGTATGCTGTCGGTCAATGCGGGACAGGGATGCGCCCTGCTGACGCGCCTTCTGGTCCACAACAGCATCCGCCCGGCCTTCGTCGAAACCGTCAAGGCCTTCGCCGCCATGTGGAAGATCGGCGATCCGGCCGATCCCAGCGTCATGATGGGGCCGCTGATCCGCGAATCCCAACGCGCCAAGGTCGAACATTATATCCAGCTGGGTCTCGATTCCGGAGCCCGATTGATCCACGGCGGCGGACGACCGGCGGGCCTGGACAAGGGTTTCTTCACCGAGCTGACCCTGTTCGACGACGTCGATAACAGCTCGGCCATCGCCCAGGACGAGATCTTCGGACCCGTCGGCTGCATCATCGGCTTCGACACCGACGACGAGGCGATCCAGATCGCCAACGATTCTCGCTACGGCCTGAACGGCGGCATCGAAACCGCCGACGCCGCGACCGGATACGCCATGGCGCGTCGCATTCGGGCCGGCAGCGTGATGATCAACGGCGGCACCGGCAAGATGAGCTTCGCCCCTATCGGCGGCTACAAGCGGTCAGGCGTCGGTCGCGAATACGGGCCGGACTGGCTCAAGGAGTTCACCCAGGAAAAATCGATCTTCTATCCGGTCGGTCGCTGAGGCGGCGCCCGCGACGAGGCTCAGGCCCCGCCGGCCATCGGCGGATCAAGCGAGGCGCAAGGCCGACCCAATGGCGCGCCCAAGGGAGACTGAAGACATGGCTGACCCTTTCGCCGCGCCGAACCGGCGCACCCTGTTCGGCGCCGCGGCGCTTGCCGCCGGCGCTGCCCTTTCGACCGAGGCCATGGCCTCCTCTGGAGCTGTGGCACAGACCACGCTCGACGCCCCGTCCAGCCCGGGGTTCCCGATCGTCGAGACCACTTACGGCAAGGTGCGCGGCCAGACCAACGGTGATGTGCGTCAGTTCAAGGGCATCCCCTATGGCGCGCCGACCGGCGGTCGCGACCGCTTCATGCCGCCCCGCAAGCCCGAGCCCTGGACAGGCGTCCGTGACGCCCTTGGGTTCGGCCCGGTCAGTCCCCAGACCCTGATCGACCTGCGCGCCGACCTGGCCATGCTGGTGCAGTGGGACCGTCAGGAAGGCGGAATGGGGGAGAGCCCTCTGCACCTCAATATCTGGACCCAGGGTCTCGACGGCGGCAAGAAGCGGCCGGTGCTGGTCTCGATCCACGGGGGCGGTTTCGAGAGCGGATCGGGCAATGCGCCCGGGTTCGACGGGGCCCAGCTGGCCCGCTACGGCGATGTCGTTGTCGTGACCGTAAGCCACAGACTGGCCAGCTTCGGCTATATCAACCTTGCCGATAACGGCGCTCCGGCCGAGTTCGCATCGGCCGGCGTGACCGGCATCATGGACCTTGTGCTGTCGCTGGAATGGGTTCGCGACAACATCGCGAGCTTTGGCGGGGATCCGGCCAATGTGACGATTTTCGGCCAGTCCGGAGGCGGCTACAAGACGACCGTATTGCTGGCGACGCCCGCCGCCAAAGGCCTTTTCCATCGGGCGATGGTTCAGAGTGGCTCGGCCTTGAAGCTGACGGAACGTGAAGCCTCGGCCCGAACCGCAGCGGCTCTGCTCAACCACCTGGGGATCGACAGGAGCCGCATCGCGGATCTTCAGCAGGTGCCCTGGACTACGCTGCTTGAGGCCCAGACGGCGGTGGCCGCCATGCCGACCGGCGGGCGGTTCTCACCGGTGCTCGACGGCGCGTACCTGCCTCACCATCCCTTCGATCCGGGCGGCCCGGCGGAGTCGGTCGACATCCCCATGATCATCTCGACGACGCTCGAGGACGGGGGCCTAATGAGCTTCAACTGGGATCTGGATGAAGCCGGCCTGAAGGCCCAGATGGCCGCCAGGCTCGGCCCGCTGGGCGATCAGGCCGTTGCCCTCTATCGCGCCCGCTATCCGAACAAATCGCCCTTCCTGATCCAGGCCCAGATCGCGACCGATGCCGGTTTCCGCAAGAACGCCATCCTCCAGGCCGAGCGCAAGGCAGCCCAGAGCCCGGGCAAGGTGTGGATGTACCAGTGGGACTGGGAAACCCCGGCCTATGACGGAAAATTCGGCGCCATCCATGGGATCGACGTCTCGGCCTCATTCCACAACTACCGCGACGGGATGGTCGGGTGCGGCGTGGCGTCGGGGCGGCGGATGTGTGACCGGCTGGCCTCAACTCTGATCGCCTTCGCCCGGACGGGAAACCCAAACAACGACCAGATCCCGGCCTGGCCCGCCTATGACGCCCGGACACGCGCCACGATGATTTTCGACAACGAGATGCGGGTCGAGAACGATCCGCGATCGGAGATCCTCGGGTTCTGGAACAGCCTGCCGGCGCCGACCGCAGCACGCTGAAAGTCTCAGGGTTCGTCGGAGCCCCGTGTCCATTCCAGATAGATGCGCCGCGCGCGCGGCGCATCGCCCTTGGAAAGAGCCTCGAACAGAAGTTTCGGCGAACGGACTCCCCCCTCCGCCGACTGCGGAAATGCGACCGATACGATCGATAGAAAGAGCTCAAGCGCGCCATCTCCCGACAGGGCGCCGAGTTGATCAAAGACGTGAGACGACGTCGCCTGTTTCAGCGTGCGGTCGCGATCTCCCGGCGCGCGTTCACAGAAAGCGCTCAGCGACTTGAGTATCAGTTGACGACGGAACGACGCCAGGTCCTCCGACGCGATCGCCGTCTGTCCGAGGAATTGCGTTGCGCGTTCGATCGCCTTTGATGAGTCGGGCATCGTGATGACGAGGCCGCCGGATCGTCCTCTGTCCATGCGGACGACAGAGTTCTGCTCGAGGATACGCACAGCCTGTCGAAGTGTGCCTACCGTCACCCCGTATCGCGCCAACAAGTCACCCGCCCCGCCGATCCGTGCGCCAGGCTGCCAGCCCAGCCGACGAACGTCACGCAACAACTCGCGTGCGAGGCGCTCGGCCGGGCTCGACGGACCTCGCCTTTGCGGGTCCGATTCGATCGGCGGAACGAGACGATTGTCCCGGTCCATGGCGCTCCAGGCGTCCTGGCTCTCGCGGATCACGTCCAGTTGTCGACGACGCAGGTCGAACAGGGCGGCGACGTCGCCCGCCATCTGCGCTTCGACCATCTCCAGCAAGGCGTCCCACCAGGCGCGCTGGAAGTCCTGACCCCCAGCAACAACGCTGTCGGGCGCCAGATCCTGGCCATAGTCGGCAGTCACCTGGTAGGCGAGACCGGCCAGCGGGTCCTTGACCAGCCGTCTGATGGCGCCCAGCAGATCCTTGATTTCGTTGGCGCGCGGCAGGCTGGCTGAAGCATTCTGGCTGAGCCGTCTGGCAAGGTGACGGACGCGTTCGCATTCCGCCAGATCGAGCCGAGGCGTCGACGTCAAAAAGACGTGGGTGTCCGTCGCGTTCAGCAGGCGATCCAGGGCATGCGGCCCCTGCATCCGGCTCTCCAGCAGGATGGCGAGGGCGCGACCCGCAGACTGAGGGTCGGGTGGCGAGACGATCAGACCCCCGCCCGCCCCGCGTTTCATGGTCGCTACGCCGCGTTCGTCGAGGATGCGAACGGCCTGACGCAGGACCGAGCGGCCGGTATCGTGTCTGGACCGCAGGTCCTGCTCGGACGCGACAAGCTGACCCGCTTTCAGACCCGACGCCCGGATCATCTCCGTCAATTGGAGGGCGAGCTGGACTGCGGCAGGATCGGTGGGCACGCCTGCGGTTCTTCGTCCGTTGCCGGCCAGAGGGGTCAACACCTTATCGAACAGGAGGCCATCGTACCCATCCCCGATCGTCAAGACATCCGACGAAACGCTGAAGCCGCCGATCGATAGGCCATCCGGGACGACCCGGAAAGCAAATCTCGATCGGCGGCCTCAGGCCGGTGCGCCTGAGATCAGATCAGTTTCCGAAGTCGAAACGCAACTCCATGCCGATGAAGCGAGGTTGGCCATAGAGGTAGGTCGCGACGCCGAACTGGCTGGTCAGCTGGTTGTTGGTCCCGGTGATATACTCTTCGTCGGTGGCGTTGCGGACATAGGCGGCGGCGCTGACACCCGTGCCGTTGATGTTGCGCCAGTCCGCCCGCAGGTCGATCCTGGTGTAGCCCTCCAGATTGGTTCCCATGCTGGATAGAGCAACAAGAGCATTGCCGTTCGGCACGTTGGCCGGGTCAGTGGCGATGCCGCTCTGGTAGTAGACGCTGGCCAAGGCCGAGAGATCACCCATCCCCTCCGGCAGCGGAATTTCAACCCGGGGCGTGAAGTTCAGTTGGTGCTCGGGCGTATTCGGGAACCGGCTGCTGGACAGGTCACCCAGCAGGGCATCGTTGTAGCTGTCGTACTTGGCATCCAGGTAGGTGTACTGCACCGAGGCCGTGAACCAGTCGGTCGGCGCGATCGTCAGGTCCAGATCGATCCCCGCGATGGATCCCGCCGCCGCGTTCCGGGTCACGGTCGACGCCGGAACCGTCGCCAGGTTCACGAACCTCTGGATGTTGGTGTAGTCGTCGTAGAAGACGTCGGCCGCATAGCGCACCTGCCAGCTGCCCAGGACCGCAAGGCCCTTGACGCCCATTTCATAGTCAGTGACCTCCTCCGGCTGGAAGAACTGATCGGCCGGATTGAGCGCTGTGCCGTTGAAGCCTCCGCTCTTGAAGCCCTTCCGGACGGTCGCATAGACGTTGAGGTCGCGATTGAACTGGTAATTGGCGGCGACGTTCCAGGTCGTCGCATCGAAGCTGGCGAACAACCGTCTTCCCGCCGCCGCAGTCAGGCTAGTGGGATAGGGTTGAAGCGGCGAGAACAGAACGAAGGTCTCGGACGGCCCGCTCGTGCGTTCGTCGGTCGTCTTGCGAATGCCGCCGGTAAGGCTCAGTTGATCGGTCGCCGCCCAGTCGATCTGGCCATAAAAGGCCTCGCTTCCCGACGTTGCCTGGACGATGCTGACTGCCTGAATAACGCCCCCGTTGGGCAGGAGGCCAGGAATACGCACGAACTGACGTGTGTCGAACCCATAGACGATCGGCGTATTGGAATCCTCGGTGAAATACCCGACGACCCCGTCGATGTTCCCGAAGTTGAACTGGGCCTGGAATTCCTCGCTGGTGGTCTTGGTCCTCTTGCCGACCGGATTGGTCACGTGCAGCACGGTGACCGGGCTGCCGTCCAGGTCGTAGGACTGGCCTGCAGTGAAACGCCGCTGGCTGTAGATGTTCTTCAGCGTCAGGTGGTCGTTCAGGACCCAGCTGGTTGTGTTGATCCAGCCCTGGCTGTCGAGCTTCATGAAGTCGGGTTCGTAGTTGGTGGCGATGGCGCGTGGGCCCCTGGCCTGCTGGGCCGTCAGGGCCGTCTGAAGCTGGCCGAAGATCGGCGTGTTCGAGAAGGTCGGAGTGATCACCGACAGCAACAACCCGGAACCAGCCTCGTCGACCTCGACGTCCTGATACAACAATGTGTTCTCGAAACCGTCGAACGGCCGCGCCGTGATGCTGGCGCGCCAGGCCTGGCGATCCTCGTTGTCCAACTGATCGCCGGTCGTCACATTGTCAGTATAGCCGTCGCGACCCAGCATCTGGCCCGCCACGCGGAACATCAGCCGCTCGCCCAGGATCGGCCCGCCCAGACCGAACTCGACGTCGCGACGGTTGTAGTTGCCGACGCGGCCGAGCAGATAGCCGTTGAAATCCTCGCTCGGCGCTCTGGGCGCGAACAGGATGGCGCCGCCGGTGGTGTTTCGGCCAAACAGCGTCCCCTGCGGACCCTTCAGAACCTGAATGCCCTGCAAGTCAAAAATGGCGTCCCCGAACGAAGGCACTTCGGCAAAATAGGGAACGACGCCGGGTGAGTTCTGCCCGAACGTCTGACCCTGCCCCCGAATAGAATAGGTGATGTTGTTGCGGTTGGCGGTCGTGTTCTGAATGCTGAGGCCGGGCGCAACCTGGCCCAGATCGTTGGCGTCCCGGACGCCCTTTTCTTCCAGGATTTCCTCGCTCAGCGCGGTCACGGCGATCGGCACTTCCTGCAATCGCTCTTCGCGGCGACGGGCGGTCACGACCACGTCGTCCAAGGCCGATGCCGCATTCGCGTCACTGGAGGGTTGCGTGGCCTGCTGTGCGGAGACCAGCGTTGGAGCCGTCAAACAGGTCGCGAAAAGCAGACTTGCAAGGCCAAGCTTGCGAAGTGGGCGCGCGAAAGCGGCGCCGAAAGCGTGATCGTTCATCGTTCCCTCCAAGCCGGCAAGACCCTTGATGGGCCCTGGTGAGATGATCCCCCCGCCGTGCATTGAACAAATCAGTCTCATATGTTTAGAAACTCGGCAAGAACATTCGTCTGGTATCAGAATTCCGATTTTCCAAACTGAGGTTCCGGGGCGCCTATGGGGTCACCCATTCAGCCTTGTTCCGATGAGAGAATAGTTGACCGATGTCAGAATGACTGCATAGATCGCGACATCGGCCGCAGAACCGAGGCCGGATGCGGTCACACATTGGGAAGAACGCTCATGTTGGATGCTGCCGAAAAAACGGCGCTGGACACCCGCGGGTATGTCGTTCGGGACAGCTATTTCGGGGCTCCGTACATCGATCGCGACGAGTGGCGCGAGAAGCCCTACCCCCATCGCAACGTCCACGGAGGATTCGCCGACACCGACACCCGCTTCACCTTCTACTTCCCCTCCGAGGAGGAATGGGGCGGCCGGATGTATCACCCACTCGAGGGCGCCCATGCGGGGCACGAGGAAGCCTTCGCCGGCGCCATGGGCGCGCTTCTGGGCGGCCTCGACATGATGGTCGGCCTGGGCGGCTATATGGTCGAATCGAACTCGGGCCACATCGGCGACGACATCGACCCGCGCGCCGGGATCGATCCCGGCCTCTATGGCTATCGCGCCAGCATCGAGAGCGCGCGATTCTCGAAATACGTCTGCAAGCAGGTGTTCGGCCGCGAACCCGACTACAGCTATGTCTGGGGCGGCAGCGGCGGTGGCCGCCGGTCACCGCTGTGCCTGGAGTATTGCGACGGGGTCTATGACGGCGCCCTGCCCTTCATGGGCGGCGGCAATGTCGAGCCGCACGGCACCAACTCACGCGTTCGCAGCGAGCAGCCTTTCTCGTTCGGGAGCATGTTCAACGTCCAGCGCCTGTTGCGCGGCGACAAGCTGGAAGGCGTCATCGACGCCATGGCTCCCGGCGGCACAGGCGATCCCTTTGCGGGCCTGACCCAGCACGAACGCGAGGAACTGGCCAACCTGTACCGGCTCGGATACCCGCGCGGCGACGAGTTCATGATCGCCAAGCCCATGGGCCAGATCTGGCTGTGGTGTTCGATCGCCGGCATGTTGCTTGAGGAAGACGCCGACTACTTCACCAACTTCTGGACCCAGCCTGGCTACATTGGCCACGACCGTCCCGAGGTGGTCGCAGACGACCTGATCGACGTCACCCTTCCGATCACCCGCATCATCACCGCCCAGGACCTGATGGGCGAGGAGTTCGCCGGGGCCGAGTACGCCGACTCCAAGGCGATGATCATGCTGATGGCGTCCAGCAGCGGTGCCTGGGATCTGCCGGTCGCGATCGAGGTCAAGGGCCTGACCGGCGGCTACAGCACCGGATGCGGCGTCAAGATCGACAGCGGCGCCGTCGCGGGACGCCAGCTGTTCTGCACCCGCGCGGTCGGCGACATCTGGTTCTGCGACGGGCGGGCAGACGCCAACATCCTGCGCTTCCGCGGGGTCGAGGTCGGCGACAGCGTCCACCTCGACAACCACGCCTTCCTCGCCTTCTGCTACGCCTATCGGCACCACATTTCCGAAGACCCGCTGAACGATTTCCTGCGCGTGGACGGCCAGCCGATCTATCCGCAGCACGGCGTGCCGGTGCAGTCGCCCCTGATGGGCGTGCCCTATTCCGGTCAGTACGAGGGCAAGTTGCTGTGGGTTCACCACACCCACGACGCCTCGCTTTGGCCGCCCCAGGGCGTGATCTACAAGCGCGCGGTCGAACAGGCGCAAGGGCCCGAAAGGCTGCGCGAGAAGTTTCGCCTGCAGTGGACCCAGAACGCCGAACACGTTCCGCCGATGCTGCTGCCGACCAATCCCAAACGCGCCACGACGACCTGGCTGATCAACTATATGCCCGTGATCGAACAGGGACTGGTCGATCTGGCGACCTGGGTCGAACAGGGCGTGCCTCCGGCAGAGACGACCTATGCCTTCTCCGACGGCAAGGTCACCCTGCCCCGGTCTGCCAGGGAACGCGGCGGTATTCAGCCGGTCGTCGAGGTCACTGCCAACGGCGCCGTCCGAGCGGACGTCAGGGTTGGCGAGCCGGTTACTCTGACAGTCCACGCCGAGGCGCCCGAGGGCGCGGGAACCTTTACCCAGGCGCAGTGGGATCTCGACGCCAGCGGCGCCTTCTCGCTCAAGGCCGACGTGGCGCCCGGCCAGACCGAACTGACCCTGTCCACGACGACGACCTTCGACAAGCCCGGCGTCTATTTCGTCACCTGCCGGGTGCGGCTGAACCGTCACGGCGATCCGGCGGCCCGCAGACAGATCGAAAACCTCGCCTCGGCCAGGGTCGTGGTCACCTGAGTCCAAGACGGCGGACGGGTCCAAGGCGGCCCCGATTTTTTCCAATGCCCGGCCACGCGTCCGATCAAGAGGCGCGATGCCGGCAAAAACGTCCAGGGAGGACAATCGTGAGTCTATCTATGAAATCCAGGCTATTGGCGTGCAGCGGGGCAGTCGGGGCGCTGGCGCTATTCTACGGATCTTCCGCTTCGGCCGGAACGTGCGAGACCGCCGCGATCCAGGCCAGCGCACCCGCAGACACCACGATCACCTCGGCGACCCCGACAGCGGCCCCTGTGCCGCACTGCCGGATCGAGGGCTATGTGACGACCACCAACCCGGGCCCGAACAAGGTCAATTTCCGCCTGCAACTGCCGGACACCGGCTGGCAGAACCGCTACTATTTCATCGGCATGGGAGGGGCGGCCGGATACGTGCCGTCTGACTCTCAAATCCCCGCAGGAAATCCGCTGGTTCAGGGCTTCGCGGTCGCCGGCACCGACACCGGTCATACCGGACACATCCTGGACTGGAGCTTCCTCGCGGATCCCGCCCAGGCGCGCGACCACATCGATCGGGGGGCCCACGTTACCGCCGTGGCGACCCAGCAGATCACTCGCCTGTACTACGGCGTCCAGTCCTTTTATCGGTACACATCCGGCTGCTCCGGCGGCGGGCGCATGACCACCGAAGCCATCGAGCGGCACCCCGAGGACTATGACGGCGTCCTGCTCGGCGCACCCGGCGGACGCAGTTCGGCGACCATGCTGGCCTTCATCAACGCGGCCCAGCAGATGGCGCGCGAACCCGGATCGTGGGTCTCGCCTGCCAAATTCGCCATGCTGGACGCCAAGGTCACCGCCGCCTGCGACGAGATCGACGGCGCCCGGGACGACATCATCCAGGATCACACCAAATGCCTGTTCGACTTCGACACGGTCGCCTGTCTTGACGGTGACAAACCCGACTGCCTGACCCAGCCCGAGCTCAAGAGCATCAAGGCGATCGTGGCGGGACCCCGCAGCCCCGCCGGACAGATCAAGGTCGGCTTCCCGATCTCCAACATGACCGTCTGGGCCGGCTTCATGGGCCAGGTGCCGCCGCCGTGGTCAGACGCCCCAACGGTCGAAAACATGGCACGATCCTCGCCGGGCTATGTGATCGGCAGCTCGCTGGCCAAGGTCCTGTTCGGTCCTGATTTCGACGTCATGACGATGGACTTCAACGACCAGGCCACCGTCGACCGCTGGTGGGAAGCGACCAAGAAGCTCGATTTCGGCTGGCCCTACAGCGCCGATCTCGCGCCCTATCGCGCCGCCGGCGGCAAGGTCCTCATGTGGAATGGGGTCAGCGACCCCTGCTGCATCGACACGGAGATGGAGCAATACTACGTCGACGCCGCAACATCGGTCGACGGCATGGACAACCTGCGCCAGTTCGCCAGCTTCTACAGGATTCCGGGCATGGGCCACTGCGGCTCAGGCACCGGCCCTGGCGATGCGCCCGACGTGCTGATGACCGAGCTCATCAACTGGGTCGAGAACGGAGAAGCCCCTGGCGCCGTCGTCGCCCACCGCGGCATCGATCGTCAGCAACTGCTTTTCGCCGATCCCGCGACCCGAATGGTGTCCGGTGTCCTCGTGCCGCCGCCGACAGGAACCTCGCGCGACTTCATGCTGTGCCCCTATCCGGAGGTCGCAGTGTTCGATCGCACCAAGGCTGGAATCCCGGATGCCGTCTACGACGCCGCCAACTGGACCTGCCAGGCGCCACCACGCACCTGACAGGAGCGAAGCTCGGCCAGGACGCCGCTCCACCTTCGTGGGGCGGCGTCTTCGTCTGAGGATCAGGTTGCGTCGGCCTTGCGGAAGTCGGCACGGGCCTCGGTCGAGAATGGACAGGTAAGCACCGCCAGGGCGGCCTCGAAGACGTCGCTGCAATACTGGTCGGTGCTGGCATAGCCGGCCGGCGAAAGCTTAAGCTTGCCACCCAACTCGGAAATGCCGTTCAGAAACACGCTGGCGCTCAGCGCCAGCCGACGGCGAAAAACATCGGGCTCGAGATGCGAAAGCGATTCGCTGAGCTTGCTGCGGATCTCGGTCGAGGCCGGCGAGATGTCGGTCGATCGCGCGAACGGATGCTGTTCCGGGTCAAGGTGCATGACCGCCAGGGTGAACCGCGCGTAGTCCTTCATGTCCTGCGCCTCCAGCACCGTCACCAGCGGCGAGAACAGGCAGCTCAGCATCCGCGCCACGGTGAAGTCATTTTCCGCTCGGGCTGCGGCGAGCAGGCTCTGGCGATGGGCCTCCATGGCCGGAAGACGCATCTCCGACACCGCCTGGATCAGGCCAAGTTTGGATCCGAAATGATGCTGGACGACATAGTTGTTCGCCTGGCCCGCGGCGGTGGCCAGCTGGCGCAGTGAGACTCCATCCAGACCGTGCTGACCGTACAGTCGTTCCGCGGCCAGCATCAGCTTCTTGGCGGTCTTTGGATACTCGGGAAGCAGTCTGGCCATATCCGGTCCTTGCCCGACTGCCGCGCAAAATAAAAGAAGACCTCATCGCGAGGAAATTCGGGAAGATCGGCACCGGTCAAGTTTAAGGCGCTTGACTTACACAGGCGCTCATCCTCAGATGCAGCGGGGCATTTCGGGCGTCGGCAGAAGTCGCCGTCGTTCAATCAGACCTCGAAAAAGGGGCCGTCGGCACTTCGCCGCACGGCCCGGGAGTGGAAACGCAGTCATCACCGTTCTCACCCGCTTCGAGGCGCGGTCGGCCATGCCGAATCGCCGTCGGAACGCGAGGCGGACCACCAGCAACGAGGCCATCCGGTCTCAGGAAAGACAGGTTCGGCATGTCTAATCTCCTCGCGCTCGGCGGAGCCGCATCCGCGTCGGCCGCTGTCATTCTCGCCGCCGTACTGGCCGTGTCCCTACCGGTGTCCCGCGCCGAGGCCCAGGACGCAGCGCCAGTCGTCACGACCGCCGAAGGCCAGCTCCAGGGCGTGCCGTCCAGAGGCGTCCTGTCGTTTCTCGGTATCCACTATGGCGCGGACACGGGCGGCGCGAACCGCTTCCTGCCGCCCGCCCCGCCTCCGGCCTGGGGCGGGGTCCGGGTGGCCGACCGCATGGGCGATCGCTGCCCCCAGCCGTCGGTGAACATGCCGCCGGAAATGGCCAGCGTCCTGTCGTTTTCCGACCTTCCGACCAGCGAGGACTGCCTGGTCCTCAACGTCTGGACCCCTGCGGTCGCCGACAACGCCAGGCGACCGGTGATGGTCTGGCTGCACGGCGGCGGCTTCTTCCTGGGGAGTGGCGGCGACAAATACTACGAGGGCAGCAATCTTTCGCGCGGTCAGGACGTTGTGGTCGTCACCCTGAACCACCGCCTGAACGTGTTCGGCTATCTTGAACTCGGACCGGAGGCGGGACCTCAGTACGCGGACTCAAACCTGGCGGGGATGCTCGACATCGTGGCCGCCCTGAATTGGGTCAAGGCCAATATCGCATCCTTCGGCGGTGACCCGGACAACGTCACCATCTTCGGCCAGTCAGGCGGCGGCTCGAAGGTCAGCACCCTTCTGGCCATGCCGTCGGCCCAGGGCCTGTTCCACAAGGCGATCATCCAGAGCGGCGCGGCCGTCAGGGTCGGCACGGTCGAGGCTGCGACCGCTACGCGCGACAAGCTGTTCACCCAGCTGGGTCTTGAGCCCGGGAATGTCGCGGCTCTGCGTGCCCTGCCCACAGACATCCTGATGAGGGCAGGCGCCCGCGCCGGACTGCTGGCCTATATGCCCGCCGTCGACGGTGAGACCTTGCCGACCAACCCGTTCGACCCCGTCGGCTCGCCGCTCTCGGCCAATGTCCCGATCATGGTCGGCTCGACCAAGGACGAGGCCACCAACGTCGTCCTCAGCGATCCGACCTGGCAGACGATGACCGAGGCCGATCTGACGACACGGGTGGGCGGCATGGTCGGCCCGGCCGAGGCGGCCAATACGATCGCCCTTTACCGCGCACAGGCCCCGACCGATCGGCCGATGCACCTCTACACCAGCGTCATGACGGACATGATGTTCACGGCGAGCTCGATCACCCTGGCCGAGCGCAAATACGATCAGCAGGCCGCGCCGGTCTATATGTACAAGATCGACTGGAACTCGCCGGTGCTGGGCGGCAAGCTCAGGTCGCCCCATGCGGTCGAACTGCCCTTCATTTTCGACAACGTCGATGTTTCGGCCGGCCTCGTCGGCGCCGGGCCCGAGCAGGACGCGATGGCGGCACTGATGAGCGCGACCTTTGCCGCCTTCGCCCGTACCGGCAATCCGACGATCCCCGGCGCGCCCGCGTGGCCAGCCTATACGCCGCAGACGCGCGAGACCTTTATCTACGACAACCGTCCGACCGTCGTCGCCGATCCCAACAGCCAGCTCAGGGCCTACTGGGCCGCCCGAGCCGCCCAGCCCCAGCCGGCCGAGTCCCCGATTCAGAGCGTCATGGACGGTAAGAAGTTTGAATAGCCGTCCTCTCCCCGAGAAGGCCCGGCCGACCCTTGTGAACGGAAGAACAGCATGACACGTCTCGCCGGCAAGACCGCCGTGATCACAGGAGCCGGCTCGGGCATCGGCCGCGCCTCCGCCCTGAAATTCGCGGCCGAGGGCGCCGCAGTCGCGGTCACCGACATTCTAGGCGACACCGCCGAGGCCGTCGCCGAGGAGATCCGATCAGCAGGCGGAAAGGCTATAGGCTTCGCTGTCGATGTCGCCGACGACCTGGCCCTGAAGGGAATGATCGAACGCACCATTTCCGACCTGGGCAAGCTGGACATCCTGTTCAACAACGCGGTCAACACGGCAGCCGGAAAGCGGAAGCGCGACGTAGATTTCCTTCAGTTCGATCCGGACGTCTTTCATGAGATCGTCCAGGTCAACGTCCTTGGCGGGGTGCTGGCATCGAAACACGCCCTGCCTCACATGCTGGAGCGTGGCAGCGGCTGTATCCTGTTCACCTCCTCGACCAGTTCGTTGGGCGGCGACGTCGCGCAGTTTTCGTACGGTGCGTCCAAGGCGATGGTGAACTGGTACGTCAAGACGATCGCCACCAACTACGGAAAACAGGGCATCCGGTGCAACGCGGTCATCCCGGGCGTGATCGAGACCCCGGCGATGAAGGCCTGGGCCAGCGCCGAAATGCATGCCGCCTTCATGAAGCTGCAGAACGCGCCCCGCCTGGGTCGCCCCGAGGACATCGCCAATTTGGCCGCCTATCTGGCGTCGGACGAGGCGGCCTTCATGAATGGGGGGCTCTACAAATGCGACGGCGGCATGACGGCCCCCCTGCCCTTCGCCCAGCTTCAGCTCGACTACCTGATCCCCCGACACAAGCCGGCCGCAGCGCCGATGGAGGCCTGATCGATGGGCGCCCGACAGGAAGATGCCGTCCAGCAAATGCTGGCGGCATGGAGTAGCGACGGCTCGATCGACATCGATCGTATCTGCGAAAGCTTTTCCGAGGACGCCCGCTGGACGCTCTATATGCCGGATGGGCCGACCCTGGTCGGGCACGACGCCATCCGGACTGAACTGGAACGGCAGACGACATACATCTCGGCCATCGAGACGGAGATTGTGCTCGTCGCCTCGACCGACGACATGGTCATCGCAGAGCGACACGACCGCTTCATGCGTGACGGCAGGCCGGTTGAGCGGTGGGTCGCGGGCGCCTTTGAACTGAATGGCGACGGACTCATCACGGCCTGGCGCGACTATTTCGACGGACTGGATTTCGCACGGCAGGCAGGCGTTTCGCCGGACAGTCTTTCGGGCCTGGAGGGCCTTGACGCGCGATCCGGCCTGGATTGCCGACCGCCTATCCCGGAGGCGACGGATGGAACCGGATTGTCCATGGCGCTGCACGCGCCTCAAGGGCCTCAGCAAGCGTTCGTCGAGCACTTCTGCGAGGCCTGGGGTGACGGAACACCGACCAGCCGGCCCGATGTCGATCGCATCGTGGCGATGATGGCCCCGGATGCCGAATGGCGGCTATGGGTCCCGGGCGGGCCGATAGTGAAGGGACGCGACGCCCTGACCGCCGAAATCAACCGCCAGATCGCCTATTCGGGCCACAACCGGTGCAACACCGTCCACGCTGTCTCGAACGCCCATGTCGTCATTCAGGAGCGGTCCGACTGGGCCATGCTCGTGGGGCGGCCCTGCCCGCACCAGATGATCGCCATCTACGAGCTGGATGACGAAGGCCTGATCGTCCGCTGGCGGGAATACATCAACATGGCAGATCTCGATCGGAAACGCGGCGTCAAGGCCGAGGTCGCCCACGTCGAGACCTCTCTGTAAGTCACTTGACTTATGTTATTCAGAAGATCAGTCTGATATCAGATCAGACTCAAGGGATCAGGGCTCGCTACCAGGCTTGAGGGACCCGACGCGCTTCATCCAGTTCGATGAAGACACGACAGTCCAGGCGCACGTGACGACATTCAAACCAGCTCGAACATCAAGGACGGCATAGACGGTCCTGAGCTGGCCAACATCATTTCCTTAGGGGGAAACATGGCTAGACACACCCTGCTCGCGGGAGCGAGCGCGCTTGCACTCATCATGTCTTCGGCGGTCGGACTGAACGCCGCCCACGCCCAGAGTGGTCCGGCCCCGGCCGAGGAAGACCAAGCGACCGCACTCGGCGACATCGTCGTCGTCGCCCGTCGTTCCGAAGAACGCCTCCAGGACGTCCCGCTCAGCGTCACCGGCATCTCGGCCGAAGACCTTGAAAGCCGTACGATCACGACTGGCACCGATCTCCAGAAGCTGGTCCCGACCCTGAGCGTCGGGGTCAGCATCTTTGGCGGCGCCCAGCAGTTCTCGCTCCGGGGGGTCCGCACCGGCGTCGTCAGCTACCTGAACGAGGTTCCCGTCAACGGCGTCCTGGCCGATCAGATGTTGTGGGATCTGGCCTCGATCCAGGCCGTCTCCGGCCCCCAGGGCACCCTTTTCGGCAAGAACAGCACCGGCGGCGCCGTGCTTTTCGTCCAGAACACCCCGACGGATGAGTTCGAAGGCTACCTCGAAGGCCGGATCGGCAGCTACAACCTGTATGAAGGCACGGCCGTCGTGAACCTGCCAGTCAACGACATGCTCGCCCTGCGCTTCGGCGCCCGTGTGACGCGCCGTGACGGGATCATCGACAACCTTACCGGCCCGGACCTCCAGAAGCTGGACCACCGATCGGTTCGGTTCTCGGCCCGATTCACGCCCAATGCCTATCTGAGCAACGTCACAACCTTCAATCTCGCCGACCGGGACGATACGCCCTACGCCCAGATCAGTGGTGCGGGTCCGGGGACTCCGACATGCCCTACGGCTCTGCCAGCCTGCATCTATGGCGCCCTCTACGGGACCGAACTGGCCGCTCAGCGGGCGCGCGGCATTCGCACCGTGTCCATTCCGCTGAACGCCAGCCAGACTGCAACACCTTGGCAGTTCACCAACGCCCTGACCGGCTATTTCGGATCGGTCACGGCCAAATACATCTTCGGTTACCAGAAGAACGAGGACCGCCAGTTTACCAGCCAACTGTCGATCCCCCTGCCCGTCATCATCGGTCTGAATGAAAACAACACCAGCCTGACCACCCATGAAGCCCAGCTTCTGGGGACAGCGTTTGGCGCTCGCCTGTCCTGGGTGACCGGCCTCTATTCGTCGGCCAACGACGTCAACAACTTCAACAGCTACCTGCTGTTCGCACCGGTCGGCACGCCCCACAACGTCAACACGACCCAGCAGACCGGCGGCAACACCACCACCGATTCCTGGGCCGTTTACGCGCAGGGTACGCTGGCGGTTACCGAGCGCCTCAACCTGACGGCCGGCATCCGGTACACTGAGGATGATGTGAAGACCGCCCAGTTCGGCTTCAGCCCCGGCCTGCGTTGCAATCTTCCGGCCGCCCTGCCCAGCGTGAACATCACCACCTGCACCCAGCGCATCGCCGCCCAGACGGACGCAGTCACCTACAACCTGTCGATCGATTTCAAGGCGACCGAAGACGTGCTGCTGTATGCCACCACTCGCAAGGGCTACAACGCCGGCGGCTTCAACGCCAACATCAACGATCCCGATCTGGAGGTCGTGCGGCCCGAGTTCATCACCGACTACGAGGCCGGTCTGAAGGCGGACTGGAGCCTGGGCGGAATTCCGATCCGCACCAACCTGTCGGCCTTCTACGCCGAATACACCGACATCCAGCGCACCACCTCGCTGCTGTTCCAGAATCTGGTCGTGACCGGCAACTTCAACGCCGCCGAAGCAACCATCTACGGCGGCCAGATCGAACTGCTGACGCGGCCGTTGGAGCCTCTGACGATCCAGGCGTCCTACGGCTATCTGCATACCCAGTACGATCGCTACCAGAACGCCATCCTCGGCGACGTCAGCGGCAACCGCTTCGCCCAGGCGCCCCAGGATTCGGTCAACCTGTCGGCGACCTGGCGTCACCCCCTGAGCGTCGGCGAACTGGTCGGCCACATCGGCTACGCCTACATCAGCGAGGTCGCCTTCGCCGATGACAACCTGACGACGCCCGGCAACATCGCCCCGGCATACGGTCTGATCGACATGCGGCTGGACTGGAAGGATGTCGGCGGTCGCGGCATCGATCTGGGCGTCTACGTCAAGAACGCGACCGACGAAGACTATCTGCTGAACACGACCGATCGGACGAGACCGTTCGGCTTCCTGTCCCAGCTTTACGGTGACCCCCGGACCTTCGGTTTTGAAGTTCGCTACGCGCTGTAGTTCCACCACCCCGCCTCCCGCCCCCGGCACACCCGTCGGGGGCGGGCTTTTCTTCTCCGCGTGAGCGACCCCATTGAAAGAGTCGGCCATGATTGACGATAGCCGGCGCGATCCGACCTTTGTCTCGAAATACGGTCCCTGGGTGCTGGTCAGCGGCGCTTCAGAGGGCACGGGCGCCGAACTGGCGACCCTCGCCGCGGCCAAGGGCTGCAACGTAGTGCTGGTGGCGCGACGGCTGGACAAGCTGGATTTGCTGGCGACGACATTGCGCGATCAGTTCGGTGTGGAGGTCGTGACGCAATCGCTGGATCTGACGGTTGCGGACGGTGCTGCAATGCTTCAGGCCTGTGCCGACGGACTTGAGCTTGGCCTGGTGATCTTCAACGCGGGCGGCGACAGCGTCGGAGGGCCCTTTCTGGCCAAGCCCTATTCCGAGTGGCGCCAACTGCTTCACCGCAATATCGACATGCTGACCGAGGCCTGTCACCGCTTTGCCACCGCCTTTGTCGCCAAGGGTCGCGGAGGGATCGTGATCATCGGATCGGAGGCGGCGTTCCAGGGAACCGGTCGGCTGGCGCTCTATTCCGCGACCAAGGGCTATGCCTTGAACCTCGGCGAAAGCCTGTGGCGCGAGCTGAAGCCCAAGGGTGTCGATGTCCTGAACGTCCTGATCGGCGCGACAGATACGCCCAAGCTACGCACGGTGTTCGAGAAGAACAACCTGTCGCCGGACGCGGTCCCGCTGACCCTGGCCGAGGATGTCGCACGGGTGGCGCTGGAACACCTCGGAGAGGGGCCGACCGTGGTCCTGAACGCGCTGGACGATGACGACAATCCGATGCTGTCACGACGCCTTCGGCGCGAGCGGGTCGTTTACCACAGTGAATTCCTGAATCACTTCTACGGGCCGGAGTGACGCCATGAAAAGGCTGGAGGGCAAGATCGCCATCGTCACGGGCGGGGCCGGCGGCATCGGGTCGGCGACCGCGCGCCGACTGACGTCGGAGGGCGCGGTCACGGTGATCGCCGATTATGATCTTGTGCGCGCGAGAGCCGTGGCGGGCGAGATCGGCCATGGCGCTACCGCAGCCTTCTACGACGCAGAGAAGATGGAAACAGTCGAGGCGCTGGTTGTATCGACCGTGGCGCAGTTCGGGCGTCTGGACATCCTGCTCAACAACGCCGCCATCACGACGCCGCAGATCCAGAAGGACGACACGACGGCCGTCGATATCGCGTTCGAGACCTGGGACCGGGTCATGGCGGTCAACCTTCGCGGCTATCTGGCCGGCTGCAAATACGCGATCCCAGAGATGCTGAAGACCGGGGGCGGAGCGATCGTCAACACCGCCTCGGGGTCCGGCCTGGTCGGCGACCTGTCGCGGATCGCCTATGGAACCTCAAAGGCCGGCGTCATCGCCCTGACCCGTTCGGTCGCCACCCAGTACGGCCGTCGAGGCATCCGCTGCAACGCGGTCGCTCCGGGGCTGATCCTGACAGAGGCGGCCAGGGACGGCGTGCCAGAATTGATCGAGATCATCCAGAACCACGTCCTGACGCCGCGTCTCGGCACGCCGGAGGACGTGGCGGCCGTGGTCGCCTTCCTCGCGTCCGAGGACGCAGGCTTCATCAATGGCGAGACCATCGTCTGCAACGGCGGCTCGCTCGCGCATCAGCCCCATACCCATGATCTCGCGCAGTATCTGGAAGGACCTCACTGATGTCGGACACGCTGACGGCCGCTTCTGCAAAAGCGCCGGGCAAACACTATCGCTGGCTGGTGCTGGCCGTCCTGACCGCAGTGCATTCGACCCACCATATCGACCGCAACGTGCTGTCGGTCGTGGTCGAACCGATCCGTCAGGAGTTCGGTCTGAGCGACAGCCAGATGGGGATGTTGGGCAGCCTGGGATACGCCTTGGCTTTTGCAGTCGCCGCCATCCCGATGGGCTATCTCGTGGACCGGGTAAATCGCCGAAACATGCTGGTCGGCATTCTGGCGCTGTGGAGCATCATGACTGCGGTCTGCGCCTCGGCCAATTCCTACGTTCAGTTGCTGCTGGCGCGCATGGGGGTCGGCATCGCAGAGGCCGGCGGGGCCCCGACGGCCATGTCGATGGTCTCGGACTATTTCCCGCCCAAACAGCGGTCGACGGCCATCGGCATCTGGTACCTGAGCTCGGCCATCGGGACAGGAATCATCTTCCTCGTCGGAGGAATTCTGGCCCAAGCTTTCGGCTGGCGGATGGTGTTCCTGGTCGCGGGGATTCCCGGTCTGGTGATGGGGGTGATCCTGTTCCTGGTCGTGCGCGAGCCCCGTCGCGGTGGATCGGAATCGGTCGCCCCGGTCACGTCCGAGGTCGGCCCTGCGCCAGCCGGCGAAGGGGCTGAAAAGGCCGCGACCCTCAGCGAAGCCTTCGCCTATGTACTCCGCCGTCCGGCCATTCTCAGCATGATGGCCGGGATCGTTCTGGCCGCCGCAATGAGCTCGGCCTTTGCCCTGTGGTCCGTGTCGTTCCTTGTGCGTGTCCATCAGATGCCCCTGGCGCTTGCGGGGGTCTCGATCGCTGTGGCCTTTACGGTGTTCGGCATCGTCATTCCGCTGATCTCGGGGCTTATGGGTGACCGGCTGTCGAACTCGAAACAGGGACATCGGCCCGAACGCCTGGCCCTTCTCAGCGCCACAACCATGACCGGCGTGGTTATCTGCGGGGTCGCGGCCGCCCTGTCCGGCAGCGCCGTGGTTGCCGTAGCGATGATGTGCCTGTGGTGCGGGCTGATGCTGGCTCACAACGGGCCGGCCAATGCCCTGGTGCTCAGCATGTTGCGTCCCCGGATGCGAGGCGTCGTCGTGGCGACCTTGCAGACGGTCGCGACGGTCGTCGGCACGGGGCTAGGTCCCTTTCTCGTCGGCGTGCTCAGCGACGTCTACGGCGGGCCGAACTCGCTGCGCTGGGCGATCATGACGGGGATGTCGCTGAACGTGGTGGCCGTGTTGTGCTTCCTCAACGCCGCCCGAACCGCGCGACGGGATTCCCTTCTGGACGGCTGAACAGTTCCTCGCCTAGATTAGACAAAAATAGGGAAACTGTTCAGGATATGCGCACGTTCAATCGGACGATGCCGCGTGCCGACTTCAACTATCAGGTGCTGGTCGCACCGATGGAGGTCAGCGCCCCGGCCATGAATGACACCCGCGGCTTCTTCGGCCTGGTGATGAACAAGACCATGCCCTACGGCGTGTTGCGCGACGCCGAGGGCCATCTGTATGCCCCGGTTCGCGCCCTGATGGCCCCGACCGGCACGCCCAACCCGACTACCTTTTTCTATCAATCCACGCGGCTCGGCGAAGACACCCTGGTCATGGACAAGCCGCGCATGGCGGCCCAGGCCCAAACCGCCCTGCCCGTCCAGACCCTGGAAAGCGACACCGTCGTCTGGCGCTCGCCCGACAGCGATGCGGGCAACGCCTGGCGGGTCACGGCCTCGGCCGGGCGGTTCACCTGGACCGAGGACGGCCTGTTCGAGATCTGCGGCACACTGCTGGGTGTGGGGATGCAGTGGTATCTGCCCGGCGTCGACTGGGGCACCTTCTATACCGCCCAGATCTATGAGGTCAGCGGCGTCTGCGACGGCCACGAGGTCAAGGGCATCATTTCGCTGGACCAGGCCTATCTCGCCGAGGGCGGCGCGATCCACTACAAGAAGGATCTGATCGTCAACAACGGCATGCATGTCATCTGGTGGAATTTCGCCACCGTGTATGTTGACGGGACATTCGACGTCGGCTCCTTTTGCGTGGGCCATGACATGCTCGGCTATGCCATCTTCCAGAACGAGAAGGGCGAGATCCGGACCACCACCAAGATCGAGGGCGTGTCGCACCACCCGGACGGTGACTATTTCTGCGACACCGCCCGCATCGTCCTCGACGACAGCGAGGAATGGGAGTTCCTGCCCGATCCCAAGGGACGGATGGTCAGCTTCCTGGGTGGCTTCCCGATCACCGCCCAGCAGGAGGGCCGCTGGCGTCGTGTCGGCGATACGCGCGAGCCGTCACATTGGCTGGGCTGGGGCGAGACGGACCGGCGCAATGGCACGTCCCGCAACGTCCGGGGCTCGGACATCGCATGACCATCGCAAAGAGCGAGATCGAACGGTTTCTGCACGGCCAGCTGGAGGCCTGGAACGCCCATGACCGCGAGGTCTTCTTCGGCTTCTATCGCGAGTTCGGGCGCAACGGACTGATCATCGACTATGTCGGCAAGCCACACCGCGACGCCTGGGACATCCTTGAAGCCATGTGGGCCGACCACAATAAGGGGATGCGGCTGGAGGCGGTCAAGGCGGTGATCAATGGTCACGAAGCGGCCTGCCACCACCGCAACCACATCGACGCCGCCAATGTAGTGATCGAGACGATGGAGCTCTACGATTTCGGCGACGGGACCCTGTCGATCCGCTACTTCATCGACGCCTGATATGGGCAAACGCTACGACGTCGTCATCGTGGGCGGGGGCCACAACGGCCTGGTTGCGGGAACCTATCTGGGCAAGGCGGCCAAGCGGGTTCTGGTTGTCGAACAGGCAGCCCTGGCGGGCGGTCTTTCGCAATCCGACCATGTGATCCCCGAAGCGCCGGACCACATGATCAATACCGGAACGGCCGAGTTGATCCACATCCGCGCCTCGCCGGTGATGCAGGAACTGGATCTGCGCAGCCACGGCTGGAAGACCGTCGAGACCGACCCGATGTACGCTTGGCTCGATCCCGATGGGGGCTCGATCGCCGTGTTCCGCGACCCGCGTCGGACGGCCGAGGATATCGCCCGTTACTCCAGCGCCGACGCCAGGGCCTATCTCGAATTCATCGAACTGATCGACGGCCTGATGCAGTTCGCGGGCGCCATGGGCAAGGGCGATCCCGGCGTCCGAACGGCAGGCAACTATCTCGAGCTCGCCAAGGTGGCGATCCGCAACCGGGCGCTGAAGACAAAACTTCAGCTCATCAGTACCGCACCGGCCGACCAACTGGCGGCCGAGTGGTTCGAACATCCGGCAACCCAGGCCCTGTTGCTCGGCATCGTGGCGGGCGCAGGTCCCTTCGACACCGACGGCAACGGCATCGCCTACGCCCTGTTCGGCCTGTTGCACCGGGTCGGGGTGTCCAAGGCCGTCGGCGGAATGCGGATGTTCGCCGATACCCTGGTGAGCGCCTATGCGGCTTCGGGCGGCGAACTGATGCTGAACGCCGAGGTCGCGGAGATTGTCATTCGCGACGGGACCACGCAGGGCGTGTGTCTGGTCGATGGCCGGATGATTGAGGCAGATGTCGTGATCGCCACCTGTGACCCCATCAGCGCCGCGCGTCTGGCGACTCCCGGTGGGCTCGACCGGGTCACGCGCACCCGCCTTGAGTACGCTCCGGCGCACCGGGCCAACGTCGGGCCATCGCTCCTGAACGTGGCCTCGTCCCAGCCCTTCAGGCTCAGGCGACACAGACGCACCGACGGCGTGGACCTGAACCAGGCGGTCGGCCTGATCGGCACCGCTGACGAACTGAGACAGGCGTTGGTCCAGGCGCGACGCGGGCTGGTTCCGATGACGCCGGTCTTTTCCCTGTCGCCGATGACCAACTGGGATCCGTCGATCGCACCGGACGGTCAGGGCGTGGCCTACATCTATCTGCCGGTTTTCCCGGTCGATGTGAACGCAGGCTGGGACAGCGCCAAGGCCCCGGCGGCCAATGCCGTCATCGCCCGAGCGGCAGACTACTACGACGGTTTCGACGGCGAACTGGGCCGGTGGTTCGAGACCTGTTCCGACCGCGAGACGCGCACAGGCCTGACCAAAGGCTGCGTCACCCACGTTGACTTTGGCGCTCAACGAACAGGAGCCAAACGGCCTGCGTTCGGCCTAGGCGGGCCTGAACCCCTCGCTCGTGGCTTGTTCCTGGGCGGTGCGGGCATCCACCCCGGCGGTGGGGTGTCGGGCGGTCCCGGTCGGCTGGCGGCGAAGCGGGTGCTCGACTACCTGACCTGAGGATCTGCGATCACATCATGACGCCGGAATGCAGCGCCAGCTGACCCCCGTCGTTGTTCAGGATCACGCCGCTCAGATAGGAAGCCTGGTCCGACGCCAGAAAGGCGATGGTCTCCGCCTGTTCCTGAACCGTGCCCATCCGGCCCAAAGGGACACGCCCGACCCGGGCCTTGAGCCTTTCCGGGTCCATGCCGGTCGGGCCCGTCGTCATTTCGGTCGCGGTGATGCCTGGACAGACGCAGTTGACCCGGATGCCGTATCGCCCCCACTCGACCGCCAGCGATCGGGTCAGGCCGACGACGCCGTGCTTGGACACGACATAGCCGATCTGGTTCGGCACGGCAGCCAGACCCGCGATGGAGGCGACGTTGACGATCGCGCCCCGCTGCGCCGGGATCATGGAGGCGTTGGCGACGGCCCCGCACCAGAAGAACTGCGAATACAGATTGGTACGGATTACCCTGTCCCAGGCGACGAAGTCCTCGGCGGGGGCGACCACTGAGATGCCCGCGTTGTTCACCAGGATGTCGATCCGACCCTTCACGCTCATGACTTCGGCGACGGCGTCGTCGACACAGGCTTCGTCGGCGGCATCGCCTGCGATGGCCATCGCCCGGCCACCCTGCGAAGCGATCTCAGACACCACGGCTTCCGCCGCGCGGGGGTCCAGATCGTTAACCGCGACGGTCGCGCCTTGACGCGCCAGCAACAGGGCCGTGGCCCGCCCGATCCCGCCGCCTGCGCCGGTAACGATGGCAACCCTGTCTGCGAACCGCATCGCGCATGTTTCCTGATTGGTGGATCCGGTCATGCCTTGGCCAACCCCGAACCCGATGAATGGACGGCCCGCGCCCCGACGACCGTCGGCCGGCCTGCGATCAGGCCTGTGATGACCAATCCCAGGCCGATCAGCCCCACCAACCCCGCCACCGCCTCGAACCCTCCGGTCCATTGGTGCAGGAGCCCGACGGCCAGCGGCGCCAGGGCAGCCGGGACATATCCGACACCCTGAGCCATGCTCGACAGGTGAGACGCCACATCGCTGTCGGGTGAGCGCAGCAACACCATCGTCAGGGCCAGCGAGAACAATCCGCCCTGGGCCAGTCCCTGAACCACAGCCCAGACCCACACGCCCGAAAGCGGCGCCACTACCAGCCCCACCAGCCCCACCGTCGCCGCGATCGACAGCACAACGGCGATCATCCGTTGTCCCGGCCTGCGCGTCGCGATCGACGGAACCGTCAGGGAGGTCGCAAGCTGCACCACGATCAGGACCGACAAAACCAGTCCAGCCGTCACGGCATCCAGGCCCCGCTCCCTCAGAATCGGGGCCAGCCAACCCAGCACACTGAAGGCCAGCGCCGATTGTAGCCCCATGAACAGGGCCACGTTCCAGGCCAGGGGATCGCGCCATAGGCCGGCAACCGGCAAGACCACGCTGATCCCCGCATGTTTTCGACCCAACTGCGAGGACCAGAGCAACACGGCCGCGGCAACCGGCACGGCCCACATCGCCAGTCCAACCTGCCAGCCGCCGCCGAGCCACCTCTCCACAGGGACCGTGACTGCGGCTGCCAGGGCCGCTCCGGCCGAGATCGCCGTGACATAGCCTCCCGTGAGCAGGGCGGTTCGATCCTCGAAGTGACGCTTGACCAAGGTGGGCAGCAGTACATTGGCGACGGCGATGGCGGCGCCCGCCAGGATCGAGAACGAGAACAGCGCCCAGACCGGTCCCAGCACACGACACACTGTCCCCAGCCCGATCAGCAGAAGCGCGCCGAACAGGCTGCGCTCCGTCCCCCACCGCCTTGCCAACCGCGGCGCCAAGGGCGCGCAGAGACCGAGACACAGTACTGGCAGGGTTGTCAGAAGCCCGACCTGCCAGGGCCCCAACCCGGTCGCAAGCACCACCTCGGGCAACCGCACCGACAGGCTGGCGAACAACAGTCTCAGGCAGAAGGCCGTGCCGATGATCCCCGCCGCGAGCAGAAGTCGGTGGCCGCGTTCGCCCTGTCGCTGCATCTTCGCTTCCGGCTCCATCCACTCGGGCAAATCAATTATGCCGGGACGCCTTGCCACAGAACATTCGACAGTGAGAATATCAATCTAATAACAGATACGGGAAAGCGCCATGCTGATCGACGTCCATGCCCACCTGTTCACGCCTGGGATGCTGAACCGACATCCGTTCTGGGGGCCATTCATGAAGCCGCAGGGACTGACGGTCGGCCATTTCTCGCTGGGCACCAAACAGCCGGTAAAGGCCGCGAACGACGCCGAGGCAGAGGCCAATCTGCTGGCGCGGATGACCCACGCCGCGAGGCTCGAGATCATGGCCCAGCGCGGAGTCGACAAGCTGGTGCTGTCCACGCCGTCGCATGCGTTCATGTATTGGGCCGGCGAGTTCGGGAACAAATACGCCCGGATCTGCAATGACGAACTGTCCGCCTTCTGCCGCGTCATGCCCGACAAGTTCGACTTCTGGGCCCATGCCAACCTGGCCGACCCCGAGGCGGCGGTGGAGGAGATCGACCGCGCCGTGAGGGTGCTGGGCGCCAAGGGGCTGTGTGTCGGCGGCACGAATTTCGCCGGCATCCAGACCTATGACGAGCGACTGTTCCCCGTCTGGGCCAAGCTGGCCGAACTGGACGTGCCGATCATGGTCCACGGCTTCAACCAGTCGATCTATCTGGGCGAGCGGCACCACGAGGACCGGTTCGAGACCACCTCCATCGTCGGCGATTGCGTCGATGAGACCCTGTTCTTCTGGTATCTGATCTGCGGCGGGGCGCTGGACGCCTATCCCACGCTCAAGACCTATATCACCCACGCGGGGGGCATGGCCGTGTTCCAGTTGGGCCGGTTGTCGGAGCTGAACGGCGTCATGGCGCCCGACTCGAAGAACCAGCGCCCGGTCATGGATTACATGAAGAATTTCTACTTCGACCTGGACGTCCACCACCCGGCCCTGCGCCGTGCGGTGGCCGAGGTCGTGGGGGCGGACCAGTTGCTCTACGGCACCAATTTCGGCGGGGCCTACGACTACGGCGACCTGACCGCCGGCATCGACCTGTCGGACGTCGATCGCGACAAGATCCGCAGCGGCAATGCGATCAAACTGCTCAAGCTCGACATGAGCCAGGCCGCGCAGGCGGCTTGACCCCGACCCGGGCTGCGCCCCTTCAGGAGGCGGGCGCGGCCTGGGCCTTGAGGGCCTCGACGGTTCGCTGATACGGCTTGAGCCCCGACCAGGTCAGCCATAGCCCCAGCAACGAGATCGGTCCGCCCACGATGGCCAGGGCGTAGGGCAGGCTGGCGTCGTTCCTGAACACATGGTCGGTGACCAGCGCGATCGACATGGGCCCAAAGCCAATCCCGACCAGTCCGCCGATCAACAGATAGACAGCCACAGCCTTGCCCCGCATCCGGTTGGGGGTGATCTCCTGCACGGCCGTCGGCGCCGCGGCCTGGGCCATGCCGAAGCCTGTGATGACCACGGTCAGCAGGGCGAAACTCAGCCAGGGAATCGGGACCAGCGACCAGACGCAGACGGTCGGCAGCACCAGCAGCCAGGCCAGCATGGCGACCCTGAGCCGCGCCGCAGGCACCCCCTTCGCCGTCCAGCGATCGCTGATCCAGCCGCTGACCAGTGTGCCGGTCAGGCCACCGGCGGCGACCAGCACGCCGATGATGATGCCAGACGTCTGGGTCGGAATGTCGAACCGCCGATCGAAGAAGGTCGGCGCCCAGGCCAGGTTGCCATAGCCGACCACCGCCACCACCCCCGGATAGGTCAGGACCCGCGAGAAGGTGGAGAAATGGCGCTTCAGATGGCGCAGGAAATCTCCCCAAGTCGCGCCAGCCTTGGACAACAGCGCCGATGCGCCGTCGCGCCGGACGGGCTCGCGGACAGTAAACAACAATAGCGCCAGGAACAGGCCCGGTGCGCCGGCGATCAGGAACGTCATCCGCCACTGCGACATCAGACCGACACCCGGCAGGCTCAATCCGACGTCCGGAAGGATCCGGGCGATCAGCGCCCCCAGGATCAGCGACGCCCCGGACCCGATCGCCAGGGCCAGATAGTAGACGCTGAACGCCCTTCCCCTCCGATCCGGCGCGACGTAGTCGGCAATGATGGAATAGGCCGCCGGCGCCAGAACGGCTTCGCCGATCCCGACGCCCATGCGAGTCATCACCAACTGCTCATAGCTCTGGGCAAAGCCCGACAGCACCGTCATCACGCTCCACAGGACCATGCCGACGACGATCAGGTTTCGACGGACCGTGCGATCGATCAGCCAGCCGAACGGCAGGCCCGCGAAGGTGTAGAACAGCGCGAACGCGTAACCCTGCAGGAAGCTGAAGGCCGTATCCGAAATGCCGAACTCGGCGCGGATGGGGCGGACCAGCAGCGCCGGGAGCTGGCGATCGAGCTGTGACAGCAGGGTCGCGACAAACAGCACGCCGATCACGTACCAGGCATATCGAATGGGCGGATACGGAGCTTCGACCGGCGTCGCGTAGGTCATGGTATTATCTTCCAATGCTCGCCCAAATCAGGCGTCGGGCTTTGAGTCGGCGGACCGACATCGCCTCTTCAATGTCGCGAACGCTGGACACGACAGGCTTTCACGATACCCGCGGCGACCCTCGCTCTGTCAAGGATTGTTTTGACACGCGAATGCCATTCGCGGTACAGAATAGACTGAACAATATCGACCAGATCGTTCAAAATATGCGATGATCGGTCCTCAGGAAACGCCATTTGGATCGAAGAGTCCCATGAAGGGGCCTCGACGCAGGAAGGACATCGAATGCTGATCGATCTTCACGCCCACGCCCCGCTGCCGGGCTATTATAATCAGGACCCGCACTGGGGCCCATTCTTCGAGAAGCATGACGACGGCCATATCCGCCTGCGGGTCGGTGAATGGATCCTGACGCTCGGCTCGCCGGAACGCCGCGCGGCGGTCCTGCGTGGCGAGACCATGGAAGTCTCCGAGTTCATGTCGAAATGGAACGACCCCAAGCACCGCCTGGCCGGCATGGATGCACTGGGCCAGGATGCCCAGGTGCTGTCGGTGCCGTCGCACTGCTACATGTACTGGGCCGATCCGGCCTTCGCGAACAAGTTCTCGACCACGGTCAACGACACCCTGGCGGAGTATTGCGACCGATCGGGCGGCCGGTTGATGATGTGGGCGACCGCAGCGCTTCAGGACCCGGTCGAGGCGGCCAAGGAAATCCGCCGTGCCTGTACCCAGCTTGGGGCCAAGGGCCTCAGCGCCGGCGGCTCGAACTTCGGCGGCATGGAGTTCGACGATCCGCGCATGGACCCGATCTGGGAAGTCCTGTGCGACCTCGATCTGCCCATGTTCGTGCACGGCTACAACCAGTCCGTGACCTGGGGGCCCAAGGCCAATACCGACAAGTACGAGACGACGGCCATCGTCGGCATGAACTACGACGAGACCAAATGCTTCTGGTACCTGATCTGCGGCGGTGTGCTGGACCGGTTCCCGAACCTGAAGGTCTACATCACCCACGCCGGCGGATTCGTGCCCTACCAGCTGGGCCGACTGGCCCAGACGATCAAGAACCTCGACGTGGTCCACAACAAGAAGGACCTCGAGGAGTATTTGCCGAACTTCTGGTTCGACCCGGAACTGCATGAACTGCCGATGCGCCAGGCCCTGGTCGAGGTCATCGGCGCGGATCGTCTGGTCTACGGCACCAATTTCGGCGGGTCGGACGCGATCCGGGGTGACCTGACGACGGGTCTGCGGGTTTCGCCCGAGGACCTCGAGAAGATCCGCTGGAAGAATGCGGCCGAACTGCTGCACATCGACCTCGACAAGATGGGCCGGGCCGCCAAGCCGCTCGCCGCCTGATCCCTCGTCACCCAGCGCGGCGGCTCCAGCGGGGTCGCCGTTCGTCGTTATGGGCCCCATCGGCCAGGAGTTCCATGACCGCTCACCCTGGATGCAAGATCTGCACGATGCTGGACGTCGCAGCGCCAGCGGATGTCGTGCTGGCCGGCGACGTCTGGGGCGTCGTCGCCATGCAGGACGTTCCGGGGATGCTGATGGCCTTCACCCGCGACCACGACGGCGGCGTCGGCACGATCCCGGACGCCGCAGCGGCCGAGCTTGGTCCCTTGTTCAAGACCCTGTCGGCGGGGCTGCTCGCAACCGGCGATTTCGAGAAGGTCTCGGTGATCTATCTGGGCGACAACGCCATCCATACCCATTTCATGCTGCTGGGCCGCAAGCCGGGAGACGCGCCGGTGTTCGACAATGCGCCCCTCCTCGCCCGGTTTGCCAACAAGGATCGGGACCGCGCCCGCGCCATCGCCGATCAGCTGCGCGACGCCTTCAGCCCATCAGGAACACACCCATGAAACTGGCCCGATGCACCGACGGCGGCGCGCCCTTCTGGGCCATGGTCGATCCAGAGACCGACACGGCGCAGCCGATCGTGGGCAGCATGGCGGACTGGGGTCCGGCTGTGACTCGCGGTGAAGGCGAGGCCGCGCTGACATTTGGGGGCCCTGCCCTGACGCTTTCCACCCTGCGGCTGCTGGCGCCGTGCGAGAACACCAGCAAGGTCGTCATCGCCGGGGCCAACTACAGCAAGCATCTCGTCGAGTTCGGCGTCGCCGCACCGTCCCAGCCGATCGCCTTCCTGAAGGCCTACGGCGCCCTGATCGGCGCAAACGATCCGATCCGCTATCCTCCCCTGACCGACCAGCTGGACTACGAGTGCGAACTGGTCGTCGTGATCGGTGACGATGCCATCGACCTGAACGACCCTCTCACATCGGTGCTGGGATACACCGCCGGCAACGACGTCAGCGCGCGGGATCTCCAGCGCAGCGGCCCGCCGGGGATCGGCATGGACCTGTACGCCGCCAAGAGTCAGGACCGGGCGACGCCTGTGGGTCCATGGATCGTCACTCGCGACGAATTTCCGCCAGGCAGCCCCGTGCTGAAACTATCGACGACCATCAACGGCGAGGTTCGCCAGAACGGCACGACTGCCGACATGACCTGGGACGTTGTCGAACTGATCCGGTTCGTGCAGCAGCGGGTCAGTTTCGGGGTCGGCGACCTTCTGTTCACCGGCACGCCCGAGGGGGTCGGCCAGGGATCGGGCCGCTACCTGAACCCAGGCGATGTCGTCGAGGTTGTGCTGGAAGGCGTCGGGACACTGCGCAACGTCATCGGCCCCAAGGGCTGACGTCTAGGGCCGCTTCAGCGTCTTGAGGATGACGTCGATGGTGCTCTGGAGGCGCAACGCCAGGGGCTTGCCGTCGCTGGGGGGAACCACGGTCTCGCTGAGCGCCAGACGAACCATCATCTCGGCGATGGCGGTACGATCGACCGTCGTCCCTATGTCCGCTTCCCAGGCGTCGAACACGCTCTCCAGCGCGATCAGGACGCGCTTGATGAAGTGGTCGAAGTTGGATTGAAAATACTGGATCACGAAGACCGGCTCGACGTGCAGGAACTGAGAACCCCGGCGGGTCTCGTTGTTCGAGACGCTGTATTTCAGGAACGCCGCGAACCGTTCGGTCGGGGTCTCACACCCCTCCATAGCGTGGTTCAGCTCTTCGTCCGTTTCGGTGCGCAGCCTCAGGACGACGGCCTCGAGCACCGCCTCCATCGACGGAAAATAGCGGTATAGCGTCCCGCGCGAAACCCCGGCGGCATCGCAGACCTCCTGGGCCGTGATGCGGGGGGTGCCGTGATTCATCATCACGTTTTGGGCCGCATTGACGATGTTCTCGACCGTCTTGGCCGCGCGGGGGTCCGGTCGGCGTGGCCGAGGCGCCTGCGGCGCGGCGTGGCTGGCCGGGCGCTTGGCCGTCGCCTCGGGGCGGGCCTTTCGGGCGCTGACGGTCATGTGGTGAAGGCTCCGGGGAATCGACGTCAAGGGTAGCTCGCAGGGGCAGGAATCGCAAACCGCGCACGCCCCGAACGAGATAACTCGAGACAGAAATACGAATTCTGACTAGAAAATACTCATAGATCGGCTCGCCAGAAGCCCACGAGGAAATCAGACCATGCATATCGATCTCAGCGCCAAACGGGTCATCGTCACGGGCGCCAGCCGGGGCATCGGGTACGCAACGGCCGCGGCCTTCGCCCGCGAAGGCGTGCGGCTGGCGATCTGTTCACGCAGCCCCGAAACCCTCTCGGTCGTCGCCGACGAGATGCGGGCTCTCGGCGCCGCCGAGGTCATCGCGGTCGCGCTGGACGTTCGCAGTACCGATGCCGTGCGGGCTTTCGTCGCCCAGGTCGCCGAAGCCTGGGACGGCGTCGACGTGCTGGTCAACAACGCCGGCCAGGGAAAGGGCGGCAGCCTGGAGAGCCTGCAGCCCGAGGACATCCTGGACCACGCCAACAATATCCAGGTCGCCCATTTCCGTTTCGTCCAGGCCGTCGTGCCCCATATGCGCAAGCAGCGGTGGGGCCGGATCATCAACATCAACGCCCTGGCCGGCGCCCTGCCGACGCCGGACGGCATCCCTTCGGTGACCAACCGTGCGGCCGGGATCGCCCTGTCCAAACTGCTGGGCCAGCAACTGGCCAAGGACAACATCCTGGTCAACAGTCTCAACATGGGCTGGATCGACACCGGCCAGTGGGATCGCCACTACAAGGAAATGCCCTCGACCATCACGCGCGAGGAGTTCCTGGAGATGGTCGTCAAGATCGTCCCCCTCGGCCGGTTCGGAAGGCCGGAAGAAGTCGCCAACGTCTGCGTCTTCCTGGCCAGCGACCTGGCCACCTTCCTCAGCGCGGCGTCGATCGACGTCTCGGGCGGCCTGCAGGGCGCGATCGCCTATTACCCCACGCTGAAGCGCGAGATGCAGGAGATGGGTCTGGAACGTCAGGCCGCCCTGGCCGCAGAATGACCTAGTGGCCCTCGCCCTGCGGGTAGAGGGCCAGGCGGGCGATGTTGGCGCGGTCCGGCTGCTCCAGCATGAAGCGGATGGCGCGAGCCGCGTCCTGCGGATCGAGCGCGACGGGTGACTCGACCTTGGCCGCCGCCATCATCTTGTCGAACATCTCGCTGGAGGTGGAGCCCGGCGCGATGGTGCCGACCTTGACGCCGGTACCCGCCAGTTCGATGCGTAGTGACTGGGTGAAGGCTTCCAGCGCGTGCTTGAGCCCGCCATAGACCCCGCCCGCGCGCGAGATCAGATAGGCGCTGATGCTCGACACATTGATGATCGCGCCCGACGACTGCCCGCGGAACTCGCGCGCGAAGACGTAGGAACTGCGTACGACCGCCTCGAAATTCACGCGGATCATGTAGCTGACGGCGTCCAGGTCGATGGTGTCCATCGTGCCCACCGCCATGACCCCGGCGTTGTTGATGATAACGTCGGCACGGCCGAACCTGTCCTTGGCCAGAGCCAGAAGCAGTTCCGGCACGCCCGCCTCGGCGATGTCGGCGGCCAGCAGGGCGCTGGGGCCCGGCAGGGTCGCGGCCAGGGCCTCCAGCTTTTCCATCCGGCGGCTGGTCAGGACCAGATTGCAGCCGGCCTGGCTGAGTTCGAGCGCTGTGGCGGCGCCGATGCCTGCGGACGCCCCGGTCAGGACGACGGTCTTTCCGTTCAGCTCCATTGGCCGGGCGCCTTCTTCATGCCGTCGATGATGGGACGCATATCCGCCACGCTGGGCAGATGGGCGGTAAAGCCGCCGTCGACCGACAGGATCTGGCCGGTGACATAGGAACTGAGGTCCGACGCCAGGAAGACCACCATGTTGGCGATGTCGCGCGGGACGCCGAGGCGCGGCACCAGGCAATGACTGAGGAAGATGTCCTGGATGTGGGCCGGGAGACGTTGCTCCATGCCGGGCTGGATGATCAGACCGGCGGCGATGGCGTTCACCCGGATGCCCCTGGGGCTGTACCCCGTCGCCATGTGCCTGGTCAGCGAATTGACAGCCGCCTTGGAGGCCGCATAGGCGAAATTGCTGACATCGCCCGACAAGGACTGACCCGACGAGATGTTGATGATGGAGCCCCCGCCCCGCACCAGCATCGACGGGATCACGTATTTGCAGAACAGCATCGGGCCGCGCGCATTGATCGACTGGACCTGATCCCACAGCTCGACGGGCATGTCGGGGATGTCGAGATCGCGCGATGAGTACCCGGTCGCGCCCGCATTGTTGTCGAGAATGTCGACGCCACCGAAGGTCTCGACGGCGAATGCGACGACGGCGCGAATGTCGTCCTCTGCTGTGATGTCCCCGGCCTTGCAGGCGACGTCGTGGCCCTGCCCTTTCAAACCGTCGGTCACCGCCTGGAGCTCGGGCTCGCGCAGGTCGGTCAGCACGACGCGCGCCCCCTGCTCCGCAAGCGCCAGGGCCGTCTCGGCGCCGATCGATCCCGCCGCGCCGGTGACGAGCGCTACCTTTCCGTCCAACAATCCCATGGTCGTCTCCCCCTCGCGTTCGTCGGCTTCAGCCGCCCTGTTGTTCCAACTCGGTCACGTTCGGCGGCCGCGACTGATAGCCCGGCATATGCAGGCCGCCATCGACGTTGATCATCTCGCCCGTGACGAAGCGCGACATCTCCGACGCGAGGAACACCGCGACGGGTGCGATGTCTTCCTCGGGATCACCGTTGCGAAGCAGTGGCTTTCTCGACGCCGCCATCTCGGCGAACCCGGGCATGGCCTCGGCCATGCGGTGAAACACCGTCCCCATGGCTGCCGGCGACAGCAGGTTGACCCGGATGTTGAACCGGCCCCACTCGTGCGCCGCGCTGCGGGTCAGGCCGCGCAAGGCCGACTTGGTGATGTTGTAGTCGGAGTTCAGCCAGGCGGCCGTCTCAACGTCGATCGAATAGAAGTTGATGATCGACCCGCCGCCGCGCGCCACCATGTGCGGCCGCGCGGCCTGCATCGACCACCAGCCGGCCCACAGACCCGAATGCAGGGTGGCGTCCAGCATGTCGTCGGTCTTCTGCTCCAGCAGCACCTTGGGGCTGAGGGTGAAGGCGTTGTTGACCAGGATGTCGATGCCGCCGAACAGCTCGACCGTCTTTTCGACTGCGCCCTGGATCTGATCCTTGACCCGGACGTCGGCCTTGATGACCTCGGCACGGCCCCCCAGTTCCTCGGTCAACTCCTGTTTGATCGAGGCGCAATAGTCGTCATTGAACTCGGCGACGACGACGGTCGCCCCCTCGCGGATGAATTTGCGGGCGATGCCCCGTCCGATGCCGCCGCCGCCGCCGGTGACCAGGGCGACCTTGCCGTCCAGCAATCCCATCAAAGCACTTCCGCAGGCGTACGAACCGTCGTGCCCAGGATCGGGCCGACCAGTTCATGACCCCAGTAGCTCAGGCGTTCGGCGTTCAGCTCGAACGGATCGCCCGGCCAGGGGTGGGTCTCGGCGATCACCTCGACCGCGAAGCCCGACGGGGTGAAATGATAGAATGAGAAATGTGGGTCCTGGGTGTGCTGGCCCAGGGTCATCTGGATCGGAATCTGGCGCTTGTTGACGATGTCCCAGGTCTCGCCGACGTCACGCAGGTCGCCGGTCAGCAGGCCGACGTGCTGGATGCCCATCCGGCCGGGCGCGAGGCCATAGCCGATGTCGTGGCTGGTCAGGTTGTTCAGTCCCGCACGATAGAAGCCGGTCTTGCCCTTGCCCGCGCCCGAACCGTACCACTGGAAGCCCATGACATTGATGAGGAAGTCGTCGAGTTCAGGCCCGTACTCAGGCGTGATGAGGACGACATGGCCGAAACCCCGGCCGTAGGTATTGAACCCGCCGTGGCGACGGCCGGGCACGAAAGAATCAGGCTCGCCCTTCTGGCCGTAGAACAGTTCGTACTGATAACCGACCGGATCCTTGAAGCGGACCACATCGCGGACGGCGCGACGGGCCTTGAGGTCGTCACTGCCCTGTTCGACGGCGATGCCGGCATCCTGCAGTTTCTTGACCGCCTTCTCGAAGGCGATCCGGTTGATGCACTCCCAGCCGACATAGGCCAGCTTGTCGATCGGGCCTGGCTGGAAGGCGAAGCGATAGCGCCGGTCGTCCATCTTGAGATAGAGGGCGTCGGGTTCGTCCTCGGGCGACGGCGCGAGGGCGAGGCCAAGCACCTCCGGGCCATAGCTGCGCCAGGCTTCGATGTTGGGGCTTTCAAAGCCCAGATAGCCGATACCCCGGATATCCATGGTCAGGTCCTCATGTCGTTGGTTTGGCTAGCAGGCGGTCGTGCCGCCATCGATGATGAAGTCGGCGCCGGTGATGAAGGCGGCCTCGTCGGAGGCCAGGAAGGCGGCCATGCCGACCACATCCTCTGGCTCGCCTGGCCGGCCGATGGGAATGCCGGCGATCAGCCCTGCCCGCACGGCCGGGTTCTCAACGAAGGCGCGGGTGCCGGGGGTGATGACGAAGCCGGGGCTGATGCTGTTGGCGCGGATGCCGAGCGGCGCGCCTTCCAGCGCCATCTGTCGGGTCATGGCGATCACCCCGCCCTTGGTGGCGTTATGGGCGATGGTGCCGTTCCCGCGCGACCCCTGCCAGCCGGCCGTCGAGGCGATATTGATAATCGCCCCGCCCTGTTTGGCCAGATGCGGCCAGGCGAATCTGGTGGTCAGGAAGACGAGATCGAGCTCATTCCTGATCGTGAACCGCCAGTCCTCGACGGACAGATCCGAAATGGAGCCGAACCTGGCGGCCGAGGCATTGTTGTAGACGATATCAATCCGACCGTGATCCGAGACGGCCTTGTCGATCCAGCTCTTTGCGCCCTCGGGATCGCCGAGGTCGCAGACCATGGTGGTCATGACGCCGCCGGCCTCCGTGACAAGACGTACGGTCTCTGCATCGGCCTCGGCGTTGACGTCGCAGCCGAAGACGATGGCTCCGTCCTGCACGAAACGCAGCGCCGCCGCGCGCCCTTGTCCGCCCCCGGTTCCCGAGATCAGGGCGACCCGGCCTTCCAGACGACGGGTCATACGGAGGCCTCCGTCCGGGCGTCGCGAGCGTCCAGGGCGGTACGGATCGCGGCATGCTTCTGACGGGTCAGCGGATAGGTGAAGGAAAGCCAGGCCCCGACGACGAACAGCAGGGCCGACGGGCCCGCGAACACCATCTCCAGCCCCGAGATGGCCTGAGGAGTGTTGGCCGCCATCAGAGCGGGCTTGTAGCCGACGAAGGCGAGCGCCGCGAACGACAGGCCGACCGCCAGCGCCCCGCCCAGCTTCCAGCTGCTGATGAGCAGGGCATAAAGAACGCCGGTCTGGTCCGAACCGGTGTCCAGCCGCAGCTCGTCACCCGCGTCAGCCATCATGGCGCGAGGCAGAAGGTTGAACGCGCCGAACGACAGACCCCAGCCCATCATGCCCAATGAAACGGCCAGCAGGTTGCCGTCCGGCAGGAAGACGAAGACGACACTTACGATGGCGGCCAACAGGCCCGTGATGCCCAGGACGAAATGCTTGTCCAGCCGCCTTGCCAGCCAGGCGACAGCGGGCACGGTAATCATGGCCGTGACCACCTGAGCGATCAGGACGACGCCGACCGCGCTACGGTCCAGGCCCTTGGCGGCGGTGACGAAGAAGACCAGCATGGCCGAGGCGGTGCCGAACCCCAGGCCGAACAGCAGGTCGATCGCAGCGATGCGGAACACGGCCTTGCGTCCCACGACCGCGAGATACTCCTTGACGCCGACGATGTGACGCTGGGCGGACACGGCCGCTTCCGGCACCTTCCAGGCGGCCAGTGCGACGGCAGGGGCCATCAGGACGATGATGATCCAGCCCATGATCTGGGTCGGGGCCATGCCCGTGTCGCCGAGCGACTTGAGCAGGATGGGAAAGCCCATGACCGTCAGAATGCCGAGCAGGGACGCGAACTGCAGCCAGGCGTAGACGCGGGACCGCCCATCGTAACTGGCCGCCAGGCCTGACGCCAACGCCAGCTGCGCGAGGGACAGGACCGACCAGCCCAGAAAGGCCGCCGTCAGCGTCAGCAGCAGATAGATCGGGCCGACACCCGGCTTGGCCATGAACAGGAGATAGACCGCCAGCATCAACGCCGGCGCCCCGAAGATCAGCCATGGCCGATAGCGGCCCCAGCGACTGCGGGTCCGGTCCATGGCCGCACCGATCAGAGGATCGACGACGATGTCGAAGATTCGGACGCCAGTGAAGATCAGGCCGATGATGGCCAGCGGCAGGCCCAGGACGGTGGCGTAATGCTCGGGGATCATCACCACCAGCGGCAGCGACAGAGCCGTCAGCGGAATACCCATGAGCGAGAGCGACAACAGACCCGGAAGCCTGCGGTCGCTGCCTGTCTTGGTCGCCGGGTTCGCGGCGACAGACGGCGCGGTCATCCCTCGACCATTTCCACGACCAGGGCCGATTGCGGACAGGATTCGGCGCCTTCAATGGCCCGCTCCAGCAGCTCTGGCGGCACGATGTCCATCGTCAGAACCACCAGCCCGCCTTCAAGCTGATAGATTTCCGGGCATATCTCGACGCAGGTCCCGTAGCCGCAGCACGCGCTGCGATCCGCGACAACGCGATGGGCGATCGCTTCTGAACTCATAGTCATCCTCCGTGCCGGGCGTCCCTTGGGGACTTCTCCGGGGACCCTCGGTCCGTCGCTCCTCATTGAATCGAATGAGTTGCATTTTCTATACAGAAATGCCACCTCTGTTCAAAATTATATGGCGCAAGTCGCCGCGGAGGACAACCATGCTGGACCGGACACGGGCGACGCTATCGGATGGGACCACAATCGATGATCTGATCAATGTGCAGACCCGAGAGGTACAGCTGCGCACCATCTCTGATCCCGAACTCTACGACATCGAGATGCGCAAGGTGTTCGCCAAGACCTGGCTGCTGCTGGGCCACGAGAGCGAGATCCCGAACTCGGGTGACTTCATCACCCGGCTCATGGGATCGGACCCCGTCCTGATCACGCGCCAGAAGGACGAGACCATCAAGGTCATGCTGAACGTCTGCCCCCACCGGGGTATGCGCGTTTGCGTCAACGACGCCGGCAACGCCAAGGTCCACACCTGCATCTATCACGGCTGGGCGTTCAAGAACGACGGCGATTTCATCGGTGCACCTGTCGCCGCCGAACAGATGCACGGCTCAATCCTGCCCAAGGAAAAGCTCGGCCTGACCCAGGCGCGTGTCCACATCTATGGCGGCCTGATCTTCGCCACCTGGAATTTTGAGGGCCCCACGTTCGACGAATTCCTAGGCGAGATGAAGTGGTACTACGACATGCTATTCTGCCGGACGGACAGGGGCCTGGAGGTCCTGGGCCCGCCGCAGCGGTTCACCATCAAGGCCAACTGGAAGACGGCCTGCGAGCAGTCCGCCTCCGACGGTTTCCACACGCTGACGCTCCACCGCTGGCTGGGCGAGTTCGCCAAGTTCGGCGACGGCGACCTGACCACCTCGATGTACGGCACCGAAGTGAGCTCTCTGCAAGGGCACTCCCTGCGCTGCATGCCCGTGGCGAACAAGTTCAAACAGGCTGCGGGCTTCCGGGACGGCAATCTGACGCTGGCAGAGAAGCTGGCCATCGTTCCGCCGCCCGGCATCACCAAGGAGATGCTGCCCGAGCTGGTCCGTAATCTCTCGCCTGAGCAATTGGGCCTGCTGGTCGACAGCCCGCCCCAAGTCGGAGGAATGTTCCCCAACGTCCTGATCGCCTTCATCTATGTTCCACAGCCGGACGGCGAGATCATCGGCCTGACGTCCCTGCACACCTATATTCCCAAGGGCCCGGACGAGCTGGAGTTCTGCAACTATATCCTGGCCGAAAAGGACGCGCCCGAGGAGCACAAGCAAAAGGCCCTGCAGTTCGCGGTGCGGATGCTGGGCACCTCCGGCATGGTCGAACAGGACGATTCGGACACCTGGCCCCACATCACCCAGACGGCCAAGGGCGCCGCCGCCCGCAACGTCACGATGAAGTATCAGGCCGTCTGCACCACCCCGCCCCGACCCGACTGGCCCGGCCCGGCCCTCGTCTATGAAGGCTTCACCAAGGACGACACCCAGTGGAACTGGTGGCTGGCCTATCGCGACCTGATGAACGCCCCCGCTTGATCATCGCCGACATCATCAGGATCACATCGCCATGACCATGAACGCCGTCATCCCCACCGACGTCAGTGTCGCCGAGGAGGCTCCCTTCCGCCCGAACCGCGTGCCGGTCGGGTCGCCCGACTACAACCAGATCGCCGAATTTCTCTATGAGGAGGCCTGGCTGCTGGACGAAATCCGTCTGAAGGACTGGGTCGCGCGGCTCGACATCGACCTGCGCTACACCTGCCCGGTGCGCCAGACCCGTTCCCTGGCCCAGCATTCGCAGTCGATCGTCCGCACCGTGATGCATTTCGACGAGACCTATGCGTCGATCCGGGGTCGCGTCGGCCGTATCACCGACACCAAGAGCGCCTGGGCCGAAGATCCGCCCTCGCGCACACGCCGCCTGGTGACCAACATCCTGGTCGAATCGACCGAGGATCCGGACGAGTTCGAGGTGAAGAGCTATCTGCTGTGCAGCCGCAGCCGGTTCGAGGAGACGACTCTGCTGATGCTCAGCTGCGTCCGCCACGATCTGCTGCGTCGCTACGACAACAGCTTCAAGCTGGCGCGTCGCGAGATCATCGTCGACCAGACGGTGCTGGGCTTCCCGAACCTCGCCATCTTCCTCTGACGTGACGCGACTTCGTGTCGGTGTCGCCCGGTCCGCCGGGCGTACGCCAGTGCTCGCCTCATATCCCAGACACCAGGAGCCAGATCCATGCGCGCCGCAGTGATTTCCGGCAACGGAGCCGCCCCGGTCCTTCAGGACTTTCCCGAACCGACCGCCAAGGACGGTTCAGTCCTGATCGAGGTCGATACTGCGGGGCTCGGTGGCTGGGATGTGCTGGGGGCCTATCGCCTCGGCGTCCAGTATCCCTGCGTGATCCGGGGCGAAGGGGTGGGCCGCGCCGAAGACGGTCGCCGCGTCTATTTCGGAGAACGGTCGGTCGCTCCCTGGGGGGCGTGGGCAGAAAAGACCATCGTGCCCGAGGCCGAGGTCTGGGACGTGCCGGACGATATCGACGACCGCACGGCCATCACCATGGGCATCGCTGGCACAGGCATCCTGATCCCGCTGGAAGCGGCCAACCTCCAGCCCGGCGAGAGCGTTCTCATTCTTGGGGCCACCGGCGTGCTGGGCCAGATCGGCCTGCAACTGGCCCGAAGTCTCGGCGCGGGCCGGGTCGTGGCCGCAGCCCGCAGCCAGGCCGGACTGGATCGCCTGATGGAACGAGGCCTGGCTGACGCCGTCGTGGCCATGGGCGGCGACAACGACATCGAGGGGCTCAAGGCCGCCTCCGGCGGTGAAGGCTTCGACGTCGTGCTGGATCTGGTGTTCGGCCAACCCTTCCTGTCGGCGGTCAAGGCGACGAAATGGGGCGCGCGCCTGATCACCATCGGCACCGGCGCGGGTCGTACTGTGGAGCTGAATATCGGCGACCTGCTGTTCCGCACCCTGACCTGTATCGGCACCGGCCAGCGGCCGGCGGCCGACCGCGAAGCCATCTGGCGCCGGCTGCTGGCGATGCAGAAGGATCAGGCGATCGAGGTCGACTATGTCGACTATGACTTCGCCGACTCCGCTGACGCCTGGGCGGCCCAGGTGTCCGGTCCTCACGCGAAGATCACGGCCAAGGTGCGCTGATAATTGACGTGGAGCGTTCGTCCAGCCTCCACGTCTATCGCCCCTATCCGGCGTCAGCCGGCCGACAGCGCCTTGTCGATCGCTTCGACCAGTCGCGGGTCGGCGGCGTCGATATCGGGAGCGAAACGGTCGATGACCTGCCCGTCGCGGCCGACGAGGAATTTCTCGAAATTCCACACGACCTCGCCGCGTTCCCCGGTCGCGATGCCATAGCCGTTCAACCGCTCGCGCATCGGTCCGTCGCCGACCGCGTCGGGTCTTGCCGCCGTCAGACCGGCGTAGAGCGGATGGATGTCCTCGCCTTTGACGCTGATCTTGGAATAGAGGGGAAAGGTGACATCGAAGCTGGTCTGGCAGAAGGTCGCGATCTCGTCATCCGTGCCCGGTTCCTGGCCGTTGAAGTTGTTGGCCGGGAAGGCCAGCACTTCCAGCCCATCCGCCGCCTTGGCGCGGTACAGGGCTTCGAGCCCTTCGTACTGTGGCGTCAGTCCGCATTTCGACGCGACGTTGACGATCAGCAGGACCTTGCCGGCATGGTTCGCCAAGGTGTCGGCCGCGCCACCGTTTCGGGTCAGGGGAATGGCGGTGATCGGATCGCTCATATCGGCTCCATCAGGTCTGGACGGCGGGGTCGCCGGCGGGTCCGTAAACCCTAGCAAAACGGCCGTCGGACCGCGCTCAAAATCCGGCCCGCCACGCCCGAAAACGAAGGAAAATCATGCGATGAAACGTGCTCCGATCGACATCATCGGCGAGTTCCTCGACATCTGGTCGGCCGGACCCGAACCGCTCGAAAAGGCGATCCGTGACCTGTTCCGGCCCGACACCGAATGGGTCAATATGGGCCTGTCGAAAACCGTCGGCGCGGACGAGGCCCTGGCCATGGGCGCGAAGTTCGAGGCCGCCATGGGCTATGCCAAGATCCTGGTTGAGACCCTGCATATCGCCGCCCACGGCAATGTCGTGCTGACCGAACGGCTGGACCGGCTGGTCGCCGCCGACGGGCGCGAGATCGGCGCCTTCGCCATCGCGGGGATCTTCGAGCTGGACGACGACGGCAAGCTGATCCGCTGGCGCGACTACACCGACCCATCGGCCATCGCGCTGATTCACGGCCACTGAACGTAGCGATCGTCTCCGTCCGGTAGACATTTCGATCAGAATGTTATTCTGTATTTGAAACAGATCGCGCCCATGAGGCCGGCTAATTCGCGGGAAGGAAGACCCATGCGCACTGTCCAGATGACCCCCAACAAGGACCTCGCCGAGGGCTTCGCCCAGGTCGGCGCCCTGTTCGCGGGCGACGACCGGAATATCGAGGAAATCTACCGCGACCACCGCGCCAACATGCCGGTGATGAAGGGCGACATCTGCGCCGAACTGGGCGCCGCGTCCTTCGCCGGCGACACGGGCCGCCCGATCTATACGATCTTCAAGCACGCCGACGTGATGAAGGTGCTGCGCGACACCAAGACCTACACCAGCAGCATCCTGATGGAGACGGGCCTGGGCCAGTTCCTGGACGGGCTGATGATCACCGGCCTGGACGGCGACGAGCATCGGCAATTGCGCGGCATTCTCCAGCCGTCGTTCACCCCGGCGGTGATGGAGGAGTGGCGCGAGACCTATATCCGACCGCTGATCCAGAGCTCCTTCATCGAGCCGCTGATCTCTCAGGGCAAGGCCGAGCTGGTCTCCACCGTAGGCGTGATGTTCCCGATCCACGTGGTCTATGCGGTGCTGGGCTTCCCCGACAACGATCCCGGCGCGCTGGAGACCTTCGCCACCAAGGCCCTGAAGGTGCTGGGCGGCATGGCCAACGATCCCGAGGCCAAGCGCGCGGCCTTCCAGGCATTTCAGGAACTGTACGACCCGACCCTGGCCGCCGTTCAGGCGCGCCGTGCGTCCGGCGCCGAAGGCTCGGACCTGATCAGCCGCCTGATCCGCGCGGAGTTCGAGGGTCGCACCCTCAACGACCACCAGATCACCAACTTCGTACGCATGATGCTGCCGGCCGCGTCGGAAACGACCTCGCGCACCTTCGCGATCATGATGACCCATCTTTTCGACCATCCCGAGGTTCTGGAACGTCTGCGCGCCGACCGGTCGCTGATGCGCAAGGTGCTGGACGAGAGTGTCCGCCACGACGCCGTCGCCACCTTCAAGGTGCGCGAGACCCAGACCGAGGTCACGCTTCAGGACGTCACCATTCCCAAGGGCTCGATCATCTCGGCTTGCGTCGGATCGGCCAATCGGGACGAGACTGTGTTCGAGAACCCCGACGTCTTCGACATCGATCGCAAGCAGATGGCGGCCTTCGGCTTTGGGTTTGGGGCCCACATGTGCGTCGGTATGTGGCTGGCCAAGGTCGAGATCGAGGAGGCGGTAGGCCTGTTGCTGGACATGCTGCCGAACCTGCGGCTCGACCCCGATCATCCCCGCCCGGTCGTGCGCGGCGTGTCCCTCCGCGGGCCTGACGCCGTGCATGTCGTCTGGGACGTTCCCTGAGGCAACCCGTAACGCCGGAATGAAGATTGAGGCCTCTGCCATCAGGCGGGGGCCTTTTCGTTGGGCCCGCCCCTTGCCGCCCATGAAAAAGCCGCCGACCGGTTTCCCGATCGGCGGCGAGGTTCAACAGGAGAAATCGGGTCTAGAAACGCTTGGTCAGAGAGGCGCCGTAGGTGGTCGGCTCGCCGATGAAGGCCGTCGCGAAGCCGAGACCGGCCGCATAGACGTCGGCGAACTGGCGGGTGTTGTATTCTTCGCCGGTCAGGTTCTTGCCGTAGATCGCCAACTCGACGTTCTGGGCGTCGAACTCGACGGCGAAGCGGGCGTTCAGCAAGCCGTAGCCGGGTGTCCGGGTGATGTCGTTGGACGCCGCATAGATGGCCTTGGTCGCGGCAGACTGGTTCACCGACGGCGTGACCGGGTTGTAGAACTGGCGGCCGAGGTACGAATAGTCGACGTGCAGGGTCACCGCGCCGAATGAGGTCGGCAGCACCTGGGTGGCGCCCAGGTTGAACTGGATCTTGGGAAGCTGCGGCAGTTCCTCGCCGCTGCGATCGACCGGGCAGATCGATGCCGTGCCAGCAGGGTTCAGCGTACAGCCGGTATAGCCAACGCCCGGCACAGCCTGCCGCTCGATGAAGGATCCGCTTTCGTATTCACCGTTCATCAGGCTGACGTTTGAGGTCAGCTCCATGCCCGACCAGGGACGATAGGCGCCTTCCAGCTCGATGCCATAAACCCGGGCATTGCCGGCGTTCACGATGAACTGGGTGCTGGCCCCGGCCGGGGTCAGTGCGGCGGCATTACGCTGGACGTCCGACTGCCAGGAGTGGAAGACCGCGACGTTGGTCCGCAGGCGGTTCTCGAGCCAGGTCGCCTTCAGGCCGGCTTCCAGATCCTTGACCGTTTCAGGCTCGAAAGCCGGAAGGCCACCCGCGCGGGTATTCCAGCCGCCCGACTTGGACGCACGGCGGGTCTGGACGTAGGCGAACACATCCTCGTTGACCTGCCAGTCGATGCCCAGGGTCCAGGCCGGGTAGTCGAAATCGACCTGCTGGGTCTGGGTGCAAACGCCGGGGACGTCGGGCGTAGGAACATTGCAGGTCCCGGGCAGGCCCCAGACCGTGAAGTTATGCAGTTCGGTATCCCGGCTGTCCCAGGTCCAGCGCAGCCCGCCAGCGATGCGGACCGCATCGGTCAGCTGGTAATAGCCCTGGCCGAAGACACCGGCCGACCGGTTGTGCACATCGGCCATATTCTGCCCGGCAAGGCCGGCGTTGGGGCGCGACACCGCATTGTAGGGCAGGAAGCCGAAATTCTGAGACCGGCTGAACTCAATGCCGGTTTCGTCTGAAAAATAGACACCGGCGATATAGGTGAGCTTCTCGCTGAAACTGCCGCTGATCTGAAGTTCCTGGGACCATTGGTCGGAACTGTATCCAGCCCATGTGGTCAGGATCGGCACCGGCGTTCCGTCCGTATCGATTATGCCATCCGTATCGCTATAGCGGTAGGCCGTGATCGACTTCAGCGTAGCGTTGCCCAGATCAAGCGTGGCATTCAGACTGAACCCGTAGGCCTCCAGCTGGTTGCCGAGCGGTCGGCTGTAAAGGGCCCGCACCTCAGCCGGCAGCGTTGCGAACGTCGGCGTGCTAGGGACCAGATAGCCGGTCGCATAGGTGTCATAGAACCCGTTGCGGTTATGGAGTGCTGTGTTCAGCGTGTTCGACAGGCCGAACGCGCCGAATGATCCGGCCGGGCCGAACAGCTCGGGTGCATAGGCGTGCAGGGCCGTGAACTGGCCGTTGTCCTCGATCTTGTTGTAGTCGCCGGAGAAGACGAGCCGCAGATTGTCGCTCTCATACATGAGCTTGGCGCGCACGAAGTCGCTGTTCTGGTCCCAGATGTCGCGCCCCAGCGGGATGCTTTGGCCGTACCCGCTGCGTCCCTTGGTGCTGGCGACAACGCGGGCCGACAGTTGATCAGTGATAGGTCCAGTCACGACGAAGCTGGCGCCAAACTGATCGTAGCTTCCGGTCTCGACCTTCACCAGACCACCGTAGGTCTGGCTGGGATCAGCGCTCAGGATGTTGACTGCGCCGCCGATGGTGTTGCGTCCAAACAGCGTCCCCTGCGGTCCGCGAAGCACCTCCACCCGTTGAAGGTCGAAAAGATCTGTAAGGCCCTGGGATGGGCGGGGGATGTAGACTCCATCCACATAGATGGCGACAGCCGGGTCGTTGGACACCAGGGCCTGAAGGTTTCCCTGGCCGCGCATGGACACGAAAGCAAAGCCTGAGGACGACGGCGCTCCGGTGGCGATTGAAAGGCTGGGCGTCGTGCGCTGAAGGTCAGTAACGTCGGCCACCTGGGCCCGTTCCAGCGCCTCCGCCCCGATGGCGGTGACGGCGACGGGAGTCGATTGCAGGTTCTCTTCGGTCCGACGCGCAGTCACGACGATCTCGTCGAGCTGGTCAGACTGAGGCCGCGATTCGGTGGTCTGTGCGAGGGCAGGCGCGGTCAGGGCCGTGCAGGCCAGGAGGCCCAGGGCCGCACCTCGGCGAACAATTCTGGACGCACGTCGGCTGTTTGAAAATCGCATCGTAACCTCCCCGGTGGGGTCTATCGCCCCGCGTTTCACGGCTGCCGGAAGGCGCCGCGTTGGGAGCAAACTAAACAGAATTGGACATCTGTCTCAAGAATAGAAATCTAGGGTAAGAATTGCGATGCGTTATGGTCGAGCGCGTGACAAGAACGCCACGCTTCTGAACCGCGGGCTGCGGCCGACCGCCGACCGGTGTGTGGGCCCGGCCCCTTGGAGAGAATTCCATGAGTGAAACGACCCATCTGTCGGGCAAGCGAATTATCGTCACGGGCGCCGCGCGCGGCATCGGCGCCAGCGCGGCCCGGGCCCTGGCCGCGGCGGGCGCCACGGTCACCGGCCTCGACATCACCGAACCGTCCTCCGGTTCGCCGGAGGTTCCAGGCGGCGGACGACTGACCCGCGATCTGTGCGACGTCTCGTCCCGCGATTCGGTTACCCAAGCGTTCGGTCGCGCCGCCGAGAGCATGGGCGGGCTGGACGTCCTGATCCACGTCGCCGGCGTTCAGCGCTACACCCCGGCAGAGGCCATCACCGACGATGAGTGGGATCTGGTGGTCGGGATCAACGCGCGTGGCACGATGATCACCAACCAGGCGGCGTTCGTTCACCTGAAGGACAGGGGTGGGCGGATAATCAACTTCGCCTCGGCCGCCGGAGCGTTGGGATTGCGCGGCTGCGCCCATTATGCGGCGTCGAAGGGCGCCGTCCTGGCCTGGACCCGGACGATCGCCCAGGAGTGGGGCCAGTACGGGATTTCCGCCAACGCCATCGCGCCAGGAATGTGGACGCCCATGTACGACGCCACGCGCGCGGGCATGACGCCTGAACAACTCGCCGCGCACGACAAGGGCATGGCGGCGATGATTCCTCTGGGCGGCAAGCTTGGCGACCCCGACACCGACATGGCCCCTGTGCTGGTCTTCCTGGCCAGCGACGCCTCGCGCTTTATCACCGGCCAGACCCTGGCGGTCGACGGCGGCCTGATGATGGTTCGCTAGACCAGCCGCACATCCAGGTCAGAGCGAATGCGCGGCGCGTCGGCGATCGGGTTCGTCAGAATGCCGACACCTTCGATCTCGACCTGTACGACATCGCCGGGCACGAGCCATTTCGGGTTCGGGCGGCCAGCCGCGACCCCCGACGGCGTACCGGTCGCAATCAGATCGCCGGGGTACAAGGTGAAGATGGTCGACATCAGATGCACCAGATGGGCCACGTCCCAGTGCATCTCTGCAATGTCCGCGCTCTGGCGCAGTTCGCCATTGACGTGTGTCGTAAGCCGCAGCCCCTTGCATCCGGGCGGCAACTCGTCGGCGGTGACGATCTCGGGTCCAAACCCGCCAGTATTGAGGAAATTCTTGCCTGCAGTGACCGCTGAAGGAATGTAGTTGTAGGCCCGCACGCTGCCGTCGTTGTGGCAGGCATAGCCCGCGACATGCGACAGCGCCTCATCCCGCGATATCATCCGCCCTCCCCTGCCGATCACGACCATCAGTTCGCCTTCGTAATCGAGCGTTTCGGAGGCTTCCGGTCGCCAGATCGGTTGATTGTGGGCCACCATTGAGTCGGGGACGCGAAGGAACATGCCGGGGAAGGACTGCACGTCCGCCTTCATCTCATCGACGTGCTTCATGTAGTTCTTGCCAAGACCGATGATCTTATCCGGGCGGGCGATCGGCGTCAGGTGGCGCAAGCCCTCCAGTGGATGGCGCGCGTCCGCGCCTGCGGCCGACGCGGCCGTTTCGGCGGCGCGCAAGGCGTCCGGACCGGCCGCCAGTAGTGAGCGAATGTCACGCGGCAGGTCAGGGGCCGCGACACTCAGATCGACGACCTCGTCGCCGAAGCGAACGCCAGTGGTCGACACGCCATTCAGCTCAAACGACAACAGTCGCATCGACGTCTCCCTTTTCGTTTCATCGCGCTCAGCGAACCATCAACATCCCGCCGTCGATCGGGATCACCTGGCCGCTGATGAATCGCGCACCGTGCGACGCCAGGAAGGCCATGGCCGGCACGAAATCCCGCTCCACATCGCCCAGTCTCCCGCCCAGCGGAATCGTCCTAGCCTTCGTCGTATCATGATCGGCCAGTTCGACAGCGGTCATGTCCGCCCGGGTCCGGTCGTACATCGGGGTCCAGATTGCGGGCGCGATAGCGTTGGCCGATATGCCGTAGCGCCCCCATTCGGCGGCGATCGTACGGGTCCAGGCCACCACCGCACCCTTGGCCGCCGCATAGGCAGCCTTGGTCGGATGCCCTCGGACCCCGGCTGCGGAGGCGAAGTTCAGGATGGCGCCGCCGTGATTCTTCAGGTGCGGAAAGGCCGCCCGATTGACCAGAAAGGTACCGGTGGCGTTGACCGCCATGACCCGGTTCCAGACGTCCAGCGTCGTCGTCGCAGCGGCCCCGCCGGTCGCGACGCCCGCCGCGTGGATCAGGACATCGAGCCCGCCCAGCCTGTCAGCGGCGCGATCGACGGCACCCTGGATCGAGACCTCGTCCGCGACGTCGGCGGCCTCGAACCCTACGGCGCCCGCGTCCCTGGCGATCGCGTCGCCCGCCTCGGCCGACAGGTCGATCGAGACGACGGCCGCCCCCAGACCGGGAAAGGCCCGCACCAGGGCCTGGCCCATACCGCTTGCCCCGCCCGTGACGATGATGCGGCGACCCGCGAGTGACACGATCGACATCCCAGCCCCTCCTTCGTCAGACCGGAAAAAGGACGGCGCGGTCCGGGAGGAACCGCGCCGTCGTCACGACCCGAACGCGCGGGTCAGGCTGGAAACATCAGAAGGCGTAGTGGAGGCTGACGCCATAGGTCCGGGGGCTGCCCACCACGATGGAGTTGAAGTTGGCCGCCGCGAATGAGCCCGAGCGGGCCGCAAAGTATTCGTCGGTCAGGTTCTTGCCATAGGCGGCCAGGGTGATCGGTGCATTGGCGAAGGTGAACGACAGCTGGGCGTTCAGCAGGCCGTATCCCTCCTGGCTGATCGAGCGGCGCTGGAAATCGGTCAGAGGGACCGGCCCCGCCCCGGTGATCGACACCGTGTTCAGGAAGAAGACTTCGGAGCGGTAATTGTAGTCCGCGTGCAGCTCGAGGCGACCGGCCGACAGCTCGATCGGATAGTCGGCGCTGAACGAATAGGTGGTCTTGGCCACCGTCGGGATCTCCGACCCCTTGTAAGGGCCTTCGGTGAACTCCGGATGGATCAGGCCCAGGGATGCGTTCAGACGCAGGTCGCCCAGCAGGGCCGTCGCCTCGAACTCGCCGCCATAGATCTCCGCCGTCCCCGAGTTGAGCACGGCGATGATGACGGGGCTGGCCGACAGGATGGCGTTCTGCTGGATGTCCTCGAAGGTCGAGAAATAGCCGCTCACCGCCATCCGCAGCCGATTGTCGAAGAAGGTCAGCTTGGTTCCGGCCTCGTAGCTGGCGACGCTTTCCTCATCGAACGGCCGATAGAAGGCGGCGGTCGTGCCGCTGGCCTGCTGGAACCCGCCCGAGCGGAAACCCTTCGAGAATTTGGCGAACAGAAGGCCGTCGCCCGGCAGGCGGTAGTCGATTCCCACCGTGAACGGCACCGTGTTGAACTCGATGTCGTCGGGTGTGTAGAGGCAGCTGCCGGGCGCTTCGTTCAGGCCGATCGCCGTGAACGGACAGGCGGCCGGGGTGATCGAGGTCGCCGGCGGCTCGGCGACCAGCGCGGCTCCGGCGACGGCGAACCGGGCGGGCGTATAGGTCATACCCCGCGTGTCCTTCACCGCACGAACGCCGCCGGTGAGACGCAGGCGCGGCAGGATCTCGTAGCTGAGCTGGGCGAACACGCTCATCGATTCGTTGTCGGGGCGGATCGTATTGTCCTGGATCGCTGTCGGCACGCGGGTGATCGGGGAGTTGCGGATCTGCTCGCGGAAATAGTAGGCGCCGGTTGTCCAGTTCAGACGGTCGGCAAAGGCCGTGCCCGTGAGCTGAAGCTCCTGCGACACCTGATTGCCGTCCAGCTCGAACACCCGCACGTCGGCGGTCGGGAGCGGTGTGCCGTCGAGGTCGGACGCGCCCTCGAAATTCACATTGCGATAGGCCGAGATCGACTTCAGCGTGGCCGAGCCCAGCTGGGCGGCGATGGTTCCTGTGAAGTCATAAACCTCGGAGTCGTTGACGGGATTGTATCCGGCCTGGCTGATGCGCGTCTCGGAAGGCGCGACATAGGGGGCATACATCGCCGCCGTCAGCCCGGCCTGATACGAGTTCAGCACCCACAACGGCTGATGGTTCGAGCCGGAATAGTGGTCGAAACTCAGATCGACCCGCAGGTCGGGCGAGATGTCGGCGCGCACGCTGGCGCGCAGGAAGTCGTCGTTCTGGTCCGCGACGTCGCTCCGCAGTGTCGGGTTATAGCCATAACCCTCGTGCTCGACGTGGCTGTAGACGAGGCGCGCCGCCAGCTTGTCCGCGACGATCGGCAGGTTGACGATGCCCGTCGCGGTGATCGCATTGTAGTTGCCGTAGCCGAGCTTCAGCGAACCGCCGAAGTCGTAGGACGGCTTGTTGGTCGTGATGTTCAACGCGCCGCCGATAGTGTTGCGACCGAACAGCGTACCCTGCGGCCCGCGCAGAACCTCCGCCGAGGCGACATCGACCATGGCGAAATTGCTGCCCTCGGGCCGGGCGTAGTACAGGCCGTCCACATAGGTGCCGACCGCCTGATCGACGTTGGGCAGAACGCCGCCGGGCGCAACCCCACGAATGGCCAGAATCAGGTCGTTGTTGCCATAGGGCGTGGCGGTAAAGGTGATCGAGGGCGCATTCTCGGTCAGGGCCCGAACGTCCGTGATCTGACGACGGTCAAGTTCGCGCGCGCTGAAGGCGGTGACGGCGACCGGCACGTCCTGGAGACGTTCCTCGCGTCGCTGCGCGGTGACGATGACATCTTCCAGACCCGTCGCCACCTCGGGCTCCTGCGGCGGCACGGCCTGGGCCATTGCATACGACGGCAACCAGATCAGCGATGCGCCGGCGAACAGCGCGGCCTTCCTCATGGAGCGTGACATCGTGTTCCTTCCCTGTGCGCCATATCCGGCGGCGGCCACCTGAGCGAGCCCTGACGGTCCGCACGGTCGCTTGTCGTTACGGAAAGGACACCACAGCAAAAACTAAGTCAACTGCTTTAATCTGATATCCGAATGTCATTCTTGATTTGGTATGCGAATGACGCATCCAACCGCACGAACCGCGCGGTTACCGACTGGGCTTGATGTCGGTCGTCTCGATATCCCAGGTGGTCGGCGTTGCGCCTTCGTCACGAAGCTGGAACTTGAGGACCCGCCCCTGCGGATTGACGGGCAACTCCGGCCTGAACTCGATGTAGCGGGGCACGGCATAGTAGGGCACGCGCTCCATCAGCCAGCGGCACAGATCCTCTTCGGTCAGGGCCACGCCGGGCTTGAGCTTGGCCGTAACCTTCAGGTCGTCTTCCTGCATGTTCGACGGCACGGCGTGGACGGCGACCTGCTCGATCGCCGGGTGAGTCAGGATCGAGGTCTCCATCTCGAAGCTGGAGATGTTCTCGCCGCGCCGGCGCAGATAGTCCTTCTTGCGATCGACGAAATAGAAGAAGCCGTTCTCGTCGAACTTGCCGATATCGCCGGTGTGGAACCACAGATTGCCCCAGACCTTGAGCGTGTCCTCGGGCCGGCGCCAATAGCCCTTGAAGATGATGTCGGGCAGCAGGGGCCGGCAGACGACCTCGCCAGACGTGCCGACAGGAACCTCGTTGTCGTTGTCGTCGAAGATGCGGACATCCAGCTCCGGAGCGGCCTTGCCTGAAGACCCCTCCGCATACGATCCGTCATCCGGCATCGAGGTCAGTAGGCCCTCGGTCAAACCATAGACGTTGGAGCCGATCTTCCTGGCGCCGAACCGCTCGCGCCAGATCGCCTTGATTTCTTCGGGGAACGGGTTGCCCTTCACGGTGTGGACCTGGCCGAAACAGCGGGCCATGGCCTCGTGCTCGTCGGCGCGGGCCAGCATGGTGCCCAGCGAACCCAGGATCGACACCACCGTCGCCCCGGATTTCTCGATGGCCGGCCAGAAACCAGAGACCGAGAATTTGGGCGCGAACGAGATCGTCGCTCCGACCAGCATCACCGACACCACTCCGGTCGCCAGGGCGTTCATGTGGAAGAGCGGCAGAGGCGTCCAGTAGATGTCGTCCGGACCGAACGGCGCCGAGCGCGTCAGCATCCGCGCGAAATGGCACATCTGGTTGCCGGTGATCATGCACCCTTTCGACGGGCCCGTCGTCCCGGAGGTGTAGATCAGGGCGTTCAACGCGCCGGGATCGGGCAGAGCCTCGAACGCGCTGTCATCGGTCCCGCGATGTTCGTCCAGTGAGAGAAGAGTCAGGGCCGACCCCGGCTGCGGCTCGAAGCCGCCCCGCACCAGCACCGTCGTCAGGGTGGTAAGCTGGTCCTCGATTTCCAGCACACGCTGCAGATACTTCGCCTCGCACACCAGCAGGGTCGCGCCGGCGTCCTCGATCTGATGGCGCAGGAACTGGCCGATGAGAGCCGTGTTCAGCGGCACGCTGATGACCGAGATCTTGTTGGCGGCGATCCAGGTGGTGATGGCGTCGACATTGTTGTCCAGCATCGACACGATCGGCGTGCCGGCAATCAGGCCCAAATCCTGGAGGACGTGGGCGAACCGGTTGCTGGTTCGGTCGAACGCGCCGTAGGTGTGGGTCTCGCCGCTGAAATCCAGAAAGATCTTGTCCGGATGGGCCTCGACGGCGCGGCGCAGGGCGGCGATCGGCGTGTCGCGGGGCCCCGTGCGCCATCCGGCCTGCGTGGTGTTGTTCATCGCGTTCCTTCGTTCACCCTTGGCGAAGACGGGTCAATCGGTCATCCGGGGCGAGGCCCATGACGCCGGCGACACGCCTCGCCCGTTTCGTCCCCGCGGCCCTGCCGTCTCGCCCTCAGTTGACCTGAACGCCGCACAGAAACCGGATCCCGCGTCGCGGCATCGTCCGTTCGAAACCTAACCGTGCCGATCCGAAGGGTCCAGCAGTATTCTGATATTAGTCATTCGTTCTGTTTTCAGAACTGATGACCTCGACCACGATCTTGCCGCTCACTCCGCGCGACACCAGCCGTGCGATCGCCTCTCCACCCCGCTCCAGCGAGTAGCGTTCCGAGACCAGCGGCCTGATACGCCCTTCAGCATACAGCGCCATCAAGGCCCGCATGTCCTGCGCCCCCGCCAGCGGGTCACGCGCCATCCAGGCGCCCCAGAAGACGCCGGTGAGCTGGGCGTTCTTGAGCAGGACGAGGTTCAGGGGGATCGACGGAATGCCCGCGGCGAACCCCACCACCAGATGACGCCCTTGCCAGGCGATCGAGCGGAACGCCGGCTCGGCATAGGCGCCGCCGACGGGATCGAGAATGATATCGGCCCCCTCCTGGCCGCACGCGGCTTTCAACGCCTGGGTGAAGGCCTTGGCCCGGGCCGGGTTCGACAGGTCGCGATCGTAGACCACCCCCGCGTCGGCTCCCCTCGCCAGGGCGGCGTCGAGCTTTTCCTGCGAGGAGGCTGCCGCAATGACGCGCGCACCGAGCGCCTTGCCCAGCTCGACCGCCGCCAGGCCGATCCCGCCTCCAGCCCCCAGCACCAGCAGGGCCTCGCCTGCGCGGATGGAGGCGCGGCCGACCAGCGCATAGTATACGGTGCCGTAGGTCACCTGGAACGCCGCCGCCTCGTCGAACGGCATGTTGTCCGGGATCAAGGTGCAGCGATCGGCCGCCACGACCACGACCTCGGCCATCGCGCCGAAGGGCAGGGAGGCGGACACCCGCTGGCCGACGCTCGGCGTCATGACCCCTTCGCCCACGTGGCGTACGACACCCGACAACTCGCTGCCGGGCGAGAAGGGCCGGGTTGGCCGCAGCTGATATCGATCCTCGATCACCAGCGCGTCGGGGAAATTCACACCGCAGGCGTGGACGGTGATCGCGACCTGGCCTGCAGCCGGAACGGGTTCATCGACCTCGCGGATCGAGAGGGTTTCAGGTCCACCCGGCGTCAAACTCTGAAGGGCACGCACGGCAACCTCTTCCATCGCGTCCCGGCCATTGCGGGGCAAGCGTTCGACCTATCGGTGGTCGCCCTGGCAAACAAGCAAGTATATTCTCATATTAGAACGTCGTTTCGCTTGCCGAATTAAGACGGTCGTTCTAGCCTTGACGAAATAGACGCCGCTCCAAGCGCGCCCGGAGGATAGCAGTGCCCGTCATTTTCCGCATCACGGCGACGTCGGCTCCTTGCTGCAAGGCGGTTTCTTAGTCATGCCGACAACCTCGACCTCGCCTCTCGCCAAGGGCGCCTGGTACACCCTCTTCATCCTGACGCTGGTCTACATATCGAACTCCATCGACCGGACCGCGATGTCGATCCTGATCGAGCCGGTCAAGGCCGAGTTCGACCTTTCCGACAGTCAACTCGGCCTGCTGACCGGCCTTGCGTTCGGTGTGACCTACGCTCTGGCGGGTATTCCGATGGGGTGGCTGATCGACCGGGTCAATCGCACCAAGCTGCTGGCGGCGGTCGTGGGAACCTGGAGCCTGTGCACCGCCATCTGCGGCTTCGCCCAGAGCTATCCGGCGCTGGTCATGGCGCGGCTGGCCGTGGGCGCGGCGGAGTCGGCGGCCGCGCCCACGGCCATGTCGATGATCGCGGACCTGTTTCCCAAGAACCGCAGGTCCACCGCCATGGGCATCTTCTGGACCAGCACCGCCTTCGGCACCGCCATCAGCCTGGTGCTCGGCGGCGTGATCGCGGCGAACTACGGCTGGCGAGCCGCCTTCTTCGTCGCAGGCGTTCCGGGACTCATCCTGGCCGTAGTCATTCTGCTGACGATCCGTGAGCCTATCCGGGAGCGCGGTATCGGTGACAAGGCCGGTGAGCCCGCGCCGTCAATGTTCCAGACCTTGAAGTTCGTCTGCGCCAATCCGACGGTGTTCCATCCCTTTGCAGGCATCGGCCTGGCCTCCCTGGCCATGTCCGGCGTTCCCGTCTGGGCGGCGTCCTTCCTGGTTCGAACCCAGGACTTCACACTGCCACAGGCCGGTCTCATGGCCGGGCTAGGGGTGGGCATTTTCGGCGCCATGGGATCACTGCTCGGCGGCCCGCTGGGCGATGCCGTGTCGAAGCGATGGGGCGTCCAGACCCTGCCCGCCGTCCCCATGGCGGCCTGCGCCATGGCCTGTATGTCCGGTCTCGTGTTCGCGCTCGGATCATCGCTGATCGTCGTGGCCATAGGTTTCATCGTCTTCGAGATCGTGTCGCGGGCCTTCACCGCCCCTGCCTATGCGATCCTGGTCACCGGCGTGGAGCCGCGAATGCGCGGTGTCGTGGTGTCCTCGGTCCAGGCCGTGACCAACCTGATCGGATACGGCGTCGGCCCCCTGGTCGTCGGGGTCATCAGCGACCGGGTGGGCGGCGCGAATTCGCTGAAGTTCGGCATCGCCGCGGTCATGATCTTCAGCCTGTGGTCCAGCCTGCACTTCCTGGCGGCCTGGTTTGCGGCGCGACGCTCCGAACGGTTCACCGAAGGCGCGGTCGCGTGAGCGCCGTCGGTCTTCATCCTCACTATCCGGTCGGCTTGCGCAGCGCGGCCCACCTAAGCGACGGAGCCTGACCATGGCGGATGGAGCCATCGAACGCGTGGTCCAGATCGAGCGCATCAACTGCGTGGGCTGGGTCGTTCTGAACCGCCCCGGCCAGATCAATGCCATCAACCCCGCGCTCCGGGCGGAGGCGACGCAGGCGCTCGAACTGCTGGACAGCGATACGGACGTCGGCGTGATCGTGATCCGCGGCGCCGGCGAGCGTGGGTTCTGCGCCGGCGCCGATATCAAGTCCCAGAGTGATGCGACGTCCCTGCCCGCGCTTCGCGACGGAATGACGCCCGGCTGGATCGAGGTGCTCGACCGGGTCAGGAAGCCCGTGATCGCCGCCATCCATGGCTTCTGTCTGGGCGGCGGGGTCGAGATCGCGCTGGCTTGCGATATCCGCATCGCGGCGCCCAACGCCGTGTTCGGCCTTCCCGAGACCGGCCTGGGTCTGATCCCGGGCGGCGGCGGGACCCAGCGGCTTCCGCGCATCGTGGGCTTGGGCCGGGCGCTGGATCTGTTGCTGACCGGCGACCGTATCAACGCCACGGAGGCCCACCGCATCGGTCTGGTCTCGCGCCTGTCGGCGTCGCCCGAGACCCTGATCGACGAGGTCCAGGCGATCGCCGAACGCATCGCCTCGAAGCCAGCGGCCGCCTCGGCCTACGTCAAGGAAGCGGCGCGTGACGGGCTGGAACTGGATCTGCGCGCCGGCCTGAAGCTCGAAAAGGATCTGTTCGTCCTGCTCATGTCCACCGAGGACCGCAAGGAGGCCGCCGCCGCCTTCAAGGAAAAGCGCCCGCCAGCGTTCACGGGGCGCTAGATGGACCGTCGTCGTCACAGTCCAGAGGCGGAACGGTGAGAAAACTCCCCCTGCTCAATGCGGAAACGCGCCCCTTCTGGACAGGCGGGGATGTCGGCGAGCTGCGCATGCACCGTTGCAACGACTGCACGCTCTATTTCCATCCGCCCGCCCCGATCTGTCGCCATTGCAGCAGCCTGAACGTCACCCCGACCCCGGTGTCGGGGCGCGGGCGCGTCGTGACCTTCACGATCAATCATCAGGCCTGGACGCCGGAATTCACCGATCCCTACGTCGTCGCCATCATCGAGCTGGAGGAGCAGGCGGGCCTGCGCTTCCTGTCCAATGTTGTGAACTGCCCGCCCGACGCCGTCGAGATCGGCATGCCCGTTACCGTGGTGTTCGAGAACCTTGAGGATGTCTGGATTCCTCTGTTCGAGCGGGCCGCATGATGGATACGCGGTTCCTGGAAAAGAACGTCGCGATCACCGGCATCGGCCAGTCCGAGGTCGGACGCCCTTCCTCTCGCTCGGCGATGCAGCTGACGGTGGACGCGGCGCTGGAGGCCATCGCCGATGCGGGCCTGAGCCCCAAGGACATCGACGGCGTCTGTTCCTGGCCCGGCGACAACTCCAACGGCTCCAGCTTCTCGCCGGTCGGCCCCCTGTCGGTCATGACCATGCTGGGGCTGAACTGTAACTGGTTCAGCGGGGGCTATGAGGCGGCGGGCCCCTTGGCGGGCGTCATGAACGGGGCGATGGCCATCGCCTCGGGCATGGCGAATCATGTGCTGGTTTTCCGCACCATCACGGAGTCCAGCAACCGCACCAGCGGGTCGAAGGACCAGAGCCTGGCCGCCAAGACGGGCCCGCGCGACGGCAACTTCATGTGGCAATGGTGCACCCCGTTCAACGTACTGTCGGTCGTCAACATCACGGCGATGTACGCGGCCCTCCACATGGAGACCTATGGCACGACGCCGGAGCAGCTGGCCCAGATCGCTCTGACCACGCGGCGCAACGCGCAGCTCAATCCCAAGGCCGTCATGCGCAAGCCGATGACCATGGACGACTATTTCGCGTCGAAGATGATCTCCACGCCGCTCAGGATGTTCGACTGCGACGTCCACTGCGACGCCTCGACCGCCATCGTCCTGTCGCGCCGGGATATGGCCAAGGATCTACGCCATCCGCCGATCCGCATCGAGGCGATCGGGTCGGCGATGAACCAGCCCTATTTGTGGGACCAGGTCGATCTGACCGCTAACGCCATGCCCGACGCGGCCAACGCCATGTGGGCGCGCACCGACCTCAAGCCCGCCGATGTCGATACGGCCCAGCTGTATGACGGCTTCAGCATCCTGACGATGATGTGGCTCGAGGGCCTCGGCCTGTGCCCCAAGGGCCAGAGTGGCGCGTTTGTCGAAGGCGGTCGCCGAATCGCCCTGGACGGCGAACTGCCCCTCAACACCAACGGCGGCCAGCTCTCGGGCGGGCGCACCCACGGCATGGGCTACGTCCACGAAGCCTGCACCCAGTTGTGGGGACGCGGCGGCGAACGCCAGATCCACGACCCGCGCGTCGCCGTCTGCGCCGCCGGCGGCGGACCGCTCGCCGGCAGTCTGCTGCTGGTCAAGGACTGAAGATCACGCGCGGCGCCCGCTTCCCCGCCGCCGACGCAAGGAGAATGAGATGAGCCTCTATGACCTGCTGCTGAGCGGCGACCTGATGGTCCACGACGCCGACCACACAGCCGAACAAATCGTCTCCAAGCTGGAGATCCACGGCCACGCCAACTGGCGCCAAGCCTTCCCCGGCCACCCCTACGTCGCCCATTTCCTCAGGGTGCATAAGTCGCTGGCGGTCTCCCCGACCCGCGTCGAACCACAGGGCCATCTGGACTTCCCCAACCACGGCGACCCGATGTTTCCGGGCTTCCTCCAGAGCCTCGAGGTTTTCCAGGGCCCGTTCCGCCCGATCAAGACCCACGCCACCGTCCTGGTCTCCGACAATATCGGCGGCGTCGTCGAACATCTGCTGAGCAGGAACCAGCCCTTCCGTCTCGCGCAGTTGACGCCCGAGATGCCGTTCGATCGCCTTTGGGTCGGCTGCACGCCCGAGAACCCGGTCTATGAGCCGTCCGTCGACGGCGGCCTGTGCATAGAAGTCATTCCGCTGGCGGCGATCCAGATGCCGGCCGAGGCTTTCAGCAATCCCCCGCCCCGCCCGCGCGATCCCAAGCCCGGCGACATGGTCCGGGTCGTGGGACGAGGCTTCCTGGTCCGCGATCTGGACGATGTCCTGCGCCGCCTCGACGCCAACCTCGACCTCCAGCCCGCCGGCGCCGTCGAACAGCTGGACAGCGAGGGCTACAAGGTCGCGCGCATCGGCTTCAACCTTGGGACCAGCGCGACGTTGGACGTCATCCAGCCGACGAAGTGGGACAGCCCCTCGGGCCGTTACCTGCACAACTGGGGACCGGGTCCGCACTATATCCGCATCTCGGTCAACGGTCTGGACGCCAAGGCCGACCGGCTGGCGGCGCTGGGCGTGAAGTTTGAGCGCATCGAGGACTGCGAGGCCGTCGGCGGCGCCCTGCTGCGGGTCGATCCGGCCGAACTCGGCGGCGCGATCTTCGAGTTCTGCGAAGACCGGGGCTGACCCATGGCCCGCGTCGCCCCTCTGCCGCTGGACAGCCTGTCCGATCCCTTGCGCGCCTCGATCGCCCGGGGCACGGCGACGCGGATGCTGTCCAACACCCTGCCGGTCCAGATCTGGGCCCGGCGTCCGGCCGCCGCCAACGCCTGGCTGGGCACCATGGCGGAAATCCACGAACGCGGCGTCCTGCCGGAGCGGCTGCGCGAACTGGTCCGGCTCAAGATCGCGTCGATCACCACCTGCCCGGTCTGCCAGATCGCTCGCAAGTCCGACGACGTGTCCGAGGCCGATATCGTCGCGTGCAGCGACTGGTCCGACCCGCGCTTTAGCCCGCCCGAACAGGCCGCCCTGCGCTTCGCCGAACTGTTCGCGGGCGACTATTTCTCAATCACCGACACGATCTTCGACCACCTGCGCGAGCATTTCAGCGAGGAACAGATCGTCGAGCTGCATCTGTTCAGCGGCCTGATGCTGGCGGGTGGGCGCATGACCTATGTGCTCAAGGGCTACGAGGACACAGGCTCCGAGGACCCGGCCGCTTGAAGGCCTATTTCTCGCGCCTGTCCCCCAATACCCAAGGCGCGATCTGGGTGCTGATGTCGGGCGTGACCTTCGTCACCATGACGACATTGGTGAAACACCTAAGCGGCGACTACCCGTCCCATGTCCAGAACTTCTACCGCCAGACCGGGTCGCTGATCGTCGCCATCCCCTTCATGCTGCGTAATCCGAAACAGGTGCTGTTCGTGCCGCGCCGGACCATGCCCGCCCTGTTCGTGCGGTCGCTACTGGCCACGGTCGGCATGATTCTTCTGCTCTACACTTACGAAGCCATGCCCATGGCCGAGGCGAACGCCCTGTCGTTCACCCGCCCCCTGTGGGTCGTGCTGCTGGCCGCCCTGTTCCTGCGCGAGACCATCGGCCCCAGCCGGATCGCGGCCGTGCTGATGGGGTTCGTCGGCGTCGTCATCATCATGCGGCCGTGGGGCGCAGGCGTCGCGGTCGGCTGGCCCCACCTGGCCGCGCTGTTTTCCGCCCTGTGCCTTGCGGGCACGATCACGGGCGTGAAGTCCCTGACGAAGGACCTGTCGGCCAGTTCGATCCTGGTCTGGTCCAGCATCATGGGCGAACTGCTGTGCCTGCCCTTTGCTCTCGCCGACTGGCGCTGGCCCAGCGTCGGCGACCTGATTCCCCTGTTCCTGATCGGCCTGCTCAGCGCCGCAAACCAGGTGTTGTTCATCAAGGGGATGGCGGTGGGCGAGGCTGCGGTCCTGGCCCCTATCGACTATGCGCGGCTGGTCCTGTCAGTGATCGCGGGTCTTCTTGTCTTCGGCGAATGGCCCGACGTCTTCACCTGGCTCGGTGCCGGTGTGATCGTCGTCTCGACCCTCTACATCACCATCCGCGAGATCCAGTCCAAGCGCGCCAAGACCCTCGCCATCGACGCAGGCCAGCCGGACGCATCGACGCCCCTGGGATTGGATACCCGGGCGGATCGAACGCCCTGATCGGACGGTTCAGCCTGGAAAGGGCGGCGTCTTCTCGCGCACCATCGCCCGCTGAACGCTCGGCCGCTCCGCCATCCGCTGGAACAGGGCGGTGAAGTTCGACAGTTTCCCGACCGGATGCTCGTCTGCGATCGCCCAGCCATAGAAGACCGTCGCATAGCAATCCGCCACCGACAGCCGGTCCCCGAGAAGCCAGTCGCGCCCATCGACCAAGCCGTCGATCTTGACCAGATTGGCCCAGAACCGCGACCGCCCCTCGGCCTGCAAGGACGGCCAAGTCGTCTGGTCGGGCGTCATCCGCATCGGGGCCCGCGCCATCCGCCGCGTGATATGCACCGTGCTGGCAAACCAGGCGGTCAACGACAGCGCGCGCGCGCGGTCGAACGGGTCATCCGGCAATAACCCTGCCTCCGGCGCGAGCTCAGCGACATAGGACAGGATGGCCACGTTTTCGGTCAGCAGTCGGCCGTCGGACACGAGCGCGGGAATAGTCCCTGAGGAATTCGTCTGTCGCCACGTCGCGACCGCCTCCGGATCGTGCAGACGGATGCGGTTGGCCTCGAACGGCAGGGCCGATTCCTCCAGCGCGATGTGCGACGCCAGAGAGCAGGTCGTCGGCGTATAATAGAAGGTCAGCTCAGGCATCGACGCCTCCGCGATGCGCGTTTCAGATCGGCTTCGACATCAGGTTTTCATAGACCGTCGCCGTGGCCAGGCCCCCGGCGCAGCAGATCGCCTGAGCCCCATATTTCTGGCCTGTCCGGCCCAGTTCGTGGATCAGACTGGTCGCAAGCCTCGCGCCCGTGGCCCCCAAGGGATGACCCAGGGCGATGGCGCCGCCATTGACGTTCAGCCGATCCGACCCGACGCCCGTCTGCTGCATCCACATCAGGGGCACGCTGGCGAAGGCCTCGTTGACCTCGAACAGGGCGATATCATCGAACGACAATCCGGCAGAAGCGACCGCCTTCTGGCTCGCCGCGATCGGGCCTTCCAGCATCATGACCGGATCGGCACCGACCACCGCGACCGACCGGACCAGGGCCAGGGGCTTGAGGCCGTATTTCTTCACAGCCGCTTCCGACGCCAGCAGCACGACCGCCGCCCCGTCCGAGATCTGCGACGCGTTGCCGGCCGTGACGCGGCCGTTCTCGCGGAAGCTGGTCTTCAGCGTCGACAGCTTCTCGCGGCTGGTGTCGCGGCGGATGGTCTGGTCGGTGTCCAACGTGTCGCGCGGCCCTTCCCAGTCCTTCTCGGCCAGATCGCCGACCGGCACTGACACGGTTTCGGCCCGGAAATATCCAGCGTCTGTAGCGGCCGCAGCGCGCCGATGGCTTTCGGCGGCGAAGTCGTCGAGCGCGTCGCGGTCGAAGCCGTATTTGTCGGAAATCCGCTCGGCCGCCTCGCCCTGGCTGGTCAACTCGTAGCGGTCCGACACCATCCGGCCGAACGCCTCGCCGTGGATGGCGCGGTTCGAGCCCATCGGCACCCGCGACATGGCTTCAGCCCCGCCCGCGACGACCAGATCACTGAGTCCGGCCGCGATCTGGGCCACCCCGATATGGATCGCCGCTTCCGACGAGCCGCATTTGCGATCCACCGTCATGGCCGGGATCGTCACCGGCCAGCCCGCGCCCAGCAGCGATGTCCGCGCAATATTGGCCGACTGCTCGCCGATCTGGGTCACATTGCCAAAGATCACGTCGTCGATCTGACCGGCCACGACGCCCGCGCGCGCGATCAGCTCGTTCAGGGCATGGGCGCCCAGATGGTCGGCGCGAACCCCGGCCAGAGCCCCGCGAAATTTCCCGATCGGCGTACGAACCGCCGCGACCACATAGACGGGAGTCACAGGTTGGTCCCCTTCAGGCCGGAGCCCGGCACCTTGACGCCATTTTCGTATTTATAGACGCCCCAGCCCGTCTTGCGGCCATGGCGCCCGGCCTTGACCATCTTGATGATCAGCGGACACGGCCGGAACTTGTCGCCAAGCGTCGCGTGCAGATAGTGCAGGACCGACAGCCGGGTGTCCCAGCCAGTGAGGTCCCCCAGCTCCAGCGGCCCCATCGGGTGGTTGAATCCGAGCCTCAGGGCCGTGTCGATGTCCTCTGCGGTCGCAGCCCCCTCCTGAAGCATCCACATGGCTTCATTCCCGGCCATGGCCGACATCCGGCTGGTGGTCAGACCCGGCGTCTCGTTGACGACGATGGCCGTCTTGCCCAGCTGGGCGACATAGTCCCGACCGATCGCCACGGCCTCATCGGTGGTGGCCAGGCCGCGCACCAGTTCCACCAGCTTCATTTTCTGGACCGGGTTGAAGAAGTGCATACCGATCACCCGCGTCGGATCCACGCAGGCCGCAGCGATCTCGGTGACGCTCAGCGCCGAGGTGTTGGTGGCCAGCAGGCCGGTCGGGGCCATGACGGCCTCGGCCTTCTTCACCACGTCGATCTTGATGGCGAGGTTTTCGGACACAGTCTCAACCAGCAGGTCGGCACCCGCCGCCCCAGCGGTGACGCTCTCGGAGGTCGTCAAGCGCGCCAGGGCCGCATCCGCCGCTGGTTGCGCAACCTTGCCCAGTCGGACCCCGTCGGCGAGAATCCCTGCGATCGTCGTCTGCGCCTTGGCCAGCTGTTCGCCGGAAACATCGATCAGGCACACGCTGTGCCCTGACGATGCGAACGCGTGCGCGATCCCGACGCCCATCAGGCCGGCCCCCACCACTGCAACCTTGGCCAATGCACTATCCTCTTTCTGGGCGGATCGGCGCGTCTGCGCGAGCGGCTGAACGTCGGCGGGGCCGGCTGTGCCGGGCCGCCTCGGACGTTTGAGCCTCCCCAGTGCGCCACGGACCGGCCGTCGTTATCGTTAGCCCGACCCTAACGGGAAACAGGATGTCGCAGCAAACAGTATTCTCTGGTCAGAACGATATTCTGGAATGTATAGATCAGACGCTCCGCAATAGAGCCGTTTCAAACGTCCGGGAAGCCTTCGTGAACCTGCTCGATCAGTTCGGCCCGCCTGTCCTGCCGCAGGGCCTCGAACCACTGCGGGCGGATGTCCGCACCTTCCTCGCCCATTGGGGCCCGAGCTATCCGGCCGAGAAACGCGCCCTCTCCTGGATGGGCTTCGACGCCGACTTCAGCCGGTCGCTGGGCGCGAAAGGCTGGCTCGGCCTGAGCATTCCCAAGCAATACGGCGGAAACGACGCCTCTCCCTTCGAGCGGTTCGTTGTCAGCGAGGAACTTCTGGCTGCGGGCGCGCCGGTCACCGCCCACTGGATCGCCGATCGCCAGAGCGCGCCCCTGATCCTGCGCCACGGCACGGACGCCCAGAAAGAACGCTACCTGCCCGCCATCTGCGCCGGGGAACTGTATTTCTGCATCGGCATGAGCGAGCCGGCGTCAGGCTCCGATCTCGCCTCGGTGCGCACCAAGGCCGACCGCCAGCCGGACGGCTCCTGGGTCCTGAACGGCCGCAAGGTCTGGACCACCAACGCCGACCGCTGCCACTTCATGATCGCCCTGGTCCGCACCGATCCGGCCAGTGAGCGCCATGCCGGTCTGTCCCAGATTATCGTCGACCTGACCCTGCCCGGCGTCATGATCCGTCCGATCAAGGACCTCTCGGGACACGAGCATTTCAACGAGGTCACCTTCGACGACGTCCGCCTCGACGCCGACGCCCTGATCGGGGTCGAGGGCGACGGCTGGGCCCAGGCGACGTCCGAACTGGCCTTCGAGCGCAGCGGTCCCGAGCGGTTCCTCAGCGCCATGACCCTGTTCCGCTGCCTGGTCGGCGCCGTCGGCCCGACGCCTGACGCGCGTCAGGCGATGGAGATCGGACGCCTCGCGGCCTGGCTCATCGCGCTTCGGTCCATGTCGATCTCGGTCACCGCCCAGCTGGCGGGCGGCGAAGACCCCGTCTGGGCCGCCTCCTGCGTCAAGGACCTCGGCACCGGCTATGAACAGGACACGGTCGAGGTCTCCATGCGGCTGATCGATTCCCTGCCCCCGGGACCACGGGCCGAGACCACGCGGCGCGTGCTGGCCATCGTTCAGAGCATGGCGCCGTCCTTCTCCCTGCGCGGCGGCACGCGGGAAATCCTGCGCGGCATCCTCGCCCGCGGCCTTGGAGTGCGCTGATGCGACCCCTGCTTCAGGAGACAGTCGAGCGGCTGCTGGCCGACGCGGTCACCCCCGATTTGCTGCGCGCCGCCGAGACTGGCGTCTGGCCCGCCGATCTCTGGGCCGAGATCGAGGCCCTGGGCCTGCCGCTGGCCGCCGTGTCTGAAGACCTGGGGGGTACAGGCGCGTCCTGGACCGACATCTTCGTGGTCATCCGCGCCTGCGGCGCCGCCGCCGCGCCCGTGCCCCTGCCCGAGGCGATACTGGCCAACAGCCTCCTGGCCTCGGCCGGTCTGGAGCCGCCCGAGAGCGGTGTGATCGTCTTCGCAGCCGGCTCGGCGGACGCCCCGATCGCCGAGGTGCCTTGGGGTCGTCACGCCCAGTGGCTGGCGCTTCACGACGCCGTCGCGGGACGCATCGCCCTGCACTCTCTCGACGGCGCCCACATCACCACCGACACCAATGTCGCCGGTGAACCGCGCGACACCATCACCCTCGCGACCGGCTCCCTGATCAAGGAGACCGCGACCTCGGCCGCTACCGATACCGTTCTTCTCGCAGGGGCCATGCTTCGATCCGCCCAGATGGCCGGGGCACTGGGCCGCCTGACCGAGATCAACGCCGATTACGCCAACGAACGGATCCAGTTCGGCCGTCCGATCGGAAAATTCCAGGCCGTCCAGCAACAGCTTGCGGTTCTTGCCACCCAGGCCGCTGCGGCCGTCGCTGCCGCCGAAGCCGCCTTCCTGTTGGCATCGCCGTCCGCCGAGTTCGTGACGACCTCGTCGGCCAAAGCCGTTGCCGGCGAGGCGGCCGGCAAGGGCGCAGCCATCGCCCATGCCGTCTTCGGAGCCATCGGCTTCACCCACGACCACAGCCTGCATTTCCTGACCCGACGTCTGTGGGCCTGGCGCGCTGAATACGGTTCGGACGCCTTCTGGGCCGAGCGACTGGGCCAGGCCATCGCCACAGCCGGTGACGACGGCCTGTGGCCCCTGGTCACCGGCGCCTTCGCGGAGACATCGAACCCATGACGGATTTCCTGCTCAAGACCCGCGACGGCCCGGTGGCTGTCTGGACCTTGAACCGGCCCGAGGCTCGCAATGCCTTCTCCAAGCCCGAGGACATGTTCGAGATCGAGGACGCCTGCGAAGAGGTCCGCGCCGACCCCTCGATCCACGTCGTCGTCCTGACCGGAGCGGGCGCGTCCTTCTGCGCCGGTGGCGACATCAAGGCGATGCAGAACCGCACCGGCATCTTCGAGGGCTCACCGTACCGCCTGCGCAACCGCTACCGCGACGGCATCCAGCGTATTCCGATGGCGCTCTACGAACTGGAGGCCCCGGTCATCGCGGCGGTCAACGGCCATGCCATCGGGGCCGGTCTCGACTTCGCCTGCATGGCCGATATCCGCATCGCCTCGACCACCGCGACCTTCGCCGAGAGCTTCGTCAAGCTGGGCATCGTCCCGGGCGACGGCGGGGCCTGGCTGCTGCCCCGGATCGTGGGGATGCCGCGCGCCAGCCACATGGCCCTGACGGGTGACACGCTGAACGCCCAGACCGCCATGGACTGGACGCTGGTCACCCAGTTGACCGCGCCCGAGGACCTGATGACCACGGCCATGGCCCTGGCGCACCGCGTCGCCTCCAGCCCCGGCCATGCGCTCCGTCTGACCAAGCGGCTGCTGCGCGAAGGCCAGCATATGCGGCTGGCCCCCCTGCTGGAGCTGTCGGCCGCCTATCAGGCCCTGGCCCACCACACCAACGATCACGCAGAGGCCGTCAACGCGATGATCGAGAAACGCCCTCCCAACTACACGGACAGCTGAGGCCGCCATGACCACCCGCAAGGTCTTCCGCGACGACCACGAGATGTTCCGCGACCAGGTCCGGCGTTTCGTCGAGACCGAGATTGTCCCTCACCACGCCGAGTGGGAACGCGACGGCATCGTGCCCAAATCCCTGTGGCTGCGCGCGGGCGAAGAGGGCCTGCTGTGCGTCACGGCGCCCGAGGCGTACGGCGGCTCCGGCGGCGACTTCGGCCATAGCGCCGTGCTGATCGAGGAACTGGCCCGGGTGAACGCGACCGCCGTGGGCTTCACCACCCACTCCGACGTCGCCGTCCCCTATCTGGTCAACTACGGCACCGACGACCAGAAGGCGCGGTGGCTGCCCCGGCTGATCTCGGGCGAGCTTATCGCCGTCATCGCCATGTCGGAGCCCCAGATCGGCAGCGACCTGCGCGGGATGAAGACCAAGGCCGTTCGCGATGGTGATCACTATGTCCTGTCCGGCCAGAAGACCTTCATCACCAACGGCATCAACTCGGGTCTCGCCATTGTCGCGGCCAAGGTCGAGGGTCAGGCCAACCCCAAGGACATCACCCTGTTCTGCGTCGAAGAGGGCACGCCCGGTTTCGAGAAGGGCAAGAAGCTGGAGAAGATCGGCCTGCGCGGCCAGGACACCTCCGAACTGTTCTTCTCGGACGTCAGGGTGCCGGTGGAGAATATGTTGGGCGAGGAAAGCGGGGGCTTCACCTGCCTGATGACCGAACTGGCCAAGGAGCGGCTGGTCATCGGCATTCGCGCCGCCGCTTCGCTGGAGTCCATGCTCGACAAGACCGTGGCCTACACCAAGGACCGGGTCGTCTTCGGCAAGCCCCTGTTCGAGTTCCAGAACACCCGGTTCAAGCTGGCCGACGTCAAGGCCCGGACCCAGATGCTGCGGGTGTTCATCGACGACTGCCTGCAACAATTGCTGGACGGCGAACTGACGCCAGAGACCGCCGCCATGGCCAAGCTGACCAGCGCCGAACTGCACGGCCAGCTTCTGGATGAACTGCTCCAGCTTCACGGCGGATACGGCTATATGAGCGAATACGATGTCGGGCGCGCCTGGGTCGATGCGCGGGTCGCCCGCATCTATGCCGGCACGTCGGAGATCATGAAGGAAATCATCGCCCGCACCCTTTAGGGGGCGATCTGGAACCGGCTCATGGACTTCGGCATCACCGGCAAGCGCGCCCTGATCTGCGCCTCCTCGTCGGGGCTGGGAAAGGCGTGCGCAATCTCGCTGGCCACGGAGGGCGTCGACGTCTGGATCAACGGCCGGGACGCGGACCGGCTCGAGGCTGCCGCGGCCGAGATTGAAGCCCTTACAGGACACCGCCCTCACACCGTCCTCGCGGACATCGACACCGCCGAAGGTCGCGCGGCGGTCCTGATCGCCTGTCCCGCGCCCGATATTCTGGTCTGCAACAGCGGCGGTCCCAGGCCGGGCCGTCTGGAGGATTGGACCGAGACCGCCTGGTCAGAGGTCGTGGCCGCCAAGATGATCTCGCCCATCCTGTTGATCCAGTCGGTCATCGGCGGGATGCGGGAACGCGGCTTCGGCCGGGTGGTCGCCATCACCTCGGCCATGGTCAAGACGCCCAAATTCCCTATGGCCCTGTCCACCGGACCCCGTGCCGGCCTGACAGCCTTCTGCAAGGCCCTGGCCGGAGAGGTCGCCGCCGACGGCGTCACCATCAACTGCATCCTGCCGGAAAAGGTCGAGACTGACCGGCTGGCGCAAATGACGCGGTCTCTGGCCCGCGTCCGTGAGATCGATCCAGCAGAGGCCCGCGCCGAACTGGTCGCCTCGATCCCCGCCGGTCGCTTCGGTCGCCCGTCCGAAGTGGGCGACGCCTGCGCCTTTCTGTGCTCCGACCGGGCCGGATACATCACCGGCCAGAACCTGCAACTGGACGGCGGAGCCTATTCGGGTCTGATCTAGAATTCCCGGACGATCCGGTTCCTCAGGACGCCGATCCCCGACACCTCCAATTCGACCTCATCGCCGGGCTTGAGGAACCTCTGCGCCTCCAGGCCGCAGCCGTTGCCGATGGTGCCTGAGCCCAGAAACTCGCCGGGATGCAGGGTTTCCGACCGCGAGATGAAGGCGATCAAGTCCTCGAACTTCCAGTGCATGGTGCTGGAATTCCCCCGGCCCCATTCCTCGCCATTGACCCGCGCGATCATGGTCAGGTCGTAGGGATCGGGCATCTCGTCGGCCGTGACGATGCAAGGGCCCATGGCGTTGCCAGTGTCGAAATCCTTGCCCTTGGCCGGGCCAAGCTGGCCGATCATTTCGACCGCCTGGGCGTCACGGGCGCTGAAATCGTTGTAGATCGTATAGCCGAAGATGTAGTCGCGGGCCTGCTCGACCGGCACATTCTTGGCCGCCTTCTTGATGTAGACGCCGTACTCCAGCTCGAAGTCCATCATCCTGGAATAGGATGGCCAGACGACGGCCTCCTCGCTCCCGATCACCGAGAAACGATTGGCCTTGTAGTAGATCGGCTGTTTGGCAAACAGATCCAGAATGCGCTGCTCGGCCTCCGACGGCCCGGTATCGGCGACCACCTCGATCCCTTTGGCCCTGGCCCGCATCTCGCGCGCGGCGGCATAGCACTGCCGCAGATGCAGCTCGAAACAGCTGCAATCCCGCATCTGTGGTGGCGGCTGGATGGGGGCCTTCAGCGTGACCTCATTCCTGGTCACGACTGCAGTTTCCGGAGCGGATTTCACCGCCTCCATCGCCATATCGAGCGCATCGTCGCCGCCCTCGATCAGGGCCAGCATGTCGGCCAGCGCCGGTGCATGAATGCCGTGCCTGTGCTGGTGGGCGGCGGCCAGATCGACGACACGGGTATCGCCGTCGATGAAGGCCCCGGCCCGGCGACGCCCCTCATGCTCGAACGTGACCAGACGCAACGGCTTACCCCTTACAGATCGGAGGTTCCGACCGGATCAAATGACGCGGCGCGCGATCAGAACGGACGGAAGGTGACCTGCAACATCACCTCACGCCCCCGGTTGACGTTGCCGCTCAGGTCGGCGAGTCCACCGGTCGTGGTCGATCCGGTCCGGGTCGCGGTGCCGGTCTGTGGCACATTGGAGGCGACATCGACGCGGTATTCCTCGGTCAGGTTGCGCCCAATGACGGCTAGTTCCCAGCGACGATCGCTGCTGAACACGCGCGCACCGGCATTGAGGAAGGTCACGCCATCCTGCGCCGCGCCCGGATGCAGTTCGGGGTGAGGGTTGTATTCGGACTTGAACAGGGCATCGACGTTCATGCCCCAGTCGACACCCTCGATGGCCGTGGAGCCGATGTAGCTGCCGCCCAGTGAGCCGGTCCATTCCGGCGCATTGACCAGGCGTTCTCCACCCAGTTGCTGACCCGTGAACCGGCCGGTCGTCGGATTGAGCAACAGGTTGCACCCGTCGGCGACCGTCTGGCCGATGTAGCAGGTGGCCAGGAAGTCGGTGTAGGTGGCGTCATTGTAGTTGGCGGCGCCCCGGATCGTCAGGCCCGGAACGGCCGGCAGGCGAAGGGTGAAGTCGCCCTCGAAGCCCTTGACCGTCGCGGCCCCGGCGTTGTTGACCCGGATCACCGGCACCCCGCTGGAGTTGTCCAGCGAGTTCACCTGAAGGTTCGTGTAGTCGTAGCTGTAGGCGGCCGTGTTTAGACGCAGGGCGCCGTCCAACAGCAGGGCCTTGATGCCGCCCTCGAACCCTTCAGCCGACTCAGGCAGATACAGGGCATTCAGCGGCGTCGTGAAAGCGGCCCCGGTGTTGGTGGCCGCGGCGAAGCCGCCCGATTTGAAGCCTTCCTTGTAAGCTCCGTAAAGCGTCAGCCGATCGGTCGGCCGCCAGGTGAGGGTGACCTCGGGCGAGGTGTTCTCGAAATCGGCCGAGCCGGGGGCGACGGGCTGGAAGACGCCGTTGCGCGCGACCGCGAAATCCTTGGATTCCTTGCTCCAGCGCAGACCACCGGCCAGCTCAAGCGTGTCGGAGATGTCCCACAGCGCCTGGCCGAACACCGACTGGGTCGTGCCGTCGATGTGATGCAGGAACAGCGGGGCCCCGGCGAGGATGTTGCGGGTATAGGTCTCCAGCTCGGAACTCTCGTAGAAGCCCCCGACCAGGAAGTTGAACGGACCCGACAGATCCGAGGCGACCCGCACTTCCTGGGTGAACTGGGTATAGCCGGTGTTGCCGGTGAAATCGTTGGCGCCGACGGCGTCCGAAGGCGCGACCGCATAGGTGTCGACGCGGAAGTCGTCGTTCTTGGCCCAACCCGTGACAGAGGTCAGCTTTAGCCAGTCCATCGGCCGATAGTTCAGCTCCAGCGAATGCAGTTGCTGGCTGTAGTTGCCGGCCCCGTCGGGATCAGTGAACCCTTCAGGCGAACCGACCAGGAAGGCGGGATTGATGTTGCCGTTGGCATAGGTCGCGTCCGCCCGGCAGTTGTCGACCGACAGGGCGGTCGCCAGCGCAGGATTGGCGACGCCTCCGTTCAGGGCCGTGGCCTGCGGGGCCAGCTGGGGCGCGCCGTTGGGGCAATAGATCCGCTGGAACCCGCCGGCCTGATTGTAGCCGATGCCCTCGTTGTCGGCGTAGCTGAGCTTCAGGCGTGCATCGAACGCGGCCGTCGGCTCCCACTTCAACGTACCCCGCGTGAAGAAGAACCGCTGCTGTGGCCCGCCCGAGGTCGAACCCGTCACCGATCCCGGACGGATCGCATTGGCTGCGGCCGCCGCCGTGTCGGCGATATTGTCGCGCCAGCCCTCGATGTCCGACCCATAGACCACCAGACGCGCGCCCAGGGTGTCGGTGATCGGGCCCGAGATCGTGGCCTCCAGCTGCCGTTCCTCGGCATTGAACTCATAACCGCCCCGCACTTCGGTCTCGAAGGCCCGGGTCGGGTCGGCCGTGGTGATCGAGATCACGCCGGCCGGGCTGTTCTTGCCGAAGAACAGCGCCTGGGGTCCGCGCAGGACCTCGATCTTTTCCATATCGATCTGACCGACCCGAACCGCCCCGCCCCGAGACAACTGGACGCCGTCGATGTTGACCGCGACGGTCTGCTCGAAGGTGGGATTGGAGCCGGCCGTCGTCCCGACGCCGCGCAGGGACACCGTGCCGCCTACGCCGCCGGCCACTTCACCCACGGAAATACCGGGTGTCACGGCGCGCAGGTCCTGAAGACTGTCCACCGCCAGGGTTCGCAACTGTTCAGACCCCAGGACGGTGACCGATACGGGCACCGAAATCGGCGCCTCATCGCGACGCCGCGCCGTCACCACGACCTCATCGAGGGTCGACGCCTCGTCCTGGTCCGGTTGGGTCTGCGCCACGGCGGGCAGGGAAACGCATGCGAGCGCCCAGGCCAGTGCCACGCACGATACGCCAGTCTTGATGATGGTCATTCTGCTCTTCCCTCGCCCTCGTCCCCGCGTCTGCGGCGGAGTCCGTTGGAGCCATTACAGGATCCGCCTGACAGCCCGACCCCGCGACGATGTTAACAGACCCGAGACGGGGAGCAAACGAAAACATCTGATATCGAAATCGCGTTCTACAATCCGAACCTACTGCACTGCCGTCGCCGAGCAAGACGACGACCTATTCGGCTGGCGACACCATGCCGACCAGGGTCGCGACCAGATCGTCCAGGGTCTCGGCCGGTCGCCAGAAAGGATGGTCCGGATTTGCGGCCAGCGCCGCCTCGCGGGCCGTCATCACCGCGCGCAGCCCCAGGCTCAGAAACACGAGGCGCCGCTCCAGCACCTCGGACCGGACCGGTGACAGGCGGCGGATATGATCGAGGCACCGCTGATAGCCCCGGTTCCAGCCGTCCCCCACAATGGCGTCGAAGGCCGCACGATTCTGCAGGCTGAAGGTCGAGATGAAACGCAGATAGTCACCCTCCCCTCCCTCGCGCCCAAGATCCGTGGACGGCAGGATCAGCACCTCCATCACCTCGTGCAGGGTATGCGGTCCGCCTGCCGCTTCCAGCGCGTCCATCCGCGCGTTGCGCCGTTTGTCGATCAGGCTTGCGCCGTCGATGACCAACTGGACGACCAGATCGTCCTTGGAGCCGAAGTAGTAGTGCAGCGAGGCCCCGTTCTTCTGGCCCGCCGCCGTCAGGATGTCGCGCACCGGCACGGCATCGATCCCGCGCGCGGCGAACAGGCTCTGGGCGGCCCGCTTGATCGCATCTCTGGCGATATCGGCTTTCATCGATTGACGGTGTAGCGCGGCCATGCAAAATAAAACAACTGTTTCATTCTTTCGTTTTGGGCATCCTGTGGACCTCGACTTCACCGATCGGAATGTCCTCGTCGTCGGCGGATCCAGCGGGATCGGCCTGGCCTGCGCCCAGGCCTTCGCCACGCGCGGCGCTTCGGTGGCCGTGACCGGAACCCGTGCGAACAAGGCGGCCTATGGCGAGGGCGCCGGGGCGCTGGCCCCGTTCGCCTTCTCGACCCTGAACGTCGCCACGCCGGGCGCGGTCGAGGCCTGGGTCCCGACGTTCGACGCGCTCGACGTCGTGATCCTGTCCCAGGGCGCGGTCCAGTACCGTCGCCGGGAGTTCGAGCCAGACGCGTTCCGTCAGGTGGTCGAGGTCAACCTCAACAGCCTCATGGCCTGTGCCCACAAGCTTGCCCCGGCGCTGGAGGCCCGCAGCGGCGCCCTGATCGTCATCAGTTCGGTCGGCGGCCTGCGCGCCGCGCGCGGCAATCCCGCCTATTCGGCGTCGAAGGCCGGCGCCATCCACCTGACCCGCACCCTCGGCGACGCCTGGGCGGGCCGGGGCATCCGGGTCAACGGCATCGCGCCGGGCCTGATCGCCACGAAGATGACCGAGGTCACGACCTCGGACCCCGCGCGTCTGAACGAACGCCTCAAGGGTATCCCCCTCAACCGTCTGGGCCGCCCGGAAGAGATCGCCGGGGTGGCGCTATTCCTCGCCTCGCCCCTGGCCGCCTATATCGTCGGCGAGACCATTGTCGTCGATGGCGGCCGAACCCTGTCCTGAAAAACAAGAACGAACGGAAACGCCGATGGCCTGGGAATTCGAGACCGATCCCGATTTCGCCGAACAGCTTGCCTGGGTCGACGCCTTCGTGCGCGATGAGATCGAGCCGCTGGACATGATCCTGCAAAGCCCGTTCGACGTCGATCATCCGCTGAACAAGCAGTTGGTCCGGCCCCTGCAACAGCAGGTCAAGGATCGCGGCCTGTGGGCCTGTCACCTCGGCCCCGAACTGGGCGGTCCCGGCTATGGCCAGGTCAAGCTGGCCCTGATGAATGAAATCCTCGGCCGGTCCGTCTTCGCCCCGACCGTGTTCGGCTGCCAGGCCCCCGATTCCGGCAATGCAGAGATTCTGGCCGTCTACGGCACCGAGGCCCAGAAGGCGCAGTACCTCCAGCCCTTGCTGGCCAACGAGATCGTCTCCTGCTTCTCCATGACGGAACCCCAGGGCGGAGCCGACCCCACCACCTTCACCGCGCGCGCTGTGCTGAAGGGCGACCGATGGGTGCTGACCGGCGAGAAATGGTTCGCCACCAACGCCCGCTATGCCAGCTTCTTGCTGGTCATGGCCGTAACCGACCCGGACGCGCCGCCGCATCGCCGCCTGTCGGTCTTCATCATTCCCAGGGACACGCCGGGCCTCGAGATCGTGCGCAATGTCGGTTACGGCGACCGCGATCCGAGCCACGCCTACCTTCGTTTCACCGACGTCGTCGTGCCGATGGATCATATGCTGGGTGGCCAGGGTGACGGCTTCGTCGTGGCCCAGGTTCGGCTCGGCGGCGGGCGCATCCACCACGCCATGCGGACCATCGGCAAGGCGCGCCAGGCCTTCGACATGCTGTGCGATCGCGCCCTGTCGCGCGTAACGCGCAACGAGCCCCTGGCCAACAAACAGATGGTCCAGGAAAAGATCGCCGACAGTTGGATCGAGCTGGAACAGTTCCGCCTCTTGGTCCTGCGCACCGCCTGGAAGATCGACCGCGAGAAGGACTACAACAAGGTGCGTGGCGACATCTCGGCCGTGAAGGCGGCCATGCCCAAGGTGCTGCACGACATCGCGGCCCGCGCCGTTTACGTCCACGGGAGCCTGGGCCTGTCGAACGAGACGCCACTCGCCGCCATGGTGCTGGACTCGTTCCAGGTGGGTCTCGCCGACGGCCCAACCGACATCCACAAGGTGACCCTGGCCAAACAGCTGTTGCGTGGTCGCAAACATTCCCAGGGTCTGTTCCCTGACTACCACCTGCCCGCCCGCCGCGAGGCGGCCCTGGCCAAATATGGTCTCTCGGGCAATGAACCTGGCCTGAAAGCGACGGTCGCGTGACCCTGGATCGACCGCACGGCCTCGAGCTTGTCGATCTCGGCGCCCTGGCCATCTGGATGGACGCTCAGGGTCTCGGATCCGGCCCCATCGTCGATGTCGTCCAGCTGACCGGCGGCTCCCAGAACGTGCTGTTGCGCTTTAAGCGAGCAGGCCGCGAATACGTCCTTCGCCGCCCGCCGCTTAACCCGCGCCACGACGGCAGCGACACCATGCGGCGCGAGGCGCGTGTGCTGAAGGCGCTGGCCGGATCGAACGTGCCCCACGCCGGCCTGATCGCCCCCTGCGCCGACGCCTCCGTGCTCGGCGCGGCCTTCTATCTGATGGAGCCGCTGGACGGGTTCAATGCAGCGGTCGAGATGCCGCCTTTGCACGCCGGATCACCGGAGGTTCGTCACGCCATGGGCTTGTCGGTCATCGAGGGCCTCTCGCGCATCGCCCTGATCGACTACCAAGCCGTGGGCCTGGGCGACTTCGGCAAGCCGGAGGGCTTTCTGGAACGCCAGGCGCGGCGCTGGATGAAGCAACTCGAAGGTTACGGCGAGTTCGCCGGCTGGCCCGGCCCGGATGGTCTGCCCGACGTTCACAGGATCGGCGACTGGCTGGACCTGCACCGACCCCGGACCTTCCGCCCCGGCCTGATGCACGGCGATTTCCATTTGAAGAACGTGCTGTTCCGCCAGCAGACGCCGGCGCTCGAGGCCGTCATCGACTGGGAGCTGTCGACCATCGGCGATCCTCTGGTCGATCTCGGTTGGCTGCTGGCGACCTGGCCCGGCCCCGGCGGCGACATGAGCCAGACGACCATCGTCGTCCAGCCCTGGGACGGCTTCCCCGAGGCCGAGGAACTGGTTGAGGTCTATGGCCGGCTGACCGGTGCGGACCTGTCGAACCTGAACTGGTACCGGGTCTTCGCCTGCTACAAGCTGGCCCTGATCCTGGAGGGCTCTTACGCCCGCGCCTGTGCCGGAAAGGCCCCGATGGAGATCGGCCAACGTCTGCACGGCAATGCGGTTCGTCTGCTTGGACGTGCCGGTCGCTGGATCGAAGGCCGGCAGACCTAGCAGCAGACATGAAGACGCCCGCCGGGTTCCGACCCTGCGGGCGTCTTCGTCGTCATCGATGGAGTTTAGCGGCGCCCCGAGACCGTCGATTCCGCCGAGGCGTTCTCGAACATCCGGTTGATGTCGCCCGAGGTCACCGGCTTGCCGGCTTGGCGCTTGGGCGCCGCGCCGCCGAGGTTCAGCAGCGGATCGGTGTGCACCGGAACGGCCGCAGCCGCCGCCTTCAGGGCGCCGACGGTGCAGTCTTCCTTCTTGAGCACCGAGAAGGGGTCATAGGAGAACTCGCGCATCGCATTGATGTGGGTGATCTTGTCGATCGTCTCGCGCGACAGGTGCTGGACGTCGCCCCACAGCTTTTCGGCCGAGTTTGGCCAGACCGAGTCCGAGTGCGGATAGTCGCATTCGTACATGACCATGTCCTCGCCGATATAGTCGAGGTTGGCCAGGCCGAACTTGTCCTCGATGAAGCAGCTGATGATGTGTTTCTTGTAGATGTCGCTGGGCATCTTGCCGGGACCGAAATTCGAGTTGGTCCAGGCGTTGTGGTGGCCGTGGGTAAAGTCGGCGCGTTCCAGCAGGTACGGGATCCAGCCGATGCCGCCCTCGGACAGGGCCATCTTCAGGGTTGGGAATTTTTTCCACATCGGACCCCAGATCCAGTCGGCCGCCGAGTTGGCGATCGAGATCGGCATGGAGGTGATCCAGGCGTCGATCGGCGACAGGTCGGACGCGTGCTGGGCGGCCGAGCCCGTGCCGATGTGGCAGCAGATGACCACCTTATTGTCGGCGCAGGCCTTCCACAACGGATCCCAGTAGTCGTCGTGAAGCGAGGGCCAGCCAGCCAGCGCCGGGTTGTCGGAGAACGACAGGGCATGGACGCCCAGTCTGGCCATCCGCTCGACCTCGGCGACCGCAGCCTGCATGTCCCAGAACGGCGTCAGCATCAGCGGGATGAACCGGCCGGGCGCGGCGCCGGCCCAGTCATGGACGTGCCAGTCGTTGTAGGCGCGGATCGCGGCCAGGGCGACATCGGGGTCCTGCTTCGAGGCGGTCTGGAAGCGGGCGCCGGCGAAGCCCGGGAAGGTCGGGAAACAGATCGATCCCAGGATGCCGTTGGCGTCCATGTCCTCGACGCGCGCCTTGATGTCCCAGGTCCCGCGACGCATCTGCTCATAGTTGAGCGGCTCCATGCCGTACTCTTCCTTGGGCCGTCCGACGACGGAATTCAGGCCCATGTAGCCGGCGGCCTTTTCCTCGAACATCCAGACATCGCGTCCGTCGCGCTGCTCGATATGGGGCTGGCGACCCTTGAGTCGCTCGGGCCAGTGGCGGTCGAACGCATTGGGCGGCTCGATGACGTGGTCGTCCACGCTCACGAGGATCAGGTCATCGACGGTCATGCGGCTCTTCCTCATTTCCAAGGGCGGATTGTCACCGCCTCTAATCCGGGCGCAGTCTCGTAGGTCTGCGCCATTCAGAATTTCATTCTATAACAAAAACGCAAAAACTGTCTAGAAAATATGGTGCGTCATCTGGACGCCGGATGCCGAAAGGAAGGCCCCAAATGATCCGCCGCATGGACCATTTCACGATCGTCACGGATCGCCTGGCAGCCACGCTGGACTTCTATGGGGTCCTGGGGCTGAACGAGGGGCCTCGCCCGGATTTCGGCTTTCCCGGCGCCTGGCTTTATGTCGCTGACAGCCCGGTTCTTCACATCGTCGAGACGGATCGGATGCCGGATCCACGTCGCGGCGCCCTGGATCACATGGCCTTCTTCGCCGAAGATCTGGTCGGAACGGCGCAGCGGATCACGGCGGCGTCTGTGGACTATCGGATCATCCGTACGCCGCGACCCTTCAGTCGATGGCAGATGTTTCTGTTCGATCCCAACGGCGTGGAGGTCGAACTGGATTTCATCGCCGAAGAGACGCCGCCCGCCGACTGGAAATCCCGCGCGGGCCGCTGACGCCGGAACCGATCAGGTCAGGGCGCTGGTCAGGCGGCGACCGGCATCCCGCAACGCCTCGCCGATCTCGTCAAGCTGGCTGTCCTCATACTGACCCAACAGCATGACGCCGACGATGCTGAAAGCCACATCGCCCGCTCGGTCGAACACCGGCGCCGCGATCGTCTGGACGCCCTTGGTGAAGTAGCCCTGGTCGCTGGCCCAGCCACGCGCCTCGGCCGCCTCAACCTGCTCCCAATAATCCTCGAAGGTGAGGGGGGTCTGCCAGCGCAGAGCCTTGAACGCCGCCTTCAGGTCCTTGCGCGACCAGCCCAGATGCGGCGCCATGATCCGGCCCGTCGACGCCATCAGGACCGGCAGGCGTTGGCCTTCGGCCATCTCGATGCGCACATTGGCCGGGCTCGCGACACTTTTGACCAGGACGATCTTGTCGGGCCCCAACCGCTTCCACAGGGTCATGGTGATGTTATAGCGGTCGGCCAGATCACGCATCTGCGGGGTCGCCGCCGCCACGCGCTGACCCTCCGTCAGCAGATTTCCGACCAGCGTCGTCAGTCCCACGCCCACAGAATAGGTCTTGGCCACCGGATCAAACTCGACAACCTCCTCCAGCACGAGGGTGCGCAGGATATTGAAGCAGGTGCTGGCGTTCAGGCCGAGGCTGCGCGAGATGGTCACAGACCGCGTCGGGCCGCCCGCCTCGACCAGAAATTTCAGAATCCGGATCGCATTGGCCGCAGGTTTGACGATCACCATCTTCTCGGCGGAATCGTTCGCCGTCGCAGACTCCGCGCCCTCGGACGCGCTGGCCTCTACGCGGACGGCCCTTCCTGCTGCTGATCGCGCCATGCGTACTCCGTCAATTCGTGCGGCATGGCCGCAATATGCAGCTTTGACTAGCAGGCATTGACGCGCAAACGAAACTGGAAACGGCGTCGGACAGGGCCGCAAACCCAGGCGACGCGGCATACGGGGCAAGACGACCGCCCTGCCCCGCCTTGCGCAGGCGGTTCTGTTGCGAGAAACGCCATCTCCATAGAGTTGCGACTCCCGGCGGCATTAGAGGGAAAATCCGATGAAGGATAACATTGCGCTGTGCCGGGGTTGCCGCGTCGGCGCCAGGGCCTGTCGGTTCGGCGCCAACGACTTTGTTGCGATCGGCAACAACGAGGGGCGGGTCAGTCTGGCCTGCCCGTCCGACTTCCAGGGCGGACCCGATGTCGCGCATGGCGGATGGATATCCGGCGTTTTCGACGACGCCCTGGGTCGGTTCCTGACCCATAGCGGTCTGTTGACGGTGACCGCGACCTTGACGATCGACTTCCTGATGCCGGTTCCCGTCGAACGACCGCTGATCCTGGCCGTGCGTATCGAGGAGGTGGACGGCCGCCGTCGCATCATGTCGGGTTCCCTTCGCCTGGAGGGAGATGATCGCGACCGAGCGACGGCGCGCGGCGTATGGGTCGAACGCCGCCCCGACCATTTCGACCGCCACCAAGCCCAGATCGCTGACCTAAAGGCGTCGACCCCATAGAGGGAAAACCCGAGCCTCGTCAGCCGCCGTCGATGCCGGCGTGCGTGAAAAGCCGACCACGTCGATCCGTCGTCTGATCAGATGTTGACGAACCTCTGCGCCCGACTTTCCGGACACGCCGCTGACGCCTGTTTTCATAGTGGACTTCCTGCTGGATCTCCTCGCCGAACAAAGGCGTCAGACCTCCCTTATGGGAATGGACACATCCTCCAGGCGTCCAGGATCGATCTCGCGGCGCGAGGCCAGCCACTGGCGGCCCATCATGAACTCCGGCGGAGCGTTGACCGCCTCCACAGCCTGGATGCGAGCGCCCGAAAGATGGAACACGGCGAACTTCCCGCTCGCGGGATCACCGCGCATCACGGTTTGATCGACGTCGAAAATCATTCCGGCGATCTGGAGCTTGTGGTCGTATTGATCGGACCAGAACCACGGCGTCTCCGGCTTTGGCTCCGCCGTGCCACAGATGGCGGCGGCGGCCTGACGCCCCTGTTCGAGGGCGTTGGGCACGCTTTCCAGACGGACGGATCGCCCATACAGCGGCATGGGCCTGCGGGTCATGTCACCGACGGCAAAGATATTCGGGTCTGACGTCCGCGCATGGCCATCGACCACGACACCGTCGTCACAGACGAGCAGGGAGTCGCGAGCGAGGTCATCGTTCGGAATAGCCCCGATCCCCACCAGCACGGCGTCACATGGGACGAGCTCGCCCCCGGCCAGCCGGACACCAGACACCTGCCCGTCCAGGCCCTCGAACCCTTCGACGGTGACACCGAAGCGGAACTCGACCCCATGGTCTTCATGGACCTGGCGGAAGAAGCTCGACAGCACCGGTCCCCCGACCCTGGCCAGCAGCCTGTCCTCGCGCTCGATCACGCGGACCTCCGCGCCCAATAATCTGGCGGACGCCGCCACTTCCAGCCCGACATATCCGCCGCCGATGATGGCCAGCCGAAACCCTGGCTTGAACCAGGCCTTGAGCGCCTCGGCATCCTCGATGGTCCTGAGTTCGAGAAAGCCTTTCAGATCGCTACCGGGCAGCACCAGCTTGCGCGCCCTCGCACCCGTGGCGAGCACGAGCTTATCGTACGACAGAGACTCGCCGGTCGACAGAACCACAGTCCGGCTGGCGGGCTCGATGCGGACCACTCTGGTCGACGTTTTCAGCGCGATCCCATTCTCGTCGTACCAGTCACGCGGCCTCAGCAACAGGCCATCGCCCGCCACCTGACCCTTCAACCACCCTTTGGACAATGGCGGCCGCTGATACGGTGCGTGGGGCTCCTCGCCGATAAGGGTGATCCCGCCTTTGAAACCGTTCTGACGCAGCAAGGCCGCGACGGTCCCGCCAGCATGACCCGCTCCGATGATGATGATGTTCATGCCGTCCTCGCCTCCCGTTCCGTTGTCTCACGTCGCAGCGTGTCGCCCACACCCTGTCCCCGACGTGCAGCTTGTCCGCCGCTATCTGGGTTGGCGACAATCGCCAACACCGCGTCGGCGGCGACCTGAGCGCCGACGACGGCGCCAAGTTCTGTGACCATGCCGTCGAAGGGCGCGACCAGGGCGTGCTCCATCTTCATGGCCTCCAGCACCACGATGGGCTGCCCCTTCGTGACCGCGTCGCCGACGGTGGCGGAGACGGCCACGATCTTGCCGGGCATGGGCGCGCGCAGAGAGCCGTCGGAGGCGGAGTCGCCGACCGCACCAGCTGGTGCATTTAGCGAGACCCGGTAGGGCGAGCCCTGATCGAAATAGATGGTCGTGACCCTGTCCGGTTCAAAGTGGACCTGTTCGGCAAAGACGCTCTCATTGATATCCAGTCGCGTGTGCTGACCGTCCACGTAGACCGTCTGACTTGGGCCAGGGGTCCCGTTGGGTCGGAACCCGACGGCGCCGTCCCGCTGTGACCAAGGCGAGAAATCGTCATTGCCGAGGTCTGCCACACCAAAACGCAGAACCCGGGCCGCAGATTGCAGCGAGCGTTCGCTTATCCTGCGGATTGTCAGGTCATCCTCCTCGGCCGCGATGAACCCCGTGTCCACGTCCCCCGCGACGAACTTCGGATGCTCCAGGCATTTGACCAGGAAGCCGGCATTGGTCCTGACCGGCCAGACCTCGACCTCGCCGCAGGCCTGCGCCAGCCGTTCGGCCGCCGCCTCGCGGGTGTCCTCGTGCACGATCAGCTTGGCGATCATGGGGTCGTAGAACTGGCTGACCTCGCCGCCCTGTTCGACGCCGGTGTCGACGCGGATGTCGTCAGGCAGGACGAAATGATCCAGCCGCCCGATCGAGGGCAGGAAGCCGTTGGCCGGATCCTCGGCATAGAGGCGGGCCTCCATGGCCCA